>NZ_JBIBSF010000011.1:28699-47100 GCF_043077165.1 Streptomyces kanasensis
AGGGCTGTACGGCGCACACCGGCCACACCGCCCCCCGGCCCCCCCCCCGGGGGGGGGCCCCCCGCCCCCCCCCCCCGGGGGGGGGGGCGGCGCGGCGGGCCGCGGGGTCACTCCGGGACGGTCCGCCAGAAGCCGTGCAGCGCCGCGGCGAGTGCGTCGGGGGCCTCCTCCGCCATGTGGTGGCCGGACTCGATCGGGCCGCCTTCCAGCCGGTCGCCGGCCCAGTCCCGCCAGACGCCCAGCACGTCCCCGTACAGGTCGACCATGTCGTCACGGGTGGCCCACAGCATCTGTACGGGACAGGCGACGCGGCGGCCGGCCCGGCGGTCGGCGTCGTCGTGTTCCCGGTCCACGCCGAGCCCGGCCCGGTAGTCCTCGCACATCGCGTGCACGGTGGCCGGGTCGTGGATCGCGCGGCGGTAGTCCTCGTACGCCTCGGCGCCCATCCGCTCCGCACTGCCCCCGTACCAGGCGTCGGGGTCGGCGTCGATGACCCGTTCGGCGGGCTTGTCCGTCTGCCCGAGGAAGAACCAGTGCCACCAGCGGGCGGCGAAGCCCGGCCCGCAGCGCCGCAGCGCCTCACCGATGGGGACGCCGTCCAGCACGCTCAGCGAGCGGACCGCCTCCGGATGGTCCAGCGCCAGACGGGTCGCCACATAGGCGCCGCGGTCGTGGCCGACGACGGCGAACCGCGGGTGCCCGAGGCCGCGCATCACCGCCAGGACGTCCCGCGCCATGGCCCGCTTGGAGTACGGGCGGTGCGCGTCGTCGGTCGGCGGCTTGGAGGACTCGCCGTAGCCCCGCAGGTCGGGGCAGACCACGGTGTACCCGGCGGCCGTCAGCAGCGGCGCCACGCGGTGCCAGGTGGCGTGGGTGCGTGGATGGCCGTGGAGGAGCAGCACGGCAGGACCGTCACCGCCGTGGCGCACCCTCAACTCCGCCCCGTCACCCGCACGGCGCGTCAATGCGAAACCCTCGAACACCGCTGCCTCCACCGACTCGACCTGTCCCTTGAGCCCCGGGCCCGGGGTCCTGGGCCCCGGTCCCGCCGCGGCCCTCGAACGCCGTGTCCTCGGCCCCGGTCCCGCCCGGACCCCTGAGCGCACCTGCCCCGTGGCGCCCCTCCCACACGGCGGCCGCCCCCGGTCGTCTTCCTGCCCGCCCGGGACCTCCCTCCCTCGCCCCCTCCTTGCCTCTCCTATCGATTGTCGATAGATTCCGATCGTGACTCGATCGAAGGGAAGATGATGGGAAAGCTCGCCGTGCTCGCCCTGCGTGCCGTCCTCGTGGCGCTGCTCGCCGGATCACTGTTCGTCCAGGCGGTGATGGTGCCGCTGCTCGCCGCAGACCTGGAAGGGCTCGACGCGGACGTCGCGCACCTGCGCGCGCCGATCGTCGTGATCACCCTCCTGGGGCTGGTCTCGGCGCAGGTCATCCTCGTCTGCGTGTGGCGGCTGGTGACGATGGTGCGCCGCGGGACGGTGTTCTCCCACGGCGCCTTCCGTTACGTCGACGTGGTGGCCGGCGGGTTCGTGGCGGCCGCCCTCCTGGTGTTCGCGCTCGGGGTGGTCCTCGCACCCGGTGAGGCCGTCGCGCCGGGCGTGGTCCTGCTGCTGGGCGGGGTCGCCCTGGCCGTCCTCGGCGTCGCGCTGATCGTGGTCGTGCTCCGCACGCTGCTCGCCCAGGCCGTCGCGCGGGACGCCGAGGCCGCGCGGATGCGGGCCGAGCTGAACGAGGTGATCTGATGCCGATCGTCGTGGACATCGACGTGATGCTGGCCCGGCGGAAGATGTCGGTCGGTGAGCTCGCGGACCGCGTCGGCATCACCCCCGCCAACCTGGCGGTGCTCAAGAACGGCCGCGCGAAGGCGGTGCGGTTCACCACCCTCGCCGCGCTCTGCGAGGTCCTCGCGTGCCAGCCCGGGGACCTGCTGCGGTGGGAGGCGGGAGACGGGGCGGAGAGCGACGACGCGTAGACCCCGGCTCGGCTCCGCCCCGGCATGGAAAGTACTTTCCTATCCGGAAAGTACATGCCATGATGGAACGAAAGATCGACGAGAGGGAAGATCATGGCGATCGAGGGTTCCGGCACGGCACTTCCGGCGACGCAGGCGCTCGCCCTGGCGGAGCGCGCCCGCGCCGCCGCCAGGGCGCCACGACCCACCCCGCGCTGGTACGGCCCCGTCTTCTCGGTGGCCTTCTCCGCCTACGGCGTCGCGGTCGGCCAGGCCCTGGGGACGGGGCGCGGCTGGCTCGTCGGCGTCCTCGCCGCCCTGTTCGCCGCGGGCAGCGGGGCCGTCGCGGCCGTCGCCGTGCGCAGCGGCGGCGTGGCCAAGCGGTGGGCGCCGGAGCTCGGTCTCCCCGCCGCGCTGGCGGTGCTCGGGACCCTCGCGGCGGGCGGGCTGGCGGCCGGCGTCGCGTGGGCGGCCGGCGGCGACGTGCGGTGGATCGCGGGCGCCGCCGGGGTGGCCGCGGGCGCGGCGTTCTGGCTGGGGTGCGCCGCGCTGAACGCCCGCATCCGGCGCGGCCTGGCGGCCGCCGAGTGACCGCGCTGGAGCCGCTCCTGCAGCACCCGACGCGGCTGACCGTGTTGGCCTTCCTCAGTGGTTGCACCGAGGCGGAGTTCTCCGCCGTGCGCGACTACTGCCAGGTGTCGGACTCGGTGCTCAGCAAGACGGCGGCCGCCCTGGAGGAGGCCGGCTACGTCACCGTGAAGAAGGGGTACGTCGGCAAGCGCCCCAAGACGTGGCTCGCCGCCACCCGCGCCGGCAACAAGGCCCTGGCCGGCCATCTGGCGTCCCTGCAGGCGATCGTCGCCGCCGCGGAGGCCGCCGGCGCGGCCCACGGCTGACCCCATGGCGGTGCGCGCGCACCGTCCGAGGGCCTCCGGGTCGCCCGCCGGGGCGGCGGACGGGCGGCCCTTGTCAGTGGTGGCTGCGACGCTGGCCGGTATGGACGAGCAGATCATGCGGCGTCGCGTCTACGGCGCCGACCACGACGACCCCGATCCCGGCCCGCGGCCCGGCCGCGACTACGCCGAACTCGTCGGCGGCCCCCTCGACGGACTCCTCCTGGACGTCACCGGCCGCGGCGACGCCGACGGGACCGGGGGTGTCGCGCTGAGCACCGAGATCGGCCGGTACGGACCGGGCGGCCACGCCCTGTACGCCCCCAGGCCCGGTGACCCACGGCGGTTCGACTGGCAGGGCGACACCCCCTGAGCGCCGGCCCCCGCCGCCCCTCGGGCCGCCGACCCCCGGACCCGCCGGCCTCGGGCCGCGCTGACCCCGGCCGCGCCGGGCCCGGGCCCGGGTCGCCCCCCAGGCCCCCGGACCCACCGGCTCCCGGGGTGGGCGGGTCGCGGCGCCGCCCTGGCGCGCGTCACCCGAACGGACCCGGCCGTGCGGCCGAATCACCGCGCGTCCGCACGCCTCGTGGCCGAAAGTAATCGAAATGCTACATTCTGTTCCCCATGTGGACCGGGAACGAAAGTCGAACGACGATGCCTGCTTGGGCCAGCGCTCTCCCTCCTGTCGGCGACGCCATCGCCGCCTGCGGGGACGCCTATCCGTACTTCCGCGTCGTCGGGGGGCGTCCCGCCCCGGGTGAGGTGACCGTCGAGGGCAAACGGGTGGTCAACGCCGCCTCGGCCGACTACCTCGGGCTGGCGTGCGACCCGCGGCTCGGCGAGGCGGCGGCCCGCGCCGCCCGGGAACTGGGCACCTCCTGCTCCGGATCCCCGCTGCTCACCGGGACCACGGCGCTCCACGTCGAGCTGGAGGACGAGCTCGCCGACTTCCTGCAGCGGCCCTCCGTCCTCCTGGCCACCACCGGCTTCCAGGCCAACCTCACCCTGGCCTGCCTGTTCGCCCCCCGCCACCTGGTCGTCGCCGACCGGCACGCGCACGCCTCACTCGTGGACGCCACCCGGCTGGGCCGTTCCGTGAACCGCACCTTCCGCCACAACGACGCCGACCACCTGGGTGCACTGCTGCGCGAGGCCGCCGACGAGCGCCGGCCCGCGACCGTCGTCACCGAAGGGGCGTTCTCCCTCGACGGCGGCCTCGCGCCCCTGCCGCGGGTCGCCGAGCAGACCCGCCGCCACGGCGCCTCGCTGATCCTGGACGGCGCCCACGACATCGGCGTGTACGGCCCGCACGGGCGGGGCGCCGCCGAGCACTTCGGCTGCGAGGAGGCCGTCGACATCGTCACCGGCACGTTCTCCAAGGCGTTCGGCTCGATCGGCGGGTTCGTCGCCGGGGACACCCAGACCGTCACCGCGGTACGCCACTACGGGCGCGCCACGACGTTCTCCGCCTCGATGGCACCGGCCGCCGCGGCGGCGGCGCTCGCGGCGGTCCGCGTCGTACGCGCCGAGCCCGAGCGACGTGCGGCGCTGTGGGACCGCGCGTCCCGCCTCCACCGGGGGCTGGCCGAGCAGGGCCGCGCCACCGGTGACTCCTCCGGCCCCGTCGTCGCCCTGCCCGCGGGACCGATGGAGCACGGCACGCGTATCTGGAAGGCGCTGCTCGACGCGGGCGTCTTCACCTCGCTGTTCCTGCCGCCGGCCGTCCCGGGCACGGAGGCGGTCGTGCGCCTGTCCGTGTCGGCGGCCCACACGCCCGAGCAGATCGACCGGATCCTCGACGCCGTCGACCGCCACCTCCCGGTCCCCGTGGCCGGTGACGCGGCCCACGGCATGCGGTCGCCCGCGGCGCCGCCCCAGCGGACGGCGGTCGCGCCGGCAGCGAACCTGGCTCCTCCGGCGCCCTGAAGGCCCTGCCGCCGACCTCGCCGCCGACCTCGCCGTCGGCCGCGCCACACGGGCGGGCCGGCACACGAGCGCCCCTCCGGCCCGCCCGCTGCCCCTCCGCCACCCGACGCCCCACCCGCAACGACCCGCGGACCCGCGGTGCGACAGCACCGGAACGGGCCCCCTCTCCGGGAAGGACGCGCATGCCCCAGCACCTCCACGACGCCGTCGCGGACACCCTCGCCGACCTCACCGGCACCCCCGCGGACCGACTCACCCCCGACACGCCGCTCGCCGACCTCGGCCTCGACTCCCTCCTCGCCGAGGAGCTCCTGACCGTCCTCGCCGAGAAGCACGGCATCACCCCGGCGGACGGCGCCGACTCCGCCCTCGGCCCCCACGCCACCGTCGGCGACGTACTGGCCCTGCTCGACGCGGACCGGGCGACCGGCGGGGTACGGCCCTCGGGCGCCCTCCTGTGACGTCCGACGCCGCGATCACCGGCATCGGCCTCCTCACACCGGCGGGCCGCGGGACGCGCGCGACCTGGGACGGACTGCGCACCGGCCGGTCGTTCGCCACCCCCGGCCCCCTCCTGACGGGACCTCGACGAACAGGACCCCGAGGTCGAGCTCGACGTCGTCACCAAGGCGCCCCGCCCGGCCCGCCTGCGCACCGTCCTCGGCAACGCCTGCGGCTTCGGCGGCATGTACGCCGTCGTCGTCCTGCGCGCTGCCTGACGCGCCGCCGCACACCCCACCGACCGCAAGGAGCCAGTCCATGGAACAGCTCGGTAGGCGCGTGGCGGTGACCGGCGCCACCGGCTTCATCGGCCGGCGCCTCTGCCACCGCGTCACCCGGTCCGGCGGCCAGGTCGTCGCCGTCGTACGGGGACGCTCCGACCGGAGCGTCCTCGACGGCTGCCCCGTCCGCTTCGCCACCGTCGACCTCGAACGCGGCCACGGCCTGGCCGAGGCGCTGGCCGGAGTGGACGCCGTGGTGCACCTGGCCGCCGCCGTACGCGCCCGCAGCCGCGCCTGGTTCGAGACGGGCAACGTCCACACCACACGCGCCCTGCTGGAGGCCGTGGCGCACCTCGACACGCCGCCCCGCGTGGTGCTGTGCTCGTCACTGGCCGCCGCCGGGCCCTCGGCGCCGGGCAGGCCCCGCCGGGAGGAGGACCCGGCCGCACCGGTGTCGCGGTACGGGCGCAGCAAGCTCGCCGCCGAGCAGGTCGCCCGCGGCTTCGCCGGCCGTGTGCCGCTCGTGGTCGTGCGTCCGCCGATCGTCTACGGACCCGGCGACCCGGCGTTCCTCCCCTCACTCCTCGCCATGGCCCGCACCGGCGTGGCCCTGCAACCCGGCAGCGGGGAGACGACGTACTCGCTGCTGCACGTCGACGACCTGTGCGAAGGGCTCCTCGCGGCCGCGGTCACCGGCGGCACCGCCCACCCGGCCGATCCCCACAGCGGCCTCTACCAGCTGTCCGACGGACGGGAGCACGTCTTCGCGGACCTCGTCCGCGCCGCGGGATCGGCCCTGCGACGGCGCCCGGTACGCGTGCTGAGGGTGCCCGCGCCGCTCGTCCGCGCGGCCGGGGCGCTCGCCGAGGCGGCGACGCTCCCCTTCGGGAAGGTGCCGCCGTTCAACCGGGACAAGGCCCGCGAGGCGGTGTGGCCCGCGTGGACGGCCTCGCCGGAGCGGGCGCGCCGGGAACTGGGGTTCGCGCACCGCGTCGAGTTCGAGGACGGCCTGCGCGCCGCCGTCGCCGAGACGACACCCCGCTCCTGAGCCGCCGTCCGGCCGGCGGCGACACCCGGCGGACGCCCCCCTCCACCACCCGACCCGCCTGTCCCCGCCCTACGCCCGCCCCTGGGCATGCCCGCCCCGGCCGGAAGCCACCCCCGGGCGCACCGGCCCGCCCCGACCCTCGCCCAGAGCCCCCGCCCCGCCCGCCCGCCGTGGAGACCGCCCGTGAGTACCGAACCGCCCCACCAGGCCTCACCCGTCGGCCTGCGCACCCGCGACGACGCACCGCGTCCCGACCGGAGACCGGCCCACGAGACCGCGCCGGCCCACCCGCCCACCGGCCCCGGCACCGGCCCGGCGGGCCTGCTTGAGCGGCTCGCGCACCACATCGTGCGGCGCCCCCTGCTCACGCTGGCCGCGTCGGTCCTCGCCGTCCTGACGCTGGTGTGCGGCGCGGTCGTATGGTCCTCCCAGCCCATGTCCACGGGCGGCTACGACGCCACCGGCACCGAGTCGGCGCGCGCCGAGGCCGTACTGACGGGCCAGTCCGGCCGCGTCTCGCCCGGACTGCTGCTGCACCTGCGTGCCGAGGGCCCGATCGACTCCCCGAAGGCCCGTGCCGACGGCCTGGCGCTGGCCCGGCGGGTGGCCGGTGAGACCGGCGTCGTACGGGCCGACGCGTACTGGACGACCCGAGCGCCGTCCCTGCGCTCCCACGACGGCCGGGCCGCCCTGATCACCGTCCGGCTGGCGGGTGACGAGGCCGAGCAGACGCGGATCGCGGCCCGGCTCGTCCCGCGCCTGACCGGGCGACAGGGCTCCCTGCAGGTGTCGGCGGCCGGGTGGGCCTGGGCGCGCGGGCAGGGCGCCGAGCAGGGGGCGCGCGACCTGGCCGTGGCCGAGGCGGTGGTGGCCCCGGTGACCCTCGTCATCCTGGTCGTCGCCTTCGGCTCCGCGCTCGCGGCACTGTTCCCCCTGCTGATCGGGGGGCTGACGGTCGCGGGCACCTGGGCGACGCTGCACCTGCTGAACCAGGTCATGGAGGTGTCGGCGTACTCCCTCAACATCGCGACGGCCCTCGGCTTCGGCTTCGCCGTGGACTACGCGCTGCTCATCGTCACCCGCTACCGGGAGGAGCGGGGCCGCGGCCTGACCGGTCCGGGCGCCGTCGTCGCGGCTGCGGGCACCGCGGGGCGCAGCGTCGCCATCTCGGCGGGCGTGGTCATCCTGGCGTTCTGCGCCGTGTGGGTCATGCCCTTCCCGTGGCTGCGGTCCATGGCGCTGGCGGGGGTGGCGGTGGTCGCGCTGTCCGCGCTGGCCGGCGTCGTCGTCCTGCCCGCCCTGCTCGCCCTGCTGGGCGGCCGGCTGGGCCACCGCGCGGCGACGACGAGCCCGGGGTGGCGCCGGGTGGCACTGTGGGCGACGCGGGCGCCGTGGCTCGCCGGCATCGGCTCCGCGGTACTGCTGGCGGCGCTCATGTGGCCGTTCGCGCACGCCCGATGGGGCTTCGCGGACGAGCGCTCCCTGCCGGCGCACTCGGAGGTCCGGCGCACCGCCGAGACGATCCGCGCCGGCTTCCCCACCCACCCCGACCGCGACCTCGTGGTGGTCTTCGCCACCGCTCCCGGCACCGCCGCGGTGGACCACTACGCACGACGCGTCGCCGCGCTCCCCGGCGTCACCCAGGTGACCGCCCCCACCGGCCGGTACGCGGACGGCGAGCGCCTGACCCCGCCCGGTACCACCACCCCACCCACCGGCGCCGCCCCGGCCACGCAGCCCACCGGCGCCATCCCGCCCCCCGGATCCGCCGCCCCGTCCCCCCGCGCCGCCACCGCGCCCCGGGACACCGGCAGGGCCGCCACCGCCCACGCCGGCGGGCGGCCCGTCTCGTTGACCGTCTCCACCCGCTACGCCCCCCAGTCGCAGGCGGCGGAGGACCTGGTCCACCACGTACGCAGGCTCCCCGCCCCCGGGACGCACTGGGTGGGCGGCACACCCGCCCGCCAGGTCGACGCCGAGGACGCCCTGGAACGTCGGGCGCCGCTGGCGGGGCTCCTCATCGCGGTGACCACGTTCGTCCTGCTGTTCCTGTACACGCGGTCGGTCCTCATCCCGCTGAAGACGCTGGTCCTGGCGGCGCTGAGCCTGACGGCCTGCCTCGGCGGCATGGTGTACGTGTTCCAGGACGGCCACCTGCGGTGGCTGGTCGGCGACTTCACCGCGACCGGCTGGCTGGACATGACCGTTCCGCCCCTGCTGTGCGCCATCGCCTTCGCCCTCACCATCGACTACGAGGTGTTCCTCCTGGCACGCATCAAGGAGCACTACGCCGCCCACGGTGACCACGTCGCGGCCATCGTCTCCGGCATCGCCCGCACCGGACGCCTCGTCAGCGTCGCGGCGCTCGTCTTCGCCGTGGCGATGGCGGGGCTCGCCACGTCGGGCGTCGTGACGCTGAAGATCATCGGCGTGGGGCTGGCCCTGGCCGTGCTGGTCGACGCGACGCTGGTCCGCGGTGTGCTCGTACCGGCCTTCATGCGCCTCACCGGAGACGCCAACTGGTGGGCACCGGCCTTCCTGCGGCGACGGCGCGCGCCCGGGCGGAGCCCCGTACGGCATGAGGACCACGACACGGCCGGCCCCTGACCGCCGGGTCGGCCCCCCGCCCCGGGGACGGCGCCGTCCCTCCCCGGGCGGCGCCGTCGCCCGGAGGGGGCCGCCGCCCCTCAGCCGGCGCCGACCGGGCGCCGGTAGAGGCGGTACCGCTTGGTGACCCGCCCGCCGAGGCGGGCGGTGGCGGCATTGACCTGACGGTTGTCCTCCAGCACCCACGACGCCTCGCCCACGCCCAGACCGCGGTCGTGGCACGCCCGGGACAGCGCCAGGTACATCAGCAGTTCCAGGCCCCGCCCGCGGTGCTCCTCGCCGACACCCATGGCCATCAGCCGCCCGCGCGACAGCCGCCGCTGCGCGGACCGGAAGCGGGCGAGGCCGAGGGGCAGGCCGCAGGTGAACAGCCGGCCGCGCGCGGCGGCGAACGCCGGAGCCAGGTCGGGGAGGGCGATGGCGAACCCGGCGGGACGGCCCCGCACCTCGCCGATG
The DNA here is from genome assembly GCF_043077165.1 of Streptomyces kanasensis. Taxonomy (NCBI): domain Bacteria; kingdom Bacillati; phylum Actinomycetota; class Actinomycetes; order Kitasatosporales; family Streptomycetaceae; genus Streptomyces; species Streptomyces kanasensis. The sequence continues at coordinate 38,306 of NZ_JBIBSF010000011.1, forward strand.
AGCGCCATGTCCGGCCGCAGCACGTGCTTCAAGCGGCGCGCCAGCACCGAGAACTCGCGCTCGCCCATGGGGCAGAACCCCCAGTTGTCGCCGAGAGCCGCGTTGTAGAGGGTGCGGATCAGCTCCGCCTCCTCCGGGAAGCGCCGCATGTCGACCGGCCGCACGGTGAGCAGCCGGCTCTCGGAGAGCCGGGCGGCGGCACGCACCAGCCGCGGCTCCTCGTGGAAGGTCGTCGGGAACTCCCACGCCAGGAGGTCCTTCGCCTTGGTGAAGCCGCACCCTTCCAGCAACCGGACGTAGTACGGCGGCGTGTACGGCATCATGACGGCCGGCGGCCGGTCGAAGCCGTCGACGAGCACGCCGCACTCGTCGTTGGTCGTGAACGACAGCGGCCCCAGCACCGTCGGCCTGCCCTGCTCGGCCAGCCAGTCGGCCGCGGCCCCGGTGAGCGCCCGGGCGACGGCGAGGTCGTCGACGGCGTCGAAGAACCCGAAGAACCCCTCCGACGTCCCGTGGTGGTCCTCGAAGCGCGGGTTGACGTGCGCGGCGATCCTGCCCACGACCGTCCCCCGGCGGCGGGCGAGGAACAGCCGGGCCCGGCCGTGCGCGAAGAACGGGTTGCGGCGCTCGCTCAGCAGCGCCCGCTGCTCGGCGCGCAGCGGGGGGACCCACAGGGGCAGTTCCCGGTGGAGCCGATAGGGCAGTCCCAGGAAGGCGGCGCGTTCCGCCGGCGTACGGACGGTGACGACTTCGACGTGGGTGTCCACCACTGACGACACAGACACGGTTCTCTCCTCGGTCGACCGCGGCCCCGACCCGGGGCGGGGCGCACACGGCTGGTCGACCCGACAACGACGCCTCGGGACCGGCCGGCACGCCGGTGCACCCGCGTGGCGTAACGCCGGGGGGAGCGCGGCGGGAATTCAGGAGCGGACGGCCCGGCGCAGGTCGGGGTGGCAGGCGATGACGGTGTCGAGGCCGACGAGCTCGACGACCCGCATGACGGGGTCGGAGGGCGCGGCCAGGCGCAGCCACCCGCCGGCCCGGTGCGCCGCCTGGTGGGCGGTGACGAGGACGTTGACACCGCTGGAGTCCATGAACGTGACGGCGCCGAGGTCCAGCACGGTCCGCGCGGTCGGCGGGTCGTCGTCGGTCGTCAGGGCGCGGTGGAGGTCGGGGGCGGTGTGGTGGTCGAGCTCGCCGCACACGGTGAGCACCCTGACGCCGTCGGTGGAGGTGCGGGTGATCGAGATCCGCTTGTCCTTCGGTGATCCGTGGATGACTGCCACTCCTCCGCGACACGTGCTCGCTGACGGTTCCGTCCGGCGCCGCCGCCCGGGGGACGGCCGGCTCCGCATGGTACGGGTCGGACACCCGTATGGCCCTGCCACCGGTACGCGACCGGGCCATCACGAGCGGGCGGCCTCGACCGGGATCGGGCCACGACCGCGGCCGGGAACCTGTATGAGCGGGGGCGGGGCGGGTAGGCGCGACGTATGTCGGAAGCAGCCGAGAACGTCGTCGCCGTCGTGGTCGAGTCGGCGATGAACGCGCGCGAGGAGTTGGGTGACACCGTGACGGAGGCCGTCACCGAGGGCCGCGGCGGTCTGTCCGCCCTGGCGGCGGGAGGGGCCTGCGGCTTGCTGGCCACGCTGACCGCCCACTCGGCGATCCAGCAGCGGTTGTCCCGGGCCTGGTCGCCGGAGGTCGCCGCGGGGGTGCTGACCCTGGCGTACGCCACCGGCGCCTCCGCGCTCGTACGGTACGGGCGGACCAGGCTGCGCCGCGCGCGAGAGGCGTCCCGCGAGACCGTCGACCTGTCACGGGAGACGGTCGTGCGGACGGTGGACGAGCTCGCGCGCGGCTGACCGGGCATCCCGCGGCGACGGCCCGGGACACGACGGACGCCTCCTCCCGGTGAGACCGGTGGAGGCGTCCGTCGTGTGTGCCGTGCGGCGGCCAGCGGTCAGCGCACGAAGACGTCCATGACCGGGGAGACGACCCGCCTGCTGCTGTCGACCAGGCGCAGCTTGTTGTGCCCCTTCATGCCGAGCACCACGCGCATGTTGTACTTCGAGCGGGAGTTGGTGTTCATGGACGCGGGCAGGGTCGTCCAGGAGCGGCCGCTGAGCTTCTGCTGGAGGGTGACCCGGCTGCCCGGGGCCAGGTTCTTGGCCACGCCGCGTACCCGGAACTGCTCCCAGGCGCGCACGCTCTTCGTCGAGGCCTTGGCCGTGAAGGCCGGGGCCGCGGCGGCCGGCTGGTGCCGCACGGGGGACGGCGAGGTGACGGCTACCGCCGCGCCGACCGAACCGGCCACCACGGCCGCGGCGGCGATACCGGCACCCCAGATTCGTACGGACTGACGCATGCTCTCTCCCAGGTGAGTAGGGGGGAAGGGCTACGGCAGAAACATAGGCACATGGGGCGATAACAGGATTATTCGACACGAGCAAATCGAGCCGTGTACCCCGTCCAGCCGTGTGGGCGGGGAGACGCGGCCGAGGTGCCCGAGCTCCACCCCCGCCGCCGGCCGACGACTCCTGATGGGGCGTCAGGACACCGGCGCGGCAGGAGCGCCCGCGCCGCCGCGCCGTGCGCGGCAGGGGCACCCCCGCGCCGCCGCGCCGTGCGCGGCAGGGGCACCCCCGCGCCGCCGCGCCGCGCGGGTCCCGCGTGACTACTCCCGGCCGTCGCGGGCATCCGCACCCCGTGGAGACCTCCGACGACAAGCTCCCGCGGGCCACCGCCGCGCGCCGCCGCACCCCCTGGTGGTTCACCGTCCCCGCCGCCCTGCTGGCCCTGGTGCTCCTCTTCACCGCCGCCGGACGGTTCGACATCGTCCCGGGCTGGGGCGACCTCTTCGGCGAGGAGACACGGGACCGGTCCGGGCCCGCCCTCCTCCAGTCGATCCAGGACCTCAGCCGCTACGAGGGCGCGGCGGGTTCCTACCAGATCGTGGTGGACCTGGAGAAGGACGCCAGGTTCCTGCCGGACGCCCTGCGCGGCACCCGGACGCTGTACGTCGCCGCCGGAACCGTCGGGGCGTACGTGGACCTCGGGAAGGCCGGGCCCCAGGACGTCACCGTGAACGAGGAGCGGACGTCCGCCGTGATCCGGCTGCCGCACGCCCGGCTGGGCACGCCCGCCCTGGACCCCGAGCGCTCCTACGCCGTGTCCAAGCAGCGCGGACTGCTGGACCGGCTCGGCGACCTCTTCTCCGACAACCCGAACGACGAACGCGCGGTCCAGCGCCTCGCGGCCCGGCGCATCGGTGAGGCCGCCACCGAGAGCGGCCTCACCGCGCGCGCCGAGCGGAACACCACCGCGATGCTGAAGGGGCTGCTGGGTTCACTGGGGTTCGAGCGCGTCACGGTGACGTACACCTGAGCCGTCTCCCGCCGCGGGCCGGGTGCGGAAGGTGCGGCGGTAGGTGTCGGGAGGCACGCCGACCGTGCGGTTGAAGTGCCGGCGCAGCGTCGTGGCCGTGCCCATCCCGGTGGCCGCCGCGATGGTGTCGACGCTGTCGTCCGTGGCCTCCAGCAACTCCTGGGCGCGGCGGATCCGTTGGGTCAGCAGCCACTGCAGCGGGGTCGTACCGGTCACCGCCCTGAAGTGGCGGCCCAGGTGTCGCGAACTCATCCGCGCCCGGCGGGCCAGGTCCTCGACGGTCAGCGGACGGTCGAGGCGTTCGATCACCCACGGGAGCAGCGCGGCCAGCGGGTGGTCGTCCCGGGCGGGCACCGGTGCGGCGACGAACTGCGCCTGGCCGCCCGCCCGGTGGGGCGGCACCACCAGACGGCGGGCGACGGCGTTGGCGACCGCCGGGCCGTGGTCCAGGCGGACCAGGTGCAGGCACAGGTCGAGCGCGGCGGCCTTCCCTGCGGACGTGAGCACGCTGCCGCCGTCCACGTACAGCACGTCCGGGTCGACCTCGACGCCCGGGTGACGGGCGGCCAGCACCGCCGTGTGCGCCCAGTGCGTCGTCGCCCGCCTCCCGTCCAGCAGGCCGGCGGCGGCCAGGACGAACGCACCCGTGCACAGGGACGCCACCCGCGCGCCCGCCTCGTGGGCCGCGCGCACCGCGTCGACCAACTCCGCCGGCGGGTCGGCGTCGACGTCCGCCCAGCCCGGGACGATCACGGTGTCGGCGCGCGGCAGCCGGTCCAGCCCGTGGTCGGGCCGCAACCCGAACCGGCCGACCCGCACACCGTCCTGCGCCCCGCACACCTCCACGTCGTACCAGGGGACGTCCACGGCCGCCGGTGCAGCGCCGAACACCTCGTACGCCACCGCCAGTTCGAAGTGCAGCATCCCGTCCGTGACGGCCAGCGCGACAGTACCCATGTCCGGAAGTGTACGGGTCATGTCGTTCCGGACACTCGCGGCGAGGTGTCCGGCCTCGACAGGATGTCCGTGACAGATCATCAGCGCGTGGGGAGAGGTCATGGGAGCACGGCAGACGGTGGCGGTGTACGGCGCGTACGGGCACACCGGGCGGTTCGTGGTGGCGGAGCTGCGGGAGCGCGGGTTCGTCCCGGTCCTCAGCGGCCGGGACGCCGGGAGACTGGCGGAGATGGCGTCCGCCGCACCGGGAACCGTCACCCGACCGGCGGCGGTGGACGACGCGGCGGCGCTCGACCGCGCCCTCGACGGCGTCGCGGCGGTGGTGAACTGCGCCGGGCCCTTCGCCGTGACCGCCGCCCCGGTGATCGAGGCGGCACTGCGCGCCGGGATCCCGTACGTGGACGTGGCGGCCGAGATCGAGGCCAACGCCGACACGTTCGCCCGCTTCACGGACCGCGCCCGCGCCGCCGGAGTGCTGGTCGTCCCCGCGATGGCCTTCTACGGCGGGCTCGGCGACCTGCTGGCGACCGCCGCGATGGGGGAGTGGACGGAGGCCGACGAGGCGCACGTCGCGTACGCCCTGAGCCACTGGCACCCCACGCCCGGCACGCGCGCCGCGGGCCGCGTCTCCCGGGATCGGCGCGGCGGCCGGCGCGTCCGCTACACCGAGGGCCGGCTGGAGTACCGCACCGACGCCGCGCCGACGCTCCGGTGGCCCTTCCCCGCACCGACCGGTCCGCGCGACGTCATCGGCGAGTTCACGATGGCCGACGTCGTCACCCTGCCCAGCCACCTGTCCGTCCCGGAGGTCCGCACGTACATGACGGTCGAGGCGGCCGCGGACCTGTCCGCTCCGGACACGCCCGCGCCGTCCGCGGTCGACGCGCGCGGGCGGTCCGGGCAGACCTTCGTCGTGGACACCGTCGTTCGCCGCGGCGGCACGGAACGCCGCGCCGTGGCGACGGGCCGCGACATCTACGCCGTCACCGCGCCACTCGCGGTGGAGGCGGTGCAGCGCGTCCTCACCGGACGGACCCGGACGGTCGGCGTCGCCTCGGCCGGCGCGGCCTTCGACGCCCCGGACTTCCTCCGGTCCCTGTCGGCACACCTCACCTGCACACCGCACCCGTGAACCGCGGCCCGCGCGTGCGGACGTCGGGCGGGCCGGGGCCCGCGGCCGGTCGGGGTGCCCACGGGCGCCCCGACCGGATGACCACCCGTCAGGCAGGTGTCCGGGGGCGACCCCTCACATCCACGCGTTGATGTGCGGGGACGCCTGCGCCGCGTGGGTCCGCTCCGTGAGGGGGCTCGACGCGACGCCCGCCCCGGTACCACCACAGCCGGCCTTCCTTGTCGCGGGGCAGCAAGGCGCCCTTGCCGACGGTCGAGCCGTCACCCGGGGCGATGATCGCCGTGTGCGCGCCCCAACCGGTGGCGACCTTCAGGCGGGGGGCGTAGGGGCGCGCCGCGTCACCGGTGCTCCGGTACAGCCACAGGACCCCGGAGGTGTCGCGGGCGTACAGGTCGGCGTGGCCGTCCCTGGTGACGTCGACGCCTCCGGTGAGGGCGTTGTACACCTGCCAGCCGGAGCCCACCTTGGTACGGGTGGCGAACGGTCGGGCCTCGACGCCCGTACCGCGGTACAGCCACAGCACGCCGGCCTTGTCCCGGGCGATCAGGTCGGCGTGGCCGTCACCGGTGACGTCCCCGGTCCCGCGTACGGACGAGTAGACGCTCCAGCCGGTGCCGACGCGCACGCGCGGCTTGAACGCCCCGGTCGAGCCGTACCGCTTGCCGAGAGCGGGGTAGTACCAGAGGGTGCCGGACGGCTCACGGGCGACGACGCCGCCCCCCCGGTTGCTGCTCGCCGTTGCCCAGCACTTCCAGACGGCAGGTGGCGTTGCCCGCGCCCTGCGGGACGCCGTAGGCCAGCCCACTCGTGCTCGACGAAGGACCGCAGGTGGTCGGCGGTGCGCAGGTCGATGGTCATCCGGCCCGGCCCGGCCCGGCCCGGCCCGGCCCGGCCCGGCCCGGCCCGGCCCGGCCCGGCCCGGCCCGGCCCGGAGACGGCGACCTCGACGGTGTGCGTCACGGTGCCGCCGGCCGGGATGTCCGGTGCGTCCATCGAGAACGACGGCAGGTGCGGCTCCTCCGCCGCCGGCGCCGCGCCCGCGACGCCGCCGGACGCCAGGAGCGCCGTGGATGTCGCCACGGCGAAGGCCAACCGCCGCCACGCCGACCGGAACACTCGCTGTTCGCGCATGTGGGTCCCCTCGTGATCGCCCAGGCCGGGGGCGCCACCCGCCGCACCGGTCCTGACACGAGATGACCTTCGAAACGATCACAAGGTCGTACGGCCCGTCCGGGTCGGCGGCAGCCCGTGGACGCCGGTGACGACCCGCCCGAACGGTGCGGCGGCGACCACCTGCCGACCGGCCGTCGGGCCGGACGACCCGCCGCCGGACCGAGGAGGACCCGGCCCGGCGACCGGGCGGCAGCGGGGCGGGTCAGGGGGCGATCGGGAGCTGTCGCTTGTGCTCGGTGAGGCGGTAGCGGCGGACGATCGCCTCGAAGGCGGCCTCGCCGACCGGCTTGCCCTCCAGGAAGTCGTCGATCTCGCCGTAGGTGACGCCCAGCGCCTCCTCGTCGGGCTTGCCCGGGCTGAGGCTCTCCAGGTCCGCGGTCGGAACCTTCCCGACCAGCGACGACGGCGCACCCAGCGCCTCCGCCACCGCGCGGACGCGCCGCTTGGTGAGACCCGTCAGCGGGACCACGTCCGCCGCCCCGTCACCGAACTTGGTGAAGAAACCGGAGACCGCCTCGGCGGCGTGGTCGGTGCCCACGACGAGGCCGTCGTGTGCGCCCGCCACCGCGTACTGGGCGATCATGCGCTGCCGCGCCTTGATGTTGCCGTGCACGAAGTCCTGGTGGTGGGCGTCGCGGAAGACGGTGTCACCGGCCAGGAGCGCCTCCAGCGCGGCGTCGCTCGCGGGCTTCACGTCCACCGTGAGGACGCGGTCGGGCCCGATGAACTCCAACGCCAGCTGCGCGTCGGCCTCGTCCGCCTGGGTGCCGTACGGCAGCCGCATCGCGAAGAACGTCGCCTCGTGCCCGGCGGCCCGCGCCCGCTCCACCGCCAGCTGGCACAGCCGGCCCGCGGTCGTGGAGTCGACGCCGCCGCTGATGCCGAGGACCAGTGCGCGCAGGCCCGCGGACGTCAGCCGGTCGGCGAGGAAGGCCACCCGCCGCTCGATCTCCTCCTTCGCGTCGAAGGACGGACTCACGTGGAGATCCCGGGCGATCTCCTGCTGAAGGGACATGGGCGCCAGGCCGGTCACGGTTGCTCCTCGGTCAGGCCCGTGGCGGGATCCGCACGCGCCGCCGGGCCGACACCACGGCACGTGTAGGGGACAGTGGCACTCTAGAGGACGCCCCCGGCGCCCTGCTCGACGCCTCTCACCGCGAGGCGGGCGCGACCCGGTGGGGACCGTCCCGGCGGGGTAGTCGCAGGGTGTGGCGACACGACGACGGCAGTACGCGGTCGCGGCCTCCGGGCAGTGGACCGACGAAGAGGACGGGCGCCGCCGCAGGCTCCCCGCCGGGGAGGTCCACGCGTGGGAACCGGGCCGGAACGAGACGGTGTGCGGGCTCTCGCTCAGCCGCTCCCAGCTGGCCCGCTTCTCCCACGTGCCGTGGGCCGACGCGATCCCCGAGTCGGGCGGGGCCGCCGACCGGGTCCAGCGGCTGTGCCACCGCTGCGCCGCCGTGGCGGGGCGTCGCGGCACGAACGCGTCGCCCCGGTGGCAGCGGACCGACCCCCGGCCCTGAACGGGGCGGCGGCGCGCGACCGCCGCAGGCGCGGGGGAGCGGTCGGTTGCCGGGACGGTACCGCGTCCACGACAATGCCCGGCATGACGAGGGGAAGAGCCCCTGAGGGGCGCCCCCGATGGCGCAAGTCCGGGACCTGGGAGACCGTTCCGGACGGCGACCGGCGGATCTGTGCGACCTGCGGGACGGCCGTCCGCTCGTACCGCCACCGCTTCCACCCGCCCGCGTCCCCCGCCTTCGAGCGGTGCGTCGCCCTCGCCTGGTGCTCCCGCTGCCGGGTCTACTCGGGCGCCGTGGTGCACGTCCCCCGGGACCAGGTCCTCGTCGACGCCCTCGCCCCGCTCCCCGCCGAGCGGCGGGAGCGGCTGGAGCGGAGCGAGACGCGGCTGATCGAGTACCTCGACGGACGGCTCGGGCCCGAGGACACGCGGCCTCGCCGCTGACGGCCCGCCGGCGGCGAGGCGCCCCGAAGCCCGGCCACGTGACGGGACGTCGCCGCGACCGGCCCGACGGGACCCCGCGGCGGGGGGGGGGGCCCCCCCCCCCCCCCCCCCCCCCCCCCCCCCCCCCCCCGCCGGGGCCGCCCCCCCCCCCCCCCCCCGCCCCCGGCGCGCGGGCGG
>NZ_JBIBSF010000011.1:47110-290247 GCF_043077165.1 Streptomyces kanasensis
GTTGCGGCCCGGGGGGGGGGGGGCCCCCCCCGCCCCCGGGCCGCCGCGGGGCGGGCCCCCCCCCCCCCCCCCGGCCCCCGGGGGGGGGGGCCGCCCCCCGCCCCCGCCCCCCCCCCCCGGCTCGCTCCGCTCAGTCGCGGGCCAGCAGCCTCTTCATCTCCGCGATCTCGGCGCTCTGCGAGGCCGCGATCGCGTCGGCCATCTTCGTGGCCGCCGGGTACGCGCCCCGCTCCCGCTCGGCCTTGGCCATGGTCACGGCCCCCTCGTGGTGCCTGATCATCATCTCCAGGAAGGCGGTGTCGAAGGCCTTGCCCGAGGACTTGCCCAGCGCGGCCATGTCCTCGGCGCTCATCATGCCCTCCATGCCCGCGTGGTGGGAGTGGTCCGCGGCGCCCTCGGCGGGGACCTTCTCGCCCCAGGACACGAGCCACTCGGAGAGCGTCCTGATCTCCGGGTCCTGCGCCTTCTCGATGTCCTCGGCGAGCTTCCTCACCTCGGGAGACGCGGCCCTCGACGGCGCCAGGTCCGCCATCTGCACCGCCTGCCGGTGGTGGGGGATCATGCCCTGGGCGAAGGCGACGTCCGCGGCGTTGTGCCGGTCCTGCGACGCCGGCCCGGACGCCGGGGCGGAGGAGGCCGACGAGGGGGTCGCGCCGTGACCGACGTGCCCGGTCGATCCGCTGCCGCTCCCGCCGCAGGCGGCGAGGGCGACCGCGGCCACGCCCGCGGTCAGGGCGGCGGCGGTACGGCGGTGGAGGGAACTCCTGCTGTTCATGGGTGCTGCTCCTTCACGCGCGGCGACGGGCGCCGCGCGGGGTGTCACGGATGGGAGACGTACGTACCGGGGCACGGCGCTCCACCGGCCGGTGCCGGGGGGCGCGCGTGCGGCGCGTCGGTCTATATCCGCAGGAGCTGCAGCTCGGACAGGTCGGGAGGGCCCCTGCCGCTCGCCGTGGAGGCCGGAAGGCCGTCCCCGGGCGCCAGGGCGGTGGGGACGGCCGCCACGGTGGCGGTGAGCGCGGGCGGCGTGTAGGCGGAGCCGGTACCGGCCGCCGCGCACGTCCCGTCGGCGTGGGCCGGGTGGCCCGCCCCACCGTCGGAGTGTGAGCAGTCACCGTCCAGTCGGGGCACCTCCGCCGCGGTGGCCGGCACCGCCTGGTGGCCGGTGTGCGCGGCCGCCACGGGCATCGATCCGGGCACCAGGCCGTGCATGCCCAGCACACCGGCCAGCACCGCGAGCACCAGCGACGACAGCAGGCACCCGACGGGGTGCCTGCTGGTCACGGTGCGCGCGCTCGCCATGGCGCCATCGTACGCGGGCGGTGAGGACGGACCGTGCCGGTGGCGGGGTCCCGGCCGGCGCGGTCGTCGACGGACCCGCCGACCCGGCTCGTCGTCCGGTTCGTCCGACTCGTCGAAGTCGTCGGACGTCGGGCGCGTACAGGGGGACCGGAGCGGCGGGAGCAGTCGCCGCCGTCACTCGTGGTGACCGGACCGGCTCCCGAGCATGCGGACGGCGTCGGCGGCCGCCGGCGACAGCGTCGACGTCCGCAGGTCCGCCAGCGGTACCCACACGGCCGCGTCGGTGGAGCCGTCGGTCTCGGTCACGACCGGTGCCCCGCGCGGGAGGTCGACGGCGTAGAAGAGCGCCGTGAGGTGCCAGCTCACCCCGTGCCGCCGCGCGCCGTAGCTCCGGGCGTCGGGCAGGCGGGCGGCGGAGAGCTCCAGGCCGGTCTCCTCCCGGAGTTCGCGGGCCAAGGCCTCCACGGGCTGCTCGCCCGGGTCGATGCCACCGCCCGGGAGGTGCCAGAGCCCGGGGGCGAACACCGGGGACGCGGCCGACAGGCGGGCGAGCAGCAACCGGTCGTCGTCCACGGCGATCGCGTACGCCGAGACCCGTGTCCGCACGTCCGTGTCCACTGTTCCCCGTCCTCCCCGCGCCGGACCGGCACCGCGCCGGCACCGTGCCGGCACCGCGCCGGCTCCGGCACCGTAACCCGGCCAAGATCGACCGTCAGGAGCCGAAGCGGAGGCGGGCGGCCTCGCCGCACGGGCCGGGCAGTGCCGTCCCGACGCCGCCACCGTCCCGAAGCCGCCACCGCCCCGAGGCCGCGACCGCCCCGGCCGGGGCCGGCGCTTCCTCCCGGGACGTGGCGGAACGGGCCGTCCACGTCCCGGACCGGGCGCCCGACGGATGCCCCTCCTGTCGGAGGCGCCGCCCGGACGACGGGGTCCGGCCGGGCGTCACACCGGCATCACCGGCCGCGCCGCTGCGGGTGCCGGACCACGGGGATGCGGGGCGGAGCCCTCGCGGGGGTCGGCCGGCCCGGGTTGCGCAGGGCCCCGGACGACACGTCAGATGGGCGCATGCCCTTGCACTGGAAGCTCGTCATCGACAGCACGAACGCGCCCGCCCTCGCCGACTTCTGGGCGGCGGCACTGGAGTACGAGGTGGAGGACCCCACTCCTCTGGTCGAGCAGCTGCTGGCCGCCGGCCACCTCCCGGAGGACGCGGTCGTCGAGCACCGCGGCCGCAGGACCTTCCGCGGGTACGCCGCGATCCGTCACCCCGAGGACCCCTACGACGCGACCAGCGGGGTCGGCCACGGCCGGCGACTCCTCTTCCAGGACGTGCCCGAGCGCAAGTCCGGCAAGAACCGTCTGCACCTGGACGTCCACGGCGGGCCCGGCGGCCTCGACGACCTGGTGACGAGGTTGGAGACCCTGGGGGCGACCCGGGTCCGCGAGGTGGACAAGGGGCCCGCCGGACACTGGTGGGTGATGCAGGACCCGGAGGGCAACGAGTTCTGCGCGACCTGACCCCGGGACCCCGGCGCGCTGACCCGGTCACCGTGCGGTGCACGGCCCGGGGGCGTCCCCCCCCGGTGGCCGGGGTACCTTCCGGCGTGACCGCGACCGGCGGCGCGTCCCGCCCGCCCGGCGTCGGGGGTCTCGGCGGACGTATCCGGTCAGGCCCAGGCGTTGAAGAGCACTCCGCCCAGCGTGTCCACGCCGTAGCAGCGCACCTGCCGCCGTTCCGCCTTGGTCAGCACCGACGTGTCCACGTCCGAGAGGGGCGTGGCCAGCCGTTCGCACGTGAGGAGGACGAGACCCGCGTCGGAGAAGGCCCGGGCCCACGCGGGTGGGCTCACGAACTGGTCCGTGTACCAGTTCCGGCGGGTCTCGGCGAAGGCCACCCACGGGTGGTGGGCGTGGCACAGGACGATCCACTCGTCCCCGCCCCCGGTGATCACCGCGGTGTGGAACGTGACCGGGTAGGTCTGCTCCTCGACCTCGTCCACGGTGCCTCCGGCGGCGCGGGCGGCGGCGTGGAGTGCGGTGCGGAAGGCGCGGAGGCCGGTCCGGGGGAGCGGGCCGTCCTCCGGGCGGAAGAAGCCGGTCGCTCCTCGCGGCAGGGCGAAGCCCGCCCCCTCGTCATGGCGCATGCGTCCATCCTGCCCGAGCGGCGCGGCGGGTCGCGTGGCGGTCACCGCCGTCTTGCTCACCGGCCTGCCGTCTCCTGCGCCCGGCCGCCGCTTCCCGACCGGTCCGCCACCTTCCGGACCGGCCCGCCGGCTTCCTCACCTGCTCACCGGCTCACCCATCACCCGCTCACCGGCTCCGGGGACGGGCTGCCGGCGTGGTCGGCCAGGAAGGGGTAGTCGGTGTACCCGGTCTCCCCTCCCGTGTACATCTGGTACGCCTCGCGCACCGGATTGAGCGGAGCGCCGAGGCGTATCCGCTCGACCAGGTCGGGGTTGGCGATGAACGCGCGGCCGAGGGCGATCAGGTCCGCGCCGGCAGCCAGCAGCCGTTCGCCCGCGCGCCGGCCGCCGTCGGCGGGGAGCGGCGTTCCCCACCCGAGGGCCGGGTTGGCGATCAGCGTGCCCGGCCAGCCGTCGCGGAGCGTGCGGAAGAGGGGCTGGTCCGGATCGGCGGCCACGACGTGCAGGTAGAGCGGTCCGCTGTCCGCCAGGGCTTCGACGAGCGCCGGGTAGACGCTGTCGGTGTCGTCCTCCCGTACGCCGTTCACGGTGTTGCCGGGGGAGACGCGCAGTCCGACCCGCTCCGGTCCGATCGCGTCGGCGACGGCCCGCACCACCTCGACGACGAAGCGGATCCGGTGGGCCACCGGGCCGCCGTACGCGTCGCCGCGCCGGTTGGTGTTCCCGGCCAGGAACTGGTGCAGGAGGTGCCCGTTGGCGGCGTGCACCTCGACGCCCTCGAATCCGGCGTCGACGGCGTTGCGGGCGGCCGACGCGAAGTCGGCGACGGTGGAACGGATGTCCCGGGTCGTCATCTCGCGCGGCACGACGGCGGGCCGGAGCCCGGAGGGCGTGTGGAGGGTCTCCGGCAGCGGCACGGGGGAGGGGGCGAGGGGAGTGAGGCCGCTGGTCTCCGGGTGCCCGACCCGGCCCCCGTGCTGGAGCTGCAGGAACATCCGGCCGCCCGCCGCCCGCACGGCCCGTGTGACCCGCCGCCACCCGTCGACGTGCGCCTGGCTGTGTATCGCCGGGATGTTCGGGTACGTCTGCCCGACGGCGTTCGGCGTCGCGGCCTCGGCGATGATCAGCCCGGCGGAGGCGCGCTGTGCGTAGTAGGTGGCCATGAGCGGCTGCGGGACGCCGTCCGCCCCCGCGCGGTTGCGGGTCAGGGGCGCCATCACGAGACGGTTCGGCAGGTGGAGCGGGCCGAGGCGGGCGGGTTCGAGGAGCTGCGGGATGCGGGGTGTCTGCGTCATGCCGGTACCGTAGGAACTGACACCGGTGTCAGGTTCAAGTGCCCGTCGGGCGGCGGGGGGGGGCGGGAAATGAGGATCGGTGAACTGGCCCGGCGCAGCGGGGTGAGCGAGCGCTCCCTGCGCTACTACGAGCAGCAGGGGCTCCTGCGGAGCGAGCGGACCCCGGGCGGGCACCGGGAGTTCGGCGCGTGGGCCGTCGACCGCGTCGTCCGGATCCAGGCACTGTACGCGGCGGGCCTGAACAGCAGGAAGATCGCGCAGTTGCTCCCCTGCATGCGCGACGCGGACGGCGGACCCAACGCGTCCGCCACCTCGCGCCTGGTCGGCGAGCTGCTCGCCGAACGCGAGCGGATCGACCGCACGATGACCGACCTGGCCCTCACGCGCGGCATCCTGGACGAGGTCATCGAGGCGGCGTCCGGTGACCGGGGCGCGGGTGACCGGGGGGCCGGTGACCGGGGCGCCGCAGCGGACCGCGGGGCCCAGGCGTCCTGAGCCTTCCTCCCGCCTCCACCGCTCCCCGGCCGTCCGTCAGACCGGGGGCCGGTGCGGCGGCAGGTGGATCCGGGAACGCAGGTACTCCAGCCCCGTGGTGCCTCCCGTGCCGGCCCCGTCGCCGATCATGCGTTCCACCATCAAGAGGTGTCTGACGCGCCAGCGGGTGACCGCGTTGTGCAGGGCCCGCCAGGACGGGGCCGGTTCCTCCTGCTCCTCGCCGCGGACGGGTGGCGTGCCGGCCCCGCCCCCGGTGTCCCTCGTACGCCCGAAGTGGGCCCTGCCGTGTTCGTCGACCAGGTCGAACAACGCGGCGAACTGGGGTGACTGCGACCCGCTCGCCTCCTCCAGGAGCGGACGGAAGGCGCCGAAGCCGGCCGGATCCAGGTGGTCGAGCAGGATGAGGTGCTGGTCCAGGGCCTCGACCAGGGCCGTCACGCGCCGCAGCGACGTACAGGCCGGTCGCACCCGACCCGCCTCGGTGTGCTCCAGGGCGGTGCCGAGGTCCACCAGCGCCTGGCCGACGAGCAGCTCGGCCGACTGGTGGACGACGATGAAGAGACGCTCGTCCGGCCAGCGCGCCGTGTCGTCCCGCGGGGTCCGAGGCCGCTGGAGGGACAGCAGCGAGGGAAGGCGCAGATAGCGCTCGTAGGGTGTTTCCACATCGCGCTCCGTCGCAGTTTCGTCCGGGAGTGGGGGGAGGGGGAGGCGGTCGGGGCCTCCTGGCACTGTTACCGGAAGCGGGGCGGAAATCACCTCCGGGCCTGCCGGCGCTGCACCGACCGGTGGAACGCGCCCCCTCCGCGCTGCCGCGCGCGACGCGACGGGCCCCCGCGCCGTGCGGACTGCGACGGGCCCCCGCGCCGTGCGGACTGCGACGGGCCCCCGCGCCGTGCGGGAGGACGACGCGCCCCAATCCCGCCGCGGGGAAATCCGGGGGTGCGGGGCCTGCCCGTTGGCGTACCGTTCCCGGCCATGACCGTGCTGCGTGGCGCCTTCGTCGTCCTCCGCCCCACCGTCCGCGAGGACATCCCCGCCCTGGCGGCCATCCGGGCGACACCCGAGGTGCGCGCCCGGTGGAGGGGCGGGGACGACCTGGGGGCGGAGATGGCGCGGGAGTTCGACGACCCCGACAACCGGTGGCTGACCGTCGAGCACCGGGACCGCACCGTCGGCATGATCCAGTGGTACGCCGAGGAGGAGCCGGACTACCGGCACGCCGGCATCGACCTCTTCCTCGACCCCGCCGCGCACGGCAGGGGGCTGGGCACCGACGCCGTACGGACCCTCGCCCGCCATCTCGTCGACGTCCACGGCCACCACCGGCTCGTCATCGACCCGGCGGCCGACAACGCCGCGGCGATCCGCTGCTACACCAAGGTCGGCTTCCGGCCGGTGGGAGTCATGCGGCAGTACGAACGCGGCGCCGACGGCACCTGGCACGACGGGCTGCTGATGGACCTCCTGGCGGCGGAGCTCGTCCGCCGTCCCTGACCGGCACCGGAGGCGCCCCCGGCGGGCGCCGCTCCTCCGGCGTGCTGTCCGCCGTCCCGCGCGGCGTCCGACCTCCGGCGCGGCGTCCGGTCTCCGGCGCGCGTCCGCCGTCCCGCCGGTGCCCGCCGTACCTTCCTGGCCCGGCGCCGCGCACCGCCCCTCGCCGTCAGCCGTCGTCCCGGTGCCGCGCCGCCGAGGCGCCGCGGTCCCGCGTGACCGCCAGGACGCCGCCCGCGACGGCGATCACCGCGATGGCCAGGGCGATGCTGACACCGCCCTCGGTGTCCCAGTACACGTCCTCCAGGCTGATCAGCAGCGCGGCCTCGTCCACCACCAGCGCCAGGCCGACCCCGTAGGCCAGGCCCATCCACGCGCGTGCCCGGGCGGAGCGCTGGACCAGGCCCGCCACACCGACGGCCGCGAGCAGCAGGATGCCCCACACATAGTGGTGGAGGTGGACCCCGCCGGCCTGGACGTCACCCACGCCGGCCACGTCGATGTGGATGAGCCAGGTGAGCAGACGCATCCCGCCGAAGGTGAGGGCGAACCCCCACCAGGCCAGCACCAGTCCGCGCCGCTCCGGGGAGACACCGGGCAGGACGCGCAGCCACGGCGAGGGCCTGCCGCCGTCCTCCTCGGACCGGGGCGTGCGGGTGGTGGTCTTCGACGGCTTCACGCGCGTCCTCCTGTCACGAACGTCCTGATCAGCGCGGCCATGGCGTCCGGCGCGCTGTAGTGGGCCGCGTGCGCGGCGTTCCGCACCTCGGCGAGGTGCCCGTCGACGACCGTGCGCGCCACCCGCCGCACCCAGGCGCCGGAGGCGAGCGGGTCGCGCGCACCCCGTACCACGAGCGTCGGCGCCCGGACCCGTGCGAGGTTCCCCTCGAACGACGTGGCCGCGTCCCGCAGGGCGTGGCGGAACGACGCGGCGAAGCGCAGGGGGCCCGTCAGCAGGTAGTCGGCCGTCGCCACGGCGAGCAGCGGGAGCGGCTCGCGGGGCGCGTCCGCGAGGAGCCGCCCCGCCTGGCGCCAGCCGGACGCCCCCGGTTCGAGCGCGGGGCCGACCATCACCGCCCGGTCCACCCGGCGGGGGTGGCGGGCGGCGAAGGCCGCGACGACCTGACAGCCGACCGAGTTGGCGACGAACGTGCACGGCCCCAGGGACAGCCCCCGGTGCCAGTCGCCGACCGCCTCGGCGAGCGCACCGACGTCCGGCATGCGGCGCACGGCGGACCGCGACCGTGCGTTGCCCGGCAAGTCCGGTACGAGCACGCTCGCCCCGCCCGCCGCCAACCGCCGAGCGAGCGGCACGAAGTACCGGCCGGACAGCCCGAGCCCGTGCACGAGCACCACGACCGGAACGTCGTCGCGCGGCGGGGGCCCGAACCTGCGGGTGAAGAGGCCGGGGGTCGTCGTCTGTCCCATGCGACCACCATCGCGTCCGGGGAGGCCGGAGGCGGGGAGGTGCCGTGTGTCGTCCATGGTGTCCCACCTGCCCCGACGGACCGCCCACCATCACCCGCCTCGGCCCCGCCCGCAGCAGCCGCTCCGGCGTACCGGCCCGCGCAGCCGTCGCGGTGCCCGCGCCCTCGCCGCCACCGCCGTTGCGAACTCGCACCCGCCGCGCCGGACGCGGTCTACCCCCTGCGGACCCGTCGACGCCGTGGACGGGCCCGGGAGCGTGCGGCGGAGGGCGTACGCCCCTGCTGTCCGCCCGGCCAGGGCGGACAGCCCGCGCGGACGCCAAAGCCCGCATGGACGCCAGAGCCCGCGCGGACGCCGGAGCCCGGGGCGCAGAGACCTTTCCGAGGGGGTGATGGTCCACGGAGGTGGGGAAGCGGATCCGGTGCCACGCACCCCGGGCCCGTCCACGGGGCCACACCACGGAGCCCGCGGCTGGCGCCGGCCCACAAGGCGGCCGACCTGACCGGTCTCTCCTCCCACGGCCCCCGCCTCCCGCCGCTCGGAGGGCTCCGGCGGCTCGGAGGGTTCCGGCGACGCCGGCTCCCGCACTGTCGGGGGTAGCGCCCGGGGGCCGCCTCGTGCCGGCCGGGGCGCGGGGGAGCGGCGGCCCGTGTGTTCGGCGGCGCGGGGGAGTGGCTCAGCGGGCGCCGCCGAAGATCCGCTCCAGATGCGCGTCCAGCCGTGCCAGCGCCTCGTCGCCGGTCTGGACACCGAGCAGGGTGTACGCGGTCAGGCCGTCGACGAGGCTGATGAGCAGCATCGCCTCGGTGTGCGGGTCGAGCGCACGGTCCGCCGCCAGCTCGCCGCGCTCCCCGGCGCTGCGCAGGAGGTCGGCGAAGAACCCGGCCAGCTTGGGGATGCCCTCCCGGGCCTCCTCGCGCAGCCGCTCGTCGTGGACCGCGCGGGCGAAGTAGGCCGCGCCGACCAGCGTGCCCACCCGGCTCTCCTCGTCCAGCGGCAGCATTCCCGTCAAGCACTCCCGCAGGACGACCCTCGGTGGCGGTCCCTGGGCCCCGCCCCTCGATGGGCCGTGAGCCCCACCCTGCCCGCCCCCTTCCTGCTCCAAGCCCTCGCCCGGCTCCCGGTCCCGTGCTCCGCCCGGCTCCTGGACCGCCGCGAGCGCGCCGAGGCGTGCGCGGATCCGCCCTTCCGCGAGGGAGTTGATGTGGCGCAGGGCGAAGAGCAGCATCTCGTCCTTCGTCCGGAAGTAGTGCTGGAGCCTGCCCAGCGAGATGTCGGCCTCCGCCGCGACGTCACGCAGGCTCACCCCGTCGAGGCCGCGCGTACCCGCGATGCGCCAGAGCGCCTCCGCGATCTCCAGGCGCCTGGCCTCGTGGTCCACCTTCTTCGGCACCGGACGTCCTCATCTCCTCCGTGCGGCAGGCCGGTTCCCCGGCCGGGGTCCCTCCGGGCCCGCCGCGTTGGCAAGTCACTTGTACCGTTGTAACGTATCGCTATCCAATACAGTTGACTTGGAAAGTGGGTCACCGTCATGTCTCTTCCTGCCGTGCCCGGCCTGAGGCCGCCCCGCCACCGGGTCGATCCCCGATCCCGCCGTTGGTGGGCGGCCCAGGCGCTGGTGACGGTGAGCGGCCCCATGCTGCTGACCGCCCTCCTCGTCGGCGTGCTCTGCGCGCTGTTCTTCGCCGGGTCCCTGCCCTGGCTCGCCCCGTTGCTGGTGATCTCCCTCGTCGTCCCCGCACTCGGCTACCTGCTCCTCATGCCGCGCCGCCGGTACGCGACGCACGCCTGGGAACTGGGCAGGCACGCCGTCTACGGAGCCGGCGGCTGGATGTGGCAGTGGTGCCGCGTCGCCCCGCTCGGTCAGGTGCAGACCGTCGACACGGTCCGCGGCCCCCTCCAGCGGCGCTACGGCCTGGCGACGCTCACCGTCACCACCGCCTCCACCGCGGGTGACATCAGGATCGCGGGGCTGCCGGACGCGCTGGCCGAGGAGCTGGCGCGGACGATCGGACGGGCCGCGCACACCGCCCGTACCGCTTCCGCCACCCCGGAGGGCGCCGCGTGAGCCGTCAGGGCGAAGCCTGGCGGCGGCCCGCCGCCCGTACCCTGCTCGTCCACTGCGGCTGGCTCGTCCCGCCGCTCGGACCGCTCGCCCTCACCCTGCTCGCCACGGGCGGCCGCGTCCCCGTCGGCGCGCGCATCACCCTGGCCGCCCTCGTCGTCTCCTTCGCCGCCGTCACCACCGCCGGCCTGATGGCCTGGTCGCGCACCCGGTACCGGCTCACCACCGACGCGTTCACCCTGCACAGCGGGGTGTTCAGCCGGCAGCGCCGCACCCTCCCGCTCGACCGGATCCGCAACGTCGACCTCACCGCGCCCCCGTTGCACCGCCTGCTGGGGCTCACCGTCGTACGGGCCGGAACGACCGCCTCCGGCGGGGAACGCGGCGGCATCACCCTGAACGCCGTCACGGTTCACGAGGGGCACCGGCTCCGGGTCGCCCTCCTCGCCCGCGCCGCCACCGGCCCCCGCGCCGCCACCGGCCCCCGCGCCGCCACCGGCCCCCGCGCCGCCACCGGCCCCCGCGCCGCCACCGGCCCCCGCGCCGCCACCGGCCCGGGCGCCCGGGCCCTCACCGAAGACCCCGTACTCAGCCGCCTCGACTGGCGGTGGCTGCGGTACGCGCCGCTCACCTTCTGGGTGTTCGGCGGCGTGGGCGTCGCGGTGGGCACGGCGTACCGGATCCTCGACGGCGTCGGGATCGACCCGTGGCGGGCGCGGTACGTCCAGGAGGCGTTCGACGCGCTCGGCGCCCGCGCCCTGTGGCTGACCGTGCCCGCGGTCCTCGTCGCGGTGACCGCCCTGGGTTGCCTCGGTGCCGTCGTCGTCTACGCGGAGAACTGGTGGGGGTACCGCGCCGCCTGGACCGACACCGACACGCTCACGGTACGGCGCGGCCTGCTGACCACCCGCTCGGTCGCACTCGAACGCGGGAGGCTGCACGGCGTGCTGCTCCGCGAACCCCTCCTGCTGCGGGCCGCCGGCGGCGCGAGCGTGACGGCCGTCGCGGCCGGGCTCGGCGACAAGGAGGAGGCCCATGCGCGCGGTGCCCTGCTCCCACCGGCGCCGCGTGCCGAGGCCGCACGCGTCACCGCCGGAGCACTCGGTGTCCCCGCACCACCGTGGGACTCCGTCACGCTGACCCCCCACCCACGCGCCGCGCTGCGCCGGCGGAGGGCCCGCGGCCTGCTGTACGCCGTCCTGCCGGCGACTGCCGTACTCCTCACCCTCGGACTGTTCGTGACGCCCGTCTTCCTCCACGCGGCGTGGCTCTACGCCCTGCTCGCGACGGCGGCGACCCTGCTGCTGGCCCGCGACGCGTACCGGAGCCTCGGCCACTCCCTGCACGGGCCGCACCTCCTGGCCCGTTCCGGCACGTTCCACCGGGACACCGTCGCCCTGGACCGCGCGGGGATCGCCGCCTGGACGTTCTCCACCTCGCCCTCCGGCCGCCGCGCGGGCCTGGTCACGCTCACGGCGGCGGTGGCGGCGGGGGAACACGCGTACCGCGTCCGCGACATGGCCGCCACCGACGCCGTCCCCCTCGCCACGGCAGCCCGCCCGGGCATCCTGGAGGAGTTCCTCGTCCAGGACGCCCCCGGCACGCGCCCGCGAGTCGGATGGACGCGGCGCACGCCTGGCAGGCGGCCCGCCTCGTGGCGAGTGGTTGCTCCGGCGTTCGGCAAGACGGTCTTCTCGGCCGGAGTGTCCCGCTCCTGACGGTACGTCGGATCGGGTACGGGCCCGTCGACCCGGCGGCGCCGGTGCGCGTCGCCGGGCGATTCGCCTGCCGCGTGCGCGTCCGCCGGGGTGTGGGGGAGTGGGGGAGGGGAAGGCGGAGCCGGGAGCGGGGCGGGTCCGGAGGGGTTTTGCGCTGGTATGCAGCCAAAAACCCATTCCGTGATCTTCGTCCTACTTGACGGTAGCTTTCGGGGATAGCGTCCTGTCCCATGATCAAAACCAAGGGGACATCAGCACGGACGACGGTCCGGGCGACGGCCGTGGCCGGCGCGGTCCTGGGTCTCGCCGCGGCCCTGGTGCCCGGCCAGGGCACGGCGCACGCGCAGACGGCACAGGCCCGGCGGATCGTGGTCGACAGCCGTACCGACGCGCCCGACGCGACGCGCTCCGACGGCAGGTGCCTGTCGACCAGGGGTGGTTGCACGCTGCGCGCGGCGATCATGGAGGCCAACGCGCACCCGGGCTCGACGGTCGTGCTCCCGGCAGGCCGGTACGACCTCGCCATCCCGCCCCTCCTCGGGCGGGCCTTCACCGACTACACCCTGGCCGACACGGCACACGGGAACCTGAAGGTCTTCGCGCCCACCACGATCACCGGGGCCGGAGCGGGCAGGACGGTCATCGACGGGCACGGCGTCGACCGGGTGTTCACCGTGATGCGGCCGTCGACGATCTCGGACCTCACCATCACCGGGGGCCGGTCGGAACCCACGGCGTCCCTCTACAACTACTACGGCGGCGGCGCCGTGCTGAACTCGTCCGACCTGACGATGGAGCGCGTCCACCTCACCCGGAACACCGGGAGGATCGGCGGCGCGGTCCAGAACATCCCGCTGAGCTCCTTCACCCTGCGAGACAGCCTCGTGGACCACAACGAGGCCGGCGAGGCCGGCGGCATCCGGTTCGACTCGGCGGGGCTGGTCGAACGGTCCACGATCACCGGCAACCGCGTCGTCGACCCGCACGACCCCACCCGCCCCGGTGAGCTGGCCGGTTACGGCGGCGGCATCGACGTGCGGGGCATCCGGGACGTCACCCTCGTGGACACCAAGGTGACCGGCAACCACGCCGACAAGGGCGGCGGCGGCATCAACATCACCCTCGCCTACGTGCCCGCCCCGCCCGTGCCCGTCGGCCCCGGCAGTGTCCGGCTGAAGAACAGCACCGTCACCGGCAACACCAGCCTGGCGGGCCCGGACGACTGCCGTGCCGTACTCGCCCGGTTCGCCGACCTCGGTGGCAACGCGGTCTCCGACGACGGCTGCGGCGTCAGCCGGTGAGCCGTCGGGCCGGCCCGCGATCCGTGACCGCGGACCGGCCAGAGGCAGCCGGAATCGGGGCGACGTGACCGGACCGGACCGGGGCCGACGCGACCTGACCGCGCCGACCCGGCCGGGCCGAGGTGACCCGACTGCGCCGACCGTACCGGGCCGATGTGGTCCGACTGGGCCGACGTGACCTGCCGTGCTCGTGGCGGCAGCGGCCGGCGTTGGGGGGCCGGGGCGTACTGCCGGGTCGGCGTACTCGCGGGTCGGCGTACTGCCGGGCGCGTCCGGAGCCGGGCGGGCCGGCGCCGTCAGCCGTCATCCCCGCACCGGCCGTGCCCCTGCCGCCCGGCGCCCGCCGGCCCGGCGCCCCACCCGGCCGTCCTCCCCCCCCGCCGCCCGGCGGCCACCGGCCCGGCGCCCCGCCGCCGCGGGCGGCCGGGCGGACGGGCCGCCTACCGGGCCCGCGTCCCCCTGGCGCGGGCCTCGCGCGGAGGGTTACGCGGTCTCCTCGACGAACCCCTCGTCCGGGAAGCCCTCCTCGGGGAAGTCGCTCCCGGTGGGCCCTTCCGCGCCCATCCCCGGACCGGCGAAGAGGTTCTCCACCAGCTCCTCGATGTCCAGTTCCGTGGCGCCGGTCGGGGCGGTGGGCTTGACGCCCTCGCTCATCCGCACCACGAGGCCGAGCTTCTTGACCTTGGCGTTCTCGGCGAGCTTGGCGAGGTCGACGCGGACCTCGGTCAGCTCACCGTTCTTCAGCGTGAAGTCCGCCGTCACCTTGGTGTTCGGGGCGTCCTTCAGGTCCTTGTCCGTCGGCAGTTCCACACCCGGCGGGAGGTCCTTCGCCAGCGGGCGGATCTCGCCGATCATCTCGGTGATCAGCGTGCGGAAGGGGGCCGTGGCGGTGATGCGCTCGGTGCCGCCCTCGCCTCCGGCCGTCGTGAAGTCGACCTCGCGCGCGACGACGTCGCGCAGGGCCTGCACGAGCTTCTTCTGCGTCGCGGCGTCGAGGCTGGGCTCCGGCGAGGGCTTCGCGCCGGGCTCCCCGCCCTTCTCGGCCGCGAGCTCCTGCATCTTCTTGTTGTCGATCTTCACCCACTCGCCCTCGAGCACCTTCTTGAGCGCGCCGGCCTCCGGGGGCAGGTCCGCCGCCTTCGGCAGGGGGCTGCCCATGGCCTTGCCGAGGGTGTCCACGTCGGAACGGACGTAGGTGTGGTCGCCGACGACCCGGTACTCCAGCAGGTCCCCGTCCGGGGTGCTGACCTTCATGGCCATGCCGTCGAAGTCCTTGTCGCCGGCCTCGCCGAACGGCTTCTTCGACTGCACGGTGACGCTGATCTTCGCCCCGCGGAGCAGCTCCACCGCCTCGTCCGGGATCTCGTCGCCGGGCTCGGGGTCCGACGTGTCGTCCAGCGCCTTCAGTGACGCCGCGTCGGTGTCCAGGGACAGCTCGAAGGAGAGCGACTTCTCCTTGTCGAGCTTCTCGAAGGCCCGGTCGAGCTTCTGTCCCGCGGACAGCTGCTCCACCGTGCCGCACGCGGCCGAACCGGCGAGGACGGCGCCGACGACTGCGGTGGCCGTGAGGGTCTTGCGTATGGCGGTGATGGTGGTCTCCTCGTTGATGTGATCGGTCCGTAGACTCGCGCCCCCCGCAAAAGGTTGCCCTGTTCCTGCCAAGGCGGAGGGAGAGTGACGGGCCGAGGACGTCGCCCGCACATCCTGGGCCCCAACGGCGGTGACCGCACCGGAATTTCCCGCGGCCCCGGCCGGAGCGCACCCCGGGACGCCGTCCTGCGGAGCGCGCCCGCACCGGCTCCGCGCCGCGCGCTCCCACGGAAGGGTGGCGGTCGCCGGGCGGCCTCCCCGTCGCGCCGCCGCGCTGTGAGACTGGAGGGGGCCGGACGGGTGTGACCGGCGGCGACCGATCGGAGGACGGACGTGAACTGTCAGCGGTGCGGGGCGCAGGCGTTACAGCAGGGTCCGCGGTGGACGTGCTCGCAGGGCTGCGGCTGGTCGAGCGTGACCCCGCCGCCGGGGGGAGGATCGGGCGGCGATGACCAGTAGGTGGGAGCCGGAGCGTGAGGCGGCCGGGGCCCGGCCGACCACGCCGGAGATCACGACGACGATGTGCAAGGCGTGCGGGTCGCAGGTGTCCGGGCTCAACGGCCGGTACGCGTGCGGGGTGTGCGGCTGGGTCAACAACTGGGCCGAGGGCCACACGCGCCTCCCGACGGCCGACGAGGACCCGAACGCGCCGTCGCCCCCCTGACCGGCGCCGGAATCGGTGATTTCCGCCGGCGTGCGGAATTCACCGCCGATCGCCGCGCCGGAGTCTTCGGGAGATCCGGTGCGGCACCGGGGAATCCACCCGTCCGTATTCCGTCGGGAACCGCTTCACTTGAACAGCGTTTCCCTTCCTTCCCCCGCGCACTAGCATCCACGCGGAGAACGCCTGGAATGGAACTTCGGCCGATTCCCGATGTGAGGATGCGATGACGGGACCACTGGTAGAAGCAGACGCCCTGGTCAAGAAGGACCGATCCCGGTTGATCCACCCGCACCTGCCCGGTGACGTCACCGATCGCATCGTGATGGTGGCGGGTTCCGGTTGTCGCTTACGCGACGCGCACGGCCGCGAGTACCTGGACGCCACCGGCGGACTCATGCTCGCGCACGTGGGCCACGGACGGCGCGAGATGATCGAGGCCGCGGCCGGGCAGATGGGGAAACTGGAATACTTCAGCAGCTTCCACGAGTTCACCAACGAACCCTCGATCAAACTGGCCGACCGCCTCATCGATCTGGCGCCGTCCCCGATGGAGCGCGTGTACTTCACCAGCGGCGGTGCGGAATCCGTCGACGCCGCGCTGCGCATGGCCCGCCTCTACCACCACCGGCGCGGCGAACCGGAACGCACCTGGGTCCTCGCCCGGAACTTCGGGTACCACGGAATCACCTACGGCGGTGGTGCGGCGACCGGAATGCCGATGTTCCACCAGGGTTTCGGACCCATGCTGCCCGACGTCCGGCACCTGACGCCCCCGATGCCCTTCCACCCCGAGATGTACGGCGGGGAGGACCCCACCGAATTCTGCCTGCGCGAGCTGCGGGAGACCATCGAGGAGATCGGCGCCCACCGCATCGCCGTCATGATCGGCGAGCCGATCCTCGGCGTCGCCGGCGTCATCGAACCGCCGGACGACTACTGGCCGCGGGTCCGCGAACTCCTCGCCGAGCACGGGATCCTCCTCATCCTCGACGAGGTCATCACGGCGTTCGGCAGGACCGGGCACTGGTTCGCCGCCGAACGGATGGGCGTCACACCGGACTTCATCGTCACCGCCAAGGGGCTGACCTCCGGCTACTTCCCGATGGGCGCCCTGCTCGTCGCCGACCACGTCGTCGACGTCGTCACCCGCGACGAGGGGTTCATCGGCGGCTACACCTACAGCGGCCACGCGACGGGCTGCGCGGTCGCCCTGGAGAACCTCGACATCATGGAACGGGAGGGCCTCCTCGGGGCCGCCGTGAAGGTCGGCGACCACCTCGGCACCCAGCTGCGCCGCCTGGAGGAGCTGCCCACCGTCGGCCAGGTACGGCAGGTCGGCCTCATGATCGGCATCGAACTGGCCCAGGACCCGGCCACCGGGGAACCGCTGTCCGCCGACTGGGTACCGCCCCTGGTCCGGGAGCGCAGCGGCATCATCATCCGCAACAACCCGAACACCGTCCTGCTGAGCCCGCCGCTGGTGATGGGGCTCGACGAGGCCGACCAGGTCGCGGCCGCGGTCACCGACGCCCTCACCGAGCACGCCACCAAGGCCGCCCGCACGCGCGCGGCCGGGGGCGGGGCCGGCCGGGCCTCCGCGCCGACCCGTGAGCCGTCGGTGCTCGACGCGCCCTGGGAACGGCCGCCGTCGATGCCGGACCTGCTGGCCGCCGCCATGGAGTGGCACTTCGACCCGAGGACGGGCTCCCGGTTCTGGCTGGAGCGCGCCAAGAGCCTCGACTTCGACCCCCGCAAGGACGTCCGCACCGAAGCCGACCTGGCGCTGTTCCCGAACGTCGTCGACGAGCTGCGCGACGTCCGCGCCGAGGACCTCGTGCCGCGCGGGTACGGGGACGAGCCGATCCCGCTGGACGTCTTCGAGAGCGGCGGCACGACCGGCGCGCCCAAGCGCGTCGCCTGGCTGCCCGACCTGCACGAGCAGCTGAACGCGTGGCACTGCGGCGTCCTGGACGAGCGCGGCGTCCCCCGCGGGGTCAACTGGCTGACGATCGGCCCGAGCGGACCGCACATGTTCGGCCCCATGGGCCGGACCCTGGCGCACCGCCGCGGCGGCCACCCCCTCACCGTCGACCTGGACCCGCGCTGGGTGAAGAAGTGCGTCGCCGAAGGCCGCCACGACGACACCAAGAGGTACCTGGAGCACGTCCTCGACCAGGTCCGGTGGATCCTGCGGAGCCAGGACGTCGGTGTCGTCTTCACCACTCCGCCCCTCCTGGAGGCCGTCGCGGGCGACGAGGAGCTGGCCGACCTCGTCAACCGGAAGGTCCGCACCCTCATCTGGGGCGGTGCCTCCATGGACGTCGACACCCGCGGCCTGTTCCGCACGGAGGTGTTCCCCGAGGCGCAGCTGCTCGGCTTCTACGGCAGCACCATGGTGGGCTGCGGCATGTACGAGCGGGCGGGGCTCGCCGAGGACGAGCCGTCGACGTTCGACCCGCCGTACCCGTTCGTCAGCATGCGGGTCGTCGACCCGGACACCGGCGAGACCGTGCCGTACGGCGAGCGCGGCCAGGTCGTCATGCACCACGTCAGTCGCAGCATGCTCATACCGAACAACCTCGAACGGGACACCGCGATCCGCAGGCCCCCGGCCGCGGGGTTCGGCGGGGACGCGGTCGCCGACATCAAGCCGGTCCCGACGTTCGACGGCAGCACCGTCATCGAGGGGGTGTACTGACGTGCCCGGCTCTCCGGCAGTCGTCCACCTCGACGCCCTCGGCCCCGGCGGGCCCTACCGGGCGCAGGCGCGGGAGGTCGTCACCGACGTCACCGGCCGCCCGGTCGCCGAGCTGAGCATGGTGCCGCGGCTGTACGTGCGGCGCGGTCTGACCGCCCTGAAGCGGGCCCGCACGCTCCCCACCGACGAGCGGACGGCGGCACTGGCCGAGGCCGGCCGGTTGTTCGCCACCGCCACCCTCGGCGGTCTGACCGTCGACGCGTACGAGCACGCCGTCGCCCGCGTGAGCGGCCTGCCCGTCGCGATGGTGCGGGAAGCCACCCGAGAGACCGCTGCCGGCCTGGCCGGCGCGTACGGCTCCGCCGGCCAGGCCCGACCGCGCGGCAGCCGCGACACGACGAACGGGGCCGGCACGGCGGCGTGGATCCGCCGCGCCGACGTCCTCGGCGTCGTCACCGCGGGCAACCACCCCGGGATCCACGTGCAGTGGGCGGAGGCGCTGGCACTGGGCTACCGCGTCGCCGTACGCCCCTCCCGCCGCGAACCGCTGACCGCGCACCGCCTGGTCACCGCCCTGCACGCGGCGGGCTTCGGCACGGACCACGTCGTCCTGCTGCCGACCGACCACGGCGTCGCCGACGACCTGGTCGACGGCGCCGACCTCGCCATGGTCTACGGCGGCGACGACGTCATCGCCAAGTACCGCGGCAGCACGACGGTGCTGCCGCACGGACCGGGGCGCGCCAAGATCCTGCTCACGGCCGACACCGACGTCACCCGGCACCTCGACACGATCGTCGACTCGATCAGCCGGCAGGCCGGCGCCGCGTGCGTGAACGCCACGGCCGTCTTCGTCGAGGGGGACCCCGCGCCGGTCGCCCGGGCCGTCGCCGAACGCCTCGCCGCCCTCCCCTCGCTGCCACCGGAGGACGACCGGGCGGTGCTGCCGGTCCGGCGGCTGGACGCCGCCCGGACCCTGGAGAAGTACGTGCGCTCCGAGGCCGTCGGTGCCCGGGCGTGGCTCGGCGGCGACACCATCGTCGACGAGCTCGGGGACGGCTCCGCGGTGCTGCGCCCGGCGGTGTTCCAGCTGGACCGCGCCGACGCGCCGCAGGCCCGCGCGGAGATGCCGTTCCCCTGCGTGTGGGTCGCGCCGTGGACCCGCGCCGACGGCGTGGCCCCGTTGCGCGACACGGTGGTGCTCACCGCCCTGACGTCCGACCCGGAGCTCGTGGGGGAGCTGCTCGCCGAGCCGACCATCCGTAGCCTCCACGTCGGCGACCACCCGACGCACGTGCTGGTCCCCGGGCTGCCGCACGACGGCTACCTGGGGGAGTTCCTGATGCGCAGCAAGACGTTCACGCCCGCCTCGGCGTCCACCGCGCCGGTGGCGTCCGCCGCGTCGGCGACACCGGGGGCGGGGCGGTAGCGCGGCCAGGTCCCCAGCGGAGCGCACCCCGGCCGGCGCCGGGCGTGGAGACCTCGACTCCACCCCCGGCGCCGGCCTCGGCGCGCCTCCTCCGGTGTGTTGGCCGGACGCAAGGTCACGGCCTCTGCGTCACCGTGGTCGCCGTGTCGCTGCCGCTCGCCCTCCTCGGCGGGGGCGTCCTGAGCGGGGCGGTCCTCGTCACGTGGGCGCTGCACCACGCCGGCTGGGGGAAGCCGAGCTGGTCCCCGCCCGCCGGAGGAGTGGCCCTGGCGCGTGCGGGACCGGGGGGCGCGGCACGGGCACCGCGACCGCCCCGGCTGCCGCCTGGCCGGCCGGCGCCCCGCGGAGGACCCCGTGCCCGCGCGTGCCGCCCGGCCCGGGCCCGCGCCGGCCACCGCCGCCACCCGGTGAACCCTCGCGGCGGCGCGGTGGGCCGGGTCGGAGCGTTCCCCGTGTGAACGCCGGCTCCGGGGGCAGGCGGGGAGAATGGCCGATCTGTCGCACGTCCTCCAAGCAGCGATGCGCCGCCGGCACCTCAGTGTGCAAGGGCTCGCGGACCGCACCGGTATCCGGACCCCGCGCATCAGGGTCTTCGTCCAGGACGGGGCCGAAGGGCCCGTCCACCCCACGGAGCAGGAGTTGCGCGAACTCGCCGACGCCCTCGACCTGCCCCTCGCGGAGATCCTCCCCGGCGCCCTCGCCGGCGCCCCCACCGGCTGACGCCGGCCCCGGGCCGTACCGCCGGCCGCTCCTGGCCGGTCCCGTGACCGCGGGACCGCTCACCCGCCACGCGGCGCGCGCGGTATGCCTCCGGCACGTGGACGCGCCGTGCGGTTCACCCCCGTTCCCGCTCCACGGGCAGCCACAGCTCGGCGTCG
Organism: Streptomyces kanasensis; assembly: GCF_043077165.1. NCBI lineage: Bacteria > Bacillati > Actinomycetota > Actinomycetes > Kitasatosporales > Streptomycetaceae > Streptomyces > Streptomyces kanasensis. The sequence continues at coordinate 67,609 of NZ_JBIBSF010000011.1, forward strand.
GCCTCCGCCCCGTCCGGCGACAGCCGGGTGCGCAGGATCTCCGGCCCGGGGCGGCTGCGGTACGGGTTCGAGGGGAACCACTGCGTGAACACGTCCCGCCACAGTTCCTGGATGGCGCCCGGTACCGGACCGGACGTGCCGAACACCGCCCAGGTGCCGGCGCGGACGGCCAGGGACGTCGTGCCCGCCGGAGCGGGCGCGGACGTGACGACCCCGTGGTGGTAGTCGAGCTCGGTGCCCTCGGCGCGGCTCGGGTCCAGATCGTCGCAGACCGCGACGACGCCCCGGGGCTCCTGGTCGGACAGCTCCTCCAGACGCTCCAGGGTGCGGGGCGCGAGACCGCGCACGAAGTCGATGATGGCCTGGTTGGGCCCCGCGTGCACCAGTGGCACCCGGGTCTTCAGGCCGACCACGGTGAACGCCGGCCGGTCCACCACCCGGTAACGCATGCTTCCGCTCCCCTCGACCGTGAGGCGGAAGGTCAACCGGGACTGGGAGACGAGCGCCGCACCGGTGCGCCGGGCCTCGCCGGGCCCCACGCCGTGCACGGCGCGGAACGCCCGCGCGAACGCCTCACCCGAGCCGTAGCCGTACCGCACCGCGATCTCCAGCAGCGACCCGCGCCCCGCCAGCACCTCGGCGCCCGCGACGGTCAGCCGCCGGCGCCGGACGTACTCCGACAGCGGCATGCCCGCGAGCGCGGAGAACATCCGGCGCAGGTGGTACTCCGACGTGGCCGCGACGCGCGCCAGGCCGGCCACGTCGATCGACTGGTCGAGGTGGCCCTCGATGTGGTCCATGACCTCGTTGAGCCGCTCCAGCACGCGCGCCCCCCTATCCTCCTCGTGCCCACCACGCCGGACGGCGCGCACCCGACCGGACCCGACACCCCGTGCCCGGTTCAGTCGGGTACCTGTGGCGGACCGTCCGACGCGGCGCGGGGGCCGTCCGCCCTCGGCCCCGCCGCGGTGGGGTGCCACCGGGCGCCTCCGCCCCTCGGGGGACCGGCCGACCGTCGTGGCATTCCGCCCTGGTGATCATACGAACGCGGCTCACCGCGGCGTTGCTGCCGTTCGCCCTGCCGGTCGCGGGGTTCACCGGCTGCACCCGGCCCGTCGGTCGCGTCCGCCTGCGACGACACGGCGGAGCGTGCCGAGCAGCTGCGTGCCGAGCCCTTCCTCGACGCCGTCCCGCGCGGCGCGGAGCCGGCGGGCCGCGACGCGGGATGCACCGACGAACGGCGGGGAGGCGTCCGTGTACGCCGACCGGTCGTACACGTTCTCCGGCTCGCGGGGCGAGGTGTACGACTTCTACCGGTCCGCCGCCGCCGCGAAGGGCTGGACGCCCTCGGAACCACCCGACTCGTGGGGCCGCCTGTGCTTCGCCCGGGAGGACCGGGGCGACCGGGTCCTGCTCCTCGTCTTCGCCACGGACCGCGGACCGAGGTCGGACTACGGCATCGTGGCGTCGGGTCCGCCGGGCGGCGCGGACACGCGCTGCTGAGCGGGACGAGGGGCGGCGCGGACCGGGCGACACCCCGTCAGCCCGTGGCCCGCGCCGCGGCTTCCCGGGTGATGTCGGCGTAGAGGCGGAAGAGGGCCGGGCGGGCCCCGCCGTGGTCGCGCCGGTACAGGGCCGCCCAGCACCGGGCGACGACCTCGCGGGCCCGGGCGCCGGGCCACGGCCGGGGAAGGAGCTCGGGCGGGAGCAGCGGGTCGGGTTCCATGGCCCGGGTGAGCTCGGCGGCCAGCTCGACCGCGATGGTCAGGAGCGCGGGCGGCGTGAGCTCGGCGGTGCCGGTGAGCCGGTCGAGGCGGGCCCGGGCGACGCCGTCGAGCCGGTGGTAGCGGTCGGCGACCTCCTCCAGGGGCCACAGGCTCCGCGCGAGCGCGGCGGGGTCCCGCGTGTCGCCCCTGCGCAGGTCCGCCGTGGTGAGGAGGGTGAGCGCGTCGTGGGCGCCCAGCCGGTGGGCGGCCTCCTCGACGTACGGCTCCCAGGCGTTGGCGCAGACGTACAGTCCGCCCTGGAGCGGGGCTCCGCCCAGGTGGACGAGCGTCTCCCGCAGGGCGTCCCGTGCGGCGCGCGCCGACTCCGGGACCGCGAAGGCGGCCAGGTGCCACACGCCGTCCCACGGCGCGAGCCCGGCGTCCTGCCGGAACGCGTGCCGGACGAAGTCCGCGCGGGGGGCGAGGGCGCGCGTGGTCTCCTCGGTCGCGTGCAGCGTCGCCCGGCGGCCCCGCCCCTCATGGGTGAACCGCCCCTCGGTGACGAGACGTTTGACGCACAGCCGCACCTGCTGGTCGCTCATGCCGAGGGTGGCGGCGACGGTGTACAGCTCGTCCGCGGCGACGGTGCCGTCCTCGCGTACCAGCGCGTGGACGAGCATGCGGGTGGGCACCTCGACGTGGTCGGTCCCGGCGCTCACAGCGCTCCCTCCTCTCTCACCGCGACGGCGCGGCGCATGGTGGTCACCGCGCCGAACCCGAGCAGCCCGCGCAGGTAGGGCGTCCGTTCGGTCCGCACGGCCCGGAATCCGCGCCGCTCGTACAGGGCCCGGGCGCGCGGGTTCGTGTCGATGACGTCCAGTCTGACCTCCCGGCAGCCGGACTCCGCCGCGACGGCTGCCACCTCCTCCAGGAGCAGTCCCCCGATCCCGCGGCCGCGCATGCCGGCGTCGACGGCGATGCCGTCCATGACGAGCTGCCCGGGTGCGGGACGGCGTTCGAAGAGCGCGAGCAGGGCGAGGCGGCGCAGTCCTCGGAGGTGTCCGTACGCGCGCAACACGTCGGAGGCCGAGCCCCCGGTGAGGGACCGGCCGTCGAGCTCGTAGCCGGCGAGGCCGACGAGCCGCCCGTCGACGAGCGCGCAGACCGCGCGGTCGGCGTTCAGGTGCGCGGCGAGGAAGGGCACCGCCTTCTCCGGCGGGTCGAGGGCGGGGCCCAGCTTGCGGCCGAAGGCCTCCCAGTAGAGGTCGGCCGCCCGCCGTTCCGCCCCCGCCGGAAGGCCCCGCCGGACCGTCACCGGTCCGGGGTCGGTGCCTGCCCCCGTCGCGTGCCCACCCATGTCCCGCTCCCTCCGCTCGACGAGCCACGAAACTATCACAAGGAGAACGACCGTGAGAGGGATGATAGTTTTGCGCCGTCGGGCAGCCCGAGCAGCCCGAGCAACCCGACCCAAGCCACCCCGAGCAGAGGCGGTCAGATCCCATGCGTCCCCCGACCCGGCCCTTACGGCGCGCACTCCGCGCCCTCACGTGGACACTCGTCGCGGTCCTGGCCATGGCCGCCGGGCCGACCGGTGTGGTGCTGTGGCAGCACTCCTACGCCATGGACGAGCAGCGGGTCTCGATCCGCCACGGCGGCCACACCCTCCACGGCGTACTGGCCACCCCCCGGGACGGCCGCACCCGACATGGCCTCGTCGTGTACCTGCACGGCGACGGCCCCCTCGACGCCACCCACGACGGCGGGTACCGACCCCTGTGGGAGGCGAACGCGCGAGCCGGGTACGCCTCCCTCTCCTGGGACAAACCCGGCGTCGACGGCGCACCCGGCAACTGGCTCCACCAGTCCATGGACGACCGCGCCGACGAGGCCGCCGCCGCGATCGCCTGGGCACGCGCCCGCCCGGACGTCGACGGCGCCCGGATCGGGCTCTGGGGTGCGAGCCAGGCGGGCTGGGTCCTGCCGAAGGTGGCCGCCAGGACACCCGTGAGCTTCGTGATCGCCGTCTCACCCGCGGTCGACTGGCTCCGCCAGGGCCGCTACCACCTGCTCGCCGAGCTGCGCGCCGAAGGGGCGCCCCCCGCCCGCGTCGAGGCCGAAGTCGCCAGGAGCGACGCCGTCCGCCGCCTGCTGCGACGCCGCGCGACCTTCGAGGAGTACACCGCGGCCGTGCACGGCGACACGCGCGGCATGACCGCCGACCGCTGGCGTTTCATCTCCCGGAACCACACCGCGGACGCCACCCGGGACCTCCACGCGCTGCGCGGCGTGCCGGTGCTCCTCACGCTGGCGGGCCACGACGTCAACGTCGACACCGCCGACACGGAACGCGTCTACCGCCGGATCCTGGATCCGGGCCGCGCGCTGACCGTCGAGCACTACCCCGACGCGACCCACGCCATGGTCAGGCACTCCGTCGAACGGTCGGAGCTCCGGACGGTGCTCACCGCGCTCTTCCGCCCGCGCGCGCTCTTCGCCGACCGGTTCCTGGAGGACCAGCGGCGGTTCCTGCAGGGGGGTCACGGATAGGGCGCCACCGGCCACGGGCCCCGGGCGGATCCGTGCCCGCCCCCGGTGGGCACAGCCGGGGCACGCGGAGGGGGGTGAGGTGTTCTGTGTCACCCCGAGTTCACCTTGCCGTCGGACTCACGTCACCGTCCGCCGGTCGTCAGGAGGGCTGCGGCCGGGAGCGGGGGCGTGCCGGCACGTTGCCAACGGGCCGTTGTCTCCCAGGCGTTGGGGCGCGGTGGCCGCGCCCGCCGTGCCTCGGTGGCCGGCCGTGCGCCGTCGGTGTCCGCCGTCCGTGGCCGCTCCGCGGCCGGTACGCGGAGCGGCACGCGACGGGGGCCCTGTGTAGCGTGCGGGGACGAAGTCGTTGTCCAGCGCACAACCGTTCGCGTGCACCGGCTGTCATACGGGTACAAGGCGCTGCCGGGAGGACCGACCGACTCCCCGGTCGCCCCTCCGTGTCGACGCACATCCGGAAAAGGGTGAACGACGCCCCGCGCCGACACGCACGTGACGTCTGGCGCGGCCGGTTCCGGGGCCGGAGAACATGAGGATCTTCCGTGGTACAGCTTTCCCGTCCGGTTCGGCTGCCCGCCCCCCGGCGCCGTCCACGGCTGGCGGCGCTCGACGGCCTGCGGCTCGTCGCCGCGTTGATGGTGGTGCTCTACCACTACGTGGGCCTCGGCCACGGGTGGCGGATCGACAGCGGGGCGCTGTTTCCGCACGTCTTTCCGTTCGCGGCCTACGGGTGGCTGGGGGTGCAGCTGTTCTTCCTCATCAGCGGGTTCGTCATCTGCATGAGCTGCTGGGGCCGTTCGCTGGGGGACTTCTTCACGTCGCGGGTCGTGCGGCTGTACCCGGCGTACTGGTTCTGCGTCCTGGCCACCACGGCCGTCCTGGTGCTCGTGCCGGGCGGGTACACCCGGCTCGCGTGGGCGGACGTGGTGACGAACCTGACCATGGTGCAGGCGTTCCTCGGCGTGGAGCCGGTTGACCCGGTCTACTGGACCCTCTTCGCCGAGCTGCGGTTCTACCTGCTGTTCGCGATCGTGGCGTGGGGCGGCCTGACGTACCGGCGCGTGCTGCTGTTCTGCTGCCTGTGGGGGTCGGCCGCGCTGGCGTTCAACCGGTTCGGCTGGGGCTCGTTCGGGCAGTTCCTCATGCCCGAGCACTGCTGGTACTTCATCGCCGGCATGGCGTTCTACCTCATGTACCGCTTCCGGCCCACGGTGCTCCTCTGGGGCGTCGTCGCGGTGTCGTTCGCGGCCGCGGTGCCGAGCGCACGGCTGACGTGGCGGGCCTCGATCAAGAACATGGAGCAGTGGGTCCCCTTCTGGCCGGTCATGGCCGTGCTGACGGTGTCGTTCCTGATGATGGCCCTGGTGGCGACCGGGAGGACGAACCGGATCACGTGGCGGTGGCTGCCGGTCGCCGGATCGCTCACCTACCCGTTGTACCTGCTGCACCAGTACATCGGGTGGGAGGTCATCACGTACGTCGAGAACACCTACCGGGTCGACCCGACCGTCCTGCTCGGTGGACTGATCGGCGCCATGCTGTCGGCGGCCTACCTGGTCCACCGGATCGTCGAGGAGCCCCTCGGCCGGTGGCTGAAGCCGCGGGTCCGGGCCGGCATCAAGGACGCGGCGGGACGTGCCGAGCAGGTCGGCGCACGCGGGAACCCGGGCGTCCCCGGGGCGCGGGCGGCTCAGGTCCCGGTGGCGACGTCCGCGGTCGTTCCCGGTGCCGCGGCGCCCGGCCGGCGCCGGGAGCCGGTCGTGGTCGGAGCCTCGGTCGGCTCCCCTGCGGACGGCACGGGCGGCACGGCGGGCTCGGGTCACCACACGACACCCTGAGGCTGCTCCGGGACGTCCTTGCGTACGCACGGCCGGGCGGGTCGGCCGTGGCCGCGTGTCCCGGGCCGTTCCTCTGGCAGGGTGGTGCGGGTGACAGCCGACGCGCGGCAGCCCGACCGCACGCCCGACGGGCGGTACATCGTCGTCGACGGGAGGCGCTGGCGGGCGACCGACCCGGACGTTCCCGACGACGCGGCCGCGCGCCTGCGTTCCCACCTGATGGCGGCGCGCCGCGCGGTCGGCGCCGCCCGGCGCGCCCGGGACCCCGAGGCGGAGAGCGCCGCACGGGCCCGGGTGCACACGGCGAAGGTCGCCCTCGGCGAGCGCGGCACGCCTTGGTGGGAACAGGACGCCGCGCAGCGCCGCACCCGCTGGAGCGAGGGCCTGGCGGCGCTCGACCGGGAGGCGCCCGGCACGTGACCCCCGCACCGCGGGTACGCCCGTGGGGGAGCGGGGTCGGCGAGTCGGCCGTACGCGCCGGTCGGCGAGCCGTCGCCCGAGGGGGCGTGACCGGCGGACGTACGCTGACCCGGTGCACAGCGTGGAGCTCTTGCCCGACGAGGCGACCGAGCGGGCCGTCCGCGCCGTGTGGGACCGGCTGCTGCAGGCGGGCCTGCCCAGCCAGGCCGCCCACCGGCACCCGACCAACCGCCCGCACCTGACCCTCGCCGCGGTGGACACCCTCGCACCGGCGACCCGCACGCGGGTGGGCGAGCTGCTCACGGCCCTCCCGGTCCCGCTCGTCCTCCAGGGCAGCGTCCGGTTCACCGGGCGGACGCACGTACTGGCCTGGGCCGTCCGGCGGGACGACGCCCTGCTGCGGCTGCACGAAGCGGTGTGGCGCGCCCTGCGCGACGCGCCGGCGCGCGGGCGGCTCCATCCGCTCCACGACCCCGCGCGGTGGAACCCGCACGTCACCCTCGGCTGTGGCCGAGGCGCCGCCTGGCCCGTCCCGGACGGGACGCTCTTCGGCGCGGCGCCCGGTGGCGGCACGCCGGGCGTCCTCGGGGGCCGGTGGGTCGACGCCCGCACCTACGACTCGGTGACCCGCACGACCGCCCGCCTCGGCCCGCCCGCCTGAGACCCGGGGCGCCGCGGCACCGGCGGTCCACGGCCCCGAAGCGGCCCCGACACGGCGGCCGGATCGCGTGTCCCCGCCGCGACTCCGTACCGGAGATCGTGTCGATGACCGGGACGGCCGGGGGGAGAGGCGCTATCGTGCCGCCCTCCGCGCCGATGGCCGTGCTCGTGACGACGCGAACCGTTACTGCGGTGAACCTCCTCCGCCAAACGAGTGAGCGGAGGGCCGTTGGGTTTCGGCCGAATGTGAATCGGCCGGTACAACGCGAGGTGACGACCCACGGACCTGCACACGGGACGGGCGCGGCGCCCCGGCGCGGCGCCCGTCCCGGTGCCGGTGTCCACGGGTCGTCTCCCCCATTTGTGTTCTTGAAGGGTGTTCACCATGAGCCGCAGTCTGATCGTCGTGGATGTACAGAACGACCTCTGTGAAGGGGGCCGTGTGCCCGTCACCGGAGGCGCCCGGATCGCGTCGGCGATCGCCGAGCTGGTCGAGCGGACCGCGGGTGGCGACTACCGGTACGTCGTCGCGACGCGCGACCACCACGTCGACCCCGGCGACCACTTCTCCGACGAGCCCGACTTCCAGGACAGTTTCCCGGTCCACTGCCTGGCCGGAGACCCGGGAAGCGAGTTCCACCCCGGCTTCGCCCCGGTCGTCACCGCCGGCAAGGTCGACGCCGTCTTCTTCAAGGGCGAGCACAGCGCCTCCAAGAGCGGCTTCGAAGGCGCCGACGAACAGGGCACGTCCCTGGCCGACTGGCTGCGCGCCCGCGGGGTGGAGGACGTCGACGTGGTCGGCATCGGCACGGAGCACTGCGTCCGCGCGACCGCGCTGGACGCCGTCGCGGCCGGGTTCCGCACGCGGGTGCTCCTGGAGTACTCGGTCGGGGTCACCCCGGACACCACGGCCGCCTCGTTGGAGGACTTCCGTGCGGCCGGCGTGACCGTGACCGGTCAGGTCCTCGTGGGGTGACGTCCGCGCCCCGCGCACGGCGTGCCGGAGCCGACCCCGGGCGCCCCGGGGCCGAGCCGTGCGCCCGCCGCGGCTGAGCACGTCGGAGCCCCGTCCGGTACGTCGAACCGGACGGGGCTCGCCCTCGTCCCGTACCGTCACGCACCGGGGCCCGGGTCGGGGTGGACCGGCTCCGTGACACCCGCCCTCGCGGCCTCCAGCTGCGCGGCGAAGGCCACCCCGAGGAACAGGGCGACACCCGTCACGTTGGCCCACAGCAGCAGCGCCACGAACGCGGTGAGCGGGCCGTACACGGCACCGAACGAGCCGCTCCTGCCCACGTACAGGGCGAGCAGCCAGGTGGCGACGACCCAGAGGAGGAGGTGGACGCCCGAACCGAACACGAGCCACGTGTAGCCGGGCTGGTCGCGACGGGGCGCCCAGCGGAAGATCACAGCCGACGCCAGCGCCGCGAGCAGCACCCCGAGGGGGACGTGCACCGGCTGCCACCAGTCGAGGAGCGCGGGCGGCCAGTGCAACGCCCGGACCACCGACTCGCCGATGTCCCGGCCGGCGACGATCGCCAGGAAGCCACCGCCGAGCGGGAGGCCCGCGCACACGGCGAGCACCACGCCCCGGCCGTACTTGGCGAGGAAGGGGCGGTCGCGTTCGATGCCGTAGATCCGGTTGCAGCCGCGCTCGATCTGCCCCATGGCGGAGGCGAGGTTGAGCACGGCGAAACCAAGGCCCAGCCACATGGCCACGGCCCCCGCGACATCCGCCCCCGCACTGCGCCGGGTGTCCGCGAGGGCCTGCCGGACCAGGTCCGCGCTGGTGCCCGGCACGATCCGCGCCAGCGTCAGTTCGATGACCCGGCCGACGCCCTCCGTGTGCATGGTCGTGGCCACCCCGACCAGGGCGATCGTGAAGGGCACGATGCCGAGGACCACCTGGTAGCCGAGGGAGCGGGCGGAGCTGAAACCGTCCGCGTACCGGAAGCGGGCGAACGAGTCGAGGATCAGCTCGCGCCCCCCGTAGCGCCGCAGCGCGGTGAACGCCTCGTCCCCGGAGAGCTCCTCCCCGACCATGTCCCGTGTCTGCGGCACATGCACGACCGTGCCCATGTCGTCCCTCCCGCCGGACCCCGGCAGCTCCTCCGCCGCGTCCCGCGCGGTGGGGGTCCACCTCATGGACGGGCGGAGGGGCGGCCGCGGCCACCCCTCCGACGCGGTGTCTGCCGTCTGCCCCGGAGGAAGGCCCCGTACGCCCGCCGGGCCGCCGGGCCTCCGGCTGTTCCGGGCCGGGACCCGGCCGCTCGGGGCCCGCGGCTGCCCCTGGGCGTCGGCTCCCGGCGGCTCCCGTACGCCCGCCGGGTCGCCGGGCCCGATAGGTCCTGTCTTTTCGGATCGTGCCGGGCTCGCGGCGTCCGGCACCGCGCCTCGCCGCGTCGTCGCCGGTCGCCCATGCTCCGCAGTGGTTCCCTCCTCCGCCCTGCGGTCCACAGCACCGGACGCCGCTCCCTGATCCGGCCTGATCCACAAGACGGGCCCCTAGGTTGTTTCTTGGCCGGAGGGTGAGTCTTGGGCGGACAGTTCTTCGGCCAGTTCCATACAGCGCAGGCGGGCTGGGGAGAAGTCGTAGGGCATCTTGCCGGTGGCTTCCAACGCGCTCATGGAGTCAGCCTCCCGCCTGCCGGAGCTGAGGTCGGCCTCGTCCTCGCCGTCATCGGCGGTAGCAGGGTGCAAAGTGTCCCAGGCGTCGTAGAGGGTATCGTCGTCCTTCCCCAGGCCGGACTCCTCGATGACGGCCTGCAGGGCGCTTTCGAAGGCGTGCCGCTCGACGGCCACTCGAGCCACCCGTGGATCATCGACGGCGACGCTGTCATCGAGTGCCTCCTCGGCGTCGTCGATGCGGTCGGAATCCTCCCGCAGGGTGGGATGCGTGGCCAGGACGACGAAGCGGCTGGCCTGGACGGCCGCGCCGAGCGGGCCGAAGATCCGCTCAGTGACCAGCAGACTGTCCAGGTCCGCCTGACGCAGGGAGCCCTCGGGCAGGCTCTTGAGGCGCTCGGTGACGAAGCCGGAGAGCAGGCCCATCCGGCTGCCTTCGGCGCGCATCCGCTGCACGGCGGTCCGTTGCCGCCGCAATTCCGCCTCCTGTTCGGCGAGGGTTTCCTCCAACCGCTCCAGGATGCCCGCGATACCGTCTCCGCTGTCCGCACCGGCGGAAGCCGTGCCGGTGGTGAAGGCGTCACGGATGTCGTCCAGGGCGATCCCGGCGTCGGCCGTCTTGCGAATCCACAGCAGGCGGATCATGTCCTCGTACCCGTAGCGGCGGCGGTCATCGCCGCCCCGCTCAGGTTCGGGGAGCAGGCCGATCTCGTGGTAATGGCGAATCGCCCGTGGCGTGGTGCCGGCGAACGCCGCCGCGTCACCGATCCTGACCTGGCGGGGTGGCGTGAAAGACGAACGCATGAGCAGGGACCTTTCCTCAAGGGACCGGGACGTGAGGCCACCGGACCACATGCCGCTACGGCAGGTGCAACCTCACCCACACCGCCCCGCGCCAATGCCGGGTGACGCGCCCTTCCTCCGTGATGACCGCAGGGCCGCCCTTTCCTGCCGGGGCATCCGCGTGACGGCAGGCTGAGGGTTCCAGCCACCGAGGAATCGCCGCGACCCGAACCGTCGCCTCGAACCGAACCGCAAGGTCGTCGAACCGGGTCGCCAGGGCCGGGTGCTGCTTGAGCCGGCTGATCCCGCATTCGACCGCATGCCGGGCCTCGTAGTCCTCGCGGTCGAAGAACGGCGGATGTCCACCGCCACGTCCGCGGCGCCTGCCGTTGCGGACCTGATCGACCGGCTCAGGAATCGTGCACCTGATGCCACGTCCGCGCAGGCAGGCGCGATTCGCGCGTGAAGAGCACGCCTTGTCGCCTCCCACCCGCGGCGGGCGGCTTCTCGGCCTCCCGCCGCGCGATCAACCGGTAGGCGTTGGTCAGTCCCAGCCGTTCCGCGAGCGGCCCCGCCACCGCCCGGTCCAGGAGGGCGGCCGCCAGCAGCAGCGGCACCCCGGCCAGCAGGACCGCACCGCGTGCCGCCCGGCGCACCGCCCCCGGCGGTTCGGGCAGCCACGGCAGGTCCTCGCGCGGCGCCAGCGCGTCCAGGGCCAGCCACGCGGCCGCCACCAGGTCCACCGCGTCGTGCGCCCGGGCGTGCTCCTGTGCCAGTACCGTGAAACCCGTCCCCTCCAGCCGTCGGCGCAGGTTGCCCACCGGCGCCAGGTGCAGGTGTTGCGGCTGGAGCCACGGCAGCCACCAGCGGCCCAGCAGCCGGGCGAAGCGGCACTCCGGGTCCGGCACGTCGATCACCAGCAGGCCACCCGGCCGCAGCGCGGCGCGCGCCGCCTCCAGCTCCTCCTGCGGGTCGGTCGCGTGCTCCAGGTAGTGGAACATGCTCACCACGTCGTACGTCCCGGGCCGCCGCGCCGCCAGTGCCGTGAACGTCCCCCGGTGCCCGTGGCGGACGCGGCCGGCCCGCCGGGCGAGTTCCGCGCCGTCGGATCGGTCGAGGCCGTCGAACACCACCTGCGGCAGGACCTCCGCGGCGCTCGCGCAGAAGTGCCCGTGTCCGGTGCCCACGTCCAGCCACTCGGCCGGTCCGGTCAGGTGCGGGCGCACCGAGGCGGCCCGCGCCCGGTAGGACGCGGTGCGGCCCGCGAACACGCCGTCGAGGCGGTCCCCGCCGAGGCCGTCGTAGAAGTCCCGGTAGTAGAAGGCGAGTCCGCGCTCGTTGAGCCGGGGGTTCTGGAAGAGGTGCCCGCAGTCGTGGCAGCGGTCCAGGGTGAACACGCCCGGCTTGTGCTGCAGGAGGTCGGTGGTGCGCAGCCGGCCGCCGAGTCGGGCGGAGCCGCACCAGGGGCACTGGTTGCGGCGGGCCTCGAAGAACACCGCGGTGCCGTCGGCGAGTTCCCGCCGGTAGCCGGGGCGCAGTGCGGCCACCCGTGCGGCGCGCGCCCTGCGGCCCGCACGACCGGGGGCGGCGCCGGCGGCGGGGGAGGCGCCGGGCGTGCCGGGGCCGTCGGGCGCGTCGCCGGGGTCCGTGCGCGGTGCGGAGCTCATCCGTGGTCCTCCTGCCGTGCCAGTCGTTCGAGGTGGTCGGCCGCGGCGCCCGCGCCCCCCGCCGCACGGAAGGCGGCGGAGACCCCGGTGGCCGCGGCCCGGACGCGCGGTTCGCCCAGTACGGTGTCCAGCGCCGTGCCGATCGCGGCGGCGCCGGCCCGCCCGAAGCGGATCCGGACGCCCACCCCGGCCTCCGCCACCTGCGCGGCGACCACCGGCTGGTCGTCGCGGATGGGCGCCACGACGAGCGGGACGCCGTGCCACAGGGCCTCGCACACGGTGTTGTGGCCCGCGTGGCAGACCACCGCGGCGGCGCGTTCCAGCAGGTCGAGCTGGGGGACGACGGGCAGGGCGATGACGTCCGGGTCGTCGGGCCGCCCGCCCAGCACCCCCTCCGGGTCGGCCACCACGGCCTGCACCCGTGCGGCCCGGGCCCGTACCGCGTCGGCCGCCCCGGTGAGGAAGCGCCCGCCGGCGCCGGCGTTCGCGGTGCCGAGCGTCACCAGGACCAGGGAACGGCCGGCGTCGAGCCGGTGCCAGGGGAACGCGGCGGGGCGGGGCCGGGCGGCCAGCGAAGGACCGACCCAGCGGATCCGGTCCCCGCCGCGCAGCGCGGGCCCGGCCAGTTCGGGGGTGGTGAAGGCGAGCACGAGGTACGGGGAGAACCGGGGGTCACAGGTGCCGTCCGGCCGTCCGATCCTCTTCCGCAGGTCGCCCAGGAGCGCGGCGTTCCAGGCGGCGACCCGCGGCATCGGGGCGAGCACGTCCGCGAACTCCGCGGACGTCGTCGCCGACGTGGCCCACGGCACGCCGAGGTCCTCCGCCACCAGCGCCCCCGCGAGCGCCTGTTGGTCGGCGACGACCACGTCCGGCCGGAAGGCGTCGACCGCGCGCCGCACCCCAGGCGCCATCGCCTCGGCGAGCGGGACCAGGAAGCGTTCCCACAGGAAGCGCAGGGCCTCGGGGCCCCGCAGGTCCGGCGGCCGGACGGCGTGCGTCACCGCCTCGGCGTGCGCCGCGTCCCCGGGGGGCGTCCCCCTTGCCCCCGCCGTCCCGGCCGACGGGTGGGGCGGGCAGGCGTGGACGTCCGCGCCCGGGCCGGCCAGGCGGCGTACCAGCGCGGGTTCGCCGGCCCAGGCCACCCGGTGCCCGCGGGCGGCGAGCGCGGACGCCACCCCGACGAGCGGGTTGACGTGTCCGACCAGTGGTGGCACCACGAACAGGTAGGAACTCACCGCGAGCCCACCTCCGCCCCCGCCGTGGCCGCCTTCGGCGCGGCCTCCGGCGGCGGCGCGTGGCGGGTGACCCAGTCGAGGACCGCGTCCCGCACGAGGCCGGGCGCCTCCACCAGCACCGAGTGCCGCAGACCCGGCAGCAGTTCCGTGGTGCAGCGCGGCAGCAGCGCGCGCAGCCGGGGCGCCTGTGCCGCCAGGTCGGAGTCGGCGCCGTAGAGGGCGAGGACGGGGCAGCGGATCGCGCGGATCCGCGCGTCGTCGAGCACCGGGCCGGCCGGGACGTCCCGGGCGATGGTGGTGTCCCGCACCAGCCGTCCGGCGGACCTCGCCAGGCGGGCGGTGTGGCCGCCGTGGTGGGCGGCGATCCAGTCGAGGGCGGCCTCCTCGTCGGTGCTCATCGCGTGGCGGACCCGCCCCAGCAACCCGGCCAGTTTGACCGCCCACGCCGCCGTGGCGGGTTCCGACTCGACGACCACCAGGCTCGCCACCCGCTCCGGGCGCCGCCGGGCGTAGGCGAAGGCGACCGTGCCGCCGTACGAATTGCCCACCAGGTGAACCGGCCCGGGCACCCCGACCCCGGTGAGCACCGCCTCCAGGTCGTCGGTGAACGCGTCGAGCCCGTACCCGCAGGCCGGACGTCCGCTGCGGCCGTGCCCCCGGTGGTCGTACATGACCACGTCCAGACCGGCGGCGGCGAAGGCCGGGGCCACGGTGAAGTAGTAGCTGGCGAGGCTGTCGGTGAGCAGGCCGTGGAGCAGGACCACGGTCGCGCGCGCCGGGCCGCCGCCGGCGGGGGCGAGGCGCTGCACGTGCAGCCGGACCCGGCCGGTGTCGAGGAAGGTCATCGCGACCGGACCCCGTCCGCGGCCTCCAGGCACCGGCGGATGTGCCCGACCAGCCGGCCCACGTCCAGCTCGATGATCTCCTCGAGCTCCATGTCGGCCACGAAGGCGGCGAAGTTGACCGCACCGCCGTAGCGCTCCTCCAGCAGCCCGGCGAGCGCCACCAGGTCGATGCTCTCCAGTTCGAGGTCCCTGCCGAACCGGGTCGCCATGGTGACCTCGCCCTCCTCCAGCTCGTACCCGTCCAGCACCTGCTGGATCATGGCGGTCAGTTCGGCGAGTATCCGCGCCTCGTCCGCCTCGTCGTTGGCCCCGGACACGCCGGGCCGGCTGGTCGTCACGACTGGTCCCCCTCGTCACGGTCGGCGCCCGTACCCGGCGGTTCCGGGTCCGGGCCGGTCGTCCACGCCACGACGTACGCGCGTGGCGGCAGCCCCGGCGGGTTGGCGACCCGGGCGCAGTCGACCCGGTACACGCGGGCCGGGACCCGTGTGCGCGGCGTGCCGGACGCGCCGGACCCGTCCGGCGCTCCCGGTGTACCGGTGGTGGTCCGCGGCGCGTCCGGCCGGTGGACGTGCACGGTCAACCGGTCCGGGTCGGCGGCCGTCACCGCGATGTCCCGCGGGCGTCCGCCGAAGCCGGTGCCCTCCGCCTTGGCGACGGCCTCCTTCGCCGCCCAGAAGCGGGTGAACCACACCTCGGGCGGTTCCCCGGACCCTTCCTGGCAGGTCGTCAGCAGCGCGTACTCCTCCGGCCCGAGCGCGGTGGCCACGGTGGCCCCGGCCGGCACGGCGATCTCCTCGATGTCGATCCCCGGCCCCGGCCGGCACGGCCCCGCCCCCACACCGCCCACCGAGCCCGGCGAGCCCGGCGAGTCCGGCGGGCGTCCGGGGAGGGCGAGCGCCACACCCGCCTCGGCGCGGTGCGCCAGCGACAGGGTCAGCGGCGGGAGCGAACGCCCGTGCCGACCGGTGACCCGCGGCCGCCCCGACGGCTCGTTCTCCACGAGGAGCTCGGCAGGGAAGACGGGCCCCTCCCCGGCGTCCCACAGCAGGCGGCGCACGGCGTCCTTCGCGGCGATCCGGCCCAGCAGCCACTGCCGGCGGCCGCGCGGCGGCCTGGCGGCGTAGGCGGCCCGCTCGGGACCGCCCAGCGCGTTGCGCATGATCAGCTCCCGGGACGCCAGGTCGGGCCAGCGCTCGAACACCAACGACCAGCCGCCGGGCCCGGTCGCCGACAGGGTGTGGCGCTCGGGGAAGCGTTCCACCGGCCGGGTGTGCGGGTCGTTGTCGAAGCGGCGGTCCTGCCAGCCGGTCAGCTCCGCCCACACCCGTCCCGCCACCGTCAGCACCGCGTCGGCCTCCAGGGTGGTGTCCGTGAGCGAGCCGATCCGCACCAGGCACTCCACCGGCGTCCCGGGCCGCGGTTCGGGGCCGAAGAACCGCAGCCGCCGCATCCGTACGGGGAAGACCACGGTCCGCTCGGTACGGGTCGCCATGATCCAGTAGCCGAGGACCTGGCCGACGTTGTCCAGCAGCGCGCCCGGCGCGGGCGGGGTGGTGAGGGTGGCCCGCACGTGTCGGTCGCCGATGGCGGTGAGCCGGCAAAGGCCCTGGTAGGCCGGTCCGTGGAACATCCAGCGCTCCCGGTAGACCTGCTCGGCGGTGTGGTCGGGCGCGCGCTCGGAGGCCGGGTCCGGCGGTGCGGGCGGCGGAGGAGCCGCGGGGTGGCGGTCGGCCAGTTCCACGACGGCGCGGGCGTGCGGTCCGAACGACACCGCCACCCGCCCCGGTCCGCGCGGGGTGACGGCGACCGGGACGTCCACCGGTTCGGACGCCGTGAGCCACCGGTCGAAGCACGCGTCGTGCACCGCGACGGCCACCCGCCCCGGCACGGCCCACTCCGCCGCCGCCGTCAGGTGCGCCACGATCGTCGTCGCCGGCACCACCGGCCACCGGTCGGCGACGTCCGGCCAGTCCGCGCGCTGCGGGAAGAAGCAGTGGTCCAGCAGGTACGGCATGTGCTCCACAGACACCCGCACCGTCTCGTGCCGCACCGTCTCGTGCCGCCCGGGATCCGTCGCAGCGGCACCCGGCCGGCGCGGTACGCCCTCCGGACGGACGGCATCCGCGGGCCGCTGACCCGCCCCCTGGCCCGTGCCGCGCCCCGTCCCGCCTTCCGGGATCCGTCCCGGCCGCCGCTCCGGCGGCGTGACCGCCGCCCGTGCCGGGCGGTGCGCGGGCGCGGCGCTACGGTCCGCGCCGAGCAGCGCGGCGGCGGTGCGCGCGGCCTGCGCGGTCTCCTGCAGCAGGGCCGCCAGCTCCACCGCGACGGGGCCGGTGGCCGCCGATGTCGCCGCGGGCGCGGGCGCGACGGCGGGGGCACCGACGGCGGGGTCGGCGGCGGTCGGACCGATGGCGGCGGGGTCGGCGGCGCTCGGCACGACGGGTCCGGCGCCGAGGGAAGGGTGCGGGGTCAGGGACGGGCGCGCGGACGGTGGCAGGGTCACCAGCGCGCCGCTGAGGTCCAACCGGACCGGCCGGTCCGGCCGCCCGGCCCGCCCGTCGGCGAGGGCGGGGCGGTGGGCGGCGCGCCCGGTCGGGCGGGGCCCGTCGGGCGCGTCGACCGCCTGCGGGCCGGTGGCGGCGCCCGCCGCCCACACGGCGGTGGCCACCCGCCGGAGCTGGTCGAGCCCGCCGCGCTGCGGGGAGTTGGCGGCCACCACCAGGTGGTCCCGCCCGGCGAGCGAGTCACCCACCAGGGAGCCGAGCTGCCCGGGCCCCGCCTGGACGAAGACCCGGAAGCCCGCCGCGTACAGCGCCCCGGTCAGAGCGCGGAAGCGGACCGGTTCGAGGAGGTGGCGTACGAACAGCTCCCGGACGCCCGCCTCGTCGGCCGGGAACGGCGCCGCCGTGGTGCCGGACCAGACGGGCGTGTGCGGGGTGCGCAGCGGCAGCCGCTCGGCGGCGTCCCGGAACGGCCCGAGACAGGGCGCGAGCATCGGGGTGTGGAATCCGGAGCGGAACGGCAGCGTACGGACCAGCACCCCCTCGGAGCGCAGCACGGCGGCGAACCGCTCCACCGCATCGGGCGGCCCGCAGACCATGGACTGGCGGGGTGCGTTGTCGTGGGAGACGACCACCCCCGGGTGGTCCCCGGAGGCCAGCCGTCCGGCCACCCGGTCGGCGTGCGCGCCGACGGCCGCGTACGCCAGGTCGGCGCCCCGGACCGTCTCCGGGTCGAGGGCGGACATGAACGCGTCGACCGCCTCCTCCTCGTAGAGGCCGCCCGCGGCCATCGCCGTCCACTCGCCGACACTGTGTCCGGCGACCGCGTCCGGGACGATGCCCATGCGGCGCAGCACGGTGTCCATCAGGCGGCCGACGGCGACGACACCGAGCCCGTGCCGGCCCAGCCCGGCCAGCCCGGCCGGCCCGGCCGGCCCGCCCGGTCCGGCTGACCCGGCCGGTCCGTCCGGGCCGCCCAGGCCGCCTGGCCCGTCGGGTCCGTTCCGTCCGCCCGGGCCGCCGTCCGGTGTCCCGGCGAGGGTGGTCGGCGGGCGGGGCAGGCCGAACCGGTCGGCGACGTCGTCCACGTGGGGCGCGAACTCCGCCTCGAGACCGGGGAAGAGGAAGACCGTCCGGCCGCTCCCGGATGTCCCGGCCCCGGACGTACCGGCCCCGGTCGCGCCGGCGCCCACCAGCGGGAACGGACGGAACCACACGTCGCCGCGCCCGTGCCACGGTTCGCCCTTGGCGACGGCCCGCCGGGCCAGGGCGAGCCGCTTGGGGGTGGGACCGACGACGCCCAACCGCACCGGCCCGGCGTCCGCACCGGCCGGGGCTCCGACCGCCCCGCCCACCGCGCCCGCAGCCTGCTGCTCGTCGAGGAGGCCGACGAGGGCGTCGGGCGTCGCGGCGGCCAGCAGCAGGACCCGCTCCGGTTCGTCGACCACCGCCCGCCCGCGCCGTCCCGCCCCCGCCGTGGCGGCGGGCGGTGCCGGTGATCCGGCCGGTACGGCGGCGCCCGCCCCGCGCGGGGCCTCTTCGATGACGACGTGCGCGTTGATCCCGCCGAACCCGAAGGCGTTGACGGCGGCCCGGCGCGGCCCGCCACCCGGTGCGGGCTCCCAGGGGGCCGCCCGCGCGAGCGTCCGGAAGCGGGTCCCCGCCAGCGCTGGATGGGGGTCCTCGCAGTGCAGGGTCGGCAGCAGCACGCCGTGGTGGACGGCCAGCGCCGCCTTGACGAGCCCCGCCACCCCCGCGGCGGGCATGGCGTGCCCGATCATGGACTTCACCGACCCGACCACCGCCCGGTGCGCGGGCGACCCGGTGTCCGCCGAGCCGAACACCTCCCGCAGCGTGGCCAGTTCGGCGGCGTCGCCGGCGGGGGTGCCCGTGCCGTGAGCCTCCAGCATCCCCAGCGCGCCGGGCACCGCGGGGTCCAGGCCGGCGGCCCGCCAGGCCGCCCGCACCGCGCGGGCCTGCCCGGCCGGATCGGGGTTCACCAGGCCCGATGTGCGGCCGTCGCTGCTCACCCCGGTACCGCGGATGACGGCGTACACCCGGTCGCCGTCGCGCTGCGCGTCGGCGAGGCGCTTGAGCACCACCACCCCCGTGCCCTCGCCGATGAGGAGGCCGTCGGCGCCGCGGTGGAAGGGGCGGATCCGTTCGCTCGGGGAGAGGGCGCGCAGCTGCGAGAAGACGCTCCACAGCGTGATGTCGTGGCAGTGGTGCACGCCCCCCGCCAGCATCAGGTCGCACCGTCCGGAGGCGAGCGCGGCGACCGCCTGGTCCACGGCCAGCAGCGACGACGCGCAGGCGGCGTCGACGGTGTAGGCGGGGCCCCGCAGGTCCAGGCGGTTGGCGACCCGCGAGGCGGCGAGGTTGGGCACGAGCCCGATGGCGTCCTCCGGCCGGTCCGGGCCCAGGCGTGCGGTGAACGCCTCCCGCACCCGGTCAAGTCGCTCCGCGTCCAGCCCGGGCACCAGCTCGCTGAGGGTGCGCACCAACTGGTGGGCGGTGCGGACCCGCTGGTCGAGGCGGACCAGGCCCGGGGTGAGGTAGCCGCCCCGCCCGAGGACGATCCCCACCCGGTCGCGGTCGGGCAGCCGGTCGGTGCCACCCGCGTCGGCGAGCGCGGCCGCGGCCACGTGGAGGGCGATGAGCTGGTCCGGCTCGGTGCCGGGCACGGAACGCGGCATGACCCCCCAGCGCGTGACGTCGACCTCCGCGACGGCGTCCACGAACCCGCCGCGCCGGCAGTAGACCCGGTCGGCCGCCGCGGGCTCCGCAGCGGTGCCGGGGTGGTAGTAGGCGGCGTCCCAGCGGCCCGGCGGGACCTCGCCGATGACGTCCACGCCCGCGCGCAGGTTGTGCCAGTACGCGTCCACGTCGGGCGCGCCCGGCAGCAGTACGGCCATGCCGGTGATGGCGACGGGCGCGGCGGCGCGGGCGCCGGTCCCGTGCGGGGGGCGGGTCACGTCACCACTCCGAGGCGGTCAGGACGACGGCCCGCTCCGCCGGATCGCCCCAGGCGAGCTCCCGCAACAGGGCCAGGGCGCCCTCCTCCGGATCGATCAGGCGCACCCCGCGCCGGGCGTAGTGCCGCGCCAGCTCCGGGCCGACCATGCCGCCGTGTCCCTCGGAAGGGGCCCACGGCCCCCAGTGCACGGTCAGCGCACGGCGCCCCGTGCGGGCGGCCCAGGCCGCGCCGTACGTCTCCAGCGCGTCGTTGGCGGCCGCGTAATCGGCCTGACCGCGGTTGCCGAGGACGGCGGCGACACTGCCGAACAGGACGGCGAAGGAGGGGCGTTCCGCCTCGGGCAGCTGCTCGACCGCCGTGAGGAGCGCGGCCGCGCCCTCCGCCTTGGTGCCGTGGACGTGGCGGAACGACGCTTCCGACTTGTCCTCGATCAGCCGGTCCTCGATGACCCCGGCGGCGTGGACCACCCCGTCGACGCGGCCGTGTTCGGAGTGGATCTCCTTGACGGCCTGGAGCACGGCGGACGCGTCCCGGCAGTCGACGCTGCGGTACGCGGCGCGGCCGCCGGCGGCGCGTACGGCGTCCAGCGTCGCGGTGACCTCCCGCTGGGCCATGATCAGGTCGGCGGCGCGGTTCACGTCGGCGGGCGAGGCGTGACGGCCGGTACGGGCCAGTGCGCCCCGCAGGGCTGCGCGGTCCGGGGCCACGGCGGTCACCGGGTCCTCGGGGCCCGCGGGCACCGGGGTGCGGCCGAGGAGTTCGATACGGCAGCGGGCGGCGGCCGCCAGCGCGGTGACGCACCGCGCGGTGATCCCGCGGGCCCCGCCGACGACGACCAGCACGCTGTCGCGGTCCAGTCCCAGGGCCCGTGCCTCGGCGGCGCCCTCGCCTGCCGGCCCCGCGCCGGTACCGGCGAGCGGGCCGAGGGGCGCCTCGACGAGCATCGGCGCGAACCGTCCGGCGGGCGTACGCACCACCACGGGTCCGGTACCGTCCGCGGTCAGCTCGTCCAGCAGCGCCTCCGCGGCCGTCACCGGTCCGGACACACCGTCCCCGCCGGACGCGCCGTCCCCGCCGGGCGCCTGGCTCCCGCCGGCCGCCTCGCCCCCGCCGGAGCCCGCGGCTCCGCCGGACCCCCCGCCCGGGGTGTCGGGACCGTCCGCGTCGAGTGTGCCGCCCGGGGTGAGCGCGACGCAGCGCACCGTGACGCCGGGGTACTCGCGGGCGGCGGACCGCAGCAGGCCGTCCGTGCCGGCCGCTCGCGCCCCGTACCCGTCCTCCCGAGCGACGATCAGCCGCCGCGGGGCGGCCCGCAGGGCGGCGCGCACGACGGGGAAACCGGCCGGCAGGAAGGGCGGCCCGCCGTCGTCGCCGAGGGCGCCCAGCAGGACGACACCGTCCGGCGGGCCGTCCGCCACCGCCGTCAGGTCCCTGTCCGTCGCCGTCACCGCGTGCGCGCCCCGCGCCGTCAACCGGGCCCGCAGCTCGGCGGCGGTCCCGCGCCAGGCCCCGGTCCCGTCCCCGAGCAGTACCCACCGGGTACCGGTGAGGTCCGCCGCCGCGCCGTCCGCACCGGCCAGGGCCCGCCGGACGACCCGGTACCGCCGGGGAGCGGCCACGACCGGCTCCGCCGGGTCCGGGGCCTCGGCGGGCGGCGTGGCCGCTCCGGCGGGCAGGGGGTCGGCCGCCCACGCACCGGCCACGGCACGGGGAGGTACGGCCGCTCCGGTACCCGGCGCCCACCCGGACCACGCCGTGCGACCCGCGCCGAGGCCGTCACCCTCCGGGGCGGTGGAGCCCGGCCCCGCGTACGCCGACGGGGCGCCGCCCCGGACCGCACCCGGCGCGGGGGCGGTGGCCGAAGTTCCGGACGGGGCGGACGGCTCCTCTTCCGGGCCGGCGGGGGCCGCGCGGGCCACCAGCCACCGGGCGATCTCGGAGGCGGTCCGCGCCCGCGTCAGCTCCTCCAGTTCCGCGTCCTCCAGCGCCGCCGGCGCCGGGCCCTCCGAGCCGCCGAGACGCCGCGCGAGTTCGCCCGCGATCTCGGCGCGCTTGATGGAGTCAACGCTGAGGTCGGCTTCCAGGTCGAGGCCGGGCTCGACCATGTCCAGGGGGTAGCCGGTCCGTTCGCTGATCAGCTCCAGGACCGCCCGCAGCACCGTCTCCTCCGTGAGCCGTGCGGCGGTCGGCGGCGCGGGCGCGGAGGCTCCGGCCGCCCCGTCGCCCGGTGGGAGCGGTACCGCACCGTGCGCGCCCGGTTCCGGCGCGCCGGAACCGTCGGGCCGCCCGGCCTCGTACTCCGGCACCGGCCCGGCCTCGTACCGCGGTGGCGCCACGCTTCCGGACGCCGGCACCGGCGACACCACGGGCGGGGACGGCGGTGCGGGGGCCGTCCCGCCGGGTGCCGTCCCCTCCGGCACGCCGCCGAAGTACGTCAGCAGCACGTCCCGCTGGGCGGCGATCACCTCCCGGCTGGTGCGGAGGAACTCGGCGATCAGCGCGTCCGAAGCGCCGCCCGGCGCCTCGTCGGGGTTCGTCGTCACGGGGGCCTCCACGACTCGTCGGGCCGGCGCGAGGGCGCCGGGGAGCGGCTCGCCGGACGCGGTGCGGACGAGGTGTCCGTCCACGGTCCAGCCGGGTGTGCGGGGTGGGGCGGTGACGTCGACGTCCACGGCGTCCCGTCCGCGGAACATCAAGTCGTGGGACACCGGCACCCCGGCCACCGCGAGCCGGGCGAGCGCGTCGAGGAAGCCGGGGAGCCCGCTGCCGGCGTGTGGCTCGCAGGCGACGACGCGGTGCGGCCGGTCGCCCAGGACGTCCGCGACGAGCCGGGTCAGCACCCGCCCGGGCCCGACCTCGACGAAGGTCCGGGCCCCCGCGCCGTACATCGCCTCGATCTGCGCCGCGAACCGTACCGGGGCCCCGACCTGCGCGGCGAGCTCCTCGTGCACCGCCTGCGGTCCGGACCCGTAGGGACGGGCGGTGCGGTTGGCCCACACGGTGAACTCGGGCTCGCGCAGGGGCTGTTCGGCCAGGACCCGGCCGAAGGCGGCCCCTGCCCCGGCCACGAGCGGGCTGTGGAAGGCGCACGCCACCGGCAGCCGCCTCACCCCCAGCCCCGCGTCCCGCAGCCGGCGCGCCGCCGCCTCGACCGCGTGCGTCGGTCCCGACAGGACGCTCTGCCGGGGCGCGTTGTGGTTCGCGACCACGAGCCCGCCGGGCAGCGGCGGGCCGCCCAGGACCCGGCCGATGTCGTCCGGCGCGGCGGCCACCGCGGCCATGGCGCCGGGTTCGTCCCCGGCCGCGTCCAGGATGGCCGCGGCGCGGGCGGAGCTCAACCGCGGCAGCGCCTCGGCGTCGACCACGCCCGCCGCGCACAGGGCGACCAGTTCGCCGTAGCTGTGGCCGGCGGCCATGTCGGGGCGCACCCCGCAGCGGGTGAGCAGCTCGTACGCCGCCAGCTCCACCAGGCCCAGGGCCGGCTGGGCGGCCCGCGTGTCGGTGAGGGCTCGCCGCGCCTCCTCCCGGGCGGCGTCGTCGAAGGCGGCGGGCGGGTACAGCGCCGCGACCGCCCGGCCGTCCGCGTCGGCGCCGAGCAGCCGGCCGAGGTCGGGAAAGGTGGTGAAGAGGTGGGCGGACATCCCGGGCCGCTGACTGCCCTGCCCGGGGAAGAGGAACGCCGTACGCCCGGCTTCCCCACCTCCCTCGACCGCCCGGTGCACCCCGTGCCCGGCAGCCGCACCCACCCGGCCGTCCGTGCCGCCGTCCGCCCGGCCCTCCGTCCCGCCGTCCGTCCGGCGGTGCGTCCCGCCGTCCGCCCCGCCGTCCGGCTCCACGGCCGCCCGCAGCAACCGGCACAGGTCCTCGACGTCCGTGGCGACGAAGGCGATCCGGACCGCGCCCCGGGCCCGCGCCGCGCGGTGGGCCGCCGTCGCCGCCAGGTCGCGCAGCCGCCACGGGGCCTCACCGCGGGCGGCCGCGGCGGCCGGGGCGAGCAGCTCGGCCGCGGCGCGTCGGGCCACCGCCGGGTCGGCCCCCCGGAACAGGAAGAGCTCCGCCGGCCACGCGTCCCGGGCGTGCGCCGGCGGGGGCCCGGCCGCGGGGTGGGCGGCCAGCACCGCGTGGAAGTTCGTGCCGCCGAAACCGAAGGCGCTCAGCCCCGCGTACCGCCGCTCCGGCGCGGCCGGCCACGGCAGGGCCTCGCGGTGGAAGACGAAGGGGCTGTCGCCGGCCCGCCAGGCGGAGTTCGGCCGCTCCAGGTGCAGGGTGGGCGGCCGCACCCCGGTGTACAGGGCCAGCGCGGTCTTGACCAGCCCGGCCAGTCCCGCCGCGCACTTCGTGTGCCCGATCTGCGACTTCACCGATCCCAGCACGCAGCCCCCGCCGGGGGCGCCCGCCTCGCTGAAGACGGCCGTCAGCACGCCCAGTTCGGTGTGGTCGCCGACCACGGTCCCGGTGCCGTGCGCCTCCAGCAGACCGACTTCGGCGGGGGACACGCCGGCGCTCCGGTAGGCACGTTCGAGGGCGGCGCGCTGGCCCTCCGGGCGGGGCGCGGTCAGTCCCAGGGAGCGGCCGTCGCTGGAGGCGCCGACCCCTTTGATGACCCCGTACACGCGGTCCCCGTCCCGCTCGGCGTCCGCGAGGCGCTTGAGGACGACGCAGGCGACGCCCTCCCCGAGCGCGATGCCGTCGGCGGCACCGTCGAAGGCGCGGGAGCGGCCGGTCGGGGACAGGGCGTGGACGGAGGTGAAGAGGGCGTAGTCGTTGATGCCGTTGTGCAGGTCCGCGCCACCGCACAGCATCACGTCGCTCGTGCCGAGGACGAGTTCCTTGCAGGCCACGTCCACGGCCGCCAGGGAGGAGGCGCAGGCGGCGTCCACCGTGTAGTTGGGGCCGCGCAGGTCCAGGCGGTTGGCGACCCGGCCGGCGACGACGTTGGCGAGCAGCCCGGGGAAGGTGTCCTCGGTGAGCCGCGGCAGCTGCCCGTCCAGCGCCGCGGGCACCTGCCCGTAGTACGAGGGCAGCACGGCCCGCAGTGTGGTCGCGTGGGACAGGTCGCTGCCGGCCTCCGTGCCGAACACCACACCGGTCCGGGTACGGTCGAAGGGGCGGCCCCCTTCGCCGTAGCCGGCGTCCTCCAGGGCGCGCCGGGACGCTTCCAGAGCGAGCAGTTGCACCGGCTCGATGCTGCCCAGCGATGCCGGCGGGATGCCGTAGCGCAGCGGGTCGAAGGGGATGCGCGGCAGGAACCCGCCCCACCGGGACGCGCTGGCCGCGCCGGCGCCGTCCGGGCCGGGGGAGCAGTGCACGGCCGGGTCCCAGCGCTCCGGCGGCACCTCGGTGACGGCGTCGCGGCCGTCCAGCACCTGCGCCCAGAACGACGCCAGGTCCGGGGCCTGGGGGAACATGCAGGCCATGCCAACGACGGCCACGTCCAGCGGAGCCGGCGCCCCGGCGCCGTCCCCTGCGCGGGCCGTGTCCCGACCGGCCCGCAGGGCGGCGCGCCGCCGGTCCAGGAACGCGGCGGCCCCCTCGGTGACGGACGCGTGCAGTGCGGCGACGGTGGTGGTGGCGTCGCGCAGCACCGCGACCTCGCCGGCCATGAACATCCCCTCGGCGTACTGCCGTTCCTCGTCGACCGGGGCCAGGACACCGGTGCCGGTGCGCTCGACGCCCTTGCTCGCCAGCCGCAGCCGGCCGACGTTCAGGCGCTCCAGCCGCTCCCAGACCTCGCGCTCGGGGAGGCCCTCGGCGCGCAGGCCCGCCGCGAGGTCGCGGAAACCGTCGCTGAACGGGCTCGGTACGCACCGGGTGGCGTGCCCGGGGGCCGTGCGCAGCAGCGCGGTCCCCTCGGCGGCGAGCACCTGCCGCTGGAACAGGGGGCGCACGGCGCCGTGGGCGACGGCCTCTCGGGTGAACAGGTAGGCGGTGCCCATCAGTACGCCGACCGCACAGCCGCGTGCGGTGAGCGGCGCGGCCAGGGCGGCGACCATGGCGGCGGAACGGGCGTCGTGCACGCCGCCCGCGAAGAACACCTCGATACCCGGTGCGGCGCCGGGGTCGTCCGCCAGGTGGTCGAGCAGGACGCCGGTCTGCGCCTCCCACAGCGGGAAGCTGTTGCGCGGCCCGACGTGGCCGCCGCACTCGGCGCCCTCGAAGACGAACCGGCGCGCGCCCTGCGCGAGGTACTGGCGCAGCAGCCCGGGGGAGGGCACGTGGAGGAAGGTGCGGATGCCGTCCGCCTCCAGGGCGCGGGCCTGCGAGGGCCTGCCCCCGGCGATGACGGCGTGGCTGGGCCGGTGCGCGCGCACCGCGTCGAGCTGCGCCGCACGGGTCCGTTCCGGCGCGAAGCCGAGGATCCCCACCCCCCAGGGGCGGCCCCGGAGCGCGGCGGCGGCCTCGGAGAGCAGGGCGTCGGCCCGGTCGCGGTCGGCGAGGGCCAGGGCGAGGAAGGGCAGGGCCCCGCCGTCGGCGACGGCACGGGCGAAGGCCGCTCCGTCGCTGACCCGGGTCATCGGGCCCTGGGCGACCGGCAGCGTCGTGCCGAGCGCGCGGCTCATGGCCGCCCCGGCGCGCAGGCCGAGGGCGGCGGCGTCGTCCTCGGTCGCGGCCCGGACGCCCGCGGTGACGGCGCGGACGGCGCCGGCCGCGTCCCGGTGGCGGTCGGCGAAGAGGGCGGCGAGGAAGGCGTCCTGTCCGACCGGCAGGAGCTGGGTGTCCGGGTCGCGCCCGCCGAGCATCGCGGCGACGCGGTCCGCGTCGGCGGGGGCTTCTGCCTCCGGCGGACCGCCACCGGGCCGGCGGCGGGGCAGGAAGCGGTGCCCGCCCCGCACCGCGGTCTCGGAACCGTCCACGGACCGCAGGACGGCCGCGACGGACGCGGGGAGGGACGACTCCGCGAGGAGGGCCAGCTGCGTGTCGAGGACGACGCCCGCCGCGCCGCCGACGACGGCCGCGGCGGCCGTGCCCGGCGCCATGCCCCCGCAGGCCCATATCGGCGGCCCGTCGGGGCCGGTGGCGTCGAGGAGCTGCTGCAGCAGGACGAAGGTGCCCAGGTCGCCGATCCGGCCGCCGCACTCGCTGCCCCGGGCGACCAGGCCGTGCGCGCCGTCCTCCAGGGCGGCCCGGGCCTCCGCCAGGCCGGTGACCTCCGCCAGCACCCGGACGCCGGACGGCAGGTCGGCGGCTCGGGGAGCGGCCCCGGCGCCCAGGAGCACGGTACGGGGCCCGCCCGGACCGCCGAGCAGCCCGGCCACGTCGCCGGGGCGTAATCGGCACCGCGGCCCGATCCGCACGCCGTACCGCCCGGGGAGCCACCCGCGCAGGTCGCCGAGGGCCGCACGGGCGGCGCGGTCACCGGCGCCGAGGTCCAGGACGCCGAGCCCGCCGCCGCGGGTGACCGCGGCCGCGAGACGCGCGTCGGGCTCGCCGAAGGGGGTCAGTCCGATGACCGGATTCAGGACGTGCTCTGCCGACGTCATAATTCTCCGAATGTGCGATGGCGTTGCCCGGAGGGGGGATTTCGGCCACAACAAAGGCCGCGGGAAGGCACAAGGTCGCGCGGGCCCGGAACGGGAATTCGGGCCTTTCGGTGAACGTAGCGAAACTAGCGCCAAGTTACTGAAGGGTCAACGCTCCGTCCCTGATCCCACGGTGGCGGCGCGGGCGAAGTCGGAGGAAGGCGGGGCCTCGGAGGGGAAAGCGGCCGCTTGCCGGAAGAATGCGGCGTGCCGTGCGCGGCGTAATGAGCGGCGTGAATGCGCTGTGGGGCGACGACCGCACCGGAGCCGGAAAGTACTGGTCAGTAGGGCCCGAATGCCCCTCACCGCGACCGGGCCCGAGCGGCCCGTGTCCGATTCGCGCCGACGCGGGGTCGGCCCCGGCCCGCACCCGGCGGACGGGGCCGCACCCGATGGACGGGGCCGCACTCGGCGGACGGGGCAAGCACCCGATGGACGGGCCCACCGCACCCGGCGGACGGGCCCACGGCGCGCGCACCCGCCCCGCCGACCCCGGGCCCGCCGGTGCCAAGTCCGCCTGCGTCGCTCGCGCGCGGCGCGCGGCCCCGCTCCGCGGGGGAGCCGTCGTCCGGCGCCCGGGCGCGGGTCGATCCCGTTCAGGAGGCGGGCGGTCGGACGGCGTCGAAGTCGGTCCGGGCGACGTACTCCGCGAAGTCGCGCGGCGCGCGGCCCAGCGCCTCGCGGACGCCGTCGGTCACCGTCGCCCCGTGCTCCTCCCGGATGTGCCGGTACATGACCAGCAGTTCGTCGGCCACGGCGTCCGGGTATCCCAGCGCGGTGAACTCCGCCCGGTAGGCGTCCTCGGAGACCGGGACGAAGCGCAGCGGCCGGCCCGCCGCGCGGGCGATCTCCGCGACCGCCTCCCCGAAGCCGAGTGACCGGGCGCCCGACAGGACGTACGTACGCCCCGCGTGCCCGTCCTCCGTCAGCGCCGCCACCGCCACGTCCGCGAGGTCCTCCAGGTCGACGAACGCCTCCCGGCCCTCCCCGGTGGGCAGCCGCAGCTCGCCCGGGGCGTCCAGCATCGAGGCCAGGATCTCCAGTTCGGTGAAGTTCTGGGCGAACCAGGTGGGGCGCAGGATCGTCCACTCCAGGCCCGACGCCCGTACGGCCTGCTCGGTGGCGAGACGGCCGCCGCCCAGCTCGCCCCAGACGCGGGCGGACAGCAGCACCAGCCGCCGTACCCCGGCACGGGCGGCGGCGCCGGCGAAGTCGCGGACCTCGGCGGGCGCGTCGGGGCCCTGGGAGTCCACGACGTACACGGCGTCCACACCGTCGAGGGCCGGCTCCCAGGTCGAGCGGTCGGCCCAGTCGAAGCGGACGGGGCCGCGGCGGGAGGCGACGGCGGGGGACAGGCCGCCACGGCGGAGCGCGGCGGCGACGCGGCTGCCGGACTTGCCGGTGCCGCCGAGGACGAGGACGTGAGGGGTGTTGTCAGTGATCATGTAGTCAGTACACGGCGCGCTGGCTGGACGGGCGATGGCTGATCATCTCGTTCCGATGTCCGGGCGTCTCCCCTCGCCGGGCCCGCGCGGGGAACGGCCGCGTAGGCTCGGCCGGCATGGATGACGCGCTGTCCGGACTGCTGCAGGACGTCCGCGCCCACGGGGCACTCTTCGACCAGTCGGTCCTCAACCCCCCGTGGTCGTTGCGGTGCCTCGACGGGGCGCCGCTCTCCCTGCTGACGATGCTCCGCGGCGACGCCTGGCTGACCCCGGACGGCGGGGATCCGGTACCGCTGCGGCAGGGGGACGTGGCGATCGTGGCGGGACCCGAGCCCTACACCGTCGCGGACGACCCGCGGACGCCGCCGATGGCCCTCCTGGACGCCCCGGACGGCGACGGCTACCGGTGCACCACGCCCGAGGGGGCCCTCATCGTCGGCGACGTCCTGCCCATGTGCGGGCCCGGCGCGGCGGACCCCGCCGACCCCGGCACCGTCCTCCTCAAGAGCACCTACCCGGTCCGGGGCCACGTGTCGGAGCGGGTCCTCACCGCCCTGCCGCGCCTGGCCCTGGTCCCCGCCGCCGGGAACGTCCACCTCCCGCTCACCATGATCGAGAACGAGTTGCGCACGGACGCTCCCGGCCGTCAGGTCATCCTCGACCGACTGCTCGACCTGCTGCTCCTCTCCGGCCTCCGCGCCTGGTTCGACCACGCGGACGCCCACGCCCCCGCCTGGTACCGCGCCCACCGCGACCCCGCGGTCGGCGGGGTGCTGAGACTGATCCACGGCGACCCGGCCCGACCCTGGACGGTCGCCTCGCTGGCTGCGGCGGCCGGCATGTCCCGCGCCCGGTTCGCCCAGCGCTTCCACGACGTCGTCGGCCGGCCGCCGATGACGTACCTCACCGAATGGCGGATCTCGCACGCCGCCGACCTGCTGGCCCGCACCGACGCCACCGTCGACGCGATCTCCCGCCAGGTCGGGTACGCCAACGCGTACGCCCTCAGTGTCGCCTTCAAACGGACCCTGGGCATCCGCCCCACCGAACACCGCACCCGGACCCGCGGATCCACCTGACGTAACGTCAGGTGAGGCGCCGGGGGCAGGTCGCGTGCCCCACCAAGTCCGCACGTGTCGACGGTGGTTGATCTTCCCTGCTACGGTGACGCGAGCCCAGGGAAGGGACATCCGATATGCCCACGATGACGTTGCAGATACCCACCGCGGACGGCCGGGCCGACGCCTTCGCCGCCTTCCCCGACGGTGACGGACGACACCCGGGGGTCCTGCTGTACATGGACGCCATCGGACTGCGGCCCGTGCTGCGGGAGATGGCCCGCGAACTGTCCGCGCACGGCTACTACGTGCTCGTCCCCAACCTCTACTACCGGCACGGCCCGGCGCCGGTGGTCGAGCTCCCCGAATACATCGGAGAAGAGGAGCGCCCCGCGCTCTTCGCCCGGCTCATGCCGCTGGTCGAGGCGCACACCACCGAGCGGGCCCTGCGTGACGCCGCCGCCTACCTCGACTTCCTCACCGCCCAGCCCCGGGTCGGTACCGGGCCGGTAGGCGTGATCGGCTACTGCATGGGCGCCGTCCTGGCGCTGCGCACCGCGGCGGCCCACCCCGACCGGGTGGCCGCCGTCGCCGGCTTCCATCCGAGCCCCCTGGTCACCGACGCGCCCGACAGTCCGCACCGCCTGGCCCCCCGGCTCGCCGCCCGGGTCCACCTCGGCCTCGCCGAGAACGACATGTCGGCGGAGGCCATCGGCGAGCTCGACCAGGCCCTCGACGCCGCGGGGGTCCGCCACACCACCGAGGTCTATTCCGGTACCGTCCACGGCTTCACCATGGCCGACACCGCCGCCTTCGACCCCTCGGCGCTCCGGCGCCACTGGGACCGTCTGCTCCCGCTCCTCGGCCACGCCCTCGCCGACGGCTGACTCTGCCGCTCGACGACCGGAACCGGAGTGTACGGCCCGCCGTCCCCCGCGTCGCCGGTCGCCGGTCGCCGGTCGCCGGTCGCCGGTCGCCGGTCGCCGGTCGCCGGTCGCCGAGCACCCGGAGTCCGCCCCGGTCGTGAACACGCCTCACAAAAGGGCATGAAAGGCGCATTCAGGGGCGATTTGTCTATGCTGGCGGCTGCTGTCCGACGTCTCGGAGGCCCGTCCGTGAGCCCTGACACCCGCACCACCGTCATCGTGATCACCCGCAACCGCCGTGATCAG
Organism: Streptomyces kanasensis; assembly: GCF_043077165.1. Classification (NCBI taxonomy): domain Bacteria; kingdom Bacillati; phylum Actinomycetota; class Actinomycetes; order Kitasatosporales; family Streptomycetaceae; genus Streptomyces; species Streptomyces kanasensis. The sequence continues at coordinate 98,608 of NZ_JBIBSF010000011.1, forward strand.
CTGCTCCGCTCACTCGACCGGCTCGCAGCCCTTCCCGAGGAGCCGCCGGTCATCGTGGTGGACAACGCGTCGACCGACGGCACCGCGGACGCCGTGGCCGCCCACCACCCCGGGACGACGGTCCTGACCCCGGGCCGCAACCTCGGGGCACCCGGCCGCACCCTGGGCGTGCGGCGGGCCCGCACCCCGTACGTGGCCTTCAGCGACGACGACTCCTGGTGGGAGCCGGGCTCGCTGCGGCGCGCGGCGGACCTGCTGGACCGGCACGAGCGGCTCGGGCTGGTCGCGGCGCGGATCCACGTCGCCCCGGCAGGCCGACCCGACCCCCTGAACGACGTGCTCGCCTCCTCGCCCCTCGGCCGCGCCGAAGACCTCCCGGGGCCTCAGGTCTTCGGGTTCCTCGCCTGCGCCGCCGTGGCGCGGCGGGACGCCTTCCTGGCGGCGGGCGGGTACCACCCGCTCCTGTTCCTCGGCGGCGAGGAGACACTCCTCGCCTACGACCTGACGGCCCGCGGCTGGGGCGTGTGCCACTGCCCCGACGTCGTCGCCGTCCACAGCCCGACCGGCGGGGTCAGGCCGGGGCGCCCCGCCGTCCAGCTCCGCAACGCCGCCCTGACGGCCTGGCTGCGCCGCCCCCTGCCCGTCGCGCTGCGGCACACCCGGGAGCTCCTCCGGGAGGCCGGGCGCGACCCGGACGCCCGTGCCGCGCTGCGCCAGACGCTCCGGCGACTCCCGGCGGCCCTGCGGGACCGGCGACCGCTGCCCGCCGCCGTGGAGGCCGCGGCCCGCCGCCTGGACGCCCGAGGAGCCCTCCTGTGAGCCACGTCGGCACCGAACGCCCGTACCGCCCGGGCCCGGCCCGCGCACCACGGTGCTCGTGATCCCCCACGATCGTCGCGAAGAGCCGCTGCGCACCCTGGACGAACCGGCGCGGCCCTCCGAACGCCCGCCCGCCCGTCACCGGCACCGTCACCGACAACGCCTCGACCGACGGCACCGCCGAGGCCGTGGCCCGCATCCATCCCGGGGGTCGCGCTGCCGACCCCGGCCGCCGGCCGGAGCCTGGGTGGCGTGGGCCGGCGTGGGCCGCAATGGGGCCGTGGCGCGGGTCACCACGCCGTACGTCGCCTTCTGTGGCGACGACTCGTGGTGGGAGCCCGCGTCCCTGGCCCGGCCGCCGACTGCTCGACAGGTACCCGAGGCTCGCCTCCGCCACGGGCGCGTCCTCGTCGAGCCGGGCGGACGGGAGGACGCGAGGCCCCCGTCGTCACCGGGCTCCGCGACTCGCCCGTCGAGGGGCCCTCGTCATCCCGAGCCCCGGCGCTCGGCACCCGGCGCCCGCGAGCCGCGCTCAGTCCTGGAGGAAGGCGGACAGCTCCCGTTCGAGGGCGACCTTCGGCTTGGCGCCGACGATGGTCTGCACCACTTCGCCCCCCTGGTAGACGTGCAGGGTGGGAATGGACATGACGCCGTACTTGGCCGCGGTCGTCGGGTTCTGGTCGATGTTGAGCTTGACGATCTCGATCTTGTCGCCGTGCTCCTGGGCGATCGCTTCGAGGGACGGGGCGATCTGGCGGCAGGGCCCGCACCACTCCGCCCAGAAGTCCACCAGGACGGGCTTGGGGCTCTTGAGGACGTCCTCGTCGAACGAGGCGTCGGTCACCGTCTTGAGGGCCACAGGGGGCCTCCTTCACGTCGTTCCGCGCTGGACAGCTCAGGCCTTCCGGGCCAGGCGGCCAGTCAACACCCGTCCGCGGGTCGCGTCCCGCCGGGACACGGAAAGCCGCGGCCGACCCCGCGCCGCCGCTCCGGACGGCCCGCCGGCCGGTGTGCCCGCCCGCCGGTCGGTGCCCGCCCGCAGTTCCTCGGCGGACCCCCCGGTGGGCCGCCCTGCCGCCCCTGCCGGGAACGGGCGACCGGCATAGGCTGAGAGCAGCGCAGTCGCTCCTACGGCGGGAGGCGTCATGACATTCGTCCAGATCATCGACTGCAAGACCGACAGAGTCGACGAGATGAGCCGGCTGATGGACAGCTGGGTCGAGGCCACACAGGGTAAGCGCACGGCCACGCACTCGCTGATGGCGCGGGACCGTTCCGACTCCACCCACGTACTGGAGATCGTGGAATTCCCCTCGTACGAGGAGGCGATGGAGAACTCGAAGCTACCGGAGACCGACCGGATCTTCCGGGAGATGGTGGCCCTGTGCGACGGGGAGCCCACCTTCACGGACCTGGACGTCGTCCGGGACGAGCAGCTCAACAAGCTCGTCGTCCGGAGCTTCGTGGACGAGGTGATCAACAGGGGTGACATCGGGGCGGCCGACCGGCTGTGCACCGCTGACTACCGCGAGCACGACCCGTCCCAGCCCTCGTACGACGTGGACCTGGCCACCGCCAAGGAGGCGAACCGGGAGATCATGGAGGCGTTCCGGCCGACGTGCACCATCGAGGGGCTCGTCGCCGAGGGCGACACCGTCTGTCTGCGGATGTCCTTCAAGGGCCGTCACGTCGGCCCCTACCAGGGCGTCGAACCCACGGGCCGGGACGTCACCGGCACGGGACACGCGACCTTCCGCTGCCGCGGCGGCAGGATCGCGGAGAGCTGGTGGAACGTCGACGACATGGGCGTCATGCGGCAGTTGGGCGTCGTGGAGGGCTAGCCACCGGCCGTCGCCCCGCACGGGCCGCCCGCCCGCACGTCCGCGCCGCGAGGACCGCACGGGCCGCCCGCCCGCCCGCCGGGTGGCGTGGGCTGCGTGGGTCGCGCGGCGCCGAGCGTGGCGGTGGACCGACCAGGGGCCGGGACCGAGGGACGCACATGTGCCGAGCGCCCTTCGGGGCCCGGCCCCGTCAGGCGCGGACGAGTTCGGCGGCCCCGAAGGACACGTCGAACCGGTCGCACCAGATGCTGACGCTCGTGTACGCCGGCACGTCGACGTCCGCCGGCAGCACGTAGTTCTGGTCGCCCTTGTTGCCCTTGAGCTTCCCCAGGCTGACGTACTTCCCGTCGTCGAAGACGCCCCATCCGGCCTTGCCCTCCTCTACCGGCGCATCGGTCAGCCAGACCCGCAGGTCGGGACCGTTGCTGGTGTCGAGGCCCTCCAGCCGCAGGGTGTGCGTCCCGTCCTCGAGGCGGAGGAGCTTCACCGCGCCGGTCGTCGTGTGCTCGTGGCTGATGAACGTCCCCTGTGCCAGGGTCGTCGGCCCGCTCGGCGAGGGCGCCGTCGACACCCCCGCCGACGGGGCGTGCGACGGCCGCGGGGCCGCCGGCGTGGTGGAGGGAAGCCCCTCGTTCACGGTCTCGTCCACCCACAGCGCCCAGGGCTTGAACCACACCAGACCGCTCGCGAGCACCACCGCGAAGGCCATCCCCGCCCCCACCCACAGCTGCTTCCTGCCACCCCGTCCCACGGTGCGTCCCTTTCCTCGGTACCGGCCTTCCCGGCACATTCAACCCGGTCCCCGGGTGTGAGAGAAGCCGTTCGCCGACGAATCCCCGCACGTACGCACCGGCGCGACAGGACGGCGCCCCGCCCGGCGCCCGTCCACGCGCCACCCCGCCCGCGCACCGCCCGCGAGCCGTCTCCATACCATCGGCCCACTGCCCCCGGCGGCTCATCCGCCGGCCGCGCGGCGCGCGGTGTGGCCGTGCCGCCGCCGAGGGTCCCGTCCCTCAGACCGCGATCGCGTGCAGCGCCGCGGGGAGGGCCACCGGACGGGCGGACGGGGAGCCGGCCGCCGCGGCGTGCGGCGCGTACTCGCTCCACGCCCGCGCCAGTCTGCCCACCGCCTCCGACAGGACGTCCGGCGGCAGCAGGAAGGGCAGCCGCAGCCGGCGCGTGCTGCCGCCCAGCGCGTCCATCGTGGCACCGGGCAGCACCGCCACCCCGTGCCGGAGCGCGACCTGCGCGAAGGCGACGCCGTCGCCGTGGGGGAGGCGTACCCAGAGCGTCTGGCCGCCCTCGGCCGGCGGGCAGCTCCACGACGGGAGCAGCCGCGCCAGCTCGGCCCGCAGGTGGTCGTGGCCGGCGCGCAGCGCCCGCACCCGGGCCGCCACGATCGGCGCGAGGCGGCCCAGCACCTGCGCGGCCACCCGCTGCGCCGCCACGTCGGACCCGAGGTCGTGGATGGCCTTGAGCCGGGCCAGCCGGGCGATCAGCGGCGTCGGTCCACGCACCCAGCCGATCCGCAGCCCGCCCCACACCGCCTTGCTCAGCGAGCCGACCCCGATCACCTCACCGCAGGAGGAGAGCGACGGCGGCGGCGGGCCGGGCGCGAACGCGAGGTCCGTCAGCACCTCGTCGTCCACCAGCGGCACCCCGAGCCCGTTCGCCGCCTCGACGAGCCGACGGCCGGCCAGCGGCGGGAGCAGGGACCCGGTCGGGTTCTGGAACCGGGGCACCACGTACGCGAGCGCGGGCCGGTGGCGTTCCATCACCGCGACCGCCCCCGCCACGTCCACCCCGTCGGGCCCCACGGCCACCGGGTGCAGGACGGCGGCCGCCTCCCGGAACAGGTCCAGCGCCCCCGGGTACGTCGGCGCCTCGACCAGCACCCCGTCACCGGGGGCCACCAGCATCCGGACCAGGAGCGAAAGGCCCTGCTGGGCGCCCGTGGTGACCAGGACCTGTTCCGGCCCGGTCGGTACGCCCCGCGCCCGGTACCGCTCCGCGACGGCCTCCCGCAACGCCGGGAGGCCCGCCGGGTGGTAGCCCAGGTCGCCCGGCGGGAGCGTCACCGTCCGGTACGCCTCCACCAGTTCGGGCGGTGGGTCCAGCGGGGCCGCGCAACTCATCAGGATCACGTCGTCGGGCGTCTCCAGCAGATGCAGGAAGAGCGGGTTCGACGTCTCGCGCACGCGGGGCCCGGGAGGGAGCGCGGCGGACGCGACACGCGTGCCGCTGCCCTGCCGCCGTACGAGCCGCCCCTCCTGACGGAGCGTGTCGTACGCCGCCACGACCGTCGTCCGGCCCACCGCGAGGGCCCCGGCGAGCCGCCGGTCGGGCGGCAGCAGGGCGCCCGGGGCCAGCACCCCCTCGTCGATCAACTGCCGGAAACGGGCGGCCAGGAGCAGGTACAGCGGGCCCCGCCCGGCCGACCAGCGGCCGAGCCGGGCGACGAGTTCGTCGAGGGGGAGGGGGATTGGCTTCATCGCCGGACCAATCTGCCGGGATTGGTCCTGTGACCGCAAGCGGATCGCCCGTTCACTGGGTCCCATGAGCGACGACACGACCGCCCTCCGCCCCGAGACGCTCGCCGTCCACCCTCCCCTGGTGCCGATCACCGGCAGCACGCCCCTGGGCGTCCCGCTGCACCAGGGGCACATCTTCTCCTTCGACAGCGCCGACGCGATGGCCGACGCCTTCCACTCGCCCGACACCTTCGTCTACAGCCGCCTCGGCAACCCGACCGTCCGCGCCCTGGAGGACGCCGTCGCCCGTCTCGAAGGCGGGGCCGCGGCCCTCTCCTACGCCTCCGGCATGGGCGCCATCAACGGCCTCCTGCTCGGACTCCTCTCCGCCGGGGACCACGTCGTCGCGCAGCGCTGCCTCTACGGCGGCACGTACGCGGTCCTCACCGACCTCGCCGAGCGCTGGGGCGTCGAGGTGACGTACGTCTCCGGGACCGACCCGGGGGAGGTCCGGCGGGCGCTGCGGCCGAAGACGCGGCTGCTGTACCTGGAGACCATCGCCAACCCCACCACCCGGGTCTCCGACCTGCCCGCCCTGATCGCCGTGGCCACCGGGGCGGGGGTCCCCAGCGCCGTCGACAACACCTTCGCCTCGCCTTTGCTGTGCCGGCCGATCGAGTACGGCGCCGACGTCGTCATCCACTCCGCGACCAAGTACCTCGCCGGGCACGCGGACGTCCTCGGCGGGATCGCGGTCTTCAAGGACCCGGAGCTGTACGGCCGCATCCGTCACCACGCGGTCGAGCAGGGCGCCATCACCGATCCGTTCGCGGCCTGGCTGACGCTGCGCGGCCTGCAGACCATGCCGCTGCGCATCGAGCGGCAGAGCACGAGCGCCGTCGACCTGGCCGGCCGGCTCGCCGCCCACCCGGCGGTGGCGGCCGTACGCCACCCGGCGCTCCCCGGGCACCCCGATCACGCCGTGGCGCGGCGGCTGCTGCCCCGGGGCGGGGGCGGGGTCGTCTCCTTCGACCTGGCGGGCGGACGCGCGGCGGGCCGCGCCTTCATCGAGGCGGTCCGCCTGGCCGCCCTGACCGCGTCGCTCGGCGACGTGAAGACCCTGGTCATGCACCCGGCCTCCACCTCGCACCGCCAGCTCGACGCGGCGGCCCTCGACGCGGCGGGCATCGGCCCGGGAACGGTACGGATGTCCGTCGGCATCGAGCACGTCGAGGACCTGTGGGCCGACCTGGAGCAGGCGCTGGCGAAGACCCCGGCCCGCGACCCGGACCCGTCGGCTTGAGGGGCGGCTCGCCGGCCAGGTCGGCGAGCCGCCCCTCGGGCCGGCCGCGCACACCCGGGCGCCGCCTGCGCGGGGCGCCGCCTCCCGGGTGGTTCAGGGGCGCGGGCGCGTGGCCGTGTCGAGGTAGAAGGCGTCGATGCTCTGGACGGCCCGCTCGAACTCCTCCAGGTTGACCGGCTTGGTCACGTAGGCGTTGGCGTGGCTGCTGTAGGCGTCGGTCACGTCGTCCGGGGCGGTGGACGTGGTGAGCACGACCACGGGGATCGTCTGCAGGTCCTCGTCCGTCTTGAGGACCTTCAGCAGCTCGCGCCCGTTCATCCGGGGCATGTTGAGGTCCAGGACGATGAGGTCGGGCCGCGCGGTGTCCGACGCGCGCAGGTGCTCCAGCGCGGCGACCCCGTCGGTGACCCGGACCAGGTTGCGGGCGCCGCGCTCGGAGAGGGCCTCCTCGATGAGCATGGCGTCGGCGACGTCGTCCTCGACCAGCAGGACGTCGAAGGGGCGGGCGGGGCTGGTCATCGTCGGAAGCTCCGTCGGTTTCTCGTGGGAGTGGTGGTAGATCCCCGGCCAGCGGCGCCGGGCGCCCTGGCGGGTCAGGCCGCAGGCGGCACCGAGCTGCGGATAGCCGGCCCCCGCGCGCGCGGCGGCCACGGCCGCTTCCCGCTGGAGCCGCTCGGTGGCCTGCTGGAGGTGGTCCAGCACGTGGAGCAGGGCCAGGGCCCGCGTCGGATCGTCCGGTGCCGGGTGCGAGGAGGCTTCCAGCAGCTGATGGGCGAGGCGCTGCGCGAGTGCACCGACCGCCGCCTCCGCGAGGCCGGCCGTCTCCTGCGGAGTGGTCCGCATGTGGAAGTTTTTGCCTGGCACACCTGGCACTCTAGGCCCCGGGACAGCCGTGCGACAACAAGCGTTGTCGCCGATTAAGGTGGGCGGGCCGCACCCCCGCAGCGGCTGTCACAGCGAGGAGCCCAGAGGATGACCAGCGAAGAGAAGCAACCGCGTACGCGAGGGCTCTCCACGTGGACGACCCGGCGGTGGCTTCGCGTGGGGGCGGCCGTGTCCCTGGTGGTCCTGGCGCTCCTCGGGACGGCGGGGGCGTGGGTCCTGTCACGGACGCAGGCGCTCAGCACGGACCTCGTGGACGTGCGGTCCCCCGCGCTGACCACCGCGATCCGCCTGGAATCGGCCATCCTCAACCAGGAGACCGGCATCCGCGGCTACGGGCTCACCGGCACTCCGGAGTTCATAGCCCCGTATGAGCAGGGCCTCACCGAGCAGCGGGCGAGCGCCGCGGACCTGGCCGGGCTGCTGCACGGGGAACGGGCCGCCCTCGCCGACCTGAAGGCCGTGCAGGACGGCGCGGCGAGGTGGCAGGAGAGGATCGCCCGCCCGGTCGCCGCCACGCCGCCCGGCAGGCCCTCACCGCTCGCCGCCGCACGCGCGGCGGAGGGCAAGGAGGCCTTCGACGCCGTGCGGGTCGCCCTGAGCGACCAGCAGGACCGCCTGCGCGCGGACCTCGACCGCGCGAGGGACGACCTGACGGCCACGATCGCCCTGCGCAACTGGGTGTTCAGCGCCATCGCGGTGCTGATCGTCGTGCTCACCGCCTTCGTCTTCGAAGGGCTGCGCCGTGGCATCAACCAGCCGCTGGAACAGCTCGGCACGGACGCCCGCACCATCGCCGGGGGTGACTTCGACCACCCCATCACCCCGACCGGCCCCGCCGACCTGCGGCACCTCAGCGGTGAGATCGACTTCATGCGCAGGCGCCTGGTGCGCGAGCTGGCCTTCAGCGAGGAGGCGCGTCTGCGTCTCGACGCGCAGGCCGCGGACCTGCAGCGGTCCAACGCCGAACTGGAGCAGTTCGCGTACGTCGCCTCCCACGACCTGCAGGAGCCGCTGCGGAAGGTGTCCAGCTTCACCCAGCTCCTCCAGCGGCGCTACGGGGGGCAGCTGGACGCGCGGGCCGACCAGTACATCGACTTCGCGGTCGACGGCGCGAACCGCATGCAGACGCTCATCAACGACCTGCTCGACTTCTCCCGCGTCGGCCGCCTGCACAACGCCCACGAGGAGGTCGACCTGGACGAGGTCCTGGAGCGGACCCTGTCCTCGCTGAGCGTCGGCATCGAGGAGTCCGGGGCGCTGGTCACCCACGAACCGCTGCCGTCCCTGGTCGCCGACCCCACCCAGATGGGCATGCTCTGGCAGAACCTGATCGGCAACGCCGTCAAGTTCCGCCGCCCGGACCAGGCGCCGGAGATCCACGTCACGGCCGCCCGGGAGGGCGACCTGTGGCGCTTCACCGTCACCGACAACGGCATCGGCATCGCACCGGAGTACGCCGACAAGGTCTTCGTGATCTTCCAGCGGCTGCACACCAAGGACACCTACTCCGGCAGCGGCATCGGCCTCGCGATGTGCAAGAAGATCGTCGAGTTCCACGGCGGCACCATCGCGGTCGACACGACGTACCGGGACGGCGCGCGCATCACCTTCACCCTGGCACCCCGGCCGCCGGAGAACCCCGGCCCGTCCACCCTGCCGGAGGCCAGCCGCTCCGGCCCGGAGCAGGCATGATGACCCCAGCGATGACCGCCGGTCCCGACGCGGCCTCCGGCGGGACGACGTACCGCATCCTCCTCATCGAGGACGACGAGGGCGACGCCCTGCTCGTCGAGGAGCTCCTCCACGACACCGGGCTGCGGTTCGAACTGACCACCCGGCCCACGCTCGCCGAGGCCCGCACCCGGCTGGCCGCCGGCACGCCCATCGACTGCATCCTCCTCGACCTGCACCTGCCCGACGTGTCCGGCATCGACGCGGTCGCCGCCGTCCGCGCCATGGCCCCGCACACCGCGGTCATCGTGCTGACCGGGCTGTCCGAGGCCCAGGCCGGCACCGACGCCATGGCCGCGGGCGCCCAGGACTTCCTCGTCAAGGGGAAGGTCGAAGCGGACCTGCTGCACCGGACGGTGCGGTACGCCGTCTACCGCAGCAAGACGGAACGCGCGAGCGCCGAGGCCCAGGCCGCGCGGCTGCGGGCCGAGGAGAACGCCCGCCTGGAGCGCGGCCTGCTGCCCCAGCCGATCCTCGACACCTCCACGGTGAGGGTGACCTCCCGCTACCTGCCGGGCGCCGCCATGGCCCTGCTCGGCGGGGACTTCCTCGACGTGGTCGAGGGTGACGACGGGCTGCTCCACGCCGTCGTCGGCGACGTCAGCGGCCACGGCCCCGACGCCGCGGCACTCGGCGTCTGCCTGCGCATCGCCTGGCGCTCCCTCGTCCTCGGTGGACACCGCGGCGACGACCTGCTGCACCTGATGGAACGCATCCTGATCGCCGAACGCGGCGGCCGGCACATGTTCGCCACCTGCACCCTCCTCACCCTCGACCAGGACGCCGGCACCGCGACGCTCCACCTCGCCGGCCACCACGAACCCCTCCTCACCACCGACGAGGGGACCCAGGAAGTGGCCGCGGCGCACGGCATCGCCCTCGGCATCCTCCCCGGTCTGCGCACCTGGCCCCCCACGGTGGTCGCCCTCCCGCCCACCGGAGCGCTGACCCTCTACACCGACGGCCTCACCGAAGGGCACAACGGGGCGTCGAGCGAACGGCTCGGCGTCGAAGGGCTGCTCACGCTGATCGAGGACCTGCCGCCGACGGATCCGGCCGTCCACGTCGACCTCCTCATCGAGCGGACCCACAAGCTCAACGCCGGACGTCACTCCGACGACCTCGCCGTGCTCCGGCTCGACTGGGGCGACCTCCCCGCCCGCCCGTAGCCGAGGACGACCCGGGCGAGCGGCGGCGCGCTGAGCCGGTGTGCGGCCGTCAGCGCTCGTGCCCGGCGTGGTGGTGCTCCTCGCCGCGTGCCTCGTGCCTCTTTCCGATGGTTCCGAGGCCCACCCAGGTGACGAAGAGGACGGCGGCGGCCGCGTACCCGAGGGGCGAATCCGTGAGCCCCAGTCCCATGAGCACCACGGTCAGCACGAGGAACCAGGGGCCCGACGAGGTGGCCCTGTCGATGCGCAGGATCAGGCACAGCGGGCACGACACCCGGGCGGCGGGCTGAGTCACGGGGCGTCCTCTCCTGTCGGAAGCCCGGGCGTGGTCAGCGGGGCCGGGCGGTGCTTGCGTTCCCATCATCGGGCAAGGCCGCCGCCCGCCGCCCCCGGGTGCCGTGACGACGGCTCACCCGCCCCTGGGCGCAGCGGCGTTGTCAGTGATGGCGGCTAGCGTCCGGGGTGTTGGAAGGGCTGTTTCCCGACAGGAGTGGACGATGACCGAGAACCGTGTGGAGCCCGCGCTCAGGGTGGTGCTGACCGATGTCAACGAGCGTGTGGTGGAGGCGTGGCGGGCGGCCTTCGCCGACACTCCCGGCATCGAGATCCGCCGAGGCTCGATCCTCGCCGAGGACGTCGACGCGTGGGTCACGCCGACCAACTCCCGGGGTCGGATGGACGGCGGGGTCGACGCCGCCATCAAGCGGCACCTCGGAGCCGGCATCCAGCTGCGGGTGCAGCGGGCGATCCGCGACCGGTTCGCGGGGAGCCTCCCGGTGGGCAGCGCGGTCTGCGTCCCGTCGGGTGCGACCGTCCCGCGGTACCTGATATCGACGCCGACCATGGTGCGGTCCTCCCAGAACGTGCGGGACACGCTGAACGTGGCCCTGGCGTGCGCCGCCGCCTTCCAGGCCGTCCACCGGCAGAACCGGCTGGTGCCGGGCAGTGTCCGTTCGGTGGCGCTGGTCGGGATGGGCGCGCAGACCGGTCGGGTGCCGGCGCGGGTCTGCGCCGACCTGATGTGGACCGGTTACACCCTCTTCCACGACCACTGGTTCGAGGACGACGACGAACTGCGCGCCACGATCACCGCCCAGCTCGACGGCATCGAGAACGCGCCGGTGGGGGAGCGGGTGCGCATCGTGCCACCCAAAGGGCGTCCCTTTCGCCCCTGACCCGGCCCACCCCGTCCACCCCGTCCACCCCGCCGGCCCCCCGGCCGGTGGGCCCGCCGACCACGTCCACCCCTCAGGTGCGACGACCGGGAGCCCCGCCCCCATGAGTGACGCCGCCACCACCCCGGCCCAGCCCGACGCCGACGACCCGCTGGGTCTCACCGACCTCTTCAAGGGCGGGGGCGAGCCCTGGCTCCCGCTGCTCAAGCCCGTCATCGAGGCGCAGCCGGACGCGGCCGGGTTCATCGGCCAGGGCCGGAGCCCGGAGGTCGTCCCCGTCCGGGAACTGACCTTCCAGGCCCTCAAGCCGCACCCTCCGCACAAGTGGAAGGTGGTCGTCTTCGGGCAGAACCCGTATCCGCGGCCGGAGAGCGCCACCGGCATAGCGATGTTCGACAACACCTTCAACGACTGGAAGGACAGCCAGTTCGGCAGGGTCGTCAGCATCCGCTGCCTCATCAAGGCGGCGGCCATGTGGAAGTACGGCATCGCCCGGAAGACCCCCATCGCGGACCTGCGCGCCCTGCTGAGGGAGCGGGAGACGGTCCAGCCGCCGGAATGGTTCCAGGCGATGCTCACACAGGGCGTGCTCCTGCTGAACGCGTCACTCACCGCCAGTGGGGACGGCGCGATGGGAGCCGACCGGCACACCGCGTTCTGGCGGCCCGTCGCCGAACGGATCGTCGAGGAGATCCTCAAGGCCAAGCAGGATGCCGACGAGGAGGACCGCGGCGTCGTCTTCGCCTGGTGGGGGGCCCACGCGCGCAGCCTGAAGAGGATCGTCCTGCGGCTGCAGAAGAAGTACCCGGACGTCGAGGTCCGGCACATCGACCACGCCAACCCCGCGGCCCAGGGCGACATCTTCTGCGAGGGCGACCACTTCGCCACGGTCAACGCGGCCCTCGCGTCGCTGGGCGCCGAGGAGATCGACTGGCTGCCGAGCAAGGGGTGGGACGAGGCGGCGGTCGACGCGGGCGGTGCGGACGGCGACGTCGCGGCCCGTATGGGCGCCTTCATCGCCTCGACCATGGAACTGCACCAGCTGTACCTGGAGCGGCTCACCAGCGTCAAGGACGAGGGGCTCGTCCTCCCGGCGATCACCGGGGTCTTCGACACCCCGCTGATGGACTTCCGGGACGCCGTCGCCCCGGTGGCCGGCGTGCTGCCCGGGCTGGGCCGGCACATCGACCGGTCCGGGGAGTTCGGCGAGCGGCGCGCGGTCGAGACGGCCGGCGGCCTGTCGGCCCACGCGATCGCCGCGCTCCACCTCTACACCTGTGAGTCCGCCTTCTACCGGGAGATCAACGCCGTCCTGCGCTCCCCGGACCGGACCGAGGTCGTGCCGTACCTGCCGTACCTGCGGCTGCTGTTCTCCGCGGTCTCCGAGCTGCCCGCCCACACCCGGCCCCTGTGGCGCGGCGTGTCGCTGGACCTGCGGGCGCAGTACCCGGTCGGGCGGACGGTGACCTGGTGGGGCGTCTCCTCGTGCACCTCGGAGCTCGCCGTGGCCCGGTCCTTCCTGGGCAACCGCGGCAAGCGGACGCTCTTCGAGGTCACACCCGCCCACGCGGTCGGGATCCGGAGCTTCTCCGCCTTCACCGGGGAGGAGGAGTACATCCTCGCACCGGGCACGCAGCTCCGGGTGACGGACGTGAAGGCGGAGCGCGGCGGCCTGTGCACGGTCAGGCTGGCCGAAGTGGACGCCGCCCCCCTCGTCTCCTGACGGCCGGCACGCGGCCGGGGCGACCAAGACGGAGGCGGCGAACGGGATTGGACCTTCCGTCCAGACGTGGATAGTCTGTCCAAGGCGTCGGCGCCCGGCCGGCGCGGAAGGAGGGCCGCCGTGCCGCAGCAGGACCCCTCGGGGACCAGCCCGCACCTCGTCGACGTACGCTCCGGCCGTACCTACGCGCTGGACCCGCTGCGGTGGCGCGGTGACGACGGCGCGCCGCTGACGGTGTCGCCGCTGCCCGGCCTCACCCCCTCGGGCGTCGACACCGGCACCCGCTCGCTCTGGCGGTACCGGGCCGCGCTCCCCGACGTCTGCGGGGAGCGGCCCGTCAGCCTCGGCGAGGGCCGCACCCCGCTCGTCGAGGGGACGTGGGACGGCGAGCCGGTCCTGTTCAAGCTGGAGTGGTTCAGCCCCACCGGCAGCTTCAAGGACCGGGGCAGCAGCGTCATGGTCTCCGCGCTGGCCGCGAGCGGGGTGCGGGAGGTCGTCGAGGACAGCTCGGGCAACGGCGGGTCGTCCGTCGCCGCCTACGGCGCCGCGGCCGGGATCGGCGTCACCATCCTCGTCCCCGAGGGCACGTCACCGGCGAAGGTCCTGCAGACCCGGGCGTACGGCGCCGCCGTCGACACGGTGCCGGGCGGTCGCGACGAGACCGCCGCCGAGGCCCTGCGCCGGTCGGCCGACACCTGCTACGCCGGGCACAACTGGCACCCGTTCTTCCTCCAGGGCACCAAGACCCTCGCCTACGAACTCTGGGAGGACCTCGGCTTCCGGGCCCCCGACGCCGTGGTCACGGTCGCGGGGGCCGGGAGCATCGTCCTCGGCTGCGACCTCGGCTTCTCCGAGCTGCTCGCAGCCGGGCGGATCCCCCGGCTGCCCCGGCTGCTCGTGGCGCAGCCGGCCGCCTGCGCCCCGCTGCACGCGGCGTTCCAGGGCCTGCCGGCGCCCGACTTCGGGCCGACGATCGCCGAGGGCACGGCGATCCGGGAGCCGGTGCGGCAGCCGGAGGTCGTCGACGCGATCCGCCGCTCGGGCGGGGACACCGTCGCGCTGTCCGAAGAGGCCATCATGGCCGCCGCCCGGCGTCTCGCGGCCTCGGGCCTCTACGCGGAGCCCACCAGTGCGACCGCCGCGGCGGCGGTGTCGCTGTTCCGCGAGCGGGGGGCGATCCGGGACGGCGAGACGACCGTGGTCGTGCTGACCGGATCGGGGCTCAAGGCCCCCGTCGCGACGGACCGCCTGCTGTCAGCGGCCGGCACGGGGCAGGGGACCGGCGGCGGGACCGCAACCGGCGACAACGGTGGAGCCGGGGCCCCGGCCGGGGACGGTGCCGTATGACGGCCGGGCCGGGCGACTCCGGGCGAGCCCCGGAACGCGCCCCCTCCCACCCCGCCCCGCCGATGAGCGAGGACGACCTGTTGCTGCGCGAGGCCGAGAAGATCGTCACCGCGCTGGGCGCCATGTTCCCCGGACTGTGCGAGGTGGTGCTGCACGACCTGCGCGACCCGCGGCACGCCGTGCGCGCCATCGAGAACAACCTCTCCGGCCGGCGGGTCGGCGCCGGGGCCACCGAGCTCGGTCTCGCCCGCATCGAGGACCCGGACTACCCGGGCATCCTGCAGAACTACCCCAACAGCTTCCCCGACGGCCGGCCCGCCAAGAGCACGTCGATCGGGCTCAAGAACAGCCGGGGCGAGTACGTGGCGGCCATCTGCCTCAACCTCGACGTGTCCCTCCTCGGCACCGTGGCCCGGACCCTGGCCAACCTGGTGCGCACCGATCCCTCGGACGAGCCGGTGGAGGAGACCCTGCGGGCACAGACGGTGGAAGAACTGCGAGCGGTGGTCGAGGAGTTCGCCGCCGCGCGGGGGAGTACACCGCGCGGACTGGACACGGCCGCCCGGCGTGAGCTCGTCCGGGCGCTCAAGGACCGCGGGTACCTGCGGGTGAAGCACTCGGTCCAGGCCCTCGCCGATCTCCTCGGCATCTCCCGCGCCACCGTGTACAACTACCTGCGCTGACCGTCGACCGACGACTGTCCGCCGTGCTTGTTGCCCTTCTTCTCCTTCGGCGGCTTGACCTTGGCCGGCTGCGCGTCCGTCTCCTCACGTCCGGGGCCTCCCGCCGCGTCGCCCCGTGCGTTGCCCTGCCCGCCCCGGAAGGCGGTCGGAGCCCCTCCGGTGTCGGCATCGGTACCGGTGTCGGGACGCTCGTCGGCCGTCGGGCCTGTCCGGTCGGCCGCCGTGTCGGAGGTGCCGGCGGGGGAGCTCGTGAGCGGGCCGGGATCGGAAGCCGGTACGACGGGGGAGGAGGGCGACGGGTCGGGGCGCTCCGCCGAGGCCGACGGCTGGTCCGTCACGGCCACCCGCGGCGGGGGCACCGCGCCCTCGCCCTCGACGGGACGTCCGTCGATCGATCCGGTCAGGGTGACGCCGAACACGGCCAGCGCCGCGCCCGCCGTCAGCAGGGCCCGGCCGGTACGGAACGACGGAGCGGGCGCCGGGGCGGCGTGCCCGGGGGCCGCCCGGCCGCCGCCCGGCGCCGCCGCGACCGCCGGACCGGCGCCGGCGGCGCCACCGGTGCGCGCGTCCGTGTCCTGCGAGTGCAGCGTGTCGTCCGCGGGATTCCGGTCGTCCTCCGGCGGGCGGACGCCCGGGAGGGACGGCGCCGGGTGCGCGTCCGGCACCGCGGCCAGCGCCCTGGAGCAGGCGGCGGCGTCCGGCCGGCTGTTCGCGTCCGGATCCGTCATGGCCTCCAGCAGCGCGACGAGGTCACGCGGGAGGTCCGCGGGGATGACGGGGGGCCGGTGCAACCGCGCGATCGCGGCTTCCAGCGGAGCGCCCGCGTACTCCAGTTCGCCCTTGAGTGACTCCAGGAGGACCAGACCGAGGCTGTACACGTCCGCGGCCGGCCCGGCGCCCTGGCCCAGCACCTGCTCTGGGGCCAGGTACGCGGCCGTGCCCACGAGCGTGCCGGTGCTCGTGTGGGCGGTGGTGTCGAGCAGCCGGGAGATGCCGAAGTCGGTGAGGTGCGGGGCGCCCGACCCGTCCAGGAGTATGTTCGACGGCTTGACGTCGCGGTGCACGACACCGGCCGCGTGGACGTGGGACAGGACGGAGGCCAGTGCGGCACCGGTCCGACAGGCCTCACCGGAGGTCAGGGGGGCCATGGCGATGCGCCGGCGCAACGTCGTCCCCTTGATGAGCTGCATCACCAGGTAGGGCTGCCCGTCCTCCTGGCCGGAGTCGTACACGGTGACCAGCCCGGGGTGCTCCAGCCGGGCCAGCAAGCGGCCCTCGTGGTCGAAGCGCTCCTCCGTCTGGACCGCGCTCTCCGGCCGGAAGACCTTCACCGCGACCGGTCGCCGCAGGCGCAGGTCCAGCCCCTCGTACACGTCAGCCGCACCGCCGCGCCCGAGCAGGTCGTCGAGCCGGTAGCGGCCGGCGACCACATGGGCCGTGAGCCGGAGATCCGGTCGGATGGACCACGGGCGGACCTTCATCTGTGCTCCCTGCGTGCGTTCCGCTGACACCTTCCCGTCCGCCCGCCCACGTGCGTCCGTGCCGGGCCGTTGCCCGACCGCATGACTGCCGGACCGCGCCCGGCGCCGGACGGCAGGCCGCAGCCCGACCGTGTGCGAGCACGGACTACGCGTGCCCCCTCAACGCGCAGCCATCCGTGCCGGGAGCGGAAAGTCCGGATCGGTGCCCGCGCGGAGGGCTTCGACCCGGGGACATGACGGAGGGGCGGAGGACGGAGGGGCGGTACCGGACGTACGGTGGTCCGACGCCGGTCGTGGCCGGCGGCGCGCGGTTCAGGGGTCGGACACGGTGCCGGCCGGGGCGGCCCCCCTGTCCCGGAGTTCCGCGAGGCGGTCGAGGTCGTCGCGCACCGACCGCCGCTCGTCCGGGGACAGGGCGACCGCCTCGGCCCGGGTGAGCGTGCGGGACGCGGTCTCGTCGTCCCCGAGGCGTTCGGCGACGTCCGCGCGGAGGACGAGGAGCCGCAGGAGCTGCACGGGGGTGGGCCGCTCGTCCCGGAGGTGCAGCACCCGGTCGATGATCTTGGCGGCGCCCGCCGGGTCGTCCCGGGAGTCCGCGAACAGGGCGCCGAGGTGCAGGGCCCGGGCGAAGGTCTCCTCCGGGGCGGGCAGGTGGTGCCGGTCGGCGCGCGTCGGGCAGCCGACGCGGACGCAGTTGCCACCCGGGTCCGTCATGAGGAACTGCCGCATCCCGTGCGAGGTGTCCCTGACCGGTCCGAGGCGGGGCAGTCCGCGGGTCGGTACCTTCCCGTAGGCGGCCTTGAGCCCGGCGCGGAAGGCCTCGTGGAGTCCGTCCACGTCATCGGTGAGGACGTAGCAGGTGCTGTACGACCCGGCCGGCTCGTACTGCTTCATCGCGAAGAACTGGAGCTGGATGCCGCCGCGTTCGACGACCGCGTACGGGTTGGGGCTCCTCTGCTCGAAGGTCACCGTGAAGCCGAGGGCCGTGTAGAAGTCGAGGACGGGGCGGAGGGCCCGGCACGGGAGTATCGGGATCGTCTTCTCGCTCACGGGACCCACCCTAGTCAAATTTGAAGAGCGGGTGTGGGGGTTCGTGTGTGGCCGCGGTCGCAGGAGTGCCCCGGACGCGGTGGGGACGCGTCGACGACCCCGTCGTAGGCTTCGCCCAGCACGGGAACGGCGGCGGGGGGCGGGGCACATGACGGCTGGTACGACACCGGGGTGGAGTTCGGTCCTCGACGCGGTCGTGGTGTACGCGCAAGGCGCGGTCTGCCGGCGCCTGGCGCGTGGCAGCGTGCCGCAGGACGGCCGGGTGCGGGTGACGGGACTGCCGTGCACGCTGGACCCGGGTTCGCTGCGGGCCCGTGTCGTGGGCGCCTCCGGTGCGCGCGTCACCGAGGCCCGGGTGGAGGTCGAGGCGGAACCGTCCGACGCCGCAACCGAAACCGACACCGACCGAGGCACCGGCTCGGACGCCGGGACTCCCGACGCCCTGCGGCGGGAGGTGGAGCGGCTGCGGGACGAGCGCACGGCCGTCCGGGGGCGCCGCGACCGGCAGCTGGGCCTGATCGAGGAGGTCGCCGCGCTGCGCCCGGTACCGCCGGTCCGCAGGCGTGACGACCCGCACCGGCGGACACCGGTCGACGCCTGGCTGGAGCTCGCCGACTTCGTCGACGAACGGCTGGCGGGGCTGCACGCCCGGCTCGCCGAACTGGACGGGGACCTGCGCCGCGTCGAGCACGAGCTCGACATCGCCGCGGACCGTCTCGGGCGCGCCTCCACCGACGCGCCGTCAGCGCACGTGGACACCACCGTCTCGGCGCTGCTGACCCTCACCGGCCCCACCGGCGCCACCACAACCGAGGTGGAGGTGGAGTACGGGGTGCCCGGCGCCGTCTGGGTGCCGACCTACCGCCTCACCCACCGCCGCGGCGACACCGGTGGCCTCCTGCTGCTGCGGGCAGCGGTCGCCCAGCGCACGGGCGAGGACTGGACCGGCGTACACGTGGCCCTGGCCACCGCCGACCTGCGGCGCGCCACCGACCTGCCGCGGCTCCGCTCGCTGCGTATCGGACGCCGTCAGCCCGCCCCCGCGCCCTCGGGTTGGCGCGAGCCGCCGGCGGGTCTCGGCGAGCTGTTCGCCGGGTACGACGCGACGGGCCCGCGCCCCGCCACGACCGCCGCAGCAGGCACGACCGCCGCAGCAGGCACGACCGCCGCAGCAGGCACGGCAGCGGCGGCGTCGGCCCGAGCGGTCACGGCCACGGCGGGTGCGGCAGCCGGAGCGGGTCCCGCTCCCGCTCCGCCCGCCTCCTCGGCCGGCCCAGTACCCCCGCCGCCTCCGGCGCCGCTCGGCTACGGCGCACCGCCCGCCGCGTTCGCGGTGCCCGGCGGCGCACCGCCGCAGCCCTTCGCCGGCGCAGCCCCCGCTCCCGCGGCACCGGCCCGGTCGCGACCGGACGGCAGGCCGCGCACGGCAGGCAGGGCGGCGGCCCCTGCCGCGGGGCCCGCCGCTCCCGGGCGGGCCCCGGCCCCGCCCCCTCCGGCGCCGGCGGGGCCGCCGCAGCCGAGCGGCGCCGAACTCGACTACGCCGCCCTCGTCCTGTGCGGCCCCGACGACCGGCGCGACCGCCGCGGCCGGCTGTTCCCCGACCCCACCCCCGATCCGGTGGCCGCCGAGCACCGCCGCCGCGCCGAAGCGGTCGCCGCGCTGCGGCTTCCCGGGCACGCCGTGCGGCCCCGCGAGTCGGCGGGCTCGTTCGACCACCGCTACGACTGCGCCGCCCGCGCCGACATCCCCTCGGACGGCACCTGGCACACCGTCACCGTCGGCGAGATCCCGGTCGGCCTGCGCACCGAGTACCTGTGCGTGCCGTCGGTGGAGCCGACCGTGTACGCGACGCTGGTCCTCTCCAACGCCACCGACCAGGCACTGCTGGCCGGCCCGGTCGACGTCACCGCCGACGACGAGTTCCTGCTCACCGCGGCCCTGCCCACGCTCGCCCCCGGCGGTGTCCGGCGTCTGGGGCTCGGCCCGGCCGAGGGCGTCCGGGTCACCCGCGGCGCCCACCTCCGCGAGTCGACCTCCGGCCTGCGCGGCACCACCACCGTGCTCGACCACCGCGTTCACGTCGAGCTGGCCAACAGCCTGACGGGGCCCGTGACCGTCGAGGTCCGCGAACGGGTCCCCGTCACCTCCGAACCGGACGTCCGGATCGAGGAGCGCGCCGACTGGAGCGTCCCCGACGACGGCACCGGGCCCGACCGCCACGCCCCGGGCACCCGCGTCTGGCGGGTGGAGCTGCCCGCGGGCGGCACCGCCGCCCTCGACGGCGGGTACGAGATCCGCATCCCGGCCGGCAAGGCCCTGGTCGGCGGCAACCGCAGGAGCTGACACACGCCATGACCACGCCCCCGGCCCCCGGACCGATCGCCCTCCCCGTCACCGCCGTCACCTGTCTGGAGGACCGCGCCCACGTCGAGCGCGCCGCCACGCTCGACCTGCGGGCCGGGGTCCAGCGGCTGCGCCTCGGACCGGTCAGCGCGCTGGCCGTCGACCGGACCCTGCACGCCGAGCTGACCGCCGACCAGCCCGCGTCCGTGCTCGACGTGCGGATCGTCCGCGCCTGGACGCCGCGCGGACCGGTGCCGTCCGCCGCCGACGACTCGGCCCTGCGCCACCGCGAACACGCCCTCGGTGAGGAGCGACGCGAGCTGGAGCACCGGCGCGACCGCCTGCACGCCCGTCTCGACGCGCTCGGCCGCCTCGCCGCAGACCTGCTGCGGGACATCGGCGAAGGCGCCGGCGCCGGCGAGACCGACACGGCGCGCTGGACCCGCGAACTGGACCGGACGGACGACGAACGGGCTTCGTACGCCGAGCGACTGCGCACCACCGACGCCCGGTTGACCGCACTCGACGCCGAACTCGACGCGGTCCGTCAGGCGATGGACCGCACCGGGGAGGGGCCGGCCGAGCTGATCGGCCACATCGAGCTGACCGTGGAGGCCACGGCCGCCGGACCGGCCGCCCTGCGCCTGACCCACCTCACCCCGTGCGCGCTGTGGCGGCCCGCCTACCGGGCCGTGCTCGACGGGGACGCCCTGACGCTGGAGACCGACGCGATGGTCTGGCAGCGCACCGGCGAGGACTGGTCCGACGTACGGCTGACGCTGTCGACGGCCCGCTCGGCGCTCGCCGCCGACCCGCCGCCGCTGGGCGAGGACCGGCTGACGCTCACGGACCGCTCCGCCGCGGATCGCCGCACGGTCGACGTCGAGCTCCGCGACGAGGAGGTCGGCGATCTGGGCCCGACCCCGGTGCTCGGCCTGCCGGGCGTCGACGACGGCGGCCGGACGCGGGTGCTCCACTCCCCGGAGCCGGTCTCCGTACGCGCGGACGGCCGTGCCCACCGCGTGCCGATCTCCTCCTTCACCACGGCCGCGACCAGCGAGTACGCCTGCTCGCCCGAACTGTCCCCGCTGGTCACCCGCGTGGTGCGGTGCGACAACCGGTCCGGGCACGCGCTCCTGGCCGGGCCCGTCGACCTGGTCCGCGGCAGCGGGTCCGGCGGCCGCGGCTCGCTGGACTTCACCGCGCCGGGCGCCCCCGTCGAGCTGGCCTTCGGGAGCTGCGACGACCACCGCGTGGTCCGGCACACCGAGGAGTCCCGCGACACCGCCGGCCTGACCCAACGGACCGTGGTCACCCGCTCGGTGCGGCTGGACCTGTCCCGGTTCTCCGCCCCGGGTGAGCAGGACGACCGGGTCGTCGTCGTTCGGGAGCGCATTCCCGTCTCCGAGGTGGCGGCGGTGGAGGTGCGGCTGCGGGGCGACGCGTGTTCCCCGCGCCCCGACGAGGTCGACGCCGACGGCATCGCACGCTGGGACGTCACCCTCCCGCCGGGCGGCCGCCGCACGGTCACCCTGGTGTACGAGCTGTCGGCGAGCGCCAAGGTCACCGGGCTCTGACCCGGATCCCGGGCTCTGACCCGGATCCCGGGCTCTGACCCGGATCCCGGACCGTGACCCGGATCCCGGGCTCTGCCCCGGACACCGGGCCGCTCGCGGCGCCGCTGCCCCGGTTCCGCCCGGGGGCTCGGGCGTCCCGCCGGCGGTGGAGCGCCACCGCCGGCCCGGGACGCCCGTCTGCGCGGTCCGTGCGCCTCTCCCGACGCGACGCAGGACCCGGAGCGGTCGGTCCGGGCTCTGCAACGTCGCGGGTGGCACCCGACCGGCCGTCACCGGCCCGGCCGTCAGAGGTGATCGCCGACCAGGGGCACGGTGGTGAGGCGGCGGCCGGTCGTGTAGTCACCGGGGGGCCGGGTGGCCGGGCGGGCAGGGTGGTCGAAGGCGTGGCGCCGCCGCCGACGGCGCCGGCCCGAGCGGGCCTGCGGCTGCCGCCGCGGCTCGGCCGCCGCCTGCGGCGGGGACGGCACACCGGCGGCGGCACCGTCGCCCCACAACGCGTCCTGGTGCCACACCATGCGGATCGCGGTCTGCCCGTCGAGCCGCGCCGGGGGCGCCTCGGACAGTTTCCGCTCCGCGGCCCGAAGCCGCGCCACGGCTGATGACGTCACACGCACCCCTCCCACGGCGGTCCGACTCGACGATCCGCCTTCCCCTCCTACCGCCGCTGACGCCGGTACGTACGCACCTCGCCGGGACGGCCCCGGCATGACGGTACCCCGGCTGCTCCGGTGCGGCGGACGGGCCGGGGCGGGCCGTGGGCCGTCGTCCCCACCGGCACGCGTCCGGCCGCGCGGTGGGTCAGGATGCGCGGGTGCCTCGTACGCCAGGGCGACCGGCCGGCACCGGCGGCTGCCGAGCGGGCGGGAGAAGGGGCGGCGCTGGTCGTCACGGCGCTCCTGCGGCCGCCTGGTGGCATCCCCGCTCGCGGGTCCCACGCGAGCCCCCCGCGGCGGCCGGAAGACGGGGCCGGCAGGGGCGGCCCGGCCGACGGTTCCGGGGGCGCGGACGACGGGCGACATCGGCACAGGGGAATTGTATGAGCGCTGTCATATTTGCGCTGTGACGCATTCCGACCCCACGCTCCTCCCCGACCCCTGGCAGCCGCTGCACGAACTGCTGGCCGCCATGGACGCCGAGATCGAGCAGGTCTACCGGGAGCGCGGCATCGAGGGGGTACGGCCGCGGTTCGCCTATCCGCTGATCCGGCTCGCCCACACCGGACCGATGACCATCCGCCGGCTCGCGGAGTCCCTGGGGCGCTCCCACTCCGCGACCAGCCAGACCGTCGCCGCCCTGCGCAAGGAGGGCCTGGTCACCTCCGAGCCCGGGCCCGACGCCCGCACCCGGCGCATCGAGCTGACCGAGCGGGGCCGGTCGCTGGTGCCGTTCCTGGAGGCCGAGTGGCGCGCCACCCACGCCACGGTCACCGAGCTGGACGGGGAGATCCCGTACGCGCTGACCACCGCCGTCGGGGAACTGCGGCGGGCACTGGGACGCCGGTCGATGCGGCAGCGGATCCTCGACCACCTCGCCGAGCCACCGCGATGAGCCGACGCGTCCGGTTCCTCGACACCCGCCCGCTGCGAAGCAGCCGGCCCTTCCGCTCCCTGTGGATCGGCTCCGCCGCCTCCCAACTCGGCGGGCAGATCGCCCTGGTGGCGGTGCTGGCCCAGGTCTGGGACCTGACCGGCAGCCCGGTCGGCACGGGCGCCATCGGTCTCGCGACCGGTCTGCCGATGGTGGTGTTCGGGCTGCTCGGCGGCACGTTGGCCGACGCCGTGGACCGCCGGGCGATCGTGCGTGCCACCACCGCCGGTCAAGTGCTCGCCGCCGGCGGGCTGTGCGCGCAGGCGCTGGCGGGCAACCGCGACGTACCGGTGCTGTTCGCCCTGGTCGTCCTGGGTGCCGCCTGCGGCGCACTCGGCGCCCCCGCCCGCCGCACCTTCCCGGTGCGGCTGCTGCCCGCGGACCAGGTCGCGGCCGGTCTCGCGCTGAGCAACCTCTCCTTCCAGGTGGCGATGCTGGGCGGGCCCGCGCTGGCCGGACTGGTGATCGCCCGCTGGGACCTTCCCGCCGCCTACGCCGCGCAGGCCGTCGCCAGCATGGTCGCGCTGCTCTCGCTGCTCCACCTCCCGGCCATGAGGCCCGAGGGCGCCGACGCGGCGGGCGGCAGGCGCCGGCCGGAGCGCGGCGGCCTGCGGACCGTCCTGCGCCGGCCGACGCTGTGGGGCTCGTTGGGCACCGACCCGTCGGCCACGCTGCTCGCCATGCCGGTCGCGCTCTTCCCGCTGGTCAACGAGATCCGCTTCGACGGCGACCCGCGGACCCTCGGTCTGTTCCTGTCGGCCGTCGCGGTCGGAGGCGTCACGGCCGGCCTCCTCTCCGGCACGGTGACGCGCCGGCGGCGCGGCGGCCTGGTGCAGCTGACCGCGGCCGGCACCTGGGGGCTGGCGCTGGCCGGCTTCGGGCTGGCCGAGCCGCTGTGGGCGGCCCTCGGATGCCTGGCCGTGGCCGGTGCCGCCGACACGGTGTCGGTGATCACCCGAGGCGCCCTGGTGCAGGTGGAGACCCCCGACGCGTACCGCGGTCGGATCTCCTCCGTGGAACACGTGATCGGCGTCGCCGGCCCCGAACTCGGCAACTTCCGCGGCGGCCTGCTGGCGTCCGTCACCTCCGCCCCCCTCGCCCTGGTCGCCGGCGGGCTGTCCGCCGCGCTGGCGGTCGCCGCCGTGGCCGCGGCCAACGCCCCCCTCCGCGCCTACCGCACCCCGACCACCGCCCACGGGCCGACCGTGCCCGAGGCCGCCGACGCGGCGAGGGCCCCCGAGGCCGCCGACACGGCGACGGCCGCCCGCTAGCGACGGCCGCCCCGCCAGGCGGCCGCGGTCGATCCCGCCGGCCTGCCCCCTCCGTACGCGTCCCCACTCGCGCACAACCCGACCGCGGACGCGGTGGACCGCGCCGCGACCGGCCGGTGCGCCGGCCGACACGCCCCAGCGCGGTGCGCCGGCCGACACGCCCCCGCCCGGGGAGGGGTCAGCGCGGGATCCGATCCCCGATCAGTGCGAGGTTCTGGATGGCCGCGAGGCCGAACAGGGCCGTGGTGTTGGTGCTGATCCCCGGGTGCTCGTAGCCCGGTTCGAGGACGGCCGGGCCCTTTAAGGGTGTCTTCTCCCACGTCATGGCGGTGGTGTAGCCGTCGCTGTCCAGGAACTTCCGCCAGGCGCGCGCCGCCAGCCCGTCGTCCCCCAACTGGGCCGCCGCGTACGCGTCCTGGCGCGAATGGCCCTGGAAGAGCAGGAGGTTCCCGAAGTGCGCACCGTACCGGGCCGCCTGTTCCGCCTTGGTCGCGTTGAAGTAGCGGCAGTAGTCCAGCCAGGCGGCCTTGAAGGCGGGCACGTCGATCAGGTCGATGAGCTCGGCGCACATCTCGACGAGCCCGAACATGGCCGACAGGTGGGAGACGCCGACGACCGGTTCGGCCGGGACCGCGAAACGGCCGGTGTCGAGGTCGTACAGGCCCGTGCCCTGGACGAAGCCGTTGGGCTGGGCGCCGATGGTCTCCATGGTGGAACGCAGCCGGGCCTCCGCCTTGGCGGCCTTGGGCCCCCGCCGCTCCCACTCGGTCAGCCAGGCCGCCGCCAGGCCGCTCCAGTCGGTGCCGAAACCGATGGACAGCGCGTTGCGGTCCGGGATGTACGGCTCGGTACGGATCTTGCGGATCGGGTCGAGGACGAGGAACGTCTCGTCCGAGTCGACCAGGTCGTGCATGAGGTCCCCGACCCGCTCGTCGCCGGTGAGGAAGTAGTACGGGCGGCGGTAGACGGCGGTCGAGATCCGCTGCTGCTTGGCGCTGCACGCGAAGTGCTGCACCCCGTGCCGGGTGCCGAGCCCGGCCCACTTCCCGAGGTGGTAGACATCGACCTCGCCGGTGTGCCGGGTCATGGCCTCCGCGAACCGGAAGATGTCGCCGCGGCCCGAGCGCAGGTAGGCGTACCAGAGCCACAGGTCGGGCGAGAGCTCGGAGTTGTCCCAGGCGTAGCCCCCGACGTCGTACCGCCACTGGTGGCGGTCCTCGTCGTAGGTGTGCATGATGTCGCCGTAGTCCCAGAAGCCGTACCAGCGGCGCTGCTCGACCTGGTCCTTGTAGTACGTGAAGAGGAAGTCGAGCTGGTCCTCGATCCTCGCCTTCGCCGGTACGGAGCGGTCGACGGGCGCGAACAGCCCGCCGAACACGCCCGCGCGGGCGAGGTCGGCGGGGCCCGCCGCGAGCTGGGGCGGCGTGCGCACGGCGGCGGCCTGGGCGACGAGCACGTCGGCGCCCGGCGTCGCGTCGTTGACCCAGAACATCAGCTCGCTGGTGCGGGCGATGCCGTACGGGGTGCCGAATCCGGGCTCGTAGTCCTCGTAGGTGATGTTGAGGCCCTCGAGCTGCTCCGGGTACGTGTCCTGCCCCATGCCGTCGTGGTAGAAGCGCAGGTCCATGGGCTGCGCCTCGGGGGACCAGAGCCAGCAGGTCACCTCCGCCGCGTCGCCGGCCGCCCCCCGTATGTCGAGCTGGGCGGGGTGCTTCTCCCAGAAGTCCCGCAGCCCGAAGGACAGTCCGCCGCCGACCCCGCCGACGTACCCGAAGCCGTTCGCCCGGCCGCCGCCCCCGGCGGTGATCCAACCGCGGCCGGGGCCGGTGCGTTTGCGGAGGGTGAAGCCGTCGGCGGACAGCTGCGCGAGGGTGTAGTCGCCCCAGTGGGGGACGTACGCCAGGCGGCTGGTGACGCGCTGGTCCCAGGTGGCCGGGTCGGGCAGCCTCTCGCCCTTCACCTGCGCGGCGCGCACGGCGGCACCGGGGTCGCGACGCAGACCGGTGATCCCCTGCACGGCCTCCGTGAGGAACCCCTCGCCCTCGCCCGCGATGCGGATGTGGCGGTCGTAGGCGGCGTCCCGCATGGGCACGGTGAAGCGGACGCCGAGGCCGCGGATGAAGTCCTCGTCCTGGTCACCGTCGAAGGTGATGGTGTGGACCATGCGGAACGAGTCGGCGCCCGCGTGGAAGTACAGCCGCACGCTGAACGGCAGCAGGCGGCGGCTCCCCTTGCGGTGCGTGCCGTCGATGCGCACCACCGCCCGCACGGGCCCGCGCTGTTCGACGGTCGCGCCGCTGATCTCGCCGTCGAACCGCTCCCACGAGACGCTGCCCTGGTCGCCGTCGTCCGGGACGCCCTGGCGCAGCAGGACGAGGCGGCCATCGGTGACGATCTTCGTCCCGCCCCGGGTGACGGACTCGACGAGCCTGCGCCCGCCCCGGGGGACGACGGCCCTGATCGTGCCGGTGTCGACGGTGATCCTGCGGCCGGTCTCGGTGACGGTGACCCGGCGGGCGGCGGTGGCCGGGATCCCGGCGGCGAGGGTGAACCTCTCCGCCCCGGCCGCCTCGGGGCCGACCGCGTGGGCGGTCCACTTGAGGGAACCGTCGGGCCAGTAGGCGGTGGCCCAGGTCTGCACGGGGATGCCACGGTCGCCGTCCGCGGTCGTCAGGGCGAACGTCCGGTCCGCCGGGTGGGCGCCCTTGGGCCACGGGACGCCGAACGTGGAGCCGGGCGCGGCTCCGAGCCCGCCCTCCTCCAGCCAGCCGACGTCCACCGGGGCGTCCCCGGCGGGGGCGGCGGGCGGCGAGGCCGCCCGAGCGGTGTCCCGACCGAGCGCCCAGCTGAACTGCGCGGCGGCGCCGGCGGCCGCGGCGGCCTTCATGAGACCTCTGCGCGCGAGGGGAGTCATGGGTGTCCTTTCGTCGACATGACGCTCCGGAGGTACGGGTGTGCCACGGGACCGTGGCCGTGGTGTGGGGTGCGGTCGGGGCCGGGGCGCGGACGGGGAGCGCACGCGGTGGGTCGGGCCCTGCCGGGGGAACGGGCCCCGACGGGTACGGGCCTCGTCGGGGGAACGGGCCCCGACGAGGACGGCCCTCGCCGGGGGAGGCGCGCGGCGTGAACGGACTGCGCCGGTGTCAGGCTCAACCGGGAGCGGACCCCGGCGGCGGGGGCGACCCCGCCCGCGCCCGCCCCCCTCCTGTGGCCGCTCCTCGGGCGTCCGCCCGCCGCTCCAGCGCGAGGGCCGCCGCCGTGACGACGCCGAGCGCGGGCGCCGCCAGCGGCAGCGCGAACCACGCCGACGCCGCGACCACGGCGAACCCGCACACGAGCAGGGAGGAGCCCACCGGGTCGCGTACCGTCCGCCGGGCGGCGACGGCGGACAGCGCCCGCCAGGAGGCGCCCGGACGCCACGCCACGGCCGCCCGCAGCCCCGCGACCGCGAGGGCGAGCAGCGCCAGCACCCCGACGGTGCCGGCGAAGGCGCCGCCCGGCAGCCCGCCCGCCCGTACGACGGCCAGGTCCGCCGCCACCAGGGCGAGCGCTCCCCACCCGGCCAGCCCGGCGAGCCACCCGCTCCGCGCCGCGGCCCGCAGGTCGGCCGCGTACTCCCGCAGCCCGCCGCGCTCGTGGGCGAGGTGGCGGCGCAGGTGGGCGGCCCCGGCCGCGACGGCCGCGGGCAGGGTGACGAGCGGCAGCGACGCGAGCGCGATCCACACGCCGGTGAGCAGGCACTCGGCGAAGACCCCGAAGCGCACCAGGCGCAGCGTCCGCACCGCTTCAGCCCTTCAGACCCGAGGTGGCCATGCCGTCGATCAGATGGCGCTGGAAGGCCAGGAAGAACAGCAGCACGGGCAGCAGGGCGACCAGCGACATCGCGATCATGCTGCCGTAGTTGGCGACGCCGTCCTGGTCCACGAACATCTTCAGACCGAGCGAGACCGTGTACTTCTCGGGTTCGTTGAGGTAGATCAGCGGGCCCATGAAGTCGTTCCACGCGTTGATGAAGGTGAAGATCGCGCTGGTGATCAGCGCGGGCCGGCACAGCGGCAGCACGATCGACCAGTAGATGCGCGCGTGCCCGCAGCCGTCCAGCCGGGCCGCCTCGTCCAGTTCCTTCGGCAACCCCCGCATGAACTGCACCATCAGGAACACGAAGAAGGCGTCCGTCGCGAGGTACTTGCCGAGCAGCAGCGGCGTGTAGGTGTCGATCAGGCCCAGTTCCTGGAACAGCACGTACTGCGGGATGAGCAGCACGTGGTACGGCAGCAGCAGCGTGCCGATCATCAACGCGAAGAGGACGCTCCGCCCGGCGAACCCGATCCGGGCGAAGGCGTAGGCGGCGAGCGAGCAGGAGACCAGCACCCCGACGACCGAACCGAGCGCCAGGAACAGGGAGTTGCCGAAGAAGGTGGAGACGGGGATGTCGGCGATGCCGTCGGCGAGGCGCCGGTAGTTGTCGGTGAGGGGATCGGCGGGGAACAGCTCCAGGCTGCCGACGATCTCGTCGTTGGGCTTGAACGAGCCGCCGATCACCCACACCACGGGGTAGAGCACCACCGCGAGGACGGCGAGCGCCCCGAGGTGCCAGGCGAACGATCCGGCACCCCGCCGGCGCGGGGACGTGACGACGCTCATCGGGCGGCCTCCTCGTAGTGCACCCAGCGCCGCTGGGACCAGAACAGCACCGCCGTCACCAGGCCGACCGCGAGGAGCAGCATCCAGGCCATGGCGGAGGCGAAGCCCATGCGGCTGTTCTCGAAGCCCTGGACGTACAGGTAGCAGGTGTAGACGAGCGTGGCGTCGGCGGGACCACAGGTGCCGCCCTGGCCCCCGAGGATGTACGCCGAGCCGAAGATCTGGAACGAGTGGATGGTCTCCAGCAGGACGTTGAAGAAGAGCACCGGCGAGATCATCGGCAGCGTGATGCTCCGGAACCGGCGCCAGGCGCCCGCCCCGTCGACCTCGGCCGCCTCGTACAACTCGCGCGGCACCTGCTTCAGGCCGGCCAGGAAGATGACCATGGGGGCGCCGAACTGCCAGACCGTCAGCGCCACCAGGCTGTACAGGATCCAGTCCGGGTCGCCCGTCCAACCGCCGACGTCCACGCCGAACAGGGCCCGCTGGGCGCGGTCGACGATGGCGTCGTCCGAGAAGATCGCCTTCCAGACGATCGCGACGGAGACACTGGCCCCGATCAGGGAGGGCGCGTAGAACGCCGCCCGGTAGAAGGACTGACCGCGGCGCTTCTGGTTGAGCAGCAGCGCCACGCCCAATGCGGCGGCGAGCTTCAGCGGGGTGCCGATGACCACGTACCAGAGCGTCACCTCCACCGACGTGCGCCAGCGGGGGTCGGCGAACATGTCGGTGAAGTTCTTCAGGCCGATCCAGCGGGGGGCGTCGAAGAGGTCGTAGTCCGTGAAGGCGAAGTAGAGCGAGGCGACCATCGGGCCTGCCGTCAGGAGCAGGAACCCGGCGAGCCAGGGCGACATGAAGAGGTAGCCGGCGAGGTTGTCGTCCCGGCGGCGGCTGCGGTGGGCGCGGGCGCCGCCGGTCGGGACGGACGGTGCCGGGGGTCCGGCGGCGCCCTTCGCCGGGGGCCCCGACGAGGCCGGGCGGCGCTGCGTCACGGTGTCCCCCATCAGGACCCCAGGGCCGTCTTCGCCTCGGTGAAGAACTGCGCGACCGCTTCGGCGACGGACCGCCTGCCCAGGGCCATGTCCTCGGCGATGCGCAGGAACGCCGCCTCCGCCACGTCGGCACCGGCCGGGTGCGGCGTGATGGGCTCCAGCACGCGGCTGTCGACGAGTTGCTGCTCGTAGGCGGCGATCTGCCGGTTGACCTCGTCGGTCGGGGTGAACGCCTCGTACTGCGCGGTGGTGGCCGGCACGCCCCGGTCGTACCCCATGATCTTCGCGACCTCGGGGTCGTGGACCATGAAGTCGATGAACCGGGCGACCTCCTCGGGGTGCTTGGTGCGCCGGGACGCGCTCAGCATCAGCGAACCGAGGTACTGGCCGGTCCTCCTGCCGTCGGTGGTGGGGATCGGCGCGAGGCCGTACTGGCTCTTGCCTTCGGAGGTGTAGCGGATGGTGAAGTTGTCCCAGGTGAACTCGGCCGCGGCCAGCTCTCCGGCGACGGCCGACTTGGGCTTGATCTGGGCGACCTTCTTGGGGTCGGCGTGGACGCCGGACCGCACGCCCGCCCGCGCCGCGGTCCACCAGTCGGTGAGGTCCGCCTCGGTGAAGCCGAGTCCGTCCTTCGTGAAGAACGCCTTGCCGTGCTGGCGCAGGTGGAGGTCGTACAGGTACATGACGCCGTACAGGCCGCTGTCCCCGGCGCGGCCCTGGGTGTCGCGGATCTTCGCCATGGCGGCCCGGAACTCGCCCCAGGTCCAGCCGGGTTCCGGTGTGATGCCGGCCTCGGCGAACACGGCCCGGTCGATGACGAGGGCCATGGAGTTGGAGCCGACGGGGACGCCCAGCAGCTTGCCGTCGACCTCGCCGAACCTCTCCAGCCCGGCACGGAAGCCCCGCATGCGCAGGTTCCCGGCCTCGGCCTGCGGACGGAGGTCGAGCAGCACGTTCTTCTCGTCGTACTTGCGCAGGAAGCCGATCGCGTTCTGGAACACGTCCGGCGGGTTGCCGCCGGAGGCCTGGGTGTTGAACTTCTTCCAGAAGTCGAGGTAGGGCTGGAAGTCGGTCTTCACCCTGATCTTCGGGTGCTTCTTCTCGAAGAGCCGGATCGTCCGGTTGATGCGCCCGGCGCGGTCGTCGGACCCCCACCACGCGTACCTGATCGTGACGGTGCCGTCGCCGCCCGCGCCGCTTCCGGAGCCGCAGCCCGCCGCCGTCAGGCCGAGAGCGGCCGCGGAGCCGCCCGCCGCCTTGAGCAGGCCGCGCCGGTCAACAGTCCCGTCGGTACGCACAGTTGTCCTCCAGCCGGCTTTGAATCGTTTTAGGAAAGCGCTTGCCGGGCCAACGTAGGGACCGCCGTCGAGTACGTCAACGGTTCGGACGAGATCCGTCAGGCGCGGGTCGGTCCCAGCGCAGGCCCGGCCCTCCGCCCGCCGTGCCCGCCCTGACCGCCGGCCGCCGCGTCGGTCACCCGGGGGAATGAATCGATTCATGGCACCACTGGGGAGGGGGGCGCCCGCCATCCGGCGACCCGGGAAGCGCGGCGGTCGCGGAACGAACGGCACGGGCGCGGGGCGACCTCGCCGACCGTGGATCGTCTCTTCGAACGGGACCGTAGGTTCGGTGGCCGCCGGCGTCAATGGCGCGGCGCGGCCTCCGCCCACCATGCCGACCGACGTCCGAAGGGCCGAACGGCGCCACCCGGACGGCGGCGTGCGGACGCCCGGGGACGCGGGTCGACCGTGCCGACCCCAGGGCGACGTCCTCAGTCCACTCCGTCGAGGTAGGAGGTCTTCGCGATGAGGTAGGCCAACTGGGCGCGGCTGCGACTGCCCAGTTCCTCCGACGCCTTCTTGATGTGGTTGGCCACCGTGCGGGCGCTCATGCCGAGGCGGGTGGCGATGGTCGCGTCCGTGTACCCCTCGACCATGAGGCGGAGCACGGCCCGCTGCTTGGCGTCGGTCAGTGGATCGGGACGGGTGTCGGACGGGTCGAGGTCGACAGGTTCGGCGTACTCCCAGGTGTGGTCGAAGACGCCCGCGAGGAAGCCCGCCACTCCGGGGTGGTCGATCAGGAGGGCGTGCTGGGCCCGCTCGTACCGGTGGTCGGGCAGGACCGCGATCGTCCTGTCGTAGACGAGCACCCGCTCGAAGAGCGCGCCCAGGGTGCGGAAGCGGCTTCCCTCGGCGTGTGTCTCCGCCATGAAGGCGAGGCTGGCTTCGTGGGTCCGTACCGAGTGCTGGTAGATGGCGCGGTGCCGGACGCCCCGGCGGAGGAGGTTCAGCGTGTCGCCGCGCACGGCGCGCAGGACCTCGGGTGGACGGGGGCCGCCGGGCTGTACCGCCTGGAGTTCGTACCGGCAGGAGTCGTTCAGCTTGCGCAGCGTCGCGAAGATCACCTCGGTGCCCCGCAACAGCCGGAAGGCGGAGGCCCCGTGGTGCTCCTCCCGGTGGAGGGCGGAGGCCCGCGAGAGGGTGTCCCGAATGGTCAGCAGGCGCTGCTGGGTCTCGAGCAGGGTCCGTTCGACCGGCAGCGAGAGCTGGTACTCGGCCACGTCGGGGGACACGGGAACGAAGGTGTCCGGCTGCTCCGGGGCCGGCCGGAGCAGCCCCCAGTCGAGCAGGCACCGGGGGACGGGGTGGGTGACCGTTCCCCTGCCGATCGCGACGCGGTAGACGGCCAGGCCCCGCTCGCATAACCCGGTACGTTCCTCGTGTGCGTGATCATCCCCGTTTGCGCACATGCGCACCCCCTGTTGCTTCTTGCATTGCTCGATCTTGCACGTTCTCGACACTGTGCCATGGACCGGCTGGGCGGCAAGGTGGGAAGCCGAACCCGGCCGGTACCGTCCACCCGCCCCGCAGCAGGAGCTCCGACGGCCGACCGGGCGGCGCGGCGCCGAAGACGCCGTCAGGCGCTCCGTACAACGCCGTCAGGCGTTGCGGGGGACGACGCCGACGAGGGGGTCGCGCATTTTTTCACGCCCTTTCGAACTGTATTCACGTCGCGCCGAATGCGGTGCTCCGGCATGCCTTTACGCGTTCGAAAGGGAACTGGAAAACGATGGTTGACGGCACGGTATTCGAAGACCTAAGTTCCATTGCCAGGCGCCGGGGAAAAGGATTCCCGCCGCACATCGACCATGGAGTAAATCATGACCGCTGCCATGCTGCTCGACGACGTCGCGACCGCGGAGCTCTCGGACTTCGACCTGGAGATCCAGCTCTCCGTCACGGGTGACCTGAACGGCCCGCTGGCCCCCGCGGCGAGCTTCACCAACGTCACCTGCCCGGGGGGCCCGAAGCTCACCTCGGCCGCCCACCACCCGGCGGACGGGATGGTGGGCCCCATCTGCTGCGCCTGACGCACGGTCGTCACCGTCGGCACCCTGCCTCCGCCCGCCCTCACACGGCGGGCGGAGGCCCTGCCGGCCGAGAGGAAGAGAATGCACAGCAGGAAACGCGTGGCAATGACGAAAGAGCACCGATTCGAGGCCACCGGCCCTCTCCTCCTGCGATTGGCCGCCCGATCGCGAGAAAAGGAAAAGCCCGGTTCCTTCCCGGAATCCGGACCGGGTCTCCCCAGTGACGAGGAGCTCATCGTCGCCATACGGGAGATGCTGCACCAGGCCGATCTGTGCGAAGCGGTGGAAATATCCAGCGGGTCCCTGATGGTCATGGCGGAGAAGATCGCCGGCGGTGCCGACGTGCCGCGCAAACGCCTGCTGAGCACGGCTGTCTCCCTCACGCGCTACGCGCTGCGGAGCACCGGCCGGCCGACACCCTTCGGATTGCAGGCGGGCGTGGCCCCCGTCGCGGCGGGCACCCGCGCCCGGGTCGTCTGGTCCGCTCCCGACCGCAAGGCGACCCGGCTGGACGCGGGCTGGTTCGCCGACATGGTCACGCGCTGGGTGGAGGACCCGGCGGTCCGCCACCGGCTGGAGGTGGCCGCCAACGACCTGTGCACCACCCGGGGGGACCGGCTCGTCCTGCCGTACGTCACCGCCACCGCCCTTGCGGACGGCGCCCGCGCGGGGTACGCGGGCCGGGAAGTCTCGCTGCGTCACACCCGGGCGCTCCGTTGGGTCCTGGACGCCGCCCGGCGCCCCGTGCCGTACGGGACGCTCCTGGAAGCGGCCGCCACCGAGTTCCCGCAGGTGCCCGCCGACACGCTCGACGGAATGCTGCTGAGCCTCGTTCGGTGCGAGGTGCTCCTGACCGAACTCTCCGCCCACACGATGGACGAGGCCCTCCTGGACCGCACGCTCGCCCTCCTCGCCGCGGTACCCGAGGAACGCGCGGCGTTCGACGAGGTCCGTGCGGCGCTCACCGCGTACACCGGTGAACCCGTCGGCTCCGGAGTCGCGCAATGGCGGCGCGCCGTCACGGCCGCCCACCGCATCGGGGAGAGCGCACACCCCGTCGCCCAGGTCGACCTGCGCGTCGGAGCGGACGTCACGCTCCCCGGGGCCGTCCTGCGCGAGGTGGAGGAGTGCGCGACCGCGCTGTGGAACATGTCGCCGGAGGGCCGCCTCCACCCGGAGATGCGCGCCTACTACGAGGCCTTCGTTGAGCGCTACGGAGAAGGCGGTGCCGCCCGTCTGCCCGAACTGGTCGACCCGCACAGCGGACTGGGCTTCCCCGCCGGATACAACAATCCGCGCGCGGCACATAACGGCCGGCTGCTCCTCCAGGCAGGCACGGTCAAGGACACCGCCGACCCCCGCCGGCAGGCCGTGGTGGCCGACCTGGTCCAGAAGGGGATGCTTCACCCCGACCGCGAGATCGTGCTGGACGAGGGGGCCGTCGCCCGTCTGACGACCGGCCCCGCCACCGCCCCGCCGCCGTCGCTCGAACTCTGCCTGCACCTGCTGTCCGACTCCGTCGAGGACCTGGACGGCGGTGACTTCCGGCTGCTGGTCTCGCCCATGCTCGGATCGGCGACGGCGGGCGCGTCGATGGGCCGCTTCGCCCGGCTCGCGGGTCTCGAGGAGGACATGGGCCGACTCCTGTCGCACACCGGAGCCGGACCCGGAGCCGGACCGGAAGCCGCACCCGGAACCGAAGCCGCACCCGCAGCGGGCACCACCGCACAACTCACCTTCCGCACCCGGTCGGCCCGCAGCCTCAACGTCGCCCAGGTCCCGCTCCTCGCCCCCCACACCATCGCGATCGGACAGTTTCCCCGCGCCGACACCACGACCATCGGCTGGCGCGACCTGCTCGTGGTCGCCGACGAGGAACGGCTGCGGCTGGTGTGCGCGCGGACCGGCCGGGACGTGCACCCCGTCCTCCCGCACAAGCTCAACCTCGCGGATCAGGCCCCGAACGTCGCCCGCCTGCTCGACGAGCTGCGGCACACCGGACGCACGAAGAAGCTCCAGCTGTGGGACTGGTCCGGTTACGGCGCCTCCCCCTGGCTGCCCAGGGTCCGCATGGGCCGCGTGATCCTCTCCCCGCTCACCTGGAACCCCGGGCCGGAACTCCGCGAGAGCGCCGCCACGCGCTCCGGGTGGGACACCGCCCTCGGCCACTGGCGCCGCGAGTACGGGGTCCCCGACCGCGTCTGCGTCGCCCGCGCGGACCAGGTGTACGAACTCGACCTGCGCCAGGGCTTCCAGCGGGAGATGTTCCGCCGCGACCTCCGCGGGGGATCGGTCACCGTGACCGAGAGCCCACGCGACCTCGGGTCGTACGGATGGTCCGGCCACCGGGCCAACGAGGTGGTCGTACCGCTCATCGGCAGGCGCGGAGGCGGGGACACCCACCGGACCGCCCGCGGCGGCACGCCCGTCGTCAGCGCCGTACCCATGCACTCACCCGGCAGCGACTGGGTGTACGCCCAGATGCCGGCCACGCCCGAGGCGCACGACCAGCTCGTCAGCGCCCTCGGACCCCTGGTGCGCGACCTCGCCCCCTACCTGGACCAGTGGTTCTTCAGCCGGTACTACGCCCCCGAGCCCCAGGTGCGCCTGCGGATGCGGCCCGCCTCCCCCCAGGTGGCCGAAGATGTGCGCACCCGACTGTGCGCACACCTGGAACGGCTCCGCGAGGGCGGCCTGATCCGCCAGTTCGCCCTGGCGGCGTACGAACCCGAGACCGCCCGCTACGGCGGCCCCGAAGCCCTCGCCGCGGCCGAACACGTCTTCTGCCTCGACAGCCGGCTGGCCCTGGCACAGCTCACCGCGCTCGGCACCGGGCGGTGCCCCGTGCCCCGCACCCGGTTGATCGTCGCCAACCACGCGCTCCTCCTCGAATCACTCGGATCCTGGGACTGGCTGCGCTGGGCCGCGGCCGCCTTCCCGAGGAGTAACGACGGCACGGTCACCCGCCCCGACGTCCACGAAGCCATGCGCCTGATCCGGCCGGGCGGGACAGCCGCCCTTTTGGAACGCGCACTGGGTCTCGGCCGACTGCGCCAGGAGTGGCAGGAGTCCGGCACCGTCGCCCGACTCGGCGACAGGCTCCAGGCCCTGCGCGACGGCGCCGCCGGGACGCGCCGCCGGGACGTGGCCGTGCTGTCACTCCTCCACATGCAACACAACCGCCTGGTGGGCGGGGACGTGGCTGCCGAACGCACGGCCTGCGCACTCCTCGGCCACGTCGCCCGCGCCCACCTCGACAGCCGCGGAACGAGGGGAACCCGATGACCCACCCACCCGGGACGACGACCAACCCACCACTCCACCGGGACCGGGCCAGGCAGGTGGCCGACCTCCTCACCGAGCGCCTGCTCGACCCGGAGCGGGTGGCCGCCCTGGCCGGTGTCCCCGGTGCGCCCGCGGCAGCACTCACCTGGGAACCGGTCTCCCTCGGACGGGGCCACGCGGGTCTCGCCGTCCTGTGCACCAACAGGGCCGACCGGCACCCCGGCTTCGCCACCGCGGCGTACCGCCACCTCCGCAGGGCCGCCGACCTGCTGGGCCGGTCGCACCGACCCAGCCACGGCATCGTCGGCGACGTCACCGGCCTCGCCTTCGGCACGGAGATGGCACACCGGGCCACCGGTGGCTACACCGGCGCCCTGGCCTCCCTCGACCGCGCCGTGGCCGAGCACGCCACCCGCCTGTGCCGGCACATCGGACAGCAGCCGATCGGAGGGATGACGCGGTACGACGCGATCGAGGGACTGTCCGGCATCGGCCGGCACATGCTCCTGCGCGGTGACGCCCTGCGCGTCCCGCTCGAAGAGGTGCTGACCACGCTCGTGCGCATGACCGGGACCGTGATCACACCCTCCGGCCCGCTGCCGGGTCTGTGGTGCGACGGCCCGCCCTCGCTCACCGCCAGGGTCACCCCCGACGTCGACGAGCACGGGCATCTCAACCTCGGCCTCGCCCACGGCATCGCCGGACCCCTCGCGCTGCTGTCCGTGGCGTACCGGCACGGGGTGCGTGTCCGGGGCCAGCACGGCGCGGCCGCGGCCATCGTCGCCCAACTGCGCCGTGCCGCGTACACCGACGCGTACGGCATCGGCTGGGCGGACTACGTCCCGCGCGAGCAGTGGCTGCGGGGAACGCCGGTCCCGGCGCCCCGGCGCGCGGCATGGTGCTATGCCGCCCCGGGGGTCTCGCGGGCCCTGCAACTGGCCGGCGAGGCGTTCGACGAGCCGGGCTGGACGGAACTCGCCGAGGACTCGGTACGCGCTGTGGTGCGCGCCCCGATCGACGAGTGGAGTCTGCGGGACCATGGCCTGTGCCATGGCACGGCCGGGATGGTGACCCTGCTCCGGTTCTTCGCCGACGGCCCGCTGGCGCCACTGGTCGGGCCCGTGCGTGACGCCCTCGTGGAGAGGCTCCTCGACGCCTTCGATCCCGCCCGGCCGTTCGGCTACGCCGTTCCCGTTCGGGGATCGGTGGCCGGCGGGGACTACCCCGGCCTCCTGGAGGGCGCCGCAGGCATCGCCCTGGCCCTGGACTCGTACGCGGACCCCGAGCCACGGGTCCCCTGGGACGCGGCCCTGATGGTGGCCTGAGAGAAGAGGACGTGATCATGGACGGGTTCCCCGCTCCCGCGCTGCCGGCCGACGGTCTGCCCGACTTCCTGCGCCGCGTCGCCGATCTGCTGGAGACCGACACCGCCGACGCCGGCCCGGAGTTCACCCGCACGGCACGACGGTTCCTCGACGCCGGCCGTGCGGCGGCCTGCGCACCCGAGCCGGTGCGCTGGCTGGAGTACCGGCTGCGGGCGCCGGCCGCGATGGGCGGGCTCCTCGGCCGGCTCGCCCGGTTCGCCGGCGACCGCCTGGACGCGGACGCCGCCGACGACTTCTTCTTCGTGCGCAAGGGCCCGGTCCTGCGCGTGCGTTTCCACTGCGGACCCGGCCGGCAGGAGGAGCTGGACCGCGTCGCGGTGACGGAGTGGCGGCGCCTGTGCCGGCAGGGCCACGCCGAGAGCTGGGGCCGCGCCTTCTACGAGCCGGAAGCGCACCTCTTCGGCGGCGATCGGTCCATGGCGTACGTCCACCGCATCTTCACGGCGGACTCGCTGTTCTGGGCGCGTCACCACGCCTCACCGGACGGGCCGGCCCCGGCCTGGGCCGCTTCGCTCGTCATGATCCGCGCGCTGTTCGACGCCCTGGGCATCGTGGGCTGGGAGGACGGCAACGTCTGGGAGGTATTGCGCCGGCGGGCCGGCCGCACGTTCGGCGTCACCGTGCCGGACGGCTGGCAGCGCACGGCGAGCGGCGTGCGCGACGCGTGGTCCGGCCCCGGCGGGCCCGCCCGGCTGCTGGACGAGCGCACCCTCGCGCGGATCGAGGAGTTCAGGAGCGCGGTGGCCGCGCCCTGCGCACGCTGGCACGAGGAGTACTTCGGCACCCGGCACGCCGTGGTGGGGCCGCGCGAAGCGGCCGCCTTCCTCATCGTCTTCCACTGGAACCGGGCGGGCCTGCCGATGTCCTGGCAGACGGCGATCACCGAGGCGCTGGGCACCGCGTGGGGAGACGGACGATGACCGCGGCGGCCACGCGGGCCCCGGCGCCCGTGCCGTGGCGCCGGATCGCGGGCCTCTTTGCGCCCCACCGCCGGAGCCTCGGACTCCTCCTCGCCCTGCTCGTCGTGAGCGCGCTGATGTCGATCACGTGGCCGTTCCTCCTCAAGGCCGTCCTGGACGTGGCGCTCCCGCAGCAGCGACCGGGCCTGCTGACCGTGCTGGCGCTCGGCATGGTCGTGGTGGCCATCGTCACCAACGCCCTCGACGCGTGGCAGACCCTGGTCTCCACCAGGATGGGCCAGGGCGTGATGCACGACCTGCGCACCGGCGTCTACGCGCGGTTGCAGGGCATGTCGTTGCGGTTCTTCACCCACCAGTCCTCCGGCGAGACGCAGTCCCGGATCCTGAACGACGTGGGTGGCACGCAGTCGACGGTCACCACGGCCGCCACCTCCCTCGTCTCCCACCTCACCAGCGTGCTGGCGCTGTCCACGTCCATGCTCGTGCTCGACTGGCGCCTCGCATCGGTGTGCCTGCCCATGCTCGTCCTCTTCGCGTGGATCAGCGACCGGGTGGGCAAGGAACGCCTCGACATGACGCGCGGGAGACAACGCCGGCTCGCCGCCATGGCGGGCCTGATCGGTGACTCCCTCTCGGTGGGCGGCATCCTCCTCAGCCGCACCATGGGGCGCGCGCCCGAGTTGACCGACAGGTTCCGCGACGCCTCCGCCGGTCTGGCCGAGGTCGAGGTGGCCACGGCGGTGGCGGGCCGGTGGCGGCTCTCCCTGATCGGCATGATCATGGCCTCCGTACCCGCCCTGCTGTACTGGACCGCCGGGGCGGTGCTCGATGGCGGCGGCACCACGTCCCTCGGCACGCTGGTCGCGTTCGTCGCCCTCCAGCAGGCCCTCCTGTGGCCCGCGCTCCAGCTCCTCACCACCGGGGTGCAGGTACAGGCGTCACTGGCGCTGTTCGAACGGGTCCTCGCCTACCTGGATCTCGAATTCGACATCGCGGAGGCGGCCGAGCCGGTCGACCTCGAAGCACCGCGCGGAGCCGTCCGCTTCGAGCAGGTCACGTTCGCGTACGACCCGACGGGGCGAAGACCGGCCCTCCGGGACGTGGACCTGGACGTCCCTGCGGGCACCCACGTGGCGGTCGTCGGCGAGACCGGCTCGGGCAAGACGACTCTGGGCCACCTGGTGCCCAGACTGTACGACGCGACCGGCGGTCGGGTCCTCATCGACGGTGTGGACGTCCGCCGCCTGTCCTTCGCGTCACTGGCCCGGACCGTCGGCGTGGTGTCCCAGGAGCCGTACTTCTTCCACGCCTCGATCTGGGAGAACCTCCGCTTCGCGAACGCGGACGCCACCGTCGACGACGTCCTGCGCGCGACCAGGACCGCGCGGGTGCACGACACCATCGCCCGCCTGCCGGACGGCTACGACACCGTCCTCGGCGACCGCGGCTACCGCTTCTCCGGCGGCGAGAGGCAGCGGCTCGCGCTGGCCCGCACCCTCCTGCGCGAGCCGGCCGTCCTCATCCTCGACGAAGCCACGAGCGCCCTGGACACGCACACGGAGCACGAGGTGCAGGAGGCGCTGGCCCGGGCCCTCGCCGGCCGGACCCGCATCAGCATCGCGCACCGCCTGTCGACCGTCCGGGACGCCGACCTCATCGTGGTGCTGCACCAGGGACGCGTCGCGGAGCGCGGCACCCACGAGGAACTCATGGCGGCGGACGGCCGGTACGCACGCCTCGTCGCACACGACCTGACACCCAGTTCCTGAAAGGAGCCCGGCCATGGAACCCGCGCACCTCACCACCGACCGCCTCGTCATGGGAACGCTGCTCGACTCCGACGTCGACGCGTTCGTCGAGGCGTGGCGGGACCCGCTGATCCGGCGTTGGACCAACGTCCCGAGCCCGGGGACACGGGAGCAGGCCGTGCACTTCATCCACGACTTCTGCCCCCGGGGCTGGCGTGAGGACACCAATTACCTCTTCGGGGTCCGCGTCAAGGACACCGGGGAACTCGTGGGCCCCATGGGCGTATTCGGACTCAGCTGGGTGGGCCGGTCCGAGCGACTGGCGTCGCTGGGCTACTGGACCCTCGCCGCCCAGCGGGGCAGAGGGTACACCTCCGAGGCGATCCGGGCCGTCGCCGGCTGGGCCTTCACCGAGTTGGGAGTGGACCGCATCGAGAGCGTCGGAGAGGTGACGAACCGGGCGTCGCTGGCCTGTGTCGTCAAGGCGGGGTTCACCCACGAGGGGACCTTGCGTTCGCGCATCATCCAGGACGGCGTACGGCGCGACGCGTGGATGGCGTCCCTACTGCCCCAGGACCTCGGCCTGCCACCGTCCATGCCGTACCAGCCGGAGACCGCGCGGGAGCCCGGACCCGTCGCCTGAGCCGGCCGGGGCGGGCCCCCGGCCGCCCCGGCCGGCAGCACGGTTCACCGCCTCCCGCCGTCAGGTGCGCCGTGCGCCGTCCCCCGTCCGCCGCCCGGACGTCCCGCCGTCAGGTGGGCTCCCGCCGTGCGCCGTCCGGACGTCCCGGGTTCAGCCGAACAGCTCGCCGAGCAGCTCCGGTCCCAGGGGCAGGGGGGCGGGGCGGTGGGCGGGCGGCTCGGTGTCCATCAGGGCGCGGACCAGGAAGTCCCAGCAGCGCTTGCGGACGTAGGACAGGCAGTCGATGAACGTGTGCTCGGCCCCGGGGACCAGGAGCAGCTCGAAGTCCTTGTCCGCGGCGATGAGCCGGTCGGCCAGCCGCAGGGTGTGGTCCGGGTGGACCTGGTCGTCCAGTTCGCCGTGGACGAGCAGCAGCTTGCCCGCCAGCCGGTCCGCGAGGTCCACGTTGGAGGAGCGGGCCCAGGCGTCGGCGTCGTCCGCGCCGTCGTAGGACTCCACGAAACCCGCGTTGAAGCAGCGGGCGTCGTGCGAACCGGAGAGGGCCACTCCGGCCCGGTACACCTCGGGGAAGTCCAGCATCGCCCGCGCCGCGGCGAACCCGCCTCCGGAGTGGCCGAACGCGCCCACCCGGTCCAGGTCCATCCACGGCCGAGTCGAGGCCAGCTGCCGCAGCGCGGCGACGTGGTCGGCGAGGCAGCCCGCGTCGGCCAGACGGCCGTAGGAGGCGTCGTGGAAGGACTTGCTCCGCCCCGGGGTGCCCCGCCCGTCCACCGCCACGACCACGAAGCCCAGCGCCGCGAGGGGTTCCGCGTCGAGCCCCATCCCGCCGGGGTCGAAGCTGGGGGCGACCCGCTCGACCTGCGGCCCGGGGTAGAGGCTGTCCACCACCGGGTAGCGCCGGGCGGGATCGAACCCCCGTGGCCGGTACAGCACCCCGTGGATGTCCGTCACCCCGTCGGCCGCCTTGACGCGGAAGCGCTCCGGCGGCGTCCAGCCGGTGGCGACGAGCTTGCCGACGTCGGCGCGCTCCAGCTCGACCAGCACCCGCCCCGCCCAGTCCCGGACCGTCGTCACCGGCGGGGTGTCGACGGTGGACGCCGAGTCGAGGAAGTACTCCCGGCCGTCCGGCACGGTGACGACGTGGTCCAGCGCGTCGTCGGTGACCTTGGCGAAGCCGGAGCCGTCCAGTCCGACCCGGCACACCGTGCGCCGGTACGGGTCCTCGTCGACCAGCCCGGAAGCGGTGAAGTACACCACCCGCTCGGTCTCGTCGACGTGCAGGATCCGGCGCACCGACCACGGCCCGGAGGTGACCCTCCCCGACAGCGCGCCGCTGCGCAGGTCGTACCGGTAGAGGTGGCCCCGGTCGTCCCGCTGCGAGTACCACAGCACTTCGTCGGCCAGCACCCGCACGATCGGCGGCTCGTACGCCCACTGGTTGGGCTCCACGCGGGTGGCACCGGTCTCGCTGAGGACGGTGGTGACCGCGCCGGTGGCCGGGTCCATGCGGTTCAGGGTGAGGGTGCGCAGGTCGCGGGGCCGGCTGAGGTAGTACACCGCCGAGCCGTCCGGCGCCCACCACGCCCACTGCGTGGTGATCGGTGACAGCTGCGGCATGAGCAGCGGCTCGGCCTGCGCGCGGACGACCGTGCCCTCGGCGACGTCCAGCACGACCAGCTCGGCCCGCGGCAGGTTCTCGTCCCCGGGGTAGGCGTACCGCTGGGTGTGCAGGAGGGGCGCGCCGCCGTCGGCGGGCCTGGACTCCACAAGGTGGGTCCGCCGGACGTCGCGCTCGTCCGTCCGGTGCGTCAGCACCTTGGTGGAGTCGGGCGACCAGGCCACCGCGGGCGGCAGGTGCGGCAGGCCCAGCTTGCGCATCAGGGTGCGGTTGCCGGTGCAGTCCGGGCCGGAGCCGTACGGGTGGTCGGGCTCGCCGTCGGACGTCAGCGGCCACTCGCGGCCGTCGGACAGCGAGCGCGCCCACAGGTCGTGGCCCCGCCGGGACACCGCGACCTTCCCGTCGGGTGACGGCACCTCCAGCGGGTTGCCCGGCGGCGTGAACGCGGCCGGCTCGCAGGTGTAGTCGTCCAGGCGGCAGCGCCAGTACGCGCCGAACGCGGCGAACTCCACGGCGTTCCCGACAGGTTCGACGGCCGCGAACGGCAAGGCCCCGGGGTCGACCGGCTGTCCGGAGGCAGCTGCCAGCGCGGCGGCGAGCCGGGCGTGGTCGAAGGCCGGCTCGCGGCTGCCCGCCGCCGGGTCGACCAGCACGAACCGCCTGCCGGCGCCGTTGTCCACCGCGTACCGGAAGCGGGCACCGCCGTCGATCCACTGCGGCCGGACCTTGTCCCCGACGACGAGCTCGCCGGGACGGGCGGGTCGGTGGAGGAGCCGCTCGGCGGCCTGGTAGTCCTCAAGGGTGCTCATTCTTCGGGTCCTTGCTCTCGATGGCGTGTCGGGACGGCGGTGACAGGGCGGGGGAGGGGCCGGGGAAGACGCGACGGGAGGACCGTCCTGGTCACTCCGGTCGAGCCCGGTGCCCCTCAGAGGCTGCGGGCGGTGATGTCGCCGTGGGCGGTGGTGGCGCGGATGGACAGGCCGGCGGCGGCGCCCTCGGTGTTGAGCAGGGCGTTGTGGATCCGGCCGTGGCCGGTCCCGGCGTCGAGGGTCGCCGAGACCCCGTGGGCGGCGCCGACCGCGATGTCCCCGGCCTCGGTACGCACCTCGACCGCGCCCCGCACCGCCTCGGCGATCCGGATGTCGCCCTGCCGCGTGCCGATCTCCGCCGCACCACCCAGGCGGCCGACCGCGATGTCACCGGCGGCCAGGACGATCCGGGCACTGTCGGCCTCGTCGAGCTTGACCACGCCCCGCGCCGCCTCCAAGACGACCTCCCCCAGCCGCCCGACCCCCCGGACATCAGCGTCCGCCACCCTCGCCTCGACCCGCGAACCGGCCGGCAACCGCACCGTCACCTCGACCGACCCCGACGCGCCGCGCAACCGGCCCTCCCCCGCCGGCACCCCGATCCGCAGGACACCGTCCCCGTAAGCGACCGTGACCCGCCGCGCGGCCTTCA
This sequence comes from Streptomyces kanasensis, assembly GCF_043077165.1. Classification (NCBI taxonomy): domain Bacteria; kingdom Bacillati; phylum Actinomycetota; class Actinomycetes; order Kitasatosporales; family Streptomycetaceae; genus Streptomyces; species Streptomyces kanasensis. The sequence goes on from NZ_JBIBSF010000011.1 coordinate 143,131, forward strand.
CGTCCCGCTCCTTCGCGGCGTCCGCGGGCAGGACCTCCACCGTGGTGTCGGCCCGGTCGGCCCCGACGAACCGCACCCGCCCCGCGGGCACGTCCAGGACAGCGGAGATCGGAGCGGGCGTGACGAACTTCTGCATGAGAGTCTCCCGTGACGGTCACTTCGTTTCGAACAAGGGAAAGGCTACGTTGCCTTTCGTTATCGAGCAACAGTTACGTTGCTATGTAGAGCAATAATTGCAGCTCAAAGCGACATAATCGTTGCAACGGATCTGTGGGTAACGCAACAATCGCCCTGATGTCGATTGCAATGACCTGCGAGGAAAGTCCGACGCCGGCGACGAGGCCGTCACGCCACGGCCCGCCGCTCGTACCGGGGTGCCGAAGCGCCGACCGCGACCGCGCCCATCCCCCTGCGCGCCGTATCCGCGACGTCCGTGACGTCGGCGCGCACGGCTCGTTGGTGGTCGGCGCTGTCACCTTCTTGCGCACCTCAGCCTGTCGTCGTCATCGGTGCCGGCCCCAGTGGGCTGGCCGCCGCGGCCATGCTGCGCCGCGCCCACATCCCCACGGTGGTGGTCGAACGCTGCGCGAGCGTCGGGGAGCACTGGCGGGGTCACTACGGCCGTCTGCGGCTGCACACCACCCGCCGGCTGTCCGGCCTTCCCGGCCTGCCGGTTCCCAGAGCGGCGGGGAACCGGGTGGCGCGGGACGACTGGGCCGTCGACCCCGCCTCGGCCCGGGACACCGCCGCGCGACTCGGACGAGAACACCTGGTCGTGACCGGGGACGTCGCCGACCCCGCCGGATCGCCCGGCGGACCGTCGACCGCTTCGACCGGCTCGACGTCTGGGCCGACAACGCCGGGATCCTGCCGGCCGGCCGCCTCACGCAGCAGTCACCCGAGGTGTTGGACCGCACCGTGGCCGTCAACCTCGGCGGGGTCCTCCACGGCAGCCGGGCCGCACTGGACGTCATGACACCGCGCCGCGGCGGACACCTCGTCGACATCGCCAGCGCCAGTGCGCTCATGCCCATGGCGGCATGGCCGCCTACAGCGCGACGAAGGCCGGGGTACTGGCCCTCTCGGAAGCCCTCAGGCGCGAAGTGCGCGGCGCCGGGGTGCACGTCACGGCGGTACTGCCGTCGGGGGTCACCACCGACCTCAGCGCCGGGTTCCAGCTCCCCCTCGCCATGCGCCCGATGCCACCGACCGCGGTCGCCGACGCCGTGCTCGACGTCCTGTGCCGCCCCAGGGCGCGCCGCCACGTACCCCGGTGGCTCCGGCGGCGTCCTGCCCTGCGGCAGGCTCCTGCCGACCGCCCTGCGCGACCGCCTCGACGACCTCCTCCGCGTGGACCACATCGGCTGCAGCCCGATCCCCGGGCGGCGCACGGCCCGTGACGACGAGCTCCGCGAGGGGTGCCGGCCCACCGGCTGAGCGGTCCGCCCACCGGTCGCGACACGGCCGAAGGCCCCCTCGCGGAGATTCGGAGGTGACAAGCGGCATCGGGAGGGTACCTGCGGCTGGGTACGACGAACGCACCACTGCGGGAGGTACCCATGGGCAAGCTCGGAGACATGGCGAACAAGGCCAAGGAGATGGCGAAGGGGCACCCGGACCAGGCGGACAAGGGTGTCGCCGGCGCCGAACGGGTCGTCGACGAGCGTACGGGCGACAAGTACGACGCCCAGACCGACAAGGGCGCCGACGCGGTACGCCGCTCCTACGGGAGCGACGGTACGACGGAGCGCTGACCCGCACGCCGACGCGGCCGGCTCCCCGGGCACGACGCCGGGGGAGCCGGCCCCGTGCGTGCACCACGGAGCGGAGCCCGCCCGTGCGATGAAGGGGGCGCCGCCGTGGCGGAGCCCCCTCCGACTCGGGACGTCAGCCCCTCACCCGCTCACCCCACGGCTACGGCGCCGTCGCGCAGCTCCAGACGGGAGCCCGTGAACCGCGCCCGCATCCGACGGTCGTGGGTGACGACGACCAGCGCGCCCGCGTAGCCGACCAATGCCTCCTCCAGCTCCTCCACGAGCGCCGGCGAGAGGTGGTTGGTGGGCTCGTCCAGCAGGAGCAGGTCCACCGGCTCACTCACCAGCCGGGCCAGCTCGACACGGCGCCGCTGACCGTAGGACAGCTCCCCGACGCGCAGCCGCAGCGCCCCCGGTTCGAACAGGCCGAGCGACAACAGCCGGTCGGCGTGCTCGTCCCGGTCACCGGGGCGGCCGTGGGCGAACGCCTCCAGCAGGGTCAGTCCCGGTGGCCACGGCGCCTCCTCCTGCCGCAGGTGCCCCACGCGCCCGGGAACGCCCACCGTGCCCGTGTCCGGCGGCAGTTCTCCGGCCAGGACGCGCAGCAGCGTGCTCTTGCCCGCACCGTTGGGACCGGTGACCAGCAACCGCTCGGCCGGGGCGAGCACCAACTCCGGCACGTGCAGGCGGTTCCCCACGACCACACCGTGGAGCGCCGCGGCCGGCGTCGTGCCCGGCCCGCCCGCGGTGGCGACGCGGGCCGTGAAGGACAGCGGATCCGGCGGCGGCGCCACCGGGTTCGCGGTGAGCCGCTCGACCCGTTCCTTGGCGTTGCGGACACGGCTCATCGCGCCGTGCGCACGCCCCCTCATCCGGAACCCGCCGTGCCCGAAGCATGCCTTCGCCATCTTGCGCGGGATGTCGTCCAGCCGGGCCGCGCCCGCCTCGGCGAGCCGACGGCTGCGGTCGAGTTCGGTACGCCACTCCTCGTGGCTCCGCTGTCGCCGCCGGCGTTCGGCGGCCTTGGCGGTGAGGTACCCGGTGTAGCCGTTGCCGTGGCGGGAGACGCGACCGCCGTCGACCTCCAGGAGCGTGCTGGTGATCCGTTCCAGGAACACCCGGTCGTGGGTGACGGCGACGACGGTTCCGCCATGGGCCCTCAGGTGCTCCTCCAGCCAGCCCACGGCCCGGTCGTCGAGGTCGTTGGTCGGCTCGTCGAGCAGCAGCAGCTCCGGGCGGGACGCCAGGGTCGCGGCCAGCGCCAGCCGCGACCGCTCGCCGCCGGAGAGCGTTCCGAGCGGTCGTCGCCGCTCCAGACCCGGCAGGCCGAGTCCGTGCAGCGCGGCATCGACGCGGGCGTCGGCGCCGTAGCCGTCGCGGGCCTCGTACCGCTCGACCAGCCGCGCGTACGCGGTGAGGCTTCCCTCCAGGGCAACGCCCTCGGGCGCCTCCGCCAGCGCGGCCTCGGCCCGCCGCAGCGCCGCCTCCAGCGCACGCAGCTCCGCGAGCGCCAGATCGACGACGTCCTGGACGGTGGAGTGCGCGGGCAGGCTCAGCGTCTGGGGCAGGTACCCGGTCCCACCGGGCGCGACCACGGTCACCTCGCCCGCGTCGGGCCGCTCCCGACCCGCGAGGAGGCGCAGCAACGTGGACTTGCCGGCCCCGTTGTCACCGACGACGCCCGCCTTCTCACCGGGGGAGAGGCTGAACGACACCTGGTCGAGCACGGTGCGGTCGCCGTACCGCTTGGTGACGCCGTGCAGGGAGAGCTGTGAGGAACGTACGGAAGGTGAGGACGGTGCGGAACGTGGCGCACGCATGCGAAAGCCCCTGTTCTCGGCCATGCCGATGGAACGGATTCGTCAGGACGAATGAGCGCGACGACGACGGAGCGGAGCTCTACGCGGTCGTGCGCGGGGCTGTCACAGAGTTCCCATGCGCAGCACCCTACGGGGGCGCCCCGCTCCCGGGCCACGCCTTTTCCGCGCCCGCCGGGCGGTGGGCGCGCGGCACGCCGAGAACAACCGGGCGTCAGGCACGGTCCGTTCGGCTGGTCGGGTGCTTCGGGTCCCTGTCGGCCCGCGGCAACCACATCCCCCCGTGCTGACCCGTGCCGCGCCCTCGTCGCCTACTCCGGCAGGACGACCTCCGCCCAGGTCAGCTCGGCGGAGTCCTCCAGCGTGTGCGGCTCCCCTGCCAGCACGGCCCCGAGCGCCGCGGCACGGCGCGGGTCGCCCGGCATCGTGACCACGCTGAGGGTCGGGCCCGCCGGCCCGTCCTGTACGCCGAGTACCAGCTCGTCCGGGGTGCTCAGGTCCGCGAGGGCGGCCGTGAGCACGGCGCGCAGCAGGGCCGTCCGGGCGGGCGTCTCGGCCGGCGCGGTGTCGTCGTCGGCCCGGGCGTGGATCGTCACCTCGCAGCCCGCCTCCCGGGCACGGCCGACCAGGTCGCGCAGGGGGCCGTCGAGGACACCCGGCAGGTGCAGTTCGTCGCGCAGGGACTGGGCCAGCCGGTCGGCCCGGGCTCGCACGGCGGTCGGCCCGGGGCCGTCGTCCGCGGCGACCGCACGGAGGAACGGCACGATCTGCGTGTCGATCTCCCGCAGCCGGCGGCGGTGCTGTTCCGCCCTCGCGCGCGCCGCCGACTCGGTCGCGACGACGACCATGCGGTGCCGGTGCGCGTCCAGTACCGCACCGCCCAGGGTGACCAGGGTGCGCCGGATGACCAGGCCCATCACCACCCCCGTCGCGGGAGCGAGCATCGCGGGGAGCGCCATGACGACCGAACCCGCCGCCGACCCGGCGACCGGCGGGTCCATGGCGATCAACACGGCGACGCCCGCCTCCTCGCACGCCAGGGCGAGGAGCGTCTGGCGCACCGGGCGCACGATGACGAGCAGCGTCAGGAGCGGCGACACGGCGCCGATCGGCCACGACCGGTAGTCCGTGACGGCCTCCGGTGGGATAACCCGCAGGCAGCTCACCGCGCCCGCGACCGCGACCACCAGCAGCGGAACGGCCACCCGTCCGCTGATCCGGCGGTCGGCCCGCAAGAGCAGCAGACAGGTGGCGCCCGCCAGCGCCAGGTACCAGACGAGGTGACCGAGCAGCGCCGGCGTCCCCGCCGTCTGGACCACCGCGACGACGGCCATGACCCCCAGGTGCGGCAGGCACACCGCCGCCAGCCCGCCGCGCACGTCGCCCACGGCGGCGCGCAGCGTCTCCTGCTGTCCGCGCGGTCGCCGCGGCCCGCGGTCGCCGTGCGCGTCCGGTGCCGGGGCGCTCCACCGGAGGGTCACCGTCGTGCCGTGTCCGGGCCGGCTGCGCACGTCGGCCACGCCGCCGACGTCGGCCATGCGCCGGCCGACGGAGTCGCGCAGGCCCAGTGCGGTCCGGCGGACCTGGGACGGGACGAATCCGCGACCGTCGTCCGCCACGGTCAGTTCCAGGCCCCGGTGGTCCCCGCGCAACCGGACCACGACGTGTGCGGCACCGGCGTACCGTACGTTCCGCAACGCCTCTACGGCCGCTCCCGCGCACGCGGCGGCCACCTCGCGGGGCACCGTCAGTTCCGCCGGGAAGTCCGTCGTCACCCGCGGCCGTGGGACGCCGCCCACGGAGGTCGCCGTCAGCCCGGTCAACAGCGGTACGAGGTCGGCGACCCCCACGCCGTCACCCGCCCCGTTCCCGCCGGCCGCCCCGTCCCCGCCACTCGTCCCGGCCGCCCCGACCGCCCCGGACGTCAGCGCGGCCACCGCGCGGCGGGCCTCCGCGCGCCGCTCACCGGCGGTGACGCCGCTCATGCCCGCCGCGCGCAGCGCCGACCCGACGTCGTCGTGCAGCAGCCGCTGGAAGTCGCGCCGGCTCCGCCGGGCAGCCCGCTCCCGGGCTGCGGCCTCGCTCGCGTCCTCGTCCTCGCGCAGGGCGATGTCCGCGCGGTCACCGGCGGTACGCAGGACGGGGGCCAGCACCGCTGCGGCCACCCCTCCGGCGAACGCCGGCCAGATGCCCTCCAAGGCGGTCCCCGCGCCCTCCTCCCACCCGGCGACCACCTGCGCCGCCAGCGCGGCCACCGCCGCCGCCCGCCCCCGGACCCCGGGCAGATACGCCACGGCGAGGAGGACCGCGGCGGTCGTCACCATGCAGCGCAGGCCCACCACCAGCTCCGCGGACCGGTGCAGCGCGCAGGCCGTGTGCACCACCACGGCCACGGCCACGGCGGACCAGGCGTCGACCGGACCGACGCGGACGAAGGCCCCCCGGTAGGCCCACACCGTCGCGGACCCGGCGAACAGCGCCGCGGCGGCCACGAGCGACGGACGCCGGTCGTCCGAGACGGCCAGCGAGACGGCCGTGAGCCACCACACGAGCGAGAACAGCAGGGACAGTCCGGCGAAGGAGCGGCGAAAGGCGGTCTCCACACCGGATCGATGGGTGCCGCGCCGGGTCACCCGGCGGCGTCCGCACAGGACGCACCGGGCTCACCGGCGTCCGTGTGGGGGAGAGGACCGTGCTCGGTGCCCGTGCCCGTGCCCGTGCCCGTGCCCGTGCCCGTGCCCGTGCCGGTCGGGTCGAGGTCGATGTGACCGTCCACCATCGAGCGGTACACCAGCTCGGCGGTGCTGGCCGGCCCGGTGCCCTCGTTCTGTGCGAACGCCTCGATGGAACGCCGCCGGTAGGTCTTGACCGTCTCCTCGCTCAGGTACAGACGGCGGGCGATGGCCGGCGGCTTGAAGCCCCGCGCCAGCAGCTCCAGCACCTCCAGCTGACGCTCGCTCAGCCGTACCTTCCCGCGCCGGTCGTGCACGATCTGGTGGGCCAGCCGGCTCGATACGTACGCCGTGCCCGCGTGCGCCGCCCGGATCGCCTCGGCGAGTTGGGCGTCCGGATCCTCCTTCAGCACCAGTCCGAGTGCTCCCGCCTCGATGCCCCGACGCACCACCACCGGGCGGTGCTCGCGGCTGAACAGCATGACCCGAGGCCCCCATCCGCGCAGGCGCCGCACGTTGGCGGCGACGTCGCTGCCGTCGTTCAGCTCGATGTCCAGCAGGACGACCGACGGCAGCGCCGTCACCCGGGACGGCAGCTCGTCGACGGTCCCGGCGCTGCCCACCCAGTCGATCTCGGGCGCCGAACCGGCGAGGCAGGCCCGGATGCCGTGCAGGATGACCGGATGGTCGTCGACTGCCGCAAGACGCGGTCCGGTCGCGCGGTCGTCGCCGGTGTGCGGTCCCCGTGCGTCGCTCATGGCGCCCCCCTCGCGGCCCGCCGGCCGCCCGGCCGGACTCACGGCCGACGGGACAGGTCTACCACCCGTGGACGCCCGGCGTCTGTCCCCGTCCCCGGGGACAGACGCGCGTACCGCCGCGCGGTCAAGGTGGGCCGGACCGGGCCCGCACGACGCCCGGTCCGCCGCAGCGGCGGACCGCGGGGCGGAGCCGAGGACGCATCGCACCACACCAGGAGGACGCACATGGGCAGGTTCAGCAAGCGGGTCGGCGGCTTCGACTCGCCGCACTCGGTCGAGGACACGTTGCAGGTCCTCTTCAACGGCGTGGCCGAGCAGCTCAGCACCCCCTCGCCGGCCGTGTCCGCGCCCGGCGTGGAGGCGGCGGTCTACCTCAGCCGCTTCGACACCAGCGGCATCACGGTGACCGCGGGCAACACGATCGACACCTACTTCACGTTCCACGTCGACCTCACGCCCACCCCCGGTGGCTGCACCGGCGAGGCGTACTTCGACCGGCGGATGGGAGCGATCACCCGCTGGATGGGCAACGCCATGGGCCTGACGGGCGGCCTGGCGCTGGTGTTCCAGCGGTGCAGCGTACGCACCCGGGGCTGGACCATCGCCTGACACGACGGAAGGAAGGGTGAACAGTGATGGGGCAGATCACGTGCACGTGCGGTCAGCGTCTGGAACGGTGCTGCTCCCGGGGCTGCGGCCGCTGCACCTCGGGGCAGCGGTGCCCGCGGCACGGCAAGGACTGGGCCGTCACGACCGGCGGTGACCTGTTCAGCGCGGGCCGGTCCGGCAGCGGCGCCACGTGCCGCAAGGACCGGGTACCCGTCGTCAACTGCCCGTACTGCCGGGGGCGGCGGGGCAGGACCTGCGACACCTGCGGCGGTACCGGCCAGACGTGCCCGAACCACGGACGCTTCTGGACGTGACCCCTGGGCGGGCCCGAGGGCCCGGCGCGGCGCGAGAGCCCCCCGCCCGTCCGGAACGCCGCGCCGCGTGGGAAGCCGTGCTCCGGTGCGGGCGACCGGCCGGTGCGGGCGACCGGGGGCCGGCCGCCGACCACCCCCGCTCCCGACCGTCACCCCGGGAGCTGCTCCTTGTACCGCTCCAGCGCGGGCGCCGTCTTCGTGGCGATGAACTCCGTGATCCGGTACGCGCACACCCCGGCCGTCGTGAAGGGGTCCGCCGCCGCTATCCGCTCGGCGCGGGCACGGTCGATGCCCGCCGCGACGAGCACCCCGCCGTCCCGCGGGTCCTTGCGGCCGGAGGCGATCACGACCCCCTCCTCGTACAGGCCGTCCAGCCAGGCCACATGTGCCGCGAGGTGTTCCTCGACGCGCTCGATGGGCGCTGTGTAGGTCAATTCCATGATGAACATGATCGGCAGGTTAGCCGGATGCCGGCCGGGCCGCCGTCGCGCCGGTCGTGGCACGCCCACGGTCCGGGCCGCTCGCCCTTGCGGGATCCGGGCCCGACGTCCGTCCGCGGACGTGTGGAGGGCGTGGAGGAACCGGGCGGGGGTGTTCAGCCGTGGGGTGGGAGGAGAGGGCCGAGCGGGCCGAGGTCGAGGTTGAGGTCGTCCAGCGTGTAGCCGTGCTGGGTGCACAGGTCGGCCAGCCGGTCATGGAGGGCCAGCAGGGTGGCCCCCAGTTCCTCCTCCTGTTCCTCGGAGAGGTCGCCGGCGTCCACGCGGCGCAGGGCTTGGCGCTCGATGAGCTGACGAAGGAGTTCCACCAGGGTGAGGACCAGTTTGAGAAGGTCCTCCTCGACGGTGTCGCGGTCGGTGTGGACACGGCGGGCCGGCCGTGGAGGGGCGTCCGGGGACGGGGGCGGTGTCCGGACAAGCCGGAAGGCGTGCGACATGGTGTCGCCGACGTCCTCAAGAGCCCGATCGGTCGGCGGGAGGGGGTGGGGAGGTCGTCGGGAGCGTTCGCTCATTCCGGCAGCACCTCCTGACGTGCCTGCCCGGGGTTCTCCGAGCTGACGGACACGATGAGGGCCCGCAGTGAGATGCGGACGAGATCGATGTCGGCGATCGACAGCACGATGTCACCGGTGACCACCACACCGCCGCTGAGGAGCCGGTCGAGGAGGTCGACCAGCGCCACCTGCCGCCCGGGCAGTGCGTGACCGGGCTCCAGGGGGGTCATGGGGTGCGACCCTGCTCGGCCACCGGACGGTCGCCCTGGGACGGGGGCATGGCGAATGAGTAGGGGGCCCAAGGGCCGGTCACTTCCACGTGGATGTCGCGGAAGGCCCTGACGGCTTCCTCGACGTCGGCCCGGAACCCTGCCGCCCGCCCGTCGGGGACGAGGTAGGCGTCATTGAGGACGTTCTCCGCCGGCCCCGTCAGAGCGCCGCGCTGGGGTGGGTGGCGTACCCGCCCGGAGGCGTAGCGGGAAGCGACGGCTTCGATCGTCGCGGCGGCTTCCTGTGCCTGCTCGTAGACGGCCTCCCGTGCGGTGTGCTGGGCTCTGCGCTGCCGGAGGTACGCCTTGCCCGGGCTGACGGGAGGAGCCGTGCCGCTGTCGGTAGGAGCCGTGTCGCTGCCGACTCCGGGACCGGCGGGAGCCGCGGCGGGCTTGAGGTAGATCTTGACGCCGTACTCCATGTGCGCGTCGAGCAGGGCGATTCGCTCGGCGAAGGTGTCGTGCTGGGCGGCGAGGGCTTGGCGGGCGCGGTCGTCGTCCTCGTAGACGGTGGCCAGGCGCAGCGGAAGGACCGTGGTGTGCAGGGCCAGCGCCTGTACGACGTCGTTGTGGGTGCGGGCGGTGTCCTCAAGCCATTCCAGGTCCTCGAGGTGCTTTTTGAGCGCTCGCTCGTTGAAGTCGCGCTCGGGGACCGGGCTGGCAGCGAGGACGAGGGGGGCACTTCGGCCGGCGGCGGACGGGCCGGTCAGGAGGACGACGGGGGCGCCCCCGAGGCCGCGAAGGCCGGTCCGGCTCCCGGCCGCGGTCCCGGTGTGCCGGGCGACGGCGTACACGTAGGTGAGCGTGTCGACATATGGGTTCGTCATCGCGGTCCTCGGAAGGTCCCGTCGCCCGCTTCCCGCCCGGGGGGAGGTGCCACCGTCCCCGGCTCGCCGAGCTGTTCGTGCCGGAGGGCGGCCAGCTCGGCGCGCAGCCGGCGGTTCTCCAGCTCGAGGGGACTGCCGGTGTGCCGTGAGGAGAGGGAAGGGTCGTACTCCCACCAGTCGATGCCCATTTCCTTCGCCTTGTCGACGGAGGCGATCAGGATCCGGAGCTTGATGGTCAGCAGTTCGATGTCGAGGAGATCGATGCGGATGTCGCCGGCGATGACGATGCCCTTGTCGAGGACGCGCTCCAGGATGTCGGCAAGGCTGGAGGTGCCCTGCCCGTACGGCATCGGGGCGGCACGGGAGGAGAAGGACCTCGGTGGGTCGGGGAGTGACTCGGACACGGTTGCGGTCTCGCTTTCCGATCAGGGCATCCTCTGCTGGAACTCCGCGATCTCGCTCAGGCGGTCGAGCAGCACGTCCTCCCGGCGGTCGAACGTCGACTGGTCGATCTCACCGCTGACCAGGCGTCGCTCCAGGTCGGCGAGTTCACGCCGCACAGGAGCCGGGTCGTAGTACTCCGCCTCGGCCTGCTCCGTGACCCGCTGGGCGACCCAGACGACACCGCGCAGCGGCGCGACCGGAAGGGTAAGGAGGTGCGTGAGCAGTCCCATGGTCTTCGTCCTCCTCTGCGGAAGGGCCGCCGGGCACGCCCCGGCCGTCGGTCACTGCACGAAGCTGTACGGGGGTAGGGGGCCGGTGAGCCGCAGCTCGACACCGTCGTCGGTCCGGTCGGCCAGGTCGGCCTGTGCGGTCAGGAAATCGTCCTTGCTCCCGTCGGACACCAACAGGGAAAGGTTGAGGAAGTCGGGGGCGGAATGCGGATGGACGGCGTGCTCGCGGGCGAAGGGAAGCAGCGCCTCGACCAGTGAGGCAGCCAGGGCGTCCTGCCGCTGTTCCACCTCCCGGGCGACCAGTTCACCGAGGGCCACCGGCAGCCGCGGATCGGCAACGCCGGAGCGGATGCGATCGTTGAGCCCCCTCGCCTCCTCGGACTCCTTCAGGATCCGGCGCAGCAGCGGCTCCTCCTCCTGGGAGGCCCTCAGGTGGTACTCGGCGCACCCCGTGAGGCGCCCGAGAGCGGCGAGGTAGTCGTCCGCGGCGTCTTCGAGGGCCTGCCTGACGGCGAGGTCGTCCGGGGCGGTGTACCCGAACTGCAGCGGTAGGACCGTCCCGTCGGCCATGAGGCGCTCCTGCACCTCCTGGTGAGCCGCGAGGTCCCGGCGTTTGGGCCGGATCTCCTCCGTGACGTCGCTGACCACCGCGGCCAGCGGTCCTGCGGTGACCGTGCGCGGTGGCGAGGGACTCTCGCCGACACCGGTCAGGCCGTCGAGCCGGTGGGGGTGGGTGCCCGCGGTGACGGAGTAGACGTAGAGGGCCATCGGTCACTCCCTCTCCCGACGTACCGGCCGTCGGGCGGGCCGACGCCGCTTGGCGGCGACGGCTTCCTCCGCGGCCTCTTCCTCCTCGTCGACCACTTCGTCCCGGGCGGTGCGACCGGTCAGGGATTCGGTCACGGCGTCGACGGCCCCGCTCAGGGCCCCTTTCGTCTTGCCCCGCGCGCCGCCTTCCATCACCGTTCCCACGACCTCGGGCAGCTGTGCGGGCGCCTTACGGCCGGCCTCCAGGTCCAGCCGGTTGCACGCCTCGGCGAAGCGCAGATACGTGTCCACGCTGGCCACCACTATCCGCGCGTCGATCTTGATGAGTTCGATGCCCACCAGGGAGACGCGGACGAAGACGTCGATGACCAGACCGCGGTCGAGGATGAGCTCCAGGACGTCGTAGAGGTTGCCGGAGCCACCTCCTCCGTCGCTCCTGCTCATACTGCTGGCGGTCTGCGGCACCATGGTCATGGCGCCTCCCTTCCGGGCCGGACTCCCCTCAGGTCGGCCGGTCGATCATGCCTCGGCTGTAGCGGCGTGTCCGCTCGTAGGAGATGAGCTGCCCGCCCCGGCCCAGCTCGACCCGGTAGCTGGCCATCACGCTCGTGGTGTCCGGGATGCGTTCCAGTTCCATCACCTCCACTTGCGCTTCCCATCCCTCCTCGGTGGGTTTGAGGGAGGAGACGGAGTCAGGGGTCCGGCCGAGGAGTCGTGACAGCTGCTCGGCTGCCGAGCGCATCGCCGATGCGGCGTCGGGCGGCCTCGCCGCCTTTCGAGCCGGAGGGCGGCGTGCCGGCGGCCCTTCCTGATCGGCGCCGTCGGCCTGTCGGGGCCGGACTCTGCGGGGACGTGCCGGTTCGGCTGCGGCCATGTTTCGCTCCATTGGGGGACGCCGCTTACTGAAATTATACTGTCAGCATATAGGCGTTATGCCCTGTATGTGAGTGCGGGGCGATGTGCGGCCGCCTGGTCAGGGCGGCCTTCGGGTCGGCAGGGCAGAACACGGCGGCCGGCACGGTCCGAGGTGGACTCGGACGGTTTGTGCGGGCGGCTCGTACAGCCCGCAAGCGCCCTGGTGAAGGGAAAGCAGCTCATGCAAGACACCACCAAAGTCGCGCTCGCGGCCGCTGTGGCCGGCGGCTACGTTCTGGGGCGCGCCAAGAAGGGCCGCCTCGCGTTCACCGTGGCGACCTATCTCGCCGGCCGGCGGTTCGGACTCGAGCCGAGCCAGCTCATGACGCAGGGCCTCACCAAGCTCAAGGAGATGCCGCAGTTCGCGGACGTCGGCGACCAGCTGCGGGGCGAGGCCATGGACGCAGGCAAGAAGGCGCTGAGCGTCGCGGCCAACCGCAAGCTCGTGGAACTCGCCGACTCGCTGCACCAGCGAACCCTCGATCTCAGTCGCGTCGACGAGGAGGACACCGCGGACGAAGAAGCGCCCTACGAGGACGAGTTCGAAGAAGCGGGCGAGGAGCAGGACGAGGAGCAGGGCTTCGAAGAGCCGGAAGGTGAAGAGGAGGAGCCGGAGCCCGAAGAGGAGGAGGAAGAAGCGGCGCCTGAAGCGGAAGAGGAGGAAGAGGAAGAGGAAGAAGAGGAAGAGGAACCGGAAGAAGAGGAAGAGGAACCGGAAGAAGAGGAAGAGGCCCCCGCCCCTCGCGGACGTCGTCGCACTCCGACGCGGCATCAGACCGATGAGGAGGCCGCTCCGGCCCGCAGGGCCCCGCGGCGACCGAGCACCTCCCGCCAGGAAGCGCCGGCCAAGAAGGCAACGGCCAAGAAGGCAACGTCGAAGAAGGCCGAGCCGCGGAAGACACCGGCGAAAGCCGGGGCCGCGAAGAAGGCCGCATCCTCCGAGACCGCCGCCAAGAAGACGGCCAAGTCCTCGCCGTCCAAGACCACGGCGCGGCAGAGCCCGACCCGAGGTGCTGCAGCGAAGAAGACCGCAGCGCAGAGTCCCGCCCGCAAGACGGCGGCCAAGAAGACGGCGGCCAAGAAGACGGCGGCCAAGAAGACCGCGGCCAAGAAGACGACGGGCCGCAGGCCGTCCGCACGGAGGTAGGTCATGCCACAGCCAGACCGCGCCGACGCGCAGACACCCAAGTCAGGGCTGGACAGGCTGCTCGGGGAACTCTCCGACTTCGTGGCAGCGCAGGCGGGACAGCTCGCCGACAAGGCGACCGACAAACTCGGTGATGTGACGGACCAGCTCAGCGACGTGGCCGAGAGCGGCGGGAAGTTCTCCGACATCGCCGGCATCGGCGGGCGGATGATGCAGGGCGACTCGCCCCTGAAGGCCATGGCGGGCCAGGGCCTGTCGGGCCTGAAGGACAAAGTGACCGGTGGTGTCTCCCAGATGTTCGGCGGCAAGGGCAAGAAGGGCCGCAAGAGCGGCGGCAAGGTCGTCAACATCGTGGAGTTCCTCGACGTCGGCCTGCCCGTACGTACGGTGTACGACCACTGGTCCCAGTACGAGGACTTCAGCGGCTTCGCCAAAGGCGTACGGGACGTCTCGCGCAACGACGACACCACCAGCGACTGGAAGGTGAAGGTCGGCCCCTCGACCCGTGGCTGGAAGGCCACGGTCCAGGAGCAGATTCCCGACGAGCGGATCGTCTGGACCTCCGAAGGCGCCAAGGGCACCACACGCGGTTGTGTGAGCTTCCACGAACTGACTCCCTCCCTGACCCGCATCGTCGCGGTCGTCGAGTACTACCCGTCCGGGTTCTTCGAGAAGACCGGCAACCTCTGGCGCGCCCAGGGCCGCCGCCTGCGACTGGACCTCAAGCACTTCCTCCGCCACGTGTCGCTCACCACCGACGAGCCGGAAGGCTGGCGTGGCGAGATCCGCGACGGTGAGGTGGTCCGCACGCACGAAGAGGCGATGGAACACGAAGAGGCGATGGAAGACGAGCGTGAAGAGGGCGAGTACGAGGACGAGGAAGAGGGCTACGAGGAGGGCGAGGAACCGTACGAGCTCGAAGAGGAAGCAGACGAAGACGACGTCGACGAAGACGTAGGCGAAGCCGACGACGAGGAGGCCGACCAAGAGGAGGCCGATCAGGAGTACGCGGACGAGGAGCAGGAGTACCCGGACGAGGAAGGCCCCGAAGAGGAGGAGGAAGAACGTCCCCGTCCTGGTCGGCGCCGTCGACGGTGAGGAGCCGGACGGGCGACACCGGCCGCGGTGCCAGGGGCGGAGCGGGGCTCACTTCCGGCCGCCACCCCGCGCACCGCGGCCGACGCTGTCGTCCGTCATGAGCGCCGCCGTGCCCGTAGGCTGCCGCCTGGCTGCGGTCGACGTGTCCCTCGCGGCCCTGTCCGACCTCCGGCCGTTCCCGCTCCGAAGCGGCCCGACCGGACCGCGTCACCGGGCCGCTCGGCTCCCGACCGGCCCGGACCGCCGTCCGCCCCGGGGCGTTCGTTTCCGCCCCGGATCGAGGGGCAGGCGCACCTTAGGGCGTCGACGAAGGGACCGACATGAGCACCGGGGAGAAGGCCAAGGCCACGACCGAGCAGGTCGTCGGGAAGGCCGTGCGAAAGCTGGCTCATGCGATGGGTCAGCACACCACGGCTGCCAAGGGTGCCGCACTGGAAGCACGGGGTAGGGCCCGTGCCGCCAAGGAGGGCGCGAAGGACGGCTTCCGCCACTGACGCGACCCGGGGACGGTCCGAGTGACCTCGGTCCTGTGCCGTGCGTGACGCATGATGACGAGGGCGTGCCCCGGCCGGTGACCGGGTGGGCTCCACGGGCCGTCACCGCGGGTTGCGCCTACCCTTGAGGGTGAGGTGACAACCTGCCGCCACCCACCTTGTGAGGCGCGGAACCGTGACCCTCTTTCTCGTCCTGCTCGCATGCGCCGCCGCTCTGATCATCGTCGGTTCCGTCGTGGACGGGATGCTGTACCTGGTCTCCGTCGGCGTGATCGTCCTGGTGGTCGCGGGCGTGTACCTACTCGTCCGCTCGATGGCGCGCTCCCGCCGTGGCTCGGCCGATTAGGCTGCCGGGCATCGGGATCGGCGCCCGATCCGGGCGGGCCCGAGCAGGACGACGGTGCGTGGCACCGCCCCGTCCGATCATCCGCACGCGCCTGCGGGAGGCCCGGGTGCCGCCCGTGTCCGCCCGTGCCGCCCGGGTACCGCTCGTTCAGCGGAGCCGGAACACCGGCCCCCGCGGGGTGAAGGGCAGCGTCGCGCCGTCCGGGACGAGGTAGGCGTGTTCGCGGCGGACGCGCAGGACGTCGCAGTACCCGTCCGTGATGATCAGCACCGGCGCCTCGGGTGGGAAGTCCTCCGCCCGCTGGAGGAGGTCCACGCCCGGCTGGAGGACCGTACCGCCGCGGCCCCGGACCCGTACCCGCCCGGCGATCTCCGTCGGCGGCAGGTACCCGGCGTCGTACGGGGCCGCGTCGCAGAACACGACACGGGCGGCCGGCACGTCGCGGGCCTGCGCGTACGAGGCGATGGCGCCGAGCGCCTTGCCGAGGAGCTGCGCGTTCATGGAGCCCGAGGTGTCCAGGACGACGCCGAAGGTGCAGCGCGCGATCTCCTCGGGCGGGAAGTACCGGCCGGCGCGCGGGATGTCCGGGGTGGACGCCTGGCGGCGGGCCGGCCGGGCGTGACTGCGCACCGGCTGGGGGCGGGGTACGTACGCGTCGAACCAGCGGGCCAGCCGCGCGTCCCACGGCACGGGCGGGTGGCTGAGGGCCCGGATGGCCTGGACGAGCCCGGCCGGCAGCAGCCCGCGCCCCCCGCTGACGTGCAGGTCGAAACCCTGGGCCAGGCCGCGCCGGTAGAACTCGTCCAGGTCCACGTAGTCGCGGGGCCGCCCGCCGAGGGGCTCGCCCAGGATGTCGCCGACCCCCTTGCCCCGCAGGGTCGCCAGGCGCCGCATCCGGCGGGCGTCGGTGGCGATCCGGTCGTACACCTCCTCGGCCGACAGGCCCTTCAGGTCCGGGTCGTGCAGCAACCCCTCGGGCATGGTGCCCACGCCCATCTCGACGAGCCAGCCGTTGACGACGTAGTCGGCGGCGACGTTGAAGAGGTACGGGTCGCGGGCGCCGCGCCGGTCGCCGTGGCGGAGCGCGGCGTGGAGCATCTCGTGGGCGAGGACGAACCGCCACTCCTCGTCCTCGTACCGGCGCAGCGGGTTCAGGTGGATCTCGCCGAGCGTGGCGTCGACGGCGGCGATGGAAATGCCGTACGCACGCGCCAGTTCGGCGTCGGCGACCAGCGTCATGCCGGACGCGATGCCGCCGAGCAGCGGGTAGGAGGAGACGAACCAGCCGAGCGCCCGCTCCCAGGGCTGCTTGGCCCGGATCTCGCCGGTGACGGCGTCGCGCCGCCCGCCTGCGACCTCCATGGTCGCGGAGACGGTACGGGTCAGGGCCCGGGCGAAGACCAGCTGCCAGTCGGGCGCGGTCCGCTCCCGCGGCCACGGCACGAGGACCTGGTCGGGTGCGTCGCCCGCCGTCCCGCGGCGCTCGTGCGCGGCGGGGACACCGGTCTTGCGCCAGCGGGCGGCGAGCTGCTCCTCGTCGCCGTCGGGGAACGTCACCGGGTGGTCCTCGGGGGGCCGGCCGATGTGCTGGGTGAGCATGAAGCGGTTGACGACCGCGCAGCGGGCGGCCAGCTCGACGCGGTCGGGCTGGGCGCGCCTCTCCTGGCGGGCGGGGACGTGGCCGAAGCCGAGGTGGATGAGGCAGTGGGCGAGGGCCCACGCCCACGCGGCGGGCTCGGCGCGGCGGTCGGGGTGGACGTGGACGCGACCGTCGGAGTCCACGACGGCCAGCCCGTGGCGGGGACTCAGCCCGCAGTCGCGGGTGCGGCAGATCTCGGCGTCCAGCGCCGCGAGGGCCGGGTGGCGCTTGACGAGGGCGAGTCCGGCGGCGAACGCCTCCCCTGCCGGGTCGTCGCGCCGGCCCTTGGCCGTCCTCGCACCTCGGCTCACCGGCGGGCCTCGACCAGCCGGGGCATGTCACGGGCGGCCTCGACGAGGAACCACGCGGGCAGCACCGGCTGCCCGTCCTCGTCGTCCCGGATGACGGTCTGGGCGACCTCGACGGAGATCTCGGCGAGCTGGACGAGCAGCGACTTGGCCCGGTACGCGGTCTGCCGCAGGGCGGGCGGGATCTGGTCCTTCGTCGCGGGGAGTTCCCTGATGAGACGCCCGCGGAACGCCTCGGCGAGGTAGTAGAGCAGGTCGCGGTCCTCGATGCGGTTCGGCCAGCCGGCGTCGCCCTTGATGATGGCGTCGATGCCGTGGGAGTGCCGCACGATCTTGGCGTAGCCGCAGAAGGAGACGGCGTGCGCGGGGGTGAGCGTGCCGTGCGCGACGATCTTGAGGGTGTCCTCGTCGAGCGTGGGCCCGAAGGAGTGCAGCGCGTCGGAGAGCATGTGCCAGGACCGCGGTGTGGAGAACGGCTCCTCGGTCTTGGGCGGCTGCGACCAGAGGTGGTCGGGCCGGTCGGTGACGTAGTCGGTCACCCACGGGTGGATGCCGTTCTCACCCGCCCACACCAGCCAGTCGGCGGCGGAGGCCCGCAGATGGACGTGCGTGAGACGGTTCACGAGCGCCGAGGCGATGGGCCGGGCGAGGGCGTTGTCGGTGGCGCGGTTGCCGGCGCCGATGACGATGGACCCGGCGGGCAGCTCGTAGTTCCCGACGCGGCGGTCGAGGATCAGGGAGTAGAACGCCTTCTGCACGTCGGGCGTCGCCGCGTTCAGCTCGTCGAGGAAGAGGCAGTACGGCTCGTCGCGCGCGATGGCCTCGGGCGGGCAGAAGACCGACTTGCCGTCCCGGATCTGCGGGACGCCGATGAGGTCCTCGGGCGCGAGCTGGGTGCCGAGCAGGCTGACGCACTCCAGGCCGAGCGACTCGGCGAAGCCGCGCACGAGGGACGACTTGCCGATGCCGGGCGCGCCCCACAGGAAGACGGGGCGGACGGTCGCGAGGCCGAGCAGCAGCTCGGGGATCCGGGCGGGCGTGACGGTGACGGCTGCCTGCAAGCGAGGGGCTCCTGTGCCTTGCGCGGGGCCCGTCCGGCACGCCGGACGGCCGGTCGGCACCCGCACGACCGTGCGGGCCCGCCCAGTCTGAGCGCCCGACGGGTACCGACGCAGCCGAATTTCGGCGCGCCGGACGCCGGCCGGCGGTGGCGCCGGACGAGGACGCAGGTGGTGTTCCTCCCCGCGCCGGGTTCCGCGCCGAGGGCGTCCCGGACGCGACGCGCGCCGCGTGGTCGAGCAGCCCGCCGTGCGGCCGGTGCCGAAGCGGCCGGCGTCAGCCGTCGATGTCGAGCGCCGTGCCGTACAGCCGTTCCACCGCCAATCGTATGACGACCCGGCGCTCGGCGACGAGCTCCGTGAGGAAGGCGTCTTCGTCGCTCGGCCTCGCGGCCCGAGGGACCATCGCGAGCAGTTCTCGCCCGACGGCGTCCCCCGGGACGGTCGTCACCTCGGACACCTCCGCCCGGCCCTCCGCGACGGCGAAGGACCACACGTCACCCCCCGAGACGTGCAGGGCCGCGCGCGGGTCGCGGCGCAGGTGCTTGACCTTGACGCGGTCAGCGGTCGTGGAGAAGCGCAGGACGCGCGTGTCGGGGGACCACTGGTAGAGCATCGTGGTCAGGTGCGGGTGGCCGCTGCGCTTGTTGGTGGCGAGGGTGCCGAACTGCTGGTGGTCCAGCAGGGTCGAGAGGGCTTCGTCGGACAGGGATCTGGGTGCGGGGCCTTGTGGCATGACAGGCCCAACTCTCTTGTGGGCCGGGGTATTCCGTGGCCTCGCCCGCCCATGGCGCCAGTCCGCGTGCGCGCCATGGCCGGTCTCCGCGACGAGGGGTGGCGGCCGCGCCGGCCGGTCCCGGCGAGCCCATCGGGTCCTGCCGCGGCTGGCAACCGTTCGGGGCGGTCGTGTCCGGTGCCGCCGAGCTCGTATTGCACACATGATCTTGGAAGGGCAGCATGGCCTGACGGTGGGACGCGCCGCGGTCGTCAGGGGCGCGCGGTGGCCGCCGTCGGAGGGGGCGGGCATGATCAGGCTGGTGGACGGGCCCATGACGTGGGTGGCGACCGGGGACAGCATCACCCAGGGCGTGTTGCACACCCACGGGGCCCGCGGCTGGGTCGAGCACCTGCAGGAGCGCGTTCGGTGGCAGCTGGGCCGGCTCACCGACACCGTGGTCAACAGCGGTGTCTCCGCGTGGGGCGCCGTCGACGTCCTCGCGGCCCACGACCGCCTCATCGGCCGGTTCGAGCCGGACGTGCTGTCCGTGTCCCTCGGCACCAACGACTGCCTCGCCGGGGAGGAGGGCCTGCCGGAGTTCCACGACGCGATGCGCCGGATCGTCTCCGGGGCGGGCCCGCGGACGCAGGTCGTCCTGCAGACACCGGCGCTGGTCGGTGTCTCGGGCCGGGAGCGGCGCGCGGCACTGCCGGCGTACTGCCAGGCCGTACGGGACATCGCGCAGGACACCGGGTCCCTGCTCGTCGACCACGAGGCCCACTGGCGGGAGCACCACGGTGAGGCCGATCCCATCCCGTGGCTCGACGACCCGGTCCACCCGAACGCGGTCGGCCACCTGCGGATGGCGAACCACACGCTGGACGCCCTGGGCCTGGGTCCGCTGGACCCCCTCTGACCGGTACGTTCTTCGACGCGTTACGGCGCCCTGATCGCCCGCGGCGGTCAGCGGCCGGGAACGGTCCGCCGCACTGTCGGCGGACCGGACGGGAGAGAGCATGACCTTCGATCCGCAGCTACGAGCCCTGTACGACCAGCGTGCCGCACAAGGCGTCGTGCCGTTGTACGAGATGACTCTCGCCGAGGCCAGGGCGGCGGACCTGGCCGCCGTCCAGGACGCCGCGGGAACCCCCGAGCCGGTGCGGGAGGTGTTCGACGAGGTGATACCGGGCCCCGCCGGAACACTGCCCGTCCGCGTCTACCGGCCCGGGGCCGACCACGGACCCCTCCCGGTCCTCGTCTACTTCTTCGGCGGCGGCTGGACGCTGGGGAGCATCGAGACGAGCGACGCCATCTGCCGGAGCCTGACCAACGCGGCGGGCTGCCTCACCGTCGCGGTGGGATACCGCCTGGCACCGGAGAACAAGTTCCCCGCCGCGGTCGAGGACTGTTTCGCGGGCTTGCGCTGGACCGCGGAGCACGCCGCACGTCTGGGCGGCGACCCGTCGCGCATCGCTGTCGGAGGCGACAGCGCCGGTGGGAACCTCGCCGCGGCCATGACCCTCTTGGCACGGGACGCGGGCGGCCCCGCCCTCCTGGCCCAACTGCTCGTCTACCCCAACACGGACTACCACGCGGACACTCCGTCGCGCCGTGAGAACACCGACGCGCTGCTGTTCAACGACAAGTCCGTGCAGTGGTACTGGGACAACTACCTGACCTCCCCCGAGGAGGGAGGGAACCCTCTCGTCTCCCCGCTGCGCGCCTCCTGCCACGCGGGTCTGCCGCAGGCTCTCGTCATCACCGCGGAGTACGACCCCCTGCGCGACGAAGGCGAGCAGTACGCCCGGCGGCTGCGCGACAGCGGCGTCCCGGTCGAGTCCACGCGCTACCCGGGGGTGGCCCACGGCTTCTTCGCCATGTCAGGCGCCCTCGACGCGGGCGGCCGCGCCCTCGACCAGGCGGCCGCCTACCTGCGCGCCGCCTTTGCCGGCGGCTCCACCGCGGCCTGAGGAAACCGGAGGAGGGACCGCGTTCGCGCGGTCCCTCCTCCGGTAGGGCGGCCCCTTGGGACCCTGTCCCGCGCGGCCGTGTGGCCCAGGCGGTCAGCCGTCCGTCCGGTGCGGGCCTTCGGCGGCCGCGTCGAGCCGGTGCTCCCGCAGTGTCGCGCGCAGTGCGGCGGGGCCGGTGAACAACGCACCGCGCAGGCCGGCGGCGCGCGCCGCGTTCACGTTCTCCTGCCTGTCGTCCACGAAGAGGACGTCCGCCGGTTCGACACCCAGCGCCCGCACACTCCAGGCGTACGCGCCCGGACGGGGTTTGGCGTGACCGATCCGGCAGGAGAACCCGCACACATCGAAGTGCCTCAGCCAGGCGTGGTGCGCCTCGTAGTGCGAGGCCAGCTCCGGTGGGATGTTGGAGAGCAGACCGAGGCGCCGGCCCGCCGCCGCGAGTTCCTCGACGAGCGTGACCATCTCCCCGTCGACCGCGCTCCAGCTGCGGACGTCGGTCTCGATGAGCGTCGCGATCCGGGCGGTGTCGAAGCGCGCGCCCAGCGCCGTCCCCACCTCGCGCCAGTAGGCCGGACCGGTCAGCTCGCCCCGGTCGTACGGCGGGCGCAGTCGCCAGTACGCGTCCCAGAAGGCGGGCGGGGCCGCCCC
Source organism: Streptomyces kanasensis (assembly GCF_043077165.1). NCBI lineage: Bacteria > Bacillati > Actinomycetota > Actinomycetes > Kitasatosporales > Streptomycetaceae > Streptomyces > Streptomyces kanasensis. The sequence goes on from NZ_JBIBSF010000011.1 coordinate 164,925, forward strand.
GGAGGTCGAGACCAGCACCGCGCCCAGGTCCGGGGACTGGTGCCGCGCGATGACGCCGAACAGGTCGAAGAGGACCGTGCCGGGAGATGTCATGGTCCGTCTCACACCTTCCGTACGATGACGCCGGCCGCCGCCAGCGCGTCGGTCACCCCGGTCGGCGCCGTCTCGTCGGTGACCAGGGCATGGAGCGCGGTGGGTGGCGCCACGAACGCCAGGGCCGTGCGGGAGAGTTTGGCCGCCTCGGCGACGGCGACGGTACGCCGCGCGGATCTGATCGCGGCGCGTTTGACGGCCGCGTCGGCGAGGTCGTAGGCGGTCAGCCCGTCCTCGCCCGTGAGGCCGCAGCAGCCGATGACGGCCGTGTCGAAGCGGACCGCGGCGAGGGAGGCTTCCGTGAGGGGCCCAGTCAACGCCAGCTCGCCCGGCCTCGGCTCGCCGCCCGGGAGCAGCAGCCGCACCGACGGGGCGCCGGTCAGCGCGTTGGCGGCGTGCAGCGACAGGGGCATGACGGTGACGCTGCGGTCGCGAAGCGCCCGGGCGACCTCCAGGCACGTCGTCCCGCTGTCGATGACGACGGACTCGCCGTCGGCGATCAGCGCGGCGACGTCCGCCGCGATCCGGCGCTTGACGTCCACGCCCTCCTGCGCCCGCAGCCCGAACGGCGGCTCCTCGCCGCGGAGGAGCAGACTGCGGGCACCGCCGCGGAAGCGTTCCAGCACGCCCTGTTCCGCCAGGACCTCCAGGTCGCGGCGCACCGTCATCTCGGAGCAGTCGGCGAGCCCGGCCAGCTCGGTCACGCTCAGCTCGCCCGCCTCCCGGACGGCGGCTGCGATCCGGCGGTGTCGTTCAGTGGTTCCCATGAGGAGATTGCACACATTCCATGTGCGAAAGTCAACCTATCGAACGTTCAGGCTGTTCGTTATGCTCGCCGCCATGAATGCATCCCTGAAGGCCGCCCGGCGTGCCACGTTCGCCTTCTTCGCCCTGAACGGCTTCGTGATGGGCGCGTGGATCGTCCACATCCCCGCGGTCGAGTCCCGTACCGGGATCAGTCATGCCGTGCTGGGGTGGCTCCTGCTCCTGCTGGGCGCCGGTGCGTTCGCCGGGATGCAGCTGTGCGGCCGCCTCACCGACCGCGTGGGCGCCCGCCGGGTCGTGCCCGCGGGGGCCGTGCTGTGCAGTGCGGCGGTGGTGCTGCCGGCCCTGGCCGTCGACGCGGCGACCCTCGGGGCGGCGCTGTTCCTGCTGGGATTCGGCAACGGCTGTCTCGACGTCAGCATGAACACCCACGCCGTCCAGGTGGAGCGTGGATACGGCCGACCCGTCATGTCCGCGTTCCACGCGGTGTTCTCCCTGGGCGGCGTCCTCGCCGCGCTGGTCGGCGCGCGGCTCGTCACCTGGGGTTGGGACCTCGGGGTGACCCTGACCGCCGTCGCCGTGACCGGTCTCGTGGTGACCCTCTGCGCCACTCCGGCCCTCCTGGGTCCGCCCGTCCCCACTGGGGGAGGCGCGCGCTCCGACGGCACGGCGGCCGCCGGTGACGGCGCGCGCCCGGCCGGGCGGCGGCGGACACCCCGACGGGTGTGGGCCCTGGCCGTGCTGGCCTTGCTGCTCATGCTCTGCGAAGGCGTCGCCAACGACTGGAGCGTGCTGCACCTGGAGGACGTGCTCGGCGCGCCCGCCGCCACGGCGGCCTTCGCCTACGGTGCCTTCGCCACGGCCATGACGGTGGGCCGGCTGCTCACCGACCGGGTCGCCGCCCGCACCGGACCCGTGTTCGTGGTCCGCTACGGCGCGTCCGCCGCGGGCGTCGGTCTGGCCGTCGCCGCGCTGTCGCCCTGGGTGGCGCCCGCGCTGGTGGGATGGGCGGTGTTCGGGCTCGGACTGTCCGGCTGCGTCCCGCAGTTCTTCAGCGCCGCCGGACACGCCGACGAGGACGCGGCCGGCGCCCATGTCTCCCGGGTCGCGGGGCTGGGCTATCTCGGCATGCTGGCCGGACCCGCCGTGATCGGCCCGCTGACCCATCTCGTTCCCCTGAACCTCGCGCTGTTGCTGCCCGTGGCGCTCTGCGCGGTGGCGGCCGCGGCTGCCGGCGTGCTCCGCGCCGACCCGCCGCGCGAGGCGGACCGGAGCGGCAGGTGCCGGACCGAGGCGGTGTGACGACCACCCCCGCGGCAGGCGGCCGAACCGTCCCGTCCGACGGGTCGTACGGGCATCGGGGTCTCCGGGGCCGTGCGGATCGTGCGTCGCCGTGCGGCCGGCGCGGTCGAAGGCCGCGTCCCTCGGGACGCTCGTGGTGCCGACGGCGCGGCTGTCCGGGGTCGCCGACGGGACGGCCGGACCGGCGAGCCTGCCGTCGGTCGGCTCCGCGGGCCTCGGCGCGAGCACCGGCGGGCGGCGCTCCCGCCGCTCCGTGACCCACATCACAGCTGGTTCCTGTCAGCAATCGGGGCCCTGTTCCGCTCAAGTCACCGAGAGCAAGCGAACCGACAGGAGCGACCCATGAAGCACCGCATCGTCATCCTCGGCGCGGGTTACGCCGGGGCCCACGTGGCCGGGAACCTCGCCCGCCGGCTGTCCCCGGCGGACACCGAGATCACCGTGGTCAACGCCGAGCCGGACTTCGTCGAGCGGCTGCGGCTGCACCAGCTCGCGGCCGGCCGGCGGATCGAGGCGCGGAAGCTCACGGACGTCTTCGCGGGTACGGGGATACGGCTGCGCCTGGCCCGTGTCACCGCCGTCGACCCCGAACGCCAGGTCGTCGCCGTGGCCGACGCCGCCGGCGGCGGCGAACTCGGATACGACACGCTTGTCCACGCGCTCGGCAGCCACGTCGCCGACCGCGGCGTCCCCGGCGTGTCCCGGCACGCCTTCGACGTCACCGGCCGGCCCTCGGCGCTGCGCCTGCGCGAGCGCCTGGACGCCCTGGGCAGGCGGCCCGCAGGCGGGAACGTGCTGGTCGTCGGCGACGGGTTGACCGGCATCGAGACCGCCACCGAGATCGCCGAGCTCCGTCCCGGCCTGTCCGTGACGCTGGTCGCCCAGGGCGAGCTGGGCGACCGGCTCTCCGCCGGCGCCCGCCGCCATCTGCGCCGGGCCTGCGACCGGCTGGGCATCACCGTCGTGGAGCACACCAGCGTCGAAGCCGTCGAAGCGACACGGGTGCTGTGCGCCGACGGCACGGCCCTGGCGTCCGACGCGACCGTGTGGACGGCCGGGTTCGAGGGCGGCCCCCTCGCCGCCGCCGGCGGACTGGAGGTCACCGAGAACGGTCGGATCGTCGTCGATCGCACGATGCGGTCCGTCTCGCACCCGAACGTCTACGCCGCCGGCGACAGCGCCTACGCCATCGGCGACAACGGTCGGCCGCTGCCGATGTCCTGCGCCTCGGCCGGCTCCACCGGCATGCAGGCCGTGTCCGCGATCGCGGGACGCCTGACCGGCCGCACGGTCCCGAACACCAAGCTGGAGTACCTGGGCAACCACATCAGCCTCGGGCGGCGGGACGGGATCCTGCAGATGGTCGACGACGAAGGACAGCCGAAGCCGACGTACGTGGGCGGCCGGAAGGCCGCGCGGGTCAAGGCGGGCATCCTGACGATGTCGCTGTGGGCCACCTCGCACCCGACCTTCGGCCTGCCCAAGCGCAAGCGCCGCCTGACCACCGTGCCCGGCGCGTCCGCTGAGTCCGCCCAGCGGGCGATGGCCTAGTCACCTGAGGTGATCCCCGTGAGCAGCACCGCCACTGATCGCTTCGACACCAGCCGGTTCGAGGCCAGCCGGACCCGGCTGGCGTCGCTGGCGTACCGGCTGCTGGGCTCCGCCACCGACGCCGAGGACGCCGTGCAGGACGCGTTCCTGCACTGGCAGGCCGCCGACCGGCAGCGGATCAAGGTGCCGGAAGCATGGCTGACCAAGGTCGTCACCCACCTGTGCCTCGACCGGCTCCGCTCGGCACGGGCCCGCCGCGAACGCGCCGTCGGCGCCTGGCTGCCCGAACCGCTCCTCGACGGCGACCCGATGCTCGGCCCGGCCGACACGTTCGAGCAACGCGAGTCGGTGTCGCTGGCCGTGCTGACCCTGATGGAGCACCTGTCGCCCGTCGAACGGGCCGTCTACCTCCTGCGCGAGGCGTTCTCCCACAGCCATGCCGAAATCGCCGGGATCCTCGACATCACCGAGTCCGCGAGCCAGCAGCACCTCCACCGGGCCCGGCGCCGCGTCACCGCCGCCCGCCGACCCGGCGGCGAAGGTGACCCGGCGTCCGCCCGCAGGATCGTCGAGGAATTCCTCGCCGCTGCCACCTCGGGCCGCACCGAACGGCTGGTGGCACTGCTCACCGACGACGCGGCCGCCATCTCCGACGGCGCCGGCCTGACCGAGAGGCTGCTGCGGTACGACACCGCGCAGCGCATCGCCGCCGTCGCACGGGCCGGCTTCACGCCCACACCCGCGAAGCGGCGACTCGTCGGCGGCACGCCCGCCATCCACTACACGCTCGTCAACGGCGCCCCCGCCATCCTCGCCGTGCTCGGCGACCGGGTCGTCGGCGCGGTGACGTTCGACCTCGCCGACGGCCGGATCGCCACCGTGCGGGGCATCGCCGCTCCCGCCCGCCTCACCCGCCTCACCGAGGTCTGGCGGCAGCACGAACCGGGGGCGCCCCTCATCGCCCAGTGGTGACCCGACACCGACCGCGGCCGCACCCTCGGCGCGCCGAGGGTGCGGCCGCGGTCGGTGGTCGGACCGGGCGTCCGGCCGGCACCGCGGCGCGGGCCCCGCCTCCGGTGCCGGCATCGACCGGACACCCTCCGCGGCCCCGGTACGCCGGGCCGCCGCACCGCGTGGCCGTCCGCGGTCCCGCGCACGGGGTGGGTGCGCCTCCGGCAGTCCGCGAGGCCCGCGGCCCACGCGGGTCCGTACGGTACGGCCGCCCTCACCCTGACCGCGCTGTGCGTGTCATCGAGCGCCACCCGCGAGGGTGCCCGGCTGCGCCCGGCACGCCGCGCCCGGCTGCCGGGTCGCGTCCCCCGGTCCGCTCAGTCGTCCGAGGTCGACTTCACGCCCTTGCACGCGTCGGTGTCGTCCGCGGCCCCCGGGACCGCCGCCGCCTTCGCCGCGTTGAAGTTCGCCACGTACGCGTCGTGATGGGCGGAGTCGTCGATCTTGAGGAGCGCCTCGTCGTTCTCGCGCAGCGCCGGCCCCGAGTAGTTGTGGCTGCCGGTCCAGACCAGCTTGTTCACCGCGCCGTCGTACTTGCCGTCGATCAGCAGGTACTTGGAGTGGATCACGGAGTTGGTGGTCTTGGGATTGCCGTCCTCGTCGTGGTTGTGACAGCGCAGCGTGGGACCGCCGGAGGCATGGAGGGCCTCCCAGGTGCCCGGGCTCCCGGAGCCGGCGGCGCTGTCGGTCTCCGCGTAGAGCACGTCGACGGCGCAGCCCGCCCTGCGCAGCGCCGTCAGCTTCTCCGCGACGCCCTGCCGGGTCAGCCGCAGCACGGCGACGCGGATCTTGGTCTGGCGGGTGGTGGTGCCCTCGGTCCACTTGCAGGTCACCTTGTCGAGGGTGTTCCAGATGGTGTCCCGGGAGTTGCCCGTCCCCGAGTAGGGGAAGAAGTACGCCTTGAAGGGGGAGTGGGCGACCGACGTGTAGTTCCACGCCCGCCAGTCCATCGCGACGAGCTTGTCGAAGTGGCTCGCGTACGTGCCGTACACGGCGGGGTTGGACGGAATCACGAAAGCGTCGTTCCACATACGGGTGTACGCCGAGGGCGACATGTTCGACGAGCTCTGCACCACCAGGTCGGAAGCCCCGTCCACCTGGGAGAACAGCCAGAACTTGTTGTGGTTGAGGCCGTTGCTCGGCAGCGCGTCGGGGTTGCCCAGACAGGACTGCTTGGGCGGGCACAGGCCCACGAACGACGCCTTGGTGCGATCCGTGCCCAGGGCCTCCTTGAGGATGTCGTACGAACCGTCCGTGGGGATCACGCTCGTCGAGTCGAGCATGACCTGCACGTTCACCCCGCGCTGGGTGTGGGCGTCGGCGAGGGCCCGGGCCACTTCCTCGTCGTACAGGTGGTACAGCGCCACCTTGATGTCCGACTTGGGGGCGGCGGTGGATACGTAGGTCAGCAGCCGGATCCGAATGGCGTGCTGCTCCTCGTACGTGCCGGTGGGCTTGTTGAAGATCGGCCCCTGGGGCACGACCGCCGCCGCCTCCTCGGCGTCGCCGAGGTGGATCCCGGCAGTCAGCAGGATCGTGCTCAGGGCCGCGGCGAGCCGGCGTGACCTCCAGCGGGATGCCGTGCGCATCGTGTCCCCTCCCCGTTCAAGCCGCCGCCGTCGGCGACGGTCCTGAGGTGTTGTTCGGCATGGCCGATGGTCGGCGCATGACATGTCGACAGGGAAACGATCTTGCCAGAAGCAGCGGAACGCACCGCACGGGGCACCCCACCCGCCTGCCGGAACGGGAGGGAAGGCCCTCGCCGGCCGGGGGGGGGCCACTCGCCGGCCCGGTGCCCCGGCGGCGCGGCCGCCGGCCGGTCGGCCCGTCACATGGCCGGCGTGGGGACCGGGGCCTGCCCAGGCGCGGCCCCCGGACGGCACGGTCCGCGTCGCACCACGCCCGCCGGCCCCGAGGGGCGCTGCCCCTCGGGGGCCGAGGACCGCCGGCACTCCTCACGGCGTGCGGAACTGCTCCACCAACGCCACGTATCCGCTGGCGCCGTGACCGGCGGTCACCGCCCGCTCGGCCAGTGCCTTGACGAGTCTCGGCAACTCGGCGTTGACGCCGAGCGACTCACTCTCCTCGACCACGTGCGCCATCGCCGCCAGATGGGTGTCGACCGTGCCGTCGTCGGCCGGGTAAGTGCCGTCGTCGACCTGCCGCGCGTAGCCCGGCAGCCACCCGGCCACCGTGTCGATCGCCGTCTGTGCGACGGGGAGGTACGCCGTGGCGGACACACCGGCCGTCCCCAGGATCGCGGCCCCGTTGAGGAAGCCGTCGAGCATGCCCCACATGAGGACGAGCGTGGCCATCTCGTGCGTCGCCGACAGTCCGGGGTCGTCGCCGAGGTGGAGGCCCGTGCCGAGACTGCCCAGCGTGGTCTCGTGGGCGTCGTACAGCGGTCGCGGCCCGCTGTAGGCGACCACGGCGGCGGCCGTGCCGACGGCCTCCGGGACGGCCATGATCCCGCCGTCGAGGTATCCCCCGCCGCGGCGCGCCACCTCCTCGGCGAGCGCCCGCGCGCGCGAGGGCGTGCCCGAGGTCAGGTTCACCACGACCCGACCGTCGAGCGGTCCGTCGAGGACGTCCGCCACGGCGTCGTAGTCCGACACGCAGACCACCACGAGCGGGGCGGCCGCGAGCGCGTCCGCCGGAGACTCGGCGAGCGTCGCGCCCATGGCCACCAGGCCGTCGGCCTTGGCCCTCGTGCGGTTCCACACGGTCGTCGGGTGTCCCGCGCGCAGGAACGCCCCGGCGAGGGCGCCGCCCATCAGGCCGAGACCCAGAACCGTGACGGGTGTGCCGATGTGCGTCATGTGCTCCTCCTCTGATCGGTGGGACGATCGTCGACGTTCACACCGGTATGAAGGTCAAGGGGGAGTGCGCATGCTGATCGGGGAGCTGAGCCGGCGGACCGGGGTGAACCCGCACCAACTGCGGTACTACGAGGCGCAGGGCCTGCTGGTGCCCGACCGCGGCGACAACGGCTACCGCGCGTACGGCGACGACGCCGTCCTGGCCGTGGCCCAGATCAGGAAGCTGCTCGACGCCGGGCTGTCGACCCGGGAGATCGGGTACCTCCAACCGTGCGTCAGCGGCGCGGCGCCCGACCTGAGGCCCTGCCCCGAGACCCTGGACCTGTTGCGGGCGCGCATCGCCGCACTGGACGAGCAGATCGACACGCTCGTCGAGTCCCGCGGGACACTGCGGGAGTACCTGGTGGCCACGGAGCGCCGGCTGGCCGACCAGTAGCACCGTCCCGCCATCCGGCTGCCGAAGCAGCTGCGGGTCCTGCCCCCCGCCCACCCCGTCCCGCTGTTCGCACGCGGCGATCCGCCGTCCTCCCACGGGCCCCGTGCGGGTCCCACAGGCCCCCGTGCGGTCATGGGGACAAGGGCAGTTGGTCGCCGGTGGCGCCGACCTCCAGGCGCGCGTAATCGGGATGGTCCAGTCGGTGGTGCACGTAGATCTGGTCGGCCCACGGTGGGTCGAAGGGCGTGAACGCGCGCAGCCCCAGCACCCGGCCGATCGGCCTGGCGGGGTGGTCGGCGTTGAAGTCGGCGATGGCGGCGGCTTCGCCGATCTGCTCGATGGTGCCGGGCAGGTCGTCCAGGTAGCAGGTGACCCGCGGCAGCAGGTGCTCGTGCGCCGGACGCCGGAAGACCTCCAAGGCGGTCACGGTCGAGGAGTAGTAGTCCAGGTCCAGGCTGACGAAGCCGAGCGGGTGATGGCGCAGCAGCTCCGCCCGGGAGGTGAGGTACGCGGGCAGGGTCTCGGCGAGGTCCCCCAGTACCAGCTCCGCCTCGCCCAGGCGGGCGCGGAGCCGGTCGTGGTCCATGGTGTAGAAGCCGGGGCCGAACAAGTAGGGGATATCGCGAGGGTCCGTGGCGGCGGGCATGCCCGCACCGCTGTCGAAGCCGACCACCCGCACCGCCACCCCGGTGGCGGCGGCGTAGTACCGGGCGTGCTCGGCCAGAGCCAGCAGCCCGTTGCCCCCGGCCACCCCGAACTCCACCACCGTCACCCCCCGGTGACCCAACCGCGCGGCCAGCTCGGTGGCCCGGCGCACCCCGTAGGCGTAGTGCGGCCGCTGGACCAGACCGAACCGGTACGCCCCCGCGGAGCCGGTCCCGGGCAGCCGTCGCAACAGCCGGTGCAGGGCGGCGTGCCGGGTGCCGGACTTCGACCACTCCCACAGCACGTCCGCCACCCCTCCCTGCGGTCGACGGCCGAAGGGATGACCCTTCTGAGCGGTCGAACGTGAGCTCCTGGGCACCACGACACCCCCTGCACGACGGGCAATGGTCACCCGCAGCCTTCCCTCCCTCCCCCCACGCCCAACCGCGGGCCGTGCCGGGGAGCCCGCGCGTCCGGCCCGGCCCGGTGGGCGCGTCGCCGGGCCGGGAGCCACCGTGCAGCCGGTAATCCGAGGGCCGGAGCACGGGCCGGTCCGCATGGCCCCCTGACGGACACCGCGGGCCCGCGCGAAGCGGCGAACGCATCGCCGTACGTGCTCCGACACCGCCCGCACCGGCCGGCGGCCACCCCCGCGGCACCGCCCGCCGCTCCCGTGACGCGCCTGCGCCGTCACCTGGGCCGTCCGCCCGCGGCGCCCTCGATGGGGGGACGCGCGGGCCCGGCGCGGGCTGTCAGTAGAGTCGGGCCCATGCAGCGCACGACCGTCGACGGCGTCACCGTCCTGTGGGCCCCGGGACCGGCCCCCCTCAGCGCGGCGCTCACCTTCGGGTGCGGCGCCCGGGACGAGAGTTTCCGCACCATCGGGGTCACCCACCTCATCGAGCACCTGGCGATGAGCACGCTGCCCCGGCTGCACCACGAACACAACGCCTCCGTCGACCTGGAAGTCACCCGCTTCACCGCTTCCGGCCGCCCGGAACAGATCACGGCCTTCCTGGCGGCGATCTGCGCCGCCCTGTCCGACCTGCCGCTGGACCGCATCCGGCACGAGGCCGGCATCCTGACCGCCGAGGCGTCCTCGGTCACGTCACCGGCCGCCGCCTTCCTGCTCAACCAGCGGTTCGGGGCCCGAGGCCCCGGTCTCGCGCCCTACGTCGGACCCGGTTACGACCGGCTCCCCGCGGACGCCGTCCGGGCCCACGCCGCCGCGTACTTCACCCGCGTGAACGCCGTCCTGCAGCTCACCGGGCCTCCGCCGGAAGGTCTGCGGCTACCCCTGCCGGATGGCCGGCCGCCGCAACGCACGACTCCTGCCGCGCGTACCGGTCCGTCCTGGGACGAGGCGCCGATCGAAGGAGCCGCCATCGCCCTGGCCACGCCCGTGGGCTCACCGGCGGCCGCTCTCGGTCTCGCGCTCCTCGAGCACCGGCTCACCGAGCTCGCGCGGCACCGCCGCGGTCTGAGCTACGCGGTCCAGGCCGAGTCGAGCCTGCGGGACGCTCACACCGTGGACACCCTGCTCTCACTGGACTGCCGCCCCGGACAGGAAGCCGAGACGGCCGAGCTGCTCTGGCAGGAAGTACTGCGCCTGGGTCGGGAACTGCCCACCGAGGCCGAGCTGAAGGACGAGATCGAGGGCTTCCGGGAGAGCTACGAGGACCCGCGGGCCCTGGAGGCCGAGCTGGACCGGGCGGCTTGCGCCCAGTTGTTCGGACTGCCGTCCCGGGACGCCGCGGCCCGGCTGGCCGCCCTGCGCGCCGTCGTGCCCGAGGACGTACGTGCCTGTCTCGCGCGAGCCACCGCCGGCGCGCAGTTGGCCGTGGCGCCGGACGTCGAGCCCCGGCTGGCCGCCCCCGACGGACGGCCGCTGCCTCGGGGTGCCTGCTGGGAGCACGGCGTGCTGCCCGCGGGCGAGGTGTTCCGGCCGCCGCTGTCGGCGCGCGCGAGGTACGGCGCGGCGCGCCGCTCCCGACTGGTGCTGACCGGCGACGGTGTGGCGGAGATCGACGGGGACGGGCGACTGCACCACATACGCTTCGACGAGATCGTCGGCCTGGAGCGGGATGGTGACGACCGCACGCTCTTCGGGGCGTCCGGCTGCCTGATGGAGCTCTCGCCCCGGAAGTACAGCGGGTGCGGCAAGGTGATCCGCGCGGTGGACGCCGCGGTGCCGGCGGGTCTCGCGTACGAGGTCTCGGCACTGGCGCCGCAGGACCCCGAGAAGACGTAGTTCACGGACGGGCCGGGCGACGGGCCCCAGGGGGCGTCGCACGGGCGGGGGAGGAGCGCGGCCGTGCCGGGGGTCCTGGCGGCCCGGACGTACGGCGGGGGCCCTGCGGCCCGGACGCACGGCCGTGCCCGGCCCGCCCCTTGCCGCCCGCGAGTAGGTCACCGGGCCCGCCCGGCCCGGTGACCACCCGCCGCTCGGTATCCGCCCGCCCGTGGTCGTAACACCGGGGTCGGGGTCGGGCCGGTCACGTCGGGGTCGCCCCGCTGCCGGTGCCGCTGCCTGTGTCGTGTTCGGCCAGGGCCAGCCGGGCCTGCTCGACGGTGGGGGCGAGGGTCAGGATCTCCGGTGCGCCGACGAGCGTCAGGAGGGACATGAGCCGTTCCGGGGCCGCCGCCACCACCAGCCCTCCTCCGGCGTCGAGGACGGCCTTCCGGACCAGCAGCAGGATGGTGAAACCGCGCGAGTCGCAGAACTCCAGCCCCGCGCAGTCCAGTACGAGGCGCCGGTAGCCGGCTGCGAGCAGCTCACCGACCGCACCGGTCAACGGCGCCTCGCCGGCCATGTCGAGCTCACCGCCCAACGCCAGCACCGCGTCCCGCTCCACGATCGCCGGCGTGATCTCCAGCCTTGCCACCGGCATCCCGCTCTCCTTCTCCCTCGGCACGGCCTGACGGCACCCACCCTACGAAGCCCCCGACCGGAGCACCCTCCCTCGCGCGAACACTTCGATGCCCACCCCCCCCGCCGCACGAGCCCGCTGATCAATCACGGTCGCCGTGGTCACCCCCGGCGAGCAGCGGGAGGGCGAGGAGTGGCCGCGGCTCACACGGGAGCATCACCGTCCCGTCCGGGGTCGTCGGGAGGCAGCAGGTCGTGCACCCGAGCCGCCTGGCGGCGCACCCGCGCCACCGCCGCCGACATCTCCTGAGCCGCCTGCTCCGCGGCGTCCTCGCCCGCGGCAGCCGTCTCCGCTTCCGTGTCCTCCTCGCGGTCCCTGTCCATGGAGGGGTGAGTGCCCTGGCCACACACGGGTTAACGCCACCCGAACGGGTGACTTGACCAGCTCCTGGCTGAATCCCGCCCAGCGACGGAGCCTGCACGAGGCGCCTTCCGAGCCCGCACGAGTGGCGCGGCGTCTCCCGAGCCCGCGCGGCCGACCGGCGCGGCCGTCGTCCGCCGGGGCCGGGCCATTCGGCAGCCGGGTCCGGCGGGGGTGGGGGTGACGGACGCGGCCGGTCGCCAGGTCACGGAGGTGGCAACGCGGCGTCGGGGCGGTCGCCCGCTCGGCGGGTGGGAAACGCCGGTCCGAGCGCCGGTGGGCGCGCGGCGGCGGTCTCGCTGCGACCGGCCCGTGCCCGGCAGCCGGCCGGAGCTCCCGGGGACGACGTCCTCACCCGGCGCCCGCGCACGCCTCCGAAGGGGGGTGGGGGAGAGGTGGGTCACTGACGCAGGTGGGTGAACCAGGGCACGATGCCGCATGGAGGGGTGGTATGCCTGGGGAGGTCCGCCGCCCCTCCACACTCCTGCACGCCACGAGACCTCCACGGCAGGCTCCCCCCGTCGCCCGACCCGGCCGCCCGGCACGTGCCCCCCGGCGCCCTACCGGAGACAGGACACACCGCCCTTCCTCGACCGGCCGCCACACGCCGGTGAAAACGGCCGGACCATCCCGGCGTCGACTTCCTGATGCCGGGGCACTCGGTAGGACACCACCACGCCCGGACCCTCATGCGCACGGGAAGCGATCCATGACCCCCCACGAGCGTTCCCTCGACTTGACCGGCACCGCCACGGCATCCGCGCGGGCCCGGGAGACAGCCGCCGCCTTCCTCGCCGAGTCGGTACGCCGCCGCGGCCGCCCGGCAAGCCCCGCCGCGAGCGACGCGGTGCTCCTGGTGGCGAGCGAACTCGTCACCAATGCCGTACGGCACGCCCCCGGCCCGTGCACCCTGCGCCTGACCGCACACGAGGAGGTGGTCGTCGTCGAGGTCACGGACACGAACCCCGCGCCGCCGGAGCCCCGCGCTCCGGACATCACCGGCCGGCAGGGCGGCTGGGGCTGGAAACTGGTCACGCGCCTGGCCGATGACGTCCGTGTGCTGCCCGCCCCGGACGGCGGAAAGACGGTGTGCACCCGGCTCCCCTGGTGACCGGTCGACCGCCCCTCACGCCGTGGCAGTCGGCCCCCGGGGCGGTGCAGCGGTCGGCGCCGGGGGTCCCGCACCACCGCCCGTGTCTGCGGTCGTGAGCCCGGTTGCCGCGGTGCTCGTCGTGCCGCCGCCCGACCTAGGCCGGCCTCACCGCCCGACCCCGGCCGGCCTCACCGGTCGACCTCCGCCGGCCCCACCGCTCACCCACCGCGCCCTGACCGCCGCGGTCGACGTGCCCCGGCCGCGAGCTCCGGTCACCCGTCCCCTTCCCGTTGCGCTTCGACCGCGCCGCACCGCGCCGCACCCCGCTGCCCCGCCGCCTCACCGGCCCGGCAGCGCGGTGCGGCGCGGTGTGGATCGCGAGCCCGTCGCGGTCATCGAGTGCCCGGCCGGCAGGAGGGCACCGGCGCGGTGTGTCCGGTGGGCGTGCCGTGCGGTCAGGGAGCCGCCGAGGCGGGTGACTCCCCGGCCGAGCCGGAGGCGTGCCAGCCGACCGTGCCCACGTCGAGCCCCCGCTGCGCGGCGACGACGACGGCGGGGGCGTGAGACCGGCGCGGACGCTCGCCCCTTCCTACCGGCGATGCGCTGACGTGCTGCAACACCACCGTTGCTCCCGTCGGAAGCGTTGTCAGTGGTGACGGGCACGGTCACGCTTTCCTCGTACAGCCACGCCGAACGGGTCGTCTGGCGGGCGGCATTCGGCATGCCGGCAGTCAGGCCCTCCACCTACGCAGTCCGGGCGGGGGCGTGCGGGCGTGGCCCCCGGGGCCGATCGGGAGAGGGGCGGGGATGGTTTGGCTCGCGTTCGGGTACTTCCTTTCCTACATTCCCTACGTGCTGCTGTTGAAGGCGCTGACGGGCGGCATCCCTCCGGTGGCCGGCGTGCCGGTCGACGGAACGGTCCTGCTGCCGGCGGCCGCGCTGGGGCAGCTCGCCGTCATGCCCGTCTTCCTGGCGGCCAGCGGATGGTGGCGCTACGCGCGCGCGACCGGCACCCCGGGTACGGACCGCACCGTGGTGTCCCTCGCTCACGTGGTGGGGGCGGGGTTCTTCACCTCCCTCGTCATCGGCACCACCGCGCTCAACTTCACCTTCACCGGCGTCTCCGTGTTGCTGGTGCTGCTGCTCATGCGCGGGGGTGTCCTGATCGCCTCGCCGCTCATCGACAAGGCCCGCGAACGGCACGTGACACCCTCCGCGTGGACGGCCCTGCTCCTGAGCCTCGCGGCGGTGCTGGTGGCCGTCGGCGGGGTGCGGGACTTCCACCTCCCCCCGGCAGCAGTCGCGAGTGTGTGCGTCTACCTCATCGGCTATGCGGGCCGGTTCGAGATCATGAGCCGCGTCGCCAAGTCCGGTGTGGTCGCCAGCGACCGCCGGTACTTCGTCCTTGAGCACGCCACGGCTCCCGTCTGCCTGGTCGTGCTCCTGGTGGCCGGGGCCCTCGCCGGCCAGCCGGGACTCCGAGCGGGCTTCACCACCTTCCTCACGACCCCCGAGGCCTTGACGGCGGCAGCGGTCGGTGTGGCCTACGAGGTGCTGTTCGTCTTCGGCACGCTGATCTACCTCGACCGTCGTGCGTTCTCCTGGTGCGTCCCGGTGAACCGGTGCGCCAGCCTCGTCTCGGGCGTCATCGCCGCGTACCTGCTCCACCACGTGGCCGGGTTGCCGACCCCGACCACTGCCGAGCTGGTGGGCCTGGCCCTGGTCGTCGCCGCGATCGGCGCCCTGTGCTACCCGACGGTGGCCTCCCGGCGACTCCGCTCGGGCGGCGGCGCACGGCGGGTGCTGTTCGTCTGCGGGGGCAACACCTTCCGCTCACCCCTCGCGGAGCTGGTGGCCCGCGACGAGGTGGCCCGGCAGGGGAGGGCCGCATCCTCCCTGCGGATCACCAGCGCCGGGGTGACGGTCCCCGCGAGGTGGTGGGGGGCACGGATGTCGCCCCACACCACGACCGCCCTCGCCGGTCTGGGCATCCGCCCGGCCCCCGGGGCCGGACACCCCCGCCTGCGCCGCGCGCGACCGGTGACGCCGCGCCTGTGCCGCAGCAGCGCGCTCATCTACTGCATGACCCGCGACCACCGGGACGCCGTCCTCGCGGTCGCGCCCGAGGTGGCCGGCCGCACCCTGTGCCTCGACCCCGACCGCGACATCCCCGACCCGCACGGCGCGTCGGCGGACGTACACCTGCGCTGCGCCCGGCACATCCAGCGAGCGGTCAGGCAGCGGCTGCGCCAGTTCCCGGGCCCCGACCAGCACCCGCCCGCCCTCGGCACCGGCTGAACGGGACGGGCCGGCCGGCGACGTCCTCCTCGCCGCCCCCAGCCCGGGAGGCCGCCGTCCACCGCTGCGGCACCGCCCCCGTGCACCTGGCCGGGCGGTCGACCTCGCCAGAGCACGAGCCCCGGACGCAGCGGAGTGGCCGCGCACTCGGGGGAGGGGTGTGCCGGGGGACAGGTGCACCGGTGCCGGGAGACGACCGTGCGCAAGCGAGGTGCGTGGGCCCCACCACCTGCGCGGTGGCGGTGACAGCCGTCGCCGTCGTCCTGCTCACCGGTGGGTTCACGGGGCAGTCGGCGCCTGGTGCCCGCGTCAGCCTCAGCCGTCCCGCCGGCGGCTGCCGGCATGACCCGTCACCCGCCACACGACGGGGTGCGCCCCCGCTCGTCACCCCGTCACTCCCGGACCTCCTCAGTGGGCACGCCGCCACGCCTGGAGCCCGACACCCCGCCACGGGGACCACGGTTCCCGCTGGGTACTGCCTCCCCTCACACGGGCTGATCAGCCGCGTTCGTCGTCTCGTCGTCGGCCAGTGCGCACAGGGCGAGTACGGTCGCGTGCTGTTCGGCGGTGAACCCGAGGGGTTCGACGCCCTGCTGCTCGTACCCGAGCCACATGTCGCGCTGGCCCTCGGCGTACTCCCGGAGGATCTGCCGGGCCTCCTGCGGGGTGACGTAGAGTGCGACGGCCACCTGCCGCCAGGTGGCGCCCAGTCCGAGGGCCACGTGGATGCGGTTGCCGCGCCCGCACTCCACGTCCCGGCGGATGGACTCCCGTAGCGCGAGGACGGCCAGGGCGTCGTCGACGTCGCCGCCTTCGAGCTCGTGGGGGGACCGGGTGGGGGTTCGACGGGCGGGAATCCGGTTGCGGTACAACCGGTCCTCGTGGCGGCTCACCTTCTCGATCTGCCAGGACAGCGGGGTGGCGGCGGGCACGTCGTCGGGGGAGCGGACCTCCAGGCGTGTCCAGTCGGCGTGCTGGTCGGTCGTCATGGGTGCCCTCCAGGCGGTGGTTCGGTCGGGTCAACGAAACCACGGCGCCGAGGACCAGGCCGAGTGGGGCGAGCTGACCCTCGGTGATCCCATCACGGTGGCGGGGACCGCGAGCGCGCGCCCGTCGCGATCAGGGCGTTCGCCGAGCAGCACGGGTGGAAGTCCTCCCACTCGAATCGACCTTCGCGACGGTGGGGCCGGGGACGAGGCCACGAAGGGCGCCGGCTCCTGCGCGGCCGCCCTCGCATGGACGTCGGGCCGACCGAGTCCGCTTGAGGGCTGTGAGCGCACTCCCCTCGCCGCCCTGGTCGGGCCGGCGCCCGCTCCGACCGCGGTCGCCTCGTGGACCGCTCCGGGGCTCCCGGGCCTGGGCCACCCCGACGGACTGACAGATGCGGTCGGTCACTCGACCGAACCGACCTGTATGTAGGGCCGGATGCCCACCGTGACGTCCATGTCGAAGGCGTTCGACCCCGCCGCGGACGGCAGGCCGAGGGCCCGGTCGAGCACACGGCGCAGGGGGCCGCAGCCACGGGTGCCCGGGGCTGCGAAGCTCGTGTCCTGGGCACCGAAGGCGACGACCAGGGGGTCCTTGGTGATCACGCGGGTGGGATCGGTGTCCTTGAGCACGAGGTGGACCGCGTCCTCGTGGCTGCCCACCGAGCAGCCCGGCGACGGCACGGCCGGCGACCCGTGTGCCGAGCCGATGGCGAACGTGATGTCGAACTCGCCGCGCCGGGTGTCGTCGGACAGGAAGTCCGAGTAGCCGCCGTACTGCGGAGTCAGCGTCAACGGGGTGCCTCCCACCCGGATGGGCGCGGCGGTCATCTCCCCGAAGACCTGACGGAACACACCCCCCACACGACCTTCCGCGAAGGCGATCTTCATGGGCTCGGTGAGCGGCTCGTCGACGGCGCCCAGGCGCAGATGCCCCGTGGCGTGCATGACCTCGCAGCGCCAGGTACCGGGGTCCGCGCCGGCGGGCAGTTCGTCGATGGCCGGGCAGGCGGAGAAGTCGAACGGGGACGGTGCCGGCAGCCGTTCGGCTCCATGTGCGGGTGCGGCGACCAGGGTGAGGCCGGCCAGCAGGGCTCCCGCAACGGCACTGGCGCAGCGGCGGGCGACCGGACGGAAGGTCTTTCGGTTCGGCGTCATGCACCACAGCATTGCAGAGATTTCTCTGCAGAGGAAGCTCTGCAGAGAAATGACTGTGATCCGGATAGACTGCCGCCATGACGGACGAGCGGAGAACGGAAGCCGTACCGCGGCGCACGGTCGACAGCCCCGAGGTGCTCAAGGCCCTCTCGCACCCCCTGCGCCTGCGCATCCTGCGCCACCTCGGTGCGGCGGGCCCGGCCACGTCGACGACGCTGGCCGCCGCCCTCGGCGAGAACACCGGGACGCTCAGCTACCACCTGCGCATGCTGGAGCGCAGCGGCCTCGTCGAGGACATCCCCGAGCGTTCCGCCGGGCGTGAGCGCTGGTGGCGCGGGGTGCGCGGCCTCGACATCCGCAGGCCGCCGCAGGGCGAGCTGACGGAGGCCGAGCGCGCCATGTCGGCCGAACTGGACCGGATGAGGATGGAGGAGGACGTCGAGCTCGCCCGGCAGTTCACCGCCGGGCAGGCCGATTCCGAAGGCTGGATGCGGGGTTCACGCAGCCTCGTCCATCTCACGAAGGGGGAGCTGGACGCGTTCCACGACGACTATCTGGCGCTGCTCGCGCGCTACGCCCGTGACCCCGAGGACGCCCCCGGCGACGCACGACCCGTACTCCTGCGCTGGTTCGGCCTTCCCGCTGACTGACCGGCAGCGGCTCGCGAGCCGTCTGATCGACCGGCCGGGCGGCCGGGCCGGGTGACCGGACGGGTGGGAACGGAGGAACGCGCGCCGGTGAACCGCCCCGCTCCGCGTGCCGTCCGCGGGGCGGCTGTGTCCCCGCGTCGGTCGGGGCGCCGCAGCCGCGTTGCCGCGTCACCGTGCCGTCCGGCCGGCCGGCCGCGCGTCACCGTGTCGGCCGGCCGGGGGTTGCCCGTGTACCAGTGGTCAGCCGGGTTCGACAGCCCGGTCGAGGTCGGCGTCCCACTCGGGCCCGGCACGCCATCGTCGTCACGTCCGTCCGGCGGCGCCCGCGGGCGTCCCCTCGCACCGGGAAGTCAGGGACGTGAGCCGTTTCGCCACCTCGGGCCCCCGTCCCCCTCCGACCCCCTCCCCCCGACAGGGTTTGCTGCATGTTCTTGCAACAGCCTTGTCCAGTGGGGCTGTTGGTGCCAATGTGGTGCAGTCTGAATCAGACCTGTCAGCGGGAGGCGCAATGCGCAACGCGAGACGACTTCTCCTCAGATTCGGCGCCATGGCAAGCTCCGCACTCACCGTCGCAGCGATCGGCCTCATCGCAGCCCCTCCGGCCGCGGCCGTCGACCACTCCTACGAACTCCCCTACCCCTCGGGTGAGTCCTACCTCGTCACCCAAGGGCCCGAGGGCACGTACTCCCACACCGGCCCGTACAACGAGTACGCCTGGGACTTCGGCTTGCCGGCGAACTACGAGGTCTCCGCCGCACAAGGCGGCACGGTGCTCGTCTCCGACTGGTCGCCGTACTGGCAGAACGGCATCGAGGTCATCATCCGCCACTCGAACGGCCAGTGCACCCACTACGCGCACCTCAACCGCGCGATCTACAACACGGGCGACTGGGTCCCGCAGGGCCGGATCATCGGCTGGTCGGGAGCCACCGGGGCGGCGAGCGGCGCGCACCTGCACTTCCAGGTCATCGACTGCAACACCCGCGTCGGAATCCCGGCCACGCTGCAAGGCTGGACGCCGCCCACCGGATCAAGACCGGTGAGCGTCAACACGCGCGCCTGACAGCGGTCCCGCCCCCGCCGGGTGCCCGGGGTGAAGAGCGACCGGAGCGGCGGGGGCGTGCCCCACCCGAACGCCGGGCTCACGTGCGCCCGGATCCGTGTGCTGAACGCGTCGTCGGGCCGTTGTGCCGGTAGCGCTCGCGTCGAACTGTCGCTTGGTGGTGCGCGCGCACGGTCTGACCAGTACCAGAAGGCGTTGTACTGGTGGCCGTCCCCGAGGGCTCGTCTGCGGCATGGATGCCCCCCGCTGTCCGGCGCTGCGGGCAGCGTCGCGGCGAGGTGATCCGCCGCATCCGTCCGGCGCCGTCCGGCCGGACCTCCCCGCCCGTCAGGTCGCCGATCACGTCCACACCGACCTCCTCGTGGAGTGCGGCCGGCAGCCCGAGGGCGCCGCACTGGTCGCCCGGACTGCCGGCGGGCAAGGCGACACCGAGACCCGTGAGGGTGCCGCTGTGCTGCTGCGTGGTACCACCGGCACGAGGGCCGCCGATGGTGGCGCGGGCGCTGTCGAAGGCCGCGTCGCCGAAGCCGATGACCGACGTGGCGGCCCCGGGGACAGCAGTGGTGCGAGTGCTGACGGCGGGGGCGAACCGAGAACGCCGGTGCGCCGGCGACGTGGTGACGGTTCATGCACCGTCAACGGATGCCCGCGCAGGTCGCATACGGCTGACGGTCCCGGCCTGCGCCTCGGGCTCGGGCGTCGGGATGCCCCCTCCGCCGTCCGCGGACCGGTCGGCGGTGTCCTCCCGGGACCCGGGTGCCCGAGGCAGGTCTCGTACGCGGCGGGCGCGGGCCGGCGGCGCGGCGGCGCGCTGGTACACGGGTCGCCAAGCGCCGCGCGCACCGCGCGGACCCCGAAGCCGGACGGCAAGCGCCGGGCGCCTGGAGTGGCGCCCGGGGTCAGGGGCCGGCCGGAGCGTCTTCGGTGACGGCTGCGGGGGTGTCGCGCAGTCCCAGGCGCAGGTGCTCGACGTGGTGGAGCGCCTGGTCGAGGAGTTCGGCGACGTGGTTGTCGTAGAGGGCGTAGATGATGGAACGGCCGTGGCGTTCGCCGGAGACCAGGCCGAGGTTGCGCAGCAGGCGGAGCTGGTGCGAGCAGGCGGACGTCTCCATGCCGACGGCCTCCGCGAGGTCGCCCACGGAGCACGGGCCTTCTTGGAGATGGGCCAGGATGCGGAGCCGGGAAGGTGTGGCGAGGGCCTGCAGGGTGGCAGCGACGTCTGCCGTGCCGACGGCCTCCAGGCGTTCCCGGGTGGTGGCACTGTCGGCGGTGTCGATTCCGTGGCCCATGGTGCCATTGTACCTGCGACACTTGAATAGCTGTTCAACTGTTCCTGTATGGTGGTGAGCCAAGCCGACCTCCGCCCGTGAAGGGTTGTTTTGTCATGTCTTCTGCCGTGGAAGAGCGCCCCCCACCCCTCACTGCCGGGCCGAGTCCGGCACTCCCGCGACGGCGTACGCGGGTCCTCGCGCTGCCGGAGGCCCGGTGGGCGCTGGCCGCGCTCGTGCTGTTCCTGATCGCGCTCCCTCTGCACCTCGCGGGAGCACCGGCCGGGCTCTGGGCGCCGCTGTACGGCGCCGTCTACCTCACGGGCGGCTGGGGACCGGGACGGGAGGGCCTGAGGGCCCTCAAGGACAGGACCCTGGACGTGGACCTGCTGATGGTGGTGGCCGCGCTCGGCGCCGCCGCCATCGGCCAGGTCCTCGACGGGGCACTGCTGATCGTCATCTTCGCCACCTCCGGGGCCTTGGAAGCCGTCGCGACGGCGCGGACCGCCGACTCCGTGCGCGGTCTGCTCGATCTCTCGCCGACGACGGCGACCCGTCTCCTGCCGGACGGCCGTGAGGAGAGCGTCGCGGCCGGCTCCCTGACCGTCGGCGACACCATCCTGGTGCGGCCCGGCGAACGGGTCGGGGCGGACGGCCGCATCCTCGACGGGGCAGGCGACGTGGACCAGGCCACCATCACCGGCGAGCCGCTGCCGGTGCCGAAACGGCCCGGGGACGAGGTGTTCGCGGGCACCGTGAACGGCACCGGTGCCCTGCGGGTGCGGGTCGAACGTGATCCGGCGGACTCGGTCATCGCGCGCATCGTGAAGATGGTCGAGGAGGCGTCCGAGACCAAGGCACCCATGCAGCTGTTCGTCGAGAAGGTGGAGCAGCGGTACTCCATCGGCATGGTCCTCGCCACGCTGGCCGTCTTCGTGGTTCCGCTCGCCTTCGGCTCCGGGCTCCAGCCCGCCCTGCTCCGGGCGATGACGTTCATGATCGTCGCCTCCCCGTGCGCGGTGGTGCTGTCCACGATGCCGCCGCTGCTCTCCGCCATCGCCAACGCCGGCCGCCACGGCGTCCTCGCGAAATCCGCCGTCGTGATGGAGCGCCTCGGTCAGGTCGACGCCGTGGCGCTGGACAAGACCGGCACGCTCACCACCGGCACGCCCCACGTCACCGACATCCGCCCCCGGTCCGGTTCCGGCCTGGACGAAGAGGGGTTGCTGGCGTTGGCCGCCGCAGCCGAACACCCCAGCGAACACCCCCTCGCCCGATCCCTCGTCCGAGCGGCTCACGAGCGCCGGCTCACCCTCGACGAGGCGTCCGGCTTCACCTCCGAACCCGGCCGGGGCGTCACCGCCGTCGTCGGCGGACACACCGTCCAGGTGGGATCTCCGGCCCGTCTCGGCCCCGTCGGCGGTGACCCGGAGACGGGCGGTGTGGTGCGGGCACTCGAAGACG
The DNA here is from genome assembly GCF_043077165.1 of Streptomyces kanasensis. Classification (NCBI taxonomy): domain Bacteria; kingdom Bacillati; phylum Actinomycetota; class Actinomycetes; order Kitasatosporales; family Streptomycetaceae; genus Streptomyces; species Streptomyces kanasensis. The sequence continues at coordinate 186,817 of NZ_JBIBSF010000011.1, forward strand.
AGGGCCGTACCGCCGTCCTCGTCCTGCGCGACGGCGAACCGGTCGGAGTCCTGGGCGTCGCCGACCGGCTCCGTCCCGACGCGAAGAGCACCGTGACCGCGCTGGCCGGACTGACCGGTCGACCGCCGGTCCTGCTGACCGGTGACAACGAGCGTGCCGCGCGCCGCCTCGCCGCCGAGGTCGGCATCACGGACGTCCGCGCCGGTCTGCTCCCTCAGGACAAGGTGGCCGCGGTCAGGGAGTGGGAGGCGCAGGGGCGCCGGGTGCTGGTGGTCGGTGACGGCGTCAACGACGCTCCGGCGCTGGCCGCCGCGCACGTCGGCATCGCGATGGGCAAGGCCGGCTCGGATCTCGCGCTGGAGACCGCCGACGCCGTCGTCGTCCGCGACGAACTCGCCACGATCCCCGCCGTCGTGGCCCTCTCCCGCAAGGCCCGTCGCCTCGTCGTGCAGAACCTGGCCATCGCGGCGGCGTTCATCGTCGTTCTGGTGGCCTGGGACCTGATCGGCACGCTCCCGCTGCCACTCGGTGTCGCCGGCCACGAAGGCTCCACCGTCATCGTCGGCCTCAACGGCCTGCGCCTGCTGCGAGAGCACGCCTGGACCGCTCCCGCGGCGAGCACGTCACACGAGTGAGCGCGGCGGCGGCGAGCAGCGAGGCGGCGCGCAGGCGGCGGGCGGTCACGTCATCGGGACGGCTCGGCCGGTGTGCCGGCGCGGTCGTTGCGCCGCTGCCGCTGCCGCTGCCGCTGCCGCTGCCGCTGCCGCTGCCGCTGCCGCTGCGGCGCTCGGGACCGGGGGCGGTCCGTGCGGTCCCTGCGGCCGCGGCGGGGCCGGCCGCGAGTCGTGCTGGTCCGCCCGCCCGCCCGCGCCGCCGCCACGCGGTCAGGCCGACCACGCCACCGAGACGCCTGACGGCCACACGCGTCAGGGAGGTCGCAGGCGAAGGAGGCGCTCACGGTGGAATGGGCCGCGCCGGGGGCCGGGCGGGGTCGTGGCGAGTCCGGGCGAGGGCATCGTCGGCGCGGCGGACGACAGCGGGCCGGGGGGTGCCGGCCGCACGCTCAGGGAATGCTCCGCGACCGGCTCGTCGCCCTCGTGCCCCGTGCCCCCATCGCGTCCGCGTGCCTGGACCCGGAAGCGATACCAGCCCTTGCCCGCGGTCGCGCAGTTCCCCGCCTCCTCCTCCACGTCGTCACCACCGGAACAGCCGCAGGTTCCCGCTCGTGCTGTGGATGCTCACGTCCACACGGTCTCCCACTCCGGCCCCGGCGGAGGAGGTCCCTCTGTGCACTGCGCGGTGGTGAGCGGATCCAGCCGGTGTGCGTGCCGGCGAACAGCGTGAGGTGCTCCGGGCCTCCTGCCGCCAGGCTGTTGCCCTCGCAGATCCGCACGACCGTGTCGGCGTCGTCGTACGGAGTGAGGAAGTCGTCGCCCTGCAGGTAGCACTGGCAGTACGAGACGAACATGCGCTCCGAAGTCCGCCGTGTCCCGCTGATCCGGCAGATCATGCCCTGCCCCACCGACGTCCCCGACAGCCCTGCACGGCCCGACACGCACGGCGTGATGACGGGGGAGATCGCCTTGGCTTCGATCACTCCTGACGCATGGCCGACGAGCTGGTGAAGGGCGACTGGCCGAAGGCGTGACGGCTGACCGGCAGGGACGTGACCCCCAGCGGATGGGCGAGGGCGAGCAGCTTGATCGGTGGACGGGAGACGCTCCGTCCACCGCCGCCGGAGCGGGGGAGAGGTCCTGACGGCGACGTCGACGCGCCACGACGGGATCGCCGCCCCGCTCCGAGGCCACGGTGGGGAACTGCGCATCGCACCGATCCCGGGCGGGCGCCGGCCGGCGCCCCGATCCGTCGGACCGCTCCCCGGGAGATCACGATCCGGTCAAGAGGTGCCCTGGGGGTCTTGATTCACTGGCGTGTAATCGATTCCATGCTCCCGTCGATGTAATCGATTCCACGCGTGCCCGCCCCGTGCCGGCACCACTGATCCACAAGGAGGTGGAGCGGCGATGGCCAGTATCAAGGACGTCGCAGCGGAGGCCGGCGTCTCCGTCGCCACGGTCTCGCGCGTCCTGAACGACCACCCGTCGGTCAGCGCCGACGCACGCACCCGCGTGCTGGCCGCCGTCGAGACCCTCGGCTACCGCCCGAACGCCGTCGCCCGCTCCCTGCGCACCGACCAGACCCACACCCTCGGCCTGGTCATCAGCGACGTGCTGAACCCGTACTTCACCGAACTGGCCCGCTCCGTGGAGGAGGAGGCCCGCGCGCTCGGCTACAGCGTCATCATCGGCAACGCAGACGAGCGGCCCGACCTCCAGGACCACCACGTGCGCAACCTCCTGGACCGCCGGATCGACGGCCTGCTGGTGTCCCCGACGGACGGCGGCTCGCCGCTGATGCTGGACGCCGCCCGGGCCGGGACGCCCATGGTGTTCGTGGACCGGTGGATCCCGGGCGTGGACGTGCCGGTCGTCCGGTCGGACGGGCGGGCCGCCGTACGGGACCTCGTGGCGCATCTGCACGGGCTCGGGCACCGGCGGCTCGCGATCATCGCGGGCCCGGCGGCGACCACGACCGGCCAGGAGCGCGTGGCGGCCTTCCGCGAGGCGCTCGGCGCGTACGGGCTCGACCTTCCCGACGCCTACACAGGGCAGGGCGACTTCCAGGCCGAGAGCGGCCGCCGGGTCACCGAGGGGTTCCTCGCCCTGGCCGAGCCGCCCGAGGTCGTGTTCGCTGCCGACAACCTGATGGCGCTCGGCGCACTGGACGCGGTACGGGCGCGCGGCCTGCGCGTACCGGACGACCTCGCGCTGGCCGCGTTCGACGACATCCCGTGGTTCGTGCACACCGATCCGCCGATCACGGCGATCGCCCAGCCGACGGGCGAGCTGGGCCGGGCCGCCGTACGGGCCCTGGTCGACCGCATCGAGGGACGGCCCGGCGAGTCCGTCACCCTCCCCGCCCGCCTCGTCGTGCGCCGCTCCTGCGGCGAGAACCCCGACGGGAACCCCGTGACGAACAGGAGCCAGTCGTGAGCAACACGGAAGAGTTGCTGCGCATCGAGGGCATACGCAAGACCTTCCCGGGCGTGGTGGCGCTGGACGGCGTCGACTTCGACCTGCGCCGGGGCGAGGTGCACGTGCTGCTCGGTGAGAACGGCGCGGGCAAGAGCACCCTCATCAAGATGCTCTCCGGCGCCTACACCCCCGACGCCGGACGGATCCTGGTCGGCGGCGAGGAGACGCGTGTCCAGGGCGCGCAGGACGCCGAGCGGCTCGGGATCGCCACGATCTACCAGGAGTTCAACCTCGTACCCGACCTGACGGTCGCCGAGAACATCTTCCTGGGACGCCAACCGCGCCGCTTCGGCATGATCGACCGGAAGAGGATGGAGGCGGACGCCGAAGTCCTCCTCGCACGGGTGGGCGTGAACGTGTCCCCCCGCGCGCGGGTGAGGGAACTCGGCATCGCCCGCCTGCAGATGGTCGAGATCGCCAAGGCGCTCAGCCTCGACGCGCGCGTGCTGATCATGGACGAGCCGACGGCCGTGCTCACCTCCGAGGAGGTCGACAAGCTCTTCGCGATCGTGCGCAGGCTGCGCGAGGACGGCGTCGGGATCGTCTTCATCACGCACCACCTGGAGGAGATCGCCGCCCTGGGCGACCGGGTGACGGTCATCCGGGACGGGAAGAGCGTCGGGCAGGTCCCGGCCGCCACGCCCGAGGACGAACTCGTACGGCTCATGGTCGGCCGCTCCATCGAGCAGCAGTACCCGCGCGAACGGGCCGACCGCGGCGCCGCGCTGCTGTCCGTCGAGGGGCTCACCCGGGACGGCGTCTTCCACGACGTCAGCTTCGAGGTGCGCGCCGGCGAGGTCGTCGGCATCGCGGGGCTCGTCGGAGCCGGCCGTACCGAGGTCGTACGGGCGGTCTTCGGGGCCGACGCGTACGACCGGGGCACCGTGAAGGTCGCCGGCACCCCGATCGCCAAGGACGACGTCAACGCGGCGATGACCGCCGGCATCGGGCTCGTCCCGGAGGACCGCAAGGGGCAGGGCCTGGTGCTCGACGCGTCGGTCGAGGAGAACCTCGGCCTGGTGACGCTGCGGTCGGCCACGCGCGCCGGGCTCGTCGACCTCAAGGGCCAGCGCGAGGCCGCCGCGCGGATCGCCGGGCAGCTCGGCGTGCGGATGGCCGGACTCGGTCAGCACGTGCGGACGCTCTCCGGCGGCAACCAGCAGAAGGTCGTCATCGGCAAGTGGCTGCTCGCCGACACCAAGGTGCTCATCCTCGACGAGCCGACGCGCGGCATCGACGTCGGCGCCAAGGTCGAGATCTACCAGCTCGTCAACGAACTCACCGCCGCCGGCGCGGCCGTCCTGATGATCTCCAGCGACCTTCCCGAGGTGCTCGGCATGAGCGACCGGGTGCTGGTGATGGCCCAGGGCCGGATCGCCGGCGAACTCTCCGCCGAAGAGGCGACCCAGGACGCCGTGATGGCACTCGCCGTCAGCACTCCCACCAGCACGACCGGAACGGAGGCCTCCCGTGGCCACTGACACGCTCAAGAGCACGACGGGCGCGGGCGGCGCCTCGGGGGGCCTGCGCCGCCTCCTGCTCGACAACGGCGCACTCACCGCGCTCATCGTCCTCGTCATCGCGATGTCGGCGCTGTCCGGTGACTTCCTCACGACGGACAACCTCCTCAACGTCGGCGTCCAGGCGGCCGTGACCGCCATCCTCGCCTTCGGCGTGACCTTCGTGATCGTCTCGGCGGGCATCGACCTGTCGGTCGGCTCGGTCGCCGCGCTGTCGGCCACGGTCCTCGCCTGGAGCGCCACCTCGGCGGGCGTCCCGGTCTTCCTCGCCGTGCTCCTCGCCGTGGCGACGGGCATCGTCTGCGGCCTGGTCAACGGCATCCTGATCTCCTACGGCAAGCTGCCGCCGTTCATCGCGACGCTGGCCATGCTGTCCGTGGCCCGCGGCCTGTCCCTCGTCATCTCCGAGGGCTCCCCGATCGCCTTCCCCGACTCCGTCTCCCACCTCGGGGACACGCTCGGCGGGTGGCTGCCCGTGCCGGTGCTGGTGATGGCCGTCATGGGCCTGATCGCCGCCTTCGTCCTCGGCCGGACGTACATCGGCCGCTCCATGTACGCGATCGGCGGCAACGAGGAGGCCGCCCGGCTGTCCGGCCTGCGCGTGAAGAAGCAGAAGCTCGCCATCTACGCCTTCTCCGGCCTCTTCGCCGCCGTCGCCGGTGTCGTGCTCGCCGCCCGGCTGTCCTCCGCGCAGCCGCAGGCCGCCGACGGCTACGAACTGGACGCGATCGCCGCCGTCGTCATCGGCGGCGCCTCCCTCGCGGGCGGTACGGGCAAGGCGTCCGGCACACTGATCGGCGCGCTGATCCTGGCCGTGCTGCGCAACGGGCTGAACCTGCTGAACGTCTCCGCGTTCTGGCAGCAGGTCGTCATCGGTGTCGTCATCGCGCTGGCGGTGCTGCTCGACACCGCCCGCCGCAAGGCCGGCGCGACGCCGGCCCCGGCCGGCACGGGTGGCGACAAGGGCAGGCAGGCGGCGACGTACGCGCTCGCGGCCGTCGTCACCGTCGCGATCGTCGGCGCCACGTCCTTCCTGCACAACGGCTCCTCCGCCACGAGCGGCCCGAGGATGGGCCTGTCGCTGTCCACCCTCAACAACCCCTTCTTCGTGCAGATCCGGGCCGGCGCCGAGGCCGAGGCGAAGAAGCGGGGTGTGGACCTGACCGTCACGGACGCCCAGAACGACGCCTCCCAGCAGGCCAACCAGCTGCAGAACTTCACCAGTGCCGGCCTCGACGCGATCATCGTCAACCCGGTCGACTCGGACGCGGCCGGCAACTCGGTGAACGCGGCCGGCAAGGCGAAGATCCCGGTCATCGCGGTCGACCGGGGCGTCAACAAGGCTCCGGTGGACACGCTCGTCGCCTCCGACAACGTCGCCGGCGGTGAACTCGCCGCCAGGACCATCGCCGAGAAGCTGGGCGGCAAGGGCAAGATCGTGATCCTGCAGGGCCAGGCAGGCACCTCCGCCGCCCGTGAGCGCGGTCAGGGCTTCGCCAACGGCCTCAAGGCCTACCCCGGCATCCGGGTCGTGGCCCAGCAGCCCGCCGACTTCGACCGCACCAAGGGCCTCGACGTGATGTCGAACCTTCTCCAGGCCCACCCGGACGTCCAGGGCGTCATCGCGGCGAACGACGAGATGGCCCTCGGCGCGATCAAGGCGCTGGGCTCCAGGGCCGGCACGTCGGTCTCGGTGGTCGGCTTCGACGGCACGCCTGACGGTCTCAACGCGGTCGGGGGCGGCACGCTGTACGCGTCCGTGGCGCAGCAGCCGTCCCAGCTCGGCAGGATCGCCGTGGACAACGCCCTGAAGGCGCTCCAGGGCAAGGAGGTCGAGGAGACGGTGAAGGTGCCCGTGAAGGTGGTCACGAAGGAGAACGTGGCCGGCTTCACCGGCTGACATCGGGGAACGGCCGGGCGGTCCTCCACCACTGGTGGGACCGCCCGGCCCTGTCACTCACAAGGGGAGACAACGCATGTACGACTACGACCTCCTGGTCGTGGGCTCGGCCAACGCCGACCTGGTGATCGGAGTGGAACGCCGGCCCGCTGCCGGCGAGACCGTGCTCGGCTCCGACCTGGCCGTCCATCCGGGCGGCAAGGGCGCGAACCAGGCGGTCGCCGCCGCCAGGCTCGGTGCCCGTACGGCCCTGCTGGTCCGGGTCGGCGACGACGCGCACGGCCGGCTGCTGCTGGACTCGCAGCGTGACGCCGGCGTCGACACGGTGGGCGTCGTGGTGGGCGGTGCGCCGACCGGCGTCGCGCTGATCACGGTCGACCCGTCCGGGGACAACAGCATCGTCGTCTCGCCGGGCGCGAACGGCCGGCTGGCCCCGCAGGACGTACGGGCCGCGGCAAGCCTGTTCCAGGGCACCCGGGTGGTCTCGGCGCAGTTGGAGATCCCGCTGGAGACCGTCGTGGAGGTCGTGCGGAACCTGGCGCCGGGCAGCCGCTTCGTCCTCAACCCCTCACCGCCGCGCCCCCTGCCGCCGGAGGTGCTGGCGGCCTGCGACCCGCTGATCGTCAACGAGCACGAGGCGAAGGTGATCCTGGGCGGCTCCGCCGTCGGGGACGCTCCCGAGGACTGGGCGCGGAACCTGCTGGCGAAGGGGCCGCGGTCGGTGGTGGTGACGCTGGGCTCGCAGGGCGCGCTGGTGGCGTCGGCGGAGGGCGTCAGCCGTGTCGCGTCCGTGGAGGTGGACGCCGTGGACACGACGGGCGCGGGCGACGCGTTCACGGCCGCGCTGGCCTACCGGCTCGGTGCGGGCGAGTCCCTGGTCCAGGCGGCGGCGTACGCGGCCCGGGTCGGAGCGGCGACGGTGACGAAGGAGGGCGCGCAGGCGTCCTTCCCGACGGCGGCGGAGGTCGCCGCCCGGTGAAGAGGACCGGAATACTCAACCGCCACCTCGCCGGCGCGCTGGCCGAACTGGGCCACGGACACGAGGTGCTGGTGTGCGACGCGGGCATGCCCATACCGGACGGCCCGCGTGTGGTGGACCTGGCCTTCCGGGCCGGGGTGCCGGCGTTCGCGGAGGTACTGGAGGGGCTGCTGGCGGAGCTCGTCGTCGAGGGTGCGACGGCGGCGGAGGAGGTACGGCGGGCGAATCCGCAGGCGGCGAAGCTGCTGGACGGCTGCTTTCCCGCGCTGGAACTCGTCCCGCACGAGCGCCTCAAGGAGCTGTCGGCGAGGGCCCGGCTGGTCGTCCGCACGGGCGAGGCACGGCCGTACGCGAACGTGCTCCTGCGCTGCGGCGTCTTCTTCTGAGACCACCGGGCTCGCCCCGCCGCGCCCGGGCCCGGGCGGGCGTGGTCGCGCCCGTCCGGCCGGCACCCGGGCCCGGTTGCCGCATCGCACCAGCCCTCGCCGCGGTCCCGCCCTCGGGGACCCGATGCCCGCCCTGCCTGCCGACCCGTCGACGACGCGCCACCTCGGCCCGGCGGACGTACGGGAGGTCCGCGCGTGATCGGTGCCGTGCGACGATCGCGCGTGAACCCGAGGAGGAACCAGTGCAGTTGCGCGAGGTCTCACCCGGCGACGTCGATGTCCACGTCCGGATGCGGTGCGATCCCGTCATGATGGCGGGCCTCGGTGGGCCGCTGCCGCGTGAGGGGATGACGGACAAGGTCCGCCGGGACACCGAGCAGGCGAGCGCCGACCTCGCCTGGATCAAGATGATCGTCCCCGACCCCGCCACCCCTGAGAAGGTGGCCGGGACGGTGACCCTCTGGTCCCATGACGCCGGCCACGGCGAGGACGACGGACCACTGTCGGAGATCGGCTGGATGGCCCTTCCGGAGTTCCAGAGGCAAGGATGGGGCAAGCGTGCCGTCCGCGCCCTCCTGGAGCAGGCCCGGGACCGGAACCGCTGGGGAGTGGTGCACGCCTTCCCGGCCACGACCAACGCCGCGTCGAACGGCATCTGCCGCTCAGTCGGCTTCCGCTCTTCGCCGGCCGGGCCTTCAAGGCCAACCACTGGACCGTCGACCCCAGGAGGGACCCGGCCTGACGACGCCCTGCGCGCCGTGGGGTGCCGGTGCCGCCTCCGGCGCCGCGGCGAGGGGGCACGCGGCAGGGGACCGCGGGCTTCCCCATCCCGGCGCTCACGGACGGGCCGGCCCGTCCGCTGCCGGGCGTCGGCGCCGAGGCCCGGCACGCGTTCGCCACCGCGCCGGAACCGGCGGCCCGCATGAGCACCGGGATGCCGGGGTGTCGGGATGCCGGGGCGCCGGCCACCGCCACCGGCCGGTCGGAGAGGACGGCGCACTCACGGCAGGTTCCGGCCCGGACGGTCCCACTGGCGTCGCCGCCACCAAGCCCGGTGCGAGCCGGCCACCACTGCGGTCAGCCCCCGATCTGCCTGAGCGCACCCGCGCCCGTGAGCAGCGGATCCCCAGGCGCGGTCCCGCGTCACGCGACGAGCGGGTGGGCGGCGACGGCGCCCGCCCCGGGCCACGGCCGCGGTCCCGGCCGCTCGGTCCCCGGGTGGAACGCCGTCGTCTCGAACGCGGACGTGTCCCCACGCCGTCCCACGGACCCCGCCCGCGGCATCAGTACGCCCGGGGGCCGTCCGGGGTGGCGCGCATCGGCTGCGGGTAGTACACCTGCCCGTCCTTCATCACCTGCTGGCAGGTGTACGGGGTGGGCCCCATGGGCACCGCGACGGCCTCGGGGATGTCGTTGCACCGGATGTGGGCCAAGGAGTCACCGCCGTTGCCGAAGATGATCCGCTGGACGCCCTCCTTCGAGATGATGCCCTTGCGGGGTGTCGCCGTGAACTCCACGTAGTTCTCCGACCAGCCCGGCTTGTCGCCGATGGCGACGTCCCACTCCACTTCCGCGCCCTTGTAGCTGGACGTGCAGACGACCGTGGTGCCCTTCTTCGAGCCCACGTCCGCCGGGCACTTGGCGGTGACCTCACCCGTGGCGTTCGCCAGGGTGAGGGTCTTCTTGCGGAGCTCGTACTCCAGGTTCGCCGCGAACGGCGCGTCAGCGGCCGGTGACGGCTGCAGTTCGCCCTCCGGCTTGGGAGCCGGACGGTCCAGCTTGTGCGGGAGCCGGCTGACGGATGGCTCCGGCTTGGCGCTCTTCGTCTCGGAGCCTCCACACCCGGCGGCCAGCACGCCGACGCTCAGCACGCCGCCCACGATTGCCATGATCTTCATACGCATGATCGAAAGGGTAGTGCGCCGAGGTGGGGCGCCCACGGCGCGGGCCGTGCCTCAGGGCCGGCGCCCGCTGCCGCCGATCGTCGTTCCCGTCCGGACCGCTGTCCGGCGCCCGCTCCGCCGTCTGTCCCACGTCGGTCCTTCGCCGGGGAACCCCGCCGGCCGTCGGATTGTCGGCCCTCGTCCCTCTTCGCGGGCCGGTCAGCGGGTGAGCACGTGACCGTCGTGGGGGGGGGCGGTGGTCGCGGGAGCGGCGCAGGTCGGTGGTGACGTAGGTGCGTTGCAGCCAGCGGTCCGACCTCACAACCGCTCGGTGGTACGACCGGCTGCGCGCCGGACCGAGGTGTACTCGTCACCCTTGGGTGTGTTCACGGCCCCTCGACGTACAGGAACTCCGGGCCGTACGTCCTGCCGCTTCCGTCGGGCAGTTCCCGCTCCATCAGGGCCCGCGCCTTGGGGCCCATCTGGAACATGTGGCCCACGGCCTTCCCCACCTCGGCCTTGGCCGCGTTCGGGTCATCCGTCTGCCACGCCTTCTCCAGCGCCCGCAGCATCGAGCTGAACTCCCTGTTGAACAGGTCGAGGGCCTGCTGGACCTCGGGACCGGGCGCGTTCTCGCCGCCGTTGACCCACCCGCCTCGCGGAACCCTGCCCATGGGGTGGGCCGGGGGGAAGGGCACCTCGTCACCCGTGAAGTCCCACATGTCCGGGGATTCCGAGACCTTGACCAGCTTCCTGCCGTGGAAGAGCTCCCGGAACGCGTAGAAGTGCGCCAGCTCCCCTTCCTTGCCGGGGAAGGGGTTCTCGGGTGAGGCGGAGGTGCCCTCGCCCTGTTCCTTGATGACCTCGATGGCGCCGCGCACCCTCTCGATGCTGTCGAGCGGGAGGATGTCGTTGCCCTGTCCGTGATGGGTCATGGAGTAGGCGAGCTGCCGGGTGCCCCTGATCAGGTGCTGGTGCGCCTCGAACGCCTCCTCCACCGCGGTGTAGAAGGCTCCGATCGAGGTGAAGGTCTCGAACTCGGCCACGGGGTGGTCCGGGCGCTCGATCTCGGAGAACATCTCGACCGAGTCCTTGCTCAGGCCCTCCAGGAACACGGTCAGTTCGGGCCGTACGCCACCGGGCAGCGGGTACTCGTACTTCGGCGCCACGTTCGGGTCGGCGAGGATCGGAGAGCCACCGATGGTGGTGAGCATGTTGCACACCAGCCCCATGTGGCTCATCTCGTCGAAGATGACCCTCCGGATGGTGTCGTAGACCGGCCCCGAGCCCTCCTTGATCGACCACATGGCACTCGCATAAGGGCCGATGGTCGCGATCTCCACCATGATCGCCTGTTGCAGGGCGTCCTTGAGCCAGGCCTCGTCGCGGTCCACGGGGCGGACCTCCATCAGTTCGACGATGGCGTTGCTCTCGTATGCGAGAACTGTGGTCATGGCATGCCCTTCGGGTTCACTGGTGGACTGCGTTCGGGTGTGGTGTGCGCCAGGTCCGCTTGCGGGTGGCGCCGATCCGTTGCCGTGTGCGTGCCGGGCCGGTGACGCGCGTACAGACGACCAGGGGGTTCCCGGGGGGAACCGCCGCGCGAGATGCCGGCGGTCGCCTGGACGCTCGGGTCACCGGCCGGGCATTCGGCCGTATCGGTACGTCCCGGGCGGGTCGCGCGGGACGCGGGGCTGCCTGCCGGCGGCGGGCAGGTGCTCCGGGTGGGGCCTACCGCGTGAAGTTCACGTCGATGACCTGGTAGAAGGCGTGGCCGGTGTCGGCGACCTCCCACACGCCGAGGATCACGTGATAGCCGGAACGCGCCGGCAGCTTGATCGTGTGCGGCTTGTCGAGGTTCGGGTCATGGGGGGCCTCCGGCATCTCCCAGTGCGGGATGTCGCCGTACGGCTTGTACGTCGCGAACGGCACGGGCTCGAACTGGTCGCGGCTCAGCGGCGCCGCGGGGTCCCAGCCCTCCTTGGTCACGAAGTAGTTGAAGCGACGTGTCCGGTGCTTCATCGTGAAGTTCCACTGGAACGGAACCTCAGCGCCTGACTGCAGGTCGTTCTTGGGCCAGTCGCGCACCTCGTCGAGCCTGGCCGCCGCCGGCTCGCTTCCGCCACTGGCGATCCGGCCGTCCGGCGGCACCGGCTTGGGTCCGCTGGGGGTGTCCGTCGGCACCTCCGGGTCGGCCATCCCGACCTGGGTCGCCGGGAAGAACTTGCCCGCTTCCAGCCCGCTGGACGGCCAGCCGCCGTTGAAGGCGATGTCCGCCCGGGAGCGCGGGTGCGTCATCCACCCGTGCCGTGGAGCGGCCTCCACGCGATCTTCCGTGGCCATGTCTTTCTCCGTTCTCCGTCGATGCGTTGGGCATCGGTGGTGTCCGCTCACGAGGCGGCGAGGCGCGCGGCGTCAGAGCGGCCGCTTCGCCACGGCGTGAGCGCGAGGTCACCGAATGCTACTCTCCGTACATGGAATTTTTACGGAGCGTGACCAAAAGGGGAGTGTCGTCGGCCTCCGGAGTGCTGGCCGAGCCGGGCCGGGGGAGCGTGCACCGATGCTCGCGCTGCTGCGCCGACCGCCTCCCCCGCGGAGCCGTCCGGTTGCCGCGCGGTCTGCTTCGGGCCGTCGACCCGTTCGGCGACTACCGGGCGTTTTCGGGGTAGGCGGGCGCCATGTTCTTCTTCAGTAACCGGGTCGGCTGTCTGGGTTCGCTGCTCATCAGCGTGACGGCGACCGCCATCCTGTACATGATCTTGGCACGCTGATCCGGCTGCTCGGCTCCGGCTCCGACGGCCTGTCGATCGCAGCCCTCGGCCGGCCCCCGCCGTGCGGCGGCCTGCCGGGGCTGTCCGGCCCGAGCCCGGCCGGCTGGCGCCGGGACCGCCCACGATGGCGCACGAAGGTGAGGGATGCGAGTGCCGTCATGCCTCCGGCACTGCGGGGGATCTCGGACCGCGTGGACGACCTGCCGGACAGGACCTAGGCGTCGGCGAGGAGGGGGTCGTACGGGGTGCTCGTGCGGCGGCCCGACATGAAGGACACGAAGTCGCCCACGAAGGCGTTCCGGCCGTAGGCGCCGTCGGTGACGGTGAGGTCGCGGTGGAAGGCGGTGCGGAACAGGGCCCGGTACTCGTCCGCGTCGATGCTCCCGCTGCCGTCCCTGTCGGTGGCGTCGAAGAGCACCTCGGCGACGCGGATGAGTGCGGGGCCGGCGAGGGAGGGGACGGCGGCGGCGTACTCGTCGGCGCTGACGCGGCCGTCGCCGTCCGTGTCCAGGGCGGCCTGGAGTTCGCGCCACCAGGCGGCGAAGGCGTCGTAGAGCCGGGTCTCCTCGGGTTCGTCCAGGTCGAGGCGGGTGGAGAGCTCACGGGCCATGGCGGCGAGGTCGGGCCAGTCGAGGTGGCCGTCGCCGGTCTGGTCCAGCACCTGGCGGAAGAACGCCTCCGCCGAGCGTCGGGCCTCTCCCGTGCCCGCTGAGGGTGCCGGGTCGGGGCGGAGGTCGGCGTCGCCCAGTGGGGTGAGGAGGCGGAGCAGGGCCGAGGCCCGCTTCATGCGGGCGCGCAGGGCGGCGACCGTACGGGCGCGAGGGTCGTCGCTGCCGGGCGAGAGGGAGAGGGCGTCGATGATGCTCTCGGCGTTGATCCAGCCCTCGGGCAGGAAGCGGGCGAGCCCGGCCGCGAGGTAGGCGCCCTGCATGAGGGTCGGGGCGCCGGGCATCTCCGGCAGACCCGCTCGGCGCCGGTACGGCTCGGGGAGCGAGGCGACGGTGATCGCGCCGAGGAGCGGTCCGGCGACGGCCCGGCCGGCCGCCCACAGCGTCGGCGCGCCGTCGAGCAGCGCCGGGGCGGGCAGGTGGTCGAAGAGACGGTAGAGGATGATGCGGACCGCCTCGGTGTTCTCCAGCTCGTCCACGACGACCCGGTCGAAGTACCGCCAGAAGTCATGGAGGTCCTCCGGGAGTTCGCCGGCGTCGCCGTCGAGCGCGGCGAGGTACGCGCGGTACTCGGCGTACATCCGCTCCATCGTGTCCTGGTCGAGCGGCTGGCCGCTCAGCCTGCACATGGTGACGGCGCTCTCGAAGAGGGTGGCGACCACCCAGGCGCGGACCTCGCGGTCCATCGCGTCGTAGGCGCGGCCGCGGGAGTCGGAGCCGCTCATGCGCGCGTGCAGCCGGTTGAGCCGGGCGGCCTCCCGCTCGCGCACCGCCGGGTCGCTGCCGAACATGCGCCGCATGCTGAGGAAGGTGTTGCGCAGCCGGCGCCAGGGATGGGCGACGAAGGTGGAGTTGTCGACGAGGGCGGCACCGATCTGCGGGTGAGCGGCCTCCAGCACGGTGGCGCGGATCACGGCCAGCGCCCAGCGCGGGTCGTCGAAGAAGGTGGCGAACTGTGATCCCGGGCCGAACAGGGGCGGCTCGTCGGCGGTTCCCGTGGTTCCGATGGTCATGCTGGGTCTCCGTTCGTCCAGGGCGGCACGCCGCCGAAGCGGCGGTCGCGGCGCCGGTAGGTGTGCAGGCAGGCGAGGAAGTCGGGGGCCCGGAAGTCCGGCCAGAGCACCTCGGGGAAGACCCACTCGGCGTAGGCGACCTGCCAGAGCATGAAATTGGAGATGCGCTGCTCGCCGGAGGTGCGGATGACGAGGTCCACGTCGGGGGTGTCGGGGAACGGCAGGTGGTCGGCGAAGAGCCGCTCGGTCACCTCGTCGGCGGGCGTCCCGCTGCGGATCAGCGACCTCGCGGCCTCGACGATGTCCCGGCGCCCGCCGTGGTCGAAGGCGACGGTCAGCGTCATCCCCCGGTTGTCGGCGGTCAGCGTCGTCAGGTCGTCGAAGTCCCGGGCCAGTCCCCGGGGGATGCGAGGGTCGGCGACCCCGAGGAAGCGGCAGCGGATACCGCGGGCGAGGAGCAGCGGCGCGTGCTTCCGTACGACCCGGCGGACCAGCCGCATCAGGTAGTCGACCTCGGTGCCGGGACGGTTCCAGTTCTCGGTGGAGAAGGCGTACAGGCTGAGCCACTCGACGCCGGCGGTGCGGGCCGCCTCGATGATGTCGATGACGGTGGTCTCGGCCGCCTGGTGGCCCGCCGTGCGGGGGAGCGAACGCTGCTGCGCCCAGCGGCCGTTGCCGTCCATCACGCAGGCCACGTGCCGCGGCACCGCGCGCGCCGGTCCGTCGTCCCGCTGCTCGCCGGGCCCGTCACCGCACTGCCGCCCGTCCGGCCGGTCCTCGGTCGCCACGCGTGCGCGCGGGACGCCGTGGTCCGTCACACCTGACCCCGTCCCGACCGGAGCGGCAGGACCGGTCGTACCGCGTTCGGCCACGCTCACCCCCTCTCGCCCGTCCCCCTCGCCCACGCGTCGCCCGGGCGCTCCTTCGGGGAGTCTGGCAGTCCCAAAGGGCCTGACCGGCCGAAACAAGTGACCGTCACCCTTGGTCCGTACGTCCGAGTCCCTCGTGTCGGCACCGGGCAGCCGGCAGGGACGGGCGCAACCGGCCCGCCGGCTGGGAGCGGCGCTCCCTGGTGTGGGCGTGCGGGCTTGGTGGGGCGCGATGAGCCCACACGGTCGTTCGTGAGGCGCGGCAGGAAACCGACCGGGGCAGGGCCTCCGGAGGTCTCCCGCGCGGCGAATGAGATCATGAGGGCCGGAAACGCCGCCGTGCGGCGACGCGGGGGAGGACAGAGCGTGGCCCAGGGGCGGATGACGTACAACGTGCGGTACGGGACGCCCTTGCCGGTCGTCGTCCGCAACGGCGACGGCACGGGGCGCGAAGGGGATGCCACCGTCGGACTGCTCCACCGCGTGCCCGGTGGCCACGGGGGCGCCGCGCACCCTTCCACCCGTACCTTCGACATCCTCGATGTGGGCCGGACCGTGATCGCCCGGGTGTCGACGGAGGAGACAGGCTCGCCCGTGAGCGGACGTCCCGCCGTGTACCGCGTCGACGACCCATACGGCGTCCCGCTGGGTCGGATCACGTACCGGCGCGGACTCGCCCTGCGTGGCGCCCGCGCGCGCTGGACCGTCGAGTCGGTGACCGGACACTCCGTGCGCGGTTTCCGTGGGCGCCTGTTCTGGTGGGTGGTGTGGTGGCCTGTCGGTCTGCCGGTGAGCCTGGTGTGGCTGGTCCTGTCCCTGCTCGGCGAGGGCGACGACGCCTTCGGCAAGCCGCGCAGGGTGATCTGGCGTGACTCCTCACGCAGGGCGAGCCTCGTCTTCCGGGGAGTCGCGGACGAGTACCGGGTCCTCGACGGGAGCTGGGACCCTCGGCTGGTGGCCGCGCTGCTCGGGCTGCACCAGTCGTACGACCCGTCGGAAGGCAGCGGCGAGAACGGCTGGTACGCGCGACCCTGAGCCAGGACCAAGGGCTTGACCACGGGCTGGGGGAAGCCCGCCCCGTTCCCCGCCACCCAGCCCCGGACCGCCTGGTTTCCCACCTCCGCCGTACCACCGTCCCTCGCGCCGCCACCGTCCCTCGCGCCGGCACTGTCCGTCGCGCCGCCACCGTCCGTTGCGGGCCGCCTGTCCGTTCCCAGGGCCGCCTGCCGCCGGAAGCGATCCGGGTGCCCCGCAGTGACCGGGGCGGCCCACGGTCCGGCCCGCTCACTCATCGGTGACAAGGCTGCAGCCCTCATCCTCGCCTCCCTCCCGAACGGGCGTGACCTGCGACGGAGCGTCCCAGGCCGGTGGAAGGCGCGGGGCAACAACACATCCAGGTCGCTCACCAGCTGGCGCACATCCTGCGGTTGCGCATCGAGAGGACGTCCCGCTGGTCTTCCTCGCAAGCCCCTGTCCGCGGAACCCACTCGCGGCCGGCTCCGGCATCTCTGTCGGCACCGCCCGGCACACGGCGAAGCCATGTTCCTGGTGCGGCGGAAACTCCAAGCGGCGGTCACCCTCCCGGGTGGCGGTGAGCATCGTGACCGATTCGGCCCGGGTGGGAGGAAGGCCGAGTGCGGCAGGATGGGCAGTCAACTTGGTAAGCATGTCCATGCGTTGAGAGCGGACTCCCGCGCCCCGGCCACCCACACGGAGAAGACGGCCGACGGCCTTGGCGGCCAGGCCAGACTCGCCCACCACATTGTCCGCTCCGACCTTCTGGTCCAAGACGGCGTGGGCCGCGGCAGCCGGCCCGGTCGGCCCGACCCTCGCCCCCCGACGGTACGGAAGGCAGACACATGCTGTTCGACTGGGCCGCCTGGCAGCACTCCTGGAACGCCCCGCACTCCACGTCCGACCTGTTCTTCCGAAGTCTGTTCGCCATCATCCTCGCTGTCGCATCGACCGGACCGTTCAGAGAGCTGAACACCGCCTCCAGCTGGCGGGCAGGCACGGTGGGGGCTCGCTTCGGCGGCTTCCTCACTCCCGCCTGGGCCCGTGTCGCACTGTGCTGCGCAGTGCTGCTGTCCGGCGGCGCCTTCGCGGCGAACGTGCTCGCCCCGGTCGCCGTCGCCGTCATGACGGTGTGCTTCCTGCTCCTGGCGACGGTCTACCTGTCGCAGGAGTTCGCCGGGACCGTCACCGAAGAGGACGACGGCAGACGCCACTTCACAGTTCACCACCACCTTCACCTGCTGGGGATGGCGGCGCTGGCGATCACGGCCACCGGGCTGTGTGCCGCAGCCGCGGGGTACGGCGCCACCTCGCATCGGACCACGGTCTGGATGGCGCAGGGACTGTGGGGGGCGATCCCCGCGCACTACTTCGTGTCGGCCGTCTCCAAGGTACGCAAGCGTGGCCTGCGCTGGCCCGATCCGCGGCTCTTCCCCTTCTACGTCACGCTCTTCGCCCGCTTCGAGGCCGGCGACGGCAAGGCGGTGACGCGAACCGGTCCGGGCTGGGCCCTGGCACGCCGGCCGCGCTGGGGTGTCGTGACCCTGTGGGCCGTACTGCTGCTGGAACTCTCGACCCCGTTGGCGGTCCTGGGCCCGGCACCCCGCGCCGTGATCTGCGGGAGCCTGCTGCTGTTCCACCTCGGTTCGCTGTGGGTTCTGTCGGTCGACTTCCGGGAGAACGCCATGCTGGTGGCGCTGGGCATGCTGCCGCTCCCGTTCGTCGGCGGCCCCTGGGTGGGCCTCGGCCCGCAAGCCCCGGCGGTCATGGTGTTCGCCGCCGCGACCGTGCTCTCCCTCGCCTTCGATGACCGGGTCTACCCCTTCTCCAACCTCCCGATGTTCGCCGCTGCGTACCGGCCCGCGTCCGTGGTCACCCTGCGTTCCCCCGACGGCTCCGAGATCTACCCCACCCCCGAGGTCGCCAACTGCTCCACCTCCGGCCTGTCGCGGGAGTACTCGGCCGCGGAGTCGTCCTCCGACGCGTTGGACGCCTTCGTCGACCGGGTCGGCCGTAGAAACGCCGCCGCCCCCTCCTCGCTGCCTGACGGCGCCACGCTCTGGGTGGAGACCGTCGACGTCGACCCCACGGGTACGGTCCGCACGTCGCAGCGCAGGTTGTGCTCTCTGTTCCCGTCGACCGCAGACGGCCGCTGAGCGGCCCACCGGGGAAGCCGGCTGCCGTGGTCGCCGTGCCGTCCCTTGCCTGCCGGGCCGTCACGGGGGCGGGCCGCATCTCCGCCGGGTTGCCGGTCACGTGCCGCCCGGCCGCCGCCCCTCGCGTGTGCCGCGTACCGCCTTCCGTCCCGAGGGGGCCGGTCGGGCATTCACTCGGTACGTCCGCAGGTCGGCAACGGTTCGCGGTGAGAAGGGATCGGAAGTGTCTCCCCCAGTCGCTCCTGCCAGGACGGCGTACGGGAACACGGGCGGGCAGGCGGACGAAGTCTGAGTGAACCGTTGACGCGCAAGCGCTTCGATTCTACGGTCTCGTCCGATGACACGATCGCCGTTCGGCATATCGGACAACCTGTGGCGGCGGTCCCCACCATCGAAAGGAGACCGGAGTGAGCCGTCACCACTGCCACGACAGCCAGGACAGCGGCACGCACAAGTCCGGCGTCGACCCCTCGAATTGGAGCTACGGATGGCCCGTCGCCTCCTGACCCTGCTCGCGGCCCTCCTCCTCGGCATCGGCGTGGCGCAGGCCGCGCCCGCCGCCGAAGGCCGCCCGTACACCAACCCGATCAAAGCCCAGAAGGGCGCCGACCCCTGGATCTCCTACCACCAGGGCAACTACTACCTGGTGACGACGAGCTGGACCCACGTCATCACCATGCGCAAGTCACCCACCCTGGCCGGGCTCGCCACCGCGCCGAGCGTGCAGGTGTGGGACGGCAAGGCCGACCACGCCTCGCGCTGCTGCAACATCTGGGCCCCGGAACTGTACTTCGCCGGTGGCCGCTGGTACCTCTACTACACGGCGGGCGAGGACAGCACCGACTTCGGCTCGCAACGCATGCACGTCCTGGAGAGCAGCGGGTCCGACCCGCAGGGCCCCTACCACTACAAGAGCCGCCTGCAGCACTCCTCGCAGAGCGGCTGGCTCATCGACGGCAGCGTCATGACGGTCGGCGGCAAGCTGTATCTCCTGGCCAGCGCCTGGCAGGGCAGCAACCAGAACGTGCTGATCGCCCCGATGTCCAACCCCTACACGGTCAGCGGCGCGTTCACCACCATCTCGTCCCCCACCCACGCCTGGGAGAAGGTGGGTTCGAACGTCAACGAAGGCCCTGAGGTGCTCCAGCGTGGCGGCAGAACCTTCGTGATCTTCTCGGCCAGCGGCTGCATGACCCCCGACTACAAGCTGGGGCAGCTCGAACTCACCGGCCCCGACCCGCTCGCCGCGTCCTCCTGGACCAAGAAGTCCACGCCCGTCTTCCAGCGCGACGACGCGGCGGGCGTGTACGGACCCGGTCACAACGGCTTCTTCACGTCACCGGACGGGACCGAGAACTGGATCGTCTACCACGCCAACGACTCGGCCTCCGACGGCTGCGACAACGGCCGTACGACGCGGGCGCAGAAGTTCACCTGGAACGCCGACGGCACCCCGAAATTCGGGAAGCCGGTCGCTCTCGGCACCACCCTGCCCGGCCCTTCGGGCGAGAGCGCGGTCACCCCGACGGCGTACACCCTCACCAACCGCAACAGCGGCAAGTGCCTTGAGGTGGCGGGCGGTTCGACCGCGGACGGCGCCAACGTCCGGCAGGGGGGCTGTGACGGCGGCAGCGACCAGAAGTGGCGGATCGAGGACCGGGCCGACGACACGAGCCGCCTGGTGAACGTGGCGAGCGGCAAGGTCCTCGACACCGCCGACTGCTCCACCGCCGACGGCGCGGCTCTGCGTCAGTGGTCGTGGCTGGACAACACCTGCCAGAGGTTCCGCCTCATCACCACCGACGCAGGCTGGATCCGCCTGACCAACCAGGCCACCGGCAAGGTCGCCGACGTCGCCGACTGCTCGACAGCGGACGGAGCCGACGTACGCCAGTGGACCTGGCTCGGCAACAGCTGCCAGCAGTGGCGGCTCAAACCGGCCTGACCTCGTTCCCCTCGCCGCCGGCGGGCTCGTTCACGCGGGAGGCATACGGGGCTCCACGGGCCCGGCACTGGTCGCGCACGGCCGAGGCCCGGCGGTGGGGTGCAGGAACTGCTGACCGGTGATCACGACGCGAGGCGGCAGGCTCCGGACGCGGGGATGTCCCCCGAGGGCTGGCGGCACGACGTGACGCCCAGCCCTCGGGGGACCCCGTCGCGAGCCCGCGCCGAAGCCGGCGGTCTCGCCGGCCGTGTGGCGGAGTCGGTGCCGGTGCACACTTCTTCGCTGTGGAGACCGTGAGGGCGGGCTACGGCGCCTCCGGTCCGGGCCTAGAGCCGAGGACGGCCGGGAGCGGTCGTTTCTCGTACGGGCCTGGTTCACCGCCGGGGACCCCGCCCAGGTCGTCGCCGATGTGCGTACGGTGCTGACGCGCGTGGTCGAGCGGACAGGCGACCGGCCCGCGGGTGAGCGGTGGCCGCAGCCGGCTGCTGCCGACGTGGTTCATCCAGCGGTGCGCACCCGAGCCCGTGGAGCCGGGGCCTGACGAGCCGTTCGTTGTCGGGGCACGGCTGCGGCAATGGCAGGCGATGACGCCGGGCAGAGGGGTGGCCGCTGACCAGGGGCGACAGGCCAGATCACGATCCACGGCTGGAGTGCCAAGGGTTCAGGTGATCGACAATAGGCGCATGGACGTCCCTGAGCTGCTCCGATCAGTGTCCCTGCTGGTTCCGGAGGAGACCGCCACCGGTGACGACATCACGGTGCGAGACATCTGGGACTACCTCGTCCACGACGAGTGGGAGATCGCCCTTGGCCTGCTGGAGGAGCTCGGGGACGGTCGCTCGCTCCCTCTGGCGTTCTGGGAGCGGCTCGCCGAAGCGGCTGAGCAGCTGCGGTTGGAGCGGAGCGCGGCCTGGTGCCACTGGCGGTGCTCCGAGATCCGCAACGGCGTGATCCGCGCAGACCTGACGCTCCGTCCTGCCGCCGAGGCGCGACGCACGACGCCGATCCCAGGCGCCGGTGTTCTGCGACCCATGTGGGACATCGGACACCTCTCGCCCACCGGCGGACGTGCGGTCAGTATCGCCTCGCTCTGGGTGGAGAACACGCCCATGCCGGAGCCCGGCGGGCGGGCCACGGTTCGCCTCGTGCCCCTCACTCCCTCCCACTGGACGCACGTCCAGCCTGGCCGGCGGATCACCATGCACGAAGACCGAAGCGTGGCCGGCACCGCCGTCGTCCTGGAGGTTCACGGTCCCGTCACCGACATGCCCACGGGATGACGTGACTGGCTCACAGCCCGTCTGCTGGTGCGCGTATCTCGTACGTGGTGGAGCACGCCAGGCCCTGGCCACCCCCGCCTGCCCATGACTCCGACGGCCCCGACGCCGCGGACGCGACCTAGCCCTGCGCCGGGTTGTCGTGCAGCTTGCGCCGTTCCCGGCGGTCGGGGTGGCGGATCGCCACTCCTCCCGCGCCGCCGGACCCGGTGAGCCGGATCAACGGAGTCCCCGGGAGCCGGTCGGGGGTGGTCTTGTCCGTCAGGCCGCCGACGCCGGGATCCATGCCGCTGGTGTCTGCAGCCCAGGCGTCGGGGATGACGATCGTGACACCGGACGTCTCCCCGTACGCCTCCACCGTGACCTCCGTGCGGCGGCACTCGACCCGGGTGAAGTCGATCTTCACACCCCCCAGGCCTCCGCGAGCGATCACGTGCCCGGGAACCTCCCAGCGTCCGGGGCCGCGAGACGCGCCGTACAGGCCGCCCTTGAGTACCAGTGGGGACTGGTTCTCAGGGGAGGTCAGCCTCGGCAAGTCGGCGGTCAGGACGGCCAACTCGGCGTGGGTCTTGGCCGTCAACGCCTGTTCCAGACGGGAATCCAACTCACCGAAATCGATTCGCCCCTCGGCTGCCGCATCACGCAGCTGCTCCACCACTGCCTCCCGGTCGTCGTGAGAGGCGCGGAGTTCTCCCGACGGGGCGGGTCGCGGAGAGGGCTCCGGAGGCTGGGTAGTCATGGCCATGAGGATAAGCGGCCGGCGAACAGGGTGACCGGACCGGGATCGGGCGGACTGGGCGACGGGCGGGCCGAGACGGCACATCCCAGGTGGTGCCGATGAACGCACCCGTTGTCCTCGCTGCTTCCCACGGACGTGCGCCTGCGCATCGTGAGCCGGCGCGCGGAGTCGGCGGACGTGACCGGGTGCCTTGCTGCGCGGGCTTCCGTCGGGAGGCCGGGGCGTTTGACGGCGGCCGCAAGTCCGTCCTGCTCGGGTACTGCTGCGGACGCGGCGGCCGGTCGGATGCCGGCGAGCCCGTTCCCGGCGTGCGGGAACGGGCTCCTACGGCGTCGGCCCTACCGGGCCGGGGCCGGCTACTTCAGCTGGAAGAGCTGGTTCCTGACGTTCTTGCACTTCCACAGGATGAGGCGGGCGCCGTTGCTCTTGCTGCCGCCCTCGACATCGAGGCACATGGTGCCGACGTGGATCTGGAAGAGGCCCTTGCCTCGGGCGACGGGGTGCCACGCCTGGTTCAGCTTGCTGTGGCACGTCCACTGGAGAACCTTGCGGCCCTTCTTGCCGTCACCGCTGTCGAGGCACTTGTTGCTCGACTCGGACTTGATCCAGTAACGGACGTCGTTCTGGACGAACGCCCAGCGCTGGTTCCTCTGCCCCTTGCAGGTCCACTGGTCGATCTTCGCCTTGGTGCTCGTGTCCCAGCCGTGCACGGTGACGCACATGTTCGGCACGTGGGCGGGCCGGATCTCGTGCACTCCGGGAATGGGCGCCGCGGCCCTGGCGGGCGCCGCGGCCCTCGCGGGGGTCACCGCGGTGGGTGCCGACGAGGCCGGCGCCACGGTCGTGAGAGTGCCGGCCACGGCGAGTGCGGCGAGCAGGTGGGGGCCACGCTTGATCATGGTTCTTCGTCCTCTCCGAACGGTGGTCAGGCGCGGACCGGCTTGAACTGCTGGTTGGCGACTCCCTTGCACGACCACAGCACCGCGCGCGTGTTGTTCTTCTGCGAGGCGCCGGGGATGTCCAGGCACTTCGTCGAGATGTGCAGGGGCTTGATGGCCATGTGACCGGTGAGGTTCCGCACGTGGAACGTCTGGTTCTTTCGGCTGTTGCAGTCCCAGGTGATGAACTTGGCGCCGTTCGCCTTGCTGCCGCCCTGCACGTCCAGGCACTTGCCGCCGTTCTCCGACACGATGTAGGCGAGCCCCCACTGGTTCGTGTGGAGCAACCGCCACCGCTGGTTCGCCCGGCCCAGGCACGTGTACTGGTCGACTGCCGCGCCCCTCGCGGTGCTGGCCCCGTGGACGGTGAGGCACTTCCCGCTGTGCTTGGCCCTGAAGTACCAGACCCCACCGTCACGTACCGCCGACGGCCCGGTGACGGCCGGCCGGGTGCCCGCCTCCGCCGCGACGGCGGTGGCGGGCGTCTCCTTCGGCGACGCCCCCGCCGGGGCCGTCACGGTCAGGCCCACGCCGACGGCGGCCGACACGACCGCCACCCCCCAGCGCCTACTGCTCCACTTCATGTTCGTCCTCCCGTTGGACGCGCCCCACCGGGGCCCGTTCGTGTGCCGCCCCGGAGCGGGCCGGCGGGACCGAGTCCACCAGCCGTGCCGTTTGTTCGGCAGGCCCCTTCCCTGGGACCGAACAAAGACGAACGCCCCGGTCGCCGGCCCGGGGCGGCGCCTTGAACGGCGCGGGGGAGGCTTCCTAACGTGACGGGGCGAGGGAACAGGCCGAGGGGGGCTCCTCGGCACGGGGGTGGGGGAGACACGTATGGGACGCCGCGAGACACCGGTCGATCCTGCCGCGGGGCCGGTACAGCGCCTGGCACACGAGCTGCGCGCGTTGCGGCGGGAGGCCGGCGGACCGACGTACCGCGAGATGGCACGCCGGGCCCACTACTCGGTGACGTCCCTGTCGCAGGCCGCCGCCGGAGAGGCCCTGCCATCGCTGGCGGTCACCTTGGCGTACGTGGAGGCGTGCGGCGGCGACCGGGCGGAGTGGGAGCGGCGGTGGCACGCCACACGCGAGGAGGCGGCCGCCCGGACGGCCGAGGACGACGACACGCCGCCGCCCTACCAGGGGCTCGCCCGCTTCGAGCCAGGGGACCACGACCGGTTCTTCGGGCGGGCGGAGCTCACCACGGCGCTGTGCCGTGCGGTGGCCGGGCATCGCTTCACGGCCCTCTTCGGAGCGTCCGGCAGCGGCAAGTCCTCCCTCCTGCGAGCCGGGCTGATCCCGGCCCTGCGGCGGGGCGGGGACGCCGGCGGTGGCGAGAGGGTGCGGCTGGCGGGGATACGCATCCTGACCCCGGGCGAGCACCCGATGACCGCCCACGCCGACGTGCTGCGACCGCGCGGGAAGCACCAGGACGTGCCGGCCGGGGGCTCCGGCACGGTGCCGGGCGTACCGGCCGCGGGCTCGGAGGTGGCGCCGGCCGTGAGGGCCGGCGGCTCCGGGGCAGGACCGGAGGTACACGCGGGGGGTCCCGGGGCCGGGCCGGTGCGGGGGCCGCGATCCGGGCGGGGGACCGGCTCCGGAAGCGGACCGGGGACGGGGGACACCCTGGTCGTGGTCGACCAGTTCGAGGAGCTGTTCACGCTCTGCCCGGACGCCGCCGAGCGCGCGGCGTTCATCGACCGGCTGCTCACGGCGTGCCGGCCGGACAGCGGGCTGCGGGTCGTCGTGGCCGTGCGCGCCGACTTCTACGGCCGGTGCGTGGAGCACCGCGCTCTGGCCGAGGCACTGCGGACCTCCACCGTCCCCGTCGGTCCCATGACCCGTGAGGAGCTGAGGGAGGTCATCGTCCGGCCGGCGCAGGCGGCGGGCTTCATCGTCGAGCGGCCCCTCACGGCCCGACTCGTCGACGAGGTGCACGGCACCCCCGGCGGCCTGCCGCTCCTGTCGCACGTGCTGCGCGAGACCTGGCGCCGGCGCCGGGGCCGCGTCCTGACGGAGGAGGCGTACCGTGCCGCAGGCGGGCTGGAGGGCGCCATCGCGCAGACCGCCGAGGACGTGTACGCCGGGCTGTCCCCCGACCGGGCGGAGCTGGCCCGGTTCGTGCTCCTCAGGCTCGTCGCCCCCGGTGACGGAACGGCCGACACCCGCCGCCCGGTGGACCGCGCGGAACTGGAGACGGGTCGCGTCGAACGGGCCGCCGAGATCGACGCGGTACTGGAGCGCCTGGCCCGCGCCCGGCTCGTCACGTTGGACGGAACCACCGTCCACCTCGCCCATGAGGCACTGATCACCGCCTGGCCCCGGTTCGCGGCGTGGATCGAGGACGACCGGAACCGGCTGCGGATCCTGCGCCGCCTGACGCAGGCAGCCGTGGCCTGGCATGACCTGGGACGCGACAGCGGAGCGCTGTACCGCGGAGTGCGCCTCGGAGAGGCCGAGGAATCCTTCGGCGGCGACCTCGGCGGCAAGGACCTGACTCGGCTGGAACGGGAGTTCCTCGACACCAGCCGGACCGCCCGCGCCCGGGACCGGCGCCGCCACCACGGACTGGTCACCTCCGCCGTCCTGCTGCTCGTCCTCGCCGTGACGGGCGGCGCTATGGCGTGGCAGCAGAATCGCGACGGTGAGGAGGCGCGTGTCGCGGCCGCCGCACGCCGGGCCGCCACGACCGCAGACAGCCTCCGCCCCTCCCAGCCGCGGACCGCCCTGCTCCTCAGCGTCGCCGCCTGGCGACTGAGCCGCACGCCGGAGACACACTCGGCCCTGCTCGGCGCCCTGGCACAGCACGAACGGCCCCCGTTCACCCCTCCGGGAAGCTCAGCGGACACCGACCTCCTCGGCGCTGACGGCCGGACGCTGCTCACCACCCGGGGGGACGGGTTCGTCCTGTGGGACCTCCACACCCGCCGCGTCACCGCCACCCACCGGGGACCGACGGACGCGGACACGTTCGCGCTGGGCCACCAGCTCTCACCGGACGGCCGCTACACGATGGTCGGGACGGAGACCGGCACGGCGCAGATGCGCCTGTGGGACGTGCGCGCCCAGCGCTACCACGGCCCGCCCATCGGACCCGGCCACCTCCTGACCGCCGGACCCGACGCGGACGTGGGCGTGGACGGGGGCGTTGGCGCAGGCGTGGACGGCGCCGACCTGGCGTCCGCGCCGGCGTCGTTCGCCCATGGGTTCAGCTCCAGCGGACGCTCCGTCCTCTTCCACGTCGGCGACCGCGTGGAAGTGTGGGACGTCCCCAGTGGCACGAGGCAGTTCGCCCGCGCGTACCCGGGAGCCGAGGACTCGGCCGCGGGCGACGTCTCCCCTGACGGCCGGTTGTTGGCCCTGTGCCTGCCGGACGGGCTGGAACTGTGGGACCTGCGCACCGACCGCCGGGCGGACACCGGCTGGCGTGGCAAACCGGACTGCGGGGATGAGCTCTCCCCGTCGTTCACCCCCGACGGCCGGACCGTCGCCCTGCAGGACGACCACGGCCTCCGGCGCATCGACGTCACCTCCGGCAAGGAACTGCCCAGGCTGGAGCAGGTCGCTCCGGTGGCCTTCGCCTTCAGCCCCGACGGGAGGTTCGCTGCCGGCGCAGGCTCCGGCGACATCCTGCTGTGGCGCCTGGACCGCCCCCACGGTCCGGTGTTCCGGCACCCCCTGGCGGAGGACCAGCCCGAGGACGTGCGCATCGACGTACGGGCACGGGCACTGCGGTACACCACGCAGAGCGCCGACGGCACGCAGACCGTGCACAGCCTCGACGTGGGGGGTGCGCTGTCCGCCCCCCGGCAGGGCACCGCGGTCACCCAAGCCGTGCACAGCGCCGACGGCAGCGTCGTCACCGTCCTGCGTGCCGGGCGCCTGGCCGTCCTGGACGGTCGCACGGGCCGACACCGGACCACCCTCCCGGCCGCAGTGTCGACGGGTGCCAGTGGGGAGGCCCCCCTGCTGCTGTCGCTCAGTTCCGACGGTCGGCGCCTCGCCTTCGGCTGGACTCCGGACGAGTCCCCGGACCGGCCCACCCGCGTCACCGTGTGGGACACCGTCCGCAACCGCCGGCTCACCGACGTCACCGTCCCGTCCCCGGACGTCACGTTCACCGGACTCGCTCTCAGTCCGGACGGCCGGACGCTGCTGACGACGACCGACATGGACGACGGCATCACGCTCCGGGACGCCGCCGACGGCAGGAAGCTGCGCGTCCTGCGCCAGGGCAGGAGCGACGCCGCCTTCGGGGGAGGAGGCGCGCTGTCCGCCCTCTCACCCGACGGCGGCACGGTCCTGACCGACGCGGGAGCCCTCGTGAGGACCGCGGGGGAGGACGTCGAACGCTCGGCGCTGGACAACTGCGCCTGCACCACGGTCTTCAGCCCCGCCGGGGACCGCGCCGTCGTGGTCGAGTCGGAGAGCGACATCACCCTCTGGGACGGGCGGCTGCGCACCTCACTGGGACTGCTGTCCGGCGGCCTGTCCAAGGGCCTGCCGGGCGAACCCGAACAGACCACCGCCGTCGCCTTCTCGCCCGACGGGTCCACCCTGGCCGCGGCCGGATCGTACGGCACGATCCGACTGTGGGACGTCGCCTCACAGCTGCCCCTGGGCACCGCCCTGCCCGGTGCGGGAGACGCCGTCCTCTCCCTCGCCTTCGACGAGGACGGCAGGACCCTGTACGCGTCGGGTGCCCACGTACCCGTCCAGAGATTCGACGTCGACCCCGAACGGGCCGTCACGGAGGTGTGCCGGCGGGCTGGTGGCACCCTCACGCCGACGGAATGGCGGACCTACCTGCCAGGTGTCCCCTACCGGCGCGTGTGCTGAGCGCGGCGGCGGCCCGGTCCGTGGGGCGCCGCGGTCGGCGCAGGCGCCGCTCGACTGCCCGGGCCGGCCGCCGCCGGAGCCGGCCCGCCGCCACGCCGCACGCCGTCGTCCCGCGACCGGTCCACCCGCCTCGTCGGGCCGCGCCCCCCGCCGGACGCGCGCCTTCACCGGGCGGGGCGGGCCCCGCCCGCCCCCGGCGCCCCGCCGGGCCCGGCTCACGGCCGGGTGCCCGCCCGCACGTCGCCCGGTCCGCGTGCCGGCTCCCGGCGACCCGGGGCCCGGCGCCCACCCGTTCCCGCCCGGCGCCGGTCTGCTCCCGTTCCGCCCCTGGGGCGGGTCCGCGTGCACGACACACACCAGAGCCTGGCAGGATCCTCCTTATGTCCACCAACGTTTTCTTTGACATCACCATCGACGGCGACGCCGCGGGCCGGATCGTCTTCAAGCTGTACGACGACGTCGTCCCCAAGACGACCCGGAACTTCCGTGAGCTGGCCACCGGCGAGCACGGCTTCGGCTACGAGGGCTCGGGCTTCCACCGGGTCATCCCCGACTTCATGCTCCAGGGCGGCGACTTCACCCGGGGCGACGGGACCGGCGGCAAGAGCATCTACGGCGAGACGTTCGCCGACGAGAACTTCACACTCAAGCACGACAAGCCGTTCCTGCTGTCCATGGCGAACGCCGGCCGGAACACCAACGGCTCCCAGTTCTTCATCACCACGGTGCTCACGCCGTGGCTGGACGGCAAGCACGTGGTCTTCGGCGAGGTCGTCGAGGGCCAGGACCTGGTGACGAGGATCGAGTCGCTGGGCTCGTCCTCCGGTGCCACCCGGGCGAAGATCGTCATCGCTTCCTCGGGTGTCGTGGGCGAGTAACGACGAAGTCCCGGCATCACCGCGCCCAGCCGATCCCAGGCTCGGCGGGCGCGGTGAGCGATGCCACACCGCCGGCCGGCGCGCCGTCCCGCGCCGGCGGGGCGACGGGGCCGAGGGCCGTTGGCGGGGGCGAGCGGCCCGACGAACGGCTCCGGCCGGCCCCCGCCGCCCGTCGTCCGGCACCCCGGCCCCCGCCGCCCGTCGTCCGGCACCCCGGCCCGCCCCGGGTGGCCGCACCACCGGCCGCCCGTCATCCCGTACGCGGGCCCGCCCCCCGCCCCTTGGGCTCCCCGGCTCCCCGGATTCCCCAGACCTGCCGGGCCGGACGTTCCTGCGGGCGCGCGCCGGTCGCCCACGAGCCCTCGGTCGCGGGCGCCGAGTCGAGGGCCGCCCGCCTGACGGGCGGTCGACGGCCCGGTTTCCGTCCCGTGACACCCCGCCGCCTTCGCACCCGTCGTCCGGTGGGAGAGCAGCCGCGCGTGCTGCTCCGGGCGGACGACGGTCACCGGCCCGGCCCCCGCCCGTTTCCGTCGCTCCCAGCCCGCCCAGCCCGACGCGCGGGCCAGGCCCGCCTACCCGCACCCGCGCGCTCGTCCGGCCGACCGTCACGTCCCCGACTGTCCGCGTCCTGGCGTTCGGCGAGAGACCGGCCACCACCCGCCCACCGTCTGCACGAGTCGTCGCCAGGACGCCGCCACGGCCGGAGCCGCCCCGCTGGTCCGCCCGGGCCGGTGCTGTCGTTCCGTACCGGATCCGCCCGCGCGGACCTGCCGCTGCCGACGGGGTGGTACTGGCCCGCCTGGCGGCCCCCGCGACCGGGGTCACCCCCGTGCCCGTGGCCACCACCCCGGCCACCGCCGGCGAAACCCTCATCGCGGCGCGATTCGGCCGGACCAAGACGGAATGGGACCCGCTCCGGCTCCACACCGCCACCTTCCACGTGGACGGGGTGGCGGACACCACCATCGACCTCACCGGCAAGACGGCGGGGGACGCCATCTGCAAGGGCGACACCGGTGGCCCCTGCTGCGCCAGCGAGACGGCCGGTTCGAACTGGTCGGCATCAACAGCCGCTCCTGGCAGGGCGGCTGCTTCGGAGCCGACCCGGGGCCGAGACCCGCACCGGCGCGATCGACACCCGGGTCGACGGGCTCGGCGCGTGGACCGCCCTGACGACGGGCGCGCGCTGGGGCCAGGCCGGCGAGAGCGCCGACGCCTCCCAGGAACTCGCGGGCGACTTCGACGGGGCAAGGCCGACACCGCCGTGCTCCACACCTACCCGCCCGCCGCGGGCGGCGCCAACCACACCGCCCTGTGGACGTTCTCCAGCACCGCCACGAGCACGGACAACCCGGTCAGGCCCTGGGACAACCTCGCCGCCGGGCCGGGACCGTGGAACGGGGACGCGTCCAAGCCCGTGACCGGTGACTGCAACGGCGATGGCAGGACCGACCTCACCGTTCTCTACGACAACGGTCAGCAGACGGACGGCATCCACCGCACCGCCTGTGGCGGTTCGCCGGCACCGGAACCGGGTTCGCCAACCCCACGCGAGTCTGGGACAGCAGCAACATCGCCCGCTGAGCAGGCCGTCGCCCGCTGGGGACGGTTCCCGCGACCGGCACCGTCCCGGGCGTCGCGGGCCCCTGCGCCGCTGAGGCACGCTTGCCCGTACGAGGAGGCCCCGGGCGTTCCCGCCCGGGGCCTCCGGCATGGAGGGGCTCCGTGGGAGGACCAAGCCGCGGCCGACCGCCCCCCCAGCACCCCGGACCACCTCTCGGGATCTCGCGGCACTCCGGGCCTGCGCGCCGGGGAAGTCGGTGGCCGGAGAACGGTGACAGCCCGGGGGCAGCTGCGGGCCGGCGGGTCAGAAGAGGGCGTCCTGGTCGGGCTCCTGCCGGGGCAGGTCGGCGACGTCCTCACCGCGCCACTTCGCCTCCAGGTGCCGCCGCCACCCCTGCGGCGGCGGAAACGGAATGCCCCACTCCGCGAGTTGCTTCTTCGTCCACCCACCGTTCTCGGTCATCGCGGCGGTCACTTCATCCGGGGAGGGCACGTAGCTCGGCACGCGTCCATCATGCACGGCCCGGTGCCCCTCCACGGTGCCTTTTCGCCTGCACGGGATTGCCGGTGGCGACGCGGTCCTGGAGGGGATTCACGCCGTTCTCCAGGGTGGCCCCGTCATACCCGAAAGCCGGGGACCTCCGCAACGTCCGTCGATCCTGTGACGTCGCATGACCCCTCCCGCCGAGCATGGCAGGCCGTCCGCGCCGGACGCCTCTGATCACCCGAACCGGCGGGAGCTGCGGCGCCGGGCGGCCGGGGACCGACCGTCTCCCCTGTGCCCGGGGCAGCGGCTGCAGGCAGGTATTTCGACGGGACGGCAACCGTTCTCGATCCTGCGGCAACTGTCGAGCAGCCCGTTCCTCACGGGCGCCCCCCACATACGGACAGATGGGTACACACGCATGACAGAGCTGCACGGCCGCGGCAAGGCGCGGCACCGCCGAAGGAAGACGGTCCTGCTGGCAGGGATCCCGCTGGCGCTGGCCGCGGCGGGGGCCATGGCCTACGGCACGGCTTTCGGGGTGTTCGGAGAGGAGGCACAACCGAAGGCCGCGGCGGCGCCGTCGAGCGCGTCCGCCTATCCCGGTCCCGGGCGGGTCACCGGTGACGTCGTCGTCCACGACCCGACCATGTTCCGCGCGCCCGACGGGCGCTACCTGCTCCACTCCACCCACGGGAACCTGGAGGTCCGCACCTCCACCGACCGCGTCGCCTTCGGCCGCAAGGGCGACGCCTTCTCGAAGCCTCCCGCTTGGTGGTCGCGCTACTCGGCCGAAAACGACCCGTGGGCTCCCGACCTCTCCCACCACGGCGGCCGGTACCTGATGTACTACTCCGTCTCCAAGTTCCACTCCAACACCTCCGCCATCGCCCTCGCCACCTCCACGACCGGCAAACCGGGCAGCTGGAAGGACCAGGGCATCGTCTACTCCTCCACGGCCGGCAACGACTACAACGCCATCGACCCCGACCTGTTCGTCGACGACGACGGCAAGTGGTGGCTCGCGTTCGGCTCCCACTGGAGCGGGATCAAGATGATCCGCCTCGACCCGCGGACCGGCAAGCAGCACGCGGGGGACAAGACCCGTCATTCGCTCGCCTCCCGCTCCAAGGCGCCGAGGGCGGTGGAGGGGCCGACCGTGGTCAAGCGGAACGGGTACTACTACCTCTTCGCCTCGTACGACACCTGCTGCAGCGGCACCGCCTCGACCTACAAGATCAAGGTCGGCCGGGCGACCAAGCCCACCGGGCCGTACTACGACCGCAAGGGCGTCGCGATGACCAACGACGGTGGCACCGTGGTCATGGCGTCACACGGATCCGTGATCGGCCCCGGTGGGCAGGACATCATGCCCGACGGCGGCAAGGACCTGCTCGTCTACCACTACTACGACGGCAAGGACAAGGGTGCTCCGAAGCTCGGGGTCAACCTGCTGAACTGGAGCGGCGGTTGGCCCACCGCCTACTGACCGGCGCTCGGCCGCGAGGAGACGGCGGTCCGACGTGGGGACCGCCTGTGTGCTGCTCCCCGTGCCCGCGGGGATCGGCCCCGGCCACAGAGATGGATCTGCGGCCGGGGCCGTCGTACGCGCGCCGTGTCGGCACCGGGGCCGGGCGGGTCGTACGGTCGTCCCCCTTTACTCGACGCGCCGCTCGGCAGCCTTGTCCGGCGCGTTGTCGTGCCGCGTTCCCGGCTCGGCCACCGCGTCCGGCCGTTCCCCTGGGCGGGGGCCGTGTTGCCCCGTCCGGCAGCCCCCGGGGTCTCTCGTCCACCGCCGCGCCGCCGGGCGGGCCGGGCCAGGTGCCGCTCAGCCGGCCCTCTGCGGGGAGACGTCCTGCGGATCGGTGGGGTGTGCGGAGACCGGTCGCTCGAAGAAGGTCTCCAGGACGACCGTCGCCTGCGTCCCGCTGACGCCGTCGATCGCGTAGATCCTGCGCAGTACGTCCTGGAGCTGCTCGGTGGTCGCGGTTCTCACCTTCACCAGCACCGACGCGCTGCCCGCGATGACGTGTGCCTCCATGATCTCGGGGAGTGCGGCGAAGCTCTCCGCCGAATCCCCCATCCATGACGTCGACTCGACCATCACGTAGGCCAGGACGCCGCACCCGACCGCCGACGGGTCCACCTCGGCCATCGTGCGTCGGATGACCCCCCGTTCCCGCAGCTTCCTGACCCGCTCGTGGGCGGCACCGGCGGACAGGCCGGCGGCCCGGCCCAGCGCGGCGTACGACTGGGTGGCGTCCTGCTGAAGCTGCGTCAGCAGGATCCGATCGATGTGATCCACAACTCTCCGTTCGGCGTGGCCTTGTGTGAACCATATGACATCCTGCAGTCTCGCACTTGAGTCGAACCAGATTCTCCACAATCGCCATTTGTTGGACGGAAGGACATCCGATGTCCGGTGAGAGCCCCGCGCTGTACGAGAGCTTCGACGACCGGTTCCGTACCGGCCAGTGCATGAACGGTGACGAGGGCCTCGAGGTCCTGTACACCGGCTGCCGCTGGGCCGAGGGGCCGGTCTACCTGCCCGCCTGGCGGCAGCTGATCTGGAGCGACATTCCCAACGACCGGATGCTGCGCTGGGACGAGGAGACGGGTTCCGTCAGCGTCTTCCGCCGCTCCGCCGGGCACACGAACGGCAACACCCTGGACCTCGAGGGACGGCTCGTCACCTGCGAGCAGGGAAACCGCCGGGTGACGCGTACCGAGCACGACGGCACCATCACCGTGCTGGCCGACCGCTGGCAGGGAAAGCGCCTGAACAGCCCGAACGACGCGACGGTGAAGTCCGACGGGTCGATCTGGTTCTCCGACCCGGACTTCGGGATCACCAGCGACTACGAGGGCTACCGTGCGGAGAGCGAGATCGGTGCCAACAACGTGTACCGAATCGACCCGGTCACCGGCCGGGTGAGCCTGGTCGCCGACGGCTTCGGCGCGCCGAACGGCCTCGTCTTCTCGCCCGACGAACGGCAGTTGTACGTCTCCGATACCGGGGCCGGGTTCATCCGGGTCTTCGACGTCCGGGAGGACGGCACGCTGTCGGACGGCAACGTCTTCGCGGCGACCGGAGCCCGTACGGCGGCCCGCTTCGACAACCTTCGCTTCGACGATGACGGCCGGCTCTGGGCCGCCGCGATGGCGGACGGCGTGCACTGCTACGACCCTGACGGCACACTGATCGGCCGGTTGAACGTGCCGGGAGCGGTGTCCAACATCTCCTGGGGCGCCGCCAAGCGGAACCGTCTGTTCATCACGGCGGAGACCAGCCTCTACTCACTGCTCATGGGCGTCACGGGGACACATCCGACAGGACCCGGGCGCAGGCCCTGGCTTCCGGCGCGCTGAGACACGCGGCCGGCGGACGGGCACAGCCGTCAAAGGGCGCACGCCCTGGGGGAACGGCCGGGTCCCGGGCCTTCCTCACCCCGGCGGGCTGACGCGGACGCTGGCGATGACGACTCGGCCCGGACGTAATCCTCGCGGTGGCCGGGGTTGACGAGGAAGGCCAGGGGGCGGCCGTGTCTGTCGCAAACGCGGTGGTTGGTCAGTCCGCCGCGCCGGCGCCCGAGTGCCAGGTGGCGGATGAAGGTGGCGAGGAGCGCGCGATCCGCTATGCCGATGCATAAGGAGGCGCGGCTGGGGTGGCGATCGGTCCGCCCGAACTCCCGGGGCTGCTCCTGGTCGCCCGCGGTGCTTGGGCTGGCGAGTCGGATGCCGGAGCGTCGGCAGACTGTTATGAGTCCGTGCGGGAACCTCCAGGCCGGCAACCCGGCCGGCATCGTGCGGCGGTGGCGTCGGAGGTTGAGGCATCATCCGGCTGGCAGCGGATCCGGGTGACATTCCTGGGATCCGGGAGGCTTCGACCTCTTGTCCCTCTGTCGGCAGAACGCGGTGAGCCAGTCAGACCACTGTGGTGGTGCGGGGGTAGCGCCGCGATTTATGGTCGCGGAGCACGGGGTGCCCGCCGATCGAGGTGTCGCGATGTGGATTCGGAAGGTTTCCCTTTCTCCCCTGAAACTTCTATTGGTGGGCTTCAGTGCTGTCCTTGTCGCTCCGGTTCAGGCGGTCGCGGAGCCCAATCCTGGCCGAGTTTGCGCTGAGGCAGCCCAGCTCATCGAAGCGGGATACCTGACGGAGGCCCGGGCGCTGTTCAAGCGTCTTCCGGATGAAGCCCCGGTCCCTTGCATGGCCGAGAATCTCCAGCTGATCGACGCGCGCCGGGCAGCGGCAGCGGCCAAGGTGAAGGAGGGCCTGAAGGCGCACGACGCAGGGAATGAGCACAAGGCGGTGACGGCCTTCGAGGCTGCCTTGGCCCTGGAGAGAGACAATGCCGCTGCTCTTGCCGGCTTCCCCAAGGGGCTATCGACGGAAAAAGGCGACTGGGATGCCTATTACCGCGACTGGCTGGTGCCACTGCTCCAGTTGGTCGCTGCGGGAGCGGTCGGCGTCGTCATCCTTGGAGCGCTGAGCGGCCTGTTCGCCCGCTTGGTGGTCAGGTCGCCGTCGGTCGAGTGGCCCCGAGCAGCCCGCATTGCAATCGGAATGCTCGGGGGTATTTTGCTTGTCGGCTGCGGAGTGATGCTGCCGGTGTATGTGATGTTCAAGCCGTTCACCGCCTCCCACCTCCTACTTGCTCTGGCGGTACTGGTCATCCTCCTGCTCCTGCTGTCAGTGGTGGCGACGGTCGCCTGGGTGGCTGCCAGGGCAGGGCAGTCACGCAGAAGGGTATGGGCCGACTGGTGTCCCTTGCTGGTTTGCCTCGCTGTCACCAGCATCGCTGGTCTGCCGGCCTTGATGGCAGTGTTCTCCGAGTCGTACGAGAGTCTTGGGGCCGTGTATGTCGTTCTGAGTTGCTTCGGTGTCTTGCTGACGGCCACCGCGCTCGGACAAAGTCTCCGGCTGCAGGTGGAGGTGCAAACGGAGGCGGGAGAGGCGGACGCAGCTGCCACTGATTACCTGCTGGCACGGTTGCGAACTCTCGGCATGGAAAGACGGCAGGAATTGAACGCTGTTCCTGCGATCACATCGCTGTCGAATATCCGCACGGAAGATCTGAGCGCCCTACCAGCCGGAAAGGTTGCGAGCACAGTTTCTCGGCTGTTCTTCTCGCTGCGTCCTGACCGCACTTGGCGGGCTCGGGTCACCTCCATGGACGCGAACCGGATTGCCGTGACCCTCAACAGGAACGGCCGGCATGCGGAAAGTCTGATTTTTAGTCGCCTGGATCTCGGTCTTCCCGTAATCGAGGATGAAAAGGCAGAAAGTCGACTTCGCGCTCAGCTGCTCACGGGTGCCGCTGCGATCATTCTTGTTCGGCTCAGTCAATCGCATCCCGTGCTCCGGCCCGGTCTCCTCGGTGCGCGGAACTGGAGGAGCGTCACTCTCCAGGTCATCGCGAGCAGCGAGTCACTCATCGACGCTCCGGATCAACGGGTCCCCATGTTGGGGCGGGCGGTCAACGAAGATCCTGGAAACAAGCTGGCGCGCCTGGAATATCTTTGGGCCCACCAGGACTCCACCTCGTTCGACAGCCCTCTGGCTCGCCAGATCACCGAGGCCACCGATAAGCTGCTGGAGGACCTGCCCAGCACCGATGTCGCGCGCGCCCTGCGCATCCGCGGCCACTACCGCAACACCGCCCAGTGGCTGAACATGCATGCACAAAGCGGCTACACCGACACCGGCCTGCTCGATCACGCAAGCGATTCTCTCAGCCGGCTGGAAACTGCCTGCAAGCCCTCCGGTGATCAGAACTCACCGGTTGCCCAGCTCGCCGATCGCGCCAGGCCACTTGCAGGCGCTTTCCGCGGCGCCATCGATGCCTTGTCGCCGCCGAAAAAGAAACCTGCGACCGAACCAAGTCATCCGCCTCATCCCACTCACTTCCAGTCGCCCCGGCTCGCGTATGAGAACGCGTGCTTCGAGTGTGCATTGCTATCAGACAGCAGGGCGGAGCAGCCGCACGCGCCAAAGTTGACCGACAAGGCGCTCCACGTCGATCACGCGGTGCAGCACCTGCGGGTGGGACTGCCCACCTCGCGGGATGTAGAGCTGGCCATCAAAGATCCCAGCCTGGCCCTGCTCCGGGGCGAGGCGGAATTCCAGTCGCTGGCGGGCACCACACCGCCCGCTGAGTTCTTGAAGCTGCAGACGTTCACTGCTCCGGACTTCGCTGGTGTGGCCGAGAAGCTCGACTCGGCGGGCCTCAGTCAACCCGAGGAGATCATTCGCCGCACCAACAGATCGAAAGGACGCGCAGAGCTCGCGACCTACCTCGGGATCTCCTCACTTCTGGTCGACCGGATCCGTCAGATCGCCCTCTTGGCGAAGGTCCATCCGGACCTGGGTGATCCGAGGATGCTCAACTTGCTGCTGAGAACCGGGATCGATTCGCCGTCACGATTGAAGAAAGAAATCCGGGAGGGCAGGGAGGAACTCGTTAATCGACTGAAGAAGTTGGCCGAGACGGAGGGAACGTCAGGTCTGAAGGGCATCGAGCGCCCGAACGGCTGGCTGGCCGCCGGAAGGCGCTGACCTGGCGGGCCGGACAATCGCGACCCGCCATGCGCACAGCTTGCCCGGCGGACAGGTCCCGGACCTTGCCGGCCGGCGGCCGTCCGGCTGGCCACCGTGCCCTGCCCGCCGCCATCGGCTTGCGCGCCCGGCCGCCGCGCCGCCTCTCCGCCGGTCCGACCTCGGGCCAGTCTCGCCGGTCCCGAAGTCATCGTCCGTCCATCGCCGCGCGCCGCCGTCCACCGCAGCCAGGTCGCCGCCGCGCGGGGCCCGGTTGGTGGCCGCCGTTCTGGCGGCCGTGGCTCCGCCGCCTCGAGACCGCCGCCCGCCGATGGGGCTGCTGCCCGCCGTCGTCCGGTCGCCCGCGCGCGGCCCGCCGTTCGGGTCCCGCCGCTGCCAGGCCGCACCGCTCGACAAGGTCGCCGTTCGGCTGCCTGACAATGGCTCGTTCAATGGCTCGTTGCCGGCGCGTCGCGGCAGGGCCGACGGATCGCCGCGACGGACCGCGGCCGACGCCCCCTCGTAGGGATGCGGCATGGGCACCGATACGGAGCCATGGCTGCCGCAATCTTTCGATTGGGCACCCTACGCCGTCGACCGTCAGGCCGCCGACCTCGGCTCCATGCTCACCCTCTACGGCACGGAGAACCTCCACTGCGTCGTGAATCTCCTAGCACCGAACCTGTCGGCCAGCCCGCCGGTTTCCGGCGCCGCGCGCCCGCCTTCTGCCGTGCCGCTTCTGCGTGCGGCGACCATGCCGCCGCCGCCCGGGGTCCGCCCGAGCGCCACTACCTCCGCCCTGGACGTCTGCGTGGTCGCGATCCTGGACGCCGGCCGGGCGCCGGCGTGCCGAGGCGGCCACTCACCGGACCTGATCCTGTACGGCCGGGCCCGCGGATGTCAGTGCTGCGGGCCATACTCGTGCCGCGGCGCCGCTCGGGTACCGCAGAGCGAGGGGGAGCAACATGGCCGAGGTGCTGGTCTTCCACCATGGACACGGGCTGACCGCAGGCGTCCGCGAGTTCGCCGAGAACCTGCGACGGGCCGGACACACCGTCCACGCCCCGGACCTGTACGAGGGGCAGGTGTTCGAGAGCCTCGACGAAGGCATCGACTACGCCGGGAACGTCGGGTTCGACACGTTCACCGAGCGTGGAACCGCCGCCGCCCAGGGGCTGCCCGCGGCACTCGTCTACGTCGGGTTCTCACTCGGCGTTCTGCCGGCGCAGAAGCTGGCTCAGACCCGCCCCGGCGCCACGGGCGCGCTGCTGCTCGAGGCATGCGTCCCGCTCTCGGAGTTCGGCAGCGCCTGGCCCCGGGGTGTCCCGGTCCAGATTCACGGCATGCACGCGGATCCGTTCTTCGCCGGGGAGGGGGACGTGGACGCCGCCCGCGAGGTCGTCAGGACGGGTGCCGATGCCGAGCTGTTCCTCTACCCGGGTGACAGGCACCTGTTCACCGACAGCAGCCTCCCGTCCTACGACGAACAGTCCGCCGTACAGGTTCACCGCCGGGTGCTCGATTTCCTCGACCGCGTCGAACAGGGGGTTTCGACAACCTGATCCGGTCGGCGGCGGGGCGGCCGCTCGCATGGGGCCGAAGACGAAGTCACCGATACTGCTCGAGCCCGCGTCGCGCTCATGATGGGGGAGACGCTGCCAGGACCTCGGGCTTCCGGTCAGCGACATGACGGCCGACCATCCGGGGCCCACAAGGCCGCCGACCGGGGCGGAGCCGTATCCGCCGCGCCACCGCAGACCCGGCAGCGCCCCGGGGGCCACCCGTGGCGCTTCCCGCAGCGCCCGCACCACGACGACGGTTGTCCGTCCGGTCCGCCCGGCACACGGCCACGACGTGGACGATCGCTGCGCAGATCGCGCTGAGGCAGAGCACCAGGAGCAGCACGGGCGACCGGCGGGCCCCCTTCCGCACGCGCGAGCAGGCCGGTGTGTCCGTCGACGGCTCCGAACGCCGGTACGACCACTTCGCCTGAGCGCCACCTCCATCAGCCCGACGACATCGCCACCCGGTACAACCTTCTGATGTGATCAAGAGTCTGATTGGGCGCGCAGCTCCTGGTGTGCGCCCGGTAGCTTGAGAGGAACCCCGTTTTGAACCATGTTCGTCCCGCCCGACAGCAGCTCGTCGCGGCCGTCTCCACCGTAGTGGCCGTGACCGTCGGTGCGGGCCTGGTGACGGTGCCCGCGCTCGCCGCGACGCCCACCGCTGCCGTCGCCGCGGCCGCCGGATCCGCCGACGCACGGGCGAGCGTCGACGGCGTGATCGCCATCCCCCGCACGGACCAGATCCTCAGCGTCGGCCCGACCGGGTTCCTGTCGGTGGAGCGCCGGTGGGACCACACGTACTACCGCTGGACCAGTACCGTCGACGGCACCACCACGACGCTCCCGGAGTGGTACAGCGGGTACCGCGGCGGCGGTTCCGACACCGTCGTCGCCAAGGAGGACGGCACGACCCGCTACCTGCTCCATGACATGTCGTCGCCGGGCAGCGACCCCGCGGTCGTCGACCAGACCGACACCCGGCTCTCCTGGAAGGGCGTGGTCGGCAGGACGCTCGTCTTCTCGTCCTGGGACAGCCAGAGCAAGGTGGGCGGGCTCCGTCTGATCGGCGAGGGGAACCAGGCGGGCAGCGACCGGCAGGTGACCGGCCTCGGGCCGAACTCGAGGGTCCAGAGCGTGGAGGCCCTGTCGGACGACTCGGCGCTCGTCCGGTACGTCTCGGCGGATGCCGACACCGACCGCTCCTACCTCGCCGTCGTGGACGTCGCCACCGCCACCGTCGTCGAGAAGCGGGAGGTGGGCGTGTCCGCGTACGACACCGACACGGCCCTCTCCGGGGACCGCTGGGTCTGGGTCGACGCACCGACGTCCGCCCATGCCAAGCTCATGCACGCCACCCGCGACGGTTCGGGGAGCACGCCGGCCGTGGAAGCGGCCGACCTGGGCAACTCCGTCCGCCCGCACATCGGCGTCCTGGGCGACTGGGTGACGTACGCGGCTCCGGGCGGGGCCGCCGCGACCGAGGCGTCCCCGCGCTTCGCGCTCAGTGCCGTCAACCTCGTCGACGGATCCACGGTCAAGCTCCTCGACCACGCTTCGTCCACCGTCCCCACCGCCGACGGCGCGCTCCTGGTGCGCGGCGGTACGGTCGCCCACGGCGAGGGGGTCTACCGGATCGCACTCGGGGCGGACGGCAAGCCCACCGCCACGCTCATCGCGAGCACCGGCGAGCCGACCGCGCTCACGCTGGACTCCGCGGCGACTCCCCAGGTCGTCGACCTCGACAAGGACAACGGTCAGGCCCTGCTCCGCTGGGTGCTCTCCCGGACCAACGCCCAGGGCTCGGTGACGATACGTCATGTCGCCACGGGCCGCAGCGTGCGGCACGACTTCGGGCAGGCGGCGACCTTCGAGGGCAAGGGGTCCGTCGACTTCCGCTGGGACGGGATGCTCCCCAACGCCGACGGCATGAAGGAGTTCGCGCCCAGCGGCGACTACGCCTGGGACTTCACCGCCTCCCCGCTCAACGGCATCGGTCCGGGCGTCGCGCAGACCGGTACCTTCAAGGTCGCCCGCACGGCCGGCCTGCACGACTACACGGACAACAGCACACCGGACCTGCTCTCCCGTGACGCCGCGGGCGTGCTGTGGCGCGACGACTCGGCCAAGGTGGCGTCCGCGCCGCAGCCGTACTCGACGGGGCGGGTGAAGGTCGGCGGCGGCTGGCAGATCTACAACCAGCTGGAGGCCGTCGGGAACATCGCCGGCAGCCCGGCCGGCGACCTCGTCGCCCGTGACAAGGACGGCGTGCTCTGGCTCTACCAGGGCAACGGAAACGGCAACTTCGCCGCCCGTACGAAGATCGGCGTCGGCTGGCAGATCTACCCCGGCATGACCGGCGGCAGCGACCTCGACGGCGACGGGAGGTCCGACCTCCTCGCGACCGACGCCGCCGGCGACGTGTGGTTCTACAGGGGCACGGGCAGCGCGAGCGCGCCGTTCGCGTCCCGTAAGAAGATCGACTCGGGCTGGGGGATCTACAACCAGCTCACCGCCACCGGCAACATCACCGGTACATCCGCCGGAGACCTCGTCGCCCGCGACAAGGCCGGTGTCCTGTGGCTGTACGAGGGCAAGGGCGACGGCACCTTCGCGCCGCGTACCAGGATCGGCGCGGGCTGGGGCGTCTTCACCCACCTCGTCGGCATCGGCGACGCCGACCGCGACGGGCGGGGCGATCTCTACGCGGTCGGAACCTCGGGCGCCAAGTTCTACGCGGGCACCGGCGACACGGCGGCCCCGTTCAAGGCCGCTGCCCCGGGCAACCTGCTCTGGAACTCGGCACCCGTCGACTCGGTTCTCTGACGACGTCGACCTCCATCCGGTGACCCTGTCCTGGAGAGGATGTCGGGCGCGGTCGCCGGGACGGTCCCTTCGCCGCGGCGGTCCGTGGCGGCGACCCGGGCGCCGGGGAGGGCGGATACGAGCAGCAGCCCGCATCCGCCCTCCCCAGGTGCCGCGGGGGACCGGCTTCCTGCCCCGGCGCCCGCCCGCTTGCCGTGAGCCACCGGCTTCCCGGCCGCGCGCCGCCGAGTTGCCGATCCCCGGATCCCGCCGTGCCGGGCGTCCCGCCGCGCCGCTCCGTGCTGCCACCGCACGCTCCGGGCCCGGACGTCTGCCTGCACCGCCCGGGCCGCCACCGCCTCACCACCCCGCTCCCCGGTCGCACGCCGCCGCCCCGTCACCGAGGTGTACGTGAGGCGCGGTGCGTGCACGCGCCACCACCTGGCTCTTCGAAGTCCGCCGCCACCTCGCCCACGCGCTGCGCGGCCGACCCCA
Source organism: Streptomyces kanasensis (assembly GCF_043077165.1). Classification (NCBI taxonomy): domain Bacteria; kingdom Bacillati; phylum Actinomycetota; class Actinomycetes; order Kitasatosporales; family Streptomycetaceae; genus Streptomyces; species Streptomyces kanasensis. The sequence goes on from NZ_JBIBSF010000011.1 coordinate 229,133, forward strand.
CCGGGCGGGCCCGGACGAACAGATCGTGCAGGCGGTTGTCGACGGCCACACCCGCCCGTCGGTCGACGGATGCGGGCGCCGACCTGCGCACGTACCCCTCACCGCGACACCGAGGACGGCCTTGCTGCGCCCGCTGTCCGGCGAGCGGAGCGCCTCGCTGGACGAGGACCAGGAGCCACGGCCCGATGAGCCTCCGGGACGGCAACCGGTCCGGAAGCGGCCGACGCGGAGTGTTGACGGGTCGGGCGGCACCGGGCCTTCCCGCGCGGGCGGAGCGCGGCGGGGTCTCAGCGCCAGTCGTCGATCACGTAGGCGTCGGGGTGACTGTAGCCGGGTTCGTTGGGCCTGTGCATGGCCACGCCCTGCAACCAGGTGCGGAATCCGCGGTCGACCATGCGCCGGTAGGCATCGTGTCGGGACAGGTTCGTTCCGGCGTCCAGTTGCCCCAGGCCGCGCTCGGCTGCGAGCCGCTCGCACGCGGTGAGCAGTCGTTCGAACCTGTCGCCCGCCTCCGGGCCGGGACGCACGGCGCCGAATTTGACGAAGCACACGTCTTCTCCAGCCTCCGACCCGGCTCCGCAGTGGCAGACGGCCAGGCCATCGAGCTCGGAGCCGGCCCCCTGGAGCAGGATGGTGTCACCGAGTCCCTGCGCGTGCGTGGCCACGATCTCGCGTTCCAGGCTCAGGCCCTCGAGCACGGTCCCGGTCAGTGCGCGACAGAGGCTCAGGGCGTCGAGCCGCTCGGCGGCGGGGATCTCGCTGTACAGCACTCGGCCGGGGGCCGCCGCACTGCCTGTGACCTGCTTCTTCATGATGGCTGTGAGAAATCGGGGCCAGAAACCGTACCGGCGGTAGAGCTCCAGGTGCTTCGGACTGTGCGAGAAGGTGAACAGACCCAGGTGTCGGTTCCCCCAGGTCTCGAAGCAGTCCATGACCGGCTCCATGAGGCGCCTGCCGATGCCCTGGTCCCAGAGGTCCGGATGGACGGTCAGCGGGCCGAAGTAGCCGACGCTGCCCCAATTCACGGCGAAGTTCGATGCGACGACTTCGCCCTCGACCGTCGCTGCGAAGGCCGCCTGTGGATCGGCCGCCCAGCGAGTGCGGACGTAGTCGGCGGTCCCGAAGAACGTCTTCGGATCGGGATCCCCGAGGAACGTCCCGAAGGCGACCCTGAAGATCTCGTCGGCCCGATCCAGGTCCGCCTCACCCAGCGGGCGGACCGACACAGGGCCCGTGCCACTCTTGCGCTCCGCTTCCGATGGGATCATCGCTCTCTCCTTCCCGACCCCCCGTTTCATGGCACCACGGGCGTGCGCGGCAAGCGAGGCGGGAGCTCCACCGAAACCCGGGGACCGAGGATCGGGCCCACCCCCCTGCTCAGTCGACGGGTGCTGTCCGGGATGGACAACTCCCGTCGTGATCCGTGAACGAGAACCAGCCGACCGACCCTGGCGCGCGGGCCGGGCACCCGTGGCCGGGATCACGGGCAGGTCGTGCCGGTGGGGAGAGAGTGTGCGGGGCAGGCCCGGTGCCCGGACGCGTTCCGGGGGCAGGACCACCGGGCCGCCTCCTGCCGCCGCCGGCCCGCCGGGCCGGGTCGGGCGATGATCGGCCCGCCCAGCGGCATCGGCGCCGTCCTGCCGGACCGGGCCCGCGCCGAGGACGGTGGCCGTGGAGCGGGAGCGGGCAGAGGCCCGGCGTGGCGCCGCCCGCGCGCCCTGCCGCCTGTCCGGGTACCGCTGCTCGGGTCGGCGCGACGGCCGGACCGCAATGGCGGCAGGCCCGTGGCGATGGTGGCGGGCCCGGTCGGTGCTGAGTCCGGAGGTCAGCCCGATCGCTGTGTTCGCCTGGTCCGGATCGGCGGGCCGGCTGCCTCGTTCACGGGGTGTGAAAGTGGATGTGATCACTGGGCAGGACGATCAGATCACCGGCTGCATCGGTCGACATGATGCTCAACCCGTGGCTGGCCAGGACTGCTGTGACCGCGGTACGAACGATCGACCCCGTGGAGCGTCCGGAGGAAGCCGTTCCGCAGACTTCCGAGGCCCCGCCGAGTGCTGTCCAGCGTACGAGCACCCCGGAGGGGATCTTGCTGACCCGCATGCCGGGTGTCTCGTCGTCAGCCGTGTCGACGAGCCGGAACCCGGCGTGCTGGAGCACGCTACGAACATGCGACAACAGAAGGGCAAGAGCAGCAGACACCCGATTCCCTTGCCCCGAATGTGCCTGATCACTCGGTGTGCGTGAGCTCCGGGGCCGCTCCCACCATCATCCGCAGGCCCGGGCTTGCACGCACGCTGAGGGCGGTGCACGGGTCCGCTGCCCAGCCAAGGCAGAAGGCCGGCCGCGTTCCGGGGCAGACGACCGACGTCGCCACGGAGGAGCAGACCCGGCGGGCGGTCGCCGCGGCCGCCCCCGCCAGGGCCCGGGAAGGCGCCCGGGAGCGTGCCCTCGTCCACGGCCCCCGCCGGATCTCGACCCAGCCCGGCGACGGCCCCACCGCCGCAGACCCATCAGCCGGGCGCCGTCAGCTGCACGCGGTGTCTCCACGCGGTAGCCGGCCGAAGAGGTCGGGCCGTGACCCGCTTCCCGGCCCGGTCAAGGCCGCCGCCCCGGGCCGTGACCAGGCCCGGGGCGGGGCGGGCGCGTCACCATCGGCGCCCTGGAAGCGGGTCACGCACCGGAGAGCGCGAGGAAGGGCATGAGGGACGGCCGATTCGTCGTTCCGTACCGCATGTCGTCGAGGTTCGCGTAGCGCCGGCCGTTGACCGTGACGGCGTCACCGGGGGTCAGGGTGTTGTTGATCGAGCGGTGCACGAGGCGCGAGAGGCGCGCCCAGTTGCGCTGGAGGTCCACACCGAAGGGGCCGAGGTGGGAGACGTAGTTCTGTCCGTCGTAGTCGCTCCCGGCACCGATGCTGCGGGCGATGCGGTTCTCGATCCAGCCGAAACGGGCCGCTTCGGACGTGGCGTTGATGATGAAGGCGAGCTCGGGCGCCCGCTCGTACCAGTTGCCCGGCGTCAGCTGCGACACCGCGTTGAGGTACGACTGCAGACTGGACGGGGAGTAGCGGGCGTCGGCGCGGGACAGGTCGCTGGCGAGGTCGCCGTAGTTCCCGGTGTAGGGGAGGTTCCGGAACAGCATGTTGCCCTGGTTGTTGTAGTGCCGGGTGAAGCCCGTGACCAAGGCCGCCGGGGCGTTGCTGAAACGGTAGTTCTGCCCCACGACCGTGAAGCCGTCGAGGTAGAGGTTGTCCGCGCGGAAGTACAGGGTGAGCCGGTACTGGTTGCTCTCGCTGCGGTCCCTGACCCTGACCTCGATGTAGCGGCCGGTTCCTGCCGGCATGCTGTCCCGCACGTCGTTGACGATCTGGTGACTGGAGATGTCCCGCAGGCGGGCGATCATCTCCCGGTACCGGCTGGAGGCGCCCGCGCTGGCGCTCGCGCCCCTCATGCCCGTGATGTCCCACTCGATGACGGTCCACGGGTTGGTGGTGTCCGCGTGGGCCGGTGTCGCGTCGGCGTTCACCAGGGCGCAGGTGGCGATCAGCGCCAGGCACAGCGCGGTCAGGCGCCTGCCGGCGCGGCGTACGACGGCGATCAGTTGCATGGAGGGGCTCCGATGGGAGTGGGCGGGCGCGCACGCGCTCGTGCGGCGAGAAGGCCACGGACCGGGCTCGCCGGTGGTTGCGGCCGCACGTCCGTGGTGCCTTCAGCCAACCCGATCGGCCGGGGGTGAACCAGGAAGTTCCACCGGCAGGAGCAGCTCCGTGCATACTTCTGCCGGGGAGGGCCCGCTGTTCTGGCGGGACCACGTTGACCAGGGGATTTCCAGTCATGAGCACCGGCATATCGGCCACCGGCGGGTTCGGGGAGCGCCTGCGCGCCTTACGGACGGGCGCCGGGCTCAGTCAGGAGGAGCTGGCGCAGGCCGCGGGGGTGAGCGTGCGGGCCCTGTCGGACCTGGAGCGCGGGCGCACCCGGGGGCCGCAGCGCCGCACCGTGGAGGCCCTGGCCGACGCCCTGCGACTGGACGCGGCCGGTGCGGGGGAGTTGGAGCGGGCCGCGAGCCTGGGCCGCCCCCGTCGGACCGCCGCGTCCGGCACCGGGCCGGCCGGCACGCCGGGGGCCGCCCAGGCCCTCCCCCACACGCTCGCGCTCCCGCGCGACCTGCGCGACTTCACCGCCCGCGGTCCGGCCCTCGACCGGCTCCTCGCCCTGGCGGACGGCATCGATCCCGCCCGTCCGCCGGTCGCGGTGGTCTGCGGGCAGCCCGGCCTGGGCAAGACCGCCTTCGCCGTGCACGCCGCCCACGCCCTCACCCCGTCCTTCCCGGACGGGCAGTTCGCGGTCGACCTGCGCGGCATGGACGCCCGGCCCACCCTTCCGCACGACGCCCTGGCCCGGTTGCTGCGCGCCCTGGGCGTGGCCGGCGGCGCGCTCCCGGCCACCACCGACGACCGCGGCGGCCTGTTCCGCTCCCTGCTGCGCGACCGGCGCGTGCTGCTCCTGCTGGACAACGCGGCCGACGAGGAACAGGTCCGTCCCCTGCTGCCCGGCCACGGTCCCTCGCTCACGCTCGTCACCAGCCGCCACTCACTGGCCGGTCTCGAAGGGGCGCACCGCACCGCACTCGCGCTGCTGCGCCGTGAGGAGTCGGTCGAACTGCTCACCCGGATCATCGGCCCCGAGCGGGTCGGCCGGGAGAGCCAGGCCGCCCGCGACCTCGCCGAGCTGTGCGGGCACCTTCCCCTGGCCGTACGCATCGCCGGGCAGCGCCTCGCCTCCCGGGCCGGCGAGCGCATCGCCAAGCTCGTCACGCAACTCGCCGCCCAGGGACGCCGACTGGACACCCTCGAGGCCGGTTCCCTCCAGGTCCGGGCCGCCTTCGCCCTGTCCTACCGGCAGCTGGACCCGCGGGCCCGCACCGTGTTCCGCCGCGCCGCACTCGCCGACGGCCCCGACTTCGGCCCCGAGACCGTCGCGCTCCTGGCGGACGTGCCGCTGCGACAGGCGGCCCGGTGCGCGCAGGACCTGACCGAGGCCGGGCTGCTCCAGCCCGACCCCGCGGCCGACCGCTACCGCTTCCACGACCTGCTCGCCCTGTTCGCCACCGAACAGCTTGCCGAGGACGACGAGCCCGCGCAGCTCACCGCCGCCCGGGAGCGGGCCGACCTGTGGGTCCTGCGCCGGGCCACGGCCGCCGCGCGGCTCTTCGACACCGACCGGCGCCCCGACGGCCCCGCCACCACCGGCGGCCCCGCCCACGGCGACGACCCCGACCCCGCCACCGCGCCCGCCGACCTCGAGCAGGCGCACGCCTGGCTGGAGTCCGAGCGGGCCCAGTGGCTCGCGGCCCTGCGCCGGGCCCAGGCCGCCGGCCGCCACCGCCAGGTCGTCGACACGGCCGAGGCGATGCACTGGTTCTCCGACCGCACCGTGCACTGGGAGCTGTGGACGGAGGTGTTCCGGCGGGCCGTCGATTCCGCCCGGGCCCTGGGCAGCAGACGGGACGAGGCGGTCCACCTCAACTACCTGGCCTGGGCCTACAACCTGTGCCGCTACGACCACACCGCCGCCCTGGCCACCGCGGAGGCGGCACTTGCGGTGGCGCGCGAGGTCGACGACCAGGTCCAGGTCGGCTGGGCCCTGGGCTATGCGGCGGGGGCGCTCCACCGGCTCGGCCGGACCGACGAGTCCATCGCCCGGCTCCGTCAGGCCGCCGACCTCCTCGGCCGGCAGCCGGGCGCGGCCGGCAGCCTCGCCGAACTGACCATCCTCAACATGCTGGGTCAGTTCCTGCGCCAGGCCGGACGTGCCGTCGAGGCGTTGACCATCCACCGGCGCAGCGAGGAGGTCTGCCTCGCCGGCGTACCGGGCCAGTCGCGTGAGCTGGTCGACCTCTATCTCGCGGTGACCCGGCAGCACATCGGCAACGACCTGGCCGCGCTCCGGCGGTGGGATGAGGCCGAGGTGCCCCTGCGCTACGCGGTGACCTACTTCGAGGCGGCCCGGATGCCCGCCTGGAGCGAACCGGCCCGTCTCGACCTGGGCATCGTCCTGCGCCATCTCGCCCGCCACGGCGAGGCCCGGGACACCGTCTCGGAAGCCCACGACGCCCTCGTCCGGCTGAACAATCCGCGCCGGCACGAGGCCGCCGAAGAACTCGGGCGGCTCGACGAGCCCGTGGGGCGGGGGTAGGACGGCGCCGCCCGTGACGCCGTACCGGACGCCGAGCGAGGGGACCCGTGTCCGTGGTCCCGCGCCTGGAAGGAGCCGATCGGGGCACCGAACGGGACACTCGCTTCACCGTGCGTCGTCCTTCGCGGGTGTGGGGGTGGGCATGGCGGTCAGGCGGCGGACGGGGGAGAACCACAGAAGGCCGGCCGGGACTACGTGGAGCGCGGTCCTGACGAGCAGCGCCGCGTGGACCGAGAAGGCGGCGGCGATGCCGCCGGCGGTCAGGGCGGCGGCCGGCCGCAGACCGGTGATCAGCCGGACGAGGTCTGCTGCGCGCGGGACTTCAGCTCGATGCCTCCGGGCGGCGCGCAGGCCGCAGCGCTGCCGCCCCGTCCGCTCACGACCGGCCACGGGCCAACCCGCCCACGGCCCGTCCCCGCGCCGCCCCGTCATCCGGCCGCCGGGCGGTCCCGTCCGCCGTGCCGCCGAGCCCGGGCCACCCGTTGGCTCCCAGCCCGTCCCCGCTACGGTGCCGATCGCCGGCGTGTCAGTCCACGCCGCCGCCCGCTCCGGCCGTCCCCACGCTCCGGACCGCGGTCCACCCGCCGCGCCCGCGCCGCCCCGCCGCCCCGCCGGGCTGCCGTCCGGCCGGGCTGCCGTCCGGCGGCCACACCGTCCGGCTGCGCTGTGGTCCCCTTGCCGGGCCGTGCCCGCGACCCCCACCGGCACCGACGCTCCGCACTGTCCTGCCTGAGCCCGTTCCCCGCGCGCCGACCCCCGCCGAGAAGCAGGACCTCGACAGCGAACTGGAGCGGCGGCGGCAGGCCGGACAGATCGGCGGCCCGGGCCGAGGCCTCTCCGGCCCGGTCAGCCGTACATGGCCACGCGGTAGAGATCCGCAAGCGCGTCGTCGATGGGATGGGGCTGCGGCTTGCCGGCGGAGTCGAGCCTGTTCCACCTCTGCAGGTTCACCGCGACGGCCATCTGCCGCTTGCCGTCGTTTCGGGTCATGGCCAGCGCCCCACCACCCCAGACCGTGCCGCCATGGCCCCAGAAGGTGCCCTGACCGGGACCCTCCATCGGGTGCAGCCCGAGGCCGTAGTCGATCGTCTTTCCCTCTTGGGAGATGACCGGGACAGTGCGTTGCATCTGCGCCAACGACGACCGGCTGACGATCTCCCCGGCCAGCAGCATGCGGTAGAAGCGGTTGAGGTCCGCGACGGTTGAGATCAGCGAGGCCGACGGCCCCACCCACGACATGTCGTAGACGCTGTAGTCGCGCGGGGGGTCGATCATGCCGAACCACGCCTCGTAGAGCTGCGAGTGCGGCCCGCCGACGTACGGCCCGTCGGGGAGTTCGGTGTCGCGCAGCCGGGAGCGCTCGATGATGTTCCGGGTGATGTACCGCTCGGCAGTGGTGCCGGTCACCTGCTCCAAGAGCTGGACCAGGAGCAGGTAGTTGGTGTTGGAGTACACCCCCGGAGTGCCGCCCGGGGTGCCGACGGCAGGTGCGGTGACGCCCATCTCGATCAGTTCAACGGGGTCGAACCGCGTGAACCTGTGGTCGTCCAGGCTCTGGGGTCCGGTGTCCGCGAGGGCGGGGAACGCCTTGAGGGAGGGGTAGGCGTACGGGAGGTACTCGGCGAGGCCGCTGGTGTGGTTGATCAACATCCGCACCGTGATCGCGTCACCGCGTTCTCCCGGAATCATCTGGGGAAGGTACCGGCTGATCGGTGTGTCGAGACCGATCTGCCCGCTCTCGACCTGCTGAAGGACCGCTGCGGCGGTGAAGGTCTTGGTGATGCTGCCGACGCGGTGCCGCATGTCGGCGGTGACGGGGCGGCCGGTGGCGACGTCGGCGACCCCGGCGGCGCCGCGCCAGACCTCGTCGCCGTCACGTACCTCGGCGAACAGGCCCGGCATCCCGGCGCGATGGACGTTTTCGATGGCTGCGCTCAGCGCCGCGGGATCCAGTGGGTTCTGCACGTCATGCGTCCTTTCCTGTTCACCGAGACGGGCACCGCAGCGGTCGCCTGACCCGGACAACCAGGGCACGAGTGGCATGCCGGCCCACCCGGCATGCTCATGTCCTCATTATGCACGCAGTGCGTGCAACGCCAAGTGCACCGGTAGTATGAGGTTCGGCGAGAGGAGCGGGATGGCAGGCCGAAGGCGTTGGTCAACCGAAGAGATCCTGGATGCGGCGGCGGTGCTGCTGCGCACGAGCGACGCGGATTCGTTCAGCGTGCGCAAGCTGGCCGCGGCCCTCGGGACCGATTCCTCCAGCCTGTACCGGCACTTCCGCAGCAAGACCGAACTGCTGCGCGCGGTCGCCGACCGGATCCTCCTGTCCGCGATGGACGGCCACCACCCCGAGGGTGACTGGAAGCAGCGCATCACGTCCCTGGCCCTGCGCGTGAGAGAGGCCTTCGGGCAGCAGCCCCAGCTCGCCGCGGTCTGGGGGCGCTACGCGTCAAGCGGTACCGGTTCCCGGCTGGTCATGGAAGAGGTGCTGCAGGCTCTGCGCGCGGCGGGACTGCCCGACGAGGAGATCCCGGTCCGCTACCACCGGATCGCGGTCCTCATCGCCGCGTTGATCGCCTCCGAGGCCGGGGTCAGCACCGTCACCCCCGAAGAGTACGAACAGGGCATGGAGTTGTTCCGCGTCGCGGTACTCGGCGCCGACCCCGAACGCTTCCCGGCCCTGGCTCACTTCGCCCGCGACGTCCGCCCTCTCGGGGCGGACCGCCGTGCCGCGTTCGAAGAGATCCTCGCCGCCCAACTCGCCCATATCGAGGCCGCAATCGGCCCGAGCCAGCCGATCGGCTCGGGAGTGTCGGCAAACGATCGAATGACGACAGACGAAACGGGCGTCCGATGAACCCGGACTTTCCGGGGCCTCGCGGCGGTCCCGATCCCGTCGGAAGCAATGACGGCTGATGACATGGTCGATGACAGCCGGAGCCTGATGCGCTCACACGAACGGGAAGCGGACCACCACAAGGACCCGGACGAGGATCGGGACTGGCACGCGCCTGACGTACCGTCGCCCGCACCGCCAGCCGGTGTGGGCCCCCCGGAGACGGGGCCCACACAGGCTGCCGCGCGTCGCGGCGGGCTCAGCCGCCCTGGAGCCGCAGCCGGAAAGCCGGACAGACGACCGGGTGGGCACTGCGCGCCCGCCAGCAACGGCGGCGAGCCAGGCTTCCGGCTCGTCGTCTGCGGACGGCTCGGGCCCGGCCTGGGCCGCGGTGCCGGCTACCGGCTCGTCCGCGAAGCCGTCGTGCTTGGTCCCCTCGGGTGGCTGCCCGGTGAACCGCATGACGGTGCACACCACCGACTGGTGGATCGGCCGCGCGGCGTGCTATCCGGCCAGGTCCGATGGCTTTGTGCCATTCGTCGGCGACCGGCCGCCGGTATCAGTCAGACCCGGCTACACAAGAGGGCTGAGGCGGCGAGCCATCGGCCCCGGGTGTTGGCCGAGGGGGAGGTCTGGACGGTTGCTGACCATCAACGTGGCCGTACTGCTGGCAGTGATCGTCTTCTTCCGGCTGCGGCGCCGTACGCAGGCTCGCAGCCGGAACGAGGAGAGGACCACTGCCGTCATCATCCTGGCGCTGGGCGTCGTGCTCGCTCCCACTCCGGTCGGCCAGGGCATCCTCGATGTCCTCGGGCAGTTGGCGAGCGGCGTCACTCAGGCCAGCCGATGAGCCCCCGCGCGCGCAAGTCGAGGGCGACGACACCCAGGCGCCCACCGGCGCGGCGGCGCACCCGCAGGCCGGCCAAGCGGCGGCAGGGTGCGGAGGACCGGCTGCTCGGTCCTCTCATCGCCGTGGTCCCGGCCGTCGCCCTGGTGGTGGCCGTCGTGAACTGGCTGCCGGCCCACTGGTGGGTTCTGCTCGCCCTCGGCGTGCTCGCGTTGCTGGCGGGCGGCGCCTGGCTCCACCACAAGCAGCAGACGGCGCGGTGGGAAGCGGTCCGCGCGCGGGGCCTGCGCTACGGGCTGGCTCAGCTGGACGCCTTGCACCACTCCCGGTTCGAGGAGGCGGTGCGGGACCTGATGCGACGCGACGGCTGCCCGGACGCGGTCCGCGTCGGAGGCGGCGGGGACCTCGGCGCGGATGTGAAGGCCACCGACCCCTACGGACGTCGTTGGGTGATCCAGTGCAAACACAGGCGCGACGGCCTCGCCGGCTCCGCGGTGGGCACGCCGGACCTCCAGGTCCTCAACGGCACTGCCCGCCAGGTCCACGGCGCCGACGTCGCGGTCCTCGTGACCAACGGCCGAGTGACCGCCCCGGCCGTCGTCTTCGCCCGGCAGCAGCGCCTCCACGTCGTCGACCGCCACACCCTGGGAGCCTGGGCGGCCGGCTCACGCCCGCTGTGGGAGCTGCTCAAGACTGTTCCACCGCCTCGGAGGCCGACCGCTTTGTCCTGAACAGGACCTGCCCAAGCGACGGACCACAGTGCCGGCGCCGCCCACCGGGGCGATTGCCGGGCCGGCGCCGGCGGTCAGTGGTACAGGTCGTTGGGCCGCAGGTCGACGGAGAGGGCGTTCACATCGGTCACCTCCGGGGCTCGTCGACGTGATCGACTGGCGGCCGGACTCCCCGCCACGCTCGCCCACCTCGGGCCGTCGGACTGGGGGAGTGGCACCCTGGGGCACGCCGCGGCAGTGAAGCCGCCACGGAGGGGCGCAGCTCGGGGCCCCGGCGCGGCAGCCCGAGAGCTCGTGACACGATCATGTAGAAGTGCCCTGGCCGGGCGTGACCGTTGGGTGGTTCGGCCCTTGCTGTGAGCGAGCGGCTCACGTGATCGCGAGGTGGCGGGTCCCCCGAATGGCTCGCCGATGCGACAGGCGCCGGGGCAGGGCCTTCACTGGGAAACATGTCCCGCCTTGACCAGGCGCATGCCCTGCGCCTTCCCTCCGCTGCGGCACTGGGCCTGGTGGCGGCCTTGGCCGGCGGCGGCTGCACGGGTCCCGACGCCTCCGCCGTCCACAGGCCGGCCGCCCAGACGTCGCCACTGCCCACCGTCCCGCCGGCCCAGCCGCCGCCGCGACTCACACGGGACGAGGTCGACGCCGCGGTGGACCGGCTCGACGGAGTGGTACGGGACGCCATGCGCAGGACCGGTGTGCCGGGGGTCGCCGTCGGCGTGGTCCATGACGACGAGGTGCTGTATCTGAAGGGCTTCGGCGTACGGAAGGCCGGCGCGGAGGGCCGGGTCGGACCCGACACCGTCTTCCAGCTCGCCTCGGTCTCCAAGCCGGTCGCATCGACCGTGGTCGCCGCGGCCGTGGGTGAGAACACCGTCGCCTGGGACGACCCGGTCGCGAAGCACAGTCCCGGCTTCGCCCTCAAGGACCCCTGGGTGACCCGCCACGTCACGCTGGCCGACCTGTTCTCGCACCGCAGCGGGCTGCCCGACCACGCCGGGGACCTTTTGGAGGACCTGGGCTACGACCGCCCGTACATCCTGGAGCATCTGCGGTACGAACCGCTGGATCCGTTCCGTGCCAGCTACGCGTACACCAACTTCGGGCTGACCGAAGCCGCGGTCGCCGTCGCGCGGGCGGCGGGCACCAGCTGGGAGAAGCTGTCCGCCGACAAGCTGTACCGGCCGCTGGGCATGGACTCCACCAGCTCCTCCTTCACCGACTACGAGAAGGCCGGGAACAAGGCCGTCACCCATGTGAAGCAGGGCGACACCTGGCAGGCCGAGTTCGTGCGGGACGCAGACGCCCAGAGCCCGGCGGGCGGGGCCAGCTCCACCGTCCGGGACATGACGAAGTGGCTGCGCCTGCAACTCGGCAACGGCAAGTTCGAGGGGCGGCAAGTCATCGACAGCGACGCGCTGGACGAGACCCACCTGCCGCACGTCGTCTCCGAGCCGCCGCACGCGCCCGCGGGCAGGACCGGGTTCTACGGGCTTGGCTGGAACGTCAGTTACGACGACCAGGGCAGGCTGAAACTCGGCCACTCCGGTGCCTTCGCGATGGGCGCGGCCACCAATGTGACGCTGCTGCCCTCGGAAGACCTCGGCATCGTCGTCCTCACCAACGGCGAGCCCGTCGGCGTACCCGAGGCGATCGCCAGTACCTTCCTCGACACCGCGCAGACGGGCGGGCCCACGGTCGACTGGCTGACGTTCATCGGCCCGATCCTCCAACAGGCGGCGCAGGGCGCCCGCTCTGAGACCGACTACGCCAAAACTCCGCCACGGCCCGCACCGGCCAGGGCGGACAGCGCCTACACCGGAACGTACGCCAACGACTTCTACGGCCCGATGACCGTGAGCACCCAGGGCGACGACCTCATCATGCAACTGGGGCCGAAGAAACAGCGGTTCACCCTGCGGCACTACGACGGCGACACCTTCAGTCACCGCACCACGGGCGAGAACGCCGTCGGGCTGTCCGGCGTGACCTTCAGCGTCGGGTCCAACGGACGCGCCGACAAGGTCCGGGTCGAGAACCTCGACACGACCGGCCTCGGCACCTTCACCAGGGAATGAGTTTCAGCGGACCAGTCCAGCTCGGCGAGCAGGATGCGGCGCGTCGTACGCCGCTGGGCCAAGAACATGGACGCCGCCGGCCGTGCCCTCGAGGACGCCGGTTTCGACGCGCCCGTGTGGAGCCGGCGGGGTGTGGGATCTCAGCGACCAGCTGCTCGCCGCCGCCGCGCCGGGCACCGTGTGCGACCCGGACACCGACGACGACGTCCAAGCTGAAAACTCATCGCCGGGGCCGCGGCCGCCCTCATACGCGAGGCGCAGGGGCTCGTCGCCCGCACCGACGAGCCGCTGCGTGAGCTCAGGGCCGGAGCAGGCCAAGCCCTGCGGGGGCGACGAAGCCGTCGTTCAACGTGCCGCCCGTCGCCGCGGGCGGCGGCTCGGACATTCCGCCGCCCGCCGACGGGCCGCCGTCGGCGACATGGCAGCGGATGTGGTGCACGCCGCGTTCCTGGTGGATCAGGCCCACCCAGCGCACCGGGTAGGCGTCGGTGTGGATCAGGCCCGCCCAGCGCACCGGGTAGGCGTCGGTGTCCAGGCTGGTGACGTGCCAGGCCGGCGCCCGGCCTTCGTTTCGGGGACGGACTCGGCGACGGCGGCGACCGGGGTCACGGTTCTCACTCCTTCGAGGGGCGCGCTGGCACTCCAGCCACGGTGCGGAAGGAACAGGTGCACCGGCAGCCGCGAGCCCTGGGACGAGTCCCACTGAGCCGTTCACGGGTGCAGGCGGCATCCGGTGTGCCGCCCGCCGACGTGCAGCGCCATGGCGAACAGATGAGCGCGCGCCGCGACCCGTGCATCGGTCGCGACGCGCGCTTCGCCATGTTCCGTCCGCTCCGGCGACGGGCCGTTGTGTGCCGAGAGAGCGTGCGGACGCCGCCCCTGCGGGCGCAGGGGGGTTCAGGCTGTGGTGTGGTTGTCCTGGCAGGCGGCGAGCGCGGCCTCGGCGCTGGGATGGGTGGGCAGGAAGGTGTCCATCCCGGTGGTGGCGAGCAGTCGGCCCAGCCGGTCGGGGATGGCCGCCAGGGTCAGGGAGCCGTCGGCGTCCTTCGCGCAGCGCCAGATGCCGACGAGGGCGCCCAGCCCTGAGGAGTCACAGAAAGTGACGCCCGACAGGTCGGCGATCAGGTCGGGGTGTCCGGCCGCGATGAGGTCCAGGGCGCGGGCCCGGACGGCGGGGGCGGCGGCGATGTCGAATTCACCTGACAGCGCCATCACGGCCACGGTGCCGTCGGCGTGGGGGACGTCGAGGTGGAATGCGTCGGTCATGGGCGTCGGTTCTCCTGCCCGACGCTGGCGTCGGCGGGTGCGGTCGGGGCGGCGGCGCTGTGGGCGGTGGTGGTGATGCCCGCAGGAGCGGCGTCCGCGGTGGGGACGGACAGAGCCAGTAGCGCCACGTCGTCGCGTTCGGTGTCGGGGAGGGTGTCGAGCAGGGCGACGGTGTCGTCGATCAGGACGCCGGCACTGACCGGTGCGGGCCGCCGGGCCAGGAAGTCCGTCAGGCCCGTATCGGCGAGCATGTCGCCGTCGGCCGTGCGGGCCTCGGTCAGCCCGTCGGTGTACAGCAGCAGTCCCTCGCCGGGCGCCAGGTGCAAGGTGCGTGAGGCGAAGGCGGCTTCGGCGAACGCGCCGACCAGCATCCCTCCCTTGGCACGGACCGCCTCGACCCGCACACCGCCACCCTCCCCGGTGGGGCTGAGGTGGTAGGCGGGCGGGTGGCCGCCGGTGGCCAGCGTGACCGTGAAACCGCCGTCCCGGGCCGGATCGAGCAGACCGAAGATGGCGGTGCAGAAACGGGTACCCACCGCGGCGTCCAACAGCAGCGCGGTGTTCAGCGCCTTCAACGTGGCCGTCGGGTCCGCGTCGACGAGGGCCGCGGCCCGCAACGTGTAGCGGATCAGTGAGGTGACCGAGGCGGCCTCGGCGCCCTTGCCGCACACATCGCCCAGGAAGAATGCCCACCGGCCCCCGCCTACGGGGAACACGTCGTAGAAGTCGCCACCCACTTCCTGCGGGGAAGCGGTCTTGTAGTGGCAGGCCAACTCGAGCCCGGGTACCGCGGGCAGCACGGGAGGCACCAGGGTGCGTTGCAGGGTGGAGGCGAACGCGGCGATGGCCGCCTTGTCCCGCTCCGCACGCTGCCGGGCTTCCTCCTCGGCCTGGCGCTTCTCCTGCTCGATCCGGCGGCGCTCCTGCTCGGCGCGTACCGCGCGCAGTGCCGACAGCCGCAGCTCCAGCTGGTCACGCACTACTGCTGCCAGGTCCTCGAGGGTGGAGGAATCGGCCCTGCTGATCTCGCGGGGGCGGGTGTCGAGGACGTTGACCGTACCCAGGCGGTGCCCGTCGACGGTGATGATCGGAGCGGCGGCGTAGAACCGCACTCCCATCGGGCCGGCGACCAGGGGGTTGGAGCAGGCGACCGGGTCGAGCAGGGTGTCGGGGATGACGGTGGTGTCGTCGGTCAGCACCGCCGAGGCGCACAGGCCCGGATCCCGGCCGATCTCGCTGACACCTTCCAGCCCGTGCGCGGCCTTGAACCATATCCGGTCCTCGTCCACGATCGTCACCGTCGCCACCGGCACCTCGAACAGGCGGGCGGCCAGCGCCGCGACCCGGTCGTAAGCGCCGTCCGGCGGAGTGTCGAGAATGTCGTAACGGCGCACCGCCGCCATCCGCGCCGCCTCGACCGCTGTGGCCAGAGGACCGTTCGGTGCTATCGCAGGCGGGCTCGCTTGCTCCGGCATGTCCCTCGTCTCGCTCATCCCCCCCGGGAAGGCACCGACCGGACAGCCAGCACCCCGGAACCATACCGAACACCCCCGGACCCGCCTGATCGGACGACGAGCTTCGTAGTGCACATCCAGGCTCGTGGCACAGCCCCCGGAGCGCCGGCCCAACCGAATGCACCTGGCAGTCCGGGCGCCGCCGACGGCTTCGACCACGTCGGGCAAACGCCGACGCGAACGCGTCGGCCAGCGGGGAAGACGAGAAGGGCGCCGTGCCCGGCGCCAAGCGCAGCAGGTCGATCAGCTCCTCACCCACCACCACCGCCGGCGGCACCTCACCGAGCGGGACGTCGAACTGGTCGTCGAAGAGGAAGAACCAGCCGTACACGTCGAAGGCCAGATCAAGGTCCGTACCTGCCGCGTCGGGATACGAGTACGCGGCCACGTCAGCCGCCTGCGCGAACCGGTACCGCCGCTCAGCCTCCCCGCCACACACCAGCCCCATGTGCCGCGCCCATGCAAGGTGCCGCTCGCGGGCGGCGGCCAGCTCGGGGGTGGTCCAGGAAGGCAGGGGACGTCGAACTCCACGTCCTGCGGCACGCGTCCTCCTCGAGGCTGCTGATCTCAGCCCGCACAGCGCCCTGACCAGCGTGGATGTCGAAGTCAGCGTCTCGCGGTCCGCAGGCGTACCCGAGCTGACTTTCGGCCGGGTCGGGGCCGCCCGCTCGTCGGCCAGTGCGGAACCGTGGCTCACCCGTGCGCTGCTAGGGTCGCCTCGTGAGCGAGATCGTGGTGATACGTGATGGCTCTGGGCCGGAGGTCCTGTTCGTGCATGGCGGTGCGGGCCCGCGGACGACGTGGGGCCCGGTCGCTCCACTGGCCGACCGGTGGACGCTGGCCTACGTCTACCGCCGTGGCTATCCGCCGAGCCCGCCACCGCAGGAGCGTCAGGACTTCGCGGTGGACGCCCTGGACCTGGCACCGCTGCTCGACGCCCGCCCGCATGTTGTCGCCCACTCCTACGGCGCCCTGGGGACATTGATCGCAGCCGCTGCCGCGCCGGGCAGCGTGCGCTCACTCACGCTGATCGAGCCGCCGCTCAACTACCTTGTCCCTGACGATCCCGAGGTGGCACGGCTTGAGCGCCTCGGCGACACGGTCCTCGCCCACGGGATGGATACCGCACCGACCCCACTGCGCGAGTTCCTCCGACTCGCGGGTGCGCCCATCGGCGACGGTCCTCTCCCCGAGAACGTGGTGACCGGCGTCAGGCGGGCGCACGGTGGCCGACCGACCAGCGAGGCGCGCCCACAGCTCGACGTGATCCGTGACGCCGGCATCTCCGTGCTCGTCATGTCCGGAGGCCACGCGGCCGCGTTCGAGAGGATCTGCGACGCGCTCGCCGATGCGCTCAGCGGCGAGCGCAGCGTGCATCCGGGCGCCGGTCACTTCGTCGCCGCAGCACCAGGCTCCACCGAAAGGCTTGAGACCTTCCTGCGCAAGAACGGCACGTGACGAGCTGCTTCCACGAGGGGAGCGTGGCGGCGAGGGAGAACGTGACGAACCAGTTGGCCGTGCGCCCGTAGCAAACGATCAGCCAGGCAGTGGGGCGTTCCGTCTCCTGGAGTCCCCCCTGGCATGGGCAGGACCGCCCAGGGCGCACGCGGTGATCTGCTCGCCGAGGGTGGGTTCCAGCAGGTGGAGACGGCGATCTCTTCGGCGAGTCCGGTCGTGCCCCCGCGGACAGCGACGGGGTGCCGGATCTTCGAGCGGGGCCGCGGCGAGCGCGCCGCTCAGCGCGCCTTGGCCGTCGGGCAGCCGCACGGCCAAGGCGCCACGGGTGGGCGGCCACGCCGACGTGGCTGACGATCGGCACATCCGTCTCCGGGCGAGCGCCGGTCATTCTGTCAAACCTCGACGCACCGTGCCGAAAGTCGGGTCGCTTCGGTCCCTGCCGGTGAACTGCCTGAACCGCACCCTGGCGGTGCTCGAAGCGGACCGCATGGTGAGACCGCGAACCTCGCCTCCGCCCTGAACCGGTTCCAGGCCGGCCGCGTCCGCTCCGCACGCGGCGTGGGGCGGGTACGGGCCCCAGTGCGCACGCGTCGACGCCGGCGGCGGGCGGTTCGCCTATGTGGTGCGACCGCCAACGAGCGCGGCCTCTGTCGGGGTCGTGTCACTACACTGCGCCGGGGCATCACAGGACGTCCACGGCATGTGGCCGGGATGAAGGGGAGTGGCATGGCTACGGGGGGATGGGGGCCGGGCAACGGTCCCGGTCAAGCTGCCGGCAACGGACCGGGGGACCTGGGCGGCCGGGGCGCTCCCCACGGACCACCGCAGGGCGGCCCGTATGGTCCACCACCACCGAATCCGGACCCCAACCGGCCGGTGTACCCCTACGGTTCCCAGCCCACGCGGCCCCCCGTCCGGCGTTCCCGCGGCTGCCTGTCGTACGTCTCACTCTTCGGGCTGGTCTCCGCGATCCTGCGCTCCGCGCACCGCGTCGCCACCCGGCTCTTCGCGCAGGAGGGTGAAGGCCGGATCATGGACCGCGTCGCGGACCGCGTCCAGCTGGCCCGCACGGTGCTCGGTGCTGCCGCCACCATCGCCCTGGTCCTCGCCTACAACGTGGACTGGAAGCGCTTGGAGGCCGCGGCCTGGGGCGGCGTCGCCAATCTCATCGTCGCTCCGTTCGTGCTGCTCGTCGCCGGCCCTTTGGTCATCGTCGGATTCATCTACTACGCGCCCCCGCACCTGCGACCGCATCTGCGCTCCCGGCTGCGCGCTCCGCTCAAGGCGGTCGGCTGGTACGTGCTGACGTTGGTCGTCATCGGCGGGATCCTCGGTCTTGCGGCCCAGATCGACGACCGCGACGGGAAGAGCTGGTGGGAATACGTAGTGGCCGTCGCCGCGCTCCTCGTCATCGTGTGGGGTTTCCCCTTCTTCTTCCTGGCGTCGCTGTACTCGGCTCGAAGTGCCTTCAACAGCGCCCAGGTCCACCCGATGCTGCCGCCCGTCCTCACCTTGGCGCTGGTGTGGGTGTTCGCGGCCTTCAACCTGATCGGCGACGGCATGCCGGGGGGCCCGCCCCTCGTCCAGTTCTGCTCCATGCTGGGGGGACCGCTGTCGGTAACGGCCGTTTCGTTGTGGGAACTGCGGCGGATGAGGACCCGTTTCGGCGTCACCCTGCGCGCCTGATGCGGCTTCGGCGCCCCCCGCTCGCAGCTGACGCGCCGCGCGGCGTGGCGAGCGGCGTGGCGAGCGGCCCAACTGATCGTTCGGAATGAAGTCCGTATCCCGACCGGGCACGCAGGGGTTCTTCCGACGCACACAGGTCGCCCAAAGGCCCTTCAGGAGCGACCACCAGCTCCCGCGAGTGCCGTGAAGGCCGCGCGCGGGGTCCTGCCCGGCGCGCTCGCGTTCGAGGCCCGGTTCGACGGCTACGGGTGCCTGCTGTTCACCCGGCCCGGCCGGGGCGCCGGTGCTCCTGCAGTCCCGGGGGAGCGTGACCGGTGTTGTTTCCCCGATCCGTCACCGGGGTGGCGCAGCTGCCGTACAGCCTGGTTCTCGACGGCCAGTCGTCGTCTGGCCGTAGGGGCAGCCGCTCCTCGTGCTGATGGCATCGGTCCGGACGCTTTGCCCCTGCTGGCGAGTCCGTGGCGCGTAACGCGGCTTCCGGTAGCGCAACCGCCGTGCTCGACAAGCCGTTCGGGAGTGCTTCGTTTGATCGCCTTTCAGACAGTTCCGGTTTTCTCCGGTCCAGGCAGGAGACCGTGGTGGTGCTGGATCGCATGGCGGGTGCGATGCCGCGCCACGGTTTGAGGCGGATGAAGCACCGTTCCACTACGCTGCGGCGTTCGTAGGCCTCGCCGTCGAAACGACATGGGCACCGGTGGTGCGTTCCTGTGGATCCTTGGGGAACTCGTCGCGTCGCGGCGTCCCGCACGCCCGGCAGTATGGTGGCGGCCGTGATCAAGAACAGGTTCCTCACCACCCTCCTCACCGTGGGCCTCCTCATGACCGGTGCGCCGGCCGCCACCGCGCAGGACGAGACGTACGTGAAGACCGGCGTCGTCTTCAACAAGCCGACCGGCACGACCGCTGAGCAGGGCGCGATCCTCAGCCACCTCGGTCGCCTCGTCAACGGCGCCCCCCATGGGTCGACCATCCGCATATCCCTGTACGCGTTCGGGTCGTCCTGGCTCGCCGACCAGCTCGTGAAGGCGCACCAGCGGAACGTGAACGTGCAGGTACTCGTCGACGACACGAGCATCACCGCGGAGTGGATGGGCACGGCGGGGAAGACGGTCCGGGACAAGCTCCAGGCCGCCTTCGCCGCGCAGTCCGTGCCCGGTCAGACGTCGTGGTTCCGGGTGTGCGCGGCGGGCCGACCGTGCCTGGCCGCGGGGACGAGCGGAGTGAACCACAACAAGTTCTTCCTGTTCTCCCGCTCCACCGGCAGCGGCTCGCCGACCACGGGCGCGGTGGTCGAGAACATCGTGGTGCAGTCCTCCGGCAACCTCACCACGTGGGACCGCGAGTCCGGCTGGAACGACGCGATGACCGTCACCGACAACGCCGCCCTGCACGCCGGCTACGTCCGCTACTTCGACCTGATGGCCGCTTCGCAGGCTCAGCCGGACGGGTCGAAGACGGTGAGCGACCTGGCGATCGACGTGGAGGCCGGGCAGGCCAAGGGCTACTTCTTCCCGCGCTCCTCGACCGACGTCGTCGAGAACATCCTGAGCATGGTCGAGACCCGCGTGCCGAACGCCGACGGGACCGCCGCTCCGGTCTGCTACGGGAACACCCCCGGCCACGGCACGGCGGACGGCCGCACCGTCATCCGCATCGCCAACGGTCACATCTCGCGGCCGGCCGTGGCGGAGAAGCTGTGGAAGCTCGCCGACGCGGGCTGCTACGTCGACGTCGTCTACGGCAAGCTCTCCGACTACTCGGCCGTCGGCACGCACCGCGAGACGGCGTACTGGCTGACGCGGTCGACCGCGAAGGGGAAGATCTCCCTCCACCGCCTGCAGAACGACGACGTGACGAACCCCGCCGAGCCCGAGGTGTCCGGCACGGCCACCCACACCAAGTACCTGCTGATCGAGGGCTCGTACAAGGGCGCGAAGGACCAGAAGCTGGTCTTCACGGGCAGCCACCCGTACACCGGCCTGGCGCTCACCGCCAACGACGAGGCGCTCCTGAAGTACGTCGGCCCCGAGATGCACGACGCTTACGTGACGAACTTCCGCGACCAGCGCGCCGCCGCCCTGGCGGAGTCCCAGTACGGCGGTGTCTTCTAGTGCTGTGACCGGGATGGTCCGCCGGGTTGCCCGTCGCGCTGGTTGGACATGAGACGCCGTTGGGTCCGATCTCGGTGGGGTGGTCTCTCCCGCCTGCCATGAGGTTCAGTCGCGGACCTGGTGGTGGTCGAGGCCGACCTGCCTTGGCTGCCTGGAAGCACTCCTCGACGCTCCAGCGTGTCTTCGGACCGGTTGATCCGCTGCCGGCCGCGTGCCGCGGGCCTGTCGTCGCTTGTCGGCCGTGCCGGGTTTCTGTCTCTGCCGCGGGTCCTGCTGCCCGTCCGCGACCGTGTCGGGCCGGGGAGGGCACGGCGGGCCTGGACGGCGTCCAGTCCGCCAGGGACGGGTCGCACGGGTCGCACGGGTGCGCGGCGTGTTGCCGTGCACCCCTTGTAGGTGTGGCGGCTCGTGTCTGCGCCGCGGAAACGGTCGTTGAGGCGCGGAGCCCTTTCGAGCAAGGCGTCCCGACGCGGCTTCGGGTGGCGTCCGTGGCCGCGCGTCGGGGTCATCCCGTACGGTGTGTGCCGTTCATGGATCAGGAACGTCCGGTCGAGTCGCTGGTTGATGGCGTCCGAGACGGCTGGTCGGCCGCGGATCCCTCCGGCGGTTCGGGTTCGTTCGCGGTCGGCGGGAGCCCGGTGAGAAAGGCGTGGATCTCGTCGGCCTCGGGTACGGCGAGGGCGGTGTAGAGGTCGAGCGCCCGGCGGGCGTGGTCGCGGGCGAGGTCGAAGCGACCGAGGTCGCGTTGGACGTGCGCCAGACCGTCATGGGCGCGGGCCTGCTCGGGGCGGTAGCCGGACTCGCGGGCGAGGGCCAGCGCGGAGTCGTGTTCGGCCGCGGCCCGGTCGAGCTCGCCCATGGACCGGGCGGCTTCCGCGAGGGCGTTGAGCGACTCGGCCTCGTCTCCGGGGAAGTCGAACCTGCGGCTCAGCTCCAGGGCCTGGTGGTGATGGCGTCGGGCCTCGTCGTAGCGGCCTTGCCGTTGGTACACCAGCCCGATGTTGTTCAGCACGACGGTCTCGCCGATGCGGGATCCCGTCGCGCGGTGTACCTGCAGTGCGTGCCGGTGGTTCTCGTGGGCGGCCTCGTACCGTCCCTGGCGTTCGTCGATGATGCCGAGGTAGGTCAGGCATCTGGCTTCGCCACTATGGTCCCCGAGCTCGCGGAAGAGCAGGAGGGCCTGCGTGCCGTGGTCGTGGGCCTGGTCGTATTCCCGTCGCCGCGTGGAGACGGCGGCGAGGGCATGCAGTGCGTCGGCCGCTGTGCTCCGGTCGCCGATCCCGCGCGCGAGGTCCAGGGCGTGCCGGTAGTGCTCGGCCGCCTGCTCGTAGGCGCCGTGCCACCAGAAGTGCACCTGGCCGCGGTCGATGAGCGTCCGGGCTTCGGCGGCTGTGTCGCCGCTGCGGCGGGCGGCTTGCAGTGCCAGGTCGTTGAGGGTCAGTGCGTCGACCTGGTGGGCGTGACCCAGCAGGTAGCGGTGCAAGGTGGCGGTCAATTGGCTCGTGTGGGACAGCCAGTCGTGTTCGGCCGCGTACTGGCCGGACGCCATGAGGTTCGCCCGTTCGGTGTCCAGCCAGCTGAGCGCCTCGGGCTCGTCCCGTGGGGGCGAGGTCGGGAAGTCCGGGGCGGGAACGCGCGGTCTGCGGTTCTTCCCCTCGGGGTAGAGGTGGTCGACGGCCGTGCCGGCGGTGTGGAGATAGTGGTGGAACAGCCGGCCGAGGGCCTCGCGCTGGGCGTCGGGAGACTCCTCGGCGGCGGCGGTGGCGAGGGCGTGTTCCCGCAACAGGTCGTGGAAGGTGTAGCGGCCGAGCTGGTGCTGGGTCAGGACGTGCGCGTCCAGCAGGTCTTCCAGGAGCGTCTCGGCGTCGTCGAGCGGGAGGTCGGCCAGCGCGGCTGCCGCCTCGGGGCTGATGTCTCGGCCCGGCTGGAGCCCCAGGAGCCGGAACATGCGCTGCTGGTCCGGGGTCAGCTGTTCGTACGACAGGGTGAACGCCGCTGCCACCCCCCGCTCCGACGTAACCAGCTCGGAGAGTCTGCGGCGCTGATCGCGGAGCCGGTCCGCCAGGTACGCGACGGTCCAGCGGGGGCGATGGTGCAGGCGGGCGGCGGCGATGCGGACGGCCAGCGGCAGGAATCCGCACAGCTGCAGGACATCGAGGACGGCCAGGGGTTCGGCGGCCGCCCGCTCGCCGACGATCGCCGTGAACAGCTCCACGGCGTCCGCGGCGGGCAGCACGTCCAGGGACAGCGCGTGCGCACCGTCCAGGTCGGTCAGCCGTCGGCGGCTGGTGACCAGGACCAGGGTGCTGGAGACCCCGGGCAGCAATGGGCGGACCTGGTCGGCGCCGAAGGCGTTGTCGAGTACGGCCAGCACGCGGCGGCCGGAGAGTTCGGACCGCCACAGGGCGGCGCGGTCGGCGGTCGAGGCGGGTATGTGCTGGGCGGGCACACCGAGTTGGCCGAGCAAGGCGCCGAGCGCCGCACCGGCGTCGAGCGGCGCCTGACCGGCGGTGTGCGCCTGCAGGTCGACGAAGAGCTGTCCGTCCGGGAACCGGTCCGCGAGGCGGTGTCCCAGGTGGACGGCGAGCGTCGTCTTGCCGACCCCGGCCATCCCGTCGATCGCCGAAATCGTCACGACGCCGGCGTTGTTGCCGGACCACAGGCGGATCAGCGCGTCGAACTCGTCCTCGCGTCCGGTGAAGTCCGGGACGTCGTACGGCAGGAAGCTGACTCCCTGCGGCTTCGCCGGAGCGGTGACCGGCGGCCGCAGGTCGGGGGCGTCCCGCAGGATGTCCTGTTCGAGCTTGTTGAACGCGTGGCCCGGGTCCAGTCCCTGCTGGTCGGCCAGGGTCTCCCGGAAGGTCCTCGCCACGTGCAGCGCGTCCGTCTGGCGTCCGGCGCGGTGCAGGGCGAGCATCAGCCGGCAGCACAGCCGCTCCCGCAAGGGGTTGGCCGCCGCGTGGACGGACAGTTCGTCGATGAGGTCCTCGTGCCGCCCCCGGGCGAGTTCCAGTTCGGCCAGGCGCTCGACGGCGGTCAGCATCTGCCCGTTCAGACGTACTCTGGCACTCTCGACGTAGTGGGCGGTGATGCCGGCCAGCGGCTCTCCCCGCCACAGCGCCAGCGCGGCACGTATCCGGTCCGCGGCACGCCCCGGGTCGTCGGAGTCGGCCGGTGACTTGGCGGTCAGGCTGGTGAACTCGTCCAGGTCGAGTCGTCCTGGCTCCGGGGTGATCACGTACCCGGCCGGGCGTGTGGTCAGCATCCGGTCGGCGTCCGCGGCGCGCAGCATCCGTCGAATCGCGGCGATCGTGGTCTGGATCTGCGCGCGGGCGGAATCCGGCGGCAGCGGCCCCCACATTGCGTCGATCAGACGATCCGTACTGATCGCGACCCCGGCGTGCAGCAGCAGATAGGCGAGCACCGCGCGATGGCGGGGCGCCAGGGCGGGCACGTCGGAACCGGGAGCCACGGCCTCCACCGGGCCGAGGATCGTGAACCGCATGCCGTCACTCCAGGGGTCGTCATCGCGTGCATCGAAGAAGCATCGGGAATGTATCAAGATCAACCGTCAGGGTTACCGGCATGCATTCACTCCACACCGTCGAACCCGAGAGCGCGACTGGTGAGACCGCAGCCCTGTTCACCGCCACTCACCAGGAGCTGGGAATCGTCCCCAACCTGGCCCGAGTGATGGCCAACAGCCCGGCCGTGCTGAAGGGGTACCTGGGCGTCGTCGGCGCCCTGAGTACGCGGGGAACCCTGCCGGCGCACGTGCGCGAGAGCATCGCGCTGCTCGTGGCGCAGGAGAACGGGTCCGACTACTGCCTGTCGGTGCACATGTTCCGCGGAACCAAAGTGGCCGGGCTGGGTACGGACGAGGCCACCCGCGCGCGCCATGGCAAGGCCGACGACCCGTGGGACGCCGCCGTCCTGGATCTGGCCGCCGTGATCGTCCGCAACCGCGGAGCCGTCACCGACGAGCACCTGGCCGCGGCCCAGCGCGCCGGCCTGTCCGACGGGCAGATCGTCGAGGTCGTCGCCCACGTCGCTCTCAACGTGTTCACCACCTACCTCGCCACGGCCGCCCGCATCGACGTCGACTGGCCGCTCGTGCGCCACACCGACGGATAGAACGCGAAGGCGATCACGCGGTCAGACAGCCGCATCACCTGAACCGGGTCACACCCACCCTTCCAGCACTCGACCACGAAGGCCATCACCTTGTCCATCTCAGTACGTGTCCGTCCGCTCCAGCGCGTCACGCCCGCCGAAGCCGCCGCCTGGCATCGGGTCGTCACCGCCTCTACCGCCCACGACCTGCCCGGAGTACCGACCCCCGACCCCGGACAGATCCACGCCCAGCTCACCGGCCCCGCACTGGGCAGCCGACGGCTGGCCTGGCTGGCCACCGGTGCGGATGGCACTCCGGTCGGAATCGCCGGCCTGCGGGTATTCACCTCCCCGGGCCAGGAGCACCTGGCCGAACTGGAACTGCACGTCGACCCCGCACACCGCCGCCGGGGAACCGGCTCCCTCCTGCTGTCGGCGGTCGTCGCGGCCTGCCGCACCGAGAACCGGCGCAGCCTGATCGCCGCGGCCGCGGCCGGCAGCCCGGGCGAGGAGTTCGGCGAACGCCACGGCTTTCGCCGGGCGCTCACGCTGGATCACCTCGTCCTGCGCCTCGACGAGCCGGCCGTGGCCGACCTGCTGCGGACCGCCGACGCGGAGCACCCCGGTTACCGTCTGACCGGCTGGACCGGAACAGTCCCCGACGACCTCGCCGACGCCTTCGCCGAGGCCAAGAACGCGATGAACGACATGCCCGTCGGCGACCTGGACTACGGCGGCGTGGCGTGGGACGCCGACCGCGTCCGCACCATGGCCACGGTGGTCGCCGACCGCGGCGACACCCTGCTGACCATCGCCGCCGTCCACGACGACGGCACCATCGCCGGCTACACCGAGATCCTTCTCCCTCAGGGCTCCGGGCCTCGCGCCCAGCAGTACGACACCGCCGTCGTGCCCGCACACCGCGGCCACGGGCTGGGCCGGTGGGTCAAGGCCGCCATGGTGTGCCGGCTGCGCGCCGAACATCCCGACGTCGTCGAGATCGAGACGGACAACGCCGAGGACAACGCCCACATGCTCGCGGTCAACCGCGCCCTGGGCTTCCGCCCCTACCGGCGCACCCGCGAACTCCAGCTCGACGTGCCGACCGGCTGATCCGTACGACGAGATCCCTACAGCAAGATCATTGAGGCATGATCATCAAAGGTCGGGTCATTCGGCAAGGCCATGCCGCCCGAACCACGACGACGAGATCCGCACCCCGGCCCGTCCCCCTCTCGAAGAATCGAGCCAGTCCATGCGCAAGCTGACCTACTACGTCGCCGCCACCCTGGACGGCTACATCGCCGGCCCCGACGACCAGTACGACTTCTTCCCCTTCGAGGGTGAGGAAGCCGCCGCGGTCCTGGCCGACTTCCCCGAGACGGTGCCCGCAGCCGCACGCGAGCCGCTGGGCATCGCCGATCGCGCCGCCGAGCGCTTCGACACCGTCATCATGGGTCGCGCGACCTATGCCCCGGGTCTGAAGCTGGGGTGGACCAGCCCGTACGCCCACCTGAAGCAGTACGTCGTCTCCCGCACGCTCACCAGCCCCGATCCGGCGGTGACCGTCACCGACGACCCGGTCGCGCTCGTCCGTGAGCTCAAGCAGCAGGATGGCATGGGCATCTGGTTGTGCGGAGGCGGCAAGCTGGCGGCCGTCCTGCGCGACGAGATCGACGAACTGATCATCAAGCGGCACCCCATCGTCCTCGGCTCCGGCACCCCCCTGTTCGACGGCCCGTACAACCCGACGCGCTTCGCCCCGGCCGGCACGCGCGCCTTCGGCTCCGGCCTCACCATCACCCACTTCACGAAGGACCCGTCATGAACGTCTCCTCCTCCACCCTCTCCCTGACCGTCGCCGACGTGAACGCCTCCCGCGAGTTCCTGTGCACCTACCTCGGCTACGAGGTGGCCATGGCCGACGACGGCTTCGTGTCCCTGACCCGCGGTGACGCCGCCGTCCACGTCGTCCTCCTCCGCGGAGGCACGGACGTCCTCCCGCCCGAGCAGCGCGACCAGCGGGCGGCCGGCCTGATCCTGGCCCTCACGGTCACCGACCTCGCGGCGGAGGAGGCCCGGCTGCGCGGGGCGGGTGCCCCCATCACCATGCCGCTGCGCGAGAAACCGTGGGGTGAGCGACTGCTGCAGATGACCGACCCGAACGGTGTCGTCGTCCAGCTCGTCGAATGGGCGGCCCCCGCCGACGCCGCTGGTCCGGCCGATCCGGCCGACAACGACGAGAGCGCCGCCGGGATCGTGATCACGCCCTCCGCCGACCACGTCACCGTCTCCCCGAACGCGACCATGACCGGTCTGGCGTCCCCCGGCCGCGGCAGCACGGAACTCAGCACCTGGACGGTCGTCATGGACGCCGGCGCCACCGGCCCCGAGCACTCCATCAGCCGTGAGCAGGTCTGGACGGTCACCGCGGGCGCGCTGGAGGTGACGTGCGGCGGTCGCACGGAGAAGGTCGCGGCCGGCCAGACCCTGATCCTTCCGGCCGACCGCCTCCGCCGGATCCACGCCCGGGAACGTGCCGAGGCCCACGTCTCGATGCGTTCCGACGGGGTCGCCTCCGTTCCCGGCACCGAGGGCACCCGTGAACTGCCCTGGGCTCGGTAACTCAAGAAGCACAGGTAACACCATCCGCTACCCGGGCCGTACCTCAGAACGATCGGCCGGGTCAGAAGACCACGAAACAGGAGATTCAAGAAGTGCGTGTGCTGTTGTCGACGTATGGGTCGCGTGGCGACGTCGAACCGCTGGTGGGGCTCGCGGTGCGGTTGCGGGAGCTCGGCGCGGAGGTGCGGGTGTGTGCGCCGCCGGACGAGGTCTTCGCGGAGCGGCTGGCCGGGGTCGGGGTGTCGGTCGTGGGCGTCGGCCCGTCGGCACGCGCGCTGATGACCGGGGCGCCACCGCCGTCGAAGACCAACCTGCCGCAGCGCGCGGCGGATCTGATAGCCAGTCAGTTCGCGGTGATACCCGCGGTGGCCGAGGGATGCGACGTGCTGGTGGCGACGGGCGCCATGCCGGCTATCGCCGGGGCGCGGTCGGTGGCCGAGAAGCTGGGCATCGGCCACGTGTCGGTGACCTTCCAGCAGCTGACCCTGCCCTCACCGCAGCGCCCGCCACTGGCATACCCGGGGCGCCCGTTTCCGCCGGAGGTGACCGACAACCGGGCGCTGTGGGACCTGGACGCCCTGAGCATCAACGCGCTGTTCCGTGAGGCGCTCAACACCAACCGCGCGACGATCGGCCTGCCCCCGGTGGACAGCGTCCGCCACTACGCCTTCGGTGACCGGCCGTGGCTGGCGACCGACCCGGTGCTGGACCCGTGGCCGGAGACGCCGGACCTCGACGTCGTACAGACCGGTGCGTGGGTGCTCCCCGACGAACGCCCGCTGCCCTCCGACGTGGAGGCGTTCCTGGACGCCGGCACGCCGCCCGTGTACGTGGGGTTCGGCAGCATGGCCGTGCGGGCGGGCGAGGAGGCGGCCCGGGTGGCCGTCGAGGCGGTCCGATCCCAGAGCCGCCGGGTCCTCGTCGGACGTGGCTGGGCGGAACTGGGCCTCGTCGACGACCGGGACGACTGCTTCGCCGTCGGCGAGGTCAACCACCAGTCCCTGTTCCCCCGGGTCGCGGCCGTCGTACACCACGGCGGCGCGGGCACCACGACCACTGCCGCCCGGGCCGGCACACCGCAGGTGGTGGTACCCCAGTTGGCGGACCAGCCGTACTGGGCCGCCCGCGTGGCCGAACTGGGCATCGGCGTGGCCCACGACGGCCCGGTACCGACCTACGAGTCCCTGACGGCCGCCCTCAAGACGGCCCTGGACCCCGAAACCGCCGCTCGGGCGAAGGCCGTGGCCGGCACGGTCCGCACCGACGGGGCGATGGTGGCCGCGAGACTGCTCCTCGACGCCGCCCGCTGAGCAATCCGAGACGGGGCCCGGAGGACCGGGCCCCGGACCCTCGCCGGCCAGGCCGGCACCCGCAGAAGAGAGAGGTCATGCGTGTGCTGTCGATGACCTACTGATCACACGGCGACATCGCGCCGCTTGCCGGACTCGCGGCGCAGTTACGGTACGTCGGCGAGGGGATCCGCGTGTGCGCACCGCCGGACGAGGAGTTCGCGGAACTGCCGGCCGGCGTCGGCGCCCGCGCGCCCCTTCTCGTCGGCGCCGGGCGGCCGGCTTTCTGGCGCCGCTTGCCGCCGGTGCCGTCGTGCTGAGCCGCACTCGTGCTGCCGACCGCTGGCCGCCACCGCGTCCCGAGCCGGTGTGGCGGCCGCCACCCGGGGCCTCCCCGCGGCACCGGCCTCCTCCGGTACGACCCACCCTGCTGGGCCGACCGAAAGCCGCTCGCCAAGATCACAGCAGTCCGGGAAAGAACCGGATCCCGGATCTCGCGCAGGGCGACGCCTGCCCCATGGCCCGGCCGTCTGACTGGTACCGGCCGGTGACCACCACACGGTGACCACCCACCGGCCGGAACCTGCCCGCCCACACCGCCCCGGCACGAGCCGCCCTACGTTCGTGCCGGGGAAACGTGGGGCCGGGGCGGGGTTGTCAGTCCCTCCAGCAGTGGAAGGCCCAGATGGCTCTGGTAGGCGTGGCGGCCCGTCCCGCTTGTCCAGCACGCAGTCCAGGAAGGTGCGCACCAGCGGTGCCTCGTCCGGGCAGACCAGGCGAGCCGTGGCCAGCCCGGGTCTGGCCGCGGTCGCTTGCCGTCGGTACCCCGCTCCGCCGTGCCGTGGCCGCGTGTCGCCGAGTTGCCGATCCCTGGAGCCCCGCCGGCGTTGTAGGCCGGGACCGACGGGGTCCGCTTCCACGCCCCCCTACGGGGGCGCCGTGCTGCCGTCGTGTGGCCGTGGCCCCGGCGCCCCGCCGCCGCTTCCCGACGGCGCGCCGCCCATGCCGCTGCGCTGTCCGCTGTTTCGGCACCGTCCACGGCCGCCCCCCGCTGCCCGGGCTTCGGCTCGGCTGTTGGTACACGCACACCATCGTGCCTGGCCCGTCGACCTTCGGGGCCGCGCCGTCGCTCCAGTCCTCGGGCCGCCGTTCCGTTGCAGCCCGCGCGCCGCCGGCCGGCCGCCGCTTCGAGCCGTGCCGGGTTTCTGCCTCTGCCGGGGGCTGCCCGGTCGCGATCCCGGCAGCACCGGATCGGCAACGTAGCAGCTCGCCGCGAAGCGCGTGCTCTGTCCCGGGTGCGGCACTCAGGCGCCTGGCTGTGGTGACGATGCCGGGTGCGGCGGGCGTCCGGTCGTCGGGATCACCGTGTGCAGGAGGCCGGTCGCCGTACCCCCGTCACGGATGCGGGCCGTAGGGCGACCGAACCGCCCGGCAGAGGCTGAGGGGGAGCGGCTGCTGCCGCCACGTCGGCACGTGGGCTCTGATGCGGTGTGCGGGCGGGATCCGGCCTGTGCCACGGAGGACAGGGGTCCACGCGCACCTGACCTGTTGGCCCGTTGCGGCCGGCCCGGTGAAGTGGAGGGCGTCTCTCCACCCGTCCGGGGTCCGGTACAGGACGAGGCTGGTCGGCGTCCCGAGGGTGCGCCAGTACGGCGGCCGTTTGCTCGCCGTGCCGGCACGCTACTCGGACTCACTGCCCATGCGGCGCGTTCGCCGTCACCGGGGACGTACGCGCCCCCGACCGTCCGGACAAACGGATGGTGGGGGGCGAGCGTGACGCGGCAGGATGCTCCGCATGACCTTGCCCACCCCCGAGCTGCACACCGCCCGCCTGCGACTGCGGCCGTTCACCGACGCCGACGCGGCGCCGCTCTACGCGCTGCACAGCAGCGCCCACGTGCTGCGCTACTGGGACTCCCCGCCGTGGACCGAACCGGCCCGCGCACAGCGCTTCATCGCGACCTGCCGGACGATCGAGGAGGAAGGCACGGGAGCGCGGATGGCCGTCGACCGTGTCTCCGACGGCGCGTTCGTCGGCTGGTGCGGCCTGACCAACTGGAACTCGGACTTCCGCAGCGCGTCCCTGGGCTACGTCTTCGACGCCGCCGCGTGGGGCCACGGCTACGCCACGGAGACCGCGCACGCCGTCCTGCGGTGGGCGTTCGACACCCTGGACCTGAACCGCGTCCAAGCCGAGACCGACACCCGCAACGTGGCGTCGGCCCGGGTCCTGGAGAAGCTCGGCTTCGTCCGCGAAGGGACCCTCCGCGAGGACTGCGTCGTCAACGGCGACGTCTCCGACTCCTGGGTCTTCGGCCTCCTCCGCCGCGAGTGGCACCCGACGGCCACGCCGACCGCCGGCTGCTAGGACCGAGTCCGGCCTGCCTTTCGGTCCGCAACCCCCACCGAGGTCACCGTGGGAGGCTCCGACGAGCTCAACGTCTTCGCTCGCCCCACCGATCCCGACCATCCGCACCGCTGGAGCATCCGGCGGCTCGTAGAGTCCCCCGTGAGCGGCAGCATTCTCATCGGCGTGCGCGGGTGCTGTCGCTTCTCGTGAACATCGGACAGGCCGCGGCCGGGATGTCTCCCGAAGACTGAACAACGGCTGTCGAAGCCGGTGAACAAGGCCACCTCATCGACCGCGGCCAGTGGCGCCGCGCGCTCCAGGTCCTTGCCCAGACCGCCCTTTCGGCGCAGGTTGGCCATGTACTGCCCGATCGGCATCATCGCCTCGCCCTCGCCCCACACTGCTTCCTGCCGCGGCGCGAGGCGCCCTGTGGCCCGTCGGCAGGACCGGAGCGCGGCGAGTTTGTTCTCCCACGCCTCTTCACCCGGCTCCGCACCATCCCGGCCTCCGGGGCGTCCAGCAGCATCTTGCGCCGCGACTCCAGCTCCCCGGCCCGCGGGCGCCTTCCTCTGCTCATGAATCATCGGCCAAACGGGAAATCCTTCGTGACCCTCACGTCGACCTCGACGCCGTAGGGGACGGCGTAAGCCGGCCGGAGTCGCTGGTATGTGGTGCAGCGTGTACCTGGCTGCCTCGTCAGCCCGCCCGTGCCCCTCTGGACGGGGGCACCGACGTGCCCGACCCGTGTGCTCCACGGCCCATTGGGCTACTGCTCACGAGCCGGTCGGCGCCCAGCCAGGAGCCGGACGTGGGCGGACCCCCGGTATCCGGCACAGTCACGGTCTGGTCCTGGACGTCGCTGCACGGCTTTTCAGGACACCACCTGGCCGTCGATGTCCAGGCTGATCAGGACGGGTCCGTGACCGCCTCCAGCACTCGGGGCAGACCTCCGGGAGGCCGGTGCGCAAGGTGCCGGAGGACGGGGCTCCCACCCAGAGGGGGGTGGGAGCGGTGATGGCCCTGTCGCGGTGCGGACCCGGCGGCGGCCGCCACCCCGGCCGCGCGTGCGCTGTCTGCCAGCGGGTGGTGCTACTGACTTTGCTCCGGCTCCGGGCCAGCGGGGCGAAGGAGTTCATCGTTGAACGAGCAATCAGAATCCGGGTCGACCACGAGGCAGAGGTTGTAGCCGTGCTCGTCCCGTCGAACGACTGCTGACAGCGAGCAGTGGTCTTCCATGCTGGTGGTGCTGATGTTGACGGTGTCGCCACTGGTCAGCGAGGCGTCAGCAGCGCTGAAGCCCTCATCTGTCGGGGCGCTGTAGAAGCTCCACGTCCCGCTGAGCGAATCGGGACAGGAGAAGCTTCCCGGGAGGGCGCTGCCCAGCTCGGTGCCGGTCGCGCGCCGGTCAGCTTCGAACACGAGGCGCGCTCCGGCCTCGTTCGTCCACGGGCCGACCAGTCTCGCTTGGTCGATCGACGCCGTATCGCCACCCGCGGTGCAGGCGACCGATGACCATGCCAGCAAAGCCGCCAGTGCCGCGGCGCGGTACACCTTCGGGGCCATGTCACCCTCCACCCCCCACCCGATTTGAACGCGTTCAGTATAGCGGTCACGTGTGCCGCCCCAGTCGGGCTTCCCGGGCGTGGCCTTGTCGACGAGTACGCCGCGGGGCGTCAGCCGCTCCACCCACGCTGGTTGTCTGGATGCTCCGTGATCACAGAGCCGGGGATGGCGGCCAGCCGAAGGCGGTCGCCCCGGTCGTAGTGCTCCACCTGCACTTCGATGGCTGAGGCGCCAAAGCGAAGAGTGAAGCAGGCGTCCACGTCGAGAAGCCCTTCAAGGTTTTGGCGGGCGACGTCGTCGAACGGCGGCAAGACCACGGCCCGCCACTCACCTGTGCTGGGGGTGGCGATCACTCGGACCGGGACCCGAGCCAGGCACGTCGATTGATCGGCCCACCACTCCAGATGCGCCGCCTCCTCGTCACAGTCCACACCCCGAGCGTAGATGCCAGCACCTCTCGCCCGCACTGCTCGTTGATCGGACACCGCCGCCTCGAACGACGCGCGTGACCACCAGGGGCACCTCTACAACGACGGTTACCGCAACGACCCGTACTCGCTGGGTGGCGGCTGGGACTCGTTCAACGGCCTGACCGGCCCCGGTGACGGCCAGGCCGACCTCCTCGGTGCGGGCGGCACGCTGTACCCGTACCGCGGCGACGGCCGGGGCCACCGCGTCGCCGACCGCACCGGCCTCGGCACCGGGTGAGACGCCTGCATCGCCCTGGCCGGCGCGGGCGACCTCACCGGTGACGGCCGCGCCGACCTGTAGGCCCGCACCCCGAGCGGTACCCGCGGCTCCGGCTCCCGAACGGCATCCAAGGCGCGTGTACGTCACTCCAGGATCGACCGAGTGACGGGGGAAAGCCTTTGCCGCACCCGCCGTGACGGCGCCTCCGAGATCCCCAGGCACTCGATGAGGCGGACGGCTTCGGTCATGGCAGAATCGCGCCTCCAGCATGGCGTGCGGTGCCGGCTGAACATCACCGGGGTGGGACGTGGACAGGCTCAAGACCACAGCGGGGATCTGCGCTGTGACGGCGTCGCTGTTTCTTGCAGGCTGCGCGAGCGACACGGGAGCGCCGTCCGCTTCCGCACCGCAGCGGCCGGGGGCGTCCGCCGCGGTCTCGGCGGCTCCGTCCTCGGCGGTGGGGAAGGGCCGAGCCGAGGTACTGAGTGACCTTGTGTTCGCCACCCGGGATCTGGGCGGGGAGCCGCGCATCGTCAAACGCTCGGAGGAGCGCCTCGAAGCGTGCTCCATCGACGGCTCGGGGGTGTCCCCCACCGTCCTGGGCAGGCGTGAGCTACTCGCCGCAGTCAACCGACTGCAGCAACGGGGATGGACGTTCGGGGGCTCCGACGCCGTGGATGCCTCGAACGAGGGTGTGCAGACCCATGTGACGTCGGGCGACTGGATGGTCTTCATAGGCGCCGGTCCGGCGCCGGCAGACGCCTCGGGGCAGGACGGGACGAACGCGAGCGTTTTCGCGTTCTCAGCGCAGGCCACCTGCAGCGCGTCGTAGAGAGCGGGCAGACGCCGTTTCCCCGATGGTGGCTCAGCGGCGGCCCGGACACTTCGCGCGGGCGAGGCCGGCGGGATCCGGGCCTACGGGGCCGCCGCTCCCTTCACCAGCTCACGGGCAGCCGGAGGGGGAAGCGTCGGATGGTCTCCGTGTCCCATTGCACCTCCGAGTCGGGTACGGCGAGGCGCAGGTGGGGGAAGCGGGTGAGGAGGGCGCCGATCGCCGTTTCCAGTTCCGCGCGTGCCGGGGCCGTGGCGATGCAGTGGTGGCCGCCCCAGCCGAACGTCATATGGGGGTGCGGCGCGCGGTCGAAGTCAAGGGCGTCCGAGTCGAGGAAGACGGCCGGGTCCCGGTTGGCGGCCAGGTAGGAGACGTGGACGAAGTGACCCGCGCGGATGCGTGTTCCCTCCGGGTCCACGTCTGGCAGGGCCATGCGCGGGATGCCGACGCCCTTGCGGAAGGGGATGTGTCGCAGGAGTTCGCCCAGCACCCGTGGCAGGCGTTCGGGATGGCGCTGCAGCAGGGCACGGGGTGCCGGGGTGGTGAGCGGGGTGTAGGCGATGTTGCTGATCTGGCAGGTGGCTGTGTCGTTCCCCCTGAGGATGAGCGTCAGCGCCAGTACGGCCAGTTCGTCGTCACTCGATGGCTCGTCGTCGTCCTCGTGACCGGGGGGTGGCCATGGTGCTGATCAGGTCGTCCCCGGGCGTCGTCCGCCGCAGGGCGACCAGCGCGGTGACGTAGTGTCGCGGTAGCGTCGGCGCACGTCCTCCGCCCGTCCGGCGAACGCCCGCAACCAGCCACGGACCGTGCCCTCGGCGAAGCCCAGACAGGCGGCGACCTGGCGGTGCCCCATGCCCAGAGCGGCTGTCTCCAGCCCGGCCCCGATCACCACAGCCGCATCCGCCCGCCGCGGCCAGGGCACCTCTGCCAGAAGCACATGCGTGACCTTGCAACCCGAGCAACGCGTACGGCTGGCCGCAGGAAAAGTCGGGCTCCCGGATCACCCCGGACTTGCCGGGGCCTGCCATGTCCCCACGGCGCCAGGACCGCACGGTATGACGGACACATCAGCCGACCGTCCCGCAGGTGCCGTCCCACAGCAGCACGTCCGAGTCCACAACCAGCACCGACAGCCTCCGTCTGACCTGCAACGATCCGCCGGAACCTCTCCAGACGGGCCAGTATGCATGTTCGAATCTCCCGGTCGGCGGCCTCATGAGAACAGCCTCACCCCGCCGTGCTGCCGTTCCCGGGCAACAGGGACGATGCCTCCGTGGCGACCACCCTTGAGCTCTTCGCGGACAACCTTCGGATCCACGCGGTCCATGTGCCAGTTCACGACGGCGGAGGCCGGCTCGTCGGTTGCCGGCGCGCCGTCGAGACGGAAGGGCAGATGCGCGTCGCCGCCGGCCGCGATCTCGTGCCGGATCCCGGCGTGCTCGGCGATGCGCACGGCATAGGCGGTGTCCTCACCGCTGGTCTGCCCGTCGGTGTAGGTCACGGCGCGGACCGGGCCGGCAGCGGACGCGAGCAGAACGGCGGTCGCCGAGTCCAGTCCGCCGGACAGGTCCGCGCTCACCTCCGCGACGTCGATCGCTGTCAGAGGTCACTCAGCTTGCCCGTGCGCCGCGCCGTCGCGGTGGCGGGTGCGCGCCGGTGAGACCAGCGCGGCGTGATCCGGTAGCGTGCCGGTGCGGTGGGCGCCATCCGGTGATCGCTTGGTCCAGCGCCCGCCGTCCGCCCTGAGGTTCAGGCGCTCTGGCCCGGGGGCGGAAACCGCGCCGCGGGTGGCCGCGCGGCGGTCTCGGGCGGCGCCGCGTACCGGCCGGAGCGCCGGGGCGGGCTCCCAGCGGCGGCGTAACCCGTCGAACCCGCTCCATATCCACTGGTGCTGCTCGTCTGCGGTGCGAGTCATGCCGAGGTCGTACAGCGAGGGCCGGCCCGCCTTGGATCGGCTCAGGCCGAGCGGTACGGCCCTTCGGCCGCCTTCATGCGCTGCATGGCCGTCAGCCGGACCGCGAAGTGCACTGCGGCCGCCGCCGCGGCGATGTCCAGGATGTCGGCCGCTATCACCTGAAGCACGGCGTCCCGCACCTCTCCGAGGCTTTCGGCGTCCTGGTAGCGCTGCCAGGCGTACCGATTGAACAGGATCGTGGTGACGAACATGCCCCACCACAGGTTCACCGGCCAGAAAGAGACCTTGTACGGCTCGCCGTCGGCCGGCAGCCGCGCGCTGGCCCCCACATGTCGACGGCGACCCGATAGGGCATCCTGAGGTTCGCCAGCGGGATGAACCAGGACCCGATCGCCCAGCCGGGGCCGTTGCGGAACCGGTCCGGCCCGAGCACCCCGGCGTCCCGGCGCATCCAGTGGAACCAGACGATGAAGACGATCGCGCGGGCAAGAAACGTGACGCTCTGGAGCTGTCCTGCCGCCTGGTACAGCGCGTCAGCACCGTCCAGCTCCTGCTGAGAGGGTTCATCGCCCTGCGGTCACACGTTCAAGGAGTGAACGGTCCAACCGTCGCCTTCCATTTCAGGCCGCCGCAGAGCTCTCGATTCGGCGTGTGCGCTGCCGACAGGAGCAGCAGTCAGCCGATCACCTTGGCGCTGCTCTTGACGATGGTGACTCTGGGGCTTTCCGGTACCGGCTTGCCCTCCGAATCGGTGAACGTGAGTTCCGTCGGCCACGAAGCGCCGGGATAGACACCTACTGTATCGGTCTCCATCGAGCGGGTGACATCGAACCCGCCGGGGCCGGTCACCCGTATCTCCACCTGGTAGAACAACCGCTTGTTGCTTTTGTTGGTGATGTGCACCGGCACTGTGAGCTCGTTGCCGGTCGTGGCGGGGGAGAATACGGTCACGTCTCCTTGCTGTGCTACGGGGGCCCCGGGATCCGCGGCGCTCCGGCTCGTGCCGGGTGCCACCGGCACGGCACCCGGCACGGCTTCTCGTTCCGCCCGCTCCTTGCTCACCTCGTCCTGTTCCTTCTGCGGTGGCTTGAGGGAGGCAGGCGGGGCGGAAGAGGCGGTTACCGCAGGTGGCGGTGCAGCCGGGTCTGCTGTGTCGGATTGCGCTGCACCGCCGCAACCAGTGGAGAGAGCGCCAAGAGCGGTAAGGACTGACATGACTGCAGCGGCTATTGTGCGACTCATCGTCGATGATGGCATGGTGATCCGGTCTTTCAGTTGCAGTTGATGACGAAAGTGCGGTCGATCAGTGCAGTGGCGGAGGTCTTGGTGGACTTCATGATCGCGGTGACGCGCGAGCACCATCCGTCCTTCAGGCGCACCGGGCCGGCGTATTGGATGAAGTCGCCCTCATTTACCTCGCATGGCGACGAGAGCTTGTTGGGGCAAAGCTTCGACTTCATGTACTTTCGCGTTCCCAGATTGTTGTCGAATACCGCACACGTCTCGAAGGGCGAGTTGTCTTGCTGGTAGGTGTACAAGGTTCGGAAGCGCCGCTCGTCGGGGAGCGGTTCGGCACGCTGGAGAAGGAACCCGGATCCGCATAGGTTCGATGCAGCCTGCGCTTCTCGCGGAGAGGCCGCAGCTATTCCGTCCCTGACTGCCTCCTGCGGGTCAAGGGCCCCCGGCCCCCCGCCCCGACTCACCCCCAGGTCAGGGCTGGTCGTACCAGGAAAACGCCGCGATGCGCCAGCCATCCGGGGTGCGGACGAACTGGATCGCCTTCGTTCCGCTGCCCTCGAACGGTTCGCCGTCCAGGATCCCGGCCTTCCGGTACTCACCGAACCGCGACGCGACGTCCCCCGCGATCTCCGTCCGCTCGGAGGTCTCCCACTCGGAGAACTCGGCGAGCCGTCCATCCGTCAGCAACCGCTGCCGGGGCTCGATGAACTCGTCCACGGTGTAGACCGCGAAATGCGGGCCGGTCGCGACGATTACCCCGCCCGGGATGACCAGCCGACGAATGCGCCCGACTTCGGGCACCTTACCGTCCCGGTTGTCGAAGGCACCGAAGAACTCGGCGGTCACTCTGTCTATCTCGGTCTTGGACATGGCGCCGACCGTACACCGTCTGGCCGCCGGGGAACGGCGTTCCGCCCGCTCCCTCCGCCTCGCGATCGCACGCACCAAGACGCCCCCACCCCCCTCCGGGCGGACGACGCTACTTCCGAAACACGCCATGTGCTGCATGGGGTGTGCGTCATGCGTTTTCACTGGTGCTGACCTGGGCTGTGGAGGTACCTGGATGTCTTTTACTGGTGAAGGTAGGTGGCGTTTGGTGGGTGGGAGGCTTGCCGCTCCTGTCCCCCCGACCCGACCCGACCCGACCCGACCCACGCTCGCCCGCGGCGGCCCGTGGTACCGGTCCTCGGTGTCGTCCTGCTGTGCTCGATGATGCCGGCGCCGGGCTCCCCCGCCCCCGATCCGTCCGCAGGGTGACCGACAACACCCCGGCCCCAAACGATCACGTTCGGGGCCGCCAAGTGTGCCGAATCCGACGCCACACCCGGGCCCACCAGCACGGCCAGCTGCGCCGCGCTCAGCTTCCCCCGCCTGCTTTCGCCGTTCGCCGCCCGTCACCCGGGGGCCGCCCTGTCGCCGTCACTGCTCCTGTCTCTTGGCCTCTCCGCTGTCCTGCCGCCCGAGGTCTGCCGCGGCGTTCCGAGCCGGTGTCGCGGCCGCCGTCCGGCCACCCGGCGGCCTCCTGCCGGTGCCTCGCCGCCGCGGGCTGCCGCCCGTCGCTGCTGCTCGTCGTTGTGCCGGGTGCCGATCCGTCCTGTGCCGTCCTGTCCGCCCTGCTGCCGTCCGTCCCCAGGGGTGCCGCCGTCGGTCCGTCGCGGTTGTACCCCGCCCCGCGGCGTTGTCCGGTTGCTGTCCTGTCGTGCTGCCGATTTTCGGCCGGCCTCTGCCCGGGGACCGCAACGACTGCAAGGCATGGGAGGAGTCCGGCGCCAAAGCCGCCGTCGGCAACACCGTCACGATCGCCGACGGCGGCTATCCGGGCACCGGACTCGTCATCCCGCACCGGCGGCGGCGCGGCCAGGCCGAACTGCCGGACTGGAATGAGGACCACAACAAGTCCCACAAGCAGGTCCGGGCCCGCGTCGAGCACGTCTTCGCCCGCATGAAGACCTGGAAGATCCTCCGCGACTGCCGTCTCAAGGGTGACGGCGTCCACCACGCCATGCTCGGCATCGCCCGGATGCACAACCTCGCCCTCGCCGGATAGACCAGGGGATCACACCGCAACCAACGATGCCCGGGACGACTTGAAGATCATTTACGGGACAGCCCTTAGGAACAGTGTGAAGACCAAGATTGCCGCGTCCGTAGTCATGGCGGCGCTCGTCCTGAGTATCGCCCCGACCGCTCACGCGGGACAGCAGGTGGATGTCATTCAGGAGCACAACGTCACCAACTGCTACTTCGACAAGAGCAAGAGCGGCAAGGAGCGAGCGAAGTACTGCAATGCGCTTCAGGGACGCCCCATGACCAAGGCCGCCAGGGACTGCCTGCTCAGGGCAGGCGTCGGCAGTGCCGCGGCCTTGATCGTGGGTAAGGTGAACAAGTCCCTGGTGGTCTCTCGCGTGGAGGTAGGTGACCTCACACATGCGTACGAGCTCGTTCGCCGTCTTCTCGACTTCCCGCAGGAACGCGGCAGGCGCTGTCCTGGCTGCCGCCTCGGCACCGAAGACGTACTCCCACTTCCAGCTCAACCGCACACCGCCCGCTGCGCATCGTCGAGGACGGCGCTGATCTCGGCGAGGGCGTTGTTCACGGCCTCCTCGTCGTCGTGCTCACCCTTGTCGTACCCGGTCAACACGTCCTGTGCGCGCTCATAGCGTACGCGCAGGTCCAGGCGCCGGGCGATCTCGATGTCACGTGACCAGGCCAGCAGCCATGCCTGGATCGGGGTGAGCGACTTCTCATCGATGGCCTGGGAAAAGGCCGCGTCCATCGTGCGTTGCATCTCCTCCAACCGGGCCGGTGCGACCTTGGCCAGGGCCGCGCGCAGGGCACCCGCAGACCGTTCGGGTCGGGGGATCAGTTCGTCCGAGGTGTCGTGCTGGGGTGTGGGCGCCACGGAGTGCTCCTTTCGTCTGCGACTCGAAGCTACCGGTCCCAGGGTGATCATTTGCCCTCTTGGCTGCGCCCGGGCGGAACGGAAGGGGCTGGTCTGGCCGCTCGTGCCTGCAGGCCGCCGGACGGTCGCCGTCTGGCGGCCGTCCGGCTACTTCGCGCGCCGAGGTTGCCCCCGCGGCGTCGATGTCCTCGAGCTGGCCGGCGACGGTCTCCTCTGCCCTGGATTCTGGCGACCGGTCAATTGTGGGAATCGGGCGTAAGTGGATTGTTCCTGATCCAGCGGCGTACTTGCTCCGCTTCCTCTTGACGCCCGAGTGCCTCAAGCAGATCCGCCTGCAGGCCCAGCGGGGCGTGCACTTGCGGAAGGACGGAGGGCATCGTTCCAATGTGGCTGCGGTAGAGATCCACAGCCTCCCCAGTTAGGCGTAGAGCCCCGGGAAGATCACCTCCCTCTGCAAGAGGGATGGCAAGGATGGACAGCGAGCGGGCGAGGTCCGGTTCGTAGACGGCCGGGTTGTCGGCCGCGAGCCGGCGGTAGATCTCCACCGCCTCCTCGGTGGCGGTCAGGGTCTGCCCCCGCTTTCCTGCGGCCGCCAGTTGGTTGCCGAGGTTGGACAGCGAGCGGGCGAGGTCCGGTGCGTAGACGGCCGGGTTGTCGGCCGCGAGCCGGCGGTAGATCTCCACCGCCTCCCCGGTGGCGGTCAGGGCCTCCCCGCGCTTGCCTGCCGCCGCCAGCTGGTTACCGAGGTTGGATAGTGAGGCGGCGAGGTCGGGCTCGTAGGCGGCCGGGTTGTCCTGTGCCAGTTGCTGATTGGCCTGGACGAAGGCGCCGGTCAGCCGCAGGGCGAGGGAGGCGAGGATGCGGGAGGGGTAGGGAAGCGCGGTGGTGGCGGACCGGATGGCTCGGTAGGCGAGGACCGCGGTGTCCAGGGCTGTGTCCAGGGTGTGCAGAACATGTCCGCTATCGGTGGTACGGCCGGCGTTGTAGTGGGCGATGGCGGCGCGGGCCAGGACGGTGACGAGCTGTGCTTGCTGTCCGGGTGTGGCTGCGGCGAGCAGGGCAGGCAGCTGGATGCGGTCGTGGGTGAGGGTTTGCGAGGCGTGGTATTCGGCGATTCGGTCGGGTTGAAGAGAGCCGCAGTAGCGGTCGGGACCGGCCGGGTACAGGCTCGCCAGCCATGCCGCCGTGCGGGGCGCTTTGCCGGCGGGCAGGTCGGGGAGCGCCCCGAGGACGTGGGTGGCCGCGTCGGCGGTGGTGGCTCCGCACAGAGCGGCGATGGCCACCGTGGCGGCCAGCGCGGTGGTGGGCAGGTTCAGTTTGAAGGCGGGGGCTTCGGCGCTGTCCTCCCAGAATCGTCCTTCGTGCTCCAACAAGATTTTCTCGGCCGGGGCGCCGGGGGGTGTGTCGGCGGGTCTGGGGCCGTGCTGCAGGAGGGTGACCAGGGCGGTCAGTTGCAGGGTGAGGGTGTTGTCGTAGCGAGGATGGCTCAGGTCCTCTGGAGGCTGGAGGGCCGTAGCCAGGGCTGCCCAGTCGTGCGCGGGGACGCTGGAGACGAGGGGCAGCAGGCGGGCGAGGTCGCAGGCCGCGCGGGTGAAGGCGGTACGGCGGTCTGTGGAGGACCGGCTGCGGGGGATGAGCGGGTCGAGCCCGATGACGGGCGCCGCGGCGAGCAATCTGCGCACGGCGGGGGTGGCGCTGAGCGGATCGGTGCGCCATTCGCCGTCGGAGCGGGCGAGCAGCAGCAGCCGTACGCGGTGGCGGGAGCGGTGCAGGTGGGTGATCAGGCGGCGCAGCAGGCGGGGGCGGGTTCCGGCGTAGTCGACCGCGTGGCGATCGCCTCGGCAACGTCCCACTCGGCTCGACGGGACCGTGTGGCCGATTTCGGCGAGCCGGACCCAGGCAAGTACGCATTCCAGGACGGCGGGGCACGGGGTGGCCGGATCGACGTCGTCCAGAACGATCCAACGGTCCGTCACCGCACGTCAGGCCCACAGGGACGGCCCGACACTGCGCCGCCGTGGCCCGTCGCACGTGTCTCGAAAAAGCGCGCCCACCGAAAGCGGCATCGCTCATACCCGCACTTCGCCGGACTATGACCGACTGCTGGGGACACTCATGCAATACGCAGGTGAAGCACGCACGAAATGCAGCGGAAGCGCCTTGCCGGATGGCCTGTGTGCGCTGTTGCCGGAGGAAATGCGCGCACCTAGCTTTGTGCACGGCGTCGGCGGCGCACCGCTCGATCGGGTCGTGCCGCAGGCTCACGTACGAAAACAGCACCAGCCCTGTTCATCCCACAACGAAAGGGTATGACGATGGCCTACGAGCGTCCCACTCTCACCAAGGTCGGCGACTTCCAGAAGGTCACCGGACTGGCCGGCCAGGGCAGCCCCGACCTGCTGGGCGGCCACAGCCTGCTGTGATCCGGCCCGCCCATCGGCCCCGGGTGACCTGAGCACCGACGGCACGTCCTGGGGCACGTCGGGTCCGGAGTGTGGGCGGCGTACCGCGCCGCCCACACTCGTCCCCCGTACCGCTGCTGAAACCGCATCGACCAAGAGAGGCCTGTGCATGGCGACCGGTACGTCATTACCCACGGGGGCGAGTTGGTTCCTGGTCCTTCCGGACACCGACGCCGTCGCGGCCCTGGCCGCACCGGTTCGCTCGCGTGCGGTACGGGAGATCAGGCATGCCTCGGGCCGGCCCTGGCTGTTGGGGTGCTGGCCGGAGGACAGCGTGACGACGGCGGTCTGCGGGCGGACCCGGTTGTGTGTGCTGGGGCAGCACGCGGTGACCGAGCGGGAGGCGGCGCGCGCCGCCGGCGCCGGATCCCCCGCGGCGGCCGAGCGGCTCGCCCGGACCTGGCCCGGCAGTCACCATCTGCTCGCCAGCTTCGA
Organism: Streptomyces kanasensis; assembly: GCF_043077165.1. Lineage (NCBI taxonomy): Bacteria > Bacillati > Actinomycetota > Actinomycetes > Kitasatosporales > Streptomycetaceae > Streptomyces > Streptomyces kanasensis. Next base: position 272,278 of record NZ_JBIBSF010000011.1, read on the forward strand.
CGGCGAGGCCCTGGCCCTCGGCACTGTCACCGGCGTGCGCAGCCTCTTCGTGGCGTCGGCCCGCGGCGCGGACGGCGCGTGCGTCGTGGCCGACCGCGCCGACGTCCTGGCCGACCTGGTCGACGCGGAGCCGGACGAGGGCCGACTGGCCGTCCACCTGCTCAGCCCCGGGATCCTGCACCCCCTGACGGCGCAGACGGTGTGGCGCGGCGTCGACGTGGTGCCCGGCGACCACCGCCTGACGCTCGACCGCGACGGGCACGCCCGTACGAGTCGGCACTGGTCGCCGCCGCCGGCGGAGCTGTCGCTGGCCGAGGGCGCCCGGCTGGTCCGCGACAGGCTGGCCGACGCGGTCGCCGTACGCGTCGCGGGCGACGGGCCGGTCACCGCCGACCTGGGCGGGGTCGACTCCACCGCGGTGGTCTGCACCGCGGCCCGCCAAGGAGTGAAGATCGTCGCCTACACGGCCGCCGTTCACGACGTCCTCGGTGACGACGTCACCTACGCGCAGCGCACGGCGGAGGCGCTCGACGCGCTGGAGCACCACGTGGTGCCCGCGACCGCCGTCCCCCTGACCTTCGACGGCGTGCACGAACTCCACGACACGCTCGACACCCCGTCGCTGTATTCCGTCAACCGCCACCGGCGCATGTACATCATCGAGCGGGCCGCGGAGCGCGGCTCCTCGCTGCACTTGAGCGGGATGGGCGGGGACGAACTCTTCAGCGGCGCCAGCGCCCATGTCCACGGCCTGCTGCGGCGGCATCCTCGTACGGGCTGGCGGCATACCCGCGGCTTCGTCACGAGGCACCGGTGGTCCCGCCGGACGGCATTGCGTCAGTTGCTCGACGGCCGTTCGTACGGGGCCTGGCTGGACCAGGTGGCCCGCGACGTCACGCTGCCCCAACCGCCCATGTCCGTACCCCTCTTCGAGTGGGGCACCCCGCCACGGCTGCCGCCCTGGGCCACCGGCCAAGCCGTCGAGGCCGTGCGGGACCTCATCCGTACGCAGGCCGCGGAGGCGGAACCGCTCGGCAGTGGACACGGCGTGCACCGCGAGCTGGCCACGATGCGCACCCTCGCCCGCTTCGCCAGGCACGTGCAGCAGATGTCCGAGCCCCTGGGCATCACCTTCGCGTCCCCCTACTACGACGACCTGCTCGTCGAGGCTGCGCTCGCGGTACGCCCCCAGGAGCGGGTGACCCCCTGGCGGTACAAGCCGCTGATCGAGGAGGCCATGCGGGGCGTCGTGCCTGACGCCAGCCGCCGGCGGACCACCAAGGCCCACGCGGCCTTCGAGGAGGAAACCGGGCTGCGCAGGCACCGCTCCTCCTTGCTCGCCCTGTGGGACGACGCCCGTCTGCACGGCCTGGGACTCATCGACGTGGAGGCCGTCCGCGCATGGTGCCGCCGGCCACTCGCCGCCGACCTGGAGAGCGCGCTGCTCCACGCCACCGTCGGCTGCGAGGTCTGGCTGCGTTCCCGGGAGAACTCCGCCGGCCGAAGGGGCCGGCCCCGAACCGACACAGGAGGCAACCCCGCATGACGATGACCCTGCGCCCCGGCGTGGTGACGGCCGACACCGAGTACGGGATGGCCCTGCTCGACCAGAGCAGCGGCGAGTACTACACCCTGAACCCCACCGCCGCTGTCATCGTGCGCGCCCTGCTCGACGGCACCACCACCCACCAGGCGGTGACCGCGCTCACCGACCAGTACGACGTGAGCGCCGAGCAGGTCGAGGAGGACATCGCCCGCATTCTGCAGGAGTTGCGCGACGCCCGGCTGCTGACGGGGTGAGTCCTGGCACGTCCCGGCACGCGCCTCGTCGCCGTCCGTCACCGCCGCCCGGCGTCCTCGCGGGAGCCGCCCGGCTTGGCGTCCGCCCGCGTTCGTCACCGTGTCCGGCTTGGCGTCCGCCCGCGTTCGTCACCGTGTCAGGCCCGATCCCGGCTCGTGTCGGGTATCGCGTCCGGCCCGCATTCGCCGTCGAGTCCGAAGGGTAGAGCAGTGTCCACCTCGCAAGTCGTCCCGTACGACCCCCGGTCGGTTCCGCTCGGCCGGCGGCTGGTGACCCGGCTGGTCGTCGTCTGCGCCCACGTCCTCGCACGCCGGTCCCCGGCCGGTATCCGCGACGTACTGCGGCGGCTGCGCAAGGGCGCCCGGCCGGCGACGCTCGCCGAGGCCGCCCGTGCCCGCGAGACCGTCCTGGCCGTCAGCCTGGCCGCCGGAGGGCAACAGGGCTGCCTCGCCCGGTCGCTGGCCACCGTACTGCTGTGCCGCCTGCGCGGTCAGTGGCCGACCTGGTGCGTCGGCGTGCGCACCCAGCCGCCGTTCGCCGCGCACGCCTGGGTGGAGGCCGAGGGGGTCCTCGTCGGCGAAGGAGCCCCGGCCGACTACTTCCAGCGGTTCTTCACGGTGGACTGAACACAGGTGGCCTCCTCCCCGTACTTCGCGGAGCCTCCCCTCCGACCGCCCGCGCCCGGGCCGACGGACCGCCGCACACAGCCGCCACCCGCCGGGGAGGAGCCCCCCGTACCACCGAAGCACGGCCCGAGCGACTCCCCAGCGGCAGCCGGCGCACGCCCCGGGACAGCCGTACGCGACGAGCGGACGCGCCCCTGGCTCGTCCTCGCCCACCTGCGGCCGCACCGCCCCGGCATCCTCCTGGGCAGCGCGCTGTCCCTGGCGGGAAGCCTGCTGGCGCTCGCCCAGCCGCTGGTGGCCAAGCAGATGGTGGACGCCCTGGACCGCGGGCGCCCCGCGGTCGGCGCGCTGGTCCTGCTCAGTGCCCTGGTCGTCGCCGGCGCCGCTACCGCCGCACTGGGCCAGTACGTGCTGGAGCGCACCGCCGAGTCGGTCGCCTGCACGGCGCGCCGGCGCCTGTCGGAGCGCCTCCTGCGCCTGCGTCTGCCCGAGCTCAACCGCACCGAGCCGGGTGAGCTGATCTCCCGGGTGACGTCCGACACCACGGTGCTGCGCCAGGTCGCCACCCGCTCGATCGCCTCAGCGGGCAGCGGCCTGCTGGTCATGGTGGCGACGCTGGCCCTCATGGCGCTGCTGGATCCGGTGCTCCTGACCATCACACTGGTCACCATCGCGCTGATCGGCGGGACCGTCGCCGCAGCCGTCCCCCACATCGCCCGGGCCGCCCGCCAGGCCCAGGAGGCGGTCGGCCGCATGGGCTCCCTGCTCGAACGCACCCTGGGCGCCTTGCGCACCATCAAGGCGTCCGGTGCCGAGGGCCGGGAGACGGCCGGCCTGCACCAGGCGGCCGAGGACGCCCGTCGAGCCGGCACCCGGGCCGCCCGGTGGCAGGCCCTGTCGGCCACCACCTCCACCGTCGCCGTACAACTGTCCTTCCTCGTCGTACTGGGCGTCGGCGGAGCGCGCGTGGCGACCGGGGCCATCACCGTGTCGACCCTCGTCGCCTTCCTCCTCTACGTCTTCGCCCTCGCCCCCCGCGTGGGACAACTGGTCGAGGCAGTCGGTCTGTTGCAGGCGGGATCGGCCGCCGCCGCGCGTATCGGCGAGGTCCACTCCATGGACACCGAGCCGGCCGGTCCGCCTCAGGCCCCGGCCACCACGCCGGAGCCCCACCGGCCGGTCGGCGTCGTCTTCCAGGGTGTGCGCTTCTCCTACGGCCCCCAGGCCCCGCCCGTGCACGAGGACGTGACGTTCACCGTGCCACCGAAGACCACCACGGCCCTGGTCGGCCCGTCCGGAGCGGGCAAGACCACCGTCTTCTCCCTACTCGAACGCTTCTACCAACCGGACCGTGGCCGCATCCTCCTCGACGGCGAGGACATCGCGCGGCTCCCGCTGTCCCGACTACGCGCCCTCATCGGGTACGTCGAACAGGACTCACCGATCCTGTCCGGCACCCTGCGGGACAACCTCCTCCTCAGCGCTCCCGATGCCGATGCGGCGCAGGTGCGCGACGTCCTGCGCCGCACCCGCCTGGACTCCCTCGTGGCGCGCCTGCCCGACGGACTCGACACACCCATCGGCCACCGCGGCAGCACGCTGTCCGGTGGCGAACGGCAGAGAGTGGCCATCGCCCGCGCCCTCCTGCGCCGCCCGGGGCTTCTGCTGCTGGACGAGGCCACCTCCCAGCTCGACGCAGCCAACGAGGCCGCGCTGCACGAGACCCTCGCGGACATCAGCCGCACCACCACGATTCTGGTGATCGCCCACCGGCTGTCCACGGTGACCACGGCCGACCAGATCCTGCTGCTGGAATCCGGGCGGGTACGGGCCGCCGGCACCCACGCGCAGTTGCTCGCGACCGACGTCCTCTACCGTCGCCTGGCAGCCGCGCAACACCTCGCTTGACGGTCCGGTGCGGCAGGTCGCCCCCGGCGGGCGGGCCGCGGCGGGACCGTCCCGCGCCGCGCGCGGTCGTCCGCCGGAACGCGCCTTCTCGAAGGACTGTCGCCACAGCCCGGCGAGAGGGCCCGCACGTCGCCGTGTTCGGCGCAGGAGTGCCGAACGCGAAAGGGCCTGACCCGAGGCGGGTCCGCGCCGGCCACCGCCACTGTGCCCCGGGTGGGATCAGTGGGGTGGGAGGATGCCTTCTTCCTGGGCGACGTGGGAGCAGGCCATGGCCGCGGCCGTCATACCGAGTCGGTCGAGTACCTCGATGGATTCCAGCAGGATCCGGGCGTCGGCGTCGGCCATGGCGTTGCCGCAGCGGTCGCGTTCGGCGAGGTCCTCGGCGGTCGTGGCGGTGCGCAGTACGGTCACCCGGGCGGCCAGCACGTCGCGTGAGGCTTCCATGGCGGCGATGCCGCGCACGGCGCGGGCGATGTCTGCGTCAGTCAGCTCGTTCATGCCCTCCCAGACGGTGCCCGTCTGCCTCTCGTCACAGTGTCGTCCCTGCCTGTGAGGGAGAACACTGCGACGCCGCACCGGCTCTTGCCCCGGGCGCCGTGCATCCGCCGCCGGGCGCGGTCGCCCCGTCGCTGCAGGGTTGTCCCCCCTCTCTTCGGCCGGAGCCCGGGGCCTTCGGTCCCCGGCCGGCTCCTGACTCTCGCTGCTGGCCCGGCCAGAGTCCAGCCTGTGGCCGCTCGTGCGCCGCCGGCCGGCCGCCGCTTCGAGCCGTGCCGGGTTTCTGCCTCGGCCAGGTGCTGCCGCGTGGCCGCTGCCCCGCCGCCCTGCTGTTGCGTCGTCGGGACGCCGCCGGCTGTGCGGTCGCTGTGTCACTCCCCGTCGTTGGGCCGGTCCGCCCGCCGCCCGCCGTTGCTCCTCGTCGCCCTGCCGAGTGTCGCCCCGTCCCGTGCCGCCATGTCCGCGTGTCGGGTGCATGCCGGCTCCCATGAAGTGGCGTGCCGTGTGTCCGCTGTGCCGCCGCCAGCCTGCCGTGCCCACTGTGCTTGCCGCTGTTCTGCCGGGCCGCGCTTGTGGCCAGCGCGGTTGCTGCTTCTCGGTCCGTCCGCCCCTGCGCTGGCCGGGTGCACCGCTGGGCCGCTTCCCGCCGTGTCCGTCCTGCTGCTCGCTGTCCGCCGCCGCGTCCCCAACCATCGCCGCGGCCGCGGTCCGGCCGCGGTCCGGCCGCGGTCCGGTTTCCGGGCGGTTTCTTGCCGCGGTTGCCCGGCGGGCTGCCGGCCGGGGTCCGGTCGCTGTGCCGTTCCCGACGGCGCGCCCCGTCACCCGCCGCCGCTCCGCGGCGTCTTGCGGCGCGCCACCACGCCCGTTCCCCGCCCGGTGGGCCGCGGCATCGCCGTGCCCGGCCGTCGTGGTAGCGGTCCACTTGTGTTGTTGGACTTGTGGGTCACCCTCCCCGCCGGCCGCCGGAATCGTCGACCACCTCAAGCCCGGCCCGGACGTCCTCGCGGCGCGCCCCGGCCGCGCCGCTGTTCCGCACTCCGCTGGGTGCCGTCGGGCAGTCGCCGACTTCCCGGCCGCCCCGCCGCCGCGCGTCACCATGCCCCCACCGCCAGCCCGCCGCACGGTGCTGACGGCTGTCCGGTCGGCTATGACGTCCACCCCGCCCGGGCGGGCCATCATCGCCTCCGATCTGCCTGATCTGCGCGAAATCCTCCAGGACGGGGTCAACTGCCTCTTGCGCCCGCCCGACGATCCGATCGCCTGGGCCGACGCCGTGGCGCACCTTGTCACCGACGCGGTCTTCGGACGCTCGCTCGCCGATGCGGTCCGCAAGCAGTTCCTCCACCGCCACACCTGGCGCCACCGGGCCAACCTGGTACTCGCGGGCCTCACGACCGGCGTGGCCGAGACGCGGTGAAGCCACAGCAGGAAGTCACAAAGCGACGCCACGATTCCCGCGCTCTGGGACGTCCGACCGGCTCAGGCACCAGCCCGTGGCCGCTGCCGGGTGAAAACCGCTGTCACACCCGGGCCCGGGACTTGGAGACCTCCTCTTCAAGCGCCTGGGCGACGACCTTCCGGTACCCGGCAGGTTGCCGCGGTACGGTCACTTTCCATACGCGCGCAGGAAGACGTCCACCGCAGAGTCTGCGCCAGTGTCCGGGGCGGCGTCAGGGCGGTACTCCAACGGGCCGGTGAGGAGCGAGAGGAAGTGCTCGGCGGCGAGCTCCGGGTCACACGCGCGCAGGCGGCCGGCGAGAGCCAGGCGGGCCAGGCGGTCAGCGAGGGCGGAACGTACCTGCAGGGCTGTGCGCTGGCGTACGCTCGCCGCCAGGTCGGGGAATTGAGCCGCCTGGGCAGAGGCCAACTGCCGCACAGCGCGAGCCTCTTCGGTGCAAAGCGCCTTCAGCAGGCCGTGGGCCACGGTCGTGAGTGACGCGCGTGGGTCGCTGTCCGGGGCCGCTTCGCGCAGCTGCTCGACGACGGCGAGGCTCTGCGCGCCGACTCGGTCGGCGGCGGCCTCTACGGCCTCGCGGTAGAGGGTCTCTTTGTCGTTCAGGTGACTGTAGACGGTCGGCTTTGCGACGCCCGCCTCCTGGGCGATCTCCTTCACGCACGCCTGGGCGTAGCCGTGTCGCGCAAATACCGCGAACGCGCCGTCCAGGATCGCCTGCCGCCGCTCGATCCGTCCACGGGCGGGACCCCCGCCCCCGGTTGACACTTCTGAACCCATGGGTCCAGTGTAGTGACTGAACTAACGAGAACGGATTTCTGAACCCGCTGGTTCACTACACGGGAGGGGTGGGAAAGGCATGATCGTCCACATGCTGCGCTTCACGTTCAAGGCGACTGCGACCGAGGAGGAGCGCGAGTACGTACTCGCGGTGATGCGGCGTACGGCTTCTGTCGAGTCGGTGTCGTTCTCGACGGTGGGTCAATGCCTCGGTGATTCCGACGGCTTCACCCACGCCTACTGCGTGGGCATCCCCGACCTGCCGGCCCTGCGACGCTACATGCACGACCCCGTTCACCTGGCCGGGGACCCGCAGATCACGCCCTACCTGGCCAGGATCGCCATCGGCCCGGACCTGTCCGACGACATGACGCCCACCCTGGCCCGGGACATCCTTGCCTTGCATGAGGAGAAGGTCGCGCTCTATCCGGAGTGGGCCGCCGAACTCGGCCCACTGCTGGCGGTCTGAAAGAGCCCACCGGCTCGAGTCCCTCGTGTGGTGGCGTCTGACCGCATCCCGCGTGACCCGCGGCTGCCGCGCCCGGCGCAGGGCAGGGAGGGGGTTGCACCGAGGGGTGGCTGAACCGTTGGCTGGACGGTTGCAGCGAGGTGCCCGTCAAAGGCGGCGCGGGCGCGAGCGCGGCCGCTTCCGGGAGCCCGACGCCGTCCTACACGGCGCCGAGCGACTGGGACGAGCCGGAGCGGTGGGCGGCGCTGCCGCGGGGGCAGCGCGGCAGCCAGGTCGGATACCCGCACACCGCCGAGGGCGCCGTGGCGATGATGGCAGCCGCCAACACCATGACCGTCGAGGGCGGGAAGTCGTCCGTCGACGAGCAGCTGCGCATCTACCACTCGTACTTCAGTACGGACGACCAGTCGGCCGAAGGTACCGAGGCGGTCGAGCGTCAAGCGACGGACACGGACAAGATGCTCGCCCGGCAGATGGGGGTGCGCGCCGGGCAGCCGCTGCCGTCCGGCGCCTACGTGCGCAGCCACATCGTCGGCTACAAGATCATCAAGAAGTCGGGGGACGAGGTCAGCGCGTGGCTGCTGGGCCGTGTGGTGCAGAAGAACGGCGAGAACGAGAAGGAGAGCGGCTCTTTCACACGCGTCCTGGCCGGTGCCCAGTGGCAGGGCGGCGACCGGAAGCTGACGACGACCGCCACGGAGCGCGCCCAGCGCGACGCCCAGATCGAGGGCAAGCCGCCGATGGCGGCGCCGGGCGACGTCATGTTCAACCGCGCGGAATGGACGGCCATCCGGGAGGCGTTGTGAGACGTCGGTCGACCGCGCTGCTGGCCCTGGTCGCGGTCTTCAGCCCATTGGCGCTGGCGCCACCCGCGGTCGAAGACTGGTCCGATCAGTAACGGCAACCAGCCGGCCTGCCGGACCAGCAGCGGCCCGGTCATGGGCGTCAACGGCAAGGTCGCCGGCGCCAGCGGGCTGACCGGCTCGCACCTGTTTCGGGGGGGCGCGGGGATGTGCGGTGCCGGCGCCGGTCGGGCCGCGCCTGTGGCTGCCGGTCCCTACCCCTCGGCTTGTCCGCCCCCTGCGCTGGCCGGGCACACCGCTGGGCCGCTTCCCGCCGTGTCCGCCCTGCCGCCGCAATCCGCCGCCGCGTCCCCAACGATCGTCGTTACCGCGCTCCGGCCGCGGTCCGGCTCCGGGCGGCCTCCTGCCGCGGTTGCCCGCCGGGCCGCCGGGCCGCTGTCGGTCGCCGTGCCGCTCCCCGGCGCCGGCCGACCCGCCGCCCGCCACCACTCGCACCCTGCCGCGCGCCACCACGTCCGCTCGCCGTCTGCATGCCGGTCGCTGTGCCGCGGCATTGCCGCTGCCGGGTCCAGCCGTCCCTGCCTCCGCCCCCGTGCGAGCCGCCGCCCCGGCCGTCACCGAAGCACCCCCGCGAGCCGCAGCCCCGCCCCCTACGAAGCCCCGAGCTGCAGCCCCGGCCCCTACGAAGTCCCGAGCCGCAGTTCCGTCCTGTCCGGCCGTGCCCGCAGGTCGCCCCGTCCCGTTCGGCCGCGCCCGGAGCCCCGGGGCCGGTCGGTCCCGGGGCTCCAGTCCCGCTCCACCTGCCCGCAGCCGACCCGGCCGGGGCGGCCGGTGTCAGGCGACGCTCAGGACGATCTTCCCGGTGGTGCGGCCCTGCTCGCCGATCTCGTGTGCCTTCGCGGCCTCGGCCAGCGGGACGACGGTCTCGACCACGGGCGTGAGCGCGCCCCGCTCGGCCAGAGCGGCGATCTCGCGCAGACCCAGGTGGTCGGGCTCGACCAGCATCCACACCGCCCGCACGTGGCCGGGGACGTCGGCGGGGACGTCGCCGGGGCCGGGCAGGGTGATCAGCCGGCCGCCCGGGCGCAGCACCGTCAGGGACCGCTCGGCGTTCTGGCCGCCGAGCCCGTCCAGCACCACCTCCACGTCCCCGACGGCGTCCTCGAAGCGGACCGTGCGGTAGTCGATAGCCTCGTCCGCGCCCAGCTGCCGCAGCAGGTCGTGCTTGCCGGCGCTGGCCGTGCCGATGACGTACGCGCCGCGGGCCTTGGCGATCTGCACGGCCAGGTGGCCGACCCCGCCGGCCGCCGCGTGCACCGGCACCCGCTCACCGGCGCGTACCCCGGCGGTGTCCACCAGGGCCTGCCAGGCGGTCAGCGCGGCCAGCGGCAGCGCCGCCGCCTGCACGTGGGTGAGGTTCGCCGGCTTGGGCGCGAGGTGGCGGGCCGGGGCGACGATGTACTCGGCGTAGGCGCCGGCCTGCCGCGGGAACAGCGGCATGCCGTACACCTCGTCCCCGGGGCGGAACATCCCCACGCCCGGTCCGACGGCCTCCACGGTGCCGGAGACGTCCCAGCCGACCGCCGGGACCTCGCCCCACTCGATCAGGGCCCCGCTGGCCCGGGTCTTGAAGTCCACCGGGTTCACACCGGCCGCGTGGACCCGCACCAGGACCTCGTTCAGTCCCGGCTCGGGCCGGGCGACCTCACGCTCCACGAGCACCTCCGGTCCGCCCCACTGCTCCACGACCACCGCACGCATGCTGTCCGCCTCACTCTTTTCCGTCTTGATCGGATACCGGCCGCCCGGGCCCTTCCCGGCGCGACGCAGTCCACGATCCGGCACCCGCCCCCACCATGGTGTTGGCCGTCTGGCCACTATGTGACAGGATCTGGCCATGAGCGAGATGCAGTGGCCGTGCACCGACCCCCGCCCCGACCCGAGCGCCGACGCGGCCGGGCGGCACCGCATCGCCGTCCTCGCCCTGCCCGGCGTCCCGCCCTTCGAACTCGGCATCCCCTCCCGCGTCTTCGGCAGCGTCCTGGACGCCGACTCACGCCCGCTGTACGAGGTCACCGTCTGCACCGCCGACGGCGCCCCGGTCCTCAGCGACGCCGGGTTCACCGTGCAGCCCGCGGCCGGTCCCGAGGCCCTGGCCGCCGCGGACACCGTGATCGTCCCGCCCACGCACGCCATGCCCGAGCTGGGCCGCGGCGGCCCGCTGCCGCCCGAGGTCACCGCGGCCATCGCCGGCATCCGGCCCGGCACCCGCCTGGTGTCCATCTGCACCGGCTCCTACGTCCTGGCCGCCGCGGGCCTCCTCGACGGCCGGCCCGCCACCACCCACTGGAACCTCGCCCCCGAGTTCCGCCGCGCCTACCCCCGCGTCAAGGTCGACGAGGAGGTCCTCTTCGTCGACGACGGCGACGTCCTGACCTCCGCGGGCGTCGCCGCCGGCGTCGACCTGTGCCTGCACATGATCCGCCGCGACCACGGCGCCGCCGCCGCCAACCGCGCCGCCCGCATGTGCGTCGTCCCGCCCTGGCGGGACGGCGGCCAGGCCCAGTACATCGACCGCCCGGTGCCCGAACCCACCGTCGCCACCACCACCGCCACCCGCGCCTGGGCCCTGGAACACCTCGGCGAACCCCTCTCCCTGAACCGCCTGGCCGAACACGCCCGGATGAGCCTGCGCTCCTTCACCCGCCGCTTCCGCGACGAGGTCGGCATGACCCCCGTGCAGTGGCTCACCGCGCAACGCCTGGAATTGGCCAAGCAGTTGCTGGAGACCACCGACCTGTCCATCGACCTGGTCGCCCACCGCTGTGGCTTCGGCTCCGCCAACTCCCTGCGCGCCCACATGCGCACCGCCTTCGGTGTCTCACCCGCCTCCTACCGCCGCACCTTCCATACCGACGACCTGGTGGAAGCGGGCGGCTGAGGACACATCAGCGCCGCACACACCCGCTCCGCGCGCCGGCCGGGATCCGCCCGATCATCCGCTGACGGCCTGCCACTCGGTCGGGTGAAGACACGGCAGCGGCGGAACTCTCCCGGCGTGACCGGGCGTAGTGCCGTACATGGACCCGATCCACGAGACGCACGTGAGCGAGCCGGGCCTGGTCGTCGTCGACGTCGCGGCCGCCGACGAAGCCACCGCCCTGGCCTGCCAGCAGCTGCTCGCCGACCGGTGGGCGACGGCCACAGCGGAGCAGACGACGCGGGATGCCGGTCAGCCCGGCGTACGGCTGCGCTGCTACCTGGACCTGCGCCGGCAGCTCACCGCGACCGCCGTGGTCGGCCCGACCATGGAGCCGACCACGGCCCGCGCCCTGACTCATGACAGGGCGCCGCTTTCGCCGAACAGCGGCACATCCTGGACGTCGACGTCCGCGCGGATGCGGTGCGGGCGGGCCGGGCACCGCCACCGTCCGGCGCTGTCGCTGGCTTCCTGGCCGTCCGCTTACCGGCCGCGCGCTGCCGAGTGACCGATCCCCGGATTCCCCCGTGCCGGGCGCCTCGTCGCGCCGCGCTGCGCCGCGGGGGTGGTGTGGTGCTCTCTCAGGGGCCCGCTGCCGGGTCGCCGTGCGCGGTTGTCCCGCGCTCCCGGTCGCGCGGGCGGCCGGGTGGCTGCTGCTGCCCGGCTGCGTGTCGGTCGCCATCTCGCCGTCCGGTCTCTCGCCGCTGTGGCGTCCTGACTCTGCTGCAGCCGGCCGGTCACCGCTGTGCCGCCGCCGTTGCCCCGGTTGCCAGGGTTGCTGCCTCGCCGTTCTCCGGTTGCGCGCCGCGCGTCCGCATGGATCGCGGTCAGATGCTGCGCGCGCACGGCGGCCCGCTGCGCGTCCTTCCCCGGACCGCCCTTTCCGGCGGAGGTTGGCCATGTGGTGCCCGACCGGTACAGGCACGCCGTCGGCCGGATCCTTTCAGACGGCGTCCTGACGCGGGGCGGAGGTGTCCCATGGCCCGCCGGTAGGACCGCAGCGCGGCGAGCTTGTTCTCCCAGGCTTCCTCGCCCGACTCCCACACCATCCCGGCCTCCGGCGCGTCCAGCAGTAGCTTGCGCCGCTCCTCCAGCTCCCCGGCCCGCAGCGCCTTCCTCTGCTAGCACCGGCCAAGGGGGGAGTCCTTGGTGACGCCGACCTCGACCTCACCCTCGTAGGGCACGGCATGGAGGCCGGTGGTCTCGCCGAGACCCCGGGAGCCCGTCCGTTCGACGGCCGTGTGGTCAGGGCGCGTCGATGAGGATCCGGTCGGTGGGCGCGAGCGCGGCGGTTGCACTCGCGTAGGCGGACTGTACGCGGGAGCGCTCGGTGGTGTTCGGCGTGGCGTTGGTGCAGGCCGTGCCGGCGCTCGACCCCGACATCAGCTGTGAGCAGGGGCCGGGCTTGGTGTCCGGCAGGCCGAGGCTGTGCCCCAGCTCGTGAGCGGCGATCCGAGTCTTGTTGTAGCCCTGGTTCACGGCCTGGCTGCCGAGCTCGACGCGGACCTGACGGCCCGGACGGACAGGGCCGAGCGTGGCCTGTGGCCAGCCCGTGGTGGCGACGATCACGATCTCGGCCGCGGTGCCGGGTGCTGCTTCCACCAGACGGACGTTGCTCACGTTCGCGTTCCATGAGGCGACTCCGGCCGCGATCGCGGCCTCCCAGCCTGCGGCGCGGCTGTCGTCGTAGCGAAGGGTCACCGTTGCCGCCTGCGCGGTGGATGATTCACCCGCGGGAGCGGTGGCGGCGGTCGCGGCACCCGCCATGGCGAGGACGAGTGCTGTGGCGGAAACGCCTGCCTTGAGCCAAATGCCGAGGGGCATTGCTGCTCCTTCATCTGTGGGGGGATCCGGCCCCGGCGGGGCCGGGTGGTGCGCGAAGGAGCGGCACGGGTGGTCCGGTGAGGGCCGGACGCACCGTCGACCGCCCCTCCGGGGCGTTGTGATGGTATGCCCATCCATCCATGCAAGTCATGTACCTGACATGATGAATTCTCGTCAGAATCCCGTCAGCAGAGCCGCAGGAGCCCGAGCGCCAACCCCTGGAAGAACGGGCCGCGATGAGGCACCGGCCCGCTCGTCTGCGCAACCCGGCCGTGCCGCCGTCACCGCGCCGCCGCTCGTCCGCCGGTCTCGCCGCGCGTGTCCGCCGCCACCGGGCTGCCGCCGTCGGCGGCCGTGACGTTCCGTTTTCCGCTGAGACGCTGAGACGCTGAGCTCCGGTCCCGCGCCGGCTGTGCCCCGAGCCGTTCCGGCGCCACCGCGCCGTGCTGTCGCCGTCCGGCCGCCGTCCGCAATCCGGCTTCCTGCCGCAGGGTGCCTCGCCACCCGCGGTTGCCTGCCGGGCCGGCGCCCTGCTGTCCGGTCGCTGTCCGGTCGCTGTGTGTCGCTGCCCACCGTCCCGGCGCTTTCCCGGCCGTGCGCTTGTGTGAGTGGGTGGTGGGGTGGCAGTGGGTGGGCGTCAGCGGGATCGCGGTGTTGATGTCCTGGTAGTGGGTGTGGGGCGGGGTTGTGGTCGCTGTCATGGGGTGACCAAGCGGCTGTTGTGGGGCGGTTAGCAGGTCTGGTTGTCGGCTGTCATGGGTTTCGCTGTTCCTATCAAGCCCTGCGCATCACGGGCGCCAGCTGCGATGTGCCGGTTTGGTGTCAGTGGGTGGGTGTCAGTGACGGCTTGTCAGACCAGGGTGTTTTTCGCTGATCGGGTGTTGAGGAAGGGCGCGGTCACTGCTGTGGGGTGGTGTCTGTAGCGGTACGGCTGTCACAGGCCGGTACACCCCACTCCGCTCCACTGCCTTGAGAACGGCACTTCTGATCCTTCCGAGGACTGCGCGGCGGCACGGTGGTCGGTGTCGGTTTTCCGCGGGCGGAAGGGTGTGGGTGTGGGGTGGGAGTCGGGCGCGTGGGGTGAGGTTACGGCGGGGCTGAGGGTGTCCCGGACGGTGCTGGTGGGACGGTTGCTGGAGCGCGAGGCGGCTGGGGCGTTGACCACGGCGCATGTGCGTGCGGGCGCCCAGGTCGGCGGGGTGCATGTGCGCACGGTGTGGCGGTGGCTGGAGGCGGCGCGGACCGAGGGCCGTGTGGAGAGCAGGCGGGCGGGAACGTGGCGGTGCTGCACCGGCATCTGAAGCAGACCGCCGCCTGCCACTGTGCTGCCACGGTGTCCTGCTGTGCTGGCCCCGTCCGCGCTGGGCGCTCCCGTCGGGCCGCCGTTCTGCCGCCGTTGTAGAGCGTCCTCCTGCCGCCCGTCTTGCCGCTTCGCCCGTCCTGCCGTTTCACCCGTGCCACTTTCGCGCCGCCGTCCCTGGCTGTCCGGCCATGCCGCCGCCGCTGTGCCCGTGCCGCTGCGGCGCCGTTGTGCTGCCGTCCGGCCGTGCTGTTGCGTGGCCGCCATTCCGTGTCCGTCGCCCTCCCGGCGCTGCCCGGCCGCCGTGACGCTATGCTTCCCGGTCGCGCGCCGCTGTGCCGCCGCCGCTGTGCCGTCGCCGTGCTGGGGGTTCTGGCGGTGCTGCTGTGTGGCAGTGCTCCCGGTCGCCGCCGCGCTGTGCCGCCGCCGCTGTGCCGTCGTTGTCCCGTCGCTGCGGCGTCGCCGTCCTGTCGCCGTACCCCGCCGTCGGCCGCATCAGTGAGGCAGTGTGATTGTTCGACCCTGCCTGTGCCGCCGCGGCGTGGCGGTGCGTGGCCTTTCTTAGGAGTCGAGGTGGTGCTGCGGCTGCGCTGCGCGGTGGCCCCGGTTCTCGGTTGCGCGGTTCACGGCCCCGGCCGGACGGTCGCCGTTCCATCGCCACACCCCCACCGTCTACCCCCGCCGCACCTCGGCCTCCCGCCGTCCTCTGCTGTTGTTGGCCCGCCGCCGTGCCTCCGCCGGCTTGCGGGGCGCCCGGCAAGCCGCTCCTCGGCCTGGGTCGCCGCCGTGCCCCGCCCCTGTCGGCAGCGCGCCGCTGGCGTGCCCGTGCCAGCATTTGTGCCTTGGCTCTGCGGCAGCAATTACACCGCTGCGCCGCCGCCAGCGGACCGTTCCACCCGCGCGGTCACCGCCGTGCCGCCGCTGTCCTCTACGGCTGCTGTCCCGCCGCCGATCTTCGGTCGGACGCCGCGCGTCCGCTGTGCCGCCGCCAGCCCACCATCGAAATTGGCGCTGTCCTGCGGCCGGGCCGCGCCTGTGGCCGCCGGTCCATGCCTCTGGGCGCACTGGTCAGAGGACTCACCCCGCGCGGCCCCGCCCGACCTCGACCTGGAGCAGACGCGGAGAGACCTCGAAGCCATGACGGGAGTACGCCGAAACCGCCCGGTCGCTGGAGTGAACGGTCACCCGTTCAAGACCGAGATCCCTTGCCCAGGCCAGAACCGCCTTGATCAGTTCGCCTCCCATGCCTCGGTCACGCTCCTCGGGCACGACGTACGTGCACTGCAGGTCCCCCGAGATCCGCTCGAACGCGCGCGGATGCGGTACGCGCTGTGTGATCGCCAGCCACGCCATGCCGATCACAACGTCGTCGCGGACCATCACCATGCACCGATGCGAGGACTCGGTCTCCTGGGCCCATGCCATGAACCGGGGAACGAACTCGTCCAGCGTGGTGTCGGGTGTTCCGTAGAGCTCCTGCACCCACCGCCACCGCAACGCAGCGACAGCGGCTAGTTCATGGGGCTTGGCAGGGCGGTAAGCGATGTCATCCACGGCTTCATCCTGGCGCAGGTTCATCGGCACGACGGTCGCTTCCACCACTCCCGCACCATCAGGGCGGCGGCCCAATATCCCGCTTCGTTGCCCCAAGCCGCCGCTGTGTGACCGACGCCCAGCCACCGCCACGCCGCCGTCGGGCGGCGCTCGCGGCGCGTGTGAGTCCGGCCGCGGTCGTTTGCCGTCGGTGCCCCAGGCACCGCACCCGCTGTGCCGCCGTCCGATCTCCCGCCGCCGCTGGCAGGGGGCAGACTGAGCCCGCTGCCCGCTGCCCGCTGCCCGCTGCCCGCTGCCCGCTGCCCGCTGCCCGCTGCCCGCCGTCCCACAGCCGTCTCCCCGGCCGCGCGCCGCCCTCCGGGTCCCGCTGTCCCGTCGCGTCGTGGCTGCTTCCCGGCCGCGCGCCGCCTGTGGGTCTGGCCGCGCCGGGTCCGCTGTCTCGTCGCTGTCCGTCCAGTTGCCGTTCCCCGGCTGTGCCGCCGTTACCGCGCCGCCGTCCGTACGCCGGTCTCGCCGCGCGTGTCCGCTGCCACCGGGCTGCCGCCGCCGGGCGGCCGTGACGTTCCGTTTTCCGCTGAGCTCCGGTCCCGCGCCGGCCGTGCCCCGAGCCGTTCCGGCGCCACCGCGCCGTGCTGCCGCCGTGCTGTCGCCGTCCCGCCATCGTCCGCCACCACTGTCGGGCCGCCGGCCGCCGGCCGCCGGCCGCAGTCCGGCTTCCGGGCGGTCTCCTGCCGCGGGGGTGCCTCACCGCCGCGGTAGCCCGCCCGGCCGCCGCCCCGCTTCCCGGTCGCGCCGCCGGATAGCCCCCGTCGCGCACCGGCCGCTGTCGGTCTCCCACTCGCCGTCCGGTCTCCCGCCGCTTAGGCATCCCGACTCTGCTACGCCCGGCCGGCCGACCGCTGTGCCGCTGCGGTGGCCGCGGGGCCCGCCGGGTCGCCGTTCCGCCGCCGCTCTCTGGTTGCGCGCGCTCGTCCGCTGCTCGTGCCGCCGCCCGGTTCCCCGGCGGCTTCCTGCCGTGGGGCCTTGCCGCCGCGGTTGCCCGCCGGGGCCGCTGTCCATCCGCTCTGCCGTTCCCCGATGTTGCGCCGTCCTGCCAGGCGCGCCGCCGCTGCCCGCCCGCCGGGTCGCCCAGCCACCGGCCGTCCCGCCGCCGGGTCGCCCCGCCGCCCGCCGGAATCGTCGACCGCCTCGAGCCCGGCCCGGACGTCCTCGCGGCGCGCCCAGACCGCGCCGCCGTTCCGCCCCCCCGGCTGGGTGCCGTCGGGCAGCCGCCTGGCTTCCCGGCCGCCCCGCCGCCGCGCGTCACCATGCCCCCGCCGCCAGCCCGCCGTACCACCATGCTGACCGCTGTCCGACCGGCTATGACGCCCGCCGCCCGGGCTACCGCGCCCGGCGCCGCTCGTTGCCGTTCCCCGGGCCGCAACCCTGCGGCCCGGGGAGTGCCAGCTCCGTTGTCGGGCCGGTCGTTCACCGCCACCGCACTGCCACCGCGCCCGGTCCCGGCCGTACCGCCGCCGTTCCGGTTGCCCCGCGGCGGCGCTGGCTTCCGACGTCGTCCGGCACCGGTGCCGTTGTACGGCCGAGCCCGAGGGGGCCCGCTGTCCGACCTTCCTCCGAGGCGTGCCGCCGTTTTGCCGCCGGGCCTCGGCCGTCGTTCTGTCGCCGAGCCCCGGCCGTGCGCTGCCGGACTGCCGCCGGGCGGCGCCTCCAGGCCGGTGCCCCCTGCCGCCGCTCCCCAGCCGCACCGCCGCCGCTCTGTTGGTGGGCGTGTGTGGCTCCCGTCGCGCGGCCTCGTGTGCCGACCGCCATCGTCCTGCCGCTCCGGAGGCCCACCGCAGCGCCGTAACCGCAGGCGTCCGTGGTGACGGCAACCGATCCAGCTACGCCCACCGCATGCCGACCGCGGACAGCTGCTCGATCCGCTCGGGTGTCAGTGTCGCGGCCCGCGAGCGCTGGTTGCTGATCCATGCTCCGAGC
>NZ_JBIBSF010000012.1:0-197988 GCF_043077165.1 Streptomyces kanasensis
CAGCGGCTCGATCCGGTCCCACATGGCATCAGTGATCACTAATCGGACACACACATCCGATCAACTGATCAACCCATCAAAGAGACACGCGCTAGCGGGCCATCTCCTCCTTCAGCGCGAGGACGAACGCGTCCACGTCGTCCTCGGTCGTGTCGAAGGAGCACATCCAGCGCACGTCGCCGGCCGCCTCGTTCCAGAAGTAGAACCGGAAGCGCTTCTGCAGGCGCAGCGTCGCCTCCTGCGGCAGCCGCGCGAAGACGGCGTTGGCCTGGACGGGGTAGAGGATCTCCACGCCGTCGACCGCGCGGACGCCCTCCGCGAGCCGCTGCGCCATGGCGTTGGCGTGCCGGGCGTTGCGCAGCCACAGGTCCTTGGCCAGGAGCGCCTCGAACTGGACCGACAGGAAGCGCATCTTCGACGCCAGCTGCATGGACATCTTGCGCAGGTGCTTCATG
Source organism: Streptomyces kanasensis (assembly GCF_043077165.1). Taxonomy (NCBI): domain Bacteria; kingdom Bacillati; phylum Actinomycetota; class Actinomycetes; order Kitasatosporales; family Streptomycetaceae; genus Streptomyces; species Streptomyces kanasensis. The sequence continues at coordinate 456 of NZ_JBIBSF010000012.1, forward strand.
TACCGGCCGGCCTCGGGGTCGAGGACGACGACGGCCTCGCCGAAGAGCATGCCGTTCTTGGTGCCGCCGAGAGACACCACGTCGACGCCGACCGCGTTGGTGAACGCGCGCATCGGCATGTTCAGCGAAGCGGCCGCGTTGGCCAGCCGCGCGCCGTCGACGTGCACCTTCATGCCCAGCCCGTGGGCGTGCTCGACGATCGCCCGGATCTCGTCGGGCGTGTAGACGGTGCCCAGCTCGCTGTTCTGCGCGAGGGACACCACCTGCGGCATGGCGCGGTGCTCGTCGTCCCAGCCGAACGCCTGCCGGTCGATCAGCTCGGGGGTGAGCTTGCCGTCCGGCGTCGGCACGGTGAGCAGCTTGAGCCCGGCCATCCGCTCGGGCGCGCCGCCCTCGTCCACGTTGATGTGGGCGCTCTCGGCGCAGACCACCGCGCCCCACCGGTCGGTGAGGGCCTGGAGGGCGGTGACGTTGGCGCCGGTGCCGTTGAACACCGGGAACGCCTCGGCCGTGGGCCCGAAGTGGCTGTGGATCACCCGCTGGAGGTGGTCGGTGTACTCGTCCTCGCCGTAGGAGACCTGGTGGCCGCCGTTGGCCAGGGCTATCGCGGCGAGGACCTCCGGGTGGGCCCCGGCGTAGTTGTCGCTCGCGAAGCCGCGCACGGACGGGTCGTGGTGGCGGCGCGCGTCGGTACGGGTCGGGAGGGCCGGGGTCACGGCTTGGGGGTCAGCCACAGGCGCTGTCCATTCACATCCTGGGCGGGCCGGTCCCAGACGCCGGCGATGGCATCGGCCAGGTCCGTGACGTCGGTGAAGCCCGCGAACTTCGCGTTGGGGCGCTCGGCGCGCATGGCGTCGTGCACCAGTGCCTTGATCACCAGGATCGTAGCCGCGGCCGTCGGGCCGTCCTCGCCCCCCGCCTTGCGGAAGGCGTCGCCGAGCGCGAGGGTCCACGCCTCGGCGGCGGCCTTGGCGGCGGCGTACGCGGCGTTGCCCTCGGTGGGGTTGCTCGCGCCGGACTGGCTGACGAGGACGAACCGGCCGCGGTCGCTGCGCCCGAGCGCCTCGTGGAAGGCGAGCGAGGTGTGCTGCACGGTGCGGACGAGGAGCTTGTCCAGCACGTCCCAGTCCGCGAGGTCGGTGTCGGCGAACGTCTTGCCGCCGCGCCATCCGCCGACGAGGTGGACGAGCCCGTCGATCCGGCCGAACTCCTCCTCGGTGCGCGCCGCCCACGCGCGGGTGGCCGCCGGGTCGAGCAGGTCGACGGTCTCCCCGGCGACGGCGGCGTCGCCGTGCGCGGACCGGGCCGCGTCGACGGCCTCCGCGAGGCGGCCGGCGTCGGCGTCAGCGGCGACGACGGTCGCGCCGGCGGCGGCCAGCCGCAGTACGGCGGCGCGGCCGGCCGGGCCGGCCGCCCCCGCCACCGCGACGACCGCTCCGTCGAGCGCCGTGCCGTTCCCGTCAGTGGTCATGGTCCCTGCCTCCTGCGTCTGCGTTCCGGTCGTCCCGGTCCTGCCCTGCGTGCCGTCCGCGCTCACGCGGCGGTCCCCTCGACGTCGGCGGCGGTGATGCCCTTGGTGGAGGCGATCACGGACTTCAGCTTCTTGGCGAGGGCCTCGTAGAACATGCTGAGCGGGAACTCGTCCGGCAGCACGTCGTCGACGAGGCGGCGCGGCGGCTGGGTCACGTCCAGCGCGTCCGGGCCCTTGGCCCAGCGGGAGCCGGGGTGCGGGGCGAGGTAGGTGGAGACGAAGTCGTACGCGGCGAACCAGTGGACCAGCTTGGGCCGGTCGATGCCGTCGCGGTACAGCTGCTCGATCTCCCCGCAGAGCCGGTTGGTGACCTCGGGGGCGCGCCGCCAGTCGATGTGGAGGGTGTTGTCGGTCCAGCGGATCACGTCGTTCTTGTGCAGGTACGCGAAGAGCAGCTGGCCGCCGAGGCCGTCGTAGTTGCGCACGCGGTCGCCCGTGACCGGGAAGCGGAACATCCGGTCGAAGAGCACGGCGTACTGGACGTCGCGGCCGTGGGGGTTGCCCTCGGACTCCAGGCGCACGGCCTCCTTGAAGGCGGTGAGGTCGCACCGCAGCTCCTCCAGGCCGTACATCCAGAACGGCTGGCGCTGCTTGATCATGAACGGGTCGAAGGGCAGGTCGCCGTGGCTGTGGGCGCGGTCGTGGACCATGTCCCACAGGACGAACGCCTGCTCGCAGCGCGCCTGGTCGCCGAGCATCCGCCGGATGTCCTCGGGCAGCTCCACGCCCAGGACGTCGACGGCGGCCTCGGTGACGCGGCGGAAGCGGGCCGCCTCGCGGTCGCAGAAGATGCCGCCCCACGTGAACCGCTCCGGGGCCTCGCGCACGGCGACGGTCTCGGGGAAGAGGACGGCGGAGTTGGTGTCGTAGCCGGCGGTGAAGTCCTCGAAGGTGATGCCGCAGAAGAGGGGGTTGTCGTAGCGGGTGGCCTCCAGCTCGGCGAGCCACTCCGGCCAGACCATCCGCAGGACGACGGCTTCCAGGTTGCGGTCCGGGTTGCCGTTCTGCGTGTACATCGGGAACACCACGAGGTGCTGCCGGCCGTCGACGCGCTCGGCGGCGGGCTGGAACGCCAGCAGGGAGTCGAGGAAGTCCGGCACGCCGTAGCCGCCGGCGGCCCACTTGCGCAGGTCGGCGACGAGGGCGCGGTGGTAGTCGGCGCCGTGCGGGAGCAGCGGGGACAGTTCCTCGACGGCCGCGACGATCCGGTCGAGCGCGGTGTCGGCGTCCGCGCGGGCCGGGGCGTCCTCGGCGTCGAAGTCGATGGAGCCGTCCGCGGACTGCAGGACGCGGATCTCCTCCACGGCATTCTTGAGCCCGGCCCACGCGGGGTGGTCGACCACCCTCATGTCGGTGGCCGGCGCTCCACCGGCTACGCCCTGGACAAGAATTTCCGTCATTTCACTTCCTCCACAGGAGAACCTCGCGTCAAGGCACCGTATACATCCGCGCTTACCCCCCACAAGGGGCCCTGGCGTAAATTATCCTGCCCGACCCCCCTCCGGGCCGCCAATTTTCCCGTCCAGGACGGCCGGTGCACACGGTTCGGTCGCGACCGGAGGGCTGCGGCCGGACCCGGGGCGGACCGGACGGTTCCACGCAGGGTGGGTTCCGCTGCGCAGCCGGGCGGTTACGCTGCGAACGGGCCGCGCGGGCAGCCGATCCGCGTGGGATCCGCCGTCGACGGAAGCGAGAGAACCTTGAGTTTCCTCACCATCGGTCATCGCGGAGTGATGGGCGTCGAGCCCGAGAACACCCTGAGGTCCTTCGTCCGCGCGGAGCGGGCGGGCATGGACGCCATCGAACTGGACCTGCACCTGAGCAAGGACGGCGCGCTGGTCGTCATGCACGACGCGGAGGTGGACCGCACCACGGACGGGACCGGGCCGGTCGCCGACCTGACGCTCGCCGAGCTGCGCGGCCTCGACGCCGGACGGGGCGAGCGCGTCCCGGTCCTCGACGAGGTGCTGGACGCGGTGCGCTCGCCGATCCAGGCGGAGATCAAGGACGTGGCCGCCGCCCGCGTCCTGGCCGAGCTGATGCTCCGCCGCGACCTGGCGGCCCGCGTCGAGGTGTCGTCGTTCCACGACGACGCCGTCGCGGAGGTGGGCCGCCTGGTGCCGGGCGCGCGGACGGTGCTCGTCGCCGAGGAGTGGGGGCCGGACATCGCCAAGCGCGCCCGTGCGGCCGGCGCGGGCGCGCTCGCGCTGGACATCCGCCGCCTCACCCTGGAGACGGCGGACCTGGCCCGCTCCGCCGGCCTGCGGCTCATCGGCTGGGTGGTCAACACCCCGCAGCACCTCCGGCTGGCCCGCGCGCTGGAGCTGGACGGCGTGACGACGGACTATCCGGAGATCCGGCGCACGGGCCGCTTCCTCGCCTGACCTCCCCGCCATCGCCCCGCCACCGCCCCGTCGTGGTGTCCCGGCGCCGGGCACGCCACGTCGTGGTGCCCGACGCCGGGCACGCCCCCGTCAGGCGCCCGGGCCACTTGCGCCCCAGGTGTAACCGGCATGCCCCGGGGAACCCGCGTGCTGGATTCTGCCGGTCCCGGCAGCTCCCGAGAGGACAGGGACGCACACGGACGGACGCGACAGGGGCGGTCACATGAGCAACGGTTTCCTCGGACCCGAGGGCTTCGGCCCGGACCCGTTCAGCGAGTTCCTCGGCCGCCTGTTCGGAGGCACCCCCGCCTCCTCGGCGACGCGCCGCGGCCCCCGGTACATCGACATCGCCCGGATGATGAGCGAACCGGCCCGCCGCATGGTGGACGACGCGGCGTCGTACGCGGCCGAGCACGGCAGCGCGGACCTGGAGACGGAGCACCTGCTGCGGGCCGCGCTGGAGACCGAGCCGACGCGCGACCTGGTCGTCCGGGCCGGCGCCGATCCGGACGAGCTCGCCGCGGAGATCGACCGCACCGCCGGGGAGGGACCGCCGCAGTCGCGGATCGCCGTCACGCCCGCCGTCAAGCGCGCCCTGCTGGACGCCCACGACCTGGCGCGGCACATCGGCGCCTCCTACATAGGGCCCGAGCACGTGCTCGCGGCGCTGGCGGCCAACCCCGACTCGGCCGCCGGCCGCATCCTGCGGGCCGCCCGCTTCGACCCGGGGTCGGTCCCGGGCCCGCCGTCGCGCTCCCCCTCGCCGTCCGGTGGCCCTTCCGGCGGGTGGGAGAACACCGCCGCCGACCAGCGCCCCGCTCCGCAGCGGGGGACGCCGACCCTCGACAAGTACGGGCGCGACCTCACCGACATCGCCCGGGCCGGCCGCATCGACCCGGTCATCGGCCGCGAGGAGGAGATCGAGCAGACCGTCGAGGTGCTCTCCCGGCGCGGTAAGAACAACCCCGTCCTCATCGGTGACGCGGGCGTCGGCAAGACCGCCGTCGTCGAGGGGCTCGCCCAGCGCATCGCCGACGACGACGTCCCCGACTCGCTGCGCGGCCGCCGCGTCGTCGCCCTCGACATGACGAGCGTCGTCGCCGGCACCCGCTACCGCGGCGACTTCGAGGAGCGCATGACGGCGATCATCGAGGAGGTCCGGACGCACTCCGGCGAACTCGTCCTCTTCATCGACGAACTGCACACCGCCGTCGGGGCCGGCGGCGGGGGCGGGGGCGGCGAGGGCGGCTCCATGGACGCCGGCAACATCCTCAAGCCCGCGCTGGCCCGCGGCGAGCTGCACGTCATCGGCGCGACCACGCTGGAGGAGTACCGCCGGTACGTCGAGAAGGACGCGGCGCTCGCCCGGCGCTTCCAGCCCATCCTGGTCCCCGAGCCGAGCCCGCAGGACGCGCTGGAGATCCTGCGCGGGCTGCGCGACCGGTACGAGGCGCACCACCAGGTCCGCTACACCGACGACGCCCTCGACGCCGCGGTGGAGCTGTCGGACCGCTACCTCACCGAGCGCTTCCTGCCCGACAAGGCGATCGACCTGATCGACCAGGCGGGCGCCCGCGTGCGGCTGCGCTCGCGCAACCAGGACACCGACGTGCGCGCCCTGGAGCGGGAGGTCGAGCGGCTGACCCGGGACAAGGACCAGGCCGTCGCCGCCGAGCAGTACGAGCGGGCGACCGAGCTGCGCGACCGCCTCCAGGAGCTCCAGGCCCGCGTCAAGGCGGGCCGCGACGCGCCGGTCATGCGCGACGACCGCGTGCTGGAGGTCACCGCCGAGGACGTCGCGCAGGTCGTCAGCCGCCAGACGGGCATCCCGGTCAGCCGCCTCACCCAGGAGGAGAAGGACCGGCTGCTCGGCCTGGCGGAGCACCTGCGGGAGCGGGTCATCGGCCAGGACGAGGCGGTGACCGCGGTCTCCGAGGCCGTCCTGCGCTCCCGGGCCGGCCTGGCCGATCCGCGCCGGCCGATCGGCAGCTTCCTCTTCCTCGGGCCGACCGGCGTCGGCAAGACCGAACTGGCCCGCGCCCTCGCGGACGCCCTGTTCGGCAGCGAGGAGCGCATGGTGCGGCTGGACATGAGCGAGTTCCAGGAACGGCACACCGTCAGCCGGCTGGTGGGCGCCCCGCCCGGGTACGTCGGCCACGAGGAGGCCGGGCAGCTCACCGAGGCGGTGCGCCGCCACCCGTACTCCCTGCTCCTCCTCGACGAGGTGGAGAAGGCCCACCCCGACGTCTTCAACATCCTGCTCCAGGTGCTCGACGACGGCCGGCTGACCGACGCGCAGGGCCGGACGGTCGACTTCAAGAACACCGTCATCGTCATGACGAGCAACCTCGGCTCGGAGGCGATCGGCTCCGGCCGCGGCGTCCTCGGGTTCGGCACGGACGCGTCGTCCGACGGCGGCGTGGACCGCGACCGGGTGCTGCGGCCGCTGCGCGAGCACTTCCGCCCCGAGTTCCTCAACCGCATCGACGAGATCGTCGTCTTCCGCCGCCTCGCGGAGGGGCAGCTGCGGCAGATCACGGACCTGCTGCTGGAGGAGACCCGCCGCCGGCTGCGGGCCCAGCACGTGACGGTCGACTTCGCCCCGGAGGCGGTCGACTGGCTGGCCCGGCGGGGCTACGAGCCGGAGTACGGCGCCCGGCCGCTGCGCCGCACGATCCAGCGCGAGGTGGACAACGAGCTGTCGCGGCTGCTGCTCGACGGGCGGCTTTCGGCCGGCGGCCGGGTCGCCGTGGACGTCGCGGACGGGCGGCTGGACTTCCGCGCCGAGCCCGCCGCCGGCGCCACGACCACCGGATCGGCGGACGGGGCCGGAGCCGGGGGCAGTGGCGGGGCCGGGGTCAGCCCAGCTCTTTGACCAGCAGCTCGAAGCGGAGGTCGGGCCGGCGCGGCACGCCGAAGCGCTCGTCGCCGTACGGGAACGGGGTCGTCCGGCCCGTACGGCGGTAGCCGCGCCGCTCGTACCAGGCGATGAGCTCCTCGCGCACCGAGATCACCGTCATGTGCATCTCGCGCGCTCCCCACTCCTCGCGGGCCAGCCGCTCGGCCTCGCCGAGGACGCGCCGGCCGAGCCCGCCGCCCTGGAGGCCGGGCCGGACGGCGAACATGCCGAAGTACGCGGTGTCCCCGCGGTGTTCGAGCTGGCAGCAGGCGACGAGCTCGCCGCCGCGCTCGGTGAGCACGAGCCGCGACCCGGGTGCCGTGATGACCTGGCGCACGCCCTCGGGGTCGGTGCGCTGTCCGTCCAGGATGTCGGCCTCCGTGGTCCAGCCGGCGCGGCTGGCGTCGCCACGGTAGGCGGACTCGACGAGCGCGACGAGCGCGGGGACGTCCGCCTCGACGGCGTCGCGGAAGGTCTCCGGTGCGTCCTGGAGCGGTGCGGCGGTGTCCATGGTGAGCGGTCTCCCCTCGGTGCGCGGTTCGCCCGCCGAGCCTAACGCGCCCCCGCGTACGCCCCCGCGCCCGCGTACGCCCCGCCGGCGACGGGCATCGTCCCGGACCGTGTCCGTCACGCCCCGGCGGGGCCGGGCCCGGCCGGGCCCCGACGTCGGCCGACCGCGCAGCGAGGGGTCGCGGCGCCCATCGAGCCGCGCCGACGTGCCCCGCGCGGCGGGCCGGACAGCGCGTGTCCGGGGCGCGTCGAGCGGTGCTCGAAACCGTGGTGTGCGTCACTTCACCGTCCGCGCGGACCCGATGAGCACCGTCCCGCTCATAGGCTGACGGCATGTGGGTCTCCCTCGCGTTGCTCGCGCTCGGTGTCCTGGTCGCCGTCGTGGCCCCACGCCTGCTCGCGCGGGCCGACTGGCCCGAGCGGGAACCGATCGTGGCGCTGTGGGTGTGGCAGTGCGCGGTGGCGGCGGTGCTGCTGAGCTTCGCGTTGTCGATGACGTTCAGCGCGGCCGCCGCGTGGCAGGCGGTGCGGGGCCAGGTGTTCGCCCCGGCGCCGGCGGCGGTGGTGGAGGCGTACGCACTGGGAACGCTCGGCCCCTGGGCGGGCCCACTCGCGGTGCTGCTGGCGTGCGGCGGGCTGTGGACCGGGGCCATGCTGACCCGCGAGGTGCGCGGCGCGTGGACGCGCCGGCGGCGGCAGCGCGCGGAACTCCTCGTGCGGGCGCCGCTGCTGCCCGGCGAGGAGACGGGCACGGGGCCGCTGGTCCTGCTGGAGGGCGACCGGCCGGGCGCCTGGTGGCTGCCGGGCGCGCGCCCCCAACTACTGATCACGACGGCGGCGTTGCGGCGGCTGAAGGGCCGCCAGCTGGACGCGGTGCTCGCCCACGAGCAGGGGCACGCCCGCGCGCGCCACGACTGGCTGCTGCACTGCGCCGCCGCGCTGGCCGAGGGGTTCCCGCGCGTCCCGGTGTTCGCGGCGTTCCGGGCGGAGATGCACCGGCTGGTGGAGCTGGCCGCCGACGACTCGGCGTCGAAGCGGTTCGGCCGGCTGACGATCGCGCTGGCCCTGGTCGGGCTCAACGAGGACCGGGGCGTCTTCGGTCCCTGTCCGACGCCCCACCACACGCACGTGCCGCAGCGGGTGAACCGGCTGCTGACCGCCGCGCCGCGGCTCACCCCCGGGCGGCGGCTGCGGCTGACGGCGGCGGCCGCGCTGGTGCCCGCGGCGCCCCTGCTGGTGGCGCTGGCGCCGGGGCTGAGCGCGCTCACCTGATCGGGGCGGGGCACGTCTGCCCGGCGGTTCCCCGGGCAGGATCGTCCCATGCGTCCCCCCACGAACACCCCGCCGACCGTCCGTCCACCGCTGCTCCACGCCGTCGCGGCGGGGTCCGGGGTGGCCGCAGTGGTGGCGCTGGTCCTGGTGGCGGTCGCCTGGGAGCCGCTGATGGCCGCCGACCGGGCGGTCGCCGAGGGACTGCACGCCGACGCGGTGCGCAGCCCGCTGACCGTACGGCTGGCGCGCGTCCTGACGGACTGGGTGTGGGACCCGTGGACGCTGCGGCTCCTGCTCTTCGCGGTGGTGGCCGCGCTGTGGCGGCGCGGTGAGCGGGGGGTCGCCCGGTGGCTGCTGCTGGTGTGCGGTGCGGCCGCGCTGGTGCAGCAGGGGCTGAAGGCGCTGGTGGACCGGGAGCGGCCACGGTGGCCGGACCCGGTGGACTCGGCGGAGTTCGCGGCGTTCCCGTCCGGGCACGCCTTGACGGCGGCCGTGGTGTGGGGGCTGCTGTGGTGGGTGGCGGCCCGGGCGGCCGGCGCCGTCACGGTGCGGGCGGTGGTGGTGGCCGGGGCGGTGTCGACCGTCGGCGTCGGCCTGACCCGGGTGTACCTGGGCGTGCACTGGTTCTCGGACGTGCTCGGCGGCTGGCTCCTGGGCTGCTGCCTGGCGGCCGTGGCGGTGGGTTGGTACGAACGGCGCGGCCCGGTCCTCGGACGGCTGGACGCGCCCTGACGAGCGCCTGCCCGCCTCGTGCGGGCACCCGCCGGCGCCTTCGCGCGCGCTCGCGCTCCGGCCCTCCGGGGACGACCGCGGATGCCCACGGAGCCCGGATGTCCCCGGGCGTCCCGGACGGACACGGCGTCCGCAACCCGGACGCGGGTCGGGGCGGGGCGCCACGACGGACCGGGCGATCCCCCGCGTCGCCCGGTCCGCATGACACACCCCTCGCTCGACGACGCGCTGCGTGTCGGCGAGGACGCTCTGAGTATATTGGCTGGGAGCCAGTCAACGCAGGAGTTAAGCATGTCCCCGCGGAGCGCATCGGTCAACGAAGAGCTCAGGCGGCGCTCCCGGGAGCGGCTCCTCCAGGCGACGGTCGAACTCGTGGCCGAACGCGGGTACGAGGCGACGACGCTCGCGGACATCGCCGACCGGGCCGGTTCGGCGCGCGGCCTCGTGTCGTACTACTTCCCCGGCAAGCGCCAGCTGCTCCAGTCGGCGGTGCACCGGCTGATGCACCGCACCCTCGCGGCGGCCCTGGAGCGTGAACCGGCCACCGAGGACGGCCGTGAGCGGCTCGCCCGGGCCATCGACGCCGTCCTCGGCCTCGCGGTGGAGCAGCCGCTGCTGATGCGCACGCACATGGCGGGGATCCTCCAGGCGGAGGGGTTCGTGCGGTGCCCGGAGCAGCAGCGCCTCGCGGCCCTGCTGCGGGACACCGTGCGGCGGTACGGCTCCCGTGACGTGGACGCCGACTACCCGCTGCTGCGGGCGCTGCTGATGGGCGCGGTCTTCGCCGTCCTGCTGCCGGGCGCCCCGATGCCGCTCGCACGGTTGCGCGCGGAGCTGTTCCAGCGGTACGACCTGGACTGGGAACTCGGCCGGCCACCGGCCGGCGGCCGGCCGTAGGGCGCGCGACCGGCCGGGACGTCGGGGGACCACCCCGATGACGCTCCGGGCCGACGACGCCCCCCGGTGGGATGCTGGAGGTCTCCGGTGGGGGCCGGCGGGAAGGAGCCGGGAGTGCTGCGTGTCGCCGTGATCGGTTCGGGACCCAGCGGGGTGTACACCGCCCAGTCGCTGGTCGACCAGACGTCGGTGCCGGGTGTGCGGGTGCACGTGCTGGACCGGTTGCCCTGCCCGTACGGGCTGGTGCGCTACGGCGTCGCCCCCGACCACGAGAAGATCAAGTCCCTCCAGGGCAGCCTGCGCGCGGTGCTGGAGCACGAGCGGATCGGTTTCCTCGGCAACGTCCCGGTCGGGCCGGGAGGCGTCGCCCCGGCGCGGCTGCTGGAGCTGTACCACGCCGTCGTGTACTGCGTGGGCGCGGCGCGGGACCGGCGGCTCGGCATCCCGGGCGAGGACCTCGCGGGCAGCTGCTCGGCCACCGACTTCGTCTCCTGGTACAGCGCCCATCCGGACGCCGCGGCTTTCGACTTCCCGCTGGACGGGCCCTCGGCGGTGGTGATCGGCGTGGGCAACGTCGCCGTCGACGTGGCGCGGATCCTCGCGCGGGGTCCGGACGAGCTGCGCCCCACCGACGTGCCACGGGGCGTGCTGGAGGCACTGGCGGGGAGCGGGGTGCGCGAGGTGCACGTGGTGGGGCGGCGCGGGCCGTCGCAGGCGCGGTTCACCACGAAGGAGCTGCGGGAGCTGGGGGCGCTGCCCTCGGCGCGGGTCGACGTGGAGCCCGCGGACCTGGCGCTCGACCCGGCGTACGCCGACCCGTCCGGGCTGCCGGCGGTGAACCGGCGCAACGTCGAGGTCGTCCGCGCGTGGGCGGCGGCGCCGACGGGCCGGCCCGGCGCGGTCCGCTCCGTGCGGCTGCGGTTCTTCCTGCGCCCGGTGGAGATCCTCGGCGAGGCCGGCCGGGTCGCCGCGGTCCGCTTCGAGCGCACGGTGCCGGACGGGGCGGGCGGCGTGCGGGGCACGGGGGCGTACGAGGACGTCCCGGCGCGGCTGGTGCTCCGGGCGGTCGGGTACCGGGGCGCACCGCCGGACGGGTTGCCGTTCGATCCGGCGCGCGGCACGGTCCCGCACGCGGCGGGGCGGGTGCTGCGGGACGGGGTGCCGTCGGCGGGCGAGTACGTGGCCGGGTGGATCAAGCGCGGGCCGAGCGGCGTGATCGGGACGAACCGGCCGTGCGCCAAGGAGACGGCCGCGTCACTGCTGGCCGACGCCCCGCTGCTGGCGCGGCGGGCGGTGGCCGACGACCCGGTGGGCGCGCTGCGGGCGTGGGGGCTGCGGCCCGTCGAGTGGCCGGGCTGGCTGTCCATCGAGGAGGCCGAGGCGGCGCTGGGCCGCGCCCTGGGCCGGGGTCCCGTGAAGATCCCGGACTGGCCGGGGCTGCTCGCCGCCGCGGACGCGCACCGCTGACCGGGCGGCGGACCCGGGGGTGCGCCCCCGCCCCGCGGGACACACCGCGCGTGCGGCCCCGGCCGCGCGGCACAGCGGTGACCGGGCGGCGCCGACCTGCGCCGCAGCCGTTCCGGCGGCCGTTGTCGGCGGGCGGGTGCAGACTGGCCGGTATCCGCGACAACGGCGTCCTGGAGGTGTCGGCCATGACCGACGTACTGCTGACCGTGGGTACCCGCAAGGGGCTGTTCACCGCGCGCCGCCGGGGCGGCACCTGGGAGTTCGAGGGGCCCGTCTTCCCGGCCCAGGCCGTCTACGCGATCGGCATCGACCTGCGACGGTCGACCCCCCGGCTCCTGGTGGGCGCGGACAGCGCCCACTGGGGTCCGTCCGTCTTCCACTCCGACGACCTCGGCGCCACCTGGACGGAGCCGGCGCGGCCCCCGGTGCGCTTCCCGCAGGACACGGGGGCGTCGCTGGAGCGGGTCTGGCAGCTGCACCCGGGCGGGCCCGCGGCGCCCGGCGTGGTGTACGCGGGGACGGAGCCGGCCGCGCTGTTCCGGTCGGAGGACGAGGGCGAGACGTTCGAGCTGGTACGGCCGCTGTGGGAGCACCCGACGCGGTCGCGGTGGCAGCCCGGTGGCGGCGGGGAGGCCGTGCACACGGTCGTCACCGACCCGCGCGACCCGGACGCCGTGACGGTCGCGGTGTCGGCCGCCGGGGTGTTCCGCACGGTGGACGGCGGCGGCTCGTGGTCCCCGTCGAACACCGGGGTGTCGGCGGTGTTCCTGCCGGACCCGCACCCTGCGTTCGGCCAGTGCGTGCACAAGATCGCGCAGGACGCGGGCGACCCCGACCGGCTGTACCTCCAGAACCACTGGGGCGTCTACCGCAGCGACGACTCGGGCGCCTCGTGGACGGACATCGGTGAGGGGCTCCCCTCCGACTTCGGGTTCGCCGCGGTGGCCCACCCCCGGCACGCCGACACCGCGTACGTCTTCCCGATCACCGCGGACGTCGACCGCGTACCGGCCGGCCACCGCTGCCGCGTCTACCGCACGCGGGACGCCGGCGGCAGCTGGGAGGCCCTGTCGCGGGGCCTGCCGCAGGGCGACCACCACGGGACGGTGCTGCGGGACGCGATGTGCGTGGACGGGTCCGACCCGGCGGGCGTGTACTTCGGCAACCGCAACGGCGAGCTGTACGCGAGCGCCGACGACGGCGACAGCTGGCGGCTGCTGGCCTCCCACCTCCCCGACGTGCTGTGCGTGCGCGCGGCCGTCGTCGGGTGACGGAGGCGTCGCGCTGCGCCAGTAGAGTGACGGCCGTGGCAGCACGACCGTTGAGAGAGATCGTCGAACCGGGCTGGGCCGAAGCCCTCGCGCCGGTGGCCGAACGCGTCGCGGCGATGGGGGACTTCCTCCGCGCCGAGATCGCCGCGGGACGCACGTACCTACCGGCCGGACCGCACGTCCTGCGCGCTTTCCAGCAGCCGTTCGACGAGGTGAGAGTCCTGATCGTCGGCCAGGACCCGTACCCCACACCGGGGCACGCGGTGGGCCTGAGCTTCTCGGTGGCCCCGGACGTCCGGCCGCTGCCGGGCAGTCTGGAGAACATCTTCCGGGAGCTCCACCACGACCTCGGGGTGCAGCGGCCCTCCAACGGCGACCTGACGCCGTGGACGAGGCAGGGAGTCCTGCTGCTCAACAGGGCGCTGACGACGGCTCCGCGCAAGCCCGCCGCCCACCGCGGCAAGGGGTGGGAGGAGGTCACCGAGCAGGCCATCAAGGCGCTCGTCGCACGCGGCAAGCCGCTCGTGTCGGTCCTGTGGGGCCGTGACGCGCGCAACCTCCGGCCGCTCCTGGGCGACCTCCCGGCGATCGAGTCGGCGCACCCCTCCCCCATGTCGGCGGACCGCGGTTTCTTCGGCTCGCGCCCCTTCAGCCGGGTGAACGAACTGCTGCTGCGTCAGGGGGCCCAGGCGGTCGACTGGCGCCTGCCGTGACCCGTCCCCGCCGGTGGGTGCTGGGCGTCGACTCGGGCGGATCGGGGCTGCGGATCGCCCTCGGCTCCGTCCGGGACGGCGACGCGGGCGGCGCCGCCGGGGGCGGGCACGGAGGCGGGGGCAGGCGGGACGGCGGGAGCGAGCACGGAGACAGGCGGGACGGCGGGGCGGTGGCGCCGGGCTGCCGGGTGCTGACGGTCGCCATCCACGAGATCGGCGAGCCGCTGCCCACCGGGCCCGGCGGCATCGACGCGGGCCGACTGCTGGAGCGGCTGGTACCGACCGCCCGGCGGCTCCTCGCCGAGGCCGGCGCGGCGGACGCGGGCGCGACGGGCGCTTCCGAGGAGGGACGGGCCGCGGCCCGCGGGCCGGTGGCGGTCGCGGTCGGCGCCGCGGGCACGGCGGGGCTCGGCGACCGGCTGCGCGCCGAACTGCCCGGCGCCCTGCGCGAGACCCTCGGCGTCGGGCGCCTGGCGCTGGCCTCCGACGCCGTCACGGCCTACGCGGGCGCGCTCGGGCCCCGGCCCGGAACGGTCGTCGCGGCGGGCACCGGGCTCGTCGCACTCGGCACGGACCTGGTGCGCTGGCGCCGCGCCGACGGCTGGGGCCACCTCCTGGGCGACTGCGGCAGCGGCGCCTGGATCGGCCGGGCAGGCCTGGAGGCGGCCCTGCGCGCCCACGACGGGCGGCGCGGCGGCTCGGCCGCCCTGCTGGCCCGCGCCGAGACCGTCTTCGGGCCCGTGGCCGGGCTGCCGGGCGCCCTGTACCCGCGCCCGGACCGGGCCGCCGTACTGGCGTCGTTCGCGCCGCACGTCGCGCGGTGCGCGGCCGAGACCGGGGACCCGGTCGCCGCGGGCGTCATGGCGCTCGCCGCGCGGCACGTCGCGGAGGCGGCGGCCGCCGTCCACCCGCGGGAGGGTGGTGGCGTCGTGGCCCTGACGGGCGGTCTGTGCCACCTGGGCGACCCCCTGCTCGTCCCCCTGCGGGCGGAGCTGGGGCGGCACCTGCCCGGCACCCGCACCGTGCCGGCGGCGGGCGACCCGCTCTCCGGCGCCCTCGCCCTCGCCGGCTGGCTCGCCGAGGGGGTGGTGCCGCTCCCCCGCGAGCCGGGACTCCTGGACACATACGGCGAGTGACCGGCTTTTCGGACAGATCTCCCCATAGGGCGCGGGAACGCCCCCTCCCCGAACAGCGGGGCGGACAAAACCAGTAGCATGCGGCGCCATGAGCTCCCCCACTGGGCCCGCTGGCCTGCCTGTACGAATGCCACGCCCCCGTCAGTCCGGGCGGCACCGTCGCCCCGAACCCCTGGCGGCCCCCGAGGGCGCGCCCGCACTCGTCCTCGCCGTTCCCGGCGAGCCTTCCGCCGCCGTGCGCGCGCTGGCGGAAGAGCTGGTGAGCATCGCCCGTTCCGAGCTGCCCGGCCTGCAGGCCGCGATCGGTTTCCTGGACGGGGACGACACCGAGTACCTCTCGCTGACGGGCGTCCTGAACGAGGCCGCGGCGCTCCGCGTGGAGCGGTACGAGCTGGCCAGGGCGGCCGGCCGCGAGGTCGACGAGCCCGCCGGGCCGGCCGCGGTCGTCGTGCCGCTGATGGTCGGCCCGGACGAAGCCCTGACGGTACGCATACGGCAGGCGGTCGTCGACAGCGGCGCCCCCGCCGAGCTGACGGACGTGCTCGGGCCGCACCCGCTGCTGGCCGAGGCGCTGCACGTGCGCCTCTCCGAGGCGGGCCTGGCCCGTGCGGACCGGGCGCGGCTCTTCACGGTCGCAACGGCCGCGGACGGCATCGTGCTGGCGACGACGGGCGGGGCCGAGGCGGTCCAGGCGGCCGGGATCACCGGCATGCTGCTCGCGGCCCGGCTCGCGGTGCC
The DNA here is from genome assembly GCF_043077165.1 of Streptomyces kanasensis. Classification (NCBI taxonomy): domain Bacteria; kingdom Bacillati; phylum Actinomycetota; class Actinomycetes; order Kitasatosporales; family Streptomycetaceae; genus Streptomyces; species Streptomyces kanasensis. Next base: position 16,006 of record NZ_JBIBSF010000012.1, read on the forward strand.
GGTGATGGCGGCGGCGCTGGACGAGGAGGGCTCGGTGGCGGCGGTCGCCGCGCAGCTGCGGGGCTCCGGCTCGGCGCAGCTCGCCCTGGCGCCGTACCTGGTGGGCCCCGAGCTGGGGGCCGGGCTGCTGGAGGCGGCGGCCGGCGCGGCGGACTGCCCGGTCGCCGAGCCGCTGGGCGCGTACCCGGCCGTCGGCAAGCTGGTGCTGTCGCAGTACATGACGCTGCTCGGCATCGCGCCGCAGCAGGCCGGCACGTCCGTCCGCTGACCTCGTCCCGGGCAGCGGCCCGGGACGAGGGAGGGACCCGTGCGGCGAGGGCCCGCACCGCGACCAGCGGTGCGGGCCCTCCGCGCTTGAGCGCGGGGCCACCGCGCCGGAGCGCGCCCTTTCGCGAGGGGGCCGGCCCCGCGCTTGGCTTGGGCAGGGCGTCCGCGGCTGTGGGACGGGGGCTCCGGGAGCGAGCGGGGCGTCACACGGGAGCCCTTCGCACCTCCGGCCGGACTCTCCCGGGCGCGGGCGGGGCCCCCGCGCGCGGGACGGCCCCGCGTGGGGGCGGACGGGACCTTCGCCACCGGGGGAGGGTGCCCACCGGTGGTGGCGGGTGGCGGGTGGCGCACGATGGTCCCGGCATGTCGCCGAACGTCCCTTGGGGGCCAGGGCAAGTGTGGGTCGGCGTGCTGACACGGGCCGGCGGCCACGGGCGGCGCGTGCGCACGGGCAACCGCGTGCGCACGGGGAACAGCGGGTGCGGGGGTGGCAGCGGGGCCCCGAGGGTGCCTGCGGACGACGACAGCACGGCCCTCGCTGGTCGTCGGGGCGGCACGGTGCTCTCATGGGGAGGGAAGAGGGCGTGGACGAGCCGGCGGACACGGGGGCCGGTCGTGCCACGGCGCGGTCCGCCCGGGCGGTCACCGCGGCCGCCCGCGTCGCGAAGCGGAGGAGGCCGATGCCATGCTGTACCGCCGCACGGTCGGTGACGTGATGACCGAGGAGGTCGTCACCTTCCGCCCCGACACACCGCTCCAGGAGGTCGCCGCCCTGCTGGACGCGAACGACATCGTCGCGGCCCCCGTCGTCGACGACGACGGCGCTCCCATCGGCGTCGTGTCCGCGTCCGACGTGCTGCGGCACGAGACCGGCCTGCCCGATCCGCAGGGTCAGGACGGCGACGAGCAGCGCTCCTGGGGCAAGGCCCGGGCCCGGACCGCGGGCGCGCTCATGAGCAGCCCCGTCTTCACCGCCCGCGCCGACTGGACGATCCCCCGGGCCGCGCGGGAACTCCGCAGTCGGCACGTCAAGCAGTTGCCGGTGGTCGGCGACGACGGGCTCCTCACCGGCATCGTGACCCGCAGTGACCTTCTCGACGCCTTCATCCGCTCCGACGTCGAGATCCGCGGCGAGGTCGAGCAGGACGTCCTGGGGCGCCTCCTCGATCTGGACGAGGGCGCCGTCGCGGTCGAGGTCCGGGACGGGGTCGTCACTCTGCGGGGACACGTCCCGGAACGGCGTCTCGCCCCGGTGGTCGTCGGCCTCTGCCAGGGCGTCGACGGTGTCGTCGCCGTGGAAGCCCACCTCGCCGCCGCCCGAGCGGGCTGAGTCCTCCGCCCCGGAAGGGCCGACTCCCCCGGTGCGGTCGAGTCGATCCCGGCTCGGGACGCCCCACCCGCGATCACTCGCCGTCTGTCGCACGACCCGGCAACGGCCCCCGAGCCCGTCCGCCGCTGCGCACGGGTGCGCGGGTGCCCGTGCCCCGCGCCGGAGCCCTTGTCCCCGCCGGCCCGGGCCGCTGCGCTCGCCCCGGACGGGACCGTCCGGAAGGCCACGGACGGGATCGTGCGGGACGCGGTCAGGCGATCGGGTGGGGTCAGGCGAGGACGACGCAGGAGGCGGCCGGCACGGGCACGGCGCCCGCGCGGGACGGCACGCCGGTGTGCGGGTCGACGTCGTACCAGGTGACGTCGCCGGAGCGCTCGTGCGCGACGTACAGCCGCCTCCCCAGCGGGTCGTACACCAGGTCGCGGGGCCAGTGGCCGCCGCTGGGGACCGTGGCGACCGGCCGGGCCCGCTCGCCGTCGCCGTCGAGCTCCAGGACGGCGAGCGTGTCGTCGCCCCGTACGGCGGCCCACACGCAGCGCCCGTCGGGGCTGACGGCGAGGGCGGACGGATAGCCGGCGCCCGGCGTGTCGGGCGGCCGCAGACACACCTCGTCCAGCGGCGCCAGGGCCGCGGTGGAGCCGTCCCAGCGGCACACGGTGAGCGTGGGCGCCAGTTCCGACAGGACGTACACGTACCCGCCGGAGGGATGGAAGGCCAGGTGGCGCGGGCCGCTGCCGGGCCGCAGCGCCGTCTCGCCGCGCACGGTGAGCCCGCCCGTGGCCGGGTCCAGGGCGCAGACGCGCACGGAGTCGGTGCCGAGGTCCACGGTGAGCAGGTGGCGGCCGTCGGGCGCGGGCACCACCTGGTGGGCGTGCGGGGCCGCCTGCCGGTCCGGGTCGGGGCCGTGGCCCCGGTGGCGGACGAACCCGGCGACCGGGCCCGGTGTGCCGTCGGCGCCCACGGGCAGTGCGCTGACGCCCCCGGAGCCGTAGTGCGCGGTCAGCAGGTGGCCGGCGGCGTACGCGAGGTGGGTCGGCCCCGCGCCGCCCACGGGTCGGGGGACGCCGAGGAGCCGGGGCGCCCGACCGGCGACGTCGAAGGCCGCGACGGCCCCCTCGTCGGTCTCGGAGACCGCGTACAGCACGGCGCCACCGGGGCCGAGGGCGAGGAACGACGGGTCGGCGACCTCCGCCGCGGAGCCCGTCGGGGTCAGGGCGCCGGTGCCGGGGTCGAGGCGGGCCGCGGTGACGCCGTGGCCGCCCGCGGAGGTGAAGGAGCCGACGAACGCCCGTCGTGCGCCGCCCGGGCCTCCCCCGGCCGCGCCGTCGTCCCGTGTCGCCCCCGCCGTCCCCGTACCGCGATCCCCGTGCCGCTCCACCGCGTCGCCCCTTCCCCTGGCCGTGACTGGGTTACGGGGCGACGCTAGCAGCTCTGGTCCAGACCAACGCGGGTAGCGGGTCAGGAACCGACCAACGGCGAGCGGGGCGCGGTGCGCAGCGGCGCGTCGAGCTCGGCGAGCAGCCGCTCCAGGCCGTGCAGGTGCGCCAGTGCCGGTACGGCGTGGGAGGCGCCCGGCCCGTCACCCGTCGCGGGTACGGGTACCTCCACCACGTCGGCCACCCGAACCGGTGCGGCGTGCCGGTCGGCGGCGGGATCCGAGGCGGCATCGGCGTGGCGGTCTGCGGCGTCCCGGGCGCGTTCCCGGGTGAGCAGGGCCTCCACGGCCGCCTCGACCCGCCAGCACGCCGCGGCGAGCCGGGCGTCGTGCCCGGCGTCCGGATCGGCGGCCACCGAGGCCAGGCCGCGCACCTCGCGGGCGCAGTCGTCGAGCAGCGCGAGGACCTGCCGCGCCCGGGCCCGGCGCCCGCGGAACGGGCTCAGGGGGTGTACCAGCGGCGACAGTGACATCCGTACGCGGGCCAGCAGCGCCTCCAGCTCGGCGGCGTGCGGAGCCGGGTCGGCGGTCGCCGAACCCGCCAGCCGCTCGGCCGCCTCTGCGGTGCACCGGCGCACGGCGTGCAGGGCCCGCTGGATCCAGGCCTCGTTGGTGTCGTGGGTGGTGACCGGCAGCACCAGGGTGACGGCCAGGGCGGCGAAGAGCGCGCCGACGGCCGTCTCGGCGAGCCGCAGCACGAGCAGGTGCGGGGTGAGCACGCCGAGCAGCCCGTAGAGGAGACCCGCCATGACCGTGACGGCCAGCATCATCCAGCTGTACGACACGGGCGCCGTGTAGAAGATGCCGAAGACGCACACGGCGACCAGCGCCGCCGTCGGCGCGGGCGCGCCGTCCAGCGGCAGCGCCACGGCCAGGCCCGCCACGATGCCGAGGACGGTGCCGAGGACCCGGCGGAAGCCGCGGACCAGGGTCTCACCGCGCGACGCGGTGTTCACGAAGATCCACCAAGCGGTGCCGACGGCCCAGTACCAGCGCTCCTCCGAGAGGACCTGGCCCACCGCCAGGGCGAGGCCGCACGCCACGGTCGCCTGCACCGCCTGCCGGGTGGTCGGCCGGGCGAGGCCCCGGCCGGGCAGCGGCGCCGGCGCGGCGACGGGCGGGATGCGCCGTTCGATGGGCCACAGCGCGAACCGCACGGCGGCGGCGACGGCCAGCGCGATGCCGACGGCGAGGTACAACTCGGGCAGCTGGGCCGGAGCCGCGTGCAGGAACTGCACCACGAAGTACTGCATGAACGCGAAGATCCCGAGCGCGTGGCCGCGGGGGCCCCAGCGCCGGGCGTACACGCCGCAGAAGACGACGGCGAGGAAGGCCGCGTCCCGGTACGGGGACAGGTCGTGCAGGGCGGTGGCGAGGGCGAGCGCGGGGAACCCGGCGGCCGGGAGCAGGACGGTCGTGATCCGCTGGGCGCGGACGGTGCCGTCGATGACGGTGAAGAGCGCGAGCAGCGCGGCGAGGCCGCCGGTGATGGACGCGGTCAGGGACAGTCCGGCCAGTTCGGCGGCCGTGACGGCGAGACCGACGCCGACCACGGCGCGGGTCGCGTTCCTCAGCCTGAGGTGCCCCGGGTCCGGGGCCACGAAGATCCTCTTCACGACGGTGGTACCGCCCCCCTGTCTTGCTCTCGCCGGCCCGGAGGCGCCCGGGGGTGGTGGGCGTCCGGAGGCACGACGAAGGCGCCGCGGTCCGGGGCCGGCGTCGTTGCCGTCCGGCGCTGCGCGGCGCCGCTGATACGTGGATGGCACAAGGAAACCATCCGGTGGGGCGTTGGCTCAACACACGACCGGAGGACTGGGCCATTGGCCGCGATCGGGCGCCGGCCGCTCGGCCAGAAGCGAGCCAACGGACCAGATCACGCCACTGGCCGACACGCATCGGTCGCGACGGACGTCCGGTCGGCTCTCCGCTGCTGGAAGAGGGCCCCCGCCCTTCCGGCCATCGGGCCCACCGTGCCCGAGCCCACCCCGGACCCGGCCGGAGGGCCTTGACGAGGCGGACCGGGACGGGTCCGCGCGGGGACGGGTCCGGACAGGGCGGGGTGGGCCCGGGCGGGGGTGAGGTGGGCCCGGACGGGGCGGGGGGTGAGGCCGGGCAGTGCGGGCGGCACGCGGCTACGGGGCGACCGGCCCGCACACGGATCCGGCGGCGGGCCGGCCGGCAGGCAGACACGTGACGCCCCCGCCGGCACGCGGCGCCCTGCCGGCAAGCGGCACCGCGGCCGGCACCCGACGGGCGACCGGCGACGGGCGACCGGCGACCGGCGACCGGCGACCGGCGACCGGCGACCGGCGACACTCCCGCCCGGTACGCCCGTCACCCCCGCCCGGGCAGCCCCCTCACCCCCGCCCGGGCAGTTCCGTCAGGCCGTGGCCGAGTCCGGGCACGGTCGGCACGGTGACGCGCCCGGTGTCCGCCGTGGTGGCGAAGGCGGCCGGGGCGAGCGGCTCCGCCGCGACCAGGAGCGGACCCACGAGGTCGGCCGGGACCGTCGCGTGCGGCAGCGCGGCGGCGAGGTGCGCGGCGGCGAGGGTGGCGACGCCGAGCTCCGGCATGGTGCCGATCTTCACGGCGAGCCCGGCGGCCTCCGCGATGGCCGCGACCTGGCGGGCGCGGTGGAGCCCGCCCACCTTCAGGATCTTGATGTTGAGGACGTCGGCGGCGCCCCGGCGCACGATCTCGACCGCGTCGTGCGGGGACTGCACGGACTCGTCCGCCATCACGCGCGGCATGCCCCGGCCGCGCAGGGCCGCCATGCCGGTGAGGTCCCAGCGGGGCAGCGGCTGCTCGACCAGGTCGAGCCCCGCCTCCGCGAGCCGCGCCACGGTACGGGCGGCGGTGGACGGGTCGTACCCCTCGTTGGCGTCGAGGGAGAGCTCGACGTCGCCGGGGACGGCCGCGCGCACGGTGCGCACCAGCTCGACGTCCCGGTCGGGGTCCTCGCCGCCCTTGACCTTGAGGTGGGTGAAGCCGCGCGCGGCGTGGTCGGCGGCCTCCTTCGCCATCTCCTCCGGGCCGCCGAGGCCGACGACCCAGGCGGTGGGGACCTCCCGTCGCACCAGCCCGCCGAGGAGCAGGTGCACGGGCCACCCGGAGACGCGGCCCGCCAGGTCGTGCAGGGCCAGGTCGAGGGCGGCCTTGGCGAGGTACTGGCCGCGGATCGCCGCGTCCATGGCGGCGTGCGCCCCGGCGAGGTCCCGCGGGTCGCGGCCGACGAGGGCGGGGGCGACGTGGCCGGTGAGGGCCGCGCGCAGCCCCTCCAGGGTCTCGCCCGTGTAGGCGGTCATGGGAGAGGCCTCGCCGTAGCCGGTGGCACCGTCGTCGGTGCGCACCTCGACGACGAGGCTGACGAGTTCGGGGCTGGTCCCGCTGCTGATGGCGAACGGGCGTCGGTAGGGGGCCTGGACGACGTGGCTGCGAATCGAGTCGATCTTCACGCGGCTCCTCCGGGTAGCGGCCCCGCCCGTGGTCGGCGTGGGCCTGGGGCGATGTCCCGCCGGCGGGACCGGGAACCGGGGCCCGGTCCCGTCGGCGGAGCACCTGCCTGGGGGTTGTCGTACCGGTCAGGACGGAGGGGGAACGAGTCGGACCGCTCGGCCCCCGGTGCCGCGAGCCGACGCCGCCCGCCCCGGCACACGCGACCGACGCCACCCGACCCGGCACCACCCGCCCCGATCCGACCGGCGAGCCACCCCCTAGATGCTGACGCGGTAGACGGTGGGCGGCCTGCCCGTCCTGCCCTCCTGCAGGCTGCCGACGGGGACGGCGACGCCCGCCCTCTCCAGCCGCTTGAGGATGCGCCGTGCGGTGCGCTGCTGGACGGCGAGGTGCTCGGCGACGCGGTGCGCGGTGATGCCCGGCTCGGCCCCGGCGGCGACGAGTTCCCGCAGCCGTTCCAACGTCCGCGGGTCGAGCCCGACACGCCGGGCCAGCAGCCCGGTGCTCTCGGGTGCCCCGACCGGGGCGTCGTCCCCGGCCTCGTGGACGATGACGATGTCGACGTCGTCCTTCATGCAGACGACCCCGGCGACCGGGCCGACCGAGCGGGCCCGGTTCACCGCCCGCCGGGCCAGCGCCTCCGCCTCCGCGGCGGTGCGGCCCAGGCCGAACCCGACGTGGGCGGCGCCGTGCCGGGCGGCGAGCCCGTCGAGGAACGGCAGTCGGGTGAACTGGTCCGTGGCCTTCTCCAGCGCACCGCGGGTGGTCACCGCGAGGCGGCTGCCGTCGGGCAGACCGGCGAGGCTGGCGCCCAGGACGGCGAGGTCGGCGGCGAGGCCGTCGTCGCCCGCCGGCAGGTCCACGATCCCCAGCGCCACCTGGGCGTCGTCGCTGTGCGCGCCGGCCGTGGCGAGCACGAGGGCCTGGAGGGTGGCGCGTATGGAGTGCCGCGACGGGGCGAGCCGCACCGTGTGGACGCGGTGCTCCAACTGGTGGAAGGCCGATCCCAGGCAGGTCAGGGCGACCGTCGCGCCGTGCCGGTCGTGCGCGGCGAGGTGGAAGTCGACCAGGTCCGCCGAGGTGAGGCCGGGCCGGTACGGCAGGACGCGGACGTGCTCCGTGGGCAGCTTCGCCTCGATGAGCGTCTCGGTCACGTCGGCCCGGCCGAGCGTGTCGATGGAGATCCGCGACACGTCGTGCCCCAGCCGGAGGAGCTCGACGAGCGCCCGCAACAGGGTGGCGCCGCTGTACGGCACGTACATGGCGGGCCGGTCGACCAGCCCGGCGCGGGAGGCGAGCGTGTGCGGGACCACGCCGGTGAAGAGGAGGGCGTCCGCGCTGCCGGCCCCGTCCCGCACGACGTCGCACGTCTCGTCCTCGTGCCGGTACGGCAGGGCCCGCAACCGGGCGGCCCCGTTGTCCGCGGCGACCGCGACGACCCGGTCCACCAGGTCCTCGGGCCCTATCACCCCGACCGTGAGCGCCATCGGCCGGTCTCCGTTCCTCTTCCGCAGTCGTGCGGGGGTGCTTTCCGTGGGGTTGTTGACGCCCGTCCATGGGGGTCCTAATTTCGGCCCAGACCACAACGGCGTCTCTGGCGGAAGGATAGTGACCCGATGCCCGAACGGGAAATCCCCTTGCCCACGGTGCTCGAGCCCCGCGGCAGGACCATCGGCGCCGAGGAGCGGGCGGCGGTGCTGCGGGTCCTGGACTCCGGGGTGCTGTGCAGCGCGTTCGGGGAGGAGGCGCGGTCGCTGGAGGCGGAGATGGCCCGGCTGTACGGCCGTGCTCACGCCGTGGCGTGCTCCTCCGGCACGGCGGCCCTGCACCTGGCGGTGGTGGCGTGCGGGGTGGGACCGGGCGACGAGGTGGTGACGACGCCCGTCTCCGACTTCGGCACGGTCGCCCCCGTCCTGGCGCTGGGGGCCCGTCCGGTCTTCGCGGACGTGCTCGCGGGGGACGGCAACCTCGACCCGGACGCGGTCCGGGCGGCGATCACGCCGCGCACCAAGGCGGTGGTCGCCGTCCACCTCTTCGGCGGCGCCGCCGACGTCCGGCGGCTGCGGGAGGTCTGCGACCGGCACGGCCTGCCGCTGGTGGAGGACTGCGCGCAGGCGTGGCTGGCGGAGGACGGCGCGGGGCGGCTGCTCGGCACCGTCGGCGACGTCGCCTGCTTCAGCCTGCAGCAGTTCAAGCACATCACCACCGGCGACGGCGGTCTGGTGACGACGGACGACCCGGGGCTCGCCCGCCGGATGCGGCTGTTCATGGACAAGGGCTGGGACCGCTCCGAGGGCCGCATCCACCGGGAGACGGGGCTCAACTACCGCATGCCGGAGCTGGTCGCGGCCGTGGGGCGGGCGCAGCTCGCCAAGGTCGCCGGCGTCGTCCGGGCGCGCCGCGAGAGCGCCGGCCGGCTGGTCGCGGCGCTCGACGGGCTGGAGGGGGTGGCCCTCGCCGGCCGGCCGGCGGGGCACGCGTGGTGGATGGTCCCGCTGCTGGTCGAGGACAACGCCCGCTGGGCCGAGGCCCTGGGCGACGAGGGCGTGCCGGCCCTGCCCGGCTACCTGGAGCGCCCGCTGTACGCGAATCCGGCCGTGCCCGGTGGCGAGCGGGGGCTGTGCCCGCGCGCCGAGGAGCTGATCGACCGGACGCTGCTGGCGCTGCCGTGGACCGAGGGGTACACGGAGGCACACGTGGACCGGATCGCCCGCGCCCTGCACCGGGTCCACGCGCTGCACCACGGGGCCGCGCCCGTGTGAGCGCCGGCGCGCGGTCGTCCGGCGGGGCGGACGGCATCCGGCCCGCCGGCGCTCGGCGCCGCACGCCCGGCGCCCCCACCGCACGCGGGCACGCACGACGCCCCGGTCCCGCGCGCCGGACGTCCCCCGGTCAGACCGTGGCGCCCTCGTCCGCGGCGGCGCCCTCGCCCGCCGTGGCGAGCTCTTCCAGGCAGGCGACGACGGCATGCCGCTCGGCCTCCGGGAGCGGTGGGCCGTACGGGTCGTGCGCCGCCTCCTCGGGGATGATCCCCTCCCACACGGCCGCCCACATCATCCGCCGTACGTACCCTTCGATGGGGGCGAGGAACGTCACCTCCGCGAACCGGTCGAGCCGGTCCGACGCGCGCAGGAACGCACCGGCGTCACCGGCCGTCCACGCGTCGAGGACGGCGGTGGTCAGCCCCACCCGCGCGGCGGCGATGCCGACGAGGGCCGTGTCCGCGCCCCACATCAGGGAGGGGCCGAACATCCGGTCCTCGCCGGTCACGACCAGCCGTCCGCTCCCCTGCGCCGCGCGGACGGCGTCCTGGCAGTCCACGGCCCGGTCCAGTGTGGCGATCTTGATGCCGGCCGTGGACGGCAGTGCGAGCAGGCGCCGGACCAGTTCCGGCGGGTACGGGTAGCCGCCGGCGCCGGCGTGGAGGAAGAAGCCGAGCACGGGCAGACCGCTCTCCGCGGCGACCCGCTCGTGCAGCGCCACGGCGCGCTCCACCCCGTCGGGCAGACCGCCGTAACGGGCCATCGGGTACACCATCACGGCGTCGGCGCCCAGGCCGGCCGCCTCCACCGCCATGGCCACCGTGGCGTCCTCGGCGGCCGGCTGGGTGGCGGCGCGCTCCGAGCGGGGCACGCCCGCGCCCGCGACGACCGGCACGTCCAGGACGTCGCGCCACACCGTCATGACGTGGCGCCGGTCGGCGGGGGCGAGGCACAGGCCGCGCCCGGTGTGCGCCCAGACGGCGACGCCGCCGACACGCTCGGCGGCGATCCGTTCGGCGTAACGGCGCAGCGCGGGCAGGTCGACGCTCCCGGCGGTGTCCATCGGGGTGAGGACCGCGGGCAGGACGGTGCCCCGCAGCCGGGCGGTGAGTTCCTCGGTCGCGGACATGAGCGGCCCCTTGTCTGACGGTCTGTCGCCACGGTGCGCGTTCACGCTAGCCTTTACGGCCCGGACCGTAAAGGAAGGAACCGGTGCCATGCGCCTCGGTCTCTACGTCAACCTGTACGCCGACAAGGCCGACCGGCCGCGGCTCGCCGACGCCGTGGAGCAGGTGCGGCTGGCCGAGCAGGCCGGGTTCTCCTGGGTGGTGCTCGGCGAGCGTCACCTGCACCGCCCCGGCTACCACGAGGCGGTCACCACGCTGGCCTACCTGGCGGCGCACACCGAGCGGATCGGCCTCGCCACGGCCGGGCTGATCGCCCCCGTCTACCACCCGGTGTGGCTGGCGGAGACGCTCGCCCACGTCGACGTGCTCTCGGGCGGGCGCCTGACGGCGGGCTTCGTGCTCGGGTACCGGCCGGAGGAGTTCGCCCTGTACGGCACGGCGCCGCGGGAGCGGGTGCCGCGGTTCGAGGAGTGCCTGGAGCTGCTGACGCGGCTGTGGACCGAGGACGAGGTGAGCCACGAGGGCCGCTTCACCTCCCTGGACGGGGCGTTCCTCGCGCCCCGGCCGGTGCAGAGCCCGCGGCCGCGGATCTGGAACGGCGGCCGGGTCTCGGCGTCCCTGGAGCGCACGGCGCGGATGTGCGACGGCTGGACGACGTCGTTCAACGAGCTGGACGCCGACCTGCCGGAGAAGATCGCCGAGTACCTCGCGTACCCGCGGGGCGCCGCGAGCCTGGGGGCGGAGGTCATCGTCTGCCGCGAGGGCTACTGCGCCCCCACGACCCGGCTGGCGCGGGCGGCCCTGGAGGACCCGCTGCGTTCGCTGTACGACGCGTACGGCGACTGGAAGCGCACGTCGGCGGACGCGGCGCGGTACGCGCAGGAGTGGGACGACATCGCGGCCCGGTCGGTGATCGGCTCGCCGGAGGAGTGCGCGGACCGGCTCGGCCGCTACGCCGCGATGGGCGCGGACGGCGTGGTGCTGCGCGTCCAGCCGCCGGGCATGCCGCAGGCCGACGCGCTGCGGGCGATCGAGGCGTACGGCACGGACGTCCTGCCCGTGCTGCGCACGCCGTGACCGTCAGGACTTGAGGCCGGTCGTCGCGATCGAGTCGGTCAGGTAGCGCTGGAGGAGCCCGAAGACCAGCAGGCACGGCAGGACGGTGATGGTCGCCCCGGCCATGATCTGGTTGACCGCGACGTTCTCGCCCTCCAGCGTCGCCAGGCCGACGGTGAGCGTGCGCATGTGCGAGGACTGGCCGATGACGAGCGGCCACAGGAAGTCGTTCCAGTGCCACAGGAAGACGAAGACGCCGAGCGTGGCCAGGACCGGGGTGATCAGCGGGATCACGACCGTCGTGTAGATCCGCCACTCGGACGCGCCGTCGATCTTCGCGGCCTCGAACAGCTCGTCGGGCAGCTGCCGGATGAACTGGCGCATCAGGAAGACCGCCTGCGAGTTGGCGAGGGTCGGCACGATCAGGCCCCAGTACGTGTCGACGCCGCCGAGCCGCGAGACGAGGACGAAGTACGGGATGAGCGTGGCCTGGAACGGCACCATCAGCGTCGCGAGGAACGACCAGAAGAGCAGCTCGCGGCCGGGGAAGCGCTTCTTGGCGAAGGCGTAGCCGGCCATCGACGAGAAGAGCAGGATCAGGACCACGGACACCAGCGAGTACACCAGGGAGTTGACGGCCCAGCGGGTGATGTCGGCGCCGGAGAGCACCGCGGAGAAGTTCTCCCAGGTGGCGCGGGTCAGGTCGAGCGCCCCCGGCAGGGTGCGGCCGCCCGCGGGGGCGAAGGCGACCAGCACCATCACCACGAACGGCGTCATCGTCACCAGCGCCACCAGGACCAGCAGGGCCGGCAGTCGCATTCTCGCCATCAGTCGTCCCGTCCGATCAGCCGGCGCTGGATCAGGGAGAACACCAGGACCACCAGGAAGAGGACCAGTCCCAGCGCGCTCGCGTAGCCGAAGTCGAAGAACTTGAAGCCGGTGTCGTACAGCAGGTAGACGAGGGAGTAGCTGGCGCGCACCGGTCCGCCGGCCGTCATCACGTACATCGCGTCGAACACCTGGAACGCCCCGATCGCCTCGATGACGAGGACGAAGAAGAGCACGGGGCGCAGCAGTGGCAGCGTCACCCAGCGCAGCCGCTGCCAGCCGGTGGCGCCGTCGATGACGGCGGCTTCGGTGACCTCGCGCGGGATGGACTGGAGCCCGGCGAGGAGAATGAGCATCGAGTAGCCGAAGCCCTTCCACGCGGACGTGGCGGCGATGGCCGGCAGCACCAGCCGCTCGTCGCCGAGGAAGTCCAGGGGACCGAGGGACAGGAGGCCGAGGGCGGCGTTGAGCAGGCCGTCCTCCACGTCGTAGATCCACTTCCAGATCACGGCGGCCAGCACGATGCTCGTGACGTACGGCAGGAAGAACACCCCGCGGAAGAAGCCGCGCAGCCAGACGGCGCGGTGCAGGAGCAGGGCGGTGCCGAGGGAGAGGCACACCGTCAGCGGCACGAAGACCAGTGTGTACAGGGCGGTGACGCCGAGGCTGGCCCAGAAGAGGTCGTCCTCCAGGAGGCGGACGTAGTTCTCGACGCCGATGAACCGCCAGTCGCCGCTGAGCCGGTAGTCGGTCAGGGAGAGGAAGGCCGCGCCGAGGGTGGGGCCGAACCGGAAGACGAGGAACAGCAGCAGCATCGGCGCCACGAACAGCAGGCCGACGCGCGCCTCGCGCCGGCGCACCGGCCTCGGCGGCCGGCCTGCCGGGCGGGGCGGGTCGGGTACGGCGACGGGCTCCGGTGTCGGCGCGGCCAACTCGCCGGTCGTGCTCGCCGTCAACGCTGCCGCGCCAGCAGGTCGTCGGCCTGGCCGGCGGCGGCGTCCAGGGCCTCCTTCGGACTCTTGCGCCCGGTGAGGGCGGCCTGGATCTCCGGGGCGATCAGTGACATCAGCTGGCGGGCGACGGGGCTGGGTTCGCCGGGATAGGCGAACGGCAGCGCCTCCTGGAACTCCTTGGCGTGCGGGGCGCCGCTGGGGACGGTGACGTCGGTGCGCGGGGAGAGGAAGCCGCTCGCCTTGCCGAGGCTCCGGATCTGCTCGGGCCGCGCCATGAAGGCGAGGAACTTCTCGGCGCCCGCCGCGTTGTCGGAGCGGGCGTTGACGCCGAGGCCGCCGGGGACGCCGAAGCCGACCTGCTTCACGTTGCTGAGCGGCTTGCCGACGACGACGTTCCCCGGCCCCCAGGTCTTGGCGGCCAGTTCGGCGTCGGCGAGGGTGTTGGTGAAGCCCATGGCCACCTGCTGCTTGCCGAGCGGGTGGTCGGCGAAGATGTTGGTGTTGGTGAGCGCCGACTTGGGAACGGCGCCCTCCTTGTAGAGGTCCGTGAGGAAGGTGAGGGCGGCGACGCCCTCGGGGCCGTTGAACGCCGCCTTCCGGCCGTCCTTGGAGAAGACCTTCCCGCCGGCCTGCCACAGCAGCGGGTAGAAGTTGAGGTTGAGCGTCGCCTCGTTGCTCGCCGAGTAGTCGAGCGTCGCGATGCCGGCCTGCTTCAGCTTGGGGGCCGCGGCTTTGATCTCGTCCCAGGTGGCGGGGGGCTTGGTGACGCCCGCGCGGTCCAGCAGCCGTTTGTTGTAGAGCGTGCTGGTGACGGTGTGGTAGATGGGCACCGCGAACAGCTTGCCGTCGTGGGAGAGGGCGGTGAGGGCGTTGGGGAGGAACTCCCCCTTGACGGACGCGACGGCCGGATCGACCGGGCGGAGGGCGCCGTTGGCGACGTACTGGGGGACCTGGTCGGGGTTGAGGAGCACGACGTCGGGGCCCTTGCCGCTGCCGAAGGCGGTGGCCAGCTTCTCGTCGCGGTTCTCCCAGGGCTGTTCCTCGATGGTGACGGTGGTGCCGGGCGTCGCCGCCTCGAAGTCCTTCTCGACCTGCGCCCAGTAGGCGGAGTTGGCCTTCGGGTCCGCGATCACCGGGTACATCCAGACGGTGACGTCCTTCGCTCCCGAACCGTCGTCGCCGCTGCCGCACCCGGCCAGCAGTGACACCGCCGCGACGAGGGCGAGCGGGGTGGTGGCGCGCTTGGGGCGTCTGGTCATGTGGGGCCTCCGCTGGGCCTGGGGTGGGCACGCGAACCCGGTCACTTTCGGTCTGGGCCGAAAGTAACCGGGCCGATTCGGGCTGTCAATGGGCTCCGGGCTCAGCGGCGCACGTCGACCGTGTACAGCTCGGGTCCTCGGCTGAAGTACAGGAACCCTTCGTGGGCGGCGAGTCGGCGGTGCGGGAAGTTGACCAGCAGCTGCGGGTCGCGGTTGGGGAACAGCGGGTCGACCCGGAAGATCAGCGCGCCGTCGACGGACACGTACAGCTTGCGGCGGCTGATGACTATCGAGCCGTCGTTGTTGCGGGTGCCGAGCTCCAGGCGGCGGACGACCTCCCCCGTCCCGGGGTGCAGCGCGAAGAGCGAGTGGCCGGTGAGCGCCCACACCGCGCCCCCGGCCACGGCGACCGCGCTCACGGCTCCTATCCCCTGCACGAGTTCCCGCTCCCAGAGCTTCTCGCCGCGCTCGACGTGCCAGGCGAAGGCCGCCCCGGCGGTCCGCGTCGGCGGGGTGGTGCCCAGGCCGCCGAAGATGGACGCGCCGCCGTAGACCACGCCGTACTCGGCCGCGAGGCTGATGATGGACATGTCGCGCACGACGTTGCGGGTGAACGTCCAGTCGCCGGTGGCCTTGTCGTACAGGGCGAGTCCGCCGCCGAGGCGGTTGCCGTCGGGGACGGTGCCCACCGCGACCTTCTGGCCGACGTCGGCGAGGCAGCGGGCCCGCGACTGGAGCTCCGGCTTCAGGGTGACCACGACCTGGGGGTTCGGCGGTGTCCCGGGCGGGCCCTCCGGCGAGTACTCGGGGCTGTTCCACGGCTTGTCGGGGCGGTAGCGGAAGAGCCGCGCGTCGGGGTACTGCCCGATCCACACCGTCCCCTCGGCGTCGCGCAGGATCGCCTCGACCTGGCCGAAGCGGTGGAAGGAGGGCGCGCCGGTCCGGGTGTCGACGGCGGCGAGGCCGCCGTTGAGGAAGCCGCCCGCGTAGAGGGTGCGGCGGCCGCCGGCCTCCAGGGCCTGGATGTCGATCGGCTCCTTGCGGACCTTCGTCCCGAGGATGGCGTGGGCGCCGGTGGTGGGGTTGTAGCGGAACATGTCGCCCCGCCACAGGGTGCCGACGACGCTCCGGCCGGGGTAGTCGGCCAGGCCGAGCTCGGCCCAGCCGAACGAGCGCGCGTTCTGCACCTTGCCGGTGAAGTGCAGCCCGGTGCCGGTGTTCGCGCCCGTGGCCGGGTCGTAGCGGCGCAGCTCGCCGCGCTGGATGAAGTAGACGGCGCCGTCCTCGCCCGGCGGGCAGACGCTCAGGCCGTGGACCTCCGGGATGGGCGCCGACCAGGTGCGGGCCGTGAGGTCGAAGACGTACAGGGGGTTCGGCGCGTCGGAGCCGATGCGCGCGTAGAGCCGGCCGTCGTAGGCGTCGAGGTCGTAGACGGGCTTGCCGGTGATCGTGTCGAGGCCGGGTGGCGTGGGCAACTGGGTGAAGGTGCCGGTCGCCGGGTCGAGCTCGGCGATGTGCGCGGCGGCGTACGAGCCGCTGTACACCTTCCCGCCGGAGCAGGCGATGCTGCGGACGTACGTCTGGCCCGGGACGGCCTGGCCGAAGTCGGTGAAGGCGCGGGTGGCGGGGTCGAAGCGGAACACCTTGCCGCCGGGGAACGTACCGCCCCAGACCTTGCCGGCGGCGTCGGTGGCGAGGGCCCAGATGAAGGTCTGCCCCGGCGCCGGGAGGCCCAGGTCCTCGGCGGCCTCGCCGGACTCCGGCGACCAGCGGTACAGGTGGGCGTTCCCGTAGGTGCCCGCGTACACGCCGCTGGGTGCTTCGGTCACCGACCAGGCGCCGTCACCGCCGGTCAGCGGAGCGCTGACGAGGAGGTCACCGGTGGTGGGGTCGAGGGCGTTGAGACGGGCGGGTTTGCCCGTCGAGGCGCTCCAGAGGGCCTGCTTCCCGGTCGGGCCGGGGGCGACGGTGCCGCCGAGCAGCAGGACGTCGGAGAGCGGGACTCCGATCAGCTGGGGATCACGCATGAATTGGCTCCCGGCCTCGGCGTGTGCTTCGGGAGTGGGGGGCAGGAGGGTGGCGGAGATAACTGCGGTCGAGCCGGCGAGGAACGCGCGTCGCGTCGCCACAGACGGAACACCTCCCGGAAGGAGAGAGTTACGGCACTAGCCGAAAGTGATACGCCGCAGCTCATGGGCCGTCAACGGTACTCGTCACGCTGACGGTGCTCCGGTGCGACACACGGTCACCTCCCGCGCGTCAGCCGGAGGAGCGACACCGTGGTCACAGGGTGTGCGGGCCTCTTCCGACCGGGGTTGTGGCGATTTTCGGCCAACTCCTCGGCCATGGTCGGAGAAACGATCCTGCAGCGGCTCCGGGGGCGGGTGGAGGCGGCCGGAGGACCGCGCGACGGCACGCCCCGCGCGGTAGGGCGGCGATCGGGGCGGGCCGGGTGGCGAGCGGTTCCGGGTGGTCGGGCGGCGGGCGGCTCCGGGGGGCGGGCGGCGGTCCGGGCGGCGGTCCTGGCGGCGATCGGTTCCAGGCGGTCGGGTGGCGAGCGGTTCCGGGCGGTGGGCCCGGGCGGCGGGCGGTTCCGGGCGCTCGTGCCGCGGTCCGGGTGGCCGGGCCGCGGTCCGGGTGGCGGTCCTGGCGGCGGTCCGGGCGGCGGGCGGCTCCGGGTGGCCGGGCCGCGGTCCGGGTGGCCGGGCGGCAGGCGGCTCCGGGTGGCCGCGGTCGGGCCGGGCGGTCGCGTGGCCCGGACGTGCGTACCGCGGCCACCCCGGGCCCGCGCCGGTCGCCGCCCGTCCCGCACCTGGCACGGCCGGAGGGGGAGCCGGTGGGCCGTTGGTACAGTCGATGCCAGGGCCTCCCGGCCGCGAGGAGGGTGAGGGACCATGCCGGTCGACGAACTGGACACGCGGATCCTCCGGCTGCTGATCGAGCAGCCGCGCACGAGCGTGCGGGAGTACGCGCGGATCCTGGGCATCGCGCGCGGCACCCTGCAGGCCCGGCTCGACCGCCTGGAGCGAGAGGGCGTGATCACCGGTACGGGGCCCTTCCTCTCCCCCGCCGCGCTCGGCCACCCGGTGCTCGCCTTCGTCCACGTCGAGGTGACGCAGGGCCACCTGGAGGAGGTGGGCGACGCGCTCGCCGCCGTACCGGAGATCGTCGAGGCCTTCTCGATCACCGGCGGCGGGGACCTGCTGACCCGGGTGGTGGCCCGGGACAACGGCCATCTGGAGGACGTCATCCAACGGCTGATCCGGCTGCCGGGCGTGGTGCGGACGCGGACCGAGGTGGCCTTGCGCGAACGCGTGCCGTTCCGGCTGCTGCCGCTGGTGGAGGCGGTGGGCCGGGCCTCCGAGGCGACGCGGGCGGCGGGCGGGCGGGCCCGGTGACCGCCGTCCTCTTCGACCTCGACGGCACGCTCGTCGACAGCGAACCGAACTACTTCGAGGCCGGGCGCAGGACGCTGGCGCGGCACGGCGTGACGGACTTCGAGTGGGAGCGCCACACGGACTTCATCGGCATCGGGACGCGCGAGACCCTGGCGGTGCTGCGGTCCGCGTACGCGATCGCCGCGCCGCTGGAGGAGCTCCTCGCCGCCAAGAACGGCCACTACCTGGACCTGGCGCGGGCGGGGACCCGGGTCTTCCCCGGCATGCGGCGGTTCGTGGAGCGGCTGCACGCCGCGGGGGTGCCGATGGCGGTCGCGTCCGGCTCCTCCCGGACGGCGATCGGCGCCGTGCTGGCCGGTACGGGCCTCGCCGGGTACTTCCCCGTGCTCGTCTCGGCCGAGGAGGTCCCGCGCGGCAAGCCCGAGCCCGACGTGTTCCTGGAGGCCGCCCGTCGGCTGGGCGCCGACCCGGCCGACTGCGTCGTCGTGGAGGACGCCCCGCCGGGTGCGGCCGCCGCGCACGCGGCGGGCATGCGGTGCGTCGCCGTGCCGTACGTACCGGGGACGGCCGACGACCCGGCGTTCCTGCGGGCGGGCCTGCTCTTCCCCGCCGGCCAGGACGCCTTCGACCCGGCCGCGGCCTACGCCTACGTCACGGGGCGGGGGGACACCGGGTCGCCGGCGTGACGGCGGGGCCCGGTCCCCGGGGTCGCTCGCGCCGGAGGAAGGGACGCGTCCGGCGCAGCCGCCGGGTCAGCCGGGTCACCGCCCACGCGTAGGCGATGCCGAAGACGAGTGAGACGAGGAACGCCAGGTGCTTCGAGAAGCCGTCGAAGACCGGGTAGATCTGCCAGTGCGTCAGATGGATGGCGAGGGAACTCCCGGCCAGGAGGCCGGCCACCCGGTTGAGCCGGGGGCCGCTCGGCAGCGTGGGGAACCACACGAGGAGCACGAAGCCCGCCATGACGAACAGCTCGTGGCGCGGCTCACCGGGGAAGAAGCCGGGCACGGCGGCGAGCGCCGCGACCGTGACCAGCAGCCGCCGGGGCACGGTGCCCGCGCGGGCCGCCGCCCAGCCGAGCGCGAAGAGCCAGAAGACGGTGACGGCGTCGGTGATCTGGGTGCGGTCGGGGAGGCCGACGAGTTCGTAGCGGGTGAGCAGCCCGATCCCCACGAGGACGGTCGGCAGTGCGTACGGGTGGCGACGGGTGACGCGGTCGTCACGGCTCAGGTCCCGTCCAGCGTGACCACCCGCCCTCTCCGGTGGAGAGGTCGCGGGCCGTGGCGGGGCCGGGCGTCCGCCGAGCCCGCCGCTCCGGCTCCGCACCGGAGCCGGAGCGGGGCCACTCGTCAGCGCTGCAGCGTCAGCAGACCGGGCCGGTAGGGCCACTGGCCGTAGTCGCCGCCGGAGCGGGGATCGCGTCCCTGGTAGAGGAACCTCAGGTTGCAGGGATCGACCGTGAAGGTCTGGTCGGCGCCGGTGCGGATCAGCTCGCCGTGGCTGATGTCGTCGGTCCAGGTGGCGCCGCTGTTGGCCTTGCCGGCGAAGGGGTTGCTCTCGGTAGCGGCCTGGGGTGTCCAGGAACCGTTCAGGCTGGTGGCCGTGAACGAGCGGAAGTACCGGCCCCGCGAACCGATCGCCTCGACGATCATGAGGTAGCGGTCCTGGCCCTGGAGCTTGTAGACCTGCGGGGCTTCGAACAGGTTGTTCGTCGTGTCGCTCATGACCACCGTCGAGGTCGTGCCGAAACTGCCGGGGAAGTTCCCGATCGGCATGCCGGCCCGGTAGATCTTGCCGTTGTCGCCGGCGAAGAACAGGTACATGTTCGTGCCGTCACCGATGAGCGTCTGGTCGATGGGGCCCGTTCCCGAGTCCGCGATGGTTCCGGAGAAGAGCTCCTGCTCCGCCGACCAGCCGTTCGGGTTGGTGGGATCGGTCGACGTCCGGTAGGAGAAGGCCGTCCTGCCCCACTGGTAGGCGAGCACCCATAGGTTCTTCGGCGCGAAGTGGAAGAGCGTGGGCGCGACGGCGGAGCGCGACATCGCGTTCTGGCCGGCCGAGGCCATCTCCGACCAGGTGGTGAACGGGGTGAAGTTCATCGAGCCCCAGCCCGCTCCCGTCCCCGCGGCGCCGTGCGTCGTCGCGTAGACGAGGTGCTTGCCGTTGTAGGGGGCGACGGTGAAGTCCTTGAGCGAGGCCCATCCCGCCTTGGGCTGCGCCAGCGCACCCGTCGAGGACCAGCGGTACGTCGAGGGAAGGGCACAGGCGCCGGGTGTGCCACCGGCGACCCTGACGAGCTGCCACTGCTGGTTGGCGCCGCCCCAGTCGTCGTACTGGACGATGTTCGCGCCGTCGGCGGTGGAGGCGCCCTGCACTTCGAGGGCCTTGCCGCTGTGGCGGGCGATGAGCCGCACGTGGCCGTCCGCGCTGTCGGCGAGCCGCCACTGCTGGTTGGTGCCGTTCAGGTCGGTCCACTGGACGACGGGACCGCCGTTGGCAGTGGAGAGGTTGTGGACGTCCAGGACCTTGCCGGAGTGGCGGGACGCGATGCGGTAGTAGCCGTCACCGGAGGCGACGAACCGCCACTGCTGCTGGTTCTGGTCGTTCCTGGTCCACTGGGTGATCCGGGCGCCGTCACCGGTCGCCAGGTTGTGGACGTCCAGGGCCTTGCCGCTGTTGCGGTTGACCAGCACGTACCAGGCGTCGGTGTCGACGGTCGCCGCGGCGGCGGGCGGGGCACTGAGGAGAGTGGCCCCGAGCAGCAGGGACGACAGGACCGTGAGGACGAGACCGAGGACCAGGGGTGGGCGGCGATGTCTCATCAGGGGGACTCCTTCGGGGTGAGGCGGTGGGGTGACGTCGTCGAACCGCGCGGCGGCCGCGTCCCGGGGACGGGGACGGGGACGGGGACGGGGACGGGATAGGGGCGGAGAAGGCCGCACATGCCGAAGAGCGGTTCCTCCGGGCGCTCCAGCCGCGACACTTCGCCGTGTTCGAGGTGGGAGAGGTCGCCGGCCTCCAGCGCTGCCAGTTGGCAGCCGGTCGCGAGGGTCGCCGCCAGCGGGCCGTCGCGCCAGCGGATCCACCAGGCGTCCAGCAGCTCGCGCTTCAGGCGTCGGGCCGCGCTGTGGAACTCCCGCAGCCCGCCGTCGCCCCCGTCGCGCAGGGTCAGGAAGCCTTCGAGTGCCAGGTCGCGGCGGTGGCGCGCCGCCGCGGCCCCGTCGCCGGTCAGGACGGCCGCCGCCCGGTAGGCGTCGGGATCGGCCAGCACGGGCGCGGGGAAGGTGAAGACGGCGTCGCCCGCTTCGGGGAGCCCGCTGTTCTGCATGAGCACCACGAGGCGCAGGCCGCCGCCGTTGACGAGACGGTGGATCGTTCCCGGGGTGAACCAGACGACGTCGCCGGGGCGCAGCGGCGTGTCGGCGAAACCGGCGGTGGTGAGGGTCTGGACGCTGCCGGTGCCGCCGATGACGACGTACGCCTCGGAGCAGACGAGGTGCATGTGGGGGGTGCCGCCGCACAGCCCGTCGACGGCCTCCCAGTCGTACACGGTCAGCCCGGAGATCCCCACGCCGCCGGGGAGCCCGGTCACCACGGGTGGTCCGCGATGTGGCGGGTCAGGCGCCCGAAGGTCCACGCGCCGTCGGCCACGACGATTCGGTAGCGGCGCGACAGGGTGTCTCCCGGGGCCAGCGGCAGTTCCTCGTCGAACGCCAGGGACGGGTTGACGGCGGGGATGGGCTCACTGCGGACGAACCATCGACAGGGGGCGTCCGGATCGTCCTGGAACAGCAGCGTGGAGGAGCGGTCGACCTCGTCGTGTGTGCCGACGAAGGCGAGCCAGTCCCCCTGCTCGCCCATCCCGGGGCCGATCACCTCGCCACCGGTGAAGGCGCGCGGGCCGCGCCAGAACAGACCGGAGTAGCCGGCGAGCTCCCTGCCCTGGGTGCCGGGGCTGCCGAACGTCAGAGCGGTGGCGCGGACGTTGGTGAGCGCGACCGTGACGTCCAGGGTCCAGGAGTCGGCCTCGACGTCGCATGCGGTCAGCGTGCGGCGCTCGTCGATCCAGTGCTCCCCCGCCATGGTGTGCCAGGCCAGGTCCTCGGTGATCAGGGCGCGGCCGTGGTCCGTTTCGGCGGACAGCGCGAGGCTGCGCATCGTGCCGAGGTTCGGCAGGTCGACGTAACCCCGCCCGCGCAGGTAGGTGCCGCCGCCCCAGAAGTTCTGTCCTGACACCCATGACGCCGTGAACTGGATGCCCTTGTGCCAGCGGTGGTCGTGCGGCCGGTATCCGGTGACCACGTCGCCGGCGAGCGTGCGCACCGGATGCAGATAGGGCTTCGGCGCCTCGAAGGGGTCCATGACCGGCCGGTGCACATAGCGCAAGAGGTCGGCCCCGTGAGCCCGGACGGTCAGCGCGTCCTCGTGCTCCAGGAGTTCGAGCGTCACCGGAAGACCTCCGGCCGGCCGCCGTTGAGCGACGCGTGGAACGGGTCGGCCGCGTCGATCTCCCCGCGCCGGACCGGCCGGCCGGTGATCGCGGCCTTGTACAGGGCGGTGACCAGTTCCATGGTGGGCCTGCCGAGGTCGGGCCGGGTCCCGGCCTCGTAGCCGTCGAGGAAGGCCGCGAGCTGGGCGGTGTGCGAGCTGGGCAGGTCGTCCGGAGGGTCCCACGTCGCGCGGGGCGTCCTGGCGGTGAACGTCCAGTCCGCGTTGGAGTAGCCGTAGAGGTGGCGCAGTTCGACCGTGGCGTCGGCGAGGTCGAACCTCAGGTAGCTCTCCTCGCGTGGCGACAGGACGCTGTTGAGCACCGTCGCGATGGCTCCGCTCTCGAAGCGGACCAGGGCCGCGGACACGTCCTCGGTCCGCACGTCGCGCTCCAGGCGGCCGGCCATCGCGCGCACCTCGGCCCATGCGCCGAGCACCGCGAGCATCAGGTCCATCTGGTGGATGCCGTGGCCCAGCGTCGGGCCACCGCCCTCGCTCTCCCAGGTGCCGCGCCACGGCACCTCGTAGTAGGCGTCGTCGCGGTACCACGCCGTGACGCACTGCGCGACCAGCGGACGGCCCAGCGTCCCGGCCGCGATCCGGTCGCGCAGGTACCGGGCCCCCGTGCCGTACCGGTGCTGGAACACCGCGCCCGCGAAGGCGGGCCCCTCGGCCGCGTGGATCCGGTCCAGCTCGGCCAGCGACAGCGCCACCGGCTTCTCGCACCACACCCAGGCCCCCGCCTCCAGACACGCCACGGCCTGGTCGGCGTGCAGGTACGGAGGGGTGCACAGGTGCACGAGGTCCGGCCGCTGCTCACGGAGCATCGTGTCCAGGTCGGTGTGGACGGCGGGGATGCCGTGTTCGGCCGCGAACGCCT
This sequence comes from Streptomyces kanasensis, assembly GCF_043077165.1. Lineage (NCBI taxonomy): Bacteria > Bacillati > Actinomycetota > Actinomycetes > Kitasatosporales > Streptomycetaceae > Streptomyces > Streptomyces kanasensis. The sequence continues at coordinate 39,245 of NZ_JBIBSF010000012.1, forward strand.
CGGCGCGCGCGGCGTCCACGTCGACGGCTGCCACGATCACGGCCCGGTGCGCCTGCGCCCGGAGGGCGGGGACGTGGCAGATGCCGGCGATCCCACCCGTCCCGACGATCGCCGTCCTGATCATCCGCCCAGCACCTTCCGGATCGCGTGGTAGGCGGGCTTGGGCACCAGGTTCTCGTCGTAGGGCAGCGCGGCGCCCTCGCCGGGGAAGACGGAGGGGATCCACGAGTACTTGTCCGTGTAGTCCCAGAGGGTGACGCCGACGCATTTCCTGACCGCCAGGCAGGCTTTGACGTAGTCGGCGTACCAGGTGGCCTGGGTTGCGAGCATCGAAGGGGTCGCCGGGAGGCGCATCCGGATGTCGAGCTCGGTGACCGCGACCTCGACCCCGAGGTCGGCGAAGCGCTGCATGTTCTGCCGGACGTCGGCGGGGAAGCCGTACTGGAGCGCCAGGTGGCCCTGGATGCCGAAGCCCTCCACCGGGACGCCGTCGGCCTTCAGCTGCTTGATCAGGGCGTGGTAGGCGTCGCTCTTGGGGCCGATTCCGTCGACGTTGTAGTCGTTGAGGTACAGCTTGGCGTGCCGGTCGGCCTCGTGGGCCCAGCGCAGGGCGTCGGCGATGTAACCGGGGCCGAGCGTCTTGTGGAAGAGGGACTCGCGGTAGGTTCCGTCCTCGTTGAACGCCTCGTTGACGACGTCCCAGTGGATCACCTGGCCCTTGTAGTGCCGGACCACCGTCTGGATGTGGTTCTTGAGGACGGCGCGCAGCTCTCCGGCGGTCCAGCTGCGTTCGGTGAGCCAGGCGGGGAGCTGGCTGTGCCAGACGAGGGTGTGGCCGCGGACCTTCTGGCGGTGCGCCTTGGCGAAGGCCACGACCTCGTCGCCGGCGGTGAAGTCGAAGACGCCGCGCTCGGGCTCGGTGGCGTACCACTTCATGGCGTTGCCGGGGGTGGTCTGCCCGAACTCGCTGCCGAGGAGCCTCAGATAGGCGGCGTCGGTGAACTCGGGGTTGTCGGTGGCCGAGCCGAAGTACTTGTGGTGCTTCTCGGCCAGCTCGCCCAGTGTCCTCGGACGGGGCTCGGCCGTGGCGGGAGCGGCGGCGAGGCCGGCCGCGAGGCAGAGGGTGGTGGACAGGGCGATGAGGTGCCGGGACAGGGACATGGATGACTCCTCGGGTGCCGGGCGGTTCAGTCGAGGACGATCGTGGTCAGCGCGCGCGGGGCGAGTGTGGCCGTGAGGGTCGTGCCGTGCGTGGAGACGATGTCGGCCGGGGTGATCGAGCGGGTCTCGTCGGTGACGTAGCCGTCGGGGTGCCGGTCCCTCCCGCCGCGAAGGGCGAACTCGGCGGGGCGTTCGGTGGTCGCGGTGTTGAGGATCTGGATCACGCGGCTGCCGTCGGTGTTGCGGAAGGCCGTCATCCGCAGTGCGGGGTCGGTGTTCGTGACCGGCACGCGGACGGCACCGGGGCGGATGAAGCGGCTGAAGGCGGCCAGTGCCCAGTACCGCTTGGACACCCGGTAGTCGTCACCGGGGTCGGCGAGCCGGATCAGACCTCGGGTCGCGCCGAGGGAGGCGCCGACCCAGTAGACGTAGGCGTTGGCGTTGCCGACGGTCAGGGTGTGGTGGATGTCGGCCGCGACGGTGAAGCCGTCGTAGCCGCTGCCGTCGTCCCAGCTCTCGTTCCAGGTGGCGCCGTCCGGCGACCACTCCGACATCCACACGCGCTTGTCGGTCGGCTGCGGGACCGAGGTGGGACCGCTGTAGCGGTGGCCGGTGACGGTCCGCACGGCCCTGTCGGCCGCGGGGTCCGCCTCGATGGCCTCGGTGTAGGCGACCTGGCGGTCCCAGCCCGCGGCGTCGCAGCAGACCAGCTCCGTCTTCAGTCCGGACGCGCGGACGGTCGGCCCGAGCACCTTGAGGAAGTCGACGGCCTGCTGCGGGGTGAAGCGCATCGAGGCGTAGGTCGCCGTCCAGTCGGGTTCGTTGGTGAACCCCAGGTCGGTGATCCTGATGCCTTCCCGCTGGTAGAACCTCGCGTACTGGACGAGGTAGTTCGCGTAGGCCTGACGCCACGCGGGCAGGAGTTCCCCGCCGTCGTTCTCGCTGCCGTTGCTCTTCATGAAGGCCGGGGCGCTCCAGGCGTCGGCGAAGAACCGTCTGACGCCGTACGCCTTGGCCTCCTTGGCGAGCCGGACCTGGCCGGCGTCCCAGCCGTCCCAGACGTACGTAGGCGTGGCGTGCGGCCCGCCGGGATCGGTCGGCAGGATCGTCGGCATGTGGTCGTAGACCCGGTCGGTCGACGACCCGATGCCCAGACGCAGGATCGAGAGGCCCGCGCCCTTGTCCTTGCTGAGCAGCAGGTCGAGGACCTCGCGCTGCTTCGCCGGGCCGAGGCCGCGCGCGCCGTACAGCAGGTCGGCCCGCTGGAAGGCCATCGAGAAGCCGAATCCGTCGATGGGCTGGAGTGCGGCGTGGAAGTCGACGGCGGGTCGCGCCGGGTCTGCGGGTCGCGCGGGGTCGGCAGGTCGCGCGGGGTCGGCGGCGGCCTGCGAGGTGAGTGCCAGCATCAGGACGGCTGACAGCGCGGTCAGACGTTTCACGGGGGTCTCCTCGGGGGTGGAGGTGACGCGGGGCGGGTCAGCCCTTGGTGGCGCCCGCGGTGAGGCCACCGATCAACTGGCGCTCGGCGACGGCGTAGAAGGCGAGGGCGGGGACCATGGCGAGCACGACGTAGGCGAGGACGAGCGCGTAGTCGGTCGAGTACTGGCCCTGGAACTGCTGGACGCCGACGGGGATCGTCTGCCACTTCGGATCGTTGAACACCAGCAGCGGCAGGAGGAAGTTGTTCCAGCTCGCGACGATCGCCAGCACCGAGACCGTGCCGAGTGCCGGCCGCGCCATCGGCAGCAGGATCCTCCAGAAAAAGCGGAACTTGCCGCAGCCGTCCATGACGGCTGCCTCCTCGATCTCCGCCGGGATGGTCCGGAAGAACCCACGCAGAATGATGATCGTCATGGGGAGCCCGAAGGCGGCCTGCGGGAGGATGACTCCGAGCGGGTTGTCGAGCAGGTCGACCTCGCGCAGCAGCAGGAACAGCGGCAGGACGGCCACCGCGAACGGGAACATCAGCCCGATCGTGAACAGCGTGTAGAACAGCTCCCTGCCGCGGAAGGCGTACCGGGCCAGCACGAACGCCGCCATCGCGGAGGCCGCCACCGTGCAGCACGTCGTGCCGATCGCGATGCCCGCGCTGTTGGCGATCTGCTGCCAGAACATTCCGTCGCCGAGAATGCCGGTGTAGTTGCCGGTCTTCCAGTGCTCCGGCAGGCCGAACGGGTCGGTCGACAGCTCGGCGGTGCTCTTGAAGCCGGAGATCACCGCGTAGACCAGCGGCACCACGAAGAACGCGGCGATCAGCCATACCGCGGCGTGCGACGACAGGCCGCGTGCCGCCCTGCGGGCGTTCATCGGCCACCTCCCGTGGTGACGGCCCCGCTCAGGTCACGGCGGAGCACGTAACGCTGGTAGAGGAGGGAGAAGACCAGGCTGATCATGAACAGCACCACGCTGATCGCGCTGGCGTAGCCGACCTGGTAGCGCTTGAACCCGAACTGGAACATCGAGATCGCCATCGTCTCGGAGGAGTGGTTGGGTCCGCCCGCGGTCATGACCCAGACGAGGTCGAAGAGCTGGATGGACCCGATGACCGAAAGGAAGACGCTGATCCGGATCGTCGGGCCGAGCAGCGGCAGCGTCACGTGACGGAAGCGCTGCCAGGCGCCGGCACCGTCGATGGAGGCCGCCTCGAGGATTTCGGCCGGGACGCCCTGCAGCCCGGCGAGGAAGAGCATCATGTGGAAGCCGAAGTACTTCCAGACCATGACCACGAAGAGGGTCGGCATGACCGTCGAGGGGTCGGCGAGCCACGTGCCCTGCAGCCCCTCCAGGCCGAGGAGGCCGACGAGGTGATCGGCCATGCCGGCGCCGGGCAGGAAGATCATCGTGAAGAGGACCGCCGTGACCACCTCGGACAGGATGTACGGGGCGAAGAACAGCATCCGGTAGACGGCGCGGCCACGCAGCCTCTGGTTGAGCAGCACCGCGGTGAACAGGGCGAACGGCAGCTGGACCGTGATCGACAGGACGATCAGGTACAGCCCGCGCCCCAGGTCGCCGAGGAAGACCTCGTCGCCGAAGAGCCTGGTGTAGTTCGCCAGGCCGACGAAGTCGTCCATGGGGCCGATGCCGCCCCATGTGAAAAAGCTGGTGTGGACGGCGACGGCGATCGGGGCGAGGACGAAGACGAGGAAGAGGGCCAGGGCCGGGACGAGGAACCAGGCGGTCGACGCCCAGCTTCCCAGCGCGCGCGGGAGCGACCGGGACGGGGCGGGCGGGTGCACGGGGACGGCGTCCTCCGTCCACTCCCCGGCCGAGCGCTGGGCCGGGACCTCGGACGGGTCCTCGGTCGGGGTGACCACGGGACTACGCACCCTTCGCAGCCTCGGTGATCGACCGGGTGACCTGCTCGGGCGTCTTCCTGCCCGCGATGAGGTCGGCGACACTGTCGTTGACCTCCTGGCCGACCGCCGGCGGGTAGGCCTGGTCGAGGAAGAGCTGGAAGCCCGTCGCCTTGACCAGGCTGTCGGCCACCACCCTCTTGTTGGCGTCGGTGAGCCGGCGCTCCGCGCCCTTGACCACCGGCAGGTAGCCGTTGGAGGCCAGCAGCTTGGACTGGTTCTCCAGGACGAGGAACTTCAGGAAGTCCAGCGCCTCCTTCGGGGCGCCCTTGCGCAGCGCGAAGCCGCCACCGCCGCCGAACACCTCGGTGGCCCGGCCGGCTCCGCCGTCGACCGTCGGGAAGGGGAAGAAGCCCAGGTCCGCTCCGAGGTCGGCGCCGGCGTCCTTCTGCACCGACGGCGCCCACTGCCCCATCAGCTCCATGGCGGCCTTGCCGTTGCCCACGGTCGCGGCCTGGCCGCCCGGGGTGGCGTAGCCGGCGCCGAGGAAGGCCGCCTGGAACGGCCGGAGGTCGACCAGCTCCTTGAGGTGGGTACCGGCCTGGACGAAGCCCGCGCCGGTGAAGTCCCCGGTGGTCGCGGCCCGCTGCAGCGCCGGGAGGCCCGCGACCCGCATCGCGAGGTAGGCCCAGTAGTAGTGGCCCGGCCACTTCTCCTTGCCGGCGAGGGCGATCGGAGTGACGCCGACGGACTTCAACCTGGCGACGTCTGCCAGGAGTTCCGACCAGGTGGCCGGCGGCGCGGTGATACCGGCCCTGGCGAAGAGCTTCTTGTTGTACCAGAAGCCGACCATGCCGATGTCGTAGGGCACCGCGTAGGTACGGCCCTCGATCCGGTAGGCCTGCAGCGACACCGGGGTGAGGTCGGACGACCAGTCGAACGCGTCGGTGATGTCCTCGACCAGCCCCGCGTCGACCTGCTGCCGCAGCACGCCGCCGCCCCAGGTCTGGAAGACGTCGGGGAGCCTGCCGGAAGAGGTCGTGGCGGTCAGCTTGGCCTTGAACGCCTCGTTCTCCAACGAGGTCGTCTCGATCCTGACGTTCGGGTGGGCGGCCGTGAACGCCGAGGAGATCTGCGGGAAGAGGGACCTGCCCGGCTCCGTCGTGGCGATGTTCCACCACGCGAAGGTCACCTTGCCGTCGGCCGACGGCTGGTCGCCGGAGTCTCCACCGCCGCAGGCCGCAGCCAGCGGGACGGACAGTGCGGTGAGGCCCGAGAGCGCCAGGAAGCGTCGTCGACTCGGGGGAGAGCTGGCCATGGGACCTCCGAGGTGGGGTAAGGCCGATCGTCGAAAATATTTCGAAACACTCTCGAATTCCGTGCTGCCACAAACTAGGAACGCGGGGCTTCACGGTCAAGACCTGTCACCGAATTCCCTTGCAAACAGCTGCTCTTCTGCTTGACAGGTCGGCCACGGCGACCGGAGACTCGTCGAAAAGTTTGCGTTATCTGTCGCCGACCCCGGGCGTCCACGCAGAGGAGACAAGGTGAGCGAGCAGCGTCCGACCCTGGCCGTCATCGCCGCGGAGGCGGGGGTCTCCCAGGCCACCGTGTCCAAGGTGATCAACGGCCGCTCCGATGTCGCGTCCTCGACACGCGAACGGATCGAGACCCTGCTGCGATCCCACAACTACCTCCCGCCCGGCCGGCAGGGCAGGGCCCGCAGGTCGGGCCTGGTCGACCTGATCATCGGCGGTCTGGACAGCGCCTGGGCGGTGGAGATACTGCGTGGTGTCGAGGCCGAGTGCGCCCAGCGGAGCGTCGGCACCGTCGTGTCGCTCGTCCCGCCGGGCGAGGCCACCCCGTCGAGCTGGGCCGCGCTGCCGGTCCTGCACCACAGCGACGGCGTCATCCTCGTCACCGCCTCGGTCACCCAGGCCCAGCGCGCCCAGGTCGAACGGGCCGGGGTGGCGCTGGTCGTCATCGACCCGATCGACCTGCCGGGCAACGGCGTGCCGAGCATCGGCGCGACCAACTGGGCGGGCGGTCTCGCCGCCACGGAGCACCTGCTGGAGATGGGCCACCGCCGGATCGCCGCGATCGGCGGGCGCAGGGACATGCTCTGCAGCCAGGCCCGCATCGACGGGTACCGGGCCGCGCTGGAGCGGGCCGGGATCGAGGTGGACCGCGACCTGATCCGGTTCGGCGACTTCCAGCACGAGGGCGGGTTCCGGCGCGCCCGGGAACTGCTCGACCTGCCCGAGCCGCCGACCGCCATCTTCGCCGGCAGCGACCAGCAGTCGATGGGCGTGTACGAGGCCGCCCGGCAGCGCGGCTTGAGCATCCCGCAGGACCTCAGCGTGGTCGGCTTCGACGACCTGCCGATGTGCGAGTGGCTGTCTCCTCCGCTGACGACGGTGCGTCAGCCGCTGGAGGAGATGGGCCGGCTCGCCGCCCGCACGCTCTTCCAGCTCCTGGAACGGCAGCCCCTGGTCAGCCCCCGGATGGAACTCTCGACCGAGCTGAAGGTCCGGCTCTCCACCGCCCCGCCTCGTCGCTAGGAGACCCCCTTGACCGAGCCCTGGCGTGACCCCCGCCTGCCCGCGTCCGTACGAGCCGCCGACCTGCTGAGACGCATGACGCTGGAGGAGAAGGCGGGGCAACTCACCGGCTACTGGGCGCTGCCCTCCGATCCGGGAGCACCTGTCGCGCCGATGGAGGACGACTCCGGCGAGTCCGCGCCCGGCCTCGACGACATCGTCGCCCACGGGCTCGGCCAGCTCACCCGGGTGTACGGAACCGCCCCGATCGCCGCGGAAGCCGGGATGGAACGGCTCGCCTCGCTCCAGCGGCAGGTGACCGGGGCCGGCCGGTTCGGGATCCCGGCGGTCGCTCACGAGGAGTGCCTGACCGGGTTCATGACGTTCGGGGCCACGGTCTTCCCCGGGCCGCTGGCCTGGGGTGCGTCCTTCGATCCCGGGCTCGTGCGGCAGATGGCCGCCGCCATCGGCGAGGGGATGCGGCGGGTGGGCGTCCACCAGGGGCTGGCTCCGGTCCTCGACGTGGTCCGCGACTACCGGTGGGGAAGGACCGAGGAGTGCATCGGCGAGGACCCCTACCTCGTCGGAGCGATCGGCACCGCCTACGTGCAGGGCTTGGAAGGCGCCGGGGTCGTGGCGACGCTCAAGCACTTCGCCGGGTACTCGGCCTCACGCGGCGGCCGGAACATGGCCCCGGTCGCCTCGGGGCCGCGCGAGTTCGCCGACGTCCTGGTCGAGCCCTTCGTACGGGCGCTCCGGGAGGGGGGCGCCCGGTCGGTGATGAACAGCTACACCGACGTGGACGGCGTCCCCGTGGCCGCCGACGAACGACTGCTGACCGATCTGCTCAGGGGTGAGCTCGGCTTCGGCGGGGTGGTCGTCGCCGACTACTACGCCGTCTCCTTCCTGGAGACCCGGCACTGCGTCACCGGGTCGCGCGGCGCGGCCGGCGCGCTGGCGCTGACCGCCGGAATCGACGTCGAGCTGCCCACGGCCCGCTGCTACGGCGAGCCGCTGACGAAGCTCGTGCGGTCGGGAGACGTACCCGAGGCGCTCGTCGACCGCGCCGCGGAACGGGTGCTGCGCCAGAAGGCGGAGCTCGGCCTGCTCGACCCCGACTGGGAACCCGTCAAGCCCGAGCCGGTCGACCTCGACCCGCCGGAGAACCGGGCACTGGCCAGGCTTCTGGCGGAGCGGTCCACCGTGCTGCTCGCCAACGACGGCATCCTGCCGCTGCGGCCGTGCCGGGTCGCGGTCAGCGGACCCTACGCCGACGACCCGCAGTCCTTCCTCGGCTGTTACTCCTTCCCCAACCACGTCGCGCTCCCCGGCGACCTCGGGCTGGAGATCCCGACGCTCGGCGAGGCGCTCACCGCCGCCGGGTTCACGGTCACCGCGGACGATCCGGACGTGCACGTGCTGGTGCTCGGGGACCGGGCCGGCATGTTCGGCCGGGGCAGCTCCGGGGAGGGCTGCGACGCCGAGACCCTCGACCTGCCCGGCGACCAGGCCGCACTCGCCTCCGCCGTACTGGACTCCGGGGTGCCGACCGTCCTGGTCCTCGTCTCCGGCCGGCCGTACGCGCTCGGCTCGCTGGCCGAGCGCGCGTCCGCCGTGGTGCAGGCCTTCTTCCCCGGCGAGGAGGGCGGGACGGCGCTGGCCCGGATCATCAGCGGGGCCGCGGAACCGTCCGGGCGGCTGCCCGTCTCCGTCCCCCGCCGGGTCGGCGGCCAGCCCGGCACCTACCTGCACTCCAGGCTCGGCGGGCACACCGACTGGAGCTCGGTGGACCCGACCCCGCTGTTCCCCTTCGGACACGGGCTGAGCTGGACCCGCTTCGACCTCTCGGAGCTGGCGGTGGATCCCGTCGCCGCGACGGACGGATCCGTCCGCGTCGCGGTCACCGTGCGCAACGTCGGTGAGGTGGCGGGGACCGAGGTGGTCCAGCTGTACCTCTCGGACCCCGAGGCGTCCGTCGTCCGGCCGCAGCGGTGGCTCGCCGGGTTCTGCAGGGTCGAGCTGCGGCCGGACGCGGCCGCCCGGGTCACCTTCACCGTCCACGCCGACCGGACCTCCTTCACCGGGGTCGACCTGCGCAGAAGAGTGGAGCCCGGGGAGATCGGCGTGGCCGTCGGGCGGTCCAGCGGGGACCTTCCGCTCCGGGGCTCCTTCACCCTGCACGGTCCCGTACGCCACCCGGCGGCCGACCGGGTGCTGTCCGTGCCGGTCGAGACGGTCCCGGTTCCGTGACCGCGCTGTTCGGCGATCCCGTGCTGCCCGGGTTCCGGCCCGACCCGTCCGTGTGCCGGGTGGGAGCGGACTACTACCTGGTGACGTCCAGCTTCGAATGGTTCCCCGGCCTTCCCGTGTTCCACAGCCGCGATCTCGTGAACTGGCGGCGTCTCGGCTCCGCGCTCGACCGGCCGTCCCAGCTCGATCTCGACGGGTGTGCGCCCTCACGCGGTCTGTTCGCGCCGACGATCAGGCACCATGACGGGGTCTTCCACCTCGTCTGCACGCTGATGGACGGCCCCGGCCATTTCGTCGTCACGGCGACCGACCCGGCGGGACCGTGGTCGGAGCCGCAGTGGCTGGAGGGCGACGGCTTCGACCCCTCGTTGTTCTTCGACGACGGGCCAAAGGACGGCGACGGCCGTGCCTGGTTCACCGCCGCCCGCGTCCTGGACGAGGCCGCCGGCCGCACCGAGATCTGGATGCGCGAGTACCTTCCCCGCGAGCGACGGCTCACGGGACCCGAGTACGTCCTGTGGTCGGGAAGCCGGCCGGCCGCCCGTTGGTCGGAGGCCCCGCACCTCTACCGGATCGACGGCACCTGCCTCCTGCTCACCGCGGAGGGCGGCACCGGTGTGGACCACCGTGTGGTGGCCGCCCGCGCCGACCACGTGACCGGCCCGTACGAGGGTGCCCCCGCCAACCCGGTGCTGCCTCCCGCCACGGGCCCGGTCACCTGCACCGGGCACGCCGACCTCGTCCAGACCCCGCACGGCGACTGGCGGGCCGTCCTCCTGGGCGTCCGCCCGGGCTCCGCCATCGGCCGCGAGACCTTCCTCAGCCGGGTCACCTGGAGCGACGGCTGGCCGGTCTTCTCCCCGGTCGGCCACACGAGTCCCCGCCACCGTCTCCACGACGACTTCGCCGCCCTCTCCGCCGACTGGAGCACCCTGCGCACCCCACGCGCGCCGTTCTGGACCACCGGTGACGGGCTCCGCCTCCGGCTCCGCCCCGAACGCCTCGGCGAACGCACCGTCCCGTCCCTCCTGGCCCGCCCCCAGGAGCAACACGACTGCGACGTGTCCACCGAACTGCACTTCACCCCCGCCGCACCAGGCGAACAGGCCGGCCTCGCCGTGGTCCTCGACGACGACGCCCACCTCCTCCTCCTTCGCACCACGGAAGGGCTCGTCCTCCGTCACGGGCCTGACGTCCTGGCCGACGTTCCCGTCCCCCCGGGCCCCCTTCGTCTGGGAGTCCGCATCCGCGGCTTCAGCCATTCCTTCCGCCACGCGGCACCCGACGGCGCCTGGCAGGACCTGGCCGCCGTCGAAGCCACCTTCCTCACTCCGCTGTTCACCAGCGTCCAGCTCGGCGTCTACGCCACGTCCGCCGGCCGTCCCTCCACCAATCGGGCCCGTTTCACATGGTTCGACATCACGTATCCGCACCGGCGGGAACCGGCGGGACAGCAGAGGCGCCGGCGGGCGGCGCCCGCCGCGTGATGCCGCCGGCGAACCGGCGGCAGCGGCAGTCGACCGTACGCGGAGAATGCCGGCCGCCGCACAGGAGGAAAGCGCCGAGCAGTTGCACACCGGCGAAGAGCTTCCGCCCATCTCGGATATCCCTGCGCCCGTCCGACCGGAAAGACGCGGGCGACTCGACGGCAGCCGCAGATCGGGCGCCTTCCTCCTCGAAACATTTCGATGGGGAAGGCGCCCGTGGAATTGCCTTCCGAGCCACCTCGAAGAGGCAGGACTTCGAAACACCTTCGAAACCATTGACATGCCCATGTCGTATTCTCACACTGATTTCCAAGGTGGTGTCACTTCTCCTCCCACACCCCCGCGGTGCCGTCTCGAATGGTCACGTCCTCGCGGCACACACCCCCTTTCCCGTAGGCGCGGGACACCGGAGAAGAAAAGCCCTCGTGCCGCGCTCGAATCCTTCCGTGTGATTTCCGTCCTGGAGGCTCAGTCATGCGCCCACACCTCGTTCGGCCGTCCACTCTCCGCAGAAAGATCGGCGGTGTGTGCGCGGCGCTGATCGTCGGCGTCCTCGGTTCGGCCACCGTCCTGGTGGCGCCGCCGGCCTCTGAGGCCGCCGAGAGCACGCTCGGCCGTGCGGCGGCCCAGAGCGGCCGCTACTTCGGCACCGCCATCGCCTCGGGAAGGCTCAACGACTCGACGTACACGACGATCGCGAGCCGCGAGTTCAACTCCGTGACCGCCGAGAACGAGATGAAGATCGACGCCACCGAACCCCAGCAGGGCCGGTTCGACTTCACCGCCGCCGACCGCGTCCACAACTGGGCGGTGCAGCACGGCAAGCAGGTGCGCGGCCACACCCTGGCCTGGCACTCCCAGCAGCCCGCCTGGATGCAGAACCTCAGCGGCAGCGCCCTGCGTCAGGCGATGGTCAACCACATCAACGGCGTGATGGCCCACTACAAGGGCAAGATCGCCCAGTGGGACGTCGTGAACGAGGCGTTCGCCGACGGCCCCTCGGGAGCCCGGCGCGACTCCAACCTGCAGCGCACCGGCAACGACTGGATCGAGGTCGCCTTCCGCGCCGCGCGCGCCGCCGACCCGGCCGCCAAGCTCTGCTACAACGACTACAACGTCGAGAACTGGACCTGGGCCAAGACCCAGGCCATGTACGCCATGGTCCGGGACTTCAAGCAGCGCGGCGTGCCCATCGACTGCGTCGGCTTCCAGTCGCACTTCAACAGCGACAGCCCCTACAACAGCAACTTCCGCACCACCCTCCAGAACTTCGCCGCCCTCGGCGTCGACGTGGCCATCACGGAACTCGACATCCAGGGCGCCTCGCCCACCACCTACGCCAACGTGACCAACGACTGCCTGGCCGTCCCGCGCTGCCTCGGCATCACCGTCTGGGGGGTACGCGACACCGACTCCTGGCGACCGCAGCACTCGCCCCTGCTGTTCAACGGCGACGGCAGCAAGAAGCCCGCTTACACGTCCGTCCTCAACGCCCTCAACGCCGTCTCCCCCACCCCCACCCCGACGCCCTCCCCCGGCTCCGGACAGATCAGGGGAGTCGCCTCGGGCCGGTGCCTGGACGTGCCCGGAGGCAGTACGACCGACGGCATCCAGCTCCAGCTGTGGGACTGCGGCAACGGCGCCAACCAGCAGTGGACCCACACCGCCACGGGCGAGCTCAGGGTCTACGGCGACAAGTGCCTGGACGCCGCCGGCACCGGCAACGGAGCCAAGGTGCAGATCTACCGCTGCTGGGGCGGTGACAACCAGAAGTGGCGCCTCGACTCCGACGGTTCCATCGTCGGCGTCCAGTCCGGCCTCTGCCTCGACGCCGCCGCCAACGGCACCACCAACGGCACCCTGATCCAGCTCTACTCCTGCTGGAACGGTGCCAACCAGCGCTGGACCCGCACCTGACCTGGTGCACCACCGCACGTCCTCACCGCGTCGCCCGCTCGGGACGAGACCGCGCGACGCATCCGCCGTCAGGAAACCGAGGTAACCGCCATGCGCCGCACAGTCCGCGCCCTCGTCACCGCCCTTGCCGCGCTGCCACTGGCGCTCGCCGTCGCGCCGCCCGCCCACGCGGCGGACCCCACCACCATGACCAGCGGCTTCTACGTGGACCCGAACTCCAGCGCCAAGCAGTGGGTCGCCGCCAACGCCGGTGACGGCCGGGCGCCCGCCATCCACACGTCCCTGGCCAACACGCCCACGGCCCGCTGGTTCGGCGCCTGGAGCGGCACCATAGGCACCGCCACGGGCGCGTACGTCGGGGCGGCGGACCACGCGGACAAGCTGCCCGTCCTGGTCGCCTACAACATCCACCTCCGAGACTCGTGCGGCGGGCACTCCGGAGGCGGGGCATCATCGCCCTCCGCCTACGCGACCTGGATCGCGCAGTTCGCCGGCGGGATCGCCAACCGCCCGGCCGTCGTCGTCCTCGAACCCGACTCTCTCGCGGACTACGGCTGCCTGAACCCGACCCAGGTCCGCGAACGTCAGGGCATGATCAGCGGCGCCCTCGCCGAGTTCAACCGTCAGGCGCCCAACACCTGGGTCTACCTGGACGCGGGCAACCCCGGCTGGGTGAGCGCGGCGACGATGGCCCAGCGCCTCCACGAGGCAGGCCTCCGCCAGGCCCGCGGTTTCTCCCTCAACGTCTCGAACTACTACACCACCGCCCAGAACACGGCCTACGGCAACGCCGTCAACAGCGCGCTCGCCGCCCGCTACGGCTACACCAAGCCGTTCGTCGTCGACACCAGCCGCAACGGCAACGGCTCCAACGGCGAGTGGTGCAACGCCGCGGGCCGCCGCATCGGCACCCCCACCCAGATGGGAGGCGGCGCCGAGATGCTGCTGTGGATCAAGGCCCCCGGCGAGTCCGACGGCAACTGCGGCGTCGGCACCGGCTCCTCGGCCGGTCAGTTCCTCCCGGAGGCCGCCTACAGGATGATCTACGGCTACTGACATCCACTCCTGCGGCCGGGACTCCGCCGCCCCGCGACCGGGCCACGGGCCACCACCGGGGGGCGGGGTCCCGCGCGCGTGCGCGGGACCTCCTCACTCACCCCCGGGCGCCGCCCGCTCCGGCGGGACCCGAGGGACCTGGCTGGTTCACGGCGTCGCGATCACCGCGAAAGAGAAGCGACGCTGAACCGCTTGGTCCGGCCGGACATCCCGCCTACGGTCCCGCGATACCCGCCGCTACCCGAGGAACGACAGCCGTACCTGGCGGTCCGGGTTGTCCTTGTTGGTGTCCACCAGGCAGACCGACTGCCAGGTGCCCAGCGCCATGCGGCCGTCGATCACCGGGAGGGTCGCGTGGGGCGGGACGAGGGCGGGCAGGACGTGGTCGCGGCCGTGGCCGGGGCTGCCGTGGCGGTGCTGCCAGCGGTCGTCCGCGGGCAGCAGGGTGTGCAGGGTGGCCAGCAGGTCGTCGTCGCTGCCGGAGCCCGTCTCCAGGACGGCCACGCCGGTCGTGGCGTGGGGCGCGAAGACGTTCAGCAGGCCGTCCCGGCCGGCCGCGACCTCGTTCAGGAAGGACGCGCAGTCCTCCGTCAGGTCGTGGACGACCTCGCGGTGTCCGGTGGCGATCCGCAGCGTTCGGGTGGTGAATGCGTCGCTCATGCCTCCATGGTGCCCGCTGTGCGGCCGGGGAAGATCCCTCCGCTCCGGCTGGTTGGTGGAAGGGTGAACGGTTTCGAGGTGCGTGACGTGCGGGGCGTGCGGGACGTGGACGTGGTCGTCGTGGGGGCCGGGCAGGCGGGATTGTCCGCCGCGTACCACCTGCGGCGCGCCGGGTACGAGCCGGACCGCGACGTGGTCGTCCTCGACCACGCGCCGCGGCCGGGCGGCGCCTGGCAGTTCCGGTGGCCGTCGCTCACGTACGGCAAGGTGCACGGCATGTACGCGCTGCCCGGCATGGAGCTGACCGGGGCCGACGCGGGCCGCCCGTCCGCGGAGGTGATCGGGGAGTACTTCGCCCGGTACGAGGAGGCGTTCGCCCTGCGCGTGCACCGGCCCGTGCACGTGGCGGCGGTACGGGACGGCGGGGACGGCCGGCTGCGCGTCGAGACGTCCGAGGGGGTGTACGCGGCGCGGGCCCTGATCAACGCCACCGGTACGTGGGACCGCCCGTTCTGGCCGCGCTACCCCGGGCAGGAGACGTTCCGCGGGCGGCAGCTGCACACGGCGGACTACCCGGGTCCCGAGCCGTTCGCCGGGCGGCGGGTCGTCGTGGTGGGCGGCGGCGCCTCCGGCACCCAGCACCTCATGGAGATCGCGGACGTGGCGGCGGAGACGACGTGGGTGACCCGGCGCGAGCCGGTCTTCCGCGAGGGGTCCTTCGGCGAGGCGGAGGGGCGGGCGGCCGTCGCCCTGGTGGAGGAGCGGGTGCGGCAGGGGCTGCCGCCGCGCAGCGTGGTGAGCGTGACCGGGCTGCCGCTGAACGACGCGGTCCGTGCGGCACGGGAGCGGGGCGTGCTGGACCGGCTGCCGATGTTCGACCGGATCACCCCCACGGGCGTGGCGTGGGACCCCGCGCCGGCTGCGGGCGCGGGCGACGGTGGGCGGCCCACGGCGGGGCGGGTGGTGGACGCGGACGTGATCCTGTGGGCGACCGGTTTCCGGGCGGCCGTCGACCACCTCGCGCCGCTGCGGCTGCGCGAGCCGGGCGGCGGCATGCGGCTGGACGGCACCCGGGCCGTGCGCGATCCGCGGGTCCACCTCGTGGGGTACGGGCCGTCGGCGTCGACCATCGGGGCCAACCGCGCCGGGCGCGCCGCCGTCCGCGACGTCAGGCGGCTGCTGGAGCGGCCGGCCGACGGGACGGACGTGTCGGGGCTCGGCGGGGCGGGCGCACCGGGGCTCGGCGGAGCGTCGGGTGCCGGCGGGTCCGCGACCGACGTGGCCGACGAGACTGCCGGGGCTGCCGGGACTGCCGGGACTGCCGGGCACGGGGACGCGGGTGCCGGGGCCTCGGGTGCCGGTGACGCCGGGGCGGCGCGTGACAGGGCCGTCGCGGGTGCCGCCCACGGGGCCGCCGCGGGCGCCGGTGCCGGTGGGGCCGTGGTGCGGGGAGCGCTCGTCGGTACGGGGCGCGCGCGGGCGGACGCCTGAGTCTCAGGGCGTGGCGCTGCGGCGGTGGGCGTTGAACTCCTCGACGTTCCGCTGCTGTTCGGCGTAGTCGTCGGTGAAGCGGGTGTCCCCGGGCCGCACGGTCACGAAGTACAACCAGTCGCCCGGAGGCGGGTCGATCGCGGCGTGCACGGCCTGCTCGCCGGGGTTGCCGATCGGTGTGGGGGGCAGGCCCGTGCCGACGTAGGTGTTGTAGGGGCTGTCGATGCGGGTGTCGGCGTGCGAGGTGTCCAGGGTGGAGCGGCCGAGGGCGTAGTTGAGCGTCGAGTCCATCTGCAGCGGCATGCCACTGGCGAGACGGTTGTGGATCACCCGGGCCACCTTGCCCATGTCCTCCGCGGTGTCGGCCTCGGCCTGCACGATGCTGGCGATGGTCACCGTCTCGTAGAGGCTGAGGCTGCTCCGTTGGGCTCCCTGCGTCACACGGGAGGTCCCGAACCGCTCGCCCGCCGTGGTGACCATGTAGCGCAGGAGGCCGCGCGGCGTCGTGGCGTCCACGACCGGGTACGTGGCCGGGAAGAGGAACCCCTCGGGGTTCCCCCGGGCGGCGGCGGGCAGGCCGAGTCCCGGTGACGCGGCGGTGGCCCGGGTGGTGCCGGGCGGCACGCCGAGGGCCTTGTCGACCGCCTCGTACACCTGGGTGGAGCGCCAGCCCTCGGGGATGAGCAGGTGCCGGGGCTCTTCGCGCGGCGGCGGGGCGGGCTCGCGCATGAGGAGCAGGGGCACCAGGGTGCCCGCCGCGACGAGGGCGAGCACACCGGTGATCAGTACCAGTCGGCCACGACGGGTCAGGCGCGGCCGTCGGTGTCTGCGGCGGGACTTCCTCGGGATCGGGAACCTCATGCGGGCACGCTAACCCGCAGATCATCATAAAGCGTGCATATCCGACTTCACGCCCCGCGTGCCCGAACAAGCGAACGCGGGATCGGATGTTCGCCGGAACGTGTGGTCGGCACCGGAAGCCGTTGCTCCGCACGCGTGCGGCGCAGGATGCTTACGGTGCGCAAGCGACGGGCTGCAGACCGCGAGGGCGCGAGTCCCACACACATGCACGACGCACAAGGAGTCCCACCCCATGAACCTCATCACCAACCTGCTCGCCGGTGTCCTCCACTTCGTGGGCTGGCTGGTCTGACGCTCGCTCCGTCCGGCGCCGTCGCTCCCCCGTCCCAGGGGAGCGGCGGCGCCGCCGCGTGTGCGCCGTCCGCGCCCATGCGGGCGTCGCCGTGGACGAGGGCGGCGTACCGGCCTCCCTTGGCGAGGAGCTCGGCGTGGCTGCCGCGCTCGACGATGCGGCCGGCGTCGAGGACGACGATCTGGTCGGCGGCCCGCACCGTGGAGAGCCGGTGGGCGATGGTGATGGTGGTCCGCCCGGCGGAGAGGGCGTCGATCGCCTGCTGCACGGCCTGTTCGGTCCGGGTGTCCAGGGCGCTCGTCGCCTCGTCGAGGATGAGGACGGGCGGGTCGCGCAGGATGGTCCGGGCGATGGCGAGGCGCTGCTTCTCGCCGCCGGAGAAGCGGTAGCCGCGCTCGCCGACGAGGGTGTCGTAGCCGTCGGGCAGCGAGGCGATGTGGTCGTGGATCTGCGCCGCCCTGGCCGCGGCCTCGATCTCGGCGTCCGTGGCGTCCGGCCGGGCGAAGCGGAGGTTGTCGGCGACGGACGCGTGGAAGAGGTACGTCTCCTGGGAGACGACGCCCACGCCGCGGGCGAGGGTGTCGAAGTCGAGCTCGCGCACGTCGACCCCGTCGAGCGTGACGCGGCCGTCGGTGACGTCGTAGAGCCGGGGCACCAGGTAGCTGAGGGTGGACTTGCCGGAGCCGGTGGCGCCGACGACGGCGAGGCTGCCGCCCGCGGGGACGGTGATGTCGATGCCGTCGAGCGTCGGTCCGCTCTTCTCGTCACCCCGGTCGTAGTGGAAGGCGACGTCCTCGAAGCGGATCTCGCCGCGGATCCGCTCCAGGCGCACGGGCCGCTCGGTCTCGGTGATGTCGACCGGCAGGTCCAGGTACTCGAAGATCCGCTGGAAGAGCGCGAGCGAGGTCTGGATCTGCACGCCGGTCGAGAGCAGGCTGACGGCGGGGCGCAGCAGTCCCTGCTGGAGCGTGACGAAGGCGACGAGCGTACCGATGGAGATGGTCGGCCCGCCGGCCCGCAGGGCCAGGCCGGCCGCCCAGTACAGCAGGGCGGGCATGGCGGCCATGACGATCGTGATGGTCGCCATCCGCCACCGGCCGGCCATGGAGGCGCGGACCTCCAGGTCGACCAGGCGCTCGGACTCGTCGGCGAAGGAGCGGGTCAGGGAGTCCGCCCGGCCCATGGTGCGCCCCAGCAGGATGCCGCTGACGGAGAGCGATTCGGTCACCGTCGCCGCCATCGCGGCCATCTGCTTCTGCCGCTGGGTCGTGATCGCCTTGCGCTCGCGGCCCACCCGGCGGCTGATCCACACGAAGACCGGCAGCAGCAGGAGCGAGACGACCGTCAGCCGCCAGTCCAGCGCGAGCATCGCGACGATCGTCGCGAGGACGGCGGTGACGTTGGAGACGAGGGACGTCGCGGTCGACGTGACCGTGGCCTGCATGCCGCCGATGTCGTTCGCGATGCGGGACTGCACCTCGCCCGTCCGCGTCCGGGTGAAGAAGGCGAGCGGCATGCGCTGGAGCTGGGCGTAGACGGCGGTGCGCAGGTCGTGCATGACGCGCTGCCCGACCGTGGTGGAGATCAGCGTCTGCAGGACGCCGAAGACGCTGGTCACCACCGCGGTGAGGATCATGCCGAGCGCGAGGAGGGTCAGCAGCCCCGTGCGGCCCTGGGGGATGGCGGTGTCGAGGATCTCCCGCAGCAGGAACGGCGAGGCGACCCCCACCAGGGAGGAGGCGCCGACGAGCAGGCCCACGAAACCCAGGCGGCCGCGGTACGGCCGGAAGAGCCGGAGGATGCGGCGGATCTGCGCCGGGGGCTGGTCCGGGTCGTGGGGCGGTGGCGTCCAGGTGGACTCGGCGTGGATGCGCATGGCTCCTTCGAGAGGTCGTCGTGTCCCGCGGCCACGGGACGCGCCTGCGACGGAGAGCATAGCTCATTGTGAGGACAGGTAACAGTGAACATGCTCCTGCTACCCTGCCGATTATGAACGCACCCGACGCCGACGGCCTCCTCGCCGAGCAGCTGCTGCGGCTGACCCGCCGGCTCCACCGCAGCCAGAAGCGGCAGTTGGAGGCCGTGGACATCCGCATCACGCCCGCCCAGTCGCGCCTCCTGCGGACGGTCGCGCACTACGAGTCGCCGCCGCGCATGGCCGACCTCGCCGAGCGTCTGGAGGTGGTGCCCCGGGCGGTGACCAGCCTGGTCGACGGGCTGGAGGCGAGCGGCCGGGTGCGCCGCGTCCCCGACCCGGCCAACCGCCGGGTGATCAGGATCGAGCTCACCGAGGAGGGCCGCGCCACGCTGCGGCGGCTGAGGAGCGCGCGCCGGGCCGCCGCGGAGGACGTCCTGGCACCCCTGACCACCGGCCAGCGCGAGGTGCTCGGCGGGCTGCTGTCCGCCCTGGTCGACGGGGTGCCCGACCAGCGCTGCTGAGCCGGCGAGCGCCCCGGGGCGAGGCGACCGCCCGCCCGCCCCGAGGCGCGGTACCGGCAGGTCCTCGACGATCCTCCCGGGGCCCGCACTCGGCACGGCCACCGGCACCGCCTCGGCACCCGGCGGCGTTCCCCGCCCAGGCCGGCGCCGCCGTCCCCGGCCGCCCGTCCCCGGCCGCACGCGCCGAGCCCACCCGGCACGCCCACCCGGTACGAACACCCGTATCCGGCCGGTCGCGGTCCCCGGCGCACGCACGCGCCGCGGAAGGCCGATCCTCTCCCTTGCGCACCCCCGGCCGGGCGGCCAGGGTCCTTCCCGGGACAGGTGAACCAGCCGTGCACGTCATGTACTGGAGGTTCCATGAGCGACTCGGTTCCCGGCGACGACGCGGTGCCCGGTGCCCCCCGGGTCCCCGCCGCGCCCTCACGCCGCGGCGTGCTGCGGACCACGGCGGGCGCGGCGGGCGCCGGGCTCGGACTCGCCGCCCTCGGCGCCGCACCGGCCGCGGCGGCCGCCCCGCGCCCCGCCGGCGGAACGGCGGCGGGCCCGGCGGAGCCCGCGCCGCCACCCCGCCAGGGCGCCACGATGGCGGGCGTGCCGTTCGAGCGGCGCAGCACCGTACGGGTCGGGATCGTCGGACTGGGGAACCGCGGCGACAGCATGATCGACCTGTTCCTCGCCGTCCCCGGCACGCGCGTCACCGCCGTCTGCGACCCGGTCCGGGAGAAGGCGGCGCGGGCGGCCGCCAAGGTGGTGGCCGCCGGGCAGCCGGCGCCGGCGGTGTACACGCACGGCGACGGCGCCTACGCGCGGCTGTGCGAGCGCGGCGACGTCGACCTCGTGTACGTCGCCACTCCGTGGGAGCTCCACTTCGAGATGGCGCGGACCGCCCTGCTCAGCGGCAAGCACGTCGGCGTCGAGTGCCCCGTGGCGATGACCCTGGACGAGCTGTGGGCCCTGGTCGACCTGTCGGAGCGGACGCGGCGCCACTGCATGCAGCTGGAGAACTGCTGCTACGGCAGGACCGAGACGCGCGTGCTGCGCATGGCGCACGCGGGGAAGTTCGGCGAGCTGCTGCACGCCGCCGGCGCGTACCACCACGACCTGCGCGAGCTGCTGTTCTCCCCGACCTACTACGAAGGGCCGTGGCGGCGGCTGTGGCACACCCGGCTGCGCGGTGACCTGTACCCGAACCACGGCTTCGGGCCCGTCGCCAACTACCTGGACGTCAACCGGGGCGACCGCGTGGTCGGCATCAGCAGCTTCGGCACGCCGGCCCTGGGGCTGGCCGAGTACCGGGCGGCCCACATGCCGCCGGACCACCCCAGCCGGAAGGAGTCCTACGTCGGGAGCGACCGCACCGTCAGCATGCTGCGGACCGCCAAGGGCCGGGTGATCCGGCTGGAGCACGACGTGTCCACGCCGCACCCGTACAGCCGGGTCAACAGCCTGGGCGGCACCCGCGGGGTCTTCGAGGACTACCCGGCCCGCGTCTACCTCGAACCTGACCACAAGGACCACCAGTGGGGCGACTTCTCGGTCTACGCCGGGGAGTTCGACCACTGGCTCTGGCGGGAGCACGCCGACCCGCCGGGCGGGCACGGCGGCATGGACTACCTCATGGTGTACCGGCTGACGCAGGTCATGCGGCTGGGTCTCGTACCGGACTTCGACGTCTACGACGCCGCCACCTGGTCGGCGCCGGTGCCGCTGAGCCACTCCTCGATCCGGGCCCAGGGCGCCCCCGTGGCGTTCCCGGACTTCACCCGCGGCGAGTGGCGCCGTTCGCGGCCCGGGGTGGACTCGGAGCGCCCGGCCGAGGCGTAGCCCGCGGCGCCCCCGCCCGCGCCCCCGCCCCGCCGGCCCGGTGGCGGGCGCGCGGAGGGGCGGGGCGGTGGCGGTGGGGTGCCGGCGGAGGGTTCAGCAGCGTGTGCGGTCCTCCGTCACCACCCCCTGCGCGGTGCGCACGAGGCGGTCGTGGCAACCGGCTGAGCCGCGGAGCCGGTAGTGCTCGGCGGACGAGCCGACCGCGTGGCGCTGGTCGCGGGGGACGCCCGTCGTGTACGTCGCGTCGCCGGTGTACGTGTCGTCCAGCCGTGACCAGGTGGGCGGCCGGCCGCCGCGGGTCGCGACGGTGTGGGCGTGGTCGCCGAGGGTCAGCACCGTCCGCAGCCGGTCGCCGGCGCCGACGGTCGTCGTGCCGTCCATGGTGTACGTCCTTCGGGTGCGCGTGGTCGCGCCGCCCGCGGTGACCGTCTCGTGGTCGCTCCAGGTGGCGTCGAGGGCGTCGGGGTTCTCGTCGGCGCCCCAGCGGTGGACGGAGGTGTGGGTGAGCGCGCGGGTGACGGTCGTGGCGGTCCTGCCGCGGGAGGTGTCGACGTGTCCGGCCACCGTGAGCCGGTGGGCCGCCGCCGTGTCGACGCGGTGCTCGGCGCCGGGGGTGTGGCGGGAGGTTCCGGTGGCGCCGCCGTCCTCGTGCCGGGTGAGGGCGCCGGTGACGACGGCGCGGCCCTCGTCCCGCCACAGCAGCAGGTTCGTCGGGGTGCTCCAGCCGGGCCGTCCGGCCGGCACCCCGGCGACGGTCACCTCGACGCGGTGCGGGCGGCCGTCGTTGAGGAGTCCGGCGAACGGCGTCAGGTCGAGGACCACGGGCTGGACGTCGAAGGCCCGGGGGCCGGGGACGACGTACCAGAGGAACGGGTTGGACCAGCCGCCCGTCCAGACCGTCGGGAAGGGCGCGGCGATGCCGGCGAGCCGGCCGTCGACGCTGACGCGGACCTCGCGGTGGGGGCCGCCCTCGGCGGTGCAGCCGTAGGGCGCCCCGGTGGGGACGGTCAGGTACCAGTACTCCTCGCAGCCGCCGCCCGAGCCGGTGGCGTACACCTCGGCGAGGATCCGTTCGGTGTTGCGCGGGGTGGTGACGGAGCCGCCGTCGCCGAGGGGGAGGACGAGCTCCGGGGTCGCCGCCGGGTCGGGGGCGGTACGGCCGGGTGCGGTGCGGTCGCCGGGTGCGGCACGTCCGGGGGCGGCGTAGAAGGTGAGGGTCACGGTGACGTCGATGACGCCGGTGTGGGTGTCGTCGACGACGTTGCCGATGAGCATCTCGACCGGCTGGGGCCGGCTCAGGGTGTCGCTGTAGCGGGTGACGTCCTTCTCCACCGACCAGGCGATGCCGTCGGGGGACGGCTGGGGCGTGGACGTGCGCAGGACCTCGACGCCCCCGACGGCGAGGTGGCCGAGCCGGTCGTACTGGCGTCCCCGCACCCGGCCGTCGAGCCGGAGGACGACCGCGCTCCACCGGTCGCCACACCCCTCGGGTGGCGTGTAGGCGCCACGGTAGGGGGTGAAGTCGCGGAACTGCGCCCGGGCGACGGTGACCTCGCAGGAGGGCACCCCGCGCGGCCGGTGCACCGGGGGCGCGGCGGTGAGTGGGTCGTGCCAGTCGGTGCCGAACTCGGCCGGTGGCTGCGGGAGTCGGCCGGCGGTGGCGGCCGGCGGGCCGGTGAGGAGCGCACCGGCGGCGAGCGCCAGGGCGCTGAGCGTGCTCATGACTGCGCGTCGTCTCATGGGGCGGAAGTGAAGCGCCGGACGGAGTCGGGCGCCAGGGACGGGACGCGGCGTTGGCGCGTTCCGTGCGAGGCGGCGGAAAACCCTTTGCCCCGGGCCCGTCGGCGGGGTGAACCTGACACGTCTCCGCCGCGCCCCGGCCGTCGGCGGTGTCCTCCGCCCTGCCCGCCGCCCCCGCCTGCGCCGCCGACCGCCGTCGACCGCCGTTTCCGCCCGCCGCCCCCCTCGCCCCGCCCGCACGCACCCGCCCCCGCCCGTACCCGCCGAGAATGTCTGGGACGCCATGCAGATCCGCCACCTCCCGTACGCCGACCCCGGCGAACCCGACGTCCGTTCCGGTGCCCGCTTCCTGGTGTGGCTGGGCAGGCGCCAGCTGGGCGGGCAGCTCGCCTCGCTCGGCTGGGGGCTGGTGATGAACCTGGGCATCATCGGGCTGCCGGTGGGCGTCGGCCTCGCCGTCCAGGCGGTCGTGGACGGGTCGGGTGTCCGGCTCTCGCTCGCGGGCGGGCTGATCGCCCTGCTCGGCGTGACCATCGCCGTCGGGGATGTGATGCTGCACCGGACCGCGGTGACCAACTGGATCACCGCGGCGACCCGCGTGCAGCAGTTGCTCGCCCGCAAGGCCGCCGAGTTGGGCTCCGTGCTGACCCGCAGGGTGGCGGCCGGTGAGGTGGTGGCCGTCTCGACCGGTGACGTCGAGAAGATCGGCTGGTTCGTGGAGGCCCTGTCCCGGTTCGCCGCGGCGGCCGCCACGCTGGTCGCCGTCTGCGCCGGCCTGGTGCTGTACCACCCCGCCCTCGGCACCGTCGTCGCGCTGGCCGTGCCGGTACTGGCGCTGGCGCCCCTGCCGCTGCTGCCCCGGGCGACCCGCCGCGCCGACGAGCAGCGCGAGAAGGCGGGACGGGCGACGGAGCTGGCGACCGACACGGTCGCCGGACTGCGGGTGCTGCGCGGCATCGGGGGCGAGGAGCTGTTCCTCGACCGCTACCGCGCCGCCTCACAGGAGGTGCGCGGCGCCGCCGTGCGCAGCGCCCGCTCGTGGGCGCTGATCGCCGCCGTACAGGTGGTCCTGCCGGGACTGCTGCTGATCGGCGTGGTGGGGTACGGGGCGCGGCTCGCGCTGGACGGACGGATCGCGGTCGGCGACCTGGTGGCCGTGTACGGGGCGGTGCTGCTGATCCAGCACCCGCTGCGCCAGTTCGAGGAGATCGCCATGGCCTACTCGTTCTCGCGGCCCTCGGCGCGCCGCGCCGCGCGGGTGCTGGCGCTGTCGCGCACCGGGCCGGGGACCGGCGGAGGTGCCGTGCCGCCGGGCGGGGACGGGTCCCCGCCTCGGCACGAGGGCGGGCCCCTGCCGTCGGGTGAGGGCGGGTCGTGGCCGCCGGAGGGGGAGTTGCACGACCCGCTGACGGGTCTGCGGGCCGCAGCCGGGCGGTTCACCGCCGTGGTGTGCGGCGACCCGGACGCCGCCGGGCGGCTCGCGGAACGGCTGGGCGGCCATCCGGCCGACGGCGGCCCGGAGCACGTACCGGTTCTCGTGGGCGGCGTCGCGCTGGACGGGCTGCCCTTGTCGGTGGCCCGCACCGCGGTGCTCGTGCAGGACAAGGACCCGGTGCTGCTGTCGGGGACGCTGCGGGAGCTGCTGGACGTGCCCTCGTCCGGTGCGGTGACCGCCGCCCGGGCGCTGGAGGCCGCCCGGTGCGGGGACGTGCTGGACGCCCTGGCGCAGGCGTCCGCCGAACCGGACGGCGACCCGATGGAGACCCCGATCACCGAGCGCGGCCGGTCCCTGTCGGGCGGGCAGCGGCAACGGCTCGCCCTGGCCAGGTCGTTGGTGACCGACCCCCCGGTGCTGGTGCTGGACGAGCCGACGTCGGCGGTCGACTCGCACACCGAGGCGGCGGTCGCGGCCGGGATCCGGCGCCTGCGCGAGGGGCGC
This sequence comes from Streptomyces kanasensis, assembly GCF_043077165.1. NCBI lineage: Bacteria > Bacillati > Actinomycetota > Actinomycetes > Kitasatosporales > Streptomycetaceae > Streptomyces > Streptomyces kanasensis. The sequence continues at coordinate 64,201 of NZ_JBIBSF010000012.1, forward strand.
ACGACGGTCGTGTTCACCTCGTCGCCGCTGCTGCTGGACGTGGCCGACCGGGTGGTCCTGGTCCACCGGGGGCAAGCGGTCGCGGCGGGCGCCCACCGGGAGCTGCTGCGCACCGAGCCACGCTACCGGGCGGTCGTCTCCCGCGACACCGGCCCCGACGCCGCACCCGGCACCCGGCCCGACGCCGGACCGGACGCCCAGCCCGGCACCCCCGCCGACGCCAGAGCCGGCACGGGCACGCGCACCGGCACCCCGGCCGACGCCGGCGGCCCGCCGAGCGCTGTCCCCGTGCCCGTACCGGGCACCGAGGCCGTGCCCGTGCCCGCCGCCACGGAGCCCGCGGCGGCCGAGTCCGCCGCCCGTGCCCGTACCGCACCACTCCCCGGACGGGAGGAGTCCGCATGACCGGGCACGCCCTGGTACCACCGCAGTACGACCCCGCGGCGCCGCGATCCGCCACCACGCTGCCCGTCGGCAGCCCCGCCACCGTGCGCCGGTACGTGCGGGAGCTGCTGCGCCGCCACCGGCGGGCGTTCACGCTGCTCGTCGCGGTCAACGCCGTGGCGGTCGTCGCCTCGATGACCGGCCCGTACCTGCTCGGCTCGCTGGTGGACCGGCTCGCGGCCGGGGAGGACCGACTGCACCTCGGGCGGACCCTGCTCCTGTTCGCCGTCGCGCTCGCCGTGCAGACGCTGTTCGTGCGGCTGGTGAGGCTGCGCGGGGCGATGCTCGGCGAGGAGACGCTGGCGGACCTGCGCGAGGACTTCCTCGTCCGGTCGGTCCGGCTGCCGCCCGGCGTGCTGGAGCGGGCGGGGACGGGGGACCTGCTGTCGCGCGTCACCACCGACGTCGACCGGCTGGCCGAGGCCATGCGGCAGGCGGTGCCGCAGCTGGCGATCGGGGTGGTCTGGGCGGGCCTGCTGCTCGGCGGGCTCGCGGTGACCGCGCCCCCGCTGGCGCTGTGCGTCCTGGTGGCGGCGCCGCTGCTCGTCGTGGGCTGCCGCTGGTACTTCCGGCGGGCGCCCGCCGCGTACCGCTCGGAGGCCGCCGGGTACGCGGCGGTGGCCGCCGCGCTCACCGAGACGGTCGACGCGGGCCGCACGGTGGAGGCGCACCGGCTCGGGGCGCGCCGCGTGGCGCTCTCCGACCGTCGGATCGGGCAGTGGACGGCGTGGGAGAGGTACACGCTCGCCCTGCGCTCGGTGTTCCTCCCGGTCATCAGCCTCACCCACACCACGGTGCTCGCCTCCGTGCTGCTGATCGGCGGGGCGTTCGTGCTCCAGGGCTGGCTGGACGTCGGCCGGCTGACCACCGGGGCGCTCCTCGCGCAGATGCTGGTGGAGCCGGTGGGGATCATCCTGCGCTGGTACGACGAGCTCCAGGTGGCGCAGGTGTCACTGGCCCGGCTGGTCGGCGTGCGGGAGATCGAGCCGGACGCGGGGGACGCGTCGGTGCGGCCCGAGGGGCGCGAGGTGCGGGCGGACGAGGTGCGCTTCGGCTACCGGGAGGGCGTCGACGTGCTGCACCGGGTGTCGCTCGGGGTACCGCCCGGGACGCGGCTCGCGCTGGTCGGCCCGTCGGGCGCCGGCAAGTCGACCCTGGGCCGGCTGCTCGCCGGCATCTACGCGCCGGGCTCCGGCCGGGTCACGCTGGGGGCGGCGGAGTTGGCGCGGATGCCCGCCGAGCGGGTCCGGGAGCACGTGGCGCTGGTCAACCAGGAGCACCACGTCTTCGTCGGGTCGTTGCGGGACAACCTGCTGCTGGCCCGGGCCGGGGCGGACGACGGCGCGCTGTGGTCGGCGCTGGCCGCGGTCGGCGCCGACGGCTGGGCACGGGCGCTGGAGGGCGGTCTCGACGCGGAGGTCGGTTCGGGCGGACAGGGGCTCACCCCGGCGCAGGCCCAGCAGGTGGCGTTGGCCCGGCTGGTGCTGGCGGACCCGCACACGCTGGTGCTGGACGAGGCGACGTCGCTGCTCGACCCGCGGGCCGCGCGGCACCTGGAGCGGTCCCTGGCCCGGGTCCTGGAGGGGCGTACGGTCGTCGCCATCGCGCACCGGCTGCACACCGCGCACGACGCCGACCTGATCGCGGTGGTGGAGGGCGGCCGGATCACCGAGCTGGGCGGCCACGACGCGCTGGTGGCCGCGGACGGGGCGTACGCGGCGCTGTGGCGGTCCTGGCACGGGTAGCACCGACCCGCTCCCCCGCCCGGCGCTCCGGCAGGACACCGCCGCCCCGCTCCCCCGCCCGTCCCGCGGGACACCGCCCCCACCCCGCTCCCCCGCCCGTCCCGCGGGACACCGCCCCCACCCCGCTCCCCCGCCGGGGCGCACGCGCCCCGGCGGGGTCAGACCAGGCCCAGCGCGAAGGCGCCGCCCACGCCGCCGAGCACCATGAACACCGGCATGAGCACCCGCACCTCGACCCAGCTGCCCGCCCGGAAGCGCAGCACCTTGGGGGGCCCGATCGGGTACCAGCGCTTGCCGCCTATCGGTATCGGCCACAGGATCGGGCAGCCGGAGACGGTGAGCGCGTCACCGACGTCGTGGACCAGCGCGCCGAGCACGACGGGCAGCCCCAGCCACAGGTACTCCTGGCCCGGCGCCTCGAACAGCCAGTTCGCGCCGTTGCCGGGCTGGTCCAGGATGCCCGCGAGGATCCAGGCGCCGGCCGCGCCCAGCAGCCACACGAGGATGTCGCTGGAGACCCGGGCGGCCCGCCACAGCAGGCCCTCGACGGCCAGGACGACGTGGACGAAGAGGAGCGCGAGGACCCCCCACCGGCCGCACTGGACGGCGAGCGCCGAGGCGCCGGCGCCGATCGCGGCCGCCCACACCCAGGTGTGGGTCAGGGTGCGGTGGCCGCCGCTCCGGCGCGCGTCGGCGCGGGTGCGGGTGGCCTTGTAGACGGCGTAGGACAGCTTGTCGACGACCTCGCACACCCACTTGGACAGCGGCCCGAAGGCGCGCGAGATCGTCGCCGACTTGTGGTCGAGGTCCGGGGCGAGGGCCGCACCGGCGCAGATCAGCGCTCCGGCGACGAGGACCGGCCACGGCATGGCGTGGCCGGCCGCCGCGGTGGCGGCGCCCACGCCGAGCCAGGCCGCCGCCCCGGAGAGTGAGTGCGCCGGTCCCATCATGTGCGTGCCGCCCCCGTGGTCGTGTGGTGGTGCCGAGTTGACGGCACAGGCTACCGCTCGTGATCTTGGTGCCGGTGGCCGGTTCCCGCTTCACGGGGGAAGCCAGGCAAGATGGGGTCGTGACCCTTATCGATCAGCTGCCGCAGACCGCCGATCCCGACGCCCTCTTCGAGGCCTTCTCGTCCTGGGCGGAGGGCCGTGGCATCTCCCTCTACCCGGCCCAGGAGGAGGCGCTGATCGAGGTCGTCTCGGGCGCCAACGTGATCCTGTCCACGCCCACCGGCTCCGGCAAGAGCCTGGTGGCGGCGGGGGCCCACTTCACGGCGCTCGCCAACGACCAGGTCACGTTCTACACGGCGCCGATCAAGGCGCTCGTGTCGGAGAAGTTCTTCGACCTGTGCAAGCTCTTCGGCACCGAGAACGTCGGCATGCTCACCGGCGACGCGTCGGTGAACGCCGACGCCCCGGTGATCTGCTGCACGGCGGAGGTGCTCGCCTCGATCGCGCTGCGCGACGGCAAGGACGCCGACATCGGCCAGGTCGTCATGGACGAGTTCCACTTCTACGCGGAGCCCGACCGCGGCTGGGCCTGGCAGATCCCGCTGCTGGAGCTGCCGCAGGCGCAGTTCGTGCTGATGTCGGCGACGCTCGGCGACGTGTCGATGTTCGAGAAGGACCTCACCCGCCGCACGGGCCGCCCGACGGCGGTGGTCCGCTCGGCGACGCGACCGGTCCCCCTCTCGTACGAGTACCGGCTCACGCCCATCACCGAGACGCTGACGGAGCTGCTGGAGACCAAGCAGGCGCCCGTCTACATCGTCCACTTCACGCAGGCGCAGGCCGTGGAGCGCGCGCAGTCGCTGATGAGCATCAACATGTGCTCGCGCGAGGAGAAGGACCGGATCGCCGAGCTGATCGGCGGTTTCCGCTTCACCACGACGTTCGGCAGGAACCTCTCGCGGTACGTGCGGCACGGCATCGGCGTGCACCACGCGGGCATGCTGCCCAAGTACCGGCGGCTGGTGGAGAAGCTCGCCCAGGCCGGCCTGCTGAAGGTCATCTGCGGGACGGACACCCTCGGCGTCGGCGTCAACGTCCCCATCCGCACGGTGCTGTTCACGGCGCTCACCAAGTACGACGGCACCCGGGTGCGCACGCTGCGGGCCCGCGAGTTCCACCAGATCGCGGGCCGTGCCGGCCGGGCGGGCTTCGACACGGCCGGGTTCGTGGTGGCGCAGGCGCCCGAGCACGTCATCGAGAACGAGAAGGCGCTCGCCAAGGCGGGCGACGACCCGAAGAAGCGCCGCAAGGTGGTCCGCAAGAAGGCCCCGGAGGGGTTCGTCGGCTGGACCGAGAACACCTTCGAGAAGCTGATCGCCTCCGAGCCGGAGCCGCTGACCTCCCGCTTCCGCGTCACGCACACCATGCTGCTGTCGGTGATCGCCCGCCCCGGCGACGCCTTCACCGCCATGCGCCGGCTGCTGGAGGACAACCACGAGCCGCGCAGGAACCAGCTGCGGCACATCCGCCGCGCCATCGCGATCTACCGCTCGCTGCTGGACGGCGGCGTCGTGGAGCAGCTGGACGAGCCGGACGCCGAGGGGCGCAGGATCCGGCTCACCGTCGACCTCCAGCAGGACTTCGCGCTCAACCAGCCGCTGTCGACGTTCGCGCTCGCGGCGTTCGACCTGCTCGACCCGGAGTCCCCGTCGTACGCCCTCGACATGGTGTCGGTGGTCGAGTCGACGCTCGACGACCCGCGCCAGATCCTCGCCGCCCAGCAGAACAAGGCGCGCGGCGAGGCGGTCGGCGCGATGAAGGCGGACGGCGTCGAGTACGAGGAGCGGATGGAGCGGCTCCAGGACGTCTCGTACCCCAAGCCGCTGGAGGAGCTGCTGTGGCACGGGTACAACACCTACAAGACGTCGCACCCGTGGGTCGGTGACCACCCCGTCTCGCCGAAGTCCGTCATCCGCGACATGTACGAGCGGGCGCTGACCTTCACGGAGTTCACGTCCTTCTACGAGCTGGCGCGGACCGAGGGCATCGTGCTGCGGTACCTGGCGTCCGCGTACAAGGCGCTGGACCACACCATCCCGGACGACCTGAAGACGGAGGACCTTCAGGACCTGATCGCCTGGCTGGGCGAGATGGTGCGGCAGGTCGACTCCTCGCTGCTGGACGAGTGGGAGCAGCTGGCCAACCCGGAGGTGGAGACGGCCGAGGAGGCCCAGGAGAAGGCCGACCAGGTCAAGCCGGTCACGGCCAACGCCCGCGCCTTCCGGGTCCTCGTGCGCAACGCCCTGTTCCGCCGCGTGGAGCTGGCCGCGCTGGACCAGCTCGCCGAACTGGGCGCGATGGACGGCGAGTCCGGCTGGGACGAGGAGCGGTGGGCGGAGGCGATGGACGCGTACTGGGACGAGTACGACGACCTCGGCACCGGCCCGGACGCGCGCGGCCCGAAGCTGCTGTCCATCGAGGAGGACGCGGAGCACGGCCTGTGGCGCGTCCGGCAGACCTTCGCCGACCCGAACGGCGACCATGACTGGGGCATCAGCGCGGAGGTGGACCTGGCGGCCTCGGACGAGGAGGGCCGCGCGGTCCTCCGCGTCACCGACGTCGGCCAGCTCTGAGAGGACCCACGGATGACGAACCCCGCCGAGAGACTCGTCGACCTGCTCGACCTGGAGCAGATCGAGGTCGACATCTTCCGCGGCGCCAGCCCGCAGGAGTCCCTGCAACGGGTCTTCGGCGGGCAGGTCGCCGGGCAGGCCCTGGTCGCCGCCGGCCGGACGACGGACGGCGGCCGGCCGGTCCACTCGCTGCACGCGTACTTCCTGCGGCCGGGCATCCCCGGTGTGCCGATCGTGTACCAGGTCGAGCGGGTCCGGGACGGCAGGTCGTTCACGACCCGCCGGGTCACCGCGATCCAGCAGGGCAAGACGATCTTCAATCTGACGGCCTCCTTCCACCAGCCGGAGGAGGCGGGCTTCGAACACCAGCTGCCGCCGCGGCTGGACTTCCCGCCGCCGGAGGAGCTGCCTTCGGTCACGGACGAGATCCGCGAGCACCTGGGCGCTCTGCCGGAGTCGCTGGAACGGATGGCGCGCCGCCAGCCGTTCGACATCCGCTACGTCGACCGGCTGCGCTGGACGGCGGAGGAGGTCGAGGAGGCCGACCCGCGCAGCGCGGTGTGGATGCGCGCGGTGGGCCCGCTCGGCGACGAGCCGCTGATCCACACGTGCGCGCTGACGTACGCCTCCGACATGACCCTGCTGGACGCGGTCCGCATCCCCATCGAGCCGCTGTGGGGCCCGCGGGGCTTCGACATGGCGTCGCTGGACCACGCGATGTGGTTCCACCGCCCGTTCCGCACCGACGAGTGGTTCCTGTACGACCAGGAGTCGCCGATCGCGACGGGTGGGCGGGGCCTGGCGCGCGGCCGCATCTACGACCGCGGGGGCCGTCTGCTGGTGTCGGTGGTCCAGGAGGGCCTGTTCCGGCGCCTCTGAGCGTCACAGCCCCGGCAGCGCCTCCTGATCGACCTCGTGGCGCCGCGTCCTGATGTCGGGGCCCGCCGGACGCAGCTTGGCATCGCAGGCGGGCCCGAGTCCGGTGCGCCGGGAGGCGGCGCCGGTCAGCGGCCGCCCGCACAGCCGGCACCGCACCGGCCGTGGGCCGGGGGCGACGGTCTCGGTCTCCAGCGGAGGCTGTTCCTGGTCCACACCCGCCTGTCTACCAGGCGGGGCGTGTTTTGATCGACCCTGTTGGCAGTGCCCTTGGAGGAGGAGTCCCGCATGTCCCTGTACGACATCCCGCTGCACGGCCTGTCCGGTGAGGCGACGACCCTGGCCGAGTACGAGGGCAAGGTGGTCCTGGTGGTCAACGTCGCCTCGAAGTGCGGGCTGACCCCGCAGTACGAGGGTCTGGAGCGGCTCCAGAAGACGTACGGCGCCCGGGGCTTCACGGTGCTGGGCGTGCCGTGCAACCAGTTCGGCGGCCAGGAACCGGGCACGGCGGAGGAGATCGGCGCGTTCTGCTCGGCGACCTACGGCGTGACGTTCCCGATGCTGGAGAAGACGGACGTCAACGGCCCGGGCCGGCACCCGCTGTACGCGGAGCTGACGAAGACCGCGGACGTGGACGGCGAGGCCGGGGACGTCCAGTGGAACTTCGAGAAGTTCCTGATCTCCCCGCGGGGCGAGGTCACCCGCTTCCGCCCGCGCACGGAGCCGGAGGCGGCCGAGCTGGTGGCGGCGATCGAGGCGCGGCTGCCGCGGGCCTGACGGGCGTCAGGGGGCCGGGCACGCGGACCACAGGCCCGCACCGGCCTGGCGGGCCGCGGCCTGGGCCTCGGTCATCGTCTTCCCGTGCTTGTCGTTCGGCTCGAACAGCACGCTGGTGGCGTGACCGCTGCGGACGAGGGACTCGTTGACGAAGACGCCCCTGTCGTTCCAGACGTAGAGCAGGTACCGGCCGTAGCGGTCCTTGAGCTCGACGTCGCGTTCCGTGCGCAACCTGCTGCCGACGGGCAGGAGCTCGGCGGTCCGGGCGGTGGCCTCGCGGCTGAAGCAGTCGCCCCGTTCGGGGGCGTCGACCTCCAGCAGGCGGACGCGGGCGACGGTGCCGTCGGGGATGACCCTGCCGTCGCCCCGCACTTCGACGGTGTCACCGTCGATGACGCGCAGCACGACCGGTCCGCGCGGCCTCACCCGGTCCGGCTCGCCGGCGGTCGCGGTGGGCACCGGCCCGGCGAGGCCCACGGCGACGGCGAGGGAGACCGCGACGGCGCCGGACCGGCTCCTGCGGCGCGGTGAGTTCCCTGAACAGGAGTGCATGGCGCCCCCTCTCGTCCGGGTTTCCCTCCTTCAGTACAGCGCCGTGACGCGGGTCACGCGAGCGCGCTGAGGGTGTCCGCCAGGCGGCGGCGGGCGGCCCGGGCGGCGGGGAGGACGGCGAGGGCGACCGCGCCGGCGACGGCGGTCACGATGAGCGCCAGGAGGTGGAGCGGTGTCGGACCGTGGGCGATGCCCGCGCCGACGCCGCTGGTGCGGCCCTCCTGGTCGATGAGCCAGTGGGCGAGCGGTACGCCCAGGGCCGTGCCCGCGGCGGCCGCGGTGAGGGTGGTGAGGCCGACGGCGGTGAGCGTCACCGCGGTGACCTGCCGGGGCGACAGGCCGATGGCCTTCAGGGCGAGCAGGTCGCGCTCGCCGTCGCGCACGGCGCCGCCGATGGCGGTGGACACCTCCGTGAGGCCGATGAGGGCGAGCACGGCGATGAGTCCGGCCGCCACGCCGCGCAGGGCGGCCAGCCGGTCGGCGGGACCGGAGACCTCGTGGATGTCCAGGCGGCCCCGCGCCTCCCGGAGGAGTTCGGAGCGGACCGTGCCCGGGTCGGCGTCGGGGCGCAGCCGCAGGTGGTAGACGGCGGGTTCGAGGGCCGGGTCGTTCTCGCGGAGGGTGTCGAGGGACGTGGAGACGGTACGGCCGCCGTTGCCGGGTTCGATGCTGCGGCCGACGATGTGCAGCACCTGCGGCCGGCCGCCGACGGTGAGCCGCACCCAGTCGCCGACCCCGACGCCGAGCAGGTCGAGGAGGCCCTGCCCGGCCACCGCCTCGTCCGGTCCGGCGGCCGGCCGGCCCTCGGCGACGGTGTACGGGTAGGGGTCCTGCCGGGTGCCGAGGCCGCGCAGGGCGATCGTGCCGGTCTGGCCGGGGACGAGCGCGGCGACCTCCAGTCCGCGGTGGGCGTCGAGCACGTCGGGGCTGCGCTGCAGGAGGGCGCGGGCCTCGCGGTCGCCGAGGCCGTCGGCGGGGCGGGCGGTGAGCGCGGCGGGCAGGCCGAGCTGCTCGGGCCGGGTGTCGAAGCGTTCGATGGTGGTCCACGCGCCGAGGACGACGGTGATCAGCAGCAGGGGCAGGGCGAGCCGGGCGACGGTCGCCGGGGCCTGGCGGCCGCGGCCGAAGGCGCGGTGCCAGCCGAGGACGAGCGGGGCCGGCACGCCGGGCAGGGCGAGCGCGCGGAGCGCGGGCCGGGACAGGCCGCGTCCGGCCGGGGCGGCGGCCGCGGATCCGGCGGGTACGGGGGGCACGCGTCCGGCGCGCCAGGCGGCGAGGCCGGTGGCGGCGCCGATGAGGGCGACGACGGCGGCCGGGACGCCGAGCAGCGCGGCGGTGTGTCCGGGCAGGCCCTGCCAGACGCCGACGGCGTCGCCGGGCCGCCCGGGGAGCCGGCTGCCGAGCGCTTGGACGGCCGTGGTGGCGAGGGCCGCGCCGAGGACGGCGTAGGCGAGGTGCTGGGCGAGGAAGACGCGGACGACCTGGCCGGGGGTGAAGCCGATGGCCTTGAGGACGGATATGTCGCGGAGGTGGCCGCGTACGCGGGTGCTGATCGCGCCGAACACGGCGAGCGCCGCGGCGGCGAGCGCGCCGAGCCCGAAGAGTCCGAGGACCCGGCCGAGGAGCCGGGTGTCGCCCTGCGCCTCGGCGCGGGCCTGCTGCCAGTGGGTGACGTCGGTGACGGCGTCGGCGCCGAGAGCGGTGACGGCGCGCTGGACGACGTACTCGGCGTCGTCGCCGTCGGTGAGGCGCAGCCCGGTGACGCGGCCGGGCCGGCCGGGGGCGGCGCGTACGGTGTCGGCGGTCGCCCAGACCGTGCCGGCGCGCTCGCCGGGGCGGTAGCGGGGTTCCGCGGTGTCGGCGACGCCGACGACGGTGAGGGCGCGGGCGGCGGCGCCGGGCAGGGTGAGGGTGTCGCCGGGTCCGGCGACGAGGGCGGCGGCGAGACCGCTCTCCAGGACGACGCCGTCGGGGGTCGCCGGGTCGAGCCAGCGGCCGGCGGTGATCAGGGGGCGGCCGGTGGCGGGGGGCCGGGCGGGGGCGGCGCGCAGTTCGACGGCGGCGCGGGCGCCGCGGGAGGCGACGGTGGTGGCGACGGTGTCGTAGGGGCCGGCGACGGCGGCGACACCGTCGAGCGCGGCGAGGCGGGCGGGATCGGCGGTGCGCGCCGGGTCGGTGGTGCGGGCGAGGTCGGTGGTACGGCCGGTGTGGAGCCAGACGTGGGCGCCGTGGGACTGGGCGAAGACCCGCTGCCAGGGGTTGGTGGCGTAGCCGAAGAGGGCCGCCGCGACGAGCAGCGAGGCGACGATCCCGGCGGTGGCCGAGACGAGGAAGAGCGCTTCGCCGCGGTGGGTCCGCAGGTCGGCGTGTGCCCAGCGCAGCATGGCCCGCACGGCGGTCAGTCCCTCAGCTCGACGACGCGGGCGGGGCCGGCGGCGGCCTCGTCGGCGAAGGTGACGTCGTCGGTGACGCGGCCGTCGAAGAAGCTGATCACGCGGTCGGCCGCGCTGGCGAGCCGGGCGTCGTGGGTGACGAGGACGATGGTCTGGCCGCGCTGGTGGAAGCGGGCGAGGAGGCGCATCACCTCGCGCGTCCCCTTGCTGTCGAGGCTGCCGGCCGGCTCGTCGGCGAGGAGCAGGCGCGGCTGGTTGACCAGGGCGCGGGCGAGGGCGACGCGCTGCTGCTCGCCGCCGGAGAGCTCGCCGGGCATGCTGCGGGCCTTGGCGGCGAGGCCGAGCTCGTCGAGGAGCCGTTCCCGTTCGGCGCGGGCGTGGCGCGCGGAGGCCCCGGCGAGCAGGGCGGGGAGCTCGACGTTGTCGGCGACGGCGAGGTTGGAGACGAGGTTGAAGAACTGGAAGACGAAGCCGATGCTGCGGCGGCGCTCCACGGCCCAGCGGGCCTCGGTGTAGCCGTCGGTGGACTCGCCGTCGAGGCGGATGGTGCCGGCGTCGGGGCGCTGGAGCCCGCCGAGCATGTGCAGCAGGGTGGACTTGCCGGCGCCGGAGGGGCCGGTGACGGCGACGAACTCGCCGCGCCGCACGGTCAGGTCGACGCCGCGGACGGCGTGGACGGGGCCGCCCTCGCCGTGGTGGGTCCTGACCAGTCCGCGGGCCTCCAGGAGGGGCGGGGGCGCGGCGGGCGCGGGCGTGGGGGCGGGGGTGTCGCTCATCGTCCCTCCGTCCCTTCCAGCTCCTCCTGGCAGCGCTCCAGCCAGTCGAGGTCGGCCTGGAGGTGGAGCATGGCGCCCTCGATGAGCAGGTGGGCCGTGCGGTTGTCCCGGTTCTCGGTGGCGGCCAGCTTGGAGAGGGTGCGCATGGTCCTGAGGTACTCGCGTCGCTGTCGGTTGATGAGGGTGATCTGGTCGGCGAGGCCGGTGCGGGGGGCGAGGGCGAGCTTCATGAAGAACTCGTCCCGCACCCGGGGTTCGTCCGCGGTCTCCTCGAACCAGGCGTGCAGTGCCTCGCGGCCCGCGGCGGTGAGGCGGTAGATCTTCTTGTTGGGCCGGCTCGACTGGGCGACCTCCTCGCCCTCGATGAGCCCGCTCTTCTCCAGCCGGCCGAGGGTGACGTAGACCTGGCCGACGTTGGGCTGAGGGTACGCGGCGCCCAGCAGCTGCTCAAGGTCCTGCTTGAGCTCGTACCCGTGCGCCGGCCCGCCGGCGAGGAGAGCGAGCAGCTGCATGCGCACGCGGGGGCTCTCCTTCGGTCGCGATACGGGCTCGATGTGCTGTGCGCCCTAGTATCGCGCAATGCCTAACAGGTATACATGCCCCTGACCTGACGAGGACGTCCGGTGCCGGTGCCACAGGGAGGAACCTATGCGGTGGACGCGTGCCGCGGGTAGGGGCCTCCTGGTCGCGGCCTTGCTGCTGGTGGCGGCGGTGGCGTCCGGCGTGCCCGGCGAGGGGCGGCGGGAGGGCGGACGCGGCCCGGTGACGCTGGCCACGGCGGGCGACCTCACCGGCTACCTCGGCCCGCTGCTGGAGGACTGGAACCGGCGGCGGCCCGCGGAGCGGGTGACGCTCGTGGAACTGCCCGACTCGGCGGACGAGACGCGCGCGCAGATGATCACCGATCTGCGGTCGGGTGACGGCGGCCGGTTCGACGTGCTCAACATCGACGTGGCGTGGACGTCGGAGTTCGCGGCGGCCGGCTGGATCGCCCCGCTGGAGCGCCGGCGGTTCCCCCTGCAGGCGTTCCTGCCACCGGTGGTGGACACCGCGACGTACGAGGGGCGGCTGTACGCCGTGCCGTACGTGACCAACGCCGGGATGCTGTTCTACCGCGCGGACGTGCTCCGGGCGGAGGGCGAGCGGCCGCCGCGCACCTGGGCGGAGCTGGCGCGGCAGGCGCGCACGCTCGCGCCGCGCCACGGCCTGGAGGGGTACGCGGGCCAGTTCCTGCCGTACGAGGGCCTCACGGTCAACGCCACGGAGGCGGTGTACTCGGCGGGGGGCGCCGTCCTCGACGGCGAGGGCGGGCGGGTGGCCGTGGACTCGCCGGCGGCGCGCGCGGGGGTGGCGTTCCTGGCCGGGGGCGTGCGGGAGGGGTGGATCCCCCGTGAGGCGCTCACGTACACGGAGGAGGAGTCCCGGCGGGCCTTCCAGGACGGCGGGCTGCTGTTCCTGCGGAACTGGCCGTACGCCTGGGCGGGCGCCTCGGGTCCCGGGTCGAAGGTCGCGGGCCGCTTCGGCGCGGTGCCGCTGCCGGGTCGGGACGGACCGGGGACGAGCGTGCTGGGCGGGTCGAACCTCGCCGTGTCGCAGCGGGCGCGGCACGCGGAGACGGCCGCGGACCTGATCGCGTACCTGACGAGCGACGCCGTACAGCGCAGGGTCCTGACGGAGGGCGCCCTGCCGCCCGTGCGGGCCGCGCTGTACCGGGACGCGGCGCTGGTGGAGCGGTTCCCGTACCTGCCGGCCCTGCGGGAGAGCGTGCTGGCGGCCCGGCCGCGGCCGGAGAGCCCCCGCTACCAGCAGGTGAGCCTGGCCGTGCAGGCCGTGCTGCACGACGCGCTGGCGCAGCGCATGACGCCCGGGGCCGCGGTGCGGCGCCTCGCGGCGGAGCTGGACGCGGTCGCCCGCCGCGGCTGACCGCGCGCCCTCCCACCACCCGCGCTCTCCCTTCCTTCTAGTTACCTGTTAGGCAATAGGCGCTGCTCTGCAGCGCCTATTCTTCATGTCCGGCCGGGGTCAAAACACCACAAATACCGGTAACCGGCCGGTGTTTATGACTTCGTCGTTGACACGAGGTGAACCGCGCTACCTAACATGCATGCATAACCGCTGCTCCTCTGAGCGGCGCGCACCCTTCACGCAGAACAGGTCAACGGGTGATGCTCACAGCCCCGGCCGGCGACGGCCTCTCGCACCGCCTCACGCACCCCTGGTGGCGCGACGCAGTGATCTACCAGGTGTACGTCCGCAGCTTCCTCGACAGCACCGGCGACGGCATCGGCGACCTCGCCGGCGTCCGCACCGGTCTGCCGTACCTGAAGAAGCTCGGCGTGGACGGCGTCTGGCTGAGCCCCTTCTACCCCTCGCCGCAGCACGACCACGGCTACGACGTCGCCGACTACCGCGACGTCGACCCGGTCTACGGCGACCTCGCCGAGTTCGGGCAGCTGGTGGCCGACGCCCATCGGCTGGGGATCAAGGTGCTGCTGGACGTCGTCCCGAACCACTGCTCCAGCGAGCACCCCTGGTTCCGCGAGGCGCTCGCCTCCGCGCCCGGCTCCGCGGCCCGCGCCCGCTTCCACTTCGCCGACGGCCGCGGGCCCGGCGGCTGCGAGCCGCCGAACAACTGGCACGCGATGTTCGGCGGGCCCGCGTGGAGCCGGGTGACCGAACCGGACGGCACGCCCGGCCAGTGGTACCTGCACATGTTCACCCCCGAGCAGCCCGACCTGAACTGGCGCGAGCCGGCGGTCGGCGCGTACTTCGAGGAGGTGCTGCGGTTCTGGCTGGACCGCGGCGTGGACGGCTTCCGCATCGACGTGGCGGCGGGCCTGTTCAAGCACCCGGACCTGCCGGACTCCCCCGACCCCGAGGCCGACGCCCGCACCCGCGACTCCGTGAACCCGCTCGCCTGGAACCGCCCCGAGGTGCACGACGTGTGGCGCAGGTGGCGGGCGGTGTGCGAGGGGTACACCGCCCGCGACGGTCGCGAGCGACTGCTCGTCGGCGAGGTCTCGGTGCCGACGGCCCGCGAGCACGCCCTGTACGTCCGCCCCGACGAGCTGCACCAGGCGTTCTTCTTCGACCTGCTGGGCGCGCCCTGGGACGCCGCCGCCTTCCGCGGCGTCATCGACGAGGCGCTGCGCGACATCGCCGGCACGGGCTCCAGCGTCACCTGGGTGCTGAACAACCACGACCAGGTCCGCACCGTCACCCGGTACGGGGAGTCCGGCACCGAGGGCAGCGGGCTCGGCGCCGCCCGCGCCCGCGCCGCCGCCCTGCTGATGCTGGCCCTGCCCGGCGCCGCGTACATCTACCAGGGCGAGGAGCTGGGCCTCCCGGAGGTCGTGGACCTGCCGGACGAGGTGCTCACCGACCCGATCTTCCGCAGGACCGGCAGCCGCGCCCGGATACGCGACGGCTGCCGCGTGCCGCTGCCGTGGTCGGGGCACGCCTCGCCGTTCGGGTTCAGCGGCGGGGCCGAGGCGCGCCCGTGGCTGCCGCAGCCCGGCTGGTTCGCCGAGCACGCCACGGACCGCGCTCTCGCCGACACCCGCTCGTTCTGGCACCTGTACCGCGAGGGCCTCCAGCTGCGGCGCGGCCTGCCCCAGCTGGGCGAGGGGCCGCTGCGCTGGCTGGAGGCGCCGCCGGGCGTCCTCGCCTTCGAACGCGGCGAGGGCCTGGTGTGCGCCGTGAACTTCGGCACCGCTCCGGTGCCCGCCCCCGCCGCCGGGCTCCCGCTCCTGTCGAGCGGGCCGTGCCCGCCCGGCACGCTGCCCGGTTCCACCGCCGCCTGGTGGATCTCCGGCGGCACCCCCTGCCCCACCCCCTGACGTCCCACCGCCCTCCCGAACCCGAACCCCCTTCGAAAGGTACGGACATGATGAGACGACGCTTCACCACCGCCTGCTGCTCGGCCCTCACCCTCGCCCTGGCCCTGGGCACCACCGCCTGTGGCGGCGACCCGGTGACCGCGGCGGGCGGCGGCGGGAAGGACCTCGCCGGGAAGACCCTGACCGTCGCCGGCGTCTGGTCGGGCGCCGAGCAGAAGAACTTCCAGAAGGTGCTGGACGCCTTCACCGAGAAGACCGGCGCCCAGACCCGGTTCGTGTCGACCGGCGACAACGTCTCCACCGTCGTCGGCAGCAAGATCGAGGGCGGCAACGCCCCGGACGTGGTGATGGTCCCGCAGGTCGGGGTCCTGCAGCAGTTCGCCGCCCGCAAGTGGCTCAGGCCGCTCTCCGAGAAGGTCGGCACGTCGGTCGACGCCGGGTACGCCCCGGTGTGGAAGGAGTACGGCTCCGTCGACGGCACCCTGTACGGCCTGTACTTCAAGGCGTCCAACAAGTCGACCGTCTGGTACAGCCCGGAGGCCCTCGACCAGGCGGGGGTCAAGCCGCCCCGGACGTACGAGGAGATGCTCGCCGCCGGCCGCACGGTCGCCGACTCGGGCCTGCCGGCCTTCTCGGTGGCCGGCGAGGACGGCTGGACGCTGACCGACTGGTTCGAGAACGTCTACCTGTCGCAGGCGGGGCCGGAGAAGTACGACCGGCTCGCCCGGCACGAGATCCCGTGGACCGACCCCAGCGTGGTCCGGGCGCTCACGACGCTCTCCGCGCTCTTCTCCGACGACCGGCTGCTGGCCGGCGGCCGCAAGGGCGCCCTCGCCACCGACTTCCCCGGCTCGGTCGAGAAGGTCTTCGGCCCGAAGCCGGGGGCCGGGATGGTCTACGAGGGCGACTTCGTGGCCGGGATCGCCGCGACCGAGTTCGGCCGGAAGATCGGCGAGGACGCCACGTTCTTCCCGTTCCCGCCGGTCGGCACCGGAGCCGCGCCGGTCGTCAGCGGCGGTGACGCGGCAGTCGTCCTGAAGGACGGCAGGAACCAGGAGGCCGCGATGGCGTTCCTGGAGTTCCTCGCGACGCCGCAGGCGGCCGCGGTCTGGGCGGCCGAGGGCGGTTTCATCTCCCCGAACAAGGGCCTCGACCTCGGCGCGTACGGCGACGCCACGCTGCGGGCGACCGCCAAGTCCCTCGTGGAGGCCGGGGACTCCGTCCGGTTCGACATGTCGGACCAGGCGCCTGCGGCGTTCGGCGGGACGAAGGGCGCCGGCGAGTGGAAGATCCTCCAGGACTTCCTGCGCGACCCGTCCGACCCCGCGGCCACCGCCGCGCGGCTGGAGGCGGCCGCGGCCAAGGCGTACCGCACCGCGAACCAGGGCTGAGGCGGCCGGCCACATGACCGACGTCACCACACCCGTCCGGCGCGGACCCGCGGACCCGCGGCGCCGCGCCGGACGGCGCCGGCGCACCGTCGCCGTCGCCTTCGTCCTGCCCGCGCTGCTGCTGCTCGGCGCGCTGGTGGTGTACCCCGTCCTCTTCTCCGTCGGCCGCAGCTTCTTCGACGCGTCCGGGACCCGCTTCGTCGGTGCCGACAACTACACGGCGATGTTCCGCGACCCGGCCACGCTCCAGGCCGTCCGCAACAGCACGATCTGGGTGGTCGTCGCGCCCACGCTGCTGACCGGCCTCGGGCTGGTCCTCGCGGTGCTCGTCGAGAGGATCCGCTGGGCGTCCGCGTTCAAGCTGCTGCTCTTCCTCCCCATGGCGGTGTCGTTCCTCGCCGCGGGCATCATCTTCCGGCTCGCGTACGAGGAGGACCCCGACAAGGGCGTGCTCAACGCGGCGGTGGTCGGCGTGCACGACGTGTTCGCCGAAGGGTCCTCGTACCCCGGTGCGCGCGCCCGGGACGCCGAGGGGCTGCGCCGGACCGCGGACGGGGCGTACGAGACGGCCGGGCCACTGGCGCCCGGCGGTACGGCGCTCCCGCTCGGGCTGGTCGGCGTCAGACCGGCGGACGTCCCCGACGGGGCGCGCCCCGCCACCGGGGCGGCCTCGGCCCGGCCGGGCCCCGGCGAGCTGCGCGGCGTCGTCTACCTCGACTTCACCCCGGGCGGCGGGGGGCGCCCGGGACGGGTCGACGCGGCCGAGCGCGGCCTGCCCGGCCTGACCGTGGAGGCGGTGCGCGACGGCGACGCGGTCGCCACCGCCACCACGGCGGCGGACGGGGCGTTCCGCTTCGACGGCCTGGACGCGGGCGGCACGTACACGGTCCGTCTGCCGGCGGAGAACTTCGCCGCGCCGTTCTCCGGCGTGTCGTGGCTGGGCCCGGCCCTGGTCACCCCGGCGATCATCGGCGCGTACCTGTGGATCTGGACCGGCTTCGCCATGGTCCTCATCGGCGCGGGCCTCACGGCGCTGCCTCGCGACGCCCTGGAAGCGGCGCGGATGGACGGGGCGAGCGAGTGGCAGGTGTTCCGCCGGATCACGGTGCCGCTGCTGGCGCCGGTGCTGACGGTCGTCTTCGTCACGCTGGTCATCAACGTGATGAAGGTCTTCGACCTGATCTACATCATCGCGCCGGGCCCGGTGCAGCAGGACGCGACGGTCCTGGCCACCCAGATGTGGCTGGTGTCGTTCGGCGGCGGCAACGACCAGGGGCTCGGCAGCGCGCTGGGCGTCCTGCTCCTGCTGCTGGTGGTCCCCGCGATGGTCTTCAACGTCCGCCGCTTCCGCAGGAGCCAGTCATGACCGCGACCGCGACCGCCCCCGTGACGCCGCCGGCGGCGGCGCCCGCCCCGCCGGCACCCCGCCCCCCACGCCACCGTCCCCGCCGCCGGCTGCGGCGGTGGCTCGGCAACGGCCTCGTCCAGGCGTTCCTGCTGGTGGTGGGGCTGGTCTGGATCACTCCGGTGGCCGGTCTGCTGCTGTCGTCACTCCGCTCGGCGCAGGACAGCGCGTCGAGCGGCTGGTGGACGGCGCTGGCCGACCCGGGGTCGCTCTCCTTCGCCAACTACGCGTCCCTGCTGGAGAACGCGGGCATGACGCAGGCGTTCTGGAACACCGTGCTGATCTCCGTACCGACGACCGTCCTGGTCGTCGTCATCGCGGCGCTCGCCGGGTACGCCTTCGCCTGGCTGGAGTTCCCGGGCCGGGACTGGTTGTTCCTGCTGGTGGTGGCCCTGCTGGTGGTGCCGGTCCAGGTGGGCCTGCTCCCGGTGGCCAAGCTCTTCGGCCAGCTGGGCCTGTTCGGCACCATCCCGGGCGTCGTCCTCTTCCACGTCGCCTACGGGCTGCCCTTCGCCGTCTTCCTGCTCCGCAACTACTTCGCGGAGATGCCGCGCGAGATGCTGGAGGCGGCCCGGATGGACGGCGGGGGCGAGTGGCGGATCTTCACGCACCTGGTACTGCCGGTGGGCCGCCCGGCCATCGCCAGCCTCGCCGTCTTCCAGTTCCTGTGGGTGTGGAACGACATGCTCGTGGCGCTGCTGTTCGCCGACTCGTCGTCCCAGCCACTGACCGTGGAACTCCAGTCGCAGGTACGGCAGTTCGGCAGCAACGTCGACGTCCTGGCGCCGGGCGCGTTCCTCTCCCTGGTCGTCCCGGTGGTCGTGTTCCTGGTGTTCCAGCGCCACTTCGTGCGGGGGGTGATGGCCGGTTCGGTGAAGTGACGCGTCAGCGGATCGGCACGCCGGAGAGGGTGCGGGCGATGACCAGGCACTGGATCTCGCTCGTGCCCTCGAAGACGCGGGTGTGCGTGGCACCCCGGGGATGCGCGAGTGGCCGGCGTGGAATGGCGATGCCCCGCTCGGTGGCGGGGCATCCGGTTCCGCTGAGGTCGGCCGTCAGAAGTTGCCGTTGGCGAGGATCTCGCCTGCCGAGTCGTACACGGTGACAAGACCGTTCTCGGAGCTCTTCCACTCGGCGAACGCGCTCGCCAGGAGCTTTCCGTTGCCGCCGTGCGGGCCGAGGAGTCCGCCGGTGTAGTCGGTGTGGATCTCGGCGGTGTCCAGGATGTTGTTCTGTTTGTCGGCGCCCTGGACACGGGTCACGTGCTTGACGGCCTTCTTCTCGGCGGCGGTGCCGTTCTTCTCCACGAACGACTTGAACTGCTCCGTCTGCGATTGCGCCTTGGGCTTTTCGGCCGGCGGCTCCTCGGCCGGCCGCTTCTCGGCCGGGTCGGATGCCGGGCTGCTGGTCGCCGGGGCGGGCTTGTTGCTCGTGTCGCCTGTGTCGCTGGTGCCGGTGAGGGCTGAGCCGATGGCGCCGATGACGACGAACAGGACGACGACGCCAAGGCAACCCAGGCCGACGACCTTGCCGGTGCTGGACTTCTTCGGCGGGGGCGGGGGCGTGCCCCCTGCGGGATTCTGGGGCGGGTTGGGCTGCTGGCCGGGCGGCGGCTGGTTCACGGTGTCCCCTGTGAGCGGTGGTAGCGGTGGTGTGGGGGGGGGTGGCGAACGTACGTCAGCAGCGCGGGACATGTGGGCTGTTCGGGTGATCTGTCACTCGCACGTGTCCCGCCCGCGGGGGCGCTGTTCCGGCGGGCGGGTCCGGACTCCTGCGTGCAGGAGTTGTGGGAGGAGTTCCGGCGGGTCGCGCCGGACCGAGGGGAGTTCGGCCCCTGTCCCCCGCTGGTGCCGACGGAGGACCAGCGGCGGAAGCGGCGTCACCGTGTAGGCAGACGATCTCCGGATGATCTCCCAGAGATGTTCCGAGCAGACCGTCCGAGCGAAGTCGGCCCCCTTCCGCAACGGGAAGGGGGCCGACTTTTCGAGACGGTCCTCTGCGCGTCCTCCTGCTGTGACGCGTCAGCGGATCGGCACGCCGGAGAGGGTGCGGGCGATGACCAGGCGCTGGATCTCGCTCGTGCCCTCGAAGATGGTGTAGATCGCGGCGTCCCGGTGCATGCGCTCGACCGGGTACTCGCGGGTGTAGCCGTTGCCGCCGAGGATCTGGACGGCCTGGGCCGTGACCTCCTTGGCCACCTCGCTCGCGTACAGCTTCGACATGGAGCCCTCGGCGGCCGTGAAGGGCTTGCCGCTGGTGGCCATCCAGGAGGCGCGCCACACGAGGAGGCGGGCGGCGTCGATGCGGGTGCGCATGTCGGCGAGCTGGAAGGCGACGCCCTGGTTGTCGATGACGGGCCGGCCGAACTGGTGGCGGGTGGTGGCGTAGTCGAGGGCGACCTCGTACGCGGCGCGGGCGGTGCCCACGGCCATCGCGCCGACGGCCGGGCGGGACGCCTCGAAGGTGGCCATGGCGGCGTTCTTCACGCTCCCCCCTCCTCCGGCGGGGGAGCTCGTCCCGCCCTTGCGGGCCTTCTCCCGGGCGCGGGCGAGGCGCTCGTCCAGCTTCTCCTTGCCGCCCAGGAGGCAGGACCCGGGGACGCGGACGTCGTCCAGGACGACCTCGGCCGTGTGCGAGGCGCGGATGCCGTGCTTCTTGAACTTCTGCCCCTGTGCGAGGCCGGGGGTGCCGGGCGGGACGATGAAGGAGGCGTGGCCCCGGGAGCCGAGCTCCGGGTCGACGACGGCCACGACGACGTGGACGCCGGCGATGCCTCCGTTGGTGGCCCAGGTCTTGGTGCCGTTGAGGACCCACTCGTCCTTGGCCGCGTCGTACACGGCGCGGGTGCGCATGGCGGCGACGTCGGAGCCGGCGTCGGGCTCGGAGGAGCAGAACGCGGCGACCTTGACGTCGTCGGGAGTGCCGTACATCTGCGGGATCCAGGTGCCGATCTGCTCCTCGGTGCCGTTGGCGAGGACGCCGACGGCGGCGAGGCCGGTGCCGACGATGGACAGGGCGATGCCGGCGTCGCCCCAGAACAGCTCCTCCATCGCCACCGGGATGCCGAGGCCGGTCGGGTCGAAGTACTGCTGCGCGTAGAAGTCGAGGGAGTAGATGCCGACCTTGGCGGCCTCCTGGATGATCGGCCAGGGGGTCTCCTCGCGCTCGTCCCACTCGGCGGCGGCCGGGCGGATCACGTCCTCGGCGAATCCGTGCAGCCAGTCACGGACCTGCTTCTGGTCGTCGTTGAGCTCGAGCGTGAACCCGGCCATGCGTCCTCCTGCGGCGTACATTGTTACTAGCGGTAACCGCAGTCTGTTACCGGTAAGTAGAGGCTGTCAACCGGCAGCGGGCACCGGGTCGGTGTTACGTTGCGCTGGCCTCAGGAACAGCGACGGGCGGGGAGAGACGCTATGGAGACCACACACCGGACCGAGCAGCAGCGGTCGGCCGAACAGCGGCGGCGCGAACTGCTGGAGGCGGCCGACCGGGTGGTCCTGCGCGACGGACCGCAGGCGTCCATGAACGCCATCGCCGCCGAGGCCGGCATCACCAAACCGATCCTCTACCGCCACTTCGGCGACAAGGGCGGGCTGTACCGCGCACTCGCCAAGCGCCACACCGACGCCCTGCTCGCCGCGCTGCGCGCCGCGCTGGACGCCCCCGCCGGGCGCCGGCAGCGCGTCGAGGCGACCCTCGACACGTACCTCGCCGCGATCGAGGCCCGCCCGCAGGTGTACCGCTTCCTGATGCACCCCTCCGAGGACGCCGCCCAACAGCAGGAGCAGGGCTTCGACGTCGGCCGCCACTCGGCGCCGGTGCTGCGCCGGATGGGCGAGGAGCTCGCCGACGTCATCGCCGAGCGCATAGACCTGGGCGAGGGCGGCGAGGCCGTGGCCCGGGTGTGGGGCCACGGCATCGTCGGCATGATGTACGCGGCCGGCGACTGGTGGCTGGGCGAACGCCCCTGCGGCCGCGCCGCGCTGGTGTCGGCCCTGGCCGACCTGTTGTGGGGCCGGCTCGCCGAGGCCGAGGACCGCATCGGCGTCCCGCGCTTCTGAGCAGCCCGGCGGGGTCAGCGGGCGCGGCCCCATGCCGGGAGGGCAAGCCGGGCAGGCAGGGTCAGCCGACGCCGCCGCACGCCGGGAGGGCCAGCCGGGCCACCCGCCCACACCGGCGGGGTCAGCCGGGCACCACCCCACACCGGGGGTCAGCCGCGCCACCCCACACCGGCGGGGTCAGCGGGCGCCGCCCCAGGGGGCCCGGCGGGCCGCCCGCAGCACCCGGGCGCGGCGCCAGCCGCCGAGGCGGTCGGGGTAGACCAGCCCGTCCAGGTGGTCGCACTCGTGTTGGAGGCAGCGGGCGAAGAACCCCGTGCCCTCGACCCGCACCGGCTCGCCGCGCACGTCGACGCCCTCGACGACGGCCCGGTCGAACCGCTCGGTCCCGGCCTCCAGCCCGGGCAGCGACAGGCAGCCCTCGGGACCGCGCACCGTGACCCCGTCCGCCTCCACCAGGCGGGGGTTGACGACGTGGCCGAGGTGACGGACGTCCTCGTCGTCCGGGCAGTCGTAGACGAAGACCCGCTGGGCGACCCCCACCTGGTTCGCCGCCAGACCGACACCTTCGGCCGCGTACATCGTGGCGAACAGGTCCTCCACCAGACGGGCGAGGGAGGGACCGAAGTCGGTGACGGTCTCACAGGGGGCGTGCAGCACGGGCGAGCCGAGCAGGCTCATCGCCCGCACGGCGCCGGAACTGCCGGGGATCGGCCGGTTTCGCATGGCGTCAGGGTACGTTCCGGTCCGCCACCAGCTCCTCGGCAGGTGGCGGGGTTCGGGACCACGACCGGATCTCGATAGGCTGAGGCGGACCCACGCTAGGAGGAACAAGGACGATGGCAGGCAACTCGGAGCCGCTGTCGCCGCGCGCCAAGCTGGCCGTGACGGCGGGCAAGGCCGCGGCGGCGGTGTCTCGCGCGGCGGGACGCGGCAGCGGATCGGTGATCGGCGGCCGGGTGGCGCTCAAGCTCGACCCCGACCTTCTGGGCCGGCTCGCGCAGCACCTGGACGTCATCCTGGTGTCGGCGACCAACGGCAAGACCACCACCACGCGACTCATCGCCGAGGCGCTGCGCGCCAGCGGCCCGGTCGTCTCCAACGCCCTCGGCGCGAACATGCCCGCGGGCATCACCTCCGCCCTGGCCGGCGGATCGGACGCGAAGTACGGCGTCATCGAGGTGGACGAGAAGTACCTCGCCGGAGTCGCCCGTGACACCACGCCGAAGGTGATCGCGCTGCTGAACCTCTCGCGCGACCAGCTGGACCGCGCCGCGGAGACCCGCATGCTCGCGGAGAAGTGGCGCGAGGGCCTGGCCGGCACGAAGGCCGTGGTCGTCGCCAACGCCGACGACCCGCTCGTCGTCTGGGCCGCCTCCTCCTCCCCGAACGTGGTGTGGGTGGCGGCCGGCCAGGAGTGGAAGGACGACGCCTGGTCGTGCCCCGCCTGTGGCGGTGTGATGCAGCGCCCCGGCGACGACTGGTTCTGCGGCGAGTGCGGCTTCCGCCGCCCGGCCCCGACGTGGGCGCTCAGCGGCGACCACGTCCTCGACCCGCACGGTTCGGCCTGGCCGATCCACCTGCAGCTGCCGGGCCGCGCCAACAAGGCCAACGCCGCCAGCTCCGCCGCGGTGGCCGCCGTGTTCGGCGTGCCGCCCCAGGTCGCGCTGGAGCGCATGTACCAGGTGCAGGCGGTCGCCGGCCGGTACGACGTCGTGTCCTTCGAGGGCCGTGACGTGCGGCTGCTCCTGGCGAAGAACCCCGCCGGCTGGCTGGAGACGTTCTCCCTCATCGACCGGCCGCCGACGCCGGTGGTGCTCTCGGTCAACGCGCGCGGCGCGGACGGTACGGACACGTCGTGGCTGTGGGACGTCGACTACACGCGGCTCGCCGGCCACCCGATCTTCGTGATCGGCGACCGCAGGCTGGACCTCGCCGTCCGGCTGGAGGTCGCGGGCCTGGACTTCCGGGTGTGCGAGACGCTCGACGAGGCGGTGCAGCTGGCCCCGCCCGGGCGCATCGAGCTGATCGCCAACTACACCGCGTTCCAGGACGTACGCCGCCGCGTCGGCAACTGACCCCGACCTCCGATAGGACGAGAGAGCATGAGCGACAGCAGCCTGCGTCTGGTGTGGGTCTACCCCGACCTGCTCAGCACCTACGGCGACCAGGGCAACGCCCTCGTCGTCGAGCGCCGCGCCCGGCAGCGCGGCCTGGACGTGCAGCGCGTGGACGTCCGCAGCGACCAGCCGGTGCCGACCTCCGGTGACATCTACCTGATCGGCGGCGGCGAGGACCGGCCCCAGCGGCTGGCCGCCGAGCGGCTGCGGCGCGACGGCGGTCTGAGCCGCGCCGCCGAGAACGGCGCGATCATCTTCTCGGTCTGCGCCGGGTACCAGATCCTCGGCCACGAGTTCATCAACGACCTCGGCGAGCGGGAGCCGGGCCTCGGCCTGATCGACGTGGTCTCCACGCGCGGCGAGGGCGAGCGCTGCGTCGGCGACGTGCTCGCCGACATCGACCCGCGCCTGGGCCTGCCGCAGCTGACCGGCTTCGAGAACCACCAGGGCGTCACGCACCTCGGCCCGACGGCGCGCCCCTTCGCGCGCACCGTCTTCGGCAAGGGCAACGGCACGGGCGACGGCACGGAGGGCGCGTACAACGACACCGTCTTCGGTACGTACATGCACGGCCCCGTCATGGCCCGCAACCCGCAGATCGCCGACCTGCTGCTGAAGCTGGCCCTGGACGTGAACGCGCTGCCGCCGACCGACGACCGGTGGTACGAGGCGCTGCGCGCCGAGCGCATCGCGGCGGCCAGCCAGCCGGCCTGACCGCCGGCCGGGGACGCCCGGCCGAGGACGCCCCGGGGCGGCCGCACGACCCGTGAGCGGGCGGCGGCCGCCCCCGCGCGTACGTCTTCGTCTGTTCCTCCGAAGTCCGTCCACGGGTCGGACGTCCGGTTCGGCTGCCCCGCCCCTCGCCGGTAGGGTGGCGGTGATCCAGGCCGGACGACGTGGTCCGGGAGTCGGCCCACGTTGCAAAGGTATTTCGGGCTATGCGCATTGGTGTGCTCACCTCCGGCGGCGACTGCCCCGGTCTGAACGCAGTCATCCGTTCCGTCGTGCACCGCGCCGTCGTCGACCACGGTGACGAGGTCATCGGATTCCACGACGGGTGGAAGGGTCTGCTCGAAGCCGACTACCGCAAGCTCGACCTCGACGCGGTGGGCGGCATCCTCGCCCAGGGCGGCACGATCCTCGGTTCCTCCCGGGTCCAGCCGGCGCACCTCGTGGACGGGGTGGAGCGGGCGAAGGGGCACGTCGCCGACCTCGGCCTCGACGCAATCATCCCGATCGGCGGCGAGGGCACCCTGAAGGCCGCGAACCTGCTCTCCGAGGCGGGGCTGCCCATAGTCGGCGTCCCCAAGACGATCGACAACGACATCGCCTCGACGGACGTCACCTTCGGTTTCGACACGGCCGTCGGCGTGGCCACCGAGGCGCTGGACCGGCTGAAGACGACGGCGGAGTCGCACCAGCGCGTGCTCATCGTCGAGGTCATGGGCCGGCACACGGGGTGGATCGCGCTGCACTCCGGCATGGCGGCCGGCGCGCACGCCATCGTCGTACCGGAGCGGCCGTTCGACATCGACGAGCTGACCGCCCGCGTCGGCGCCCGTTTCGCGGCCGGCAAGCGGTTCGCGATCGTCGTCGCCGCCGAGGGCGCCAAGCCGCGGGCCGGCTCCATGGACTTCGACGAGGGCGGCAAGGACATCTACGGGCACGAGCGGTTCGCGGGCATCGCGCGGCAGCTGTCGACCGAGCTGGAGCGGCGCCTCGGCAAGGAGGCCCGCCCGGTGATCCTCGGCCACGTCCAGCGCGGCGGCACGCCCACCGCGTACGACCGCGTCCTCGCGACGCGCTTCGGCTGGCACGCGGTGGAGGCGGCGCACCGCCGGGAGTTCGGCATGCTGACCGCGCTGCGCGGCACGGACATCGTCATGGTGCCGCTCGCGGAGGCCGTCGAGACCCTCAAGACCGTCCCCACCGAGCGGTACGCGGAGGCGGAGACCGTCCTCTGACCCGACGCCGCCGTGAAGCCGCCCCCGGTCGCCGACGCGACCGGGGGCGGTTCTAGTCTGGTGCCGCAAGCGGACAAGCCAGCACGAACCAGGAGCCGCCGGATGGATCACGGGCACGGCATGACGTCGGACCTGCCGCCGTTCACGCTGGAGCGGGGGCTCGCGTACTCGCCGGACACGTTCTTCCTGGTCGGCTGCCTGCTGGCGCTGGCCCTGTACGGCTGGGGCGTGCTGCGGCTGCGGCGGCGCGGTGACGCCTGGCCGGTCGGCCGCGTCGTCTTCTTCACGCTCGGTGTGCTCTCGGTGGCGCTGGTGATGTGCACCGGGCTGAACGACTACGGCATGGTCATGTTCAGCGTCCACATGGTGCAGCACATGGTGATCAGCATGCTGTCGCCGATCCTGCTGCTCCTCGGCGCCCCGGTCACCCTCGCGCTGCGGGCGCTGCCGGTCGCGGGCCGCGGCCGCGGCAAGGGACCGCGCGAGCTGCTGCTGTGGCTGCTGCACAGCCGGTACATGCGGGTGATCACGCACCCCGCCTTCACGATCCCGCTCTTCATCGCGAGCCTGTACGCGCTGTACTTCACCCCGGTCTTCGACTTCCTCATGGGGTCCACGACCGGGCACATCGTGATGATGGTGCACTTCCTCGCGGTGGGCGTGGTCTTCTTCTGGCCGATCATGGGCGTGGACCCGGGCCCGCACCGCCCCGGCTACGTCATGCGGATGCTGGAGCTGTTCGCGGGCATGCCCTTCCACGCCTTCTTCGGCATCGCGCTGATGATGGGCTCGGAGCCGATGGTCGGCACGTACGCGAACCCGCCGGCCTCGCTCGGCATCGACGCCCTGGCCGACCAGAACGCCGCCGGTGGCATCGCGTGGGCGTTCAGTGAGATCCCGTCCGTGGTCGTGCTGGTCGCGCTGCTGTACCAGTGGTACCGGTCCGAGCAGCGGGTGGCGAAGCGCGCCGACCGGGCCGCCGACCGGGACGGTGACAAGGAGCTCGCCGCGTACAACGCCTACCTCGCCTCCCTCCAGGTGCGCGGCCGGTAGAGCCGGGGAGCCGGCCGGTGGCGCCGGGGGGCCCTGCGGGGCGACCATGGCAGCAGGCCCGCGGGCCTGGAGGAGGGCGCCATGTCCGGAACCAAGACCATGGGGACGCTCACGGTGGGCGCCCTGGTGCTGATCACGGCGTACACGGTCGGGCTGGGCAGCAGCGGCTGGCTGTGGTTCGCCTGGATCGTGCTGGGCCTGGTGACGCTCGGGATGGTCGCGACCCGCGACGGCTGAGCGACGGGCCGATTTTCTCTTCCTCACGGGCGGCAACCCATCCGGTGGCGGCGGCGACCACCGGGTGCACGTACCCCCCAGCAGAGGAATCACATGAGTTCGACCACACAGCCGCGCGCCCGGCACCGCCGTACGCTCACCCGCCGCCGCGCGCTCGTCGGCGGGGCCGCCGCGCTCGGCCTCACCGGCGCCGCGCTCGCCGGGACGGGTCTGCTGAGCCCCGCGGGCGCCGCTTCCGCCTGGCCCGCGCCGAAGGAGAACGTGCCCGTCACCAAGACGATCACGTTCGGCGGCACGTACGACGGCAAGCTGCAGCGCTTCCGCGGCAGCGGCGCGCTGGGCGACGGCGGGCAGGGCGAGAACCAGGCGCCGCTGTTCACGCTGAAGGACGGCGCGGTCCTCAAGAACGTCGTGATCGGCGCCCCCGCCGGGGACGGCGTCCACTGCCTGGGCAGCTGCACGCTGCAGAACGTCTGGTGGGAGGACGTCGGCGAGGACGCCGCGTCCTTCAAGGGCAAGTCCGCCTCCGCGGTCTACCGGGTCGAGGGCGGCGGCGCGCGGAAGGCGTCCGACAAGGTCTTCCAGTTCAACGGCGCGGGCACCCTGCGGATCAGCGGCTTCCAGGTCTCCGACTTCGGCAAGCTGGTCCGCAGCTGCGGCAACTGCTCCAAGCAGTACAAGCGGACGATCGTGCTCGACGGGGTGGACGCGACCGCCCCCGGCAAGCAGCTGGTGGGCATCAACTCCAACTACGGCGACACGGCGACGCTGCGCAACGTCCGCATCCACGGGGACAAGGGCCGCAAGCTCCAGCCGTGCGCCCACTACCAGGGCAACAGCAGCGGCAAGGAGCCGAAGCAGCTGGGCAAGGGCCCGGACGGCAGCTTCTGCCGGTACGCCGCGTCGGACGTCACGTACCGGTGACGTCGTCGGACGTCACCCACCGCTGAGGTGACCCGCGCCCGGGCGGCGCGGGGAGGCACGCACCGAAGGACCCGGGGGGGCGGGGGGGGGGGGGGGGCCCCCCCCCCCCCCCGGGGGGGGGGGGGGGGGGCCCCCCCCCCCCGCCCCCCCGGCACGTGTCCGGGGCGGTGCTGCGCCGAACGGGGTGGTGCGGTCGGCCATTGAGTACGCGTACGGATGAGAGGAACCGGGCGGGCCGGGAAGATGCAGAGGAGGAAACCTTTCCGCCGCGGTCGTGGCCGCAGTAGGGAGCAGGACCGTGTTCTATTACGTGCTCAAGTACGTGCTCCTCGGGCCGCTGCTGCGGCTGCTGTTCCGGCCGAGGACCGAGGGGTTGGAACATGTGCCGGAGACGGGTGCGGCCATCGTGGCGGGCAACCACCTGTCGTTCTCCGACCACTTCCTGATGCCGGCGGTGCTGAAGCGCCGCATCACCTTCCTGGCGAAGCAGGAGTACTTCACGGGGCCGGGTCTGAAGGGGCGGCTGACCGCCGCGTTCTTTCGCAGCGCCGGGCAGATCCCCGTCGACCGCTCGGGCAAGGAGGCCGGGCAGGCCGCGATCCGGGAGGGGCTCGGGGTGCTGGACCGGGGTGAGCTGCTGGGCATCTACCCGGAGGGAACCCGCTCCCACGACGGCCGGCTGTACAAGGGCAAGGTGGGCGTCGCGGTGATGGCGCTGAGGGCGGGCGTCCCGGTGGTGCCCTGCGCGATGGTCGGCACGTTCGAGATCCAGCCGCCCGGCAAGGTCGTCCCGAGGATCCGGCGGGTGACGGTCCGCTTCGGCGAGCCGCTGGACTTCTCCCGGTACGCGGGCATGGAGAACGACAGGACCGTCGTCCGCGCGGTGACGGACGAGATCATGTACCGGATCCTGGAGCTGTCGGGCCAGGAGTACGTGGACGACTACGCGGCGGACGTGAAGGCCGCGGCGGCGCGGGAGCGGCCGACCGGGCTCCGCGCCGCTCGCCGGCGCTCCGGTCCGGGCGCGACGGCGGCCGGGCCGGGCGGGACGGCGAGCGAGCCGCGGGCCTCGACGGGCGAACCGGGGGTGACGGCGACCGGGGCGGAGGCCGCCACCGCCGGGCCCGGCGCCGCGGCGACCGGGCCGGAGGCCGCGCGCAGGCAGGACGGCTGACGCGCTACCCGTCGTCGCGCGTGAGGCCGGCGAGGGCCTTGTCCAGGACCCGGCGCAGGGCGCGGGCGTCGGGGGCCAGGGCGGTGACCAGTGCGGCCGGACCGGTCAGCGGGGTGAGGACGGCCGTCGCGCCCAGCTGTCGCGGTACCACCGGTTCCGCCTCGAACGCCCCGTCGACGACGAGGAGTTGCCCCACCGCCCGGTGCCCCGCCAGGACGGCGGGGCCGTCCCAGCCGCCGGGGGCGCCCGGGCCGCAGGCGAGCTCCTGGTCGAGGAGGGGTCGCCCGGCCCGGTGCACGGTGAGGCGGGTGAGGAGGGTGCCCGGTTCCTCGTCGGTGCGGCCGAGCACCTGCTCCTCGCGCAGGACGAGGCAGGCCGTCGCGGAGAGCTCGACCGTCGTGCGCATCCGGAGCGACGAGCCTTTCGCGGCGATCAGCTGCTCGGGGAGCCACACCAGCCGGGCCCGCTCACCGGCGGCGAGGTGCACGTCGTAGTGGGCGGTCGCGCCGGTGGGGCCGGGCAGTGACACCGTCGCCGCCGCCGCGTCGACGGTGAGGTGGGCGCCGTCGCCCGCGCGGGCCTCCAGGGCGAGCCGGTCGCCGCCGAGCGGCGCGCTCATGGCGCCGACGACGGTGACCCGCGCGGTGCCGGCTTCCCGGGCGCGGGTGCGGCGTACGGCGAGCGGGCCGTCGCTCTCCAGGACGGGGAGCGCCCCGCCCGCCCGGGCGACGATCCGGGCGGTGGCGCGGACGCTCACGCGACGGGGGTCGACGTCCACGCGGCGAGCCGCTCCCGGACCCAGTCGACGACCGGGGCGACGCCGTCCTCGGCGGTCAGCGAGGTGAAGGCGACGGGCAGGTCGCCGCGCTGTGCGCGGGCGTCGCGGGCCATCCGGTCGAGGTCGGAGCCGACGTAGGGGGCCAGGTCGGTCTTGTTGACGACGAGGAGGTCGGCAGTGGTGACACCGGGCCCGCCCTTGCGGGGGATGTCGTCACCACCCGCCACGTCGATGACGAAGACCTGCGCGTCGACCAGCCCCTTGGAGAACGTCGCCGTGAGGTTGTCCCCACCGGACTCCACCAGGATCAGATCCAGCGGCCCGACCGCGTCCTCCAAGTCCTCCACCGCTTCGAGATTGGCGGAGATGTCGTCACGGATCGCCGTGTGCGGACAGGCACCGGTCTCCACCGCCGCGATCCGCTCCGGCGGCAACACCGCCTCCCGCAACAGGAACTCCGCGTCTTCCCGCGTGTAGATGTCATTCGTCACCACCGCCAGGGACAACTCCTCCCGCAGCGCACGGCACAGCGCCGCGACCGTCGCCGTCTTGCCCGACCCGACCGGACCCCCCAGACCGATGCGCAACGCCCGGCGCGTGCCGTCCGGGCGGGTCACGTCGGCGCTGAGGGCGCCGGGGCCGGTGTCGTCGTGGGTGTGGGTCAGGTGCACGGTGCGGCTCCCATGGGTGTTCCGAAGGGGTGTGCGGGTGTCAGGAGGCGAAGAGGCGTACGGGCCAGGCCGCGTGCTGCTCCGCCGTGATGTCGAGCAGCGGCGCGGAGGCCGCGGGGAGCGCGTCGACGCCCTCCCGCGCGGCCGCGGCGGCGCGGGCGGCCACGCGGTCCGTGTCCCCGGCGAGCCGGGCCAGGACGGCGGTGGCGAGGAACGGGTCGAGGCCGAGCAGCCGCACGGCGGCGGTGGCCGGCCCGCTGACCGTCTCGTACGCGGCGCAGTGGGCGGCGTCCTCGGGTCCGAGCCCGGCGGCGCGGGCGGCGGTGCCGAGGACGACGGGCTGGTGGGCGCCGCGGGGGAAGTCGCGGGCCAGCGCGTCGAGTCCGGCGTCGGGCCAGGCGGCGCGGGCGGCGCGCAGGAGTTGCCGTCCGAGGCGCCGCGCCGCGGCCCGGAGGGCCGGTGAGGGGGTGCGGGCGTCGGCGGCGGCGTCCAGCGCGGCGGCGTCGTGCCCGAGGGCCGCCGCGGCCGCGAGGCCGGCCGTGGTGAGGCCCGTGGTGTGCAGGCGGCCCCGGCAGAAGTGCTCCAAGTCGGCGGCGTCGCGCAGGCGGCCGGCCTTGACGGCGGCCTCGGCACCGCCGGAGTGGGCGTGCCCGCCCGCGGGGAACCGCCCGTCGGCGAGGACGAGGAGTGCGGATCGGCTCATGGCGTACGCCCGCTTCAGAAGAGGAAGTAGCGCTGGGCCATGGGGAGTTCCGTGGCGGGGGCGGGTTCGACCGGGTCGCCGTCGATGGTGACGGTGAAGGTGTCGGGGTCGACCTCGACGCGGGGCGTGGTGGCGTTCTCGCGCATGTCCGCCTTGGTGACGCCGCGGGTGCTGGTGATGGCGGCGAACCGCTTGCCGAGGCCGAGCCGGTCGGGCAGTCCGTCCTCCAGGGCGGCGGGTGCGACGAAGTTGACGGAGTTGGCGGCGGGCGCGCGGCCGTGGGCGCCGAACATGGGGCGGGGCAGGACGGGCTGGGGGGTGGGGATGGAGGCGTTGGCGTCGCCCATCTGGGCGTAGGCGATCTGGCCGCCCTTGAGGACGAGCAGCGGCTTGACGCCGAAGAAGGCCGGTTCCCACAGGACGAGGTCGGCGAGCTTGCCCGTCTCGACGGAGCCGGTCTCGTGGTCGATGCCCTGCGCGACGGCCGGGTTGATCGTGTACTTGGCGACGTAGCGGCGGGCGCGGTGGTTGTCGGCCCGGCCGTCGCCGGGGAGGGCGCCGCGGCGGCGCTTCATGACGTGCGCGGTCTGCCAGGTCCGGGTGACGACCTCGCCGATGCGGCCCATGGCCTGGGAGTCGGACGAGATGATCGAGATGGCGCCGAGGTCGTGCAGGACGTCCTCGGCGGCGATGGTGGTGGGCCGGATGCGGGACTCGGCGAAGGCGAGGTCCTCGGGGACGGCCGGGTTGAGGTGGTGGCAGACCATCAGCATGTCGAGGTGCTCCTCGACGGTGTTGACGGTGTGCGGGCGGGTCGGGTTGGTGGAGCTGGGCAGGACGTACGGCTCGGAGACGACGGTGATGATGTCCGGGGCGTGGCCGCCGCCCGCGCCCTCGGTGTGGTACGCGTGGATGGTGCGCCCGGCGATGGCGGCGAGGGTGTCGCCGACGAAGCCGGCCTCGTTGAGGGTGTCGGTGTGGATGGCCAGCTGGGCGCCGGTCTCCTCGCACACGCCCAGGCAGGCGTCGATGGCGGCGGGGGTGGCGCCCCAGTCCTCGTGGATCTTGAATCCGAGGGCTCCGGCGCGCAGTTGGGAGTGGAGCGCTTCGCGGGACAGGGTGTTGCCCTTGCCGAGGAGGCCGATGTTGACGGGGAAGCCGTCCAGGGCCTCCAGCAT
Source organism: Streptomyces kanasensis (assembly GCF_043077165.1). NCBI lineage: Bacteria > Bacillati > Actinomycetota > Actinomycetes > Kitasatosporales > Streptomycetaceae > Streptomyces > Streptomyces kanasensis. The sequence goes on from NZ_JBIBSF010000012.1 coordinate 96,842, forward strand.
GCGGGCGAGGTGCCAGGGGCCGGGGGTGACGGTGGTGGCCTTGCTGCCCTCGGCGGGTCCGGTGCCCCCGCCGACGAGGGTGGTGATCCCGGAGGCGAGGGCCTGGTGCACGAGGGTGGGTGAGATGAAGTGGACGTGGGCGTCGACGGCCCCGGCGGTGAGGATCCTGCCGTTGCCGGCGATGATCTCCGTCTCGGGGCCGATGACCAGGTCGGGGTGGACGCCGTCCATGGTGTCGGGGTTGCCGGCCTTGCCGATCCCGGTGACGCGGCCGTCGCGGATGCCGACGTCGGCCTTGACGACGCCCCAGTGGTCGAGGACGACGGCGCCGGTGATGACGGTGTCGGGCGCGCCCTCGGCGCGGGTGAGGCGGGACTGCCCCATGGACTCGCGGATGACCTTGCCGCCGCCGAAGACGGCCTCGTCCCCGGCCCGGCCGGGTCCGCCGCAGCGGTCCTCCTCGATCTCGACGAGCAGGTCGGTGTCGGCGAGGCGGACGCGGTCGCCGGTCGTGGGGCCGTAGAGGTCGGCGTGGACGGCGCGGTCGAGCAGGAGGGGGCGGGGGTCAGCCATCGAGGGCACCTCCGGTCGCGCCGCGCAGCCCGGGGACGATCCGCGCGCCGGCGAGGGGGACGAGGTCGACGTCGACGGGGACGCCGGGTTCGAAGCGGACGGCCGTGCCGGCGGGGACGTGGAGCCGCAGGCCGTGTGCGGCGGCGCGGTCGAAGCGCAGCCCGGGGTTGGCCTCGGCGAAGTGGTAGTGGGAACCCACCTGGACCGGGCGGTCGGCGGCGTTCAGCACGGTGAGGCGGGTGACGGGGCGGCCCTCGTTGACGGCGACGGGCTCGTCCGCGTACAGGATCTCTCCGGGTGTCACGGCGGCCCCTCAGACGATGGGGTCGTGGACGGTGACGAGCTTGGTGCCGTCCGGGAAGGTCGCCTCGACCTGCACGTCGCGGATCATCTCGGCGATGCCGTCCATGACGTCGTCGCGGCTGAGGACCTTCCGGCCGGACGCCATGAGTTCGGAGACGGTGCGGCCGTCCCGGGCGCCCTCCAGGACGTGCGTGGTGATCAGCGCGACAGCCTCGGGGTGGTTGAGGCGCACGCCGCGGGCCCGGCGCTTCGCGGCCACGTCGGCGGCCACGTGGAGGAGCAGGCGCTCTTGTTCATGGGGGGTCAGTCGCACGGCTCCACCTCACAGTTCCCGCCCGGCGGCGTCCCGGGCACAGCGGGACACTATCCGGCTTCAACACCTTGTTGACCTGCGGGGACGACTGTGACAGGGATTTATTTCCATCTCTCGCAGAAGTCTTTCCGGCGCGTTAACCAGCCTTTTGCCGGCCCATGGACATCAGCCCCCGCAGCCCGTCCTGGAGCACCGACACGGGGGCCGCGCCGAAGAGGGCCTGCTGGGCGGCGAATCCCTGGGCCGCGGCGATCAGCGTGCGGGCCACGTGCTCGGCGGGCACGTCGTCACGCATGAGCCCGGACGCCTGGTAGGCCTCGACCACGCCGACCCACGCCTCGTGGACGCGGGAGTACCCCTGCCGCATGGTGGCGGAGAGCCGGTCGTTGCGGAGGGTCTCGGTCCACACCTGGATCATGAGGCGGGGCAGGCTCTCCTCCCCCTCGTACGGCAGACCGGAGCGCTCGGTGAGGACCTCCGTCATGACCCGGCCGACGAGGACGTCTGGCGGGGGCGGCGGGGTCTGGGCCGCGGCCGACTCGAAGGTGTCGCGGATCGCGTCGAGCACCTCGGTGACGATGGCCTCGATGAGCTGCTCCTTGCCGCGGAAGTACCGGTAGACGGCTCCGGCGGACAGGTCGGCCTCGCGGAGCACGTCCTGCATCGACGTGGCGTGGAAGCCGTTGCGCGCGAAGCAGCGCGCGGCGCCGTTGAGGATCTGGCGGCGCCGGGCGTCGAGGTGTTCCTGGGATACACGAGCCATGATCAAAAGGGTAAAACGAACGTTCATTCTTGACAAGAAGGCCCCCGCGGCGGGAAATTGAGGGCAGTAAAACGAACGATCCTTCTCTTTCCCTGGTACGCCCTGGAGGCACCCCATGTCCGCCACGCCCCAGCGCCGCATGACCGCGGCGATGGTGCTCGTCCCGGTGTTCGCCGCGCTCGCCGTCTGGGCGTTCGTCTGGCCCGCCGCCCGCGTCGCCCCGCGCGACCTCCCCGTCGGCGTGGCCGGCCCGGAGACCGCCGTCACCCAACTGGAGAAGGGCTTCCGGCAGGGGGGCGGCGCATTCGAGCTGCACCGCTACGCCGACGCCGACGCCGCCCGCGCGGCGATCGAGGACCGCTCCGTGTACGGCGCGGTGGTCGCCGGCCCCGCCGGCCCGGAGGTCCTCGTGGCCTCGGCCGCGGGCCCCGCCGCGGCGCAGCTGCTCCAGCAGGCGGCCGCGGCCCAGAGCCCGGACGGCCGGGTGAAGGTCACCGACGTGGTGCCCTCCCCGAGCGGCGACCCGCGCGGCAGCGGCATGATCGCGAGCATCCTCCCGCTCGCCCTGGCCGGTCTCGCCGCCGGCGCCGTGGTGACGCTGCTGGGACTGCGGGGCTGGCGCGCGGCGACCGCCCTCGTCGGAGCCTCGGCCCTGGTGGGCCTGGTGGCGGCCGCGATCACCGACAGCTGGCTCGGCACGATCGACGGGCCCTGGCTCGCCGAGGCCGGCGTGCTCGGGCTGACCGTCCTGGCCACGGGCTCCGCGGTGGCCGGGTTCGCGGCGCTGATCGGCCCGCCCGGGATAGGGATCGGCGCCGTCCTGATGGTGCTGCTGGGCAACCCCTTCTCCGGGGTGACGAGCGCGCCGGAGATGCTGCCCGAGCCGGTGGGGACGCTGGGTCAGCTGCTGCCGCCGGGGGCGGGGGCGTCCCTGCTGCGCTCCGTGGCGTTCTTCGACGGGGCGGAGGCCGCGGCGCCGCTGATCACGCTGGTCGTGTGGGCGTTGCTCGGGCTGGCGCTGGTCCTCCTGGGCGCGCGCCGAGCCCCGGCCGGACCGGGCGGGCGCCCGGCGCCCGGCGCGGCCACGCCGGAGCCGGCACCCGTCGGCTGACCCCACGCGTGGACGGCCGCGCGCCCCCTGCCCATCGGGCGGGGGGCGCGCGGCCTTCGCGTGTGCGCGGCAGGGGGCCGTCAGCCGCCGTGGGGCCGGTGCTCCGCGGCGATGCCGAAGCGACGGTGTTCGCGGGGAGCGGACGGCGCGTTCCCGAGCTCCACCACCGAGCCGGCGACCGACTCCGGCGCGGAATCCCGGTCCGCCTCCAGTCGTTCGAGGTCAGCGGCGGAGACGAGGGCGACGAGGGGCTTGCCGTGGCGGGTCACGACGACCCGCTCGCCGCCGTAGACGACGCGGTTGATCAGGTCGGCGAGCTCCGCCCGCGCTTGCGTCACCGGAATCTCGTAGGTCATGCTCCCATTCTAACCTCCTGTACATCCTGTACATTTTTTAGCGATGGAGACGCCCATGGACCCGACCTCGCGCCACGTGCTCCCCGAGTTCACCGAGCGGACCGCCTGGGGGACCCGCACGCTCGACCCGTACGCGAAGCTCCTCGAGGGGCGGATCGTCCTCGTCGGCGCGCCGCTCGACGCCACCACGGCCAACGACGTGATCGCCCAGCTCGTCCACCTGGAGTACGCCGCCCCGGACCAGGACGTCTCGCTCTACATCAACTCCCCCGGCGGCCCGCTCGACGCCATGACCGCGGTCTACGACGCCATGCAGGTCATCGCCTGCGACGTGGCCACCACCTGCGTCGGTCAGGCCGCGTCCACGGCCGCGCTGCTGCTCGCCGCCGGTGCGCCGGGCAAGCGCGCGGCGCTCCCGGGTGCCCGGGTCGTCCTGCGGCAGCCGGCGCTCGACGAGCCGCTGCGGGGCCGCCCCTCGGACCTGGAGGTCCACGCCCACGAGGTGCTGCGACACCGCGAGTTCTTCACCGGGCTGCTGGTCCGGCACACCGGCCGCGACCGCGACCTCGTCGAGGCGGACCTCGACCGGGACCTGGTGCTCGACGCGACCGGCGCACGGGCGCACGGACTGGTGGACCACGTCGTCCCCGGCCGCCGGAGCTGACCGTGCGCCCTCCGGAGCCCCCGCCCCTGCCCGCGCTGACCCGCGCCGAAGGCGCCTACGTGGACGCCTACCTCGACGTCGTCGACCAGCTGGGACGGCTCAACCCCGCCCGGGCCGCGCACACCTACGGCGCACTGCGGGCCGCCCAGGCGCTGGTCGCGGGGGCGGAAGCGCTGCGCGCGGCACTGACGCTGATGCACGGCAGGGGCGAGGCCGAGGTGCACGCGCGGACCCTGGCGCGTGCGCTGCGTGCGCTGGACGGTGAGCGGCGCACCGAACGCGTGACGCTGCCTCACGATCGTTGCGACTGACCGGTTTCGGACCCACTCGGAGGAAGACCCCTCGGCCGTTCGGTTGAGGCAAAGGGGGGAACTTCGTCCCGGACGAGTTGCGGACCGCGTGTACGTGGCGCTCGGCCCACGGGCCCTCCACCGCAGGTGCGGGGGTCGGCAACGCACCGCCCGCGGGCGCGGAACGGGCCGTGTCCACCCGTTCGGATCAGTCGTGACGAGGCTCACACAGGCTCGTCGGACCTCGGGAATCCGGGGTCCGGCGGGAAAGATCCGTCTCGACGACAAGCCCCCGCCACCCCGGCGGGGCGGTCCGGACGGACGCCGAGTCCTGCCGCCGTCCGGACGCCTGGTCGACACCAGTGGATCGGCAGGAGTGGAGGACCCGAGCAGTACGGGAGGCCACCGCACGCGGTGCGGGCCGGTCCCCCTTGGGGTGAAGCCGCGTCAGCGGCCGGGCATCTTCGTCCTGTCCGAACCCGACAGGCAATCCTTCACAGGCGGGTTGACGAAGGGTACTGCATTGTCCGCGCAGAATCAGGTCCCGGTCCAGCCCTCCGACACCGCACCCGCTCCGGTCGGGCTGTCCTCCCCGGCCCCCTCCCCCACCCACTCGATGCCCGTCCGGATCACCCGGGTCACCCGGGCGTTGTCGGCCCTCACCCTGGCCGCGGTCGGCGGCACGATGCTCGCGCCCGGCGCGGTGCCGGACGCGCACGCCGCTCCGGCCGCCGCCGGCAAGGCGCTGAACGTCGCCGCGTCCAAGCGGGGCGCCCCCTACCAGTGGGGCGCGATCGGCCCGCACCGCTTCGACTGCTCGGGGCTGACGCTCTACTCGTACAAGCGCGCCGGGAAGAAGCTGCCCCGGACCGCGCAGGCCCAGTACAACAAGACGCGCCGCATCGGGCGTTCGGAGCGGCGCAAGGGCGACCTGGTCTTCTTCCACGGCCGCGGCGGCGTGTACCACGTCGGCATCTACGCCGGGAAGAACAAGATCTGGCACTCCCCCAAGTCCGGTTCGTGGGTGAAGCTCGACCGGATCTGGACGGGATCGGTCTCCTACGGACGCGTGCGCTGACGGCACGCCACGGCGCGGGTGCCGCGTGATCCGCGGTGCGGGGGCCGGGCGGCGGCCGGGCCGGCGTCCCCGTACCGCGGGCCGCGGCGCCGGGGTCCGCGGTCGGCACGGCCGGCACCCGCCGGCCGGGGGCCTTCCGCGGCGGGACCCTCGTGCCGGCTCGGCGCCTCGCGCGGCGGAGGACGTCCCCCGCCGGGGGCTTCCGCCGGGAGCCGGGGGCTTCCCGCGACGGGCCCGTTCGTACGGGCCGGAGCCTCGCGCGGCGGAGGGCCGCCCCCGGCCGGGGCCTTCCGCCGGGAGCCGGGGGCGCTCGGGGTCAGCCCTGGACCGGCGCCGTCCAGGGCAGGGCGATCCACACCGTCTTGCCGCCCTCGTCGGTCGGCGTCACCGACAGGCGACCGCCGCACTCGGCGGTCAGCCAGCGGACGATGACCATGCCGCGGCCGTTGTCCTGCTGGACGGCCGCGGGGAGCCGCTGCGGCCAGCGCGGGTGGCTGTCCGTCACCCCGATGCGCAGCCGCTCGTCCCGGTCGAGCCTGAGGTCGACGGTGAAGGTCGGTGACTGGCCGAACGTGTGCTGCACGGCGTTGGTGGCCAGTTCGGAGACGATCAGCCGGACGGTGTCCGCGGCGTCGGCGTCGTCGGGGAGCCCCCACTGGGTGAGCACGTCGGACACGTACCTCCGGGCCTCGGAGACCGAGGCGGGATCGCTCGGCAGAGTGACGGACGCTTCTTGATGGTCTGCCATGGCGACGCTGTCCCTTTCCCACCGAGGCCCGACTCCGACATGTCGTGGATTTCAGGTCAGACCGGCCTCGGATTACGCTTCGCGCCAGACTGCCACTCCTGTCGCCGCGGGGGGAGGGATCCACCGGGATAGGGAGATATCTGTCGCTCGATGCGGTGAACCCTGCGACGGGAGAGCGGATTCGCGGGACGGACCGGCGGGTCCACGCCCGGTTGACGGCCGGTCAGCCGAGGTCCGCCGCGGCGGGCGGGGCGGTACGCACCACCGTGGCCACCGCCCACGCGATCTGCTCCTCCGTCAGGTCCGCCCGGGCCGTGAGCCGCAGCCGCGACACCCCGTCCGGTACGGACGGGGGCCGGAAGCAGCCGACCGCCAGCCCCTCGGCGCGGCAGTCCGCGGCCCAGCGCACGGCCTCCGCCGCCGAGGGTGCCCGTACCGACACCACCGCGGCGTCCGGCCGTACCGCCGACAGACCCGCGGCGGTGAGCCGCCCGTGGAGCGCCGCCGCCACCGCGCGGACCCGGTCGGCCAGCTCGGGCCGGTCGCGCAGCAGGCGCAGGCTCGCCAGGGCGGCGCCGGCCGCGGCCGGGGCGAGCCCGGTGTCGAAGATGAAGGTCCGGGCGGCGTTCACCAGGTGGTCGACGACCCGGGCCGGGCCGAGGACGGCGCCGCCCTGGCTGCCCAGGGACTTGGAGAGGGTGGCCGTGGCGACCACGTCGGGCGCGCCCGCCAGGCCCGCGGCGTGCAGGGCGCCGCGTCCGCCCGCACCGAGGACGCCGAGGCCGTGGGCGTCGTCCACGACGAGGGCCGCGCCGTGTGGCCGGCAGGCGGCGGCGAGCGCGGCGAGCGGGGCCGCGTCGCCGTCGACGGAGAACACGGAGTCGCTGACCACGAGCGCCCGCCGCCCGGGGTGGGCGGCGAGGGTCTTGCGCACGGCGTCGGGGTCGGCGTGCGGCACGACCTCGGTGTCGGCACGGGAGAGCCGGCAGCCGTCGACGATCGACGCGTGGTTGCCGGCGTCGGAGACGATGAGCGACCCGCGCGCGGTGAGCGCGGTGAGCGCGGCCAGGTTGGCGGCGTACCCGGAGGAGAAGACCAGCGCCGCCTCGAAGCCGCAGAAGGCGGCGAGCTCCCGTTCCAGGGTGGCGTGCAGCTCGGTCGAGCCGGTGACGAGGCGGGAGCCGGTCGCGCCGGCGCCCCAGCGGCGGACGGCCCCGGCGGCGGCCCCGGTCACGTCCGGGTGGCGGGTCAGCCCGAGGTAGTCGTTGCCCGCGAGGTCCAGGGCCTCCGCCTCGGCGGGACGGGGGCGCAGCGTGCGGACGAGGCCGGCGTCGGCCCGGCGGCGCGCCTCGGCGCCGGTCCAGTCGAACGGGGCCTGGGGCTCGGCGGCGTCACCGGGCACGTCCATCGGCATGAGTGGGTCCCCTTTGTAGGCAGCGCACAGACCCTAACGAAGAACAGCCGTGGTCAGAGTGTGGTCATCCACACACCCCAGACCGGCTCCGTTGTCGGCTTCCTCCTTGGCCGCGGGGCGTGCCGTAGGCCAGGATCAGCGCCATGGACCTGTTGAACACGCTGGTGGACAAGGGGCTGCGGCGGGAGCTGCCGACCCGTGGAGAGGCGCTCGCCGTGCTGGCGACCTCCGACGACGAGCTGCTGGACGTGGTGGCCGCGGCCGGGAAGGTGCGGCGCCACTGGTTCGGGCGGCGGGTGAAGCTCAACTACCTGGTCAACCTGAAGTCGGGGCTGTGCCCCGAGGACTGCTCGTACTGCTCGCAGCGGCTCGGGTCGAAGGCCGACATCCTCAAGTACACCTGGCTGAAGCCGGAGGACGCCTCCAAGGCCGCCGCCGCGGGCATCGCGGGCGGCGCCAAGCGGGTCTGCCTCGTCGCCAGCGGCCGGGGGCCCACGGACCGGGACGTGGACCGGGTGTCGAAGACGATCGAGGCCATCAAGGAGGAGAACGAGGACGTCGAGGTCTGCGCGTGCCTCGGCCTCCTCTCCGACGGCCAGGCGGAGCGGCTGCGGTCGGCGGGCGCCGACGCCTACAACCACAACCTCAACACCTCCGAGGGCACGTACGGCGAGATCACGACGACCCACACCTACGCGGACCGGGTCGACACGGTGCAGAAGGCCCACGCCGCGGGCCTGTCGGCCTGCTCGGGCCTGATCGCGGGCATGGGCGAGAGCGACGAGGACCTGGTCGACGTGGTCTTCGCGCTGCGCGCGCTGGACCCGGACTCGGTGCCGGTGAACTTCCTCATCCCCTTCGAGGGGACGCCGCTGGCCAAGGAGTGGAACCTCACCCCGCAGCGGGCGCTGCGCATCCTGGCGATGGTCCGCTTCGTCTGCCCGGACGTCGAGGTCCGGCTCGCCGGCGGGCGGGAGGTGCACCTGCGCACGCTCCAGCCGCTCGCCCTGCACCTGGCCAACTCCATCTTCCTCGGCGACTACCTGACCAGCGAGGGCCAGGCCGGCGCCTCGGACCTGGAGATGATCGCCGACGCGGGCTTCGAGGTGGAGGGCGCGGAGACGACGACGCTGCCGGAGCACCGCGCGGACGCGGCGGCGCGGGGCTGCGGTACGGGCGGCGGCTGCGGCTCGGACGACGCCGGCGGCGGCGTGTGCGGGTCCACGGCCGCGGGCCCGGCGACCACGGCGAGCGCCCCGGCCGCCGGGGACGGGCCGGCCGACGGGACGGCCCCGACCGGTGGGGACGGCGGGGAGGGGGCCGCGACGGCGGCACGCCCCGACCTGGTGGCGGTGCGCCGCCGCGGCGCCGGCACCGACCTCGCGCCCAATGCCTGAGCCCCGCCACACCCCGGGCGAGCTGCTCGCCCTGGACCGGGAGCACGTCTGGCACCCGTACGGCCCCATGCCCGGCCGCGACGACCCGCTCGTGGTGGAGTCGGCGTCCGGGGTGCGGCTGCGGCTCGCCGAGCCGGCGCAGGGACGGTCGGAGCTGGTCGACGGCATGTCGTCCTGGTGGTCGGCGGTGCACGGCTACAACCACCCGGTGCTCAACGAGGCGGTGCGCGGCCAGCTCGACCGGATGAGCCACGTGATGTTCGGCGGGCTCACCCACGAGCCTGCCGTCCGCCTCGCCGCCCGCCTCGTGGAGATCACCCCCGAGCCGCTGCGGCACGTCTTCCTCAGCGACTCGGGATCGGTCTCCGTCGAGGTCGCCGTGAAGATGTGCCTCCAGTACTGGCGGTCGACCGGCCGCCCGGCCAAGCGGCGGCTGCTGACCTGGCGGGGCGGCTACCACGGGGACACCTGGCAGCCGATGTCGGTCTGCGACCCCCAGGGCGGGATGCACGACCTGTGGTCCGGGGTCCTGCAGCGGCAGGTCTTCGCCCCGCCGCCCCCGGTCGCGTACGAGGAGGGGTACGCGAGGGAGCTGCGCGCCCTGATCGCCCGGCACGCGGACGAACTGGCCGCGGTGATCGTCGAGCCGGTGGTGCAGGGCGCGGGCGGGATGCGCTTCCACTCCCCCGACTACCTGCGGGACCTGCGCGAGGCGTGCGACGCGCACGACGTGCTGCTGGTGTTCGACGAGATCGCCACGGGCTTCGGCCGCACGGGCCGGCTGTTCGCGGCCGAGCACGCGGGGGTCACGCCGGACGTGATGTGCCTGGGCAAGGCGCTGACCGGCGGGTACCTCTCCATGGCGGCCACCCTGTGCACCCCGAGGGTGGCGGACGGGATCTCGCGCGGTGACGTGCCGGTGCTCGCGCACGGCCCCACCTTCATGGGCAACCCGCTCGCCTCGGCGGTGGCGTGCGCCTCGATCGACCTGCTGCTGGGCCAGGACTGGGCACAGGAGGTCAAACGGATCGAGGCGGGACTCGTCGAGGGCCTCGCCCCCGCGCGGGAGGTGCCGGGCGTCCGGGACGTGCGGGTGCTCGGGGCGATCGGCGTGGTCCAGCTGGACCACCCGGTGGACGTGGCCGCGGCCACCGCCGCGGCCGTGCGGGAGGGCGTGTGGCTGCGCCCCTTCCGCGACCTGGTGTACGTGATGCCGCCGTACGTCACGGGAGACGAGGACGTGGCACGGATCTGCGGCGCGGTGGTCGCCGCCGCGAGGGAGGGGTGACATGGCGGTCCTGGTGGTGAGCGGTACCGGTACGGAGATCGGCAAGACGGTCGTGACGGCCGCCGTCGCCGCGGCGGCACGGGCGGCGGGCCGTTCGGTGGCCGTGCTGAAGCCCGCCCAGACGGGCGTCGCGCCGGGTGAGCCGGGCGACGCCGACGAGGTCGTACGGCTGGCCGGGGACGGGGTGACGGGCCGGGAACTGGCCCGGTTCCCCGAGCCGCTGGCACCGGAGACCGCGGCCCGGCGCGCCGGCATGGCGCCGGTGCGCCCCGCCGCGGTGGCCGCCGCCGCCGAGGAGCTCGCCGCCGGGCACGATCTGGTGCTCGTCGAGGGCGCGGGCGGTCTGCTGGTGCGGTACGACGGGGAGGGCGCCACGCTGGCGGACGCGGCGCGGCTGCTGGGCGCGCCCGTGCTGGTCGTGGCCGCCGCCGGGCTCGGCACGCTGAACCTGGCGGCGCTGACCGGGGAGGCGTTGCGGGCGCGGGGCATCGCCCAGGCGGGGGTGGTGGTGGGCAGTTGGCCCCAGGCGCCCGGTCTGGCCGAGCGGTGCAACCTGGCCGACCTGCCCGCCTCGGCGGGCGCCCCGCTGCTGGGCGTGGTCCCCCAGGGCGCCGGGGCGCTGGCGCCCGCCGCCTTCCGCGCGGCCGCGCCGACGTGGCTGGCCCCGGCGCTGGGCGGCGACTGGGACGCGGCGGCGTTCACCCGCGCGCACGCCTGACGGACGGTCGTGGACGCCCCGAGGAGGGCCTGGGGCGCCTACGCTGGCCGGTATGCGCGTGACAGTGAACGAGATCGTCTTCGACTGCGCGGACCCGGCCGCGCAGGCGAGGTTCTGGGCCGGACTGCTCGGCGGGGAGCCGGTGGACCGGGCGGCGGACTGGTCGTACGTCGATCCGCCGGGGTTCGTGCGGGTGGCGTTCCAGCGTGTGCCGGAGGGCAAGGCGGTGAAGAACCGGCTCCACCTCGACCTGGACGCGAGGGACGTGGCCGGGGCCGCCGACGCCGCGGTGGCGCGGGGCGCCGAGCGGGTCGGCGGAATCGTCCGGGACGAGCAGGGGTGCTTCCAGGTCCTGCGCGACCCCGAGGGCAACGAGTTCTGTTTCGTGGGCGACTGACCAGCTCCGCGCGCGTGCGGGGAGCGGGTGCGGGCCGCGTCAGGTCGGGGGGCCGGGGCGGTTCGGCCGATCGGTACAGGTCCGATCGGGGCGGGTCGGGGCCGACCGGGTCGGGTCCTCTCGGGTCGGGTATCGATCGCTGTGCGCGCCCCTCCCGCCGGACGTCCCGGGCTCCCCGGGCGTCGAACGGGCGGTCCCGGGCGCGGGCGGACACGCTGCCGGAGGAGGAACCGTGATGACCGAGAGCAGGAGCGAGGCCGGTCCGGACGCCGTGCACCACCCCTGGTTCGCCCGCTTCTACGCCCGCCTCAGCGTGCGGGCCGAGACCGGGGCCGGCGTGGGGCCGCTGCGTCGGGAGTTGCTGGACGGGTTGTCCGGCCGGGTCGTCGAAATCGGCGCCGGCAACGGGTTGAACTTCCCGCACTATCCCGCCGCCGTCTCCGAGGTGGTCGCGGTCGAACCGGAGCGGGTGCTGCGGCGGCTCGCCGTCGAGGCGGGGCTGCGCGCCGGGGTGCCGGTGGACGTGGTGCCCGGGACGGCGGAGGCGCTGCCGGTGCGGAGCGAGGCGTTCGACGCGGCGGTGGCGTCGCTGGTGCTGTGCAGCGTGCGGGACGTGCGGCGGTCGCTGGCCGAGGTGTGGCGGGTCCTCAAGCCCGGGGGTGAGCTGCGCTTCTTCGAACACGGCCGCGCGCGGGGCCGGGTGGCTCCGATGGTGCAGCGCGGCCTCGACCTCACGGTGTGGCCGCGCCTGTTCGGTGGCTGTCACACGGCGCGGGACCCGCTGGACGCGATCGCCGCGGCAGGATTCGAGATCGTCGCATTCCGGCGGCTCCGCCTGCCGGAACGGGGTGTTCCACTGCCGTCGTCGCCGTGTGTGCTGGGTGTGGCGCGCCGGCCGTACGCGTCGGGCGGCGGCGCCTGAGCCGGCCACGCCCGTGGCCGCGCAGCTGCGCCGGGGTGACGTGGGCGCGGCCGCCGTTGGTGATGAGGGCGTTGACCGGGGTCATCGGGTCGGCGGCCATCGCCTTGGCGAACAGGACGCCGAGGGCGAGCGGCAGGAGCGCTCCGGCGAGGGCCGTGCCGAGCGCGACGAGCTGCCCCGGTGCGGGGCGGCGGACGGGTGCGCGGTTCATGGGCCCATTCGACCGGCCGGGCGGGGCCGGGGACATCCGGTGGCGTACTCAGCCGCCGGGCCGCGGGTACTCAGCGGCCGACCGGTCAGAGGGTCCAGCGTTCCAGTTCGGCCGCGATGTCACGGATGTCCGCGCCCCTGCCCTTGACGAGCCGCGCCAGGTCCCTGACCCGTTCCGGCGAGGTCGTCACGCGCAGCCCCGCCGCGACGAGGTAGCCGTACGCGACCGCCGACGCGAACAGCGCGTTGGAGTGTTCCAACGCCGGGACGTGCAGCAGTAGTTGGAGGAGGGCGGCGGCCCGGACGTGCGGGTCGTCGTACACGGGCATGCCGAAGATCTCCGCGTCGTGCCGACCGACGGCGGCCACGAGGGCGCCCCAGTCGACGACCTGGGGGTCGTTGGGGGCCTTCTGCTCGGCGACCATCAGCAGCCAGGCGAGGTCGATGGAGAGGTTCATGCGTGCGCGGACGCCCTCACCGACCGCCCTCCGGCCGGGGTGCGGGCCCGAGCGCCGGTTCGCCGCGGAACTCCTCGGCGAACACCGACTCGTACTGCTTCATGAAGTCGGCCGCCGCGTCCACGAAGGTGCGGCCCGTCTCGCCCACGTCGCGCTGGACGAGCTCCTCGATGTACCGGTTCACACTGACCCCCCGCTGCTGCGCCCTGCGGCGGGCGGCCTCGGCCGTCGCCTCGTCCACCCGTACGTTCAGCTGAGTCTTCGCCACCTCATCACGCTAGCGCGAAGACGCTAGCGCCCGCAAGGGGAAGGCGGGCGTCCCGACGGGACGGAACCGGTTCCGCGCCTCGGAGGCGGAAATTCCGTCGCCCCGGCCGGACGGGCGGTGGTGGGATGTCCCACGTGAGCGATCTTCGGATGAACGGCACTCCCCCGCCCCCTCCCCCGCACGACCGGACCGGCACGGACGCCGCCGGGGACGGCACGGGCAGCGCAGGCGGCACGGGCCGCGGGGGCGGCGCAGGCGGCACGGGTGGCCTGCGGGTGCGCCCCGCGACCCCCGCCGACCTGGACGCCGTGCTGGCCTTCTGGAAGACGGCCGCCGAGGGCACGAGCATCAGCGACGACCGGGAGGGCGTCGAGCGGCTCGTCGCCCGCGACCCGGAGGCACTGCTGCTCGCCGAGGACGCCGACGGCGTGCTCGCGGGGACCGTCATCGCCGGGTTCGACGGCTGGCGGTGCCACCTGTACCGGCTCGCCGTCCGCCCGGCGCTCCGGCGGCGGGGCGTCGGGACGGCGCTGCTCGCAGCCGCCGAGGAGCGCTTCGCCCGGCTGGGCGGCCGCCGTTCCGACGCCATGGTGCTGGACCGCAACGACACCGCCCACCACGCCTGGCGGGCTGCCGGGTACGCGCCGCAGCCGGAGTGGAGCCGGTGGGTCAAGCCGCTCGCCCCCTGACCGGCGCCGGGGACACCGCGTGCGGCCGCCCACGCCGCGCGCACGCCCCGCCCCGACACGCGGAAGGTGTGTGAACGTGCGCGCACGGGCGACGCTCCCAGTGGTCGTAGCCGGCATCGCGGAGATCCGCCCTCTGGGCGATCATGGGACGGAGGTGAACCGATGACGGAAGTGCTGCTGCTGCTCCTGGCGCTGCTGCTCGCGCTCGCGTGCGGGGCGTTCGTCGCGGCGGAGTTCTCGCTCACGACGGTCGAGCGGGGCGCGCTGGAGGAGGCGGTGGAGCGCGGTGAGCGTGGCGCCGCCGGGGCGCTGCGGGCCGTACGGTCGCTGACCTTCCAGTTGTCCGGCGCCCAGCTGGGCATCACGGTGACCAACCTGGTCGTCGGCATGCTCGCCGAGCCGTCCGTGGCCCGTCTGATCAGCGGCCCGCTCCGCGACCTGGGTGTGTCCCCGTCGGTGGCCTCGTCGCTGGCGCTGGTCATCGGCACGGCCCTGTCGACGGTCGTGCTGATGGTCGTCGGCGAGCTCGTGCCGAAGAACTGGGCCATCTCCTTCCCGCTCGGGGTCGCCAAGGTGGTGGGTACCCCGCAGCGGATCTTCAGCGCCGCCTTCAAGCCGCTGATCAGCCACCTGAACAACACCGCGAACCGCATCGTGCGCCGGCTGGGCATGGAGCCGGCGGAGGAGCTGGCGTCGGCCCGCAGCCCGCAGGAGCTGGTCGCCCTGGCCCGCCACTCGGCGCGCGAGGGCGCGCTGGAGCCGGACACCGCCGAGCTGTTCGTCCGTACGCTGAACCTCGCGGAACTCACCGCCGAGAACGTCATGACGCCCCGCGTGCAGGTCATCGCCCTGGAGGCGCGGGCGACGGCCGAGGACGTGGCCAACGCGACCCGGGCGACCGGTCTGTCCCGCTTCCCCGTGTACCGGGGCGTCCTGGACACCGTCATCGGCACGGCCCACATCAAGGACGTCCTGGCCGTGCCCGCCGACCGGCGCCACCGGACACCGGTGGTGGAGCTGCTGCGGGAGCCGGTGCTGGTGCCGGAGAGCCTCACCGTGGACCGGTTGCTCGACCGCATGTACGGCAGGGCCACCATGGCCGTGGTCATCGACGAGTACGGCGGCACGGCGGGCGTGGTGACGATGGAGGACATCGTGGAGGAGGTCGTCGGCGAGGTGCGCGACGAGCACGATCCGCACGAGACGCCCGACCTGCTGCGGGCGGGGGACGACGCCGACGGGCGCGCGTTGTGGTCCGCCGACGGTGCCGTGCGCACCGACCAGCTGCGCTCCCTGGGGCTGAACGCGCCGGAGGGCCCTTACGAGACGCTCGCCGGACTGGTCGCCACGGAGCTCGGCCGCATCCCGGAGGTCGGCGACGCCGTCGAGGTCGCCGGGTGGCTGCTGGACGTGGTCGACGCCTCGGGGCGCCGGGCGGCGCGCGTACTGCTGCACGCCCCGACGGCAGGGACCGCCGAGACCGCCGGGGACGCCGGGGACGCCGGGACCCGCCGGGACGGCGGAGGCGGCCGGGACGACGGAGGCGGCCGGGACGGCGGGGACGGCCGGGACGGCGGGGACGGCGGCCGCCGGGGCGGCGCGCGGACCACCGGCCGCACCGGGGGGAGGGCGGGACGGTGATCGTCATCCAGTTGCTGGTGGGACTGCTCACCCTGGTCCTTAACGCCTTCTTCGTGGGGGCCGAGTTCGCCCTCATCTCCGTTCGCCGCAGCCAGATCGAGCCGCAGGCGGAGGCCGGTGACCGTCGGGCGCGCGGCGTCCTGTGGGGGCTGGAGCACGTGTCGGCGCTGCTGGCGGCGGCGCAGCTCGGCATCACCCTCTCCACGCTGGTCCTCGGCATCGTCGCCGAACCGGCCATCGCGCACCTGCTGGAGCCGTTGTTCGAGGCGGTGGGCGTGCCGCACGGCCTCGTGCACCCGATCTCCTTCGTGATCGCCCTGTCGGTCGCCACGTACCTCCACATGCTGCTGGGCGAGATGGTGCCGAAGAACGTCGCCCTCGCCGAACCGGTGCGCACGGCGCTGCTCCTCGGGCCGCCCCTGGTGGCGGTGGCGCGCGCGCTGCGTCCGGTGATCTTCACGGTGAACGCGTCCGCCAACGCGCTGCTGCGGCTGATGCGGGTGGAGCCGAAGGACGAGGTCGGGGCGACGTTCTCGGACGACGAGCTGGCCCGCATGGTGACCGACGCCGGAGACGCGGGTCTGCTGGACGACCGTGCCGCCGAGCGGCTGCACGACGCGCTGGAGCTGGGCCGGCGCCCGGTGCGGGACGTCGTCATGCCGTTGGAGCGGGTCGTCTACGTGCAGCTGGGAGCCACACCGGAGGAGGTGGAGGGGCTGGCCGCGCGGACCGGCTTCTCCCGTTTCCCGGTGGTGGACGCCACCCGCCGCATCCTGGGCTACCTGCACGTCAAGGACGCGCTGGACGTCGGCTCCCGCGACCTGCCCTTCCCCGTGGCGGCGATGCGGCCGATCGCCCGGGTGCGGGCCGCGACCCCGCTCGATGACGTGCTGACGGCGATGCGCCGCAGCCGTACGCACCTGGCCGCCGTCCTCGACGAGGACGGCCGGCTCGCGGGGCTGGTCACCATGGAGGACGTGCTGCGCGAACTGGTGGGCGGACCAGCCGCCTGAGACACCACACCGTCCGGACGGTACGATCGCTCCGCCATGGAGATGAATGCTACGTACACGAGTTTTGTCGCGGTGGGCGACAGCTTCACCGAGGGCATGTCGGACCTGCTGCCCGACGGCTCCTACCGGGGGTGGGCGGACCTCCTCGCGGCCCGGCTCGCCGCCCGCACGCCCGGGTTCCGCTACGCGAACCTGGCGGTCCGCGGGAAGCTGATCGGCCAGATCGTCGCCGAGCAGGTGGGGCCGGCGGCCGCGATGGGCGCCGACGTGATCACCCTCGTCGGCGGGCTGAACGACACCCTGCGCCCGAAGTGCGACATGGGGCGCGTGCGGGGGCTGCTGGAGGAGGCGGTCGAGCGGCTGGCGCCGGTGTGCAAGCAGCTGGTCCTGATGCGCAGCCCCGGCCGCCGCGGCCCGGTCATGGAGCGGTTCCGCCCGCGCATGGAGGAGCTGTTCCAGCACGTCGACGACCTGGCCGCGCGGCACGACGCGCTGGTGGTGGACCTGTACGGCGCGCACGTGATGGGCGACCCGCGGATGTGGGACGTGGACCGGCTGCACCTGACGGCGGAGGGCCACCGCCGGGTCGCCGAGGCGGTGTGGCAGGCGCTCGGCCTCGACGCCGCGGAGGACTGGCGGGTACCGCTGCCGCCGGACCTGCCGGGCCCGTGGGCGGACCGCCGGCGTGCGGACCTGCGCTTCGCGCGGCAGCACCTCGGCCCCTGGATCGGCCGGCGGCTGACGGGCCGCTCCTCCGGCGACGGCCGGCCCGCGAAGCGCCCGGACCTGCTGCCGTTCGAGGAACCGACGGCGTAGGGCCGCCCGGCGGCAGCGGCGGCGGTCCCGGTGACCGCATGCGCACGGGCGCGTGCCGGGGAGGCGGGGCGTGCGGGCCCGGGGTGCGCGCACGGGGGGTGGCGTGCGTCTCGTAGCAAGGCACGAACCGGGCCGCCGCGCCGACCTGCAGGAACCGCCAGTAGAATCCGTCCACGTGACTGCAAAGCCTCGTATCCCCAATGTCCTCGCCGGCCGCTACGCCTCCGCCGAGCTCGCCGTCCTCTGGTCCCCCGAGCAGAAGGTGAAGCTGGAGCGCCGGCTGTGGCTCGCCGTGCTGCGCGCCCAGAAGGACCTCGGGATCGAGGTGCCGGACGCCGCCCTCGCCGACTACGAGCGCGTCCTCGACCAGGTCGACCTGGCGTCGATCGCCGAGCGGGAGAAGGTGACGCGGCACGACGTGAAGGCCCGCATCGAGGAGTTCAACGACCTCGCGGGCCACGAGCAGGTACACAAGGGCATGACGTCCCGCGACCTGACGGAGAACGTCGAGCAGCTCCAGGTCCGGCTCTCCCTGGAGCTCGTGCGCGACCGCACGGTGGCGGTCCTCGCCCGGCTCGGCAAGCTGGCCGGCGAGCACGGCGAGCTGGTCATGGCGGGCCGCTCGCACAACGTCGCCGCGCAGGCCACGACCCTCGGCAAGCGCTTCGCGACCGCGGCGGACGAGCTGCTCACCGCGTACGCGCGGCTGGAGGAGCTGCTGGGCCGCTATCCGCTGCGCGGCATCAAGGGGCCGGTCGGCACCGCGCAGGACATGCTGGACCTGCTCGGCGGCGACGCGTCGAAGCTGGCGGAGCTGGAGCAGCGGATCGCCGGGCACCTGGGCTTCGCCCACGCCTTCACCTCGGTCGGCCAGGTCTACCCCCGTTCGCTGGACTACGAGGTCGTCACCGCGCTGGTGCAGCTGGCGGCCGCCCCGTCCTCGCTGGCGAAGACGATCCGGCTGATGGCCGGGCACGAGCTGGTCACCGAGGGCTTCAAGCCCGGCCAGGTCGGTTCCTCCGCGATGCCGCACAAGATGAACACCCGCTCCTGCGAGCGCGTCAACGGCCTCATGGTCATCCTGCGCGGTTACGCGTCGATGACCGGCGAGCTGGCGGGCGACCAGTGGAACGAGGGGGACGTCTCCTGCTCGGTGGTGCGCCGGGTCGCGCTGCCCGACGCGTTCTTCGCGCTCGACGGGCTGCTGGAGACGTTCCTGACCGTGCTCGACGAGTTCGGCGCCTTCCCCGCGGTCGTCGCCCGCGAGCTGGACCGGTACCTGCCGTTCCTCGCCACCACCAAGGTGCTGATGGCGTCGGTGCGCGCCGGCGTGGGCCGCGAGGTGGCGCACGAGGCCATCAAGGAGAACGCCGTCGCGTCGGCGCTGGCCATGCGCGAGCAGGGCGCCGAGCGCAACGAGCTGCTCGACAAGCTCGCCGCCGACGACCGCATCCCGCTGGACCGCGCGCAGCTGGACGCGGCGATGGCGGACAAGCTGTCGTTCACGGGCGCCGCAGCCGACCAGGTCGGCGCGGTGGTCGCCCGGATCGAGGAGATCGCCAAGCGGCACCCGGAGGCCGCCGGTTACGTCCCCGGTGCGATCCTCTGACACGGGGCACACGTCCCGCATGACACCTGAGGAACTCCAGGCCGCCCGTGACCGCGTCGTCCCCGACGTGGTGGCGGGCGGTCTGTCCGTGCTCTTCTGCGGCATCAACCCGGGGCTGATGTCGGCCGCGACGGGCCACCACTTCGCCCGCCCCGGCAACCGCTTCTGGCCCGTGCTCCACCTGTCGGGGTTCACGCCGCGCCGGCTGGTGCCGGCCGAGGAGCGCGAACTCCTGGCGTACGGGCTGGGCATCACCAACGTCGTGGCCCGGGCTACGGCCCGCGCGGACGAGTTGACGGCGGAGGAGTTCCGCGAGGGCGGCCGGACCCTGACCGCCAAGGTGGAGCGGCTGCGTCCGCGCTGGCTGGCGGTCGTCGGCATCACCGCCTACCGCACCGCCTTCGGGGAGCCGAAGGCCGTGATCGGACCGCAGGAGCGGACGATCGGTGACACCCGGATCTGGGCGCTGCCCAACCCCAGCGGTCTCAACGCGCATTGGACGGCGGCGACGATGGCGGAGGAGTTCGCCCGGCTGCGCGTCGCCGCTACGGCGGATCGGTCTCGGTGACGACGGCGAGCAGCTGGTAGGGCAGCTCACGGTCCCACTGCGAGACGCCGAGGGCTATCCATCGGCCGTCCACCCGCCACAGGTGGACGTCGGGGACGTGGGCGGCGAGCCCGGCCCATGGCTCGGAAAGCTCCTCGCCCTGCTCGCCCCGGAGGAACACCGACCAGAGGGAGAACACCTGCGGCTCCCCCCACCGCGCGCTCAGACAGGCCGCGAGGGCGTCGCGCTCCGCCTCGTACTGCTCCGCCACCTCCTCGGCGCGGCCGGGGTCCTCCCAGAAGTCCTCGCTCGTGGCGAGCTCGGCGACGTGGTGGCCGGGGCCGCTGTCGCCCGCGTCCGACCGTCCGCGCCGCCCGGGGAAGGGGCGGCTGCGCAGCAGGTCGATGGTCGCCAGGTGCCGGGCCGTGGTCATGACTCCAGTAAACCGGCCCCCACTGACAATTGGCGGCGCGTCAGGAGGCCCGCGCAGCGACCCTCCCACCGGCCGGCCCGCTCGCGGTACCGCCCTCTCCCGCGGGGTCGACGTGGTCCGCGTGGCCCGTGGGGTTGCGCGTCGCCACGCGTGGCCCGCGTGTTTGCGCGTGGCTCCGTGCCGGGACGGTCGCGGCTCGCCCGGCCCGGCCGCCCGGCACCACGGGCGACGCCTGGGCTCCGCGGGGGCGGCGCGTCGGGTGCCGTGGGACGGCGCGGGAGCCGGCCGCCGGGGAGGGCCCGCCGGTGCGACCACCGGCGCGGTCCGCGGGCGGCCGGGCGGGGCCGCCCGGCGCGGACGGCCCGCGCTCGCCGCTCCACCCGGCATTGAGTACGATCCGGCAGACACGCGGCACGAGCTGGGAGGACAGACGGTGGGGCGACTTACCGGCGGTGACCCGTCGCTGCTGCGGCGGATCAACTCCGCGGTGGTACTCCATGCACTGCGCGGCGGTGACGCCCGCACGCTGACCGACCTCACGCGTCTCACGGGCCTCTCGCGTCCGACGGTGGAGGGGGTGACCGAGGGGCTGATCGAAGCGGGTCTCGTCATCGAGGCGGGCCCCGAGGAGGGCGAGGTACGGCGCCAGGGCCGACCGGCCCGCCGGTTCCGCTTCCGTGCCGAGGCGGGGCACCTGCTGGGCATCGAGATCGGGCCCCACCGGGTGGCCGCGCTGCTCTCCGGACTGGACGGCCGGATCATCGGGGCGGGCACGCGGGAGGTGTCCGAGACCGCGTCGGCCGACGAGCGGCTGGAGCGGGTCCGCGCGGCCGTCGCCGACGTACTGCGCCGCACCGGTGTCGCGCGCGGCACCCTGCGGGCGGTCGGCGTGGGCACGCCCGGGATCGTCGAGGCGGACGGCAGGGTGCGGCTGGGGACGGCGCTGCCGGGGTGGACGGGGCTGGCCCTGGGCGAACGGTTGAGCCGGTCCTTCCGCTGCCCGGTGCTGGTGGAGAACGACGCCAACGCCGCGGCGGTCGCCGAGCACTGGAAGGGCGCCGCGATCGACTCCGACGACGTCGTGTTCGTCCTGGCGGGACTCAGCCCGGGCGCCGGGGCGCTGATCGGCGGGCGGCTGCACCGGGGGTTCGGCGGGGCGGCCGGGGAGATCGGCGCGCTGCACCTGCTCGGGCGCGGCGCGACCCCCGAGACCCTGCTGTCGACGACGGGCGAGCCGCTGCACCCGCTGGACGAGCACGCGGTGGCCGAGGTGTTCGCGCGGGCGCGGCGGGGCGACGCCGGGGCGCTGGCGGCGGTGGACCGGTTCACGCAGCGGCTGGTGCACGACGTGGGCGCGCTGGTGCTGGCGCTCGACCCGGAGCTGGTCGTGGTGGGCGGCTGGGCCGCCGGCCTGGACGGGGTCCTGCCGCCGCTGCGGGAGGAATTGGCGCGGTTCTGCCTGCGGCCGCCGCGCGTGGCGCTGTCGCTGCTGGGCGAGGCGGCCGTGGCGACGGGCGCGCTGCGCCTGGCCCTGGACCACGTGGAGGAGCAGTTGTTCGCCGTGGAGGGCACGGTCACCGCCCGGCGCTGACCGCACCGGCGACCTGGCGGTGGTGTCAGCGGTGACCGCGGAACGGCCCGGCGGGACGCACGGGCGTCCCGGGCCGGGCCGGAGTCGCACGGCGTCGCCCATGGGTCGGGCCCGGGGCAAGCGGCCCCTCGGACGTGGGTTTCCAGGGACCGGGCGGGAAGGCCCTTGAGCTGGCTCGGAAGGGCCCCTCAGGCGTGGTTCAGGAGGCGATCCGGAGGTCGCCCGCGTCGCCGAAGGTCAGGCGGCAGGTGTCGGCGCGGTAGGTGGCGACGGAGACCGCGGCGGTACGGCCGCCGGAGAGGTACCGCGTGGTGACGACGAGGACCGGCGCGCCGGGGAGGCGGTCGAGCTCCTTGGCGTCGTCCGCGCGGGCCGAGCCCAGCTCGACGGCGCGGTCCTGGCCCTCCAGGGGCAGCCGCTCCAACTCCCGCAGTACGCGGTGCGCCAGGGCGGTGCCGCTCTGCGTCCCGGGCACCACCAGGCCGGGCACCGAGGAGGCGGGCACGTACAGCTGCTCCGCCGCGACGGCCTGGCCGTGCGTCGCCCGCAGCCTGCGGACCACGTACACGGGACGGTCGACGTGCGCGGCACCGGTACCGGCGTCGGACTCGGCGTCCAGGAGGCGCAGGACGGCGACGGGCGGCTCGGCGGCGGCGCAGTCGACGGCCTGCCAGTTGTCGTCGCCCGCGGCGGGCCAGCGGTGCCGGGCGGTGGAGACGTCGACGCCTACGCGCGGCGGGGCGACGGTCGTGCCGACGCCGCGGCGGCGCTGCAGGCGGCCCTCCAGCTCCAGCTGTTCGAGAGCCTGGCGGAGCGTGGCGCGCGCGACGCCGAAGCGCGCGGCGAGCTCGCGCTCGTTGGGGAGGATCTCCCCGACCTGGAACTCGGAGTCGAGCGCCTCGCCGAGCACGGTCTTCAGGTGCCAGTACTTGGGCTCCGGCACCGCTTCCAGCTGCGTGGTCCCCACCCTGATCCTCCGCGATCGCCGTGTACCGGACGACTTTTTCCTCGGCCTTGTTTATTAAAGGACCCTGCACTATCCCTGCGACCATAGGACGGGGCACCCGCTTGGTCAAGACCAATCGTGGCCGAAGCGGGGAACGCGGCGGCGGGGCGTGGCCGAGCTTCGGCCGAACACGGGGCTACCGCCCGGTAATCGCGGCTGACAAGCTGTCCGCGCGAAGCGGGGCGGGCATCGGCCGGGGCGCGGCGGGCGAGCGTCCGCGGGCCCGGCCCGACGGACGGCAGGGAGGGCGACATGGCCGCGGAGGTCTCGTTCACGGTGGACACGCCGCGGGGGCCGCGTGCGCTGTCCGTGCGGTACGAGCGCAGGGGCGGAGGGGAACCGCTCCTGCTGCTGCACGGGATAGGGCACCACTGGCAGGCGTGGGAGCCGGTGCTGGACGTCCTGGCGGGCGAGCGGGACGTGATCGCCGCGGATCTGCCCGGGTTCGGGGCGTCGGGGGCGCTGCCCGACGGGCTCGCGTACGAGGCGGCGACGGTCGTGCCGGCCCTGGGGGCTCTCTGCGCGGCGCTGGGGGTCGACCGTCCGCACGTGGCGGGCAACTCCCTGGGCGGCCTGCTGGCGCTGGAGATGGGCCGGGCCGGGCTCGCCCGGTCGGTCACGGCGCTGTCGCCGGCCGGATTCTGGTCGGAGGGCGAGCGGAGGTACGCGTTCGCGACCCTCCGGGCGATGCGGCTGGGCTCCCGCGCGCTGCCGGTGCCGCTCATCGAGCGGTTGTCGCGGTCGGCCGCCGGGCGGGTGGCGCTGACCGGCGCCGTCTACGCCCGGCCCGCCCGCCGCTCGCCGGAAGCGGTGGTCGCCGAGACGCTGGCACTGCGTTCGGCCGCCGGCTTCGAGCAGACGCTGGCGGCCGGGCGGGGCGTGCCGTACCGGGAGGACGTGCCCGGCGTGCCCGTGACGATCGCCTGGGGCACGCGGGACCGCCTGCTACTGCCGCGGCAGGGCGTCCGCGCGCGGGGCGTGCTGCCCGGGGCCCGTCTGGTGCGGCTGCCGGGGTGCGGGCACGTGCCCATGCACGACGACCCGGCGCTCGTCGCGCGCGTCGTCCTGGACGGCAGCGGCGGCCGGGCCGGCCGCCGGGCCGACCCCGGCCGCGGCGCCGGCCGTGCTCCCGGCGCCACGGCTCCCGGCACCCCGGCCGCGGAGGATCCGGCGCACCCCTGACAGACCGCGCGGGACGACACCCGTGAGCACCCCGGAGCCGAACGCCACCCCGGCGCCCACGAGGGCGCTGCCCACCGCCTGGGCCGGTCCGTACGAGCCCGCGGCCACCAGCGGCGCGGTGAGCGCGGCGGACACCGGGATCAGACCGGAGAAGAGCGTCGCCCGCTCGGCGCCGATCCGCTGCACGCCCATGTACCAGCAGACGAAGCCGACGACCGTGACGACGACGGCCTGCCACAGCAGCGCCACCGCCTCCGCCGGGACGGGGAGCCGCAGGGCGTCCGCCCCGCCGGTGACCGCCGCGAGCAGGGCGGACTCCACGGCGGCGACCCCGCACACCGTCGCCGCCAGCAGCCTCGGGCCCAGCGGCTTCAGGACCGGGACGGCCAGCACCGCGAAGCCCACCTCGCCGGCGAGGGCGCACACCGAGAAGAGCACGCCGGCCGCGTCGGTGCGCCCCCACCCCTGCACGGTGAGGGCGCCGACGGCGACCAGCACCGATCCGTACAGGACGGGCCGCGTGGGCCTGCGGCCGTCCAGGAGCGGTACCAGGACGGCGACCACGACGGGCGCGCAGCCGACGAGGACGCCCGGCACGGCGGGTTCCGCGGTGCGCTCGGCGGCGAGCACCGCGAGGTTGAAGCCGACCATGCCGATGGCGGCCAGGGCGGCGAGGCGGACCCACGAGGCGGCGGACAGGGCGCGCAGGGGCGCCAGTCCGCCACGGCCCAGCAGGGGCAGGAGGAGCAGGCAGGCGAGCCCGTACCGGAGGGCCTGACCGCCCGCGTACGGGTAGGAGCCGAGGACGCTGTTGGCGGTGAAGGAGGCGCCGACGAGGACGCAGGCGAAGGCTGCGAGGAGGGCGCCGCTCCGTGAGGTGGTCATGACGTCGACGCTAGGGAACGTGGTTGTCCTGCTTGAGGACCACTTTCCTCCTTTCTTCGGGGACCACTTTCTGCTCCGCAACCTAGTGCGCGGCACTGACAACGCCCGCCGGCCCGCCGCCTTGTAGGGTCCCGGTCATGTCGGTACGCGAAGAGGGCGGCGGAACATGGGAGTTGCTGGCCCCGGCGGCGGCCGCGCCGACCCGGCGACGGGGCCGCGCCCTCCAGGAGTCCCTGCGCGGCGCGGTGCGCTCCGGGCGGCTCGCGGCCGGCACGCGCCTGCCGTCGACCCGGGAGCTGGCGGCCGAACTGGGGGTGTCGCGCGGGCTGGTGACGGAGGCGTACGAGCAGCTGACCGCCGAGGGGTACCTGCACAGCGCCCGGGGGGCGGGGACGTGGGTCGGTGACGCGGTGCGCGCGGCCGCGCCGGGCGGCGTGCGGGACCTGGCACCGCACTCCCCCGGCGTGCGCGTGGACTTCCGGCCGGGGGTCCCGGACCTGTCGCTGTTCCCGCGCGCGGCGTGGGCCGCGGCGTACAAGACGGCGCTGGGCGGGCTGGCGCACCGGCAGTTCGGCTATCCGGACCCGCGCGGCCTGCCGGAGCTGCGGACCGCCCTGGCCGCTCTCCTCACCCGGCGGCGGGGCGTGGTGGCGGACCCGGAGCGGCTGGTGGTGTGCGCGGGCGTGGCGCAGGCGCTGACGCTGGTGGGGGCAGTCCTGCGGGAACGCGGTGAGCGGTCGGTGGCGGTGGAGGACCCGGGCAGCCCCAACCACGGCACGCTCTTCGCGGCGGTCGGGCTGCGCGCCGTCGGGGTGCCGCTGGACTCCGAGGGGCCGGAGCCGGCGGCGCTGGCCGCCTCGGGCGTCCGGGCGGTCGTGACGACACCGGCGCACCAGTTCCCGCTGGGGATCGGGTACTCGGCGGGGCGGCGGGCCGCCCTGCTCGACTGGGCGCGCGGGGTGGACGGGTGGGTGGTCGAGGACGACTACGACGGCGACTTCCGCTACGACCGGGAGCCCGTCGGCGCGCTGCAGGGACTCGACCCGGAGCGGGTCGTCTACACCGGCTCGGTGAGCAAGTCGCTCGCCCCGGGGCTGCGGCTGGGATGGCTGCTGCTGCCGGAGTCCCTGGCGGAGGCCGTGGTCGAGCGGAAGCGGATGGCGGACCTCGGCTATCCGGTGCTCGACCAGGCGGTGCTGGCGGACTTCGTCACGCGCGGCGGCTACGACCGGCACCTGCGGCGGTGCCGCAGCGCGTACCGCGAGCGACGGGACGCCCTGGTGCGCGCACTGGCGGCGGACCTGCCGGGCACGGAGGTCAGCGGCATCGCCGCGGGCCTGCACATCATCGCGCGCGTACCGGCGCGGTACGGGCCGGCGCCCGTGCTCCTTGAGCGGGCGGCCGCGGCGGGCGTCGGGCTGCACACCCTCACCGACTACGGCGCGGACCGGGACGACGCCTGCGGACGCCCGGCCCGTGCTGCGGGCGGAGGCGCGGGCCGGGGCGGTGTGGCGTTGGTGCTGGGGTACGCGCACCTGGCCCCGGCGGACATCGCGCGCGGCGTCCGCACCCTCGCGGAAGCCGTGCGCGGGACGGGGCCGGGCGCCCCTTAGACCGGTACGGACGGGCCCGCGTGGCCCGGCGGGCGGCCGACGCCGCTTCCCTGGCCGGCCCTACGGGGCGCCGGGGGTGTTGGTCCAGGCGCGCTCGCACAGGACGAGCCGGTAGCCGTCCGGGTCCTCGACGGTCACGCCCCACTCGTTCCAGTACGGGTTGGGGGAGGTGACGCGGCGGCCCCCGTGCGCCTCCAGACGGGCGACGAGGTCGCCGGGGACGGGCTCCTCCAGGTACAGGACGAGGAGGTCCTCGTCGGTGGGGCGCGCCTCGGCGTGGCGGTCGGGGGCGCCGACCAGTTCGAGGTGCCAGGAGGCCCCGGGCAGGCCGAGCATCAGCAGGTCGTGGGCGCCGGGCTCGCCGTCCGCGGGCTTGCGGTACACGACCCGCAGGCCGAGCCCGTCGGTCCAGAACCGCTCGGCGGCCGCCAGGTCGCGCGACGGGCGGGCGACGCGGACGTGGGTGCGGGCGTGGACGGACACGGGTTCCTCCTGGTGTGCCGGTCCGCGCCGGCGGGGTGGGGGGCGTGGTGGGAGCGTAGGCCGCGGGCGGGCGGCCGGTCGATCGGCCCTTCGGCCTCGGCCGCCGGTCGCCCGTCTCCGGTCGCCGGTCCTCGGTCTTCGGTGGCCGGTCCTCGGTCGCCGGTCCTCGGTCTTCGGTGGCCGGTCTTCGGTGGCCGGTCTTCGGTGGCCGGTCCTCGGTCGCCGGTCTTGGTTCGTCGGTCTTCGGTCGCCGGTCCCGGTCGCCGGTCTCCCGTCCCTCTCCGGTCGTACGGGAGGCGGGGTCCGTGGGCGGTCGGATGTCCTCGGCCGCGGGTCCGGCCGGTGCCACGGGCCGCCGGGCGGGGGGTGGTTGGCGCCCGGGCGGCGCTGTCAGTGGTGGGGCCTACCGTCGGAGACATGACGCGATCCGTTCGGGCACTCGCCCACGCACGCCCGCCCGTCCCGGACTCCTCACGCCCGGGGCGATCACTCCTTCCGGAGACGTCGGGCGGGCTCATCCCGCACGGGACCGCCGGCGCCGGGGCGCGCCCCCGCTTCTCCTCCGGCCGGCTGACGCCTCCTCGGACACCGGCGCGGGCGCCGCTCGCCGTGGCCGACGCCGCCGTGGGCGAGCGCCGCCACCGGGTGCGGGAGGCGGACGGCGTCTCCGGCCGCACGTGCCGGTGGGGGGCGGGGCACCGGGCCGGGCACGGCCCCCGGGGGCACGCGTTCGCGGCGCGGCCGGCGCGCCGCGGTACGACGGTCGGCGGGGGTGTGCGGTGACGGAGCTGCTGGACGCGGTGCGACAGGGCCGGTTCCGGGACGTGCCCGGGCTCGTGAGGGGGCTCGCCCCGGCGGACCGGGCGGCCGCGCTGGGCGGGTTGAACGCACTGCGCGCGGAGGTGCGCGACTGGGGCTGGGGCCGCTGGGACGAGGGGTGCGCCGTCCAGCGGGCCCTCCTCGTGGCGGGTGCCGCCTGCCACGGCGACGCGGCCGCGGCGGGCGCGTGGATCGCCGCCCGCGACCTCCGGCGGTGGGTACCGGTCCCCCACGAGCAGGTGCTGGAGGCGGTGGCCGACCGGGACCCGGCGTGGCTGGGTGACCTGGCGCACCGGCTCGCGGGCCGCTCGGCCACGGCGCGGGACGACTACTCCCTCATCCGCGAGCTGGTGCGGCGCGCGGGGTGCGCGGTGCCGAAGACGGACGGCTACGTGCACGGCTGGGTGGACTCGCTGTCGCGGCGCGGGGCGCGGCCGGACCTGGTGTCCGACCCGCAGGCGCCGGAGCTGGTGCCCCGGCTGTTCGAGACGGCGGAGGCGGCCGAGGGCCTGGTGTGGCGCAAGGACTGGACGGAGGCGCTCGTGGCGCTGCCCGCCGCGGGCACCGTCACCCGGCCGGTCCTGGTGGACGGGTGCGTGTCGCGGCTGCTGCGCGGCGGCCGGCAGGGCGACGTGCGGTTCTTCCTCGGGCTGCTGTCGGCCCTGGAGCTCACGGCGGACGAGGAGCGGGCGCGCGCGGCCGACTGGGCTGCGCTGGCGGCGGACGCCCCGTCGACGGTGGCGGGGTACGCCCTGGAGGTGCTGTCCCGGCTGGCCGCGTCCGGTCACCTGCCGGTGCGGCAGGCCGCCGAGGCGTCCGCCTCGGTCCTGTTCCGCACGGAGAAGAAGCTGGTGCGCGCCCAACTGTCGCTGCTCGGCCGGATCATGCGGGACGACCCCGGCGCGGCCGGGGAGTTGCTGCCCGTGGTGGCCGAGCTGTTCGGGCACGAGGACACCGACCTGCAGGAGCGGGCGGTGAAGCTGGTGGGCCGGCACCTCGGCGCGGTGGACGCGGACGTGCGCGCCGTCCTGGTCGGTACCGCCGTCGAGTTGCTGAGCCCCGTGCACCGGGACCTGGCGGCGGAGGTGTTCGGGGGGCTGCCCGAGCAGGCCGGTGCGGACGGCCCGTACGAGGAGCTGCTGCCGCCCGCCCCGGAGCGGCAGCGCGTGGCCCCGGCCGCGGGGACGCTGCCGGAGCTGGTCCGGGACCTGGCCGTGGCGCTCCGCCCCGGCGAGCCGGACCCGATCGACGACGAGCGGGTGCTCGACGGGCTCGTACGCCACGCCCACGCGGACCCTGACGCGCTGCGCGAGGCGGTGTCGGCGCTCCTGCCGGGCGTGTGGTGGCGCGACGAGACGCGGCTCGGCCCGCAGCGGCTGGACGGGCTGCACCTCGTCCTGGCCGCGCTGCTGGGCCGGGTCGACCCCGGGGACCTGCGCCGCGCGCTGCGGCGGGAGGCGGCACCGGAGGCGTGCGTCCACGACCGCCTCGCGCACGTCCGGCTCGCGCGGGCGCAGGAGGTGGCACTGCGGGTGCGGACCGAGCCGCTGCCCTTCCTGCTGGCCACGCCCACCTGGCACACGGGGGCGGTGGACGCCGCCGAGCTGGTCGCGCGGCTGGCGGAGTACCGGCGGCTGGACGTGCGGCCCGCGGAGTGCGACCTCGCGCAGGCGTTGCTGCGCGTCGAGCGGAGGGGCCCGGGGACGGCCGCGGCCGCTGAGGCGGCGGCGGCGCTGGGCACCCCGGCGGGAGAGCGCCTCGGCGCCGCCCTGCTGGAAGGCCGGCCGGGGTACGGCCCGGGCACCCGCGTGGTCGTCGAGGCCGCGCGGGACGCCCGGGCGCGGAACGCGGGCCGCCCGCCCGTGGTCCGCGCGGCCGTGACGACGCCGGAGCCGCCCGGGATGCGGCAGTGGTTCCCGCCGGGGCTGCGGGCCCTGGCGCGACCCTTCGCGGGTACGGACGACGGCTGCCACTGCTGGGGGACGGTGAGCGGGCACCTGTTGACGGTGCTGCCCGAGGACCGGGAGACGCTCGCGACGTGGCTGCTGCCGCAGGTCACGCGCGCCGTCGACGACGAGGGGCGGGACGGCGCGCGGTTCCTGCCGGCCCTCGCCGAGGCGGGCGGTGAGGCGGGCCCCTCACTGCACCTCGTGCTGGCGTGCGGGCTCGGCGCGCGGCACTCGGAGGACCGGCTCGCCGCCGTCGACGCGCTGCTGGTGCTGGCGACGCGCGGGGAACTGGACCCCGCCCGCCTCGGCCGGGACCTGGCGGAGCTGGTCCGCCTCGGCACGGTGAAGGTGAACCGGCTGGCCGACGCCGTGCGCACCGCCGCGGCGACGGGCGCGTACGCGACGGTGTGGACGGTACTCGCGGCCGCGCTGGCGCCGCTCCTCACCGGTGGTGAACCGCCGCGCGGTCTGGGCGAGGTGCTGGCGGTGGCCGCGGACTGCGCCGAGCGGTGCGGTGACGCCCGGCACCTTCCCGGCGGGCCGCCGGAGGGGCTGGCCGGGACGGCGGCGCGGCGGGGGTCCTCGCGGCTCGTCGTCCAGGCGAGACGGCTCGCGGCGGCACTGGGGATAGCGGAACAACGACCGGCGCGTCGATCGACAGAGCCGCAAACTGCAAAAATCAACCATTAAACATGCAGATCCATGCTTAACCAGGCAGTCACAAAGCGTTCGTGATCGCGCAACACCACTGCGCGAGAGTGCTGCCATGACCGACACGACCCCCGCGACGACCGTCGCCCCCGCTCCCGCGCAGCGTACCCGCCGTCAGCACCACTGGCGGCGGGACCTCGTCGAGCTGGCCGCCCTCTTCACCGCCGTGGCGGTCGCGGACGCGATCGCGAACACCATCGCGCACGGTCCGGACGGGCCGTACCTGCTGGTCGTCTCCGCGGTGGCCCTGGTGGCCACGGCCGCCTTCCACACCTGGTGGGCGCGGCGGCACAGCCATGCCCCTCCCACACCACCCGCCACGACCACCCCGCCCACCACGGCCGCAACCACGGTCGCAGCCACAGGAACGGGAACCGTCACAGGGACGGTCCGCGGGACGGAGGAGACCGTCCTGTGGCGGATGCGGACCACCGTCCGCGACGCGCCCGGCAGCCTGGCCGTCCTGTGCGCCGCCCTCGCGGAGCTGCGGGTCGACATCCTCACCCTGCAGACCCACCCCCTGGCCGACGGCACGGTCGACGAGTTCCTGCTGCGCGCCCCCGAGCCGCTGCAGCCGGCCGAACTGACCCGCCGGGTCGCCGCGGCGGGCGGCGCGCACACCTGGGTCGAACGGGCCGACGCCCACGACCTGGTCGACTCCCCCACCC
Organism: Streptomyces kanasensis; assembly: GCF_043077165.1. NCBI lineage: Bacteria > Bacillati > Actinomycetota > Actinomycetes > Kitasatosporales > Streptomycetaceae > Streptomyces > Streptomyces kanasensis. The sequence goes on from NZ_JBIBSF010000012.1 coordinate 127,768, forward strand.
GGGTCCTCACCCTCGCCACCCGCACCGCCCTCGATGCCGCCGAACTCCCCCTCGCGCTGCGACAGTTGCTGGGCCGCTGCGCCATCCGCTCCCACCCGGCCGTCTCCCCGACCGGCCGCCCCAGCGAGCGCACCGCACCGGTGGAGGGCGCGTTGGAACAGGGCGACACGGTCATGCTGCTGCGCGACCCGTACGGCGGCGTGCTCACCGTCGAGCGCCCCTACCTGCCGTTCACGCCGAGCGAGTTCGCCCGCGCCCGCGCCCTCGTCGAGCTGGACGCGCGGCTCGGGCCGCGGGTGCCGCGCAGCCAGGACGTCCTGACGCTGCCCGAGGGTGGCGAGATCACCGTCCGCCGCGCCGACCAGGACGACCTGGAGGCCGCGCGCGCCATGCACGACCGCTGCTCCGAGCGCACCCTCGGGCTGCGGTACCACGGCCCCGTCGCCGACGCCGACCGCTACCTCGGCCACCTCCTCAGCCCGCGCTTCGGGCAGACGCTCGCCGTCCGGTCCGCGTCCGGCCGGCTCGTCGCCCTGGGGCACCTGCTGTGGGACGGCGACGAGACCGAGGTCGCCCTGCTCGTCGAGGACGACTGGCAGCGCCGCGGCATCGGCTCGGAGCTCCTGCGCCGCCTGGTGGGCCTCGCCGTGGACGCCGGGTGCGACAGCGTGTACGCGGTCACCCAGTCGTCCAACACGGGCATGGTCGCCGCGATGCGCGCGCTGAACCTGCCGCTCGACTACCAGATCGAGGAAGGCACCCTGGTGATCACCGCCCGGCTGCACACCCTGCACGCCGAACGTCACAAGTCGGCCGGGGACCACGATCGCCGCGGTCCGTACGCCGAGCGGTCCGCCGGGCAGGGTCCCGCCGGTCAGAGCGCCCCGCACCGGCCCCGGCCCTGATTCCCGTCCTGCGGGAGGGACACGATCCGGCCAAAGTCGGCCACCCCGCGAACCGGGCCGCACCTCCGCCCCACCCGGCCGGCGGCCCGCCCGCCACACGCCGGGACGGCCGGGCCGCCCCCGTCCCGCCGGCCCGGCACCCGGCCGGCGGGACGGTCCGGCCCGGCTCCGTCACAGGTCGCGCCGACCCCCGGCGCGCCCGGTCCCGGCGCCGCGCCGCGGCGGACGCACCGACGCCCCTCCACCCCCCGGCGGTCCGGCGCGGCGCACCGCGCGACCGGGGTGCGCGAGGGTCGCTCGTTTGTCAGCCGACTGTGATCGAATGAGGTGACGCGGGCGGCGGCCGCGTACCAGGATGGGGGCATGCCAGATACCCCCAGCAGCGCTCTTCCGCGACAGGTCGCGGACGCCTTCGTGGACGCCCTCGTCGCCCTCGACCCGGTCACCGGCACGTACCTGGGCGTGCGGGAGTGCTCCGCGCTCCTCCCCGACTTCTCCCCCGCCGGCCAGGAGGAACTGGCCGTCCTGGCCCGCGAGACGCTCGCCCGACTCGACGCGGCGGAGCTCCTGCCGGGGGCCGCAGGAGACGCCGAACGCCGCTGTGGGCGGCTCCTGCGGGAGCGCCTCACCGCCGAACTGGCCGTCCACGAGGCACAGGAGGGCCTGCGCACCGTCAGCAACCTCCGCTCCCCCGCGCACAGCGTGCGGATGGCGTTCACGGTGATGCCGACGGAGACGGACGAGGACTGGGGGGCCGTCGCGGAGCGGCTGCGCGCCGTTCCGGCCGCGCTCGACGGGTACCGGGAGTCCCTCGCGCTGGGGCTGGACCGCGGGCTGCCGGGCGGACCGCGCGCCACGGCCACCTTCGTGGACCAGCTGGGCAAGTGGGCCGGCAGCGCCGAGGGTGCCCGCGGCTGGTTCGAGGAGTTCGCCGCGGCCGGGCCGTCCGCGCTGCGCCGGGAGCTGGACGTGGCGGCGCGCGGCGCCACCGCGGCGGTCGCCGGGCTGCGGGACTGGATGCGCGACGTGTACGCCCCCGCCGTGGCGGACGCGCCGGACACGGTGGGCCGCGAGCGGTACGCCTGTTGGTCCCGGTACCACAACGGCACCGACTTCGACCTGGACGAGGCGTACGCCTACGGCTGGGACGAGTACCACCGGATCCTCGGCGAGATGGAGAAGGAGGCCGCCAAGATCCTGCCGGGCGCCGGCCCGTGGGAGGCGCTGGCCCACCTCGACGAGCACGGGACGCACATCGAGGGCGCGGAGGAGGCCCGGGTCTGGCTCCAGCGGCTCATGGACGAGGCGATCGACGCCCTCGACGGCACGCACTTCGAACTCGCCGAGCGGGTCCGGCGCGTCGAGTCGCGCATCGCGCCCCCGGGCAGCGCGGCGGCGCCGTACTACACGGGCCCGTCGGAGGACTTCTCCCGGCCCGGCCGGACCTGGCTCCCCGTCAACGGCGAGACGCGCTTCCCCGTGTACGACCTGGTCTCCACCTGGTACCACGAGGGCGTGCCGGGGCACCACCTCCAGCTGGCTCAGTGGGCGCACGTGGCGGACCGGCTCTCCCGCTACCAGGCGACGGTCGGCATGGTCAGCGCCAACGCGGAGGGCTGGGCGCTGTACGCGGAGCGGCTCATGGACGAGCTGGGCTTCCTCCCCGACCCGGAGCGGCGGCTCGGCTACCTCGACGCGCAGATGATGCGGGCGTGCCGGGTGATCGTCGACATCGGCATGCACCTCGGGCTGGACATCCCCGCGCACTCGCCGTACCGGCCCGGTGAGCGGTGGACGCCGGAGCTCGCGCAGGAGTTCTTCCAGCGGCACAGCAGCCGGCCGCCGGAGTTCGTCGAGAGCGAGATGGTCCGCTACCTGTCGATGCCGGCGCAGGCCATCGGCTACAAGCTGGGCGAGCGGGCCTGGCTGCTGGGCCGGGAGAACGCACGCCGGGCCCACGGCGCCGCGTTCGACGCGAAGAAGTGGCACATGGCGGCACTCTCCCAGGGCCCCCTCGGCCTGGACGACCTGGTGGACGAGCTGTCCCGACTCTGACGCCGCGCAGGCGGGGGCCGCGGGCGGGGCGCTGCCACGTCACGGCCCGGCCCGCGCCCGGCCGCGTGTCGGAGGCGCCCCGCCCGGCCCGCCGCCCCGGCCCGAGCCGCGGGCGCGGGCGGGGCCGCGGGCGCGGGCGGGGTCAGCAGCCGCAGGCGTCCGCGGCGACGGGTGCGGTGAGGGGGTCGGCCTCCCGGTGGCGCCGGCCCTCCCGGGTCTCGTACGGGAACCCCTCGCGGACCCAGTACTCGAAGCCGCCGAGCATCTCCTTCACCCGGAAGCCCCGTTCGGCGAGGGCGAGGGCGGCGCGGGCGGCCCCGTTGCAGCCGGGGCCCCAGCAGTAGGTGACCACCGGGACGGCCCGGTCGAGGAGCCGTTCGGCGTGCTCGGCGACGAGGGCCGTCGGGAGGTGGACGGCGCCGGGGACGTGCCCCTGCTCCCACGCCTCGGTGGAGCGCGAGTCGAGCACGACGAACCCGGGGTCACCGTCGGCGGCGAGGGCGGCGGCGACGTCGGAGACGTCCGTGTGGAAGGCCAGGCTCGCGGCGAAGTAGGCGGCCGCCGCGGAGGGTGCGGCGGGCGGCACGCGCAGCACCGGGCTGACGGCGGCGGCGGGGGACGCGGCGGGGGACGGGGCGGCGGGGGACGCGGGGTCCTCGGCGTGCGTGGTGGTCGCCGCGGGGTCCGTGGAGGTGGTCATGGCAAGGAATCTACGGTCGACGATCATTCCGGTGAAGTGACGATCCCCGGCCCGGCCCTTGAACCGCCGGGGAATCCCCTGCTATTCCTCGTCCATGACGGAACATTCACCGGACGCCACGGACTGGCGCATACTCCAGGCCCTCCAGGAGGAGGGACGGGCGAGCTTCGCGGAGCTGGCGCGGACCGTGTCGATGTCGGCGAGCGCCGTGACCGAGCGGGTCCGCCGGATGGAGGAGGCCGGGATCATCGCCGGCTACACGGCGGTCGTGGACCACGAGCGGCTGGGCCTCCCCATCCTGGCCTTCGTACGGTTGCGCTACCCGCACGGGAACTACAAGCCGTTCCACGACCTGCTGGCGACGACGCCGGAGGTCCTGGAGGCGCACCACGTCACGGGGGACGACTGCTTCGTGCTGAAGGTCGCGGCCCGTTCGATGGCGCACCTGGAGCAGGTGGCCGGCAAGGTCGGCGCCCTCGGCTCGGTGACGACGAGCGTCGTGTACTCGTCACCGCTGCGGCGCCGTCCCGTCAGCCGCTGAGGCCCGTCCCGGCCCGCAGCCGGACCCGGGAGCCGTCGCGGCCCTTGACGACCTCCAGCTGTGCGGGAACGCGGCGGCGCAGGTCGGGGACATGGCTGACGATGCCGACGCGGCGGTCCCGTTCGCGCAGCGAATCGAGGACGTCCAGCACCTCGTCGAGGGTCTGTTCGTCGAGGCTGCCGAACCCCTCGTCGATGAAGAGGGTGTCGAGGCGGACGCCGCCCGCCTCGTCGGTGACGACGTCGGCGAGGCCGAGCGCGAGGGCGAGCGACGCGAAGAACGTCTCCCCGCCGGAGAGCGTCGCCGTGTCGCGTTCGCTGCCCGTCCAGGCGTCGACGACGTGCAGTCCCAGGCCGGCGCGCCGGCCACCGGAGCGCGCGTCGGAGTGGACGAGCGTGTAGCGGCCCGACGACATTCGCTGGAGGCGCTCGGTCGCGGCGGCCGCGACCTGTTCGAGCCGGGCGGCGAGGACGTACGACTCCAGACGCATCCGCCGCTCGTTCTCGGCGGACGTGCCGGCGGTCAGCGCGGCGAGCCGGGCGACCCGGTCGTACTCGGTACGCAGCGGACCCAGTCGGCGCAGCTCCTCCACCACGCGGGCGGACAGCCGGTCCAGCTCGGCGCACCGTTCGCGGTGCGCCGCCCGGGCGGTGGCGGCGGCCCGGACGGCGCGTTCGGCGGCGTCCTGGGCGGCGAGGGCGGCGGGCACGTCGGGGGGCGGGCCCTCGGCGGCGGCGCGTGCGCCGTCCTCGGCGAGCCGGTCGGCCACGGCTGCGGCCTCGGCCTGCCAGGCGTCGACGCGGCGCTGGAGGTCGCGCTGCCGGGCGTCGTCGAGGAGGGCGTCCGCGGCGGCGCGCGGGGTGGCGAAGCCGGCCCGGTGGGCGGCGTCGGCGAGCCGCTCGTCCGCCTCCTCGAACCGCCTGGCGGCGGATTCGGCGGCGCGTACGGCGCCGGCGGCCGCGGCGAGGGCGGCGATGCGGCGCTCCAGCGCGGCCTGGCGCCGCGCGACCGTGTCGCGCCCGTTGCCGAGGATCCGGGCGAGCTCCGCCTCCAGGGCGGCCTGCTCCTGGTCGAGCGCTTCACGGCGTGACGCCCTGGCGGCGGCCCGCACCTCCGCCTGCCGGTGCTCGTCGAGGCGCCGCGTGTGCTCCCGCTCGGCCCGTTCGAGGGCTTCCCGGGCGGGGTGGGCGGCGGCGGCCAGCTCGTACGCCTCGGCGTGCCGCCGCTCCAGGTCGGCGACGACGTCGGCCAGTTCGGCGGCGGTCGGCCCGGCGACGGCGAGGACGGCGACGGCCGACCCGCTCCCGGACCCGGGCCCCGAGGCGGCCCCGGACCCGGACGCGGCCGCCGACCCGGTCCCGGGCGCGGGGGGCGCCGACGAGGACGCGGAGTCGGAGCCGACGCCGGAGGCGCCGGGCGCTGCGGCTGCTTCGGGCGGCCGGGGCGCCGCGGTCGCCTCGGGGGACGCGGCGGGGCGGGGCACGGTGGGGCGGGCGGCCGGGTCCCCGGGGCCCTGTTCGGCGCCGTCCGGGTCCGCCGCCTCGGCGGCCGCGGCGGCCAGGGCCTCAGCGAGGGCGACCAGTTCGCGTTCGGCGGCGGCGCGGGAATCGGCGGCGCGTGTGTGCGCCTCGTAGGCCGCCGCCTCGGCCGCGCGGTCGACGTGGTCGGCGGTGGGTCGGGCGGGGCGCGGGTGGTCGGCGGAGCCGCAGACGGCGCAGGGAGCGCCGTCCGCGAGGTGCTCGGCGAGTTCCGCGGCGATGCCCCGCAGGCGGCGTTCGCGCAGGTCGAGCCAGGTCTCGTGGGCCGTGTTGGCCCGGTCCCTGGCGGCGGTGAGGCCGGTTTCGGCGGCTGCCGCGTCCCGGGCGAGGGCGTCGCGGCGGCGGGCGGCGGCCAGTCGGCGGCGGGCCGGTGCGAGCCGACCGGCGAGGTGCTCGGCGCGGGTGGCGGCCTCGCGGGCGGCGTCGACGCGGTCGGCCAGGGCGCGGCGGGTCGCGTCCCAGTCGGCCAGCCAGGCGGCGGCCTCGTGGAGGGTCTCGTCGTCGGCGCGCGCCTGCCGGTCGAGGTCGGCGCGCTCGCGGGTGAGGAGCACGACCCGCTCCTCGGCGCGGCGGGCGGCATCGAGGGTGCCGAGCTCCTGGCGGTGTGCCTGTTCGAGGGCGGTCAGCCGGTCGGCGTCCGCCCCGGCCAGGTCGGCGGGGAGGACGGCCAGGGCCCGCGCGTGCGCGGCGTCGGCCTCGTCGTGGTCGCGCCGGGCGGCGTCGCGCAGGGCGAGCGGTCCGGCGACGCGCTCGGCCCGGCGCGCCTCGTCGAGCCGGGCCTGCCAGGCGTCCCGCTCGGGCCGGCGCGCGTCGAGGTCGGCGGAGCGGCGGCGGGCGTCCTCGTACCGGGCGCGGCGGGCGGCGCGGTCCCGGCAGGCGTCGAGCGCCAGGCGGGCGGCGGCCTGCCGGGACTCGGCGGCGGTGAGCGCGAGGTCGGCGGTGTCGAGCGCCTCCCGGGCGCCCGAGCGGGCGACCGCGGCCCAGCCGAGGACGGCCTCGGCGAGTCCGGGCTCCCCGGGCGCGCCGGCCGGCGCGGGCCAGTCGCCCGCGGCGTCCCCCGCGGCCTGCGCCATCCGGTGGGCCAGGGCGAGCAGCCGCTGGTCGCCGTCGCGCACCCGCTGTTCGGCGGCGCGGCGCAGGTCGGCGAGGCGTTCCTCGACGGCGGCGAAGCGGCGGGTGTCGAAGAGGCGGCCGAGGAGCTTGCCGCGGGCTTCGGCGTCGGCGCGCAGGAAGCGGGAGAAGTCGCCCTGGGGCAGCAGGACGACCTGGCAGAACTGGTCGCGGCTCATGCCGATGAGCTGGGCGACCTCCTCGCCGATCTCCTGGTGCGAGCGGCTGAGGCCGCTCCAGGTGCCCGTCGCGGGGTCGTACTCGCGCAGCCAGGACTGCGCCTTCTCGGTGGTGAAGCCGGTACCGCGCTTCTTGGGGCGGGGCTGGGCGGGCCGGCGGGTGATCTCCAGCCGGCGGCCGGCGACGGTGAGGTCGAGGAGCACCTCGGTGGCGGTGCCGGGCGCGGCGTGGTCGCTGCGCAGCGTGGCGCCGGGGGCCTGCCGGGCGCCGGGCACGGAGCCGTACAGGGCGAAGCAGACGGCGTCGAGGACGGAGGTCTTCCCCGCGCCGGTCGGGCCGTGGAGGAGGAACAGGCCGGCGGCGGAGAGGGCGTCGAAGTCGACTTCCTGCGCGGTGCCGAAGGGGCCGAAGCCGGTGACGCGGAGCCGGTGGAGCCTCACCCGCCCACCTCGCGCTCGCGTACGGACGCGTCGGCGCGGACGTCGGCGAAGGCGCCGTGCAGCGCCGCGCGCTCGTGCGCGTCGGGTGCGGCGCCGCCGCGGACGTGGGCCACGAAGTCCTCCGCGATCTGCTGGTCGGTGCGCCCGCGCAGCCGCAGGGCGTACGAGGGCGGTCCGTCGTCGCCCTCGGTGCGCTCGGGGTCGAAGACGAGGCCGAGCGTGTGGGGGAAGCGTTCGGCGAGCCGCGCCATGGGGTCGGCGGGGCGGGCGGGGTCGGTGAGGGTGGCCTCGACCCACGCGTCCTCGTACCGGGCGAGCGCCGGGTCGGCGAGGAGGTCGTCGAGCCGTCCGCGCAGGCGGGCGAGGGGACGCGGTACGGGGCAGTCGACCCGCTCGGCGGTGACGCCGCCGTCGGGGGCGAGGTCGACGAGCCAGGTGGTCTTGCGGTGCCGCCATTCGGAGAAGGAGTACGCGAGGGGCGAGCCGGAGTAGCGGACGCGGTCGGTGAGGGCCTGTGCGCCGTGCAGGTGGCCCAGGGCGACGTAGTCGACGCCGTCGAAGACCTCCGCCGGGACCGCGGCGACGCCGCCGACGGTGATGTCGCGTTCGCTGTCGCTGGCCTCGCCGCCCGCGACGAAGGCGTGCGCGAGGACGACGGAGCGGGTGCCGGCGGGGCGGCCGGCGAGGTCGGCGCGGACGCGGTCCATGGCGGCGGCGAGGACGGCGCGGTGACTCGTGGCGGCCGCGCCGAGCGGGTCGCGGGCCAGGGCCGGTTCGAGGTAGGGCAGCCCGTAGCAGGCGACGTCGCCGTGGGGCGGGTCGGGCAGCAGGACGGGCGTGCCGATGCCGGCGGGATCGGTGCGCAGGTGGATGCCGGCGCGCCGGATGAGGCCGGAGGCCACGCCGAGGCGGCGGGCCGAGTCGTGGTTGCCGGAGATCATCACGGTGGGGACGCCGGCGTCCGCGAGCCGGTGCAGGGCGGTGTCGAAGAGTTCGACGGCGGCGAGCGGCGGTACGGCGCGGTCGTAGACGTCGCCGGCCACGAGGACCGCGTCCACGGCGTGCTCGCGGACCGTGGCGAGGAGGTGGTCGAGGAAGGCGGCTTGGGCGTCGAGGAGGCTCACGCGGTGGAAGGACCGGCCGAGGTGCCAGTCCGAGGTGTGCAGAAGTCTCACGGTGCCGCTCCGCCCCCATCCGTCCCACTCGTCCGCCACCCGGGCCGGTAGGCAAGTCTGCCATCCGCCGGGGGTGGCTCCGGCCGTCGGGCCTCCGGACCTCGCCGTCGCCGGGCCACCGCCGCCGCCCGGCCTCGCCGCCGCCCGGCCGCCGCCTCCGGCCGGTGGCGCCGTGGCCGGGCCCGGGGAACGACCGCGGTGGTGGGAGCGGGTCGGGGCCCTGTCGGGACCCTGAGTGGCCGAGCGGTGGAGGCATGGGGCGGTGCCGGCGGGGGCGGTACGGGTCCGGGGGGCGGTGCCTGCGTGGGCGTACGGGTCGGGAGCGGGCGGGGCCGGTCGGGGTCAGTCCGCGCCGTACGCCTCGCCGCCGAGCTCCAGGACGGCGGTGCCTGCCGTCGCGTCGGCCAGCCAGCCACGGAAGGCGTCGACGTCCGCGTCCGGCAGGCCGACCCCGATGCGGACGGCGTCGGCGTACCGGACGTCGCGGACGGCCCGGCCGGCGGCCCGCAGGTCGTTCTGGAGCTTGCCGGCGCGCTGGTGGTCGACGGTGACCGTGGCGAGCCGGTAGCGGCGGCGCGTGACGGTGCCGAGCTCGTCGAGCGCCTCACCGACGACCCCGCCGTAGGCACGGATCAGCCCGCCGGCGCCGAGCTTCACTCCGCCGTAGTACCGGGTGACGACGGCGACGGCGTACCGGACGTCGCGCCGCAGGAGCATCTGGAGCATCGGCGCGCCGGCGGTGCCGCCGGGCTCGCCGTCGTCACTGGCCCGCTGGACGGCGGCGTCGGCGCCGATGACGTACGCGAAGCAGTTGTGGGTGGCGGTGGGGTGCTCCCGGCGGACGCGGGCGACGAAGTCCTGCGCCTCGCGCTCGGTCGCGGCGGGGGCGAGCGCGCAGAGGAAGCGCGACCGGTTGATCTCGGTCTCGTGCACGCCCTCGCGGGCCACCGTGCGGTACTGCTCCTGCATCCCGCCACCCTACGGGGTGGTTCACCGGCCGCCGGGGGTGGCGTCCTCCGCCAGGCGCCGCCACGCCTCGTCCCAGTGGACCGGCAGTGCGTCGGTGGTCGTCTCCCAGAAGGTGAAGGCGGAGTCCCGGGTCGTGGAGCGCAGCTCCTTCATGATCGTCCTGTGGGGCTCGGCACGGGCGTAGGCGTACAGGGCGTCGCGGTCCTGCCAGGCGGAGAGGGTGTAGAAGGTCCGCCGCAGCGGCCGGGCGACGAGCGAGGCCCCGTAGGCACCGGGGGCGGTGGCGACCTGGCGCCAGGCGGCGAACGACCGGAGGAGGAAGCGCGGCACGTCCGTCAGGGAGCGCACCTCGAAGCGCGAGGCCATGACGTAGGCCGGGCCGCTCGACGGCGGGGTGGTGGGCGTGGTCCAGGGGATCGTGGGCATGACGGGACTCCTCGGCGAGCAACGAATGGATAGCGGCACTACCTACAAACAGATAGTTACACTATCCGAGTGTGAGGGGAAGACATTCCTCCTCCCGGCCCGCCCGTTCCCGCCGGCGCCCACCGGGGTCCGGCACGGCGGACGCCGTCGGGGGAATGGCGGGCGGCCCGGCGCGGTTGCCCGCTACGAAGCGGCCCCCGGCAGGGGCCCGGACAGGTGGGAGAACGCACGTGTACGGCGACACGGAGACCATCCGCAGGATCCTGACCGAGACCGGCGACACCTGGGCCGTGGTCGGCCTGTCCGGCAACCGGTCCCGCGCGGCGTACGGCGTGGCCGCCGTGCTCCAGCGCTTCGGCAAGCGGATCGTGCCGGTGCACCCCAAGGCCGAGACCGTGCACGGCGAGAAGGGGTACGCGACCCTGGCCGACATCCCCTTCCCGGTGGACGTCGTGGACGTCTTCGTCCACAGCGCGCTGGCCGGGGGCATCGCTGACGAGGCGGTGGCGAAGGGGGCCCGGGCGGTCTGGTTCCAGCTCGGCGTCGTGGACGAGGAGGCGTGGGAGCGCACGCGCGCCGCCGGTCTGGACATGGTGATGGACCGCTGTCCCGCGATCGAGATCCCCGCACTCGGCCTGGCCTGACCTCCGGCCCGGACCACCCGCCGGACTCCCGGCCCCCGGACGGGGCGCACCCCGGGGCGGTCCCGGACCGACAGGCACGACCGGGGCGGTCCCGACCGGGGCGGGCCCGACCCGACGCGGACCCGACCGGGGCGGACCCGACCGGGGCGGACCCGACCCGGCACGGACACACCCCGACGAGGGTCCAAGCCGGCACGGGTCCCGCCGAGCCGGAAAACACCCGGCAGCGACCCCCGGCACGGCTCCCACCGAGCCGAGCCCCACCCTCGGCACGGCCCCACCTCGGCGCGTGCCCGCGTGCCGGCACGGGACCGACCCGGCGGCGTGCCCGCGTGCCGGCACGGGACCGACCCGGCACCGCCCCACCCCGGCGCGTGCCCTCCCGGCGCGGTACCGACCCGGCACGCGGGCACGGCCCGGCTCCGTCCCCGTCAGGCCCTGCCGTGTTCCCGGCGGGTGCGCCGCGTCACGCTGTCCAGGACCACCGCCGCCAGCAGCACGCAGCCGGTGACCATGAACTGGACGGCCGCCTGGATGCCCAGCAGGGACATCCCGGAGGCGATCGACTGGATGACGAGCATGCCGAGCAGGGCGGACCAGGTCGTGCCGCGCCCCCCGAAGAGGCTGGTGCCGCCGATGACGGCCGCGGCGATGGCGTTCATCAGCAGCAGCCCCGACCCGGACGTCTGGCCGGCCGAGGTGATGCGCGACGCGAGGAACAGCCCGCCGACCGCGGCCATCGTCCCCGACAGCACGAAGACCGACACCCGCACGCGCACCACGTCGATGCCGGCGCGGCGGGCCGGCTCGATCCCGCCGCCGAGCGCGTAGACGCTCCGCCCGTACCGCGTGCGGCGCAGGACGAGGTCGAGGCCGCCGACGACGGCCAGGAAGGCGAGCAGCGCCAGCGGCAGCCCCTGGAAGCGGTTGAGGACGTGCGCGGCGGCGAACGCCACGAACGCGACCGCCCCGGTCCGTACGGCGACCTCCGTGAGCCGCCGGTGCGGCAGGCCCGCGGCCCGGCGCCGGCGGCGGTCCCCGTAGTGGACGAGGAAGCAGACGAGGGTGCCGAACGCCGCCAGCGAGTAGGCCGCGGCCACGTCGTGGAAGTAGAAGCCGGTCAGCTCGGCGACGAGCCCTCCCTCGTCGAGGTTGACCGTGCCCCTGGTGCCGAGGACGTACAGCATCAGGCCGTTCCAGCCGAGCAGCCCCGCCAGGGTGACGACGAACGCCGGCGCGCCCGCCCGGGCGACGAAGGAGCCGTGGACCGAGCCGGCCAGGGCGCCGCCGGCCACGGCGACCAGGACGGCGAGCCACTCCGGCACGCCGCGCTCCACGTTGAGCACGGCGAACACGGCGGCGGCCAGTCCGCTGACGGAGCCGACGGACAGGTCGATCTCGCCGATCAGCAGCACGAAGACCACCCCGACGGCGATCATGCCGGTGCCGACGATGTCGACGCTGAGGTTGGACAGGTTCCGCGGGGACAGGAAGTTGGAGTTGAGGATCTGGAAGACCGTCCAGATCACGACGACGCCGGCGACGACCGGAAGCGCCCCGAGCTCGCCGCCGCTCAGCCGCCGGGCGAGGGCACCGCCGCCGCTCCTGAGGACCCGCCGGAGCGCGTTCACCGCTCCCCCCGGCGCGCGTGGGGGGGACGGCGGCCCGCGCCGTGGAGGGTGGTGACGCCGGTGACGGCCGAGATGATCTGCTCCTGCGCGGTGGTGCCCACGTCGAAGAACCCGTTGTTCCGCCCGAGGTGCAGCACGGCGACGCGGTCGGCGACGGCCTTGATGTCACCCAGGTTCTGGCTGATCAGCAGCACGCCCGTGCCCCGGTCGCGCAGCGACTCGACGAGGTCGAGGAAGCGGCTGGTCTGCTGGACGCCGAGGGCCGCCGTCGGCTCGTCGAGGAGGAGCAGCCGCGGTTCGCCGACGAGCGCGCGGGAGATCGCGACGGTCTGCCGTTCGCCGCCGGAGAGGGCGGCCACGGGCGCCCTCAGGTCCGGCTCGTGGATGGCGAGCGACCCCAGCAGGTCCCGGGTGCGCCGCTCCATCCCGACCTCGTCGAGGAGACCGGCCCGGCACGGCTCGCGGCCGAGGAACAGGTTGGCGACCACGTCGAGGTTGTCGCACAGCGCGAGGTCCTGGTAGACGGTCGCGATGCCGAGGGCGTGGGCGTCGTCGGGGCGTTTCATCCGGACGGGGCGGCCCTCCCACTCGACGGTGCCCGCGTCGGCGGGGCCGACCCCGGCGATCACCTTGACGAGGGTGGACTTGCCGGCGCCGTTGTCGCCCATGAGGGCGACGACCTCACCGGCCCTGACCTCCAGCTCCACGTCGTCGAGGGCCTGGACGGCGCCGAAGCGCTTGCAGATCCCGCGCAGCGACAGCAGGGGCGGGACCGACACGGCGAACCACCTCCTCTCCGCCCGATTACACGGTGAGTCCGGCCTCCGCGCACGCCGACGCGTACTCCGGGGTGCAGATCCGGGCGACGGTGTACATGCCGTCCCGGACGACGGTGTCCTTGATCGTGGCGGCCGTGACGGGTACCGGGGCGAGCAGCACGGCCGGTACGCGCCGCCCGGTGCCGTCGCCTGCCACGTGCGGGGCGACGGCGTCCAGCGGGTCGCCGCGGCCGAGTGCGACGGCCATCGCGGCGGCGGCCTCGGCCTGCGGCCCGAACGGCTTGTACACCGTCATGTACTGCTCGCCCAACAGGATCCGCCGGATGGCGGAGAGGTCGGCGTCCTGCCCGGTCACCGGCGGGAGCGGCCTGATGAAGTTGGCCTTCATCGAGGCGATGACCCCGCCGGCGAGTCCGTCGTTGGCGGCGTACACGCCGTCGATGTTCCCCGCGCCGAGCGCCGCGACGGCGCCGGTCATGTCGGTGTGGGCGATCTCCGGGCGCCACCGCTCCGTGTCGTACGACTTGCCGATCCGCACCTTGCCCCGCAGGACGTCCAGGGCGCCGCGCTCCAGCGCGGCCGCGTTCGGGTCGGCGGGGTCGCCGTTCACCATGACGATCTGTCCGCCGTCCGCGGCGGGGCCCATGGCGGTGAGGAGGGCCTTCCCCTGGAGCCTGCCGATCTGGCGGCCGTCGAAGGAGACGTAGCCGGAGACGGGGCCTTCCGCGAGCCGGTCGTAGCTGACGACGGGGACGCCCGCCCGGTCCGCCTTGCGTACCGAGGAGCTGAGGGCGCGGGCGTCGACGGGGTCGAGGACGAGGACGTCGACCCCCTTGGTGATCATCGATTCGACCTGGGCCTTCTGGGTCGCCACGCCGCCCTGCGCGTTGGCGTACTCCACGCCGCACCCGGGGCACAGCTGGAGGACCTTCGCCTCGAACAGCGGCCGGTCGAACGTCTCCCACCGCGCGGTGTGCGTGTCGGGCAGCAGGAGGCCGATCCTGGGCGTGAACTCCGTCTCGGGGCGCGGCCCGCCGTCCAGGTACGCCTGGTCGGCCGTACCGCAGGCGGCGAGGGCCAACGAGAGCGACAGCGCCGCGGCGACGGCGGGCCGGCGGCGGCCGCGCCGGCGACGCCGCCGCAGAGGGACCACGGGAAGCACGGGGACCACCTCCTCCTCACGGACCGCCCGGCGGGGCGGCTCCCGCGCCCGCGCCCACGGGCCCGGGCGCGGGGTCGACGACGAACTCGCTCCACACCTGCTTGCCGCCGCTGACCGGCACCGAGCCCCAGGTCGCCGACATGGCCTCGACCAGCAGCAGCCCCCGGCCCCCGGTGGACTCCCAGTCGGCGACGACCGGTTTGGCGGGGGCCCGCGGCGAGGCGTCGGTCACGGCGATCCGCATCCGGTCGCCCGCGAGTGTGAGGTCGAGCCGGACGGGGCCCTGTGTGTGGATCAGGGCGTTGGTGACCAGTTCGGAGACGACGAGCAGGGCGGCGTCGGCCTCCTCGGCCACCCCCCAGCCGCGCAGGGTGCGGGCGGTGAAGCGGCGGGCGTGCATGACGGCGTCCGGCAGCCGCCACACGGTCCACCCGGCCCGGATGGGCCGGACGCTCGTCCCGTCGTAGCGCAGGAGGAGCAGCGCCACGTCGTCGTCGCGGCGGGAGCCGTCGCCGAGGAGCCCGTCGGCCATGCGCCCGGCGTCGGACGGGTCGGCCGCCGCCAGCAGCCCGCGCATCCGGCGCATGCCGTCCTCCAGGTGGAGGGCGGCGGACTCGACGAGCCCGTCCGTGAGGAGGGCGAGGACGGTGCCGGGGACGAGCCCGGCGGCGGTGATCGGGTAGTCGGCGTCCGCGAGGATGCCGAGCGGGAGGCCGCCCTCCGTCTCGATCTCCTCCGTGGCGCCGTCCGGGTGGCGCAGCAGCGGGGCGAGGTGCCCGGCGCGGACGATCCAGGCGTCGCCCTCCTCCATGTCGAGCTCGACGTAGCAGCAGGTGGCGAAGAGGTCGGTCTCCATGCCGACGAGGAGCCGGTTGGCGTGGGAGACGACGACGTCCGGCGGGTGGCCCTCCACCGCGTACGCCCGGATGGCCGTGCGGATCTGGCCCATGATGGTGGCCGCCCCGGCGCTGTGGCCCTGGACGTCCCCGATGACGAGCCCGACGCGGCTGTCCGACAGGGGGATGACGTCGTACCAGTCCCCGCCCACCTCCAGGCCGACCATGGCCGGCAGGTAGCGGGCCACGGCGACGCCGCCGGCGAGGGCGGGGAGCCGGCGGGGCAGCAGGCTGCGCTGGAGGGTCGTGGCGAGTTCGTGCTGGGCGTCGAAGGCGTGGGCGCGCCGGAGGGCCTGGCCGACCAGTCCGGCGGTCGCGGTGAGCAGGGACCGCTCCTCGGCGCCGAACTCGTGCGGCGCGTCCCAGCCGGCGAGGCACGCGCCGATGACGCGGCCCTCGGCGGGCAGCGGCAGGAGGGCCAGCCCGCCGGGCCCGACGCCCTCCAGCGCCGGCTCGAGCTCCGCGCCCGCCGGGCAGAGGCCGACCCGTACCTCGCGGAGCGCGGTGGCGAGGGTGGGCAGCGCGCGCAGCGGGGTGTCGGGCCATTCGGAGCGCCACTCGGAGCGCCAGATGTCCGGCCAGGCGGCGGGGTCGGGCGGGTCGAGGACGGTGACGACGAGCCGGTCGGCCTCCAGCCCGGCGACGGCGACGCGGTCGGCTCCGACGAGCGGGTCGCGCAGCGCCTCGACGACGGCGAGGGCGACGTCGCGGGCGGTCATCGTGGCGGCGAGGGCGGCCGACAGCCGCTGGACGAGGGCGACCTCGTCGGTCTCCGGGCGCAGCGAGGACGCGTCGACCACGACGCCGAGGACCCGCTCGGGCCGCCCCGCCGGGTCCTCCAGCACCCGGCAGCGCAGCCGCAGCCAGCGCAGTTCGCCGGAGGGCCGGCGGACCCGGAACTCCAGCTCCCGGCTGGCCGGGGCGCCCTTGCCGGGCTCGACGAGGGACATGAGGGTGGGCAGGTCGTCGGGGACGGCGTGGGCGAGGAGCGTCTCGACGCGGCCGTCGAACTCCCCGGGGTCGATGTCGACCAGCTCCAGCATCGACGGGTCGGCGGTGATGCGGCCGGTGTGGAGGGCGAGGGTGAACGAGCCGAGCGGTCCGGTGGCGAGGGCGTGGTCGGGCAGCAGGCCGCCGTGGATGCGCCCTCCTTCCGCCACGGGGACCGCGCCCGGCCGGCCCGCGGCGCCGATCCCCGCCGCCGCGGCGGCGCCCGGCGCCCCGCCGGGCGCCGCCGTCATACCGGGGCCGACCGCCGCGCCGGGGGTGGCGCCCGCCTCGATCCGGGCGGCGACCTGTTCCGCGTACAGCTCCAGGAAGGCGCGCCGGTCGGTGTCGAAGCCCTCACCGGTGCCGTCGACGACGACCAGGCAGCCGAGGCGCCGGTCGTCCGCGCCGATCGGGAGCACGCCCAGCGAGGCGTCGGCGGCGACCGCCCCGGGGACGGCCGCGCGGCGCTCCGCCGGCTCGTCCGGACCGAGCCACAGGGCGCGGCCGCCGCGGTACGCGTCGGCCACGGCCGACCGCCCGGACACGGCGTAGCCGGCGGGCCAGTCCGGCGGCACGCCCGACTCCCCCACCGGTCCGACGAGCCGCAGCTCCCTGCCGCCCCGGCTCGGCGCGTACACCGCCGCCAGTCTCGCCCCGGCGAACATCAGCGCCCGGCCGGCGGCCAGGGGCGCGCCACCGGGCGGCCAGGCGGCACCGGGGGCGCCGCCCGCGGGGTCCGCCCGCAGTCCCGGAGCCCCAGCCGCGCCGCCACCCTCGCTGGACACTTCGCCATCCACCTCACCCTCCATACTGGGCGTCCTCGCAGGAAGGCGGCCAGTCAGGCGGTCCGCCGGGGTGGCGGCGGAGCCGTGACGGGGAGGGGCGCCGCGCCGGCGGGGGCGTCGGCGCGATGGCGGCGGGCCCGTGACCGGGACGGGGTCGCGGCGGTAGGGGTGGCGACGGGACCGTGGCGGGAGGAGCGCCGCGCCGGCGGGTGCGTCAGCGGCCTTCCCAGTGGGCCAGTGCCGCGAGCTGCGCCGCGGTGACGTGGTCCGGAATCGGTACCGGCGGCGGCGTGCGCAGCGGGGGCTGCCACCCGGAGTCGGCGTCCCAGCGGCGTACGACGCGGGCCGGCGCCCCGGCGACCACGGCGTGGTCCGGCACCTCGCCCCGCACGACGGCCCCGGCGGCGACGACGACGTTCCGGCCGAGGCGCGCGCCCGGCAGGACCACCGCGCCCGTGCCGAGCCAGCAGCCGGGGCCGATCTCCACGGGGGCGGAGCGGGGCCACTGCCGGCCGATCGGCTCGTGCGGGTCGTCGTAGCTGTGGTTGGTCGAGGTGATGTAGACGTACGGTCCGCAGAAGGTGTCGCGGCCGATCGTCACGGGCGCGTCCGCCACCACGTGGCTGCCCCGCCCGAGGACAACGCCGTCGCCGAGGGTCACCACGGGGTCGGGGCCGAGGTCGAGGCCGGGCAGCATGCCGGCGCTGAGGGTCACCTGCTCACCGATGATGCAGCACTCGCCCAGCTCGATCCACGCCTCGCCGAAGACCGCGCCCTGGGGGAAGGCCAGCTTCGTGCCGGCGCCGATGCGCCGGAAGCGCAGGGGGCCCGGCCGTTCGGCCGTCACCGCGCCGGTCTGCTGCACCCAGCGCCAGCCCCGGTGCACCGCGGCCGACAGCGCCCGGCGGCGCCAGGCGGCGAGCGACGCGAACGAGAACGTGTTTCTGCTGCTGGGCACCCGGCCACGGTAGTGCGCCCGATCGGCGCCGGTCACAGCGCGGCGCTGTGATGTTCGCCCCACCGCCCGGCCCGGCCCGGCCGTCGCCTACGGTTCCCTCGGGCACGACGGGAGGACGGAGGCGCGACACCGCCGCCCGTCCGACGCACGACAGCGCACGAGAGCGCACGAGGAGCCGAGATGACGCGAGGACCGCTGATCACCGCCGTGGGCGGCAAGGAGCCGGAGGTGGACGACACGGCCTTCGCCGCGCCGACCTCCGTGGTGGTGGGCGAGGTGACGATGGGACCGGGGTCGAGCGTCTGGTACCACGCCGTGCTCCGCGCGGACATGGGCCCGATCGTCCTGGGCGCGGACAGCAACATCCAGGACAACTGCACCGTCCACGTCGACCCGGGCTTTCCGGTGACGGTCGGCGAGCGGGTCTCCGTCGGCCACAACGCCGTCCTGCACGGGTGCACCGTCGAGGACGACGTCCTGGTCGGCATGGGCGCGACCGTGCTGAACGGCGCGCGCATCGGGGCCGGTTCGCTGGTCGCGGCGCAGGCGCTGGTCCCGCAGGGGATGCGGGTCCCGCCCGGCTCGCTCGTCGCGGGCGTCCCCGCGAAGGTGCGGCGGCAGCTGACCGACGAGGAGCGGGAGGGCATCCGGGTGAACGCCGCGATGTACCTGGAGCTGGCGCGGGCGCACCGCGAGGCGCACGCCGCGGGGGCCTGACCGGTACCCCCGCGGCGGCGCCGGCGCCGTCCCGTCAGTCGGCCGCGGCCGTGGCCGCGACCGCGGCGGGGACGGTGTCCTGGTGCGGCCGCCCGGCGGCCGCGGCGTCGCGCTCGGCCTCGGACCTGGCGGCGGCCTTCTTCGCGCGGTTGCGCAGGACGAGCATCGAGGTGAGGCCCACGGCGACCGCGAGGACGAGGCCGAGCCACGAGAAGCGCTTCAGCCACGCCTCGGCGACGACGCCCACGGAGTAGACGACCGCGGTCGTGCCGCCGGCCCACAGGATGCCGCCGAAGACGTTCGCGACGAGGAACTTCCAGTACGGCATGCGCAGCACGCCGGCCAGCGGACCGGCGAAGATCCGCAGCAGCGCCACGAACCGGCCGAAGAAGACGGCCCACATGCCCCACTTCTCGAAGGACCGCTCGGCCATCGCGATGTTGGCCTCGCTGAAGTGCCGGGGGAACTTGCCGCCCAGCCACGCCAGCAGCGGCCTGCCGCCCTTGCGGCCGATGGCGTACCCGATCGAGTCCCCGATGATCGCGCCGGCCGTGGCGCAGGCGCCCAGGACGTACGGGTCGATCTCCCCGTGCTGGGACGCGAGCAGCGCCGAACTGACGAGGACGATCTCGCCCGGCAGCGGGATCCCGAGGCTCTCCAGCCCGATCACCACACCCACCAGGATGTAGATGCTGACCGCGGGAACGGTCTCGAGCCACTCCTGGACGTGCAACGCCGGTTCCTCCGTATCGACAGGTGACCCCTGGGGGCAGGCAGCCTACCGGGTCACGGGGGCGGCTCCCGGACGCGTGGGCGGGCCGCTGGTCACGGGGGGAGACGCCGGGACGGACCGCCCGGTTGCCCGCCCCGACGGACGGGCGGACGCGGTGGGTCGGGTCGGCGACGGCTCGGCGGTCGGGTCGGCGGGGTCGCGGAGGTCGGCGACGGCGCCGCCCCCGTACCCGGGGTCGGGTGCGGGGCGGGGGCGGGGCGGTGTGGTCCGCCGCGGCCGGTACGGGCCGGCGGCCAGTACGGGCCGCGCGTGCGGCACGGGGCGGTGTGGCTCAGGACTGGGGGCGCAGCGTCCAGGTGATGGTCATCTCGCCCGTGACCGCGCCGTCCTCACGCGTGATCGCGATGTGCACGGGGAACTCGGGGCGCTGCCCCGCGTCGAGTTCGGCGACGACCTCGTCGCGGGTGCGGCCCAGCGTGGCGGTGGCGGTGACCACGCCCATGGCGAGCTTCTTGTAGCCGATCTCCGCGTTGACGGCGAGCGGGACGGCCCGTCCCATCTGGTCCCCGAAGGCGCCGATGACGATGGCGCCGCTGGCCGACTCGCCGAGCGTGAACATGGCGCCGGCGTGCGGGCCCCCGACGTGGTTGTGGAAGTCCCGCTGGTCGGGGAGGCGCAGCACGGCGCGGTCGGCGGTCGCCTCGACGACCTCCAGGTTCAGGGTCTTGGCCATGGGAACCGTGGCCAGCAGCATCTCGCCGATGTTCGGCAGCGTCTCGGACATGCCCCGAAGTTACCAGGCAGTAGCTTGGTGGGGAAGCCTTCCGCACGGGGCCGGGCATGGCACCCCGCACCCCTCCCCTCTATGGTTACAGCCCATGTGGCCAGGACAGCAGCCGCCCGGGGGCGAGCAGAACCCGCAGGACCCGAACAATCCCTATCAGCAGCCGGGATACCCACAGCCGAACCCGTACCAGCAGCCGGGGTACCAGCAGCAGGGGTACCCGCAGCACAACCCGTACCAGCAGCCCACCGTGCCGCAGTACGCCGTGCCCGGGCAGCCTCCGGGCCCGCCGGTGCCGTCCGGCGACGACAAGAAGAAGACGACGCTCGTCGCGATCGGTGCCGCCCTCGTGGTCCTGGCCGCCGCCGGCGTGACGGGGTACCTGGTCCTCGCCGGCGAGGAGAAGGAGCCCGCCGCCACGGCCGGTTCGTCACCCTCCCAGAGCGCCTCGGCCCCCTCGGCCCCGGTGAAGCAGCCGGCGCAGTCACCCTCCGGCAACCCGCGTGACGGCTCACTGGCCCTCCAGCCGACCGTCCCGGGGTGGAAGGTCGTCCACAATCCCAAGCGCGGCACGCTCTTCGACATACCCGCCGACTGGGAGGTGCTGGGCTCGGGCGTCGCCACCGGCTTCGAGGACGAGAAGGCGGGCGACGGCTCCCCCGTCGTCACCATGTCGGCGCCGGGCCGCTTCAAGAGCGAGTGGTGCACCTTCGACGACGACAAGGACGGCTCCCTGGACAAGTGGAGCCTCGCCTCGGCGGGCACGAAGGGCGGCCAGGGCGCGAAGAGCACCGCCGAGGCGGCGTACAACGAGGCGGGCAGCTGGGTCTGGGCGGGATACGCGCAGACCGAGCCCAAGGGCACCGTGAAGATCACCAAGGCGGTCCCCTACACCTCGAAGTCCGGCCTGAGCGGCCACATCGCCACGGCGAAGGCCCTCGGCACCAAGCACGAGAACAAGTGCGACACCGACGGCAAGGCCATCGCGTTCTCCTTCAAGAACGCCAAGGGCGACTTCGTCTCCTGGGTCCTGTACGGGAACACCGGCATCCCGGACGAGGTGCCCGAGGCCACGATCCAGAAGATCCTCAGCACGGTCCGGCTGGCCGAGGGCTCCTGAGCCCGCGACCCGCTCACCTGCTCCGCGGATCTGACGGGTAATCCGTTTGGCGGCGCGGGGTTCCACCGGGGATAGTCCGGGATGTGAGAACCCCCGCCGCCGCCCTTCGCCCGCGACGACGCCGCCCGGAGTGGGCGGGACGCAACTACGTCCTGCTCACCGGCGCCGCGGTCATCACCTCCCTGGGCAGCCACGGCGCCCTGATCGCGGCGGCGTTCGCGGTGCTGGAGTCCGGCGGCGACGCCGGCGACGTCGGTCTGGTCGCCGCCGCGCGCACGCTGCCGCTCGTCCTCTTCCTGCTGGTGGGCGGGGCGGTCGCCGACCGGCTGCCGCGCCACCGCGTGATGGTCGCCGCGAACAGCCTCAACTGCGTCTCGCAGGCGCTCTTCGCCGTCCTCGTGCTCACCGGCCGTGCGGACCTGTGGCACATGATGGTGCTGTCCGCGCTGGGCGGCACCGGCCAGGCGTTCTTCAACCCCGCCGCCGAGGGCATGCTGATGTCGAGCGTCAGCGGGGAGCAGGCGAGCCGGGCCTTCGCCCTCTTCCGCATGTCCATGAACGGCGCCGCGATCGGCGGGGCGGCGCTCGGCGGCGCCATGATCGCCGCGATCGGCCCCGGCTGGGTCCTCGCCGTCGACGCCGCGGCGTTCGCCGCCGCCGGTGCGCTGCGCGCCTTCCTCGACGTGTCGCACATACCCGAGCGGGCAGCCGGTGGCGGGTTGCTCGCCGATCTGCGCGAGGGCTGGCAGGAGGTCGCCGGCCGCCCCTGGCTGTGGGCGATCGTCGCCCAGTTCGCGATCGTCGTCGCCGTCATCGGCGCGGCGGAGTCCGTGTACGGGCCGCTCGTCGCCCGGGACTCGCTGGGCGGTGCGCGGCCATGGGGGCTGGCGCTCGCCGCGTTCGGCGTGGGCACGCTCGCCGGCGCGGTGCTGATGATGCGTTGGAAGCCGCGCCGGATGCTGCTCGTCGGCACCTTGTGCGTGTTCCCGCTCGCACTGCCCTCGGCGGCGCTCGCCGTGCCGCTGCCGGTCGCCGGCCTCGCGGCGGTGATGTTCGTGTCCGGGGTGACCGTCGAGGCGTTCGGCGTGGCCTGGATGACCGCGCTGCACCAGGAGATCCCGGAGGACAAGCTGTCGCGGGTCTCCGCCTACGACTGGTTCGGCTCGACCGCGATGCTGCCGGTGTCGACCGCCCTGGCCGGGCCGGTCGCGGACACGTTCGGCCGGTCGCAGGCCCTGTGGGGGTGCGCGGCGCTGATCGTGGTCGTGACGGCGCTGGTGCTGCTCGTCCCGGACGTGCGCAACCTGACGCGCCGCGACCCGCAGGCCGCCGGCCGCCCGGGGATCCCTTCGCCGGGCCTGCCGGGCGCGGCGGCGGACAAGGCCGCCGGAGCGGTCGCCATGGCGGACGCCGCCGCCACCGGGACGTCGACCGCGGGAGCCGGCACCGGCACCGGACCGGCCACCGCGGCGGACGCCGCCGGCGGTTCGTCCACCACCGGGGCGGACACCGCCGCCGGGCGGGCAACGGGCGCCTGACCGCGCTCGGTCAGCCGATGCCGAAGGCCCCGCCCGGCGGCTCCGGCGACGCCACCGCGTCCGCGTCGCCCACCACCCGCGCGTCCCCCACCAGCCGGGCCAGCGCCGCGCCGTGCTCCACCCGCGCCGGGAAGGCGTCGGCGGCTGCCCGGCGCGTCAGCCGGGCCGTGTCGAGCGGCGCGTGCGAGGCCACCAGGACCGCGTTGCCGAACCGCCGCCCGCGCAGCACGGCCGGCTCGGCGACGAGCGCGAGCTCACCGAAGAGGGCGGCGAACGTGGCGAGCTGGGAGCGCAGGAAGGCGAACGGCGCCCCGTCGGCGAGGTTCGCGGCGTAGCAGCCGCCCGGCCGCAGCACCCGCTCGACCTCCCGCGCGTACTCGACGGAGGTCAGGTGCGCGGGGACGCGCGAGCCGCCGAACACGTCACCGACGACGATGTCCGCCGAGTCCGCGGGCGCCGCCGCGAGCCACTCCCGCGCGTCCGCTCCGTGCACGGTGACGCCCGCGCCCTCCGGGACGGGCAGGTGCTCCTCCACCAGCGCCAGCAGCCCCCGGTCCGCCTCGACGACGTCCTGCCGGGAGCCGGGCCGCGTCGCCGCGACGTACCGGGGCAGGGTGAGGGCGCCGCCCCCCAGGTGCACGACGTCGAGGGGGGCGCCCTCGTCGGCCGCGGCGTCCACGACGTGGGCGAGCCGGCGCGCGTACTCGAACTCCAGGTGCGTGGGGTCGTCGAGGTCGACGTACGACTGGGGCGCGCCGTCGACGGTCAGCAGCCACGCCCGCTCCCGGTCGATGTCCGGCATGAGCTTGGCGGTGCCGCCGTCGACGGCGCGCAGGACGGGGAGGGGCTCGGTCACCGTCCCATTCTCCCAGCCGCGCGGACCGCTACAGCAGTTCGCTCACGGTGCCCGCGCCCACCGTGCGGCCGCCCTCGCGGACGGCGAAGCCGAGCCCCGGCTCCAGCGGGACGTCCCGCCCGAGCTCGACGGTCATGGTGACCGTCTCGCCGGGGCGGGCGACGCCGGTGCCGCCCAGGTCGACGTCGCCGACCACGTCGGCGGTGCGGATGTAGAACTGCGGCCGGTACCCGGTCGTGAGGGGGGTGGTGCGGCCGCCCTCGCGGGCCGACAGGACGTACACCCGCGCGGTGAACCGCCGCCGCGGCACGACGCTGCCGGGTTGGGCCACGACGTGCCCGCGGCGGACGGCGTCACGCGGCACGCCGCGCAGGAGCAGCGCGACGTTGTCGCCGGCCTCCGCCCGGTCCATCGGCTTGCCGAAGGTCTCCACGCCGGTGACGACGGTCTCGGTGTCCGCGCCGAGCACCTCGACCCGGTCGCCGACGCGCACGGTGCCGCGCTCGACGGCGCCGGTGACGACCGTGCCCCGCCCGGGGATGGTGAGGACGTTCTCGACCGGCATGAGGAACGGCGCGTCCACGTACCGCTCGGGCGTCGGCACGTACGTGTCGACGGCGTCGAGGAGCGCCTCGATCGAGGCCGTCCACCGCGGGTCGCCCCGCAGGGCGCCGAGCCCGGAGACCCGGACGACGGGGACGGAGTCGCCGCCGTACCCGTGGGCGGTGAGCAGTTCGCGCACCTCCAGCTCGACGAGGTCGGTGAGCTCGTCGTCGCCGGCGTCGGCCTTGTTGAGGGCGACGACGATGTGGTCGACGCCGACCTGGCGGGCGAGCAGGAC
Source organism: Streptomyces kanasensis (assembly GCF_043077165.1). Taxonomy (NCBI): domain Bacteria; kingdom Bacillati; phylum Actinomycetota; class Actinomycetes; order Kitasatosporales; family Streptomycetaceae; genus Streptomyces; species Streptomyces kanasensis. The sequence continues at coordinate 152,241 of NZ_JBIBSF010000012.1, forward strand.
GTGCTCGGCGGTCTGCGGCATGACGCCGTCGACCGCGGAGACCACGAGGACGGCACCGTCCAGTTGGGCCGCGCCGGTCACCATGTTCTTGACGTAGTCGGCGTGGCCGGGCATGTCGACGTGCGCGTAGTGGCGGGTGTCGGTCTCGTACTCGACGTGCGCGAGGTTGATGGTGATGCCGCGTCGGGCCTCCTCCGGCGCGCGGTCGATCCGGTCGAACGGGACGAAGGTGCCGGCCCCGCGCTCGCTGAGGACCTTGGTGATGGCGGCCGTGAGGGTGGTCTTCCCGTGGTCGACGTGGCCCATGGTGCCGATGTTGAGGTGCGGCTTGGTGCGCACGTACGCCGTCTTGGACATGACGGGGTGGTTCCTCTCCGGAACTCGAAGCGTGGTGGGACCCCTCGGCCTGACCGACCCTCCCCCTGCGGGGTCCGCCGGACGTTCCGGGGAGGGTCAGCTTCGGGCGCCGTCCAGGACGATGGCGGCAGCCTTCGGCGCGTCCGCGACTGCGGACGGCGCTGCGAGGAAGGCGTACCGGAACATGGCGACGATCCTGCCCCGGCCGGACCGCCCGCGTCGACGGGTTTTCGGGTGGGGCGCCCCCGGTTCCGGCTGCGGGTGCGGTTCCGGTCACGGCGATCACAGGGGGCCGTCGGTTACGCTCCCCGGATGCTCCAGCCCGCCGTCCGGCCCCCGGCCGGTCCCGCCCTGCGCCGTGCCCGCCTCCTGGTGTCGCCCGGTGCGCGCCTGGCCCTCCTGGTCTGCCTGCTCGCGGGCGCAGCGGCGGCCGTCGTGGCGTACGAGCCGCACCGGCTGCTCGCGGACGGCGGCTGGCCGCCGCAGCCGGGCGGCGCCGGCGCGGCGGTCCTCTTCGGGGTCGCGTACGGCCTGTGCACCGCCGCCTTCGTGCCGAGGCCCGTGCTGAACCTGGCGGCGGGGGCCCTGTTCGGTACGCAGGCCGGGCTCGCGGCGGCCGTCGGCGGGACCGTCCTGGGAGCCGGCATCGCGTTCACGCTCGGCCGGGCGCTGGGCCGGGACGCGCTGCGCCCGTACCTGCGCGGCCGCTGGCTGGCTGCGGCGGACGGACAGCTCAGCCGGCACGGGTTCCGCTCTACGCTGGCGATCCGGCTCTTCCCCGGCGTCCCCTTCGCCGCGGCCAACTACTGCGCGGCGGTCTCCCGCATGGGTTACCTCCCCTTCCTCGCGGGCACGGGTCTGGGGTGCGTACCGAACACCGCGGCCTATGTGGTCGCCGGGGCCCAGGCGGCCTCGCCGACGTCCCCCGCGTTCCTCGCCTCCGCCGGGTTCATCGTCGTGACCGCGCTGGCCGGTGCGCTGGTCGCCTGGCGCAAGCGGCACCGGTTGCGCGCGGCAACCGCCTCCTGACACCGCTCCACGACACCGGATGATCACCGTCCGTTCATCCTCAGGCGATACGCTGCACCGACCCCAACGACCACACACGTACATTTCGGGACGGCCCTGGCCCCATGAATTGGTTCGAATCGCTCATCCTCGGACTCGTCCAGGGGCTGACGGAGTTCCTCCCGATCTCCTCCAGCGCCCACCTGCGCCTCACGGCCGCCTTCGCCGGCTGGCACGACCCCGGCGCGGCCTTCACGGCGATCACGCAGATCGGCACGGAGGCGGCGGTGCTGATCTACTTCCGCAAGGACATCGGCCGCATCCTGTCCGCCTGGTTCCGCTCGCTGACGGACCGGACGATGCGCTCCGACCACGACGCCCGCATGGGCTGGCTGGTGATCGTCGGCTCGATCCCCATCGGCGTGCTCGGCGTGACCCTCAAGGAGCACATCGAGGGCCCCTTCCGCGACCTGCGGCTGATCGCCACCACCCTGATCGTCATGGGCATCGTGCTCGGCGTGGCCGACCGGCTGGCGGCGCGGGCACAGGAGGGCGGCAGGCACCGGGCCTCGCCCGGCCCCAAGACGCTGCGGGACCTGGGCGTGAAGGACGGCCTGATCTTCGGAGTGTGCCAGGCCATGGCGCTGATCCCCGGGGTCTCCCGGTCGGGCGCGACCATCAGCGGCGGCCTGCTGATGAACTACACCCGCGAGGCGGCCGCCCGGTACTCCTTCCTCCTCGCCATCCCCGCCGTCCTGGCGTCCGGTCTGTTCGAGCTGAAGGCCGTCGGCGAGGGTCACGTCGCCTGGGGTCCGACCGTCTTCGCGACCGTGGTGGCCTTCGGTGTGGGCTACGCCGTCATCGCGTGGTTCATGAAGTTCATCACCACGCGGAGCTTCATGCCGTTCGTGGTCTACCGGATAGTGCTGGGTCTGGCGCTGTTCGCCCTGATCTGGCTGGGTGTGCTGACCCCCGACGCGGGTCAGCCGTCGCACTGACCGCGGCGTGGGAATCGTCACGGTGCGTGGCGGGTCACAGCGGATCGTCCGAATGGCCCATTAGTCTGGCGGCATGTCCAAGCCCGTGCCCGACCCCGACCTGCCCGACGCCGATGCCCTCAACCGCGCCATTCGCGAACTCTGGGCGCGCGCGGACGGACCCCTGTCGGAGGACGAGCAGCGGATCTACCAGGCACTGGTCCTGAAGTGGACCGCCGCCCAACAGGGTGACGTCGACGCCGTCGCCTGACCGCGGACGCCACCGACCCGCGGTACCGCCGCACTGCGGCTACCGCGGGCCGTGAAGAGGAGGGGGGCCGCCGGTAGGGGGGGTGACCGGCGGCCCGGGTCCCGGGGGTTCTCCGGCCCGGAATCCTTACCCATGAGGGTGCCGTGCGCCGGCCCGTCGGCGGGAGGGCGCACGGCGCGGAAGTGCGCGTACGCGGTTCACACCCCGTGTGAACCGCGTACGCGCCCGTCTGCCTGATCCTCGTGCCTCCCCGGCCGGTGCGCCACACCACCGGCGCCCGCCGCCCCGCCGCCCCCGCGTCCCCGACCGGTGCGCGCTGTCCCATACCTCCGACCGGTGCGCGCCTCGCCGGGTCCGCTGCCCGGCCGGTACGTGCCACGCCGCCCCGCCGTTTGGCCGGCCCCGTACCTCCGACCGGTGCGCCCCGCCATCCCGCCGGCCCCGCGCCTCCCGGCCGGTGCGCGCCACGCCGGGTCCGCCGCCCGGCCGGTACGTGCCACGCCGCCCCGCCGGCCCCGCGCCTCCCGGCCGGTGCGCGTCGCGCCGGGTCCGCTGCCCGGCCGGATCCCGCCGGTCCGCCTGATCCCCGGTCGGCTGCGATCAAGCCGGGTCCGGCGCATCCTGGGGCTGTGCCCCCACAGGCCCCGATCGTCGTGCACCGTCCGACCGCGAGCGGCGGGCGGCGCGTCACCGTGCGCGGCCGGATCCTCGGTCTGGCGCACAACGACGCCGACCTGCTGGAGTTCCTGCGGCGCGCGGGGCTGGACGAGCCCGACGTCGACCTGGACGACCCGCGGATGGTGGAGTGGCGCGGCGGCCGGGCCCACCAGTGGGAGGCGGCCTGACGGCCGCGCGCCCCCTGCGCTTCCCCCGCCGGGTGCTCCGGCCCCGGCCGCTCCGGGCTCGGGGCTCTCCTGTCGGGGACGCGCCGTGCCCGGCACCCTGTTCCCGGACTGATCTCCTCCGCCACACTGGAGTCCTGGTTCCCCACCGGGCGCGAGGAGGCGCGAGATGCGGTTGCCGACCGGGGACGGCGCAGTGGCCGTACGCCCACCACCACAGCGACGGCGGCGGTGGGGGCGCGGGGCGGCCGCGCTGGCCGCGGGCGCGCTGCCCGCGCTCGCCTTCCCGGCGCCCTCGCTGTGGTGGTGGGCGTACGGGGCGATGGTGCCGTGGCTCCTGCTCCTCCGTACGGCCCCGAGCGGGCGGCGCGCGGCACTCGACGGGTGGCTCGGCGGCGCGGGGTTCGTGCTGGCGGTGCACCACTGGCTCGTACCGAGCCTGCACGTCTTCATCCTGGTGCTCGCCGCGCTGCTGGCGCTGCTCTGGGTGCCGTGGGGCCTGCTCGCGTGGTGGGCGCTGCGCGGGGCGGAGCACTCTCCGGGGCGGGCGGTCGCCGCGTGTGCCGTGGTGCCGTCCGGCTGGCTCATGGTCGAGATGGTGCGGTCCGGGGAGGGCCTCGGCGGGCCGTGGGGGCTGCTGGGCGCCAGCCAGTGGGAGGTCTCGCCGGCGCTGCGGGTGGCGGCGCTCGGCGGGGTGTGGCTCGTGACGCTGCTGGTGGTGGCGGTCAACACCGCGGTGGCCCTGCTCGTGGCGGTGCCCTCCGTACGGGGCCCGGCCGTGGCCGCGCTGGTGGTGTGCGCGGTCACCGTGGGTTCGGTGTGGACCTGGCTGGAGCCACCCGCGCCGGTGGGGCGTGCGCGGATCGGCGTGGTCCAGCCGGGTGTGGTCGACGGGCCGAACTCACCCGAGCGGCGGTTCGCGCGGGAGGAAGCGCTGACCCGGACCCTGGCCGGGCGGGACGTGGACCTGGTGGTGTGGGGCGAGAGCAGCGTGGGCGCCGACCTGTCGGCCCGGCCGGACCTCGCCGCCCGGCTCGCGGCACTGTCGCGGCACGTGGACGCCGAGCTCCTGGTGAACGTCGATGCCCGCCGCTCCGACCTGCCGGGCATCTACAAGAGCAGCGTCCTGGTGGGACCGGAGGGCCCCACCGGCGACCGGTACGACAAGATGCGGCTGGTGCCGTTCGGCGAGTACGTGCCCCTGCGGTCGGTGCTGGGATGGGCGACGTCGGTCGGCCGGGCCGCGGAGGAGGACCGGCGGCGCGGTGCGGAGCAGGTCGTGATGACGGTCGGGGCGGGTTCCGGGCCGGACCTGGCGGTGGGCCCGCTGGTCTGCTTCGAGTCGGCGTTCCCCGACATGAGCCGGCACCTGGCTCGGGCGGGCGCCGAGGTGCTCGTCGCCCAGTCGGCGACGTCGACGTTCCAGGAGAGCTGGGCACCCGAGCAACACGCGTCGCTCGCGGCGCTGCGCGCGGCGGAGACGGGCCGGCCGGTGGTGCACGCCACGCTGACCGGTGTGAGCGCGGTGTACGGCCCGGACGGCGCGCGGATCGACGCCCCGCTCGGTACGGACCGCAGCGCCGCCGCCGTCCACGACGTGCCGCTGGCCACCGGGACGACACCGTACGTACGGTTCGGGGACTGGCCGCTGTGGGCGGCGGGAACCGTCCTGGCGGGCGCCGCCCTGGGGGCCGTCAGGCGGCGGTCTGCTCCACGACCGCCCGGACCACCCGCTCGCACAGCTCGTGGGTGAGCAGGGCGTCGTGGGCGTCGAGCGTCCTTCCGGCCCGTACGGCGTCCAGGAAGGTCAGCACGACCTGCTCGATGCCGCGCTGCCGGGCGACGGGCACCCAGTCGCCGCGCCGCCGCACGGACGGCTGCCCCTTGTGGTCGACGACCTCGGCCAGGTTGAGGACCTGCCGCTTGGTGTCCTGCCCCGAGACCTCCAGGACCTCCTCGGTGGAACCGCTCATCCGGTTCATCAGCCCGAGGGCGGTGAAGCCGTCGCCGGAGAGCTGGAGCACGACGTGGTGCAGGAGGCCGTCGCGGACGCGGGCGCGCACGTCGGTGTGCTCGACGGGCCCGGGGAGCAGGAACCGCAGGGTGTCGACGACGTGGATGAAGTCGTCGAGGACGAACGTGCGCGGGTCCTCGGGGAGGCCGACGCGGTTCTTCTGCATGACGATCAGGTCGCGCGGGTGGTCGGCGCACTGGGCGTAGGCGGGGGCGTGGCGCCGGTTGAAACCGACGGCGAGGGAGACGCCGCGCCGGTCGGCGAGGTCCACGAGGCGGCGCGACGCGTCGAGTTCGTAGGCGAGGGGCTTGTCGACGTACGTGGGGACGCCCGCCTCCAGCAGCCGCGTGACGATCTCCGGGTGCGCGGCGGTCGGGGCGTGGACGAACGCCGCGTCGAGCCCGGCGGCGAGCAGCCCGTCGAGGTCCGTGTGTCGGCGGTCCGCGGGCACGTGGTGCGTGTCCCCCACCCGCTCCAGGGTGGCCGGGGTGCGGGTCTGGAGGTGCAGTTCGGCACCGGGCACCGTGGTGAGCACCGGGAGGTAGGCCTTCCGCGCGATGTCTCCGAGTCCGATGCAGCCGACCCTCACGGGGGTCTCCTCTCACGTGGTGCCGTCCGACCCGGGCAGCATACGGGCGTGTGCGGGACGATCCTCCGGCGGGCCGTGACGACCCGTCGGGGGCGGTCGCCGGCCGGGCGCCACCACCCGTCGGGGGACGGCCGTTGCACGGGCCGGATCGGGGGCAGGATGCGGGACATGACAACCGATGAACGGGAAAGGCCCGACGGCTTGGCCGGCGAGCGGGAGATGCTGGAGGGCTGGCTCGAGTTCCATCGCGCCACGCTCGCCGCGAAGTGCGCGGGACTGGACGGCGAACAGCTGCGGGCGACCTCCGTGCCGCCCTCCGACCTGTCCCTGCTCGGCCTCGTCCGCCACCTGGCGGAGGTGGAGCGCGGCTGGTTCCGCCGGGTACTGGCAGGCGAGGACGTGCCGCGCATCTACTGCACCGGGGCCGACCCGGACGGCGACTGGCACCCGGCCGAGGACGACACCTGGGAGGAGGCGTACGCCACCTGGCAGGGCGAGATCGCCCGCGCCAGGGAGCTGGCGGCCGCGACACCGTCCCTCGACGCCGTCGGCGCGAGGCGGCACCGCACCGGCACCGCGCACAACCTGCGCTGGATCTACACCCACATGATCGAGGAGTACGCCCGTCACAACGGGCACGCCGACCTGATCCGCGAACGGATCGACGGCGCTGCCGGCGAGTGACCGGCTCGGCACCGGGCGGGCGGACCTGTGGCTCACGGACGGACGGCCGCCTCGACGCGGGAGCGGGCCGGCCGGTGCGCCGCGGGCGGACGGCCGGCGCCGTGCCGGAGCGGCCGACCGGTGACCGGCGCCGCGCCGGGGCGGGCGGCCCGTCGGGGCGCCCGCGGCGGGTGACCCTCGGTGCGGAGGTGGTCCGGCGTCGACCGCCCGGGCGGCGTTCACTCGTACGGGCCATAACCGCCGGTAGCGGGGTGCGCCCCCGGGCGGCGGCCCCCACAGTGGCCCGGTGCGAGGACGAGGAAGGCGTACGGGGACGTCGGGGGCCGGGCCGGGAGCCGAGGCGGGTGCGGGAGCGGCGGCGGTCGGGGTGGGCGCGGGCGGAGGTGGCGGTGCCGGCGGCACGTCGACGGTCCGGGTGCGGGTGCTGCTCGGCGTGGCGGTGGCGGTGACGGCCGTGTCGGGCTGCGTGTCGGTGGCGCCGCCGCCCGGCCCGGCGCACGTGCCCGCCGCCGGACACCCGACACGGGACCCGGAGCCGCTCGTCGTCGAGGCCCCGGCCCGTGAGGCCCTGGAGAGCACCGGCCCCGCGCCCCGGCCGGCAGCCCGTCCGGCTCCGGCCGGCCGGCCCCGGCCGTGGGCCGCGCAGCGGCGGACGGAGGGGGCGGCCCGCCCCGGCGCACCGCGCGGCGGGGCCGGGACGCAGCGCGCGGAGCCGGGGCGCCGGCAGCGCGCCGGCTCACCCGTGCCCCCGGTCCTCCCGGTGCCCCTGCCCGTGGGCACCGCGGTCAGGGTGCCGGACGCGTGTGGCCTGGCGGAACGGTACGGTGCGTGGCGGCCCGGCGGGCAGGAGGCCCGCAGGTGCCGGGAGGCCGCCCGGCGCTGACGGGGTGCCTCCCGGTCAGCACTCGCGCAGACGGCGGTCGAGCCGGTCCATGGCGGCCCGCACGCCCTCCCCGTACCGGTCGTCGGCGAGGACGTGGGAGGCGGCGCGGGCCCGGTCGAGGTGGACGCGGGCGTCGTCCGGCCGCCGCAGCCTCAGGTAGTCGGCGGCGAGGTTGACGTGCAGCGACGGGTAGAGGCACCGCAGGGCGGCGGCCGTGCCGTGCGGCGCCGGTGCCCCGTCGATCCGCTCGGCCGCGGTCAGCGCCCGCAGGTCCCAGGCGAGTTCGGCGTCCGGGTCGTCCTGCGCGTCCGCCATGTAGTGGGCCAGGGTGCAGCGGTGCAGTGGATCGCCGTCCGCGCCGATCCGCGCCCACAGGTCCTGGAAGCGGTTGCGGGCCTCCTCGCGGTCTCCCCCGTGCAGCAGCATCGTCGCCTGGCCGATGCTGGTCATGACCGCGTCGTCGGACGCGCCCTGCCGCTGGTCCGCCATGTGGCCGGCCTCCCTCGTCGTCGTACGACGACGCTAACCGGCGCCCGGCCCGACGGCCGTCACGCGCAGCCGTCGGTACGTCACGTGGCGGCGCCGGGGGACCCGACGGGAGGGCAGCGGGTGCGGCGCGGTCGTCCGGCCGACGAACCGCCGCGCACGCGCACGGCCCGCCCCCTGCGGCAACCGCCGAGGGTGCCGCCCGCCACGACCGGCGGCAGCGCCGGCCCGCCCGCCCCGTGCGGCACCCGCCCCCCTCTCGCGCCGGGGTCCCCGGGCCGGGAAACGCGGAGGGAAGCCGGGGTAGCGGTGGGGCCGGGAACACGCGGGGCCCGGGAAGGCAAGGGGGCCCGGGAAGGCAGGGGGCCCGAGAACACAGGGGCCGGAAGCGCAGGCCCCCGGACTTCACGGTCGAAGGGGCGTGACGGGGCGACCTGCCCCGCGGGGTCAGCCGAGGTTCGGGATGCGCCAGTCGACGGGGTCGTGCCCCTGCTCGGCGATGGCCTTGTTGATCTGCGTGAAGGGGCGGGAGCCGAAGAACTTCTTCGCGGAGAGCGGCGAGGGGTGGGCGCCCTTCACCACGGCGTGTCGCGACTCGTCGATGAGCGGCAGCTTCTTCTGGGCGTAGTTGCCCCACAGGACGAAGACGGCCGGGTCGGGGCGGGAGGCGACGGCCTTGATGACGGCGTCGGTGAACTTCTCCCAGCCCTTGCCCTTGTGGGAGTTGGCCTCGCCGGCGCGGACGGTGAGCACCGCGTTCAGCAGGAGGACGCCCTGCTCGGCCCACGGCATGAGGTAGCCGTTGTCCGGGACCGGGTGGCCGAGCTCCTCCTGCATCTCCTTGTAGATGTTCCGCAGGGAGGGCGGGGTCCGGACGCCCGGCCGCACCGAGAAGCACAGGCCGTGCCCCTGGCCCTCCCCGTGGTACGGGTCCTGCCCGAGGACGAGGACCTTGACCTTGTCGTACGGGGTGGCGTCGAGCGCGGCGAACACCTCCTCGCGCGGCGGGTAGACCGGCCCCTTGGCCCGCTCCTCCTCGACGAACTCGGTGAGCTGCGCGAAGTACGGCTTCTGCAGCTCGTCTCCGAGGACGCCTCGCCAGGACTCGGGCAGCATGGCGGTGTCGGTCACGTCAACAACCTCCGGTGTGGGATCGCTTGGCACCACAGAACCTACCTGCGGCCACTGACAACCGATCCCCCACCTCCTCGGGCGGCCCTCACCAGCTGGTCTTGCGGTGCAGCTCCCACATCTGCATGACCGTCTGCGGGTCGAGGGCGCGCTCGCCGCCGCCGATCTCCTCGCTGGCCGCGACGTACAGCTTGCCCTGCCAGAGCGGCAGGAGCCGGACGTCCTCGACGAGGATCTGCTGCGCGCGCTCGAACTGGGTGGTGACCGCGGCGCGGTCGCTCTTGCGGCGCGACTCGGGCAGCAGCTGGTCGGTGATCTCCGGCTGCTCGTACGGGGCGTTGTGGACGTTCTCCTTGCCGACGAACGGCGCGATGAAGTTGTCCGGGTCCGGGAAGTCGGGGAACCAACCGCGGCCGAAGACCGGGTAGTCACCCTTCTGGTACGCCTCCTGGAACTCCTTCCACGGCTTGCCGACGAGGGTGACCTCGAAGAGGCCGGACGCCTCCAGCTGGCGCTTGATCTCGGCGAACTCGGCGGCCGTCGAGGAGCCGTAGCGGTCCGTGGCGTACCCGAAGGTCAGCTTCACCGGCTCGTCGATGCCGGCCTTGCGGAGGATCTTCCGCGCCTTGTCGACGCTCGGGTCGCCGTACTGGTCGAAGAAGAGGGTGGTGTGCCCGGCGATGCCCTTGGGGACCATCGAGTACAGCGGCTCGGCGGTGCCCCGGTATGCCTTGGCGACGAGCGCGCCGCGGTCGATGAGCTGGGCGACGGCCTTGCGGACGGCGGGCTTGCCGGCCTGCGGGTCCTGGGGGTCGAAGACCAGGTAGTGGATGGTGGCGCCGGTCGACTCGACGACCTGGAGGCCCTCGTTCTCGGGCTTCTTCTCGCTCAGGTCGACGACCTCCTCGGCGGTCAGGCCGCGGTAGGTGGCGTCGATCTCCTTCTTCTTCAGCGCGGCGACCATCGCCTCGGAGTCACCGAAGTAGCGGATCGTGACGGCGTCGTTCTTGCGGTCGGCGTACCCCTTGTAGCTGGGGTTCTTGACCAGCGCCGCCTCCTGGCCCTCGGTGTAGTTCTCCAGGGTGTAGGGACCCGAGCCGACGACCTTGCCGTCGGTGCGGAGCTCGTCCGCCGGATACGAGGCCGGCTCGACGATCGACATGGCCGGGGTCGCGAGGACGAACGGGAAGGTGGCGTCCGACTCCTTCAGCCGGAAGATCACCGTCTTGTCGCCGCTGGTCTCGATCCGTTCGAGCGAGCCCAGGAGGCCGTTCGGACCGCCGTCGGCGTTGATCGCGCGGATCCGCTCGATGGAGTGCTTGACGGCGGCGGCGTCGAGTTTCGCGCCGGACGAGAACGTCAGCCCGTCGCGCAGGTCGCACTGGTAGACCTTGCTGACGGCGTCGGAGAACTTGCAGTCCGCGGCGTCCGGCTGGGGCGTCGTGCTTCCGGTCGGAAAGCTCAGCAGGGTCTGGAAGACGTTCCGGTACAACTCCCACGAGCTGTCCCAGGCGGCAGCGGGGTCGAGGGTGGTCGGAGAACTCGTCGTGCCCACGACGATCTTGTTTTCCGCCTCGGCCTCATCGTCCCCGAAGAGACTGCATCCCGCGAGCAGGGATATGGACGCAAGGGCTGCAGCCACCTGCAGACTGGTCCGGTTGAACACGTGCACACGCTCCTCGTTCAGCCACGGTCGGCCGACCATACCGCAGCGCCCCGCCAGGTCAATCGGGGAGGACCGGCGGGGCACTTGAGGCGTTAGACGGCCAATCGGGCGCAATTCGCCTCAGCCGACTCCGGCATTGAGGAAAATTCCCCCATCGATCATGAGGGTCTGTCCGGTGATCCACTCGGATTGGCCGGATGTCAGGAATGCGGCGGCCCCGCCGATATCCGCGGGGGTGCCCAGCCGGCCGAGCGGATAGGCCGCCGTGACCTCCTCCTCGCGGCCCTCGTAGAGCGCCTGCGCGAATTTCGTTTTCACAACGGCCGGGGCGATGGCATTGACCCGGACAATAGGGGCGAATTCATGGGCGAGCTGGAGCGTCAGATTGATCATGGCCGCTTTGCTCATGCCGTACGCGCCGACGAACGGCGAGGCGCCGACACCGGCGACCGACGCGATGTTCACGATCGACCCGCCGTTGTCCCGCTGCCACGCCTTCCAGGTCTGCTGGGCGAAGCCGAGCGCAGAGATGACGTTGGTCTCGTAGACCTTGCGCGCGACGGCGAGGTCGAGGTCGGCCATGGGACCGAAGACGGGGTTGGTCCCGGCGTTGTTGACCAGGTGGTCCACCCGGCCGAAGGCCTCCATGGTCCGCTCCACCGCGTGCGCCTGGTGGGCCTCGTCGTGGGCCTTGCCCGCGACGTACACGGCCCGGTCGGGCCCCAGCCGCTCGACGGCCTCCTTGAGGGCGTCCTCACCGCGGCCCGTGATGCACACCCGGTCGCCGCGGGCGACGAGGGCCTCCGCGATGCCGTAGCCGATGCCCCGGCTGGCGCCGGTGACGAGCGCGACCCGGCCGGACGGCTCGGGCAGTTCCCTGGCGTTCATGTCGTCGTCCGTCCTTCGCGTCAGTTGAGGGGGCCGCCGGCCACGTACAGCACCTGGCCGGAGACGAAGCCGGCATCGTCACCGGTGAAGAACGCGATGGCGTTCGCGACGTCCTCGGGGCGGCCCACGCGCTGGACGGGGATCTGGGTCGCGGCGGCGGCCTGGAACTCCTCGAAGCCCATGCCCACGCGGGCGGCGGTCTGCGCGGTCATCTCGGTGACGATGAAGCCGGGGGCGACGGCGTTGGCGGTGATGCCGAACTTGCCGAGCTCCTTGGCCAGGGTCTTGGTGAAGCCCTGGAGACCGGCCTTGACGGCGGCGTAGTTGGCCTGGCCGCGGTTGCCGAGCGCGGAGGACGAGGAGAGGCTGACGATCCGGCCGAAGCCCGCGTCGACCATGTGCTTCTGACACGCCTTGGCCATGAGGAACGCGCCCTTGAGGTGGACGTTCACCACCGTGTCCCAGTCGGACTCGGACATCTTGAACAGCAGGTTGTCGCGGAGGACGCCGGCGTTGTTGACGAGGACCGTCGGCGCGCCGAGCTCGTCGGCGACGCGGGCGACGGCCGCTTTCACCTGCGCGGCGTCGGAGACGTCGCAACCGACGGCGAGCGCCCGGCCGCCGGCGGCGGTGACCGCGTCGACGGTGTCCTTGCAGGCGGCCTCGTCGAGGTCGAGGACGGCGACGGCGCGCCCCTGGGCCGCGAGCCGTACGGCGGTGGCCGCGCCGATGCCGCGCGCCCCTCCGGTCACGACGGCCACGCGCTGCTGGGTGGTGGACATGCTGGTTCTCCTCGCCCTTGAGTCCCTGGGGTCGTCGCCCTCCCGCAGTCCGCGGAATCGGTGAGCGACCGCTTAGTACCTTCAGCTGGACGAGACGCTAGAAGCCCTGGCACCCGGTGTCAACGGCCCACGGGCGGGTGCGGAGGACGCGCCGCCGGGGCGGGCCGCCCGGCGGGGGCGGTCGGAGCCGGTCCCGGGCGTGTCCGGGGCGGCCCCGGGGGTGCCGAGCGGGGCTCGGTACCCAGTTGAGGGGCATGCCGAGGGGGGCCTCGGGTGCCGAGCGGGGGCCTCGGGTGCCCGGGCAGGGCCTTCGGGGCGCCCCCGTGGGCGGCCGGGCGGTCTCGGACCGCGCGGGAGCCCCGCGACGGCCCCGTGTGCGGCTGGGCGCCGGACCGGGGCGACCGGTGCCGGATCGGGGGGCGCCCGACGCCGGGCTCGGGGCACAAGGTCGGCCCCCGGCGGCTGCCGGAGAGCCCCCCGGGGGATCCGGTGTTGGTCCTCCGGAGGGCCGGCACCGGGTGCGAGCTGTTCGGCCATCCAGCGGCGGTCCTTCCCCGAGGGAGCAGAACCTGGGGGCGGACCGGAGGCTCGCTGGGCGTCCGGCGGCGGTCCCGGAAGCCCGCGCGGCGTGCCGGGCCGGGGCGTCCGGCCCACGGACCCGGGGTGTTTCCGGGGGCCGGCGCCGGACGCCCGCCTGACGGCGGCCCCGCCTCAGCGGACGAGCAGGTCGAGCAGCCGCTCGACCTCGGCCTCCGGGTCGGCGGTCAGGCCGGTGTGCACGGGGCCCGGCTGGACGACCGTGGAGCGCGGGGCGACCAGCCAGCGGAAGCGGCGGCCCGCGTCGTCGTGCGCGGCCTGCCCGGCGTGGTCCCCTCCCCGGCACACGCCCTCCACCGCGCGCAGGGCGGCCCGCACACCGGCGACGTCGGCCCGGGGATCGAGCACCGCGAGCCTGGCCTCGTCCAGGTCGGTCCGCGCCGCGACGAAGGACCGGGCACGGCAGTAGACCACCACGCCGGCGTTGAAGCACTCGCCGCGCTCGACGCGCGGCACGACGCGCAGCAGCGCGTACTCGAAGACGTCCCGCCCGGTCACTCGCCGCCGTCCTTCCGGTGCTCGCTCGGGACGGCCCCGCCGCCGGCGGTGTGGGGCCACGGGGTGGCGTGCTCGGTGAGCCAGCCGGGCGGCTGGGCCTTGCGCTCGGTGCGCCGACCGAGGGTGACGTGCTCGTGGATGGTGGCGGCACGCGGCAGGAGCGCCTCCACGTAGGCGCGGCGGACGGCGTCGGGCCCGTCGAAGCCGGGCTCGTCGACCAGCCACTCGTCGGGCACGTCGGCGGCCACCTCCGTCAGCAGCCCCTCGGTGACGCGGGGCGCCAGCTCGGCGGCAGCGGCGGCGACGTCGGGGCCGTAGGGGGCCAGGACGTGGTCGGAGGCGTCGTACGGCTTGGCGGCGGACGCCTGGGCCCCGGGCCAGTTGTGGTGCCAGATCATGGTGGCGCCGTGGTCGATGAGCCACGGTTCGCCGTGCCAGACGAGCATGTTGGGATTCCGCCAGGACCGGTCGACGTTGTTGATGAGCGCGTCGAACCAGACGACGCGGCCCGCCTCGACCGGGTCCATCTCGTAGGCGAGCGGGTCGAAGCCGAGGGAGCCGGGGAGGTAGTCCATCCCGAGGTTGAGGCCGCCGCTTGCCTTGAGCAGCTCCTGCACCTCCTGGTCGGGCTCGCCCAGGCCGATCACCGGGTCCAGCTGGATGGTGACCAGGTCGGGGACGCGCAGCCCGAGGCGCTGGCCGAGCCGGCCGCAGATCACCTCGGCGACCAGCGTCTTGCGGCCCTGCCCTGCGCCGGTGAACTTCATGACGTACGTGCCGAGGTCGTCGGCCTCGACGATGCCCGGGAGCGAGCCGCCCTCCCGCAAGGGCGTGACGTAGCGGATCGCTGTGACTTCGGAAAGCATCCCCCCAGGCTACGTGGCCGCCCGGGCGTCATCGAGCGGGTTTTCCACAGGCGGCACCGTGCGCGGCCCCGGCCGTCGGCACCTCCTGGCATGCTGCCCCCATGACCGAGATCACTGCTGCGGCCCCCGTCCGGGCCTTACCCGACTTCCCCCGCGCGTTCGCCCGCACCCGCCGCTTCTCCCTCGGGGTGCCGGGTCACTTCACGGTCTCGCCCGACGGCGAGCGGGTGCTGTTCGTCCGCACCGGTTCGGGCACCGATCCGGTCGGCTGCCTGTGGCTGTACGAGGACGGCGGGGAACGGCTCCTCGCCGATCCGGCGGGGCTGGGCGGGCCGGGGGACGACGCCCTCCCGGAGGAGGAGCGGGTCCGCCGCGAGCGGGCCCGCGTCCTGTCGTCGGGTGTCGTCGGGTACGCCACGGACCGCGGGGTCCGCTTGGCGGTCTTCGCGGTCGGCGGGGCGCTGTGGGCGGTCCGGACCCGGGGTGGCGCCCCATGGCGGATCCCTACGGCGGGCCCCGTCGTGGACCCCCGCCCCTCCCCCGACGGGTCGTCGGTGGCGTACGTGACGGACGGCGCGGTGCGCGTGGTGGCGGTGGACGGCGGCGGGGACCGGGCGCTCGCCGAGCCGGAGTCCGCCGACGTCGTGTACGGCCTCGCCGACCACGTGTCGGCCGAGTCGATCGGACGGACGCGCGGCTTCTGGTGGTCCCCGGCGGGAGACGCCCTCCTGGTGGCGCGCGTCGACAACACGCCGGTGGCCCGCTGGTACCTCGCAGACCCGGCGGACCCGGCGACGCCGCCGCGTGTGCTGCGCTACCCGGCGGCCGGCAGTGCGAACCCGGGGGTGACGTTGCACGTCCTGCGTCTCGACGGCGGCCGCACGGTGCTGCGGACGCCCGCCGCGGCCGACGCGGGCGGGCACCCCGCGGGCGCCTGGACGGACCGGCGCTTCGAGTACGTGACCGCCGCCGGCTGGGACGCCCACGGTCCGTACGCCCAGCTCCAGACGCGTGACCAGCGCACCGCGCAGTGGTTCGGCGCCGACCCGGAGACGGGAGACGTCCGACCGCTGCACGTGCTGCGGGACGACGCGTGGGTGGCCCTCACCCCGGGCGCGCCGCTGCGAACCGGGTCCGGCACCACCGTCGTGGCCGACGTCCGGGACGACGTGCGCGGCATACGCGTCGGCGACGCCCCGTCGCCGCCCGGCCTCCAGGTCCGCGAGGTGCTGGGGGCGGCCGATGAGCGGGTGTACTTCACGGCGAGCGAGGAGCCGACGGAGACGCACGTGTGGGTGTACGAGGGGGCGGGCGACCCGGTGGACGGCGGTCCGGACGACGCCGGGGCGAGCGGCCCTGCGGCGGACGGGGTGGACGGGCGTACGGGGGCCGGGGTGGACGGGCGTACGGGGACCGGGGCCGCCTCCCCTCCCGGGGCCGCCCCCCGTCCAGGGACCGCTTTCCGTCGGGTGAGCGAGCGGCCGGGCGTGCACACGGCCGCGGTCGGCGGCCGCACCGTGGTGCTCGACAGCCTGACGCCGGACGGCCGTTCGGTGACGGTTCTGCGGGACGGGTCGCCGGCGGGCCGCATCGCCGTCCTCGCCGATGAGCCATCGGTCCGCCCCCGGGCCGCCCGCCTGTCACTGGGGGCCCGCGCACTCCGTGCCCACCTGCACCTGCCGTCCTGGTACGACCCCGCCTCCCGGGAGCGGCTGCCGGTCCTGCTCAGCCCGTACGGCGGTCCCGGGATGCAGCTGGCGGTGTGCGGGCACGGGTGGTGGAGCGCCGTCGCGCAGTGGTTCGCCGAGCAGGGCTTCGCCGTGCTGGTGGCGGACGGGCGCGGCACTCCGGGGCGGGGCCGCGCCTGGGAGGTCGCGGTGCGCGGTGACCGGTTGGGCCCGGCGCTGGAGGACCAGGTCGACGCGCTGCACGCGGCGGCGGAGCGCTACCCGGGGCTGGACCTGGGACGGGTGGCGGTACGGGGGTGGTCGTACGGCGGTTACCTGGCGATCGGGGCGGTCCTGCACCGTCCCGACGTGTTCCACGCCGCGGTGGCGGGCGCCGCGCCGACGGACCGACGGCTGTACGACACGCACTGGGAGGAGCGGTTCCTCGGCCACCCCGACGTCGAGCCGGAGAACTACGTCCGGTCGTCCCTGCTGACGGAGGCACACCGGCTGACCCGGCCCCTGATGCTGGTGCACGGTCTGGCCGACGACAACGTGGTCGCCGCCCACACGCTGCGGCTCTCCGCCGCGCTGCTCGCCGCCGGGCGGCCGCACACCGTGCTGCCCCTGCCGGGCGTGGCGCACGCGGTGACGCGGGAGGAGGTGGTGAGCAACCACCTGCGGCTGGAGCTGGACTTCCTGACGTCGTCGCTGGGGAGGTGAACGGGGCGGCGCCGGGCTCCGTACCTCCGCATGACCTGGGGGACCCCAGGTGTGTCGAGGTGGAAGGAACGGCGCATGACCGGGACGGACGGAGCGGCGGCGGCACGGGGTGCGGGTGGGACGGTGGCGCGGCGGACCGTGGTCGCGGCGGCGGGGGGTGCGGGCCTCGCCGCGGCGTTGACGGCGTGCGCCGGGTCGGATGACGGGGGTTCGGCGGCGCCGCCGGCCGCGCCTCCCGCGGGCAGTGGCCCGGCGCAGGACGCCGGGGGCGGGGCGGCGGGCGGGGCGGGGCAGGTCCTGGCGAGGACGTCGGACATACCGGAGGGCGGCGGCCGGGTCTTCGGTGACCGGGGCGTGGTCGTCACGCAGCCGAAGGCGGGCGAGTTCCGGGCCTTCTCGGCGATGTGCACGCACCGGGGGTGCGCGGTGGGGGACGTCACGGACGGGGTGATCAACTGCCCCTGCCACGGCAGCCGGTTCGACGCGGCCGACGGGAGCGTGAAGGCGGGCCCGGCGACCGAACCGCTGCCGGCCGCGAGGATCACGGTCGAGGGCGACTCGATCAAGCTCGCCTGACGACACCCCCGCGCCCGGCACCCCGGTCCCGGCACCCGCTTCCGGCGGCCGGGCCGGTTCGGGCGGGCCAGGCGGGCCGGCAGGGGGTCGGCGTCGTCGACGCGGTCGGCGGGCACGGCCGCCGTGAGTCCGGCCCGTCCCGTCACCGGGCCTGGTCCTCCGTCGCCCTTCCCGTCGCCCGGCCCTTCCCGTCGCTTCCCGTCTCCCGGCCCGCCCCGGCCCGTCCCGACACGCCGCGGGGCGTCCCCTCGCCCCGGCCCCGGCCGCCCGTTCGCCTTCGGGCCGTGCCGCGGGCCCGGCCGGTCACTCCGCCACGGCGGCCGCCGCGTCCCTCAGCGCCTCGACGGCCGCCCTGATCGAGGGCCGCCGGTCGGCGTCGGCGCGCCACACGGCGTAGATGTGCCGCCACATCCGCTGCCGCACGGGGATCAGCACGACCCCCTCCGGTACCGGCCCGCGCCCGAGCCGGGGGGTGACGCACACGCCGAGGCCCGCCTGGATCAGCGCCAGCTGCGTGTGGTGTTCGCCCGCGAGGTGGGCGATCCGCGGCTCGATGCCCTGGGAGCGCAGGGTGAACACCAGCCACTCGTAGCAGAACTCACCCTCGGGCCAGGAGACCCAGTCGTCGTCGGCCAGGTCCGTCAGGTCGACCTCGGCGCGCCCGGCGAGCGGGTGGTCGGCGGGTACGGCGACGTCGGCCGTGTCGTCGAGGAGCGCCGTGTGGGCGAGGCCGCCCGGGACGGGCAGGCGCTTGTTGCTCCAGTCGAGCACGACGGCGATGTCCACGTCCCCCCGCAGCACCTGGCGGATGCCGTGCTCGGGTTCCCGCTCGCTGCTGCGCACCCGCAGCTCCGGGTGGCTGCCGCGCAGCGCGGTGATGGCGTGCGGGAAGAGGCCGCGCGCCGCCGTGGGGAAGCCGGCGAGCCGCACCTCCCCCACGGCACGGCCCCGCTGGGCCTCGATGTCCGACTGCGCCAGCTCGACCTGCGACAGGATGCGCGCCGCGTGTCCGGCGAGGAGTTGCCCGGCGTCGGTCAGGCGCACTCCGCGCCCGTTCCTGGCGACGAGTTGCTGGCCGACTTCGCGCTCCAGCTTGGCCAGCTGCTGCGAGACGGCGGACGTGGTGACGTGCAGTCCGTCGGCGGCGGCGCTGACCGAGCCGTGCCGGGCGAGGGCGTCCAGGGTCCGCAGGCGCTCCAGGTTCAACATATAAGCAATGCTAACCAAACGCCTCGACAAATTCTCACTTGTTCTAAGTAGTTCGGCGGGCCATGGTGGCCTCATGAGCACCACGCCCCCACACCGGACCCCGCCCTCCGCCGACCGGCCCGCCCCCACCGCCCTCGCCTCCGCCTCAGCCACCGGCGGCCCGGCCGCCGGTCCCGCCCCCCGGCGGGGGCGCCGCGTCGACTGGCGCGTCCGGCTGGCGGTGCTCTCCGTGGTCTGGGGGTTCAGCTTCCTGCTCATCAAGGTCGGCACGTCGGCGTACGCCCCGTTCCAGGTCACCCTCGGGCGCCTGCTGTTCGGTACGGCCGTGCTCGCCGCCGCGATGGCGTTCCGGCGGACGGGGTTGCCGCGCGGGGCCCGCACCTGGGCGCACCTCGCGGTGGCGGCGTTCTTCCTGAACGCCCTGCCGTTCTCGCTCTTCGCCTTCGCCGAACTGACGATCCCCTCGACCCTCGCGGGCATCTGCAACGCCACGTCGCCGCTGTGGGGCATGGTCCTGTCGCTGGTCGCCCTCTCGGAGGACCGGCCCACGCGCCGCCGGGTGGCCGGTCTGGGGCTCGGTTTCCTCGGCGTCCTGACGGTGCTCGGGGCCTGGCAGGGCTTCTCCGGCATCGACGCCGGGGGCACGGTCATGGCGCTGCTGGCCTCGCTGAGCTATCCGATCGGCTGGATCTACGTGCGCCGCACGCTGGCGGGCAGCGGCGCGTCACACCTGTCCCTCACGGGTGCGCAGTTGCTGCTGGCGACGGTCCAGCTGGCGGTGGTGACCCCGCTGTTCACGAGCTGGCCGTCGTCCTTCCCGGTGCTCCCGCTGGTGGCCGTGGTCGTCCTCGGCGCCCTGGGTACCGGCTTCGCGATGCTGCTGCAGTACGGGATCGTCTCCGAGGTCGGCCCGACGACGGGGCAGATGGTCACGTACTTCACGCCGGTCATCGCCACGGCTGCCGGCGTGACGCTGCTGGACGAGCCGCTCGCCTGGAACACCCCGGTCGGGGCGCTGATCGTGCTGGCGGGCGCCGCCCTCACCCAGACCCGCCCCGACACCGCGTCCCGCCGCCTCCCCGGCCGGCGACGGCACGACGGCGAGGCCGCCGCCCGCCGATGAGGCCCCGCGCCACCCGCCGGCGGCCCGCCCCGCCCGGCAGACCGGCCGGGGAGGCCGGCACGCCGGCGCACCACCGCGCGGCGGGCCATCGCCGCGTCCACGGCTCAGCGGTGGACGTCTGCTCAGCGGTGGACGCCCACCGCCATCGGCCCGGCCGCCTCCGCCACGGCCGCTGCGAGCGCCTCGATGTCGTCGCCCCCCAGGCCGGAGACGGTGAGCCGGATACCCGGGGGCGAGGCCATGCGGAACCGGGCGCCGGGCGCGACCGCCCACCCCGCGTGCAGCAGCCGGGCCGCCGTACCGGTCTCGTCGGCCACCGGCACCCAGACGTTCATCCCGCTCCGGCCGTGCGCCCGGACGCCCCGCGCGGCGAGGGCGGCGATCAGCGCTTCGCGTCGCTCCCCGTACGCCCGCGCGACGGCCGGCGCGTCCACGGCACGGGACTCCCACAGGTGGACGACGGCGCGCTGGAGCAGCCGGCTCACCCAGCCGGGACCGAGGCGCTGCCGACCCAGGACGCGGTCGACGGTGGTGTGGTCACCGGTGAAGGCGGCGACGCGCAGGTCGGGGCCGTACGCCTTGGCGACGGAGCGCACGTAGAGCCACCGCCCGGTGGCCCCGGACAGCGCGTGGAGCGGCTGTTCCACGAAGCCGTGGCCGTGGTCGTCCTCGACGAGCAGCACGTCCGGGTGACGGGACAGCACCTCCCGCAGCCGCTCGGCGCGCTCGGCGCCGACCGCCGCCCCGGTCGGGTTCTGCGCGCGGGCGGTGACGACGACGGCCCGGACACCGTCGTCGCGCAGGGCCCGCTCCACCTCGTCCGGCAGCGGCCCGTCGTCGTCGACGCCGACGGGCACGGCCCGCAGCCCCAGCGCCGGTACGAGGTCGAGCATGCTGCCCCAGCCCGGGTCCTCGACGGCCACGGCGTCCCCGGGGCGCAGGTGCACGGCGAGGGCGCGTTCGATGGCGTCGAGGGAGCCGGAGGTGACGCCGACGGGTCCGTCCGGGACGCCGTCGGCGTCCAGCGCGGCCCGGGCGAGCCGGGCGAAGCGCTCGTCGACGGGCCGTTCCCCGTACAGCCCGCGGTGCTCGTCGTCCCGGCGCGCGGCGGCGGCCAACGCGGGGGCGAGCGAGGGCAACAGGGACGGGTCGGGGTTGCCCTGGCCGACGTCGCGGACGCCCTCGGGCGCCTCGATCCGGACGGCCTCCCGCGCGGTGGTGACGGGCCGGGGGCGGATCCGGCTCCCGCGGCGACCCGCGGTCTCGATGACGCCCCGCTCCCGCAGGGTCCGGTAGGCGGCGGCCACCGTGTTGGGGTTGACCCCCAGCTGCGCCGCCAACTCCCGCATGGGCGGCAGGAGTCGGCCCGGCGCGAGCTCACCCGCACCGACCCCGCGCTCCACGCTGGCCGCGATCTCCGCTGCACGGCTCCCGCTGATCCGATACTCTCCTAGCACAAACCGTATTATGCACTAGTGCAATGGAGAACGCAATGCCGGAGACCGCCTCGACGTCACCCCGGGCGCCGGAAGCGGGGGGTTCGTACGAGCCGACCGACCTCACCGTCCCGACCCGCGGCCGCCCGAAGGCCTCGTACGACCGCACCCTGGTCCACGCGGTCCTCGACGAGGGGTACGTCTGCCACCTCGGTTTCGTCCGCGACGGCCGGCCCGTCGTGCTGCCGACGCTGTACGGCCGGGTCGGCGAGCGGCTGTACGTCCACGGCTCCACGGGCTCGCGCCCCCTGCGGATGGCGGGCCGCGCTCCCGGTACGGCGCCCGGCGGGACGGCTGTCGACGGAGCGGCGGCCGACGGGACGGCGGCGCCCGGCGGGACGGCCGCCGGCGGGACGGACCCCGGACTGCCCGTGTGCCTGACGGTGACGCACGTCGACGGGCTGGTACTGGCCCGTTCGGCGTTCCACCACTCCGTGAACTACCGGTCGGTGGTGGTGCACGGCGTCGCCCACCAGGTGACGGACCCGGAGGAGCGCCGGGCCGCGCTCGACGCGCTCGTGGACCACGTGGTCCCGGGCCGCTCGTACGACTGCCGCCCTGCCGACGCCCGCGAGCTCGCCGCGACGGCCGTGCTGAGCCTGGACCTCCGGGAGGTGTCCGCGAAGGTCCGCACGGGCGGCGTGAACGAGGAGCCGGAGGACCTGGCGCTCCCCCACTGGGCGGGCGTGATCCCCCTGGTCACGCGGTACGGGGCGGCACTGCCGGACGCCGGCCTGGACCCGGCGGTGCCCTTCCCCGACTACCTCGCCGCCCTGTGAGGGGGACACCGTGCTGATACATCCCTGGGACGCGGCGCGCGACGACGCCGAGTGGCGGGACTGGCTCGCCCACCACGACTTCGGCCAGCTCGCGGTGAACGGCCCGTCCGGCGCGCCACCGTGGGTCCAGCCGCTGCACTTCCGCTACGACGCCGAACCCGGCCCGTACGGCGAGGTCGTCACGCACCTGGCCCGGCCGAACCCGCTGTGGGGCGCGCTGGAGGCCCGGCCGACCGTCGTGCTCAGCGTCGTCGACGACTACGTGTTCGTCCCCGGCCCCTGGGCGGCCCCGGAGGGCGCCCCGCCCGAGCACGGCACGCCCACGTCGCTGTACGCGGCCGTCCAGCTCGTCTGCACGGCACGGGTGGTGGACGACCCGGTCGAGAAGGCGGAGCTGCTCGGCCGCCAGGTCGACCACTTCCAGCCGGCGGGCGGCTCCGCCCGGGTCGCGGCGGGGGAGGCGCCCTTCGGGCGGCTGCTGGCGGGTCTGCGCGGACTGCGGCTGGAGGTGACCGACGTGCGGGCCAAGTTCAAGTACGCCGGGCACAAGGCCGAGGCGGTGCAGGACCGCATCGCCGCCGGGCTCGCCGAGCGCGGCGGCCCGGGCGACGCGGCGGCGCGGGCCCACCAGCTCCGCCGCCGCGACCGCGCGTAGGACCGTCGGCCGGGCCCCCTACCCTCGGGGCGAGTCGGCGGACAGGGTCCGGGCGTCGGGGAGGGGGTCGGAGCCGGCGACGGGCCCGGAGGGCGCCTTCGGCGTGGACGACTGGGCGATGAACGCGCCGACCAGGACGAGCGCGCCACCGGCCACCTGCGGCGCGGTGAGGTGCTCGCCGAGGAGCACCCAGGCGAGGACGGTCGCGATGACGGCCTCCAGGCAGGCCACGACCCCGGCCACCTGCGGGGAGAGCCGGCGTACGGAGACGACCCCGGTGACGTACGCCAGCACGGTCGCGACGAGGACGATCCAGCCGAGCAGCAGCCCCGCGGGCAGGGACGTGCCGCCGAGGTCGGCGCTACCGGCGACGACCCGCCAGTCCATGGACCAGGGTCGGGCCACGACCGTGAGGACGGCCGCGCCGACCAGGAGCCCGTAGGCGATGACGCCCATGGGGTCGACGGGCCGGTCCTCGTCCCCGCCCTGGTCGGACAGGACGAAGTAGCCGACCTGGCAGCAGGCGGCGCCGAGGGCGAGGACGAGTCCGAGCACGTCGAAGCGGAGGCCGGCCCACACCTCGACGACGCACGCCAGGCCCGTGACGGCGAGGACGACGCCCAGGGCGGCGGCCCGGGTGACGGGGCGGCGCTGCACGAACCGGACCCAGCCGAGGACGAGCGCCGGGGCGAGGTACTCGATGAGCAGCGCGACCCCGACGGGGATGCGGGAGAGCGCGGCGAAGTAGAACGCCTGGACGCCCGCCACCGCGAGCAGGCCGAACCCGGCCAGCAGGGCGGGCTTGCGGCGCAGCAGGTCGCGGTGGCGCCAGGCCACGGGCAGCATGACGAGCGCGGCGCCCGTCACCCGCAGCCACACCACGTGCAGCGGGTCGAGGCCCGCCTCGATGAGCGGCTTGGCCGCGACACCTGATCCACCGAATGCGAACGCCGAGACCAGGGCCAGTCCCAGGCCGGCGCTTCTCACCTGAGACGCGTGCATCGACACATGATGGCAGGCGACGTCAGGAGCGTAAAGATCATGACACCTGTTGAGACGGCGGCGCGGACGGGGCGTCGAGGCGGGCGCACAGCGCGGTCGGGTCGACGCCCGCCCTGGTCAGCACCTCGACCGCCCGGCAGCGCGGGTCAGCGGCCAGTGCGGCGAGGAGGTCCAGGGGCGTCGCGCCGGAAGCGCCGCGCGCCACCGCCCGGGCGGTGGCGGCGGCCAGCGCGGCGGTGGCGACGGGCGACCACCCGGGCAGCGCCCCACCCGTCACGCCGGCCCCACCAGCCGTATCCGCCGTACCCGGCCCCAGCGCCGGCCCCGACGGGGCGGTGGGCAGCACGGCGGGCGAGTGGGTTGAGTCGGGCGAGCCTGCCACGACGGGCGGCGGGGCCGAGTCCTCCACCGAACGGCGCCAGCGCAGCCCGTACCCGATGCCGCGCTGGGCCAGGTACCCCAGGAGGCGCGCCACGCGGGGCGCTCCCCCGACGGCGGCGCGCACGTCCGGGTCCGACTCGACGAGGGAGTGCAGGAGGTGGGCCGTGTCGATCTCCCGGTCGCCGTCCCGCGCGGCCCTGCGCCGGGCACCGGCGACGGCGGCGACGAGTCCGGCCGCCGCGAGCGGGGGCTCGGGCTCCGCTCGACGGTGGGCGGGCTGCCGGGGCGCCGGCGGGGTGGAGCGCTGCACCCCCCCACCCCACCAGGCGCGGGGCCCGCGGTCGTCCCCGCCGGGGACCATCCGCGCGTCCCACGGCAGGAGGGTGCCACCGGCCCGCCCTCGTCCCATAGGAGGAGGGGCGCCTGCTGCCGTACGCGTACGCGCCCTCGGGCCCTGCCGGGGGCACGTGGCGTCAGTCCTCGTCGGCCAGGATGAGGTAGAGCCGCTTGCGGGCGTCGTTGATGACGGTCAGGGCCTTCTTCCGCTGCTCGGCGGAGCCCGTCTTCCACACCTGCCCGAACGCCTCCAGCAGCCCGAAGCCGGCCTGCCGGATCTCGTTCATGGCCTCCCAGTCGATGCCCTTGCCGGCCTCCTCCCAGGGGGCCTCCGGAGCGAGCTCGGCTTCCTGGCGGCCGCTGTCGGTGAGTGCGAAGAGCTTCTTGCCGCCTTCGCTGCGGCTCTCGATGAGACCCTCGTCCTCCAGCAGCTGGAGGGTCGGGTAGACGGACCCCGGACTCGGCTTCCAGGCGCCGCCACTGCGCTCGGCGATCTCCTGGATCATCTCGTACCCGTGCATCGGGCGGTCCTTGAGCAGCGCCAGGATCGAGGCGCGGACGTCACCGCGGCGCGCCCTGCCCCGACCGCCACCGCGCCCGCGCCCGCCGAAGGGGCCGCCGCCGAAGCCGGGGCCTCCTCCGAAGCCGGGACCGAAGGGACCGAAGGCGGCCCTGCGGCCGTCGAACTCGCCCTGACCGTGGCGACCGGGCCCGCAGTGGCCGTGCCCGCGTCCGTGGTCATGATCGTGATCGTGTGAACGCATCATGCGCTCCTTCCATCATTGATCAGTCGCGATGCTTCAACGATATATCGGAAGCAATCGTCCGACAACCCCTCGGGCCCCCTCGGACCTCCCGGACCCCGGTGCCCGATCGCCCGTCCTCACCCGTCCCGCTCGGCCTTCCGCTCCGCCTCCCGAGCCGCGTGCTCCAGCCGGTTCCGGTACTCCTCCCACCACGCCGCGTCCCCCGGCGCCACGGCGCGGTGGTCCCGCCGCATCCCCACCGAGCCGTCCACCAGCTCCCGCAGGACGTCCGCGTGGCCCGCGTGCCGATGCGTGTCGGCGACCACCCGCACCACGGCGCGGTGCAGCGTCACCGCGTTGCGACCGGCCGGCCACCACGGCACCGCGCCCTCGGTGTCCAGCGGCAGCGCGTCCATCGTGGCGTCGGCGTGCGCCCACGCCCGCCGGTAGAGGGCGACGACCTGTGCACGCGGCTCGTCGGCGGTGGCCCACATGTCGGCGTTGGGGTCGGCGCCCTCGTCGAGCCAGGGCAGGGGTTCGCCCGAGGGCCGCCCGAAGGTGTCGCCCAGGTATCCCAGTTCCACCCCGGTCACGTGCTTGACCAGGCCCAGGAGGTTGGTGCCGGTCGGCGTGAGCGGACGGCGGACGTCGTACTCCGAGAGCCCGTCGAGCTTCCACAGCAGGGCGTCGCGGGCGGACTGGAGGGAGAGGCGGAGGTCGGTCTTGGCATCCGATGGGGTCATGGCGCCAAGTCTGGCCTCCGCGACCGACGACCCCGCTCCGTACCGGACGGCACGACGGACCCCGGTCCAGTCGCTGCCGATTGGCCTTGGCCCGCGGCCCGGGACGCGCCCTACGGTCCTGCCCATGCGCATCCGAATCGTCGACGCCTTCGCCGACCGCCCGTTCTCCGGCAACCCCGCCGGCGTCCTGCTCCTCGACGCGTTCCCCGACGACTCCTGGCTGCTCCGGGTCGCCGCGGAGGTCAACCACTCCGAGACCGCGTTCGCCCACCCGCTGCCGCCCGGCGGGGAGGCGGACTGGGCGCTGCGCTGGTTCACCCCGGTGACGGAGGTCGACATGTGCGGCCACGCCACCCTGGCCACCGCCCACGTGCTGCACACGACCGGACGCGCCACCGGGACCGTGCGCTTCGCCGCCCGCTGCGGCGTGCTGACCACCACCGCCGCCGAGGACGGCTCCGTCACGATGGACTTCCCCACGTCGACGCTCACCCCGGTCGCCGCGCCGGCCGGTCTCGCCGAGGCGCTGGGCACCGAGCTCGTCTCCGTGCACGACACGGCCGCCCACATCGGCGACCTGCTGGTGGAGGTGCGCGACGAGGCGGTCGTACGCGGCCTGGCGCCGGACCTGGCGGTACTGGGGGGACTGTCCGAGCGCGGCGTCATCGCCACGGCACGCGCCGCGGACCCGGCGGCCGGCCACGACTTCGTGTCGCGCTGCTTCTTCCCCCGCGTCGGCATCGACGAGGACCCCGTCACGGGCAGCGCGCACACGGCGCTCGCACCGTTCTGGTCGGCCCGCCTCGGCCGTGACGACCTGACCGGCCTCCAGGGCGGCGCGCGCACCGGCGTCGTCCGCACGGCCCTGCGCGGTGACCGCACCCTGCTGACCGGGCGGGCCGTGACGGTCATCGACGGCGAGCTGCACGCCTGAGGGACGCGGGACCCACCGCGGCCGCCGGCCGGCCCCGGGGGGCCCGACCGGCCCGCGCCCCGGCCGGCCCGCGCCCCCGACCAGGCCGGCCGGCCTCAGCGCGTGACCGGTTCCCCGGCCGGGGCCGCGGCCCCGCCACGCGCCCGGCCCCGGGGCCCGCCGCCCGCTCTCACGGCGCCGTGGGCAGCCAGTCCACCTCGCCCGCCAGCAGCCCGTACCCGACGAAGGCCACGATGTCGAGCAGCGCGTGCGCCACGACCAGCGGGCCGACCCGCCCCCACCGGCGGTACAGCAGCACGAAGACCACTCCCATGACCAGGTTCCCGATGAACCCGCCGATGCCCTGGTACAGGTGGTACGAGCCGCGCAGCACCGAGCTGGCCACCAGCGCCGCCATGGGGGACCACCCCAGTTGCCCGAGCCTGCGCAGCAGGTAGCCGACGACGACGACCTCCTCCACCACGGAGTTCTGGATCGCCGAGAGGACCAGCACGGGGTACTTCCACCACTCCGCCGGCAGCGCTTCGGGCACCACGGTGAGGTTGATGCCGATGCCGCGCGCCACCAGGTAGAAGGCGAGGCCGGCGCTGCCGATGCCGGCGGCGACGAGCGCGCCGCGCCGCAGGTCGGGCCCCGGTCTGCGGCGGTCGAAGCCGATCGCCCGCAGCCCGGCGCCCTCCCGCAGCAGCAGGTGGGCGACGAGGACCACCGGCACGAGCGCGGTGGCCACGGAGAACAACTGCCAGGCGAGGTCCAGCCAGGGCCGCCCCGGCGCGTACGAGCCGTTGAGGGTGGCCGCCTGCTCCTTCAGCCCGCCCGGCCTGGTCAGCGATCCGACGAAGCTGATCAGCGAGGAGACCGCGCTGGCGCCGAGGGAGAGCGCGAGCACGATCAGCGTCTCGGAGCGCAGGGTCCCGGGCCCGATCCCGGTCGGCGGGTCGCCGGCCGCCCCGCTCGTCCGTTCCGCATCTGTCCGCACGCGCGCCTCCCGTCGTGGTCTCGCGCCGTCCAGCTTGCCCGACGGCCGCGGGAGGCGCGCGGACGGGTCCCGCCACGCCCCGGCCCGGCCCGGCCCTGACACCACCGCCACGCCCCGGCCCCGGAACGCCCTGATGACACGGACCCGGCACAGCCGGTACGCCACGCGACGCCACGGAGGCACGGCCCAGCGCCGACGCGTACCCGGCACGGCCCCGGAGCTCCCGGACGCCACGGGCCACGGCGCGCCGCGGCGCCCCGTCCGGGAGCAGGCCCCCGCGGGTGCCCCGGGGCGCGCGCCTCAGGGGGTCCGCTGCGGGTACCGCTCCGGGAAGCCGGCGGGCCAGGTGTGGACCGGTTCGCCGGTCATCGCGAGCTCCCGGTAACGGCGGGCGGTGGCCGCGAGCGCCGCCTCCCGGTCGAGGCCCGCCTCCTGCGCCCGGTGGAACGTCCCGACCTGCCAGGAAGCGCCGTTGACACGGCGGCGGCAGCGTTCCTCGATGAGCCCGAGGCACCGGTCGCGGTCGCCGGCCTCGATGCCCCACGCGTCGAGGCCCGCAGCGGCGAGCGGCAGCAGCTCGTCCCGTACGAGCTTCACCGCGGGCACGACGGTCACGCCGCCGCCGCGGCCGGGGCGGGGCCAGCGCAGCTCGGCGTCGATGCCGTGGCGGCACGCGGCGTCGAAGTTGGCGGAGGCGTCGGCGAAGTCCATCCGCCGCCACACCGGCCGGGGGTCCTCGGCGAGGGCGCGGACCAGTCCGTAGTAGAAGGCCGCGTTGGCGACCACGTCGTCGACCGTGGGCCCCGCGGGCAGCACCCGGTTCTCCACCCGCAGGTGCGGGACGCCGTCCACGACGTCGTACACGGGGCGGTTCCAACGGTAGACGGTGCCGTTGTGCAGGACGAGCTCCCGGAGGGAGGGGACGCCCCCGTCGTCGAGCACCCGCAGCGGGTCCTCGTCGTCGCAGAGCGGCAGGAGCGCGGGGAAGTACCGCAGGTTCTCCTCGAACAGCTCGTACGCCGAATCCACCCAGCGCTCCCCGAACCAGGTCCGCGGCCGGACGCCCTGCGCCTGCAGCTCGGGCGGGCGCGTGTCGGTGGCCTGCTGGAAGAGGGGCGGGCGGGTCTCCCGCCACAGCTCGCGGCCGAAGAGGAAGGGAGAGTTGGCGCCGACGGCGATCTGCACGGCGGCGACCGCCTGCGCGGCGTTCCACACGGCGGCGAAGCGCTCCGGGGTGACCTGGAGGTGCAGTTGGACGGAGGTGCAGGCGGCCTCCGGCGTGATGGAACCGGCGGTGCAGCTGAGCCGCTCGACACCGTCGATCTCCAGGGCGAAGTCCTCGCCGCGCGCGGCCACCATCTGGTCGTTCAGCAACATGTAGCGGTCGACGTCGCTGATGTTGACGAGGTCGACGTCGCCGCGGGTGAGCGTCGGCAGGATGCCGATCATCAGGATCCCGGCGCCCAGCTCCTCGGCCTTGCGGTGAGCGTATCCGAGGCCGGTGCGGAGTTCCTCGGCCAGCTGGGAGAAAACGTGCCCGGAGAGCCGGTGCGGGGCCACGTTCACTTCCAGGTTGAACAATCCGAGTTCGGTTTGGAAATCACCGCTGGCGATGCGCTCCAGGACCCGTCCGTTCATCATGCGGGGCAGGCCGTCGGCCCCCGTGAGATTCAGTTCTATCTCCAGCCCCATGAGATTCCTGGGCCGGTCGAACCGTTTCTCCGCGAGGAGCCGTTCCAGGGCCTCCAGGCAGCTCCCGAGCTTCCTGCGGTACCTCTGCCGATCGGCCAGGTCGAACCCGACGGCCACGACCTTCTCCCCCATCGAAGCGTCCCTCCTCGAGTGGGCGGCACGCGGCGTCGCCGCTCGTGTCACGGACGATGATGCCCACCCCGGCGGATCCGTAACGCCCCCACGGAGAGGCCTTCGCCACTAAGCTGGCCGGGTCGGTCGTCCGGCACATTCCGGAGGCATGGCGGGGCTAGCAGATCTCCCCGCCCGGCGCGGCGGAATGGGGCGGCGAGATTCGGCCTTCCGAGCCGTGGGCAACATTGCAGGTATCGACTGCGGGGCACCGGATAATCCCCCGGAAAAGGCAACGTATCCGAGACGCGATGCGACCTTGACGGACTTCTCGGCGACAGGTAGCGGAAACACGGCGTGAACATTTGTCGTATAAACTCCGCGGACGAGGCTGAGACCCGGCGCCCCGGCATGGTGCCGTGGGCCCTCCACGGCCCCGTCGCTGACAGCGCCGTCCGCACCCGCACCCACGCAGGCTCCACCCCCCTGTCTCTTGATTGAGAGGCGACCCACCATGCCGCTCCACGTCTCCCAGGCGCCCGTGCCTGCCCTGCACAGTGTCCTCGCGGCCCTGGGCTCCCCCGCCCTCCGCGAGTCCAGCACCCCCGCCCTGCGCTCCGTACAGGGCCCGCTCGCCGCCGAACTCCCGCTGCCCGTCCACGTGCTGGACGTCGCCGCGCCGACGGTCGGTCCCGCGGGGGCGCCCCGTACCCGGCTCGCCGGATGGCGGTTCATGATCCGCGGCGGCGACCTCTCCCTCGCCGCCGCGGACGTCCTGTGCACCACCGGGGGATGGGCGTTCTCGCACTTCTTCGAGGGCCCCTACATCGCCTCGACGGAACGGGCCCTGCGCCAGGCCGAGGACTCCGGCTCGCCCTGGCAGCCGCGGCTGCTGTCGGTGCCCGAGCTGTACATGCTGACGCTCTGGCTGCACGGGGACACGGCCGCCGACCCGGCCGAGGGCTCCCCCGACCCGGCCGACGTGCTCATTCCGCTGGCGCCCGCCCCGCCCGGGATCGCCGCGCACCGCCCGCACCGCGTGGCGGACCTGCTGCCCCGGCTGACCGTCCGGCTCGCCCCGCCGCCGCTGCTCGGCTCGACCGCCTGACCCGGCACCCCGGCGCCCGCACCACCCGCCCCTCCGGTGCCCCACGTCCCCCGCGGGACGTGGGGCACTCGCGTACGCCCCGTGGCCCGTACGGACTAGTCCGCCCCGGCCAGTGCGAACCACCCGAACGGACGGGGTGGTCACGTTGAACCATCCGCGCGGGTGATACGTCCTTCACCAGTAGGAAGAGCTGCCGCGAAATCCCTGCGGAATCAGCCCCGCGGGGCAACACTGGAACCGACCGATCGGAAGACGGGGGGCGGCCATGAGCACCGCATCGAGCCGCAGGACAGACTCCACACCGCAGCGAAAGATCCCAGCCATGTGCCAGCACCAGCCATCCTGCCCGAACGCCGACTCAGCCGACCGGGAGGCCGCGCGCGTCGTGGCGCACCACCCGGAGCAGGGCTGGAGCCTGCTGTGCAACGGCGTCCTCCTCTTCGAGGACACCGGGGAGCTGCTGCCGGACGGGAAGATCATCGCGCCGCACCGGCCGCTCACCGCGGCGCGCGTGGCGACGGCGGCGTAGGCGGCGCCGAGGACACGACGAGGGGCCGGTACGGAGGTGGTTCACCTCCGTACCGGCCCCGACGCGTGCGCGCGGTCAGCCGCCGCCCGCGACACCCGCCGGCGTGCGCGCGGTCAGCCGCCGCCCGCGACGCCGACCCGCGGCCGCCGTGTGTCCGCTCAGCCGTCGTACTCGTCGAGCGGCGGGCAGGAGCAGACGAGGTTGCGGTCACCGAAGGCGCCGTCGATCCTGCGCACCGGCGGCCAGTACTTGTCCGCCGCCGTGACGCCGGCCGGGAAGACGGCCTCCTCGCGGCTGTACGCGTGGTCCCAGTCGCCACCGAGCGCGGCCGCGGTGTGCGGGGCGTTGCGGAGCGGGTTGTCGTCGGCCGGCCAGGTCCCCGAGGCGACCTTCTCGATCTCGCCGCGGATCGCGATCATCGTGTCGCAGAAGCGGTCGAGCTCGGTGAGGTCCTCGCTCTCGGTCGGCTCGATCATCAGCGTCCCGGCGACCGGGAAGGACATGGTCGGCGCGTGGAAGCCGTAGTCGATCAGCCGCTTCGCGATGTCGTCGACGCTCACCCCGGTCGCCTTCGCCAGCGGGCGCAGGTCGATGATGCACTCGTGCGCGACGAGCCCGGCCGGGCCGGTGTACAGGACCGGGTAGTGCGGCTCCAGGCGCTTGGCGATGTAGTTCGCCGCGAGGACGGCGACCTGCGTGGCCCGCTTGAGGCCCTCGCCGCCCATGAGCCGTACGTACGCCCAGGAGATCGGCAGGATGCCGGCCGAGCCCCACGGGGCCGCCGAGACGGGGCCGACCCCGGTCTCCGGGCCCGCGGCGGGCTGGAGCGGGTGGTTCGGCAGGTACGGGGCGAGGTGCGAGCGCACCGCGACCGGTCCGACGCCCGGGCCGCCGCCGCCGTGCGGGATGCAGAACGTCTTGTGCAGGTTCAGGTGCGACACGTCGCCGCCGAACTTGCCCGGCCGGGCCAGGCCGACGAGCGCGTTGAGGTTGGCGCCGTCGACGTACACCTGGCCGCCGGCCTCGTGGACCTGGGCGCAGATGTCGGCGACGTGCTCCTCGAACACGCCGTGCGTCGACGGGTAGGTGATCATCAGGACGGACAGCTCGTCGCGGTACTGCTCGATCTTGGCCCGCAGGTCCTCGACGTCGATCTCGCCGTCGTCGGCGGTCCTCACGACGACGACCTTCATGCCGGCCATGACGGCGGACGCGGCGTTGGTGCCGTGCGCCGAGGACGGGATGAGGCAGACCGTGCGCTGCGTGTCGCCGTTGGCGCGGTGGTAGGCGCGCACGGCGAGGAGACCGGCCAGCTCGCCCTGCGAACCGGCGTTCGGCTGGAGCGACACCTTGTCGTAGCCGGTGACCTCGGCGAGGCGCTCCTCCAGCTCGCGGATGAGCGTGAGGTAGCCCTGCGCCTGCTCCGCGGGGGCGAAGGGGTGCAGCTGACCGAACTCCGGCCAGGTGACCGGCTCCATCTCCGTGGTGGCGTTCAGCTTCATCGTGCAGGAGCCGAGCGGGATCATGCCGCGGTCCAGCGCGTAGTCGCGGTCGGCGAGCCGGCGCAGGTAGCGGAGCATCGACGTCTCGGAGCGGTACGCGTGGAACACCGGGTGCGTCAGGTACGCGTCGGTGCGCAGCAGGGCCGCGGGCAGCGCGTCGGCGGTCTCGGCGTCGAGGGCCTCGATGTCGCCGCGCACGCCGAAGGCGTCCCAGACGGCCGCGAGCTGGGCGCGGCCGGTGGTCTCGTCGCAGGAGACGGAGACGTGGTCGGCGTCGACCTGGTGGATGTTGACACCGCCCTCGCGGGCGGCGGCGACGACCTGGGCGGCGGCGCCGGGCACCCGCGCGGTGACCGTGTCGAAGAAGGTGTCGTGGACGACCTCGACGCCGCCGGCGCGCAGCCCGGCCGCGAGGATCGCCGCGTACCGGTGGGTGCGCAGGGCGATGCCCTTCAGCCCGTCGGGGCCGTGGTAGACGGCGTACATGCCGGCCATGACGGCGAGGAGCACCTGCGCGGTGCAGATGTTGCTCGTGGCCTTCTCGCGGCGGATGTGCTGCTCGCGGGTCTGCAGGGCGAGGCGGTAGGCACGGTTGCCGTCGACGTCGACGGAGACGCCCACGAGGCGGCCGGGCAGGCTGCGGGCGAAGGTGTCGCGCACGGCCATGTAGCCGGCGTGCGGGCCGCCGAAGCCCATCGGCACGCCGAAGCGCTGGGTCGTGCCGACGGCGATGTCGGCGCCCAGCTCCCCGGGCGGGGTGAGGAGCGTCAGCGCGAGCAGGTCGGCGGCGACGGTGACGACGGCGCCGAGCTCGTGCGCGGCGTCGACGAGCGGCTTGAGGTCGCGGACGGCACCGGAGGCGCCCGGGTACTGGAGCAGCACGCCGAAGACGCCCCGCTCGGCGACCTCGGCGGGGATGCCCCCGCTCAGGTCCGCGACGACGACCTCGACACCGGTGGGCTCGGCGCGGGTCTCGATGACGGCGATGGTCTGCGGCAGGGCGTCGGCGTCGACCAGGAAGACGCCGTTCTTGACCTTGCCGACGCGCCGGGCCAGGGACATGGCCTCGGCGGCGGCGGTGCCCTCGTCGAGGAGGGACGCGCCGGAGGTGGGCAGGCCCGTCAGGTCGGCGACCACGGTCTGGAAGTTCAGCAGCGCCTCGAGACGGCCCTGCGAGATCTCCGGCTGGTACGGGGTGTACGCCGTGTACCAGGCGGGGTTCTCCATGACGTTGCGGAGGATGACCGGCGGGGTGAAGGTGCCGTAGTACCCGAGGCCGATCATCGGGGCCAGCACCTGGTTGCGGTCCGCGAGGGAGCGCAGTTCGGCGAGGACCTCCGCCTCGGTGCGGGCCTCGGGCAGGCCCAGGGCCTCGGCGCTCTTGATCACGTCCGGCACCGCGGCCGCCGTGAGCTCGTCGAGCGAGCCGTAGCCGACCTGGGCGAGCATCTTGGCGCGGGCCTCGTCGTCAGGGCCGATGTGGCGCTGCTCGAAGGGGATGCCTCGCTCGAGCTGGGAGAGCGGGGTGCGGTTGGCGGTCATGTACGGGGGCCTCCTGGTCGTAGCGACCTGCGAGGGGCACCTCGGCGCGGGTGCCCGGACGGCCTCCCCCTCTGTCATCTCAACCTGAGAGTTTCGCCGTGCGCGCACCCCGACGGGAGGCGGCACGGCTTTCACCGTCGGTGAGAGCGGGTGCCGTCCGACGCCCGCCCTGCTTTCCAGAGTGACCTCGTCCGCGCGGTACAGGGGCCTGAGAGATTCCGGGGAGGATTTGCTCCTTCGGCGCCTCCGGAAGTCTTCTCCGGAGGACTCTCCCGCGCGGGGTCAGCGGCCGATGCCAGCCTACCAGCGACGTTCCGGGGCGATCCCTCGAGTGGCCGAGGTCACGGTTGTGCCCTTTCGTAGTGTTCACGGCACCGTTGTGACCGGCTGGAGGAACCGTGCAGAGCGACATCGACCCGCGCAGCCTGATCGGGCGCAAGGCGTTCGACCGCGACGGCCGCAAGATCGGAACGGTGGACGAGGTGTACCTCGACGACGCGACGGGCGTGCCGGAGTGGGCCGCCGTGCGCACCGGCCTCTTCGGTCGCGACGCCTTCGTCCCCCTGGAACCCAGCGACCTCGTCGGCGACGGCCTGCGCGTCCCCTACGAACGGGCCCTCGTCAAGGACGCGCCGGACTTCGGCGTGGGGCGGCACCTCTCCCCGGAGCAGGAGGTGCAGCTGTACCGCCACTACGGCATCGCCCTGCCGCCCGCGCCCTCCCCCGGGCCGCCGCCCGCCGCCCCGCCGCCGGAGCGGGAGGTGGGCGGCCCCGCGGGCGGGGGCTGACCGCCCGGTACCAGCGGCAGCGGGTCGGAGGGCTCGAGCTCGGGGTCGTCCGTGCGGAAGGTGCGCACCCGGCCCGGAGCCGATCCGGGGTGCTCGAACCGCACGGTGACCCGCCCGAGCCCGCTTCCCTGCACCCAGCCGGGTCCGTGGACGGCGTGCCGGACGTCGGCGCCGGCGGCCCACCGCCGCTCGGCGGTCGGCGCCGGACCCTCCTCGCCGGGCCCCGAGCTCCCGGCTCCCGTGCCGGACGCCCCGGGCGCGGGCGTCGGTCCGCCTCCCTCCTCCGGGAGCCCACCGCCCGGATGCGACGCCCCGCCGCCCGCGTCCGCGCCTCCGGCCGGCCCCCGACCGTCGGGCGGCGTCGTACCGCCGGGTGCCACCGCGCCTCCGGGCGCCGTCCCGGGGCCGCCCGCGGGCGGCCGCGGGGCGTCGGCTGCCGCACGGCCCGCGCCCGTGGCGCTCTCCTTACCGGCGGCGGCCCGGCCGACGGCCGGGGCCTCCCCGACGGCCGCCTGGGCGAACAGGTCCTCCTGCGTGTAGTCGGCCAGACCGGTCACGCCGACCCCGAGCAACCGGACGCCGCCGGTGGTGTCCACGGCGTCGAGCAGCCGGGCGGCGGCCTCGCGGACCACGACCGGGTCGTCGGTCGGCCCGCGCAGCGTCTCGGAGCGGGTCAGCGTCGAGAAGTCGTACCGCCGCACCTTCAACACCACCGTCCGGCCCGAGCGCCCCGCGTCCCGCAGCCGGCGCACGCACCGCTCGGCGAGCCGCTCGACCTCCCAGCGCACGCGCACCCGGTCGTGGAGGTCGACGTCGAAGGTGTCCTCCACGGAGACGGACTTGGCGTCGCGCTCCGCCACCACCGGCCGGTCGTCGTGCCCCAGGGCCATGGCGTACAGGGACGCTCCGTGCGCCCGGCCGAGGAGCCGGACGAGCTCGTCCTCACCGGCCTCGGCCAGGTCGGCCACCGTCGTCATGCCGGCCCGCCGCAGGTGCTCTCCGGTGGCCGGGCCGACACCGGGCAGCGTGCGCACGCCCATCGGCGCCAGCAGCTCGCGCTCCGTGCCGGGCTCGATGAGCACCAGGCCGTCCGGCTTGGCCTCCTCCGAGGCGATCTTCGCGAGCATCTTGGAGCCCGCGAGCCCCACGGAACCCGTCACGCCCGTCACGGCGTGGATGTCGGCGCGCAACCGCTCCCCGACCGCGCGCGCCGTGGCGGCGTCGTACGCCGCTCCCCCGGCCTCCAAATCCACGAACGCCTCGTCGAGGCTCAGCGGCTCGACGAGCGGCGAGAGCCTGCCGAGCAGCTCCATGACCTGCCCGCTCACCGTCCGGTAGACGGCGAAGCGCGGTACGAGGTACGCGGCGTTGGGCGCGAGCCGCCGGGCCTGCGCCATCGGCATGGCCGACCGCACTCCGAACGGCCGCGCCTCGTAGGACGCGGTGGCGACGACGCCGCGGGGACCGAGACCGCCCACGATGACGGGCTTGCCGCGCAGGCTCGGCTTCGCCGCCTGTTCGACGGCGGCGAAGAACGCGTCCATGTCCAGGTGCAGGATGGTCGGCGCGGCTCTCACACCACCGATGCTGCCCTACACCACTGACAATCGCCCGCACACACGTACGACCGCACGCGGGGTCATACCGCCTTGTCGCGCCTGCGCCGGGCCAGCTCGTCGGCGGGGTTGTGCCGCACGAGGGTCTCCCCCGTGTCGACGCGCTCGCCGTGCAGCTGCGACAGCGCAGCCTCCACGTCCCGCCAGACCACGCCGACCGCGATCCCGAAGATGCCCTGGCCCCCCTGGAGGAGGTCGACGACCTCGTCCGGCGACGAGCACTCGTAGACCGTCGCGCCGTCGCTCATGAGCGTCATCCGCTCCAGGTCGTCCAGCCCGCGGTCCTGCAGGTGCTGGACCGCCGCCCTGATGTTCTGCAGGGCGACACCGGTGTCCAGGAACCTCTTGACGATCTTCAGGACGACGACGTCCCGGAAGCTGTAGAGGCGCTGCGTGCCCGATCCGTACGCCGGCCGCACGCTCGGCTCGACCAGTCCCGTACGGGCCCAGTAGTCGAGCTGCCGGTAGGTGATGCCCGCCGCCGCACAGGCGGTGGGCCCCCGGTAACCGATGACGTCGGTCGTCGCGTCGGTCGCACTGCCGTGAAGCGGATGCGGCCCGCTCCCGCCCGGACTCCGCCCGGGGAGACCCCCTGCCGCACCGTCGCCGCTGCTCATCACGCCGACCCTCCGTCCTTGACCTGCCACATCGACGGTAGGCAGTCCCCAGGGGTGCGTCAACGATCGCCACACTCGCCACGCCGAGTGATAATCACCCTGAGAGTGGTTTGGCGTGACCGATTTCCGGGAAACGCTACTCGAATGCGCCGGAAGCGCTGACTGCGCCCCCGTGAGCCGTCGCGAGCGACCCCCGCGCGCCCCCTCCGCCGCCGAGGGCGGCATCCGCCCGGACGGGCGGACGACCGCTACGGACGGGCACCGGGCGGGTCACTGGTTGCTGGTGCCGAAGTCCTCCGGAGAGATCTGGTCGAGGAACTCGCGGAACTTCTCCACCTCGTCCTCCTGCTCGTCCGGGATCGCGATGCCGGCGTCGTCGAGGACCCCGTCACTGCCGAAGATCGGCGTACCCGTGCGCAGGGCCAGCGCTATGGCGTCGGAGGGCCGCGCGCTCACCTCCACACCGCTGGCGAAGACCAGCTCCGCGTAGAAGACGCCTTCCCGCAGGTCCGTGATCCGGACCTCCGTGAGCTCCTGGCCCACGGCCTCGAGCACGTCCTTGAAGAGGTCGTGGGTGAGCGGCCTGGCGGGGGTCATCCCCTGCTGGGCGAAGGCGATCGCGGTCGCTTCCCCCGGGCCGATCCAGATCGGGAGGTAGCGGTCGCCTCCCACTTCCCGCAGGAGCACGATCGGCTGGTTGGAGGGCATTTCCACCCGGACACCGACAACATCGAGCTCGTTCACACAGCAACCCTAGGACGTGCCGCCCCGGTTTGGATAGTCGGGCTCCGCCGAGGTCAGGGGAACCGGACGCCGAGGGCCGCCCTGACCAGGGCCGCGTGCAGTCGGACGGAGAGCGTGGCCAGCTCCTTCACCGTCGCCTCGGCATGGGCGCGGGTCTGTGGGTTGCGGTGTCGGCGCTGCGGCGCGACGACCTGCTCCACCAGCCCCGCCTCCCGTTCGGCGGCGGCCTTCACGGCCCGCAGGTGGCGCGGCTCCAGCCCGTACCGGCCGAGCTCGGCGACGAGCTTCGCGACGGTCACCGCCTCCGCGTCGTAACCACCGTCCACACCCGGCGCGACCAGGCCGTACGCCTCCCACTCGGCGAGCTCCGCCTCCTGCGCCCCCACGGCGGCGAGCAGCTCGGCCCGGCCGACCCGGGCGGTCGGCGCCACCCCCTCCCCCGCCTCCCACGGGCCCGCCGCCTCGGGGGGCTCACCCGGCGCGGCCTGGGCGGGCAGGACGACCTGGTCGCCCCGCCCCAGGGCGTCCAGGTGCTCCCGGATGACCTTGAGCGGCAGGTAGTGGTCCCGCTGCATCCGCAGGATCAGCGCCAGCCGCTCCACGTCGTGCGGGCTGAACTTCCGGTACCCGGAGGCGGTCCGCTGCGGCTCGACGAGCCCCTCCGCCTCCAGGAACCGGATCTTGGAGATGGTGACCTCGGGGAACTCCTCGCGCAGCCGGTTGAGCACGGTGCCGATGCTCACCAGCCGGTCGCCCGCGTCGGCGGTGCCGTGACCGGCACCGCCCGTCGGTGTTCGCAGCATGGACCTTCCCTGGGGATCCCCCAGACGGGTCTGGAGGGGTCAGAAGCCCCGCTGGCTCCCGTAGAAGACCAGCCGGTACTTGCCGATCTGCACCTCGTCACCGTTGGTGAGCTGGACCGCGTCGATCGGCTCACGGTTGACATAGGTGCCGTTGAGGCTGCCGACGTCCGCGACGGTGAAGCTGCCGTCGGCCGCCCTGCGGAACTCCACGTGGCGACGCGACACGGTCACGTCGTCCAGGAAGATGTCGCTCTGCGGGTGGCGGCCGGCGGTCGTCAGGTCGCTGTCGAGGAGGAAGCGGCTGCCGGAGTTGGGGCCGCGCCGCACCACGAGCAGCGCCGAACCGAGGGGCAGCGCGTCCACGGCGGCCTGCGCCTCGGGCGACAGGGACGGGAGCGCCGTCTGGCCGGTGGTCTCGCTGTCGTAGGCCTCGAGGCCCGAGATCGAGATCGTGGACGTCGTCTCGGACGCGCGCTCCGCCGGGGCGCCGCCACGCAGCGGGGCCCCGCAGTTGGAGCAGAACCGGCTCGTCTCGGCATTGCGGTGTCCGCACCGCGTACACACCGGCATGGACCCATCCTCCTGCCGCGGCTGTCCCGCGTGGACGCTGGTCGCGTACGGATCGGAACCTATGCGGCCGGGACCTGCGGGGTCAACAGAAGACGCGCCCTGTCCGCCCGTAATGTCACCACCCGGACCAGCGACCTCGTCCCGGAACAGCGGACGCTCCCCGCCCTGCTCCTCCCCGGACTGGCCGTGCCGCGGCGCACGGTGCTTGGCGCTGCCGCCGTCCTCGCGTGCGCTCTTGCCGAACAACTTCGCAAACAACTTCACGGGCGATTCCCCTTGAACGAAACAGACCCGCCCGTGGGGCAGGACGAACGCTGAATGAACACACCTGCCGACCCGGACACCTTCACAACGTCCGTATCCTCCGGACAGTTTCCACCACGCACCACTTTCGTGGTGCCTCGACCCCCCGCAACGTCCCGGCCAGGGTGGCCGATTCCAGATCTTGCCGGGCACGCGGCCGGCTCCGGCACCGACCCCGGTCTCCGACGCCTCCCCAGCCCTGCGGTCACGGGAGCTGCCCCCACTGCTTCGCCTCCCCTGTACGGCCCCGTCCCTCGGGCTTTCCCCCGCCGCGCGGCCCCCATGCGTGCCCGGCTCACTGCGGTGACGACCGAGCGTAGTCAGGCCGCTCCGCCGGTCGCAAGGCGTCGACAACGATCTTCTCCGACCGGGTCACCGTGGCTGTGGCCTGCTCCTTCTCCAGCGTCTGCACGATGCCGCCGGGAATGTTCAGCGC
The DNA here is from genome assembly GCF_043077165.1 of Streptomyces kanasensis. Classification (NCBI taxonomy): domain Bacteria; kingdom Bacillati; phylum Actinomycetota; class Actinomycetes; order Kitasatosporales; family Streptomycetaceae; genus Streptomyces; species Streptomyces kanasensis. The sequence goes on from NZ_JBIBSF010000012.1 coordinate 192,490, forward strand.
CGGCTCCAGGTCCTGCGGCCTGCCGATGACGTCGAACCGGTACGGCGCGCGGATCTTCCGCCCGTCCACCTGCACCGCCCCGGCCTCCCCGAAGAAGTACGTGTCGGCGACGACCCGGACGTCGTTGACCTGGATGGCCTCCGCGCCGGCCGCGCGCAGCTCCTGGATGGTGTCGAGCAGCTTGTCCGGCTCGACGGCCGTCATCGGGTCCTCGACGACGAAGGTGATGCCCGGTCCCTCGGCGGCCACCGTACCGGCCAGGACACCCAGCTGACGTTCCCTCTCCTGGGTCTGCCTGCGGGCCTCTTCCGCCTGGTCGGAACTGTTCTCCAGTTCGCGCCGCTGGGCCTCCAGGCGGGTCTTCTCGTCCTCCAGCCGCTGGCTGCGGTCGTCGAGCTCGTCCAGGATCCGTACGAGGTCCTCCTGGCGGGCACCCCGCAACGCCCCGTCGTCGCTCGTGGAGCGCACCTGGATGGCCAGCCCCAGACCGAGGCCGAACAGCAGCAGCGCGACGACGAGTTGGGCGCGGGTCAGGCGCGGCGGCCACAGGCCGGCGACGAGCCGCTGCCGTCCGGTCATACCCTCGGGGGGCGGTCCGGGTGCCTGCTGTGCCTGTGGGGGCTGTGCGTGTGGTGCGTGCTCTTCGTTGCTCATCGGCCTCACGCCCGGAACACGTGCCGACGAATGGCGGCGGCGTTGGAGAAGATCCGGATGCCGAGGACGACCACGACACCGGTGGAGAGCTGGGCGCCGACGCCCAGCTTGTCGCCGAGGAACACGATCAGCGCGGCGACGACGACGTTCGACAGGAAGGAGACGACGAAGACCTTGTCGACGAAGATCCCGTCCAGCATGGCCCGCAGACCGCCGAAGACCGCGTCGAGCGCCGCGACCACGGCGATCGGCAGGTAGGGCTCGACCACCGCCGGCACCTCGGGTCGGACCAACAGTCCGACCACGACTCCCACGACGAGGCCCAGTACGGCGATCACGATGTGCCCTTCCCTGTGTCTGCCGCGCCCCGCCCGTCACCCGTCCCGGTTCCGGAGGTCCTCGGCTGTGCTGTACGTACGATCAGGCTCGGCGCCGCCGGCAGGGTGACCCGGTCCTGGGCGGAGACGCTGCTGCGGATGCCGAAGTTCTCCTCCAGCGCGTGCAGGTAGCGGCCGTCCGCGCTGTCCTGGAACCGGGTGGCGAGCCGTTTCCCGTCCCCCACCGCGAGCACCGTGTACGGCGGTACCAGCGGTCTGTTGTCGACCAGTATGGCGTCACCCGCGGCCCTGATCGCGGACAGGGCGGTCAGCCGCTGCCCGTTGATCGCGACGGCCTCCGCCCCTGACTGCCACAGGCCGTTCACGATGCGTTGCATGTCGCGGTCGCGCACCCGCCCGGTGTCGGAGAAGCCGCTGCCCTCACGGGGCCCGTCGCCGCCCCGGTCGGTCTCCTTGGCGTCGTCGACGACGAGCCGGACCCCCGGACCGGTCACCTCGGTCGCGCCGGAGAGCAACGCGACCAGGCCGCCCTGGTCGCCGCCGTGCTGCTGGAGCGCGGCCCGCTGCCGCTCGCCGACCTCGCGGCGCAGCCGTTCGATGTCCGTTTCCAGTCCGTCGACGGCGGTCGTCTCGGCCTGGATGCGGTCGATGAGCTCCTCGCGCTCCTTCGCGACGACGGGCGCGGAGATCTGCGTCTGCGCGGCACCGAGCGTGACGACGGCGGCGGCGAGGACGAGCCCGGCGGCGAGGCCCAGTTTGGCCCGCAGTGTCCGCGGGAGTCCGCCGCCCTCGGCGGCACGGCGTGCGGACGCCTCCGCGTAGCCGTCGTCGAGCGCGTGGTCCATCACGTTGGTCAGCAGCGACATCGACGCGTCGGGACGCGGAGGCGGGGAGCCGGTGCTCCGAACGGGGGGCTGCTGCGACATGCCGCACATCGTCGCATGTCGCAGCGGTTACCGCCGAATGGCCCCACCGGTGTGGCGGGGGGCGGGGGGGGGGGGCCCCCCGCCCCGGGGGGGGGGGGGGGGGGGGGGGGCCCCCCCCCGGCACGGGGGTCATGCGGGGCGCGCGCGGCTCAGCGGCCGGCGCTGTCCACCACGGCGGCCCACTCGTCGAGGAGCGCCTGGGCCGACGCGTCGTCCGGGCCCTCGGCCCAGAGGTGGGTGACGGCCTCGGCCGGGTCGGGCAGGACCAGGACCCAGCGGCCGTCCGCCTCGACGACGCGGACGCCGTCGGTGGTGTCGACGTGCCGGTCGCCGGCGGCCTCGACGACCCGCCGCATGACCAGGCCCTTGACCGCCCACGGCGTCGCGAGGTCCCGGCGGAGCACGTGGGCCCGCGGGATCCGCGCGTCGATCTGGCTGAGGGTGAGCTGGGTGCGGGCGACGAGCCCGAGCAGCCGTACGAAGGCGGCCGTCCCGTCGAAGACGCTGCTGAACTCGGGAACGATGAACCCGCCCAGGCCGTCTCCACCGAAGATGGTGGATTCCTCACGGCCCACCCGGGTCAGGTCGTCGGGTGAGGTGGTCGTCCAGTCGACCTGCGTCCCGTGGTACGCGGCGACCTGCTCGGCGATCCGCGTCGTGGTGACGGGCAGCGCCACGCGTCCGCTGCGCCGTTCGGCAGCGACGAGGTCGAGCATGACCAGGAGGGCCCGGTCGTCCTCGATGATCCGGCCGCGCTCGTCGACGAGCGACAGCCGCTCGCCGACGGTGTCGAACCGTACGCCGAAGGCCGCGCGGGCGGAGGCCACGATCTCGCCGAGCCGTACGAGCCCGGCCCGGCGCGTCTCGGCGGACTCGGTGGGCCGCGACTCGTCGAGGCCGGGGTTGATGGTCAGCGAGTCGACACCGAGTCGCCCGAGGAGGCTGGGCAGGACGAGCCCGGCGCTGCCGTTGGAGGCGTCGACGACGACCTTCAGCCCGGCCTCGGCGACACCGGTGGTGTCCACGCTCCGCAGGAGGGCGCCGGTGTACTGGTCGAAGACGCTCGACGGGAAGTTGAGGTCGCCGATCTCGCCGGGGAAGGCTCGGCGGTACTCCTGGCGGGCGTAGACGCGGTCGAGCTTGCGCTGCTTGGCCTGGGAGAGGTCGGCGCCGCGCTCGTCGAAGAACATGATGTCGACGGAGTCGGGCACTCCGGGCGTGGTCCGGATCATGATGCCGCCGGCGCTGCCACGGGCGGTCTGCTGGCGGGCCACGGGGAGCGGCACGTTCTCCAGGTCGCGCACGTCGATGGCGCTGGCCTGGAGGGCCGAGATCACCGCCCGCTTGAGGGCGCGGGCACCGCGGGAGTGGTCCCGCGCCGTGGTGACGGTGGCGCCCTTCTTGAGGGTCGTGGCGTAGGCGCCGGCGAGCCGGACGGCGAGTTCGGGGGTGATCTCGACGTTGAGGACACCGGAGACGCCACGGGCGCCGAAGAGGTGCGCCTGGCCGCGGGACTCCCAGATGACGGAGGTGTTGACGAAGGCGCCGGCCTCGATCGTCTTGAACGGGTAGACCCGGACGTTGCCCTGCACGATCGATTCCTCACCGACGAGGCACTCGTCGCCGATGACGGCGCCGTCCTCGATGCGGGCGGCCCGCATGACGTCGGTGTTCTTGCCGATCACGCAGCCCCGGAGGTTGCTGTGCGGCCCGATGTAGACGTTGTCGTGAACAACCGCCTTGTGGAGGAAGGCGCCGCTCTTCACGACCACGTTGGAGCCGATGACCGTGTGCTCGCGGATCTCGACGTCGGCTTCCACCTTGGCGTAGTCACCGATGTAGATGGGGCCGCGGAGGACGGCGTCCGGGTGGACCTCTGCACCCTCGGCGACCCAGACGCCCGGGGAGATCTCGAAGCCGTCGAGTTCGACGTCGACCTTCCCTTCGAGGACGTCGGCCTGGGCCTTGACGTAGCTCTCGTGGGTGCCGACGTCCTCCCAGTAGCCCTCGGCGACGTAGCCGTAGATCGGCTTGCCTTCCTTCATCAGCTGCGGGAAGACGTCGCCGGACCAGTCGACGGGCACGTCGGGCTGGACGTAGTCGAAGACCTCGGGCTCCATGACGTAGATGCCCGTGTTCACGGTGTCGGAGAAGACCTGGCCCCAGGTGGGCTTCTCCAGGAACCGCTCGACGCGGCCTTCCTCGTCGACGATGGTGATGCCGAATTCCAGGGGGTTCGGGACCCGCGTCAGACAGACCGTGACCATGGCCCCCTTCTCCTTGTGGAAGGCGATCAGGTCGGTCAGGTCGAAGTCGGTGAGGGCGTCCCCGGAGATCACCACGAACGCGTCGTCCTTGAGGGCCTCTTCGGCGTTCTTGACGCTGCCGGCTGTGCCGAGTGGCTTCTCCTCGTTGGCGTAGCTGAGCTCCATCCCGAGCTCTTCGCCGTCGCCGAAGTAGTTCTTCACCAGCGAGGCGAGGAACTGCACGGTGACGACGGTCTCGGTGAGTCCATGCCTTTTGAGCAGCCGCAGCACGTGCTCCATGATCGGCCGGTTGGCGACCGGCAGGAGCGGCTTGGGCATGCTCGAGGTCATCGGGCGAAGTCTGGTTCCTTCGCCTCCGGCCATCACGACGGCCTTCATGTCGGAAGCGTCCTCCTTGCAGAGACGAGGGTCTAGCCGATATCACCCGTCTTTGCGTGGTCCTCTGACATCACACCGGTATCGCATTTCGCTTCGGCGTGGAAGACGGGGTCAATCGGTCGCGGTATCCGCTTTGACGAGTCGGCGGACCTGGACCACATAGAGGATCCCTGCCCACCAGTACAGACATGTACCCCATCCGGCGAAGGCCCACCCGAAAACTTCAGCGAGTGACGCAAGCCACGTCTCACCGTCGCTGAGCAGGAGCAGCGGGAAGGCATACATCAGGTTGAAGGTGGCGGCCTTGCCCAGGAAGTTCACCTGCGGCGGCGGATATCCGTGGCGCCGGAGGATTCCCACCATCACCAGCAGCATCGCCTCGCGGGCGAGGAGGGCCGCGGTGAGCCAGAGGGGGAGGATGTCACGCCAGGTGAGTCCGATGAGGGTGGAGAGGATGTAGAGGCGGTCGGCGGCCGGGTCGAGGATGCGCCCGAGGCTGCTGATCTGGTTCCAGCGCCTGGCGAGCTTGCCGTCGAGGTAGTCGCTGATGCCGCTGAGGGCCAGGACGAGAAGGGCCCAGCCGTCGCTGTTCGTCCCGTCGAACTCGGGGCGGAGGATGAGCCACAGGAAGAGCGGTACACCGATGAGCCGGGCCATGCTCAGGATGTTGGGGATGGTGAGGACCCGGTCCGTCTGAACGCGAGTCTCCTGTACCTCCACCCGGGGGCCTCCTGTGGGAACGTGCCGATGCTGCCCCCTGACCTTACCGTCAGCGCAGACCACCCGGTGCACGGGGTGGCCGGCGGCGAACGGTCCGGCGGGCCGTTTCACGGAAAGAAGGGGGTCCGGAAATGAGGAAAGCCCCGCACCATACGGTGCGGGGCTTCCCCAACAAATTGTTCGGCGGTGTCCTACTCTCCCACAGGGTCCCCCCTG
>NZ_JBIBSF010000013.1:0-167407 GCF_043077165.1 Streptomyces kanasensis
GCTCAAGCCGGGCCCACTGGCTGTTCGTCAGATCCCCACGTCCCACAGGACGTGATCATCACCGAACAAGATCCACTTTCGCAACAGACCCTAGGCGCACTGGGCGTCCAGAGGGGGTGCGCTTGTACATGCAGCCCTGGCAGCGTCTGTGCGGCTTGCACCGCGTCTGGCTGATGCAGGTGCCCGGCACGGCAGGCTGTGTGGTCGCGCTGCCGGCGAGTGAGCTGTGGATGCAGGCTCAGAAGCGGCATCGGAAGCTGTTGCGTCGCGGTGCGGTGGCGGTGGGCGCCTTTGAGGTGGCTCAGGCGGTGACCGCGTCGTGGTGGCAGCGGATGTGGCCGCGCGAGCACCTGTGGCCGGCGCGGCTGCGCACGCTTTGGGAGTCCAGGGTGGAGTGGGAGACGTGGCAGGTGGTGGCACGGGAGGCTGTGACGTATCCGGAGACCGTGGCGCTTGCCGCGTTGCTCGCCGACGGCACTTTTCGCCAGCGTGTGGTGGCCGATGCACGCGGGAGCGTCCCGTTCCGGCTGGCTGATCTGCCGTCATTACCCGACGCGGTCGCGCGATGTCTGCGACGGCCCTGGCTTGCGGAGGAACTCGCTGCGCAGACGTCAGGCCCCTTGTTCACATGGGCTCATCAGTGCGTGCGGGCGCGCCGGGGCGGGCAGGCCGTGGAGCGGGATATGTGGGCGGTGGCCTCCGCCCATCGTCCACGGCCAGTGGCAGATGAGCTCGCCGAGGCGGCCAGGCCCACTGGGCGCAGCACAGGGTCCAAGAGACGGCGAGGGCACAGCCGGCAAGCGGATAAGGCCTTCGCTACCGGTCTGTCCTACGCCCGTCGGCATCTGCAGGAGCACGGCAACCTTGCTGTCCAGAAGGACACCGTGGTGGATTCCTTCCGGCTGGGTGAATGGCTGCACAACCTTAAGACCAGGGCCTGGGCACTGTCGCAGGAGCGTGTAGAGGCACTGGAAGCCTTGGACGTGTGGTGGAACGTGCCCTGGCCGACGCAGTGGCAGCGCTCGTACTACCGAGCTCGCGATCACGCCGCGGTGCACGGGCCGCCGGATGCGGCTGCCGGCTTTCCGGGCACCCACATCCTCAACGGAGAGTGGCTGTATCTGCAGTGCGACCACTACGGCTCGCTTCATCCGGAGCAGCAGCGTCTGCTGGCCGACATCGGAATCACCGCCGAGGTGGTCCACACGGCCCGGCCCCGGCGGGCCAGCATGCAAGCCGGCTTCGAAGCGGCACTGGAACATGCCAGGGCCTACGCCGCCGAACACGGGCACCTGGCGGTCTCGGGCAAGAGCGTGCGGTATCAGGGCTATCCGCTGGGAGCCTGGCTCACCAGCCAGCGCAGCCGAGCACGCCGCGCCCCGAGCGCCACGAAGCGGTCCCTCGCACTCGATGCCATCGATCCATGGTGGAACCCGCCATGGCCGCTTGCCTGGCAACGCGCCTACGCTGACGTCCGCCGACTCGTGGAAACCGGCCACCAGCTGGATGCGACTGCCGGATTGCCAGGGATCGATGCCGAACTTACCCGGTGGCTGTCACAGCAACGTGCCGCTCCGCAGAGCCTTCATCCTGACCAGCGCCGTCTGCTGGCACAGATCGGCATGGTGGAACACGGCGAGAAGACTCCGGCCGCCGTTGGAGACGACCAGGATGTGGATACCGCCGGAACGATGCCGGATGCGGGCCTGGCCAGCGCCCGTCGCTTCGCCGCAGAACACGGGTACCTGGCAGTGGCCTCCGACTACGTCCACAACGGGTACCCCGTGGGCCGGTGGCTGGCCTCACAGCGCATGCAGGACAGCAGGCATGCCCGGTCGAGCAGAGGCCCGTGGCCGCGGGGGCAACTGCTCGCTGCCCTGGATCCCTGGTGGAATCCGCCCTGGCACTACTCCTGGCAGCGCCGCTACCAGCAGGCCCGCACCCTGTGGCAAGCAGGCAGGCTCACCCTGCCCGGCACGCCCACCATTCATCACCAGCAGCGCGACGACCGGGAGGATGAGGCGAAAGAGGTAGCGGCGTGGCTGCTCCGCCAGTGCGCTCGCCACGATGTCCTCCAGCCCGAACAGCAAAACCTTCTGGCGGACATCGGGATCACCGCCGCCACCGCCCACATGGTCGCCATCGCAGGCCGCCGCACGCCCGTGGATCACGGGCTGGAACACGCCCGCAGCTACGCCGCCGAGCACGGCAGCCTCGCGATCACCGTAGATAGCAGCCACCACGGCTTTCCCTTGGGCGGCTGGCTGATGCGCCAGCGGCACCGCGCCGCCCAGGGCCGTATTGAGACCGAACGGCTCGCCGCCCTCAACACCCTCGATGCCCACTGGAACCCGCCCTGGCCCCTAGCCTGGCAACGCGCCTACCACCGAGCCCGCACCGCAACCGCCAGTGACGCCGTCACGGACGCTGAACGCCGCTGGATCACCACCCAGAGCCGACTGCGGGACAGCCTCCACCCCCTCCAGCAACAGCTCCTCACCCAGCTCGGCGCCGAACCCGCCACCACACCGCCGACGATCACCCCGCAACGCCGCTACCCGCCAAGTGAGGGGCTCCCGCACGCCCGCAGCTACGCCAGCGAACACGGCCACCTCGCCGTCTCCACCCCCACCGAGCACGCCGGTTTTCCCCTGGGATCCTGGCTCCTGCAGCAACGGCGCAAAGCCCGCTCAGGCCGACTGTCCGCCCGCACCCTGCAAGAACTCACCGCCCTGGACCCCTGGTGGAACCCACCCTGGGCCTACATCTGGCAACGGCGCTACCACCAGTACCGCACCACCCTCGCCACAGGCGAGCCGCTGCCGACCGAACTTCAGCGCTGGATGCGCAAACAGACGGCCTTGCGGGAGCAGCTCCACCCCCACCAGCAAGGACTGCTGACCGCCATCGGCCTACACGCGCTCCTGTTCCACTCGGAGCGGCAAGGCCATCTCGCCTGATAGGTGACCTTGACAGCTCGCTGGCTCGGACTGCTACTGATCGTCCTGGTGGTAGACACGGGCAAGGAGCCCAGCGAACACAGCGGCCCGCTCTACGCTGTATCGGCCGCCCCGGATCTGTTGCAGCAATGCACGGCCTACCTGTTCGGGAGCGAACCCGTTCCTCGCCAGCTCTTGAACGATCTCCTCAACAGGCGGCGGTGCATGCCTATGAGCACGCTCACTCACGGCACCGGGCGCTGTTCCGGCAAGGACAGGCCTTTGCTCGGCTGGTGCAGCAACCTGCAACGGAGCTTCGAAGAGGAGTTGCTGTTCTCTCGGGGCATCCTCAGCAGGCCGGCTCCGTGGTTGTCTCACCTCTCCTGGGAGCAGGCTCCCATCCAGCGGCCTGAGATCATGCCTGGCGCGGACCAGGATGCTCTGGCCGAACGGCAAGGTGCCCCACACGTATGTGGCCTGGTTGCTCGCCGTCGGCGTGCCCATAGGCGTAAGGGGACCGAGACCGGCCAGTGCTGGCCCCGTTGGCGTGTGGCCTACAAGGTCGAGCGTGGCCTTGGGGGGGCTCCAGCGGAGCAGATCTGGGTAGGCGAATGTGGCGGCTTCACGCCCTTGGGAAATATCCCACATGCGGCGTGCCTCGGAGTCGATGACCTGGACGTCTTGCACGCTGCCAGGTGGAGGGCCTGCCGTGACGGCGCCTAGGAGTGCGCCAGCCATGGTGGCGATGGTGTCGGTGTCCGAGCCGAGAGTGTTAGCGGCGAGGAGCAGGCCGGCTTCTGGTGAGTCGGCGTAGGCATGTGCGAGAACCGCGGCAAGCAGCGTGGTGACTGTGCCTGATCCGCGAGTCGCGTCGTTGAAGCCGCCCCACCGCTCCACCAGGGCCGCATAGGTCTCAGTGGTCAGGGGGGACGTGGGTTCGAAGGCTTCGAGCGCCGCGCGACATTCGTTGGCGACGGTGATCGCGGCTGAGCGGAAGTCGATGCCTGCGGCGTCACTCCATGTGGGCAGCCACAGATACGCGAGTTCGTCGTCCTTCGCGATGACGTCCGGTACTTGCTCTAGCCAGTCGATTGCAGGGCGCCACTGCTTGGGACCAGGGAGTTCGTTGGTGTCGAGGGCGTGGGCCAGCAGGACGGCGTGCAGCACAGCGCCGAGGATGCCACGGGGGTGGCCGTGGGTGCTGATGGCGTTACGGACGACGTCGCGAGTGATGTGGTCCCAGTTGGTGAGGTCCCGTGCGGACCAGACATGGGGCTGGATCCGCATAGCGGCACCGTTACCGCCGATTTCGACGTAGCGGGCGGCTTTGGTGGCGAAAATGTTCTGCGACCACTTGGCTTCGACCCGCATCAAACCCGTGGCTGCAGCTTTGGTCCCACGGCCGGCTCCGAGTGCGTAAGCCTGCCAGGCAACGACTTCAATCTTCGCGAAGGCCTCGGCGTCGAATTCCCCGTCTCCTCGAATGGCGCGTGAAGTTGCCAGGCGCAGCTGAGTGTCATCGGAGTACGCGCCGGCCGGCAAAGGCATGTCGCGCCCGTAGCGTCCTCCGATGCGCCTCTTCCAGGGCACGGTGGTGGTGACTTCGTCCCGTCCGATGCGGCGACGTACGCCGGCGGTGTCGGTCAGTTCGGTGATGAAGCCAAGTGCGTCTCCGTACGCAGCCCACTGGGCTGAGGCGCGTACTGCCTCCCATTGCATGGCGCTCACCGTAGTCCTTACCTGCCGAACGTGACCGGGTCGACGATGATGTCGACCTCATCATGTCCGCTGACACTGACAATGGCCTCAGCCTTCGCTGCGTCCTCGTCGGTGAGGACGTAGATGCGCTGCAGGTGTCGGGTAGAGACGGCCTGCGGGTAGAGCACCTCGGCCTGGGGATTCGTCGGGAGGTGGGGCGCTCGCTCCCAGCGCGGCATCGTCTTGTTGAAGCCCTTGGGGACGCGGTCAGCGAAGAGGGCTTCGGCCCCGGCCAGCCCCTCCACGGGGGCGATGCCGTCGTATCCCATGTTGCCTGGGGCGAACAGGACGCCGGGATGTGTCATGATCACTGGATCGAAGCTGAGGACAGCCCAGAACAGGTCTTCGTTCGCCCACCAGTCTTCACTGCTGATGCGAAGGAAGCGGTGGTTGGGCTCACTGATGCTGAGGTTCACGTACAACCAGTACTTGGGGTCCTCACGACGCCACTTGGTGTTCTCGTGGTAGATGCTCTCGAGATACTCATCTTTGGCAAGAAGGGCCCGAGCTTTGCACAGCCGCTGCACGAGGATGCCGAGCAGACCACGGTTGGTGGTGAAGTGCACCACTTCGGTGATCTTTCGTTCCTGGATGAGCGTGCTGATCCCCTCGGCGTGTATTTCGCCGTCCGATGTGGGCGGGCTCGGCTCTGTGGTGGTCATACGGCCTTCACGTCATAGGTGTCCGGGTCCATGCAGGCGATGAGGTCGCTGGCCTCGGAGGGCTTGTAAGTGATGGTCAACGTCTTGCGGGCCCGTCCAGCGGACATGGCCAGCAGGCGCAGGTGGGCGTCTCGTTCGCTGTCGCCGGGCTCGGTGGCGTGCGGCATGACCTCACTGTTGAGTCCGACAATGATCACGTGGTCGAACTCCAGCCCCTTGGCGGAGTGCATGGTCGACAGCGCCACGTTCACCGGGCCGGTGGGCCATTCCCCGGTACGTGTGAGCGGGACCCAGGCCAGCCCGGCAGCATTCAGCCGTGCCTTGACCTCGCTGAACCAGCCCCCGCCCTTGGCATGGAGGATGGCGACGGAATCGTCGTTTTCCGGGCCGAGGTCGTTGAGGAACTGCACGACGTGGTCCATCTGCTGGGTGAAGGTCCCCTGGACCAGCAAAGGCTTGTCGCCGTCCTCCCCGCACGAGGAGAGATCCGGGATCGCGGCGTCGTCCGTGGTCTCTACATCGTGCAGCAAAGGGGCCGCGAAGGCAGCGATCTGCCGGGTGTTGCGGAAGTTCTTCGACAGCAGCTTGCTGTTGTGCGGCCCCACACTCAAGCCGACTTCAGCCCAGGTGAAGCGCTGGGGGTAGATGCGCTGAGCCGCGTCGAGGACGAAGGTGAGGGTGTGCTCGTCGGTGACGTGGTTGAGGACCGCCCGGACCTGGTTAGCGGAGAAGTCCTGAGCCTCGTCGACCACCACCACGTGGTAAGGGTCGTCGGCGCGCTTGGCCGCCATGGCGTTGGCCAGGTCAGACCAGTCCCAGGCCTGCTGCTCCTTCTTCCACTCCTGGAAAGGAACGACCACCTCGTCCAGCAACCGACGTCGCAGCGAGGCCGGCATGCGCGGGGAGCGGCCACGGCCCTGCCGCTCGCACTCGATGTACTCGGCCAGGCGGTCCGGCATGAAGCGGCCCAGGACATAGTCCACTTCAGAGCGTACAAAGTCCTCGGACAGGGGCAGGGCCGCGGCCAGGGCGTCCAGCTTTCCGTTGTGCTCGTGCTCCTGGAGGATCCGCTCGTAGGGCACGCGGTCGGTGGCCCACTTGGCGAAGGTGGAGATCGTCAGCTCGACGTCGTTGCCCTTGATCTGTTCCTTGGTCAGTTCCTCGATGTAGCCGCGCAGAGTCTTGTTGTAGGTGAGGACCAGGACGCGGACGGGGCCGTCGATGAAGCCGTCACGACGGCGGCGCTGCCAGTACCGGACGGTGAACTTCAGCCGGTAGAGGGCGGTGGTGGTCTTGCCGCTGCCGGCGGCGCCCCGTACGACAAACACCCCCGGCTTGTGGTTGGTGATCACCGTGAGCTGCTCGCTCGTCGGCTGAGTCGGCCTGAGAACCTTCATCCGCGCGGTCCCTCCCCAAGACTCGCTCCCCCAAACCTGAGGCCATGTTAGAAGCATTTGGCGCCAGGTGGGTTGAAGATCGGACAAGCAGTCTGTCGCAGAATTGCAGAAAGTGACACATCGGCCACTCGTTCGAGTGATGGCTGCTGAGATGTACCTCCCCCAGAGGGGGCAGGTACTTGGCTGGCCGACGTGGAGCAGCAAGCTGTCAATGGGTGGGATGGGTTGGACGTCGAGGCGGCGTTCGCCACCGCTGACGGACAGGTGACGCAGCTGCCGTGGGCTCAGGCGACGACATCGGCGCGGTTCGAGGACCTGACGCCCGTCTCCGCGTTTCCGGTCGTGCCAGGCCGCCGGTGGGGGCCGGGCTGGTGGTGGTCGGCGACCACCGGGCGGCACGTAATACACGGCTCGGCAGCGATGCGCACCCAGCTGATGGTCCTGGACCGGGACCCGGGAGTGACCGGACTGGCTGCGCGTCCGGTACGGCTGCTGTGGCGGGACACGGCCGACGGGCGGGTGCGCTCGTGGGTACCTCAGCTGTTCGCCCGGTACGCGGACGGCACCGGACTGCTCGCCGACTGCCCCTCCAGCCCAACTGCCGGTGAAGACGGGGCGCAGCGGGCGCGGATGGTCCTGGAGGCGGCGTGCGCGCACGTGGGCTGGTCATATCGGCGCCTCGAGCCGCCTCCCCCGGTGGTGGCGGCGAACCTGCGATGGCTGGCTGGCTACCGCCACCCACGCAAGCAGGGCCCGCCCGGGCTGCGGGCCGCGTTGCTGAGGCGTTCGCCGGGCTCCGGCCGCTGGCCGACGGCGCAGCCGCGGTGGGTGATCCTCTGCAAGTACTGCCGGCTGTCTATCACGCGCTGTGGTGCGGGCATCTGACGACGCCTCTTGATGAGCCGCTGCACGAGGAGACGCTGGTCTGCGCTGACGCAGAACGTGGTGGGGGCGTCGAAGAGCGTCTGGGCGCCGGGGGCGGCCGAGGAAGGGGTGAGCGCAGTGGGCGGCACACACGGTAAAAGCCAGCGGCCGGTGGTGGAGGTCGGCGCGCACGTCGCCTACCGGGGACAGACCTGGCAGGTCGCCGCCTTGCAGGGCCAGCAGGTCTACCTGCTGCAGGAGGACGGCACCGAAACGAGACTGCTGCTGGGGCGGTTGTTCGCCGATCCGGGCTTCGAAGTAGTGGGCGCACGGGCGCCGGCCGCGGTGCCGCAGTGGGGACTGTTCGAGACCGTTCCTGTGGCGGCCCAGCAGCGGGCGCTGGCCTGGCTGCCCCATATCCGGGAGGTGGAGACCGAGTGGCCGCACCCTGAGGGTGGCCGTGACGGCCAGGCGATGCGGCCGGAGTACGACCCCGAGCGGTGGACGCTGGCGCAGCGGGACGCGGCCAAGGCGAAGGAGCTGGCGGCGCTTGGCTTCGCGCCGGTGACGCGTACGACGGTGGAGCGGATGCGGCACGCCTACCGCAAGCAGGGCTTGTGGGGGCTGGTCGACAAGCGTGCGGTGCCGGCCCGTGGGCGTCATCCGACGGGGTATGCCGACGAGCGGGTCGTGGCCACGGTGCTGGAGGCGCTGCGGCGTCAGCGTGGCCGGTCGAAGGGGACGGTGAAGGGACTGCAGGTACTGGTCGGGCAGATCCTGGAGGACACGCACGGGCGCGGGGTGGTGGAGATGCCGTCACGCTCGACGTTCTACCGGCTGGTGAGCGTGCTGGCCGACCCGGCCGATCGTCCGGGACGCCCGGCACGCACCGCTACCACCGCACCCGCCCGCGCCTCGTCGGCGCCGGTGGTGCTGCGGCCCGGGGAGCAGGTGCAGATCGACACCACCCGCCTGGACGTCATGGCCGTCCTGGAGGACGGCAGCCTGGGCCGGCCGGAGCTGACGATCGCCGTCGACGTCGCCACCCGCTCCATCCTGGCCGCCGTTCTGCGCCCGCACAGCACCAAAGCCGTCGACGCCGCCCTCCTCCTGGCCGAGATGGCTGTTCCCCACCCTGCTCGGCCGACCTGGCCCGCCTCGCTTCATCTGTCGCGGGCCGAGGTGCCCCTTGAGCGGATGCTGTCGCTGGACAAGCGCTTGGAGGGCGCGGCCGCGCGGCCGGTGGTCGTACCCGAGACGATCGTCGTCGACCGCGGCAAGATCTACCTCTCCCAGGGATTCGTCGCCGCCTGCGAGACGCTCGGGGTGAGCGTGCAGCCCGCTTCTCCGAGGCGTCCGCAGGCCAAGGCCGTGGTGGAGCGGACGTTCGGTGCGATCAACGACCTGTTCTGCCAGCACGTGGCCGGCCACACCGGCTCCAACCCGCAGCGCCGCGGCTCAGCGACGGCGGCCGAGGCACGGTGGACGATTGCGCAGTTGCAGGACCTTCTCGACGAGTGGATCGCCTGCGGCTGGCAGAACCGGCCCCACGACGGCCTGCGCCACCCTGTCCTGCCCAAAACAGCGCTCACGCCGGCCCAGATGTGGGCCGCGCTGATCACCGTCAGCGGCTACGTGCCCGTCCCGCTGAGCGGGGCCGACTACCTCGAACTGCTGCCGGTGCGGTGGCAGCCCATCACCGAACGCGGCATCCGCCTCGACTACCGCACCTACAACCACGACATCCTCGACCCCCACCGCGGCCAGCGCTCCCCCGTCACGGCCAGGGGCGGCAGGTGGGAGGTGCACCACAACCCCCACGACGCCCGCCAGATCTTCGTCCGCCTCACCGACGGACAGCTTCACGAAATCCCGTGGATCCATCGCGACCACGTGCACCAGCCCTTCAACGACGCCCTCTGGCGTCACGTCCAGGCCGAGGTCGAACAACGCGGGGATCGCGACCAGCATGAAGCCGGCCTCGCCGACGCCCTCGACCAGCTCCTGCGCCGCACCCGCCACCCCGTCGAGACCGAGCAGAAACCCCGCCGTCGGAGAGCCTCCCGCTCCGGTACGGCAGCACAGCTGCCCGATCTTCCAGGCCAGCGGCGCCCACTCGACGCAGAGACCGCACCGGCCCCGGCACCGGACTGGAACGAGAGCCTGGACGACCTCATCAGCGTCGACACGGCGGCCGAGACCGGCACGAGCGAGATGGAGGGCGCGAGCGTGCTGCCGGCCGAGGCAGGCGGGTACGGGCTGTGGGACGCCGAAGCGGAAGCCGAGCAGTGGTGAACGCCTCACCGGGCACGAACGATGCATCGGCCCGCAGATCCCCATCGACGGCGGACCGGGCTCACGGGGCCGCGACAAGCACCACCGACGACGCCACTGATGCGCAGCAGCGATCGGTGACCACCTGGGACGGCTCCAGGCCTTCGTCACCACTCCCGTGACGGCTCCTCCCCCACCCGGGGCGCCGCGCCGCAGTCTGGAGGAGCGCCTGGCCTACCACTCACGGTTCGTCACCGTGCGCACCCCCGCCATCGACGCCCTCGCCAAGAACGTGCGCACCCTGATGATCCTCGGCCGCCACCAAACGGTCACCGCACGGCCGTCCCTGATCGTCACCGGCCCCGCCGGCGCCGGGAAAACCACCGCCCTGCTCCAGGTCGGACGCGCCTGCCACCTCGCCCACACCCGCCGCCACGGCCCCACGGCAACAGCCGGACAGGCCCCGGTCGCCTACGTCCTGGTCCCGCCCGCAGCCAGCGCCAAGACCCTCGCCATCGAATTCGCCCGCTACCTCGGCATCCCCGTCACCGCCGGCATGTCCCAAGCCCAGATCACCAACGCTGTTTGCCACACCTACACCGCCGCGGGCGGACAGCTGGTGGTGATCGACGAGATCCACCGGCTCAACCCCCGCACCACCACCGGCGCCCAGAGCGCCGACCTGATCAAAGACCTCACCGAACGTATCGGCGCCACCTTCGTCTACGCCGGCATCGACGTCACCACCACGCCCCTGTTCACCGGCGTGCGCGGAGCCCAGTTCGCCGGGCGCGCCTCCCTCATCGACTGCGACCCCTTCCCCTCCCGCCTCGGCGACGAAGAGCCCTTCCGCGACCTCATCACCGCCATGGAAGGCGCACTCGACCTACGCCACCACCGGCCCGGAACCCTCCCCCAGCTCGCCCCCTACTTGCACGAGCGCACCGCCGGCCGCATCGGCAGCCTCGCCCGCCTCATCCGCCAAGCCGCGATCACCGCGCTCCTCGACGGCACCGAGCGCATCACCAAAACCACCCTCGACGCCATCCGCCTCGACCACCTCGCCGAACAGCACTACCAACCCCGCACCCGGCCACGAAGCCGGAACACCAACCCCCCGTGACCCAGACAGACGTCACAGCCCGTGCCCGAACCGCGAGCGTCCCCGCGCAGCCCAGCGTCGTCACCGCCAGGGCGTGGCTGCAGGCCCCGCCAGCAGCATCAGGCGTGCTCCGCGTACGGCCACTGCCCAGCGAAGCGACCGCCTCCTATGTGCAACGCCTTGCCACCGCGTACCGGCTGACGCTGCCCCAGCTCCTGGACGGCGCCGGCATCACCCTGACCGGCCACGGCACGCTACCGACAGCTGAACTCCACCTCAGCCCTGCCGCCTGCCACAATCTCGCCGCCATGACCCGCATCCCACTCCCCCACCTGGCGCGCGCCCTGCCCCGCCTCGCCCCCAACGGCGACGTCCGCCGCACCGCAGCCGCCGCACGCTGGAAACGGCTCGAGGCCGCACAGCAGCCCGTCCGCGCCTGCACCCTGTGCACCCGCCACCGCAACCACAACGCCACCGACACCGCCTGGGTTCACCGGCCGCGGCACCGACTGGTGTGCTCACGCCACCACCAAGCCACCCCCGACCCACGGCTCACCTCCCCCATTTACACAGGGGCCGTGCCCGAACTCGCCGCCGCAAGCTACGCCCACCAGCGCCTGCTACGACACCCCCGAGCCGCCACCGCTTGGACCACAGCACGCGCTATCACCACACGCTGGTACGACCACCAGCAACACTGCACCCACCGCTGGCACACCCGCCTGACCCAGCTCTGCGCGACCAACCCTCACCTGACCACAACCAGCAGCGCGTCCCCCGCACTCCTGGCACGCGACCTGGTGACCTACCCGGAAACCGTTGCCCTCGCCCGGACACTCGCCGTGCTGCCGCACCAGCCACACCGCACCACTGACGACGTCCTCAGCCTCATCGCCCACCGCCTCGCATTGCCCCGCCTGGACAGCAACACGAACGATCCCCTCCGGGCCTTCCTGACTCACACACGCCACTGACCAGCACCATCGGGAACCCCGAGCTCCCAGAAAGCGCAGCCGCCTATAGACGTGCCACGACACCTCCGAGAAAGCCAAGATCAATCCCACACAATTACCGAACCGCAGGCCAAGCCCCCGAACAATTAAATCGAACACGCCCCCAGACCACGCTCATCACGCCTAAGCGCGACCACTCCCCCCGTCCCGGATCCCACCGCCAAAGACGAAACATCAGACCAAAACAGCCCAGCCCTCTGAAGATCACTGACCCGTCACACGCTGACAAAAGCGCGGCGGGAGCAGCTGGAGGAGATCGACGCGTCGTGGTGCCCGGCCTGGCCGGTGGAGTGGCAGAGGTGCTTCCACCTCACCCGCGTGCAGCTGGAGGCCGGCGGCGAGCTGCCGATGGAGGCCGGCACCGTCGTGTGCCAGGGCGAGGATCTCGGGCGGTGGGTGCGGGCGCAGCGGCTGGGCTGGGAGAAGCTCACGACGGTGCAGCAGTGGATGTACGAACACGTCCTTGGGATCACACCCGCCGGCGAGGACAAGGAACCGCTCCCACGCTGTACGCAGGCCGGCAAGTGGGCAATGAACTAGGCGGCCGCCAAGCAGTTCTACGAGCGCGAGGGACACCTTCAGGTCCCCAGGAAGCACGTCGAACGGATCGTCGTCGGCGGTGATGGGAGCGGCGGCAGCGGCGGCAGGAGCCGTGGCAGTGTCGGCAGTGGCGAGGGCCAGGAGGAGCGGGAGGAGCGGGAGCTCCGGCTCGGAGCATGGATCAGCAACCAGCGCTCGCGGGCCGCGACACTGACACCCGAGCGGATCGAGCAGCTGTCCGCGGTCGGCATGCGGTGGGCGTGACGGTGGGAGTCGTCGTCATCGCGGCCGCCGCGCTCGCGGCCGGCTATCTGCTCGGGCGGCTGCGCCCGTGGCAGCACCTGGGCGACTGGGTGGCTGATCAGGTCCGCTTCACCGGGGCGTGGGTCCGGGGCGGCGCTGGCCGCCAGGCCGTCGTCGTCCTGGCCCACGCCGTCACCGCGCCGCGCACCAGCTGGCGCATCATGCGCACCCCGGCCACCGAGACGCAGACGCACACGCCCGGTACGCGATCCGGACTGGGTCGCCAACCGCACCCGGGGGGGGAGCACGAGTAGACGGAAGGTCGCCGACTCCCTTATAGGCAGTCGACCCATTAGACCCATTTGACAGCGCAGGGCCCGGACCAGGCGTCCGGGCCTTCGTCGTGCCCCGGGATCTTTCTCACCGGCCGCTGCTGTCCGGGTCCCAGCTTCCGGCCCTACGGGGTGAAAGAGCTGTGCCCGCCAGGACGAGACGCAAGCACCTGCGCCCTGTCACTGTCCCGCCCGCCATGTCGAACTCACGCCGGAGGCAGTACCGATGACCAGACGCCAGACGCCCGGGGCAACACCCGCGCCGATCGCCGTTACGCTGAACACGCTGCCCTGGGCTCGGGCAGAAGCCCCGCAGGGATGCTCTCAGGTAGAGGGCCGCAGGACCGCCGACCGCGAGGCGCGCGCCACCCCCACGCGGACGACACCACCACAGGTGTCCGCCGTCTGTGTTCCTCCGCCTCGTAGGAGACTCCCGATGTCTCGGGACCCGCACCCGCGCTCCCCCATACCCGCCCGCTCCGAACCGCCCGGCCCGGCCGGCGCAGGGACGCCTTTGGAGACCCCGCTGCTGTCGGTGCACGCCGCCGTGGTGTTCCTGGCGGCCGTCATCATCGGCCTCGTCATGGGGGCCTCATGTTCCTCCATGACAAGTCCGTGCCCGCGGCCGTCGCTGCGGGCCTGGTGGCCGCTGGAGGCGGCGTTCCTGTGCTGCGCAAGCTGATCGGCTGACCGGCGGCGGGCGCCGAGTGCACATGCTGCGCCGGCGCCCGCCGCCTGCGTCAGGCTGCGTGTAACACGTGGGTCCCGCCTCGCCACTCCACCCGCTGCGGGTCGTCCCAGATGGCCTAGGGCCGTGTCGTCCACGGCGAAGCCGGTCCGGAGCGAGGAGAGCTCGCTGACCTGCGTGTCGACGCAGGGTGGGTCAGCGCCGGGCGGCCTCCAGGACCGCTTCCAGCTGCCGCAGCGGCTCGGCGCCGACGAACCGGAGGACGACGGTGTCGGCGCCCGACTCCCGCAGCGCGTCGATCCGTGCCGCGGCCCCGGCGGCGTCGCCGGAGACGGTGAAGACCTCCTCCTGCGGGCGGCCCAGCCAGGCGCCGTGCCCCTCGGTGTGCGGGTGCAGGGTCCGCGCGACCTCCTCGGGGTCGTCGCCGACGCAGGCGAACGCGAACACGTTCAGCGTGTGGTCGTCACCCGCGCCGCCCTTGGCCAGCAGCGCCCGGATGTGCTCGAGGTCCCGCGGTCCGTGGCCTTCGGCGATCAGCGTGCCGTCCGCGACCCGCCCGGACAGCTCCAGCGAGCGCGGCCGTACCACCCCCGCCACCAGCGGCGGCGGCTCGGCGGGCGGATGCACCAGCTCGATGCCGTTGATCCGCACCTCCCGCCCGTCCACCGTGACCCGCTCCCCGTGGAGCAGCGCCCGCACCGTGGTGATCGTCTCCTCCAGCAGGGCCAGCGGAGAGCGCGGCGCCACCCCGACCTGCTCCATCCACTCCCGTACGCCATGACCGATCCCGGCCACCAGGCGGCCGGGGAACACCCGTGCCAGCGTGGCCAGTTCCATCGCCAGCAGGGCCGGGCTGCGCAACGGCGCCGGGGCAATCCCGATGCCCACCCGCAGCCGCTCGGTCGCGCCCAGCGCCACGGCCGCCGCCGACACCCCGCCGTTCCAGCGCAGGTCCTCCACCACCCACAGGTCGTCCGCGCCGAGCGCCTCGGCCCGCTGCGCGAAGGCGGGCAACTCCTCGGGCACCCAGTCGCGGTCGTACATCACGCCGATCCGGAGATTCGTCATGCGACGGAACCTACGGTCCGGCCGAAGAGGTGATCAACGGCTTTGCCGGTACGGGGTCGGCTGCCGACCGTCGCGGTAGGTGCCGGTGGCAAAAACGAGGCCCGGCACCGAGCAGGCACCGATGAGGGGGTGAGAGCGACGCCATCGTCAACTTCCTCGGTCCGCGAGCCGCGGATGTCCAGCAGCAGGCCGTCCAGTGGCCCGCCGACCAGTTCGGCGGGTCCGGTGCGGAAGCGGGCCGGGGTTGGGGGCGTCGTGCTCCGCGCGGTAGACGCGGCCATTTCGCAGCTGCTCGTCTCCGTTCATCCGATCAGCTTTCCAGCCGCCACCGACAGCCGGGCAGAACCGGCGGGCCCGGCCTGGGTGGAGGCCGGGCCCGCTGTGCTCACCGCGGGTTGGGCAGCGACAGCGTCCGCCGCTCCTCACCGTGGCCGACGACCCGCCACACCGGCCGGTCGGCCCCGCCATGGGTGAAGGCAGCGAACCAGCAGCGGGCGGCAGCGACAGGACGGCGCGCGACGAGCGGGCAGGAGGTACGGGCCGGAGCGCAGCAGCCACGCGGCGAAACCAGGACGGCGCGCGGCCGGCGGACGGACGGATGGTGGACGGACGGCGACAGCACGGCGCGCAGGCGCCGGAACGGCTCGGGGCACGGCCGGCGCGGGACCGGAGCTCAACGGCCCGGCGGCTCAACGGCCCGGCGGCCGGACCGGCGGACGGCGGCGCGGTGACGGCGGCACGGCTGGGGAACGGCAACGAGCCGCC
Organism: Streptomyces kanasensis; assembly: GCF_043077165.1. Lineage (NCBI taxonomy): Bacteria > Bacillati > Actinomycetota > Actinomycetes > Kitasatosporales > Streptomycetaceae > Streptomyces > Streptomyces kanasensis. The sequence continues at coordinate 15,646 of NZ_JBIBSF010000013.1, forward strand.
ATACCGCCGCGCCGACGCGATGCTCCTGGAGCTGCTCCAGGGTAGTGACGAGGACGGGCACCGCCTGGCTGTGGTCCTTCGCCGTGATCCCCCGGTGGATGGTCTGGTACCGGCGCGGTGACGGCGGCACGGCCGGGGAACGGCAACTCGACGGACAGCCAGCGGGCAGCGGACAGCGGACAGCGGACAGCGGACAGCGGACAGCGACGAGACAACGGCACCCGGCACGGGCCCGGGACACACGGTACTGGTCGGGGAAATCAATGCGGGCAAGTCGAGCGTCTCGCCGCTCGTCGACCCGCAGCTCCGGGGGAAGGGACAGCGCCTCGACGAGCTGCCGGAACCGCTCCACCGTGCGGTCGTCGCCATGGAATGCCGTGAGGACGTCGGCCAGTGTGGCGAGCCCGCCCGGAACGCGCAGACACATCTGCACGATGGCCTGGACCTGCTGCCGTACCGAGGGGTGGCGCGGGATCTGCGACGAGATCCGCGGGCCTAATCCGTCGATGATCACCGTACGCATGGGAGTGTCGCGGAATCCGTCCAGCGTGCCCCCCCGGATTGCGCCCAGTTCGCCCAGCGCCCCGCGCGCTACCGGCTCCTGTATCAGGAACGTGACCCGCAGCCTGTACTGACTCTCGCCATGCCGGCTCCTCGGGGGAGTTGAGGTTGTCCGTCGCCGACCAGCCAACGTCGATTGTTGCGGCCGGAGGCAACCTCCGCGGCTCTTCCGGGAGACCGACTCGCCGCGCAACTCCCTTTTCAGCAAAGGCAATCGTTCCGCACCCCTGCCGTGGCACCATGGCAGCATGGCACAGCACTCCGCACAGCGGCCGCCGGGGGAAGCGGGGACTACCCGCTCGGTTGGGGAGCTCCTGCTCACCTTCATGGCGGGTTCGGTGCTCCTGCCCCTGCTGCAAGGCGTGACGGGCAGGGCGGGCGAGGACATCTACAGCTGGGCGCGTGGATTCTTCCCCCGCCGGAAGGCAGGGGAGGTCGAAGAGCGGCTGACCGAAGAGGGCCAGATCTGCCTCGTTGACTCCGTACGGCGCCTGGTCTTCGAGCTGCCAGCGGACCTGACAGACCGCGAGACCGCCGCCATCCTGAGCCTGCGGCTGCCCTCGGACGCCAACACCTGGCTGCTTGTCAGGAAAGACTACGCCCGACGGATCTGGGTCATCGAGCCGACGGACGCTCCGCCGGAGCGCAGCGTGGAGGCCGCCGCCGCAGACACCGCACCCGACGGCAGCGGGGAGGACACCATCGACGCCTCCCCCGCGCCCCGCAGCACAGAAGCTGGCACCAGCGCCTTCCCCGCCACCCCTGCGCCGCCGGACGGCAGCCTGCCGCCCCGCACGGACAACCCCCCGCAGGCGGACGCCGAAGCGTGACCCGGGAGGAGGCTCTGAACTGGTCGGACGCCCTCATCCGGGCCGCCCGGCACGTGCACGAGGAGCGCGACCCGAAGCAGCAGCAGATGCTGCTGACGGTCGCCCTGTCCGCCGAGACCGACCGGGCCCTCGCAGCGTTGACGGAGACCGTGGCGCTGGACCGCTTCGGGACCGGCGAGGAGGTGGACAGCGACAGCCTGGACATCGCAGCGATCACCGCCCTGGGTTGGCTGGAGTACCTGCGAGCTGTTGCCCGGCACCGGGAGAACGGCGGACCGGGGCTGTCCCGGGCGCTGTCCATCCTGTTCACCGCCTACCAGGTCGATCCTGCTTCCGTGCCCCGGGAGACACTGCCGGTCTTCATCCCGATCGCCCCTTCCCCCGCCCTGTCGCTCGCCGCGAGCAGGCTTAAGGAACATCAGGTCACCAGGGAATTCGCACCGTTGCGCCAGGCTCTCGACCTGTTGGAGGCCGCACCGGACGGCCTCGACCAGGCGTCCCCTCTCGCCGACGGGTGGCTGGATCAGCTGATCTCCGCCCAGTCGGCCTTGTCCCTGAACCACAAGGTCCTGTTCCTGCGCACCGGTTTGCGCGAGCACCTGGAACGGGCCATCGATACCTGCCGTACGGCGCTCTCCCTCAGCCCCGCCGAGTACTGGCCGGGACTGGCCGACCAGCTCTCGGACTGCCTGCGCTCCCAAGGGGAGTCGTACGGCGACCTGGCGGCGGTGGAGGAGGCCATCGCGCTCAGCCGCGAAGCCGTCCGCAGGGCGCGGGCGGCTGGCGGCGTGGACCCGCGGATGCTTTCCCGTCTCGCGGTGGCCTTGCGTGTCGCCTTCACCCTGTCGCCGACGCTCGACCGGATCGACGAGGCCATACGGTACGGCCGTCAGGCTGTCGAGCAGACGCCGAAGGACGATCCCAACTGGCCCGCGAGGGCCGGTAATCACGCTACGTCGCTCAGCATGCGCCACCGGCTCACGGAACGTACGGAGGACATCGCCGAGGCCGTGGAGTGGTACACCCGTGCCGCCGAACTCCCGGTGGAGCCCGGGCATCCCGACCCGGGCATGCCTCACGGCAATCTCTGTGAAGCACTCAGGGCCCGCTACCTGCCGACGACCGACATCGCAGGGCTCACCCGAGCGGTCGAGGCAGGACGCCGCGCTGTCGAACTCACCCCGCCCGAGCACGCCAACTACGGCCTCTATACAGGCAACCTGGCAGCCGCCCTGAACACCCTCACCTCACTGACCGACGATCCCGGCACCGCAGAAGAGGCGCTGCGCATGGCCCGCGCCTCGGTAGCAGCGACCGCTCCCGGGCACGCCTACTTCCTCCTCCGGCTGGGCGCGGTGGTCGCGGCACTGGCCGAGACGGACCGCGGCACCGACGACACGGGCGTCCTGGAGGAATGTCACCGGCTGCTGCGCCAGGGCCTCGACGCCGCGAGCCCCGCGCATCCTGATTACCCCACCATCCTCGCCGTTCACGTCGAGATCCTCCACGAGCTGTACAGGCGTACCGAACGGCGGACCTATGTGGAGGAGTCCGTGCGGGACCTGCGGGCGGCAAGCGAGGCACTTTCCCCCAACCGGTTCAACGTGGGCAGGATCCTGTGCCTGTTGCCGCTCGCGTGGCGCGAGGCGGTCGCAGCCAAGGTCGTGGCACCCGAGGAATTGGCGCGGCTCGTCCCCATGGTCCGTACACGCCTGCGCGACTCCGAGCCCGGCTCGGCCGAGCACTGCGAACTTCTCGTCGCCCTGACCAACGCGCTGATCTCCCTCCATCAGTTCGACCCGCGTCCCGAACTGCTCGACGAGGCCATCACGACGGCCACCGAAACCAGCTCGGCCGGGGCGCAGTACCACGTGCACATGCCTCAGTACCTGATCGCCCAGTCGATCCCCTTCATGCAGCTCTACGCCAGCTACGGCGACCCCGTGGCACTGACCGAGGCGACCGCTGTGCTGCGGCGCGCGCACGGCCTGCTGGCGCGCCTCGACCGCATCCGCGCGGACGTCGCCCAGCGGCTGTGCGTCCTACTGATCCACGCGGTCGACTTCCAGGGGCCTACCGCGGTCACGGACGCCATCCGCTACGTCCGTGAGGCCGTGGAGCTGTTGCCCACCGGGACACGCGGACACCGCAACGCCCTCACGTTGCTCAGCGCCGCCCTCCAACTGCACAGCGACCGGACCCGGTCCAGGCGCCACCTCGACGAGGCGCTCGACATCTCCCGCGCCCTGGTCGCACAGACACCGTCCGACTCGCACGAGAGGCCGCAATACCTGCTGGACCTGGGCCACGGACTGATGCGCAAGGCCCGCCTCGACGACGACCCCCGGCCGCTCGATGAGGCCATCAAGACGTTCCTCACCCTGACGGAGGCGGAAGCCGCGGACAACCCCGCCCGGCCCGGCCACCTCGCCCAGCTCGCCATGCTGTACGCGGCCCGGTACCGCGCGACCGGCCGGGTGGCCGACCTGAATGCCGCTCTGGACACGTACGACGAGGCCGCGCGGACTCCGAACGCCTCCCCTCAGGACCTGCTCCTCGTGGGCCGCCGCAGTGCAGAACTCAACGCCGCACGCGGCGACTGGGGCCCTGCGATGAAGGCGTACGCGCTGGCGGTCGGGCAGCTGCCCTTCGTGGTGGGCCCGCGTCTGAACCGGGAGACCCAGGACGCCCTACTGCCGAACACGACCGGCGTGGCAATCGCCGCCGCGTCGTGCGCACTGGAGCTGGCCGATCCGCTCCGGGCCGTTCGCATGCTCGAAGCGGGGCGGGCCACGCTCATCACCCAGGCGATCGACCTGCGCGGCCCCCTGGCAATTACGCGCCAGCACGCGCCGCATCTGGCCGCGCGGTGGCAGCAACTGCGCCAGGAGGCCGCCGTCCGCTTCCCGGAGAACCTGGTCCAGCGCCATGGACGGGCAGCGCGCTGGGACGCGCTGCGCAAGGAGCTGGCCGAGGTGCCCGGCATGCCGGACCTACTGGCCCCCATCTCCCGTACGGTGCTGTCTGACGCCACCGCCGAGGGCCCGGTGGTGATCGTCACAGCGCACGGCGGCCGCACCGACGCGCTCCTGGTCCAGGACGGTGACGTCGATGCGGTACGGCTGGCGCTGACCGAGGAAGATGTCGGACGAGCGGTCGAGGATCTGCTTCGGGACCAGCCTGAGGCCGCGACCCAGCCGGACGCCGCTCGGCGCGTGTCCGAGACGCTCGAATGGCTGTGGGACGAGGTCGCCCATCCCGTACTGAGTGCCCTGGGGCTGGACACCGCGCGTCCACCTCACGAGGCGCCACGCCTGTGGTGGTGCCCGACCGGTCTGTTCACCTTCCTCCCACTCGCCGCAGCCGGTCACCACGGCTACGGCGACACGGTCCTGGACCGCGTGGTCTCGTCGTTCACCCCGACGATCCGGGCCCTCACCCATGCGCGCCGCCCCGAACCTCGCGACGCCAGCGGCTCATTCCTGGGCGTGGGCGTACCGAACGCCCCCGGTCTTCCGCCACTGCACGGCGTGGCCTCGGAGATCGCGTCGCTGCGCGAGCGATTCCCGGACGGCGTCTTCCTCACCGGCCCGGACGCGACGGCGGACCGCGTCCTCGCCCGACTGGCCGAAGCGGACCGGGCGCACTTCGCCTGTCACGGCGTCAACTCGCCCTACAGCCCATCGTCGAGCTGTCTGGTCCTGCACGGCGGCGCCGCACTGCCCGTGACGGACGTCAGTCGGCTCGACCTGAACGCCGAGCTCGCTTTCCTGTCGGCCTGCAGCACCGCCCAGGGCGGCTACGACGTGCCCGACGAGGCCATCACCGTCGCCTCCGCCTTCCTGCTAGCCGGCTACCGCAACGTCGTCGGCACCCTGTGGTCAGTCCACGACACCGAAGCCCCGCACACCGCGGCGGACTTCTACGACTCCCTGCACCCCACGACCCCACCCGCCCGCGCCCTCCACGAGGCCCTGCACCGGGCGCGCACCCGTGTTCCCGAACGTCCCGACGTGTGGTCGGCATACGTGCACTACGGTGCGTGATCGGTGTCGGCGGCGTGGCGGAAGAGCCGGGTGAGGCCCGCAGTGTGCGCCGCGTGGATCGGGAGCTCCTGCCGTCTGCTGAGCGTGACCTCCAGTGCGACGCCGGGGCCGGTGAAGTGGGCGAGCATGCCCCCGGTGATCCACGGAGCGTCTCGTTCAGCTCTCGGCGGCACGGCGGCCGGCAACGGCGCGGGCGGGCGGGGCACGACGGCGACGGACCGACGGCGGGACACCTGGGACGGACGGTAGCGCACACAGCCGCTCGTCCGCTGGCACCGCGCCGTCTGAAGGCCGGCCCGGCCGCCGTATGCGGTCCCGGCCCAGGGAAGCGGTGGTGCCGGAGCCGTCGGCGGCCGCAGTACGCCGGGCGCCGCTGTGGCCCTGTCGACCTCTTCATCGCAGCGGCTGCTGGAATCGGTGCCACATCCGCGCGGGCCTCTTCCTCTAGCGGATGCAATGCGCCTGTGGACGGCGGCGACACAGCGGCAGTTCAACGGCCAGTGGCGGAGCACCGACGGCACAGCGAGGTTGCGACGGCGCGGCTACGCAATCCAGGGCGGCGGCACGACGACTGTAGGTGGTGACCATCCCAGGGCGCAGCCGGTCAGAGGCAGCGCGCCGGCACGGCGGCCGGAGGCCGAGATGCGGGCCGAATTCAGGCCCGGCCCTACAACAGCACCGGCGACACCCGGCACCGGGAATCCACCGGCCGCCACACCCGGTAGAGGCAGAGCCCCGGCACGGCCGGAAGCGACGTGGGGCCTGCGGCACGCGGGCGGCAACGGAACCGCGGCCGTGGGACGGCGGGCAGCGGGCTCAGTCGCCCGGCCCTACCAGCGGTGGCGGGCGACCGGACGGCGGCACAGCGGCAGTCCAACGGCCAGTGGTGGCACCCTACGGTGCGGCTACGGCGCTGGGACGGGCCACCGGGTGGCAGGACGACTGCGGCACGGCGGCGGTCGGCACGCAGGGCCGCGCAACGGGAACCGGAAACCCCACCAGCACAGCGGCGGCGGTGCGGCGAGGGAGCAGCGGCACCGGGGCACCGACCTGTAGGCACCGCCCGGCAGCAGTCCGGCAACACACGGCCAGGGCTCGGCGGTGGAACCGCAGGGACGCCCGGCCGGGACCAGGTCAGCCAGGCCGCGCCGGGTCGGCGCCGGGAAGCCAGCGGCCACCCGGCGGCGCACGGTGGCAGGACGGCGCGACATCAGGGAGCGGCACAGCGACCGGAAAGTAGAGCAGCGGCCCAGCGGGCAAGCGCGACGACCGGCAGCCCCCGCGGGCCGGGCCGAAGGCCGCGCGGACAGAGCCCGGGTGTCCCGGGGGGCCCAAGCACCGGAGACAGGTCACGGGCCCGGGAGGTCGGGGAGGGAATGACCGGGGGCACCATGACGGAGCAGCGACCCCGGGGCGGCGGCGATCGGACGACGAGCGGCAGGGGCGCAGGCACGGGGCAGCACCCCCGCGAACGCCCAGGGCCAGGGAAGGCGGGGTCAGCACACAGGGAACAGGTGGACAGCCAGCCCAGATCACGAAGTGGCATAGCGGGGCATGCGGGCTGTCTTTCCCGCAGGTCAGGCGTACCGTTTCAGTAAGGGGTAGGCCAGCCTCGTCCATGGGGAAGGGGGTCACGGTCATGGCTTCGCCTCAGTGGGGTCCCCGTCCGAACGACCAGCCGAGCCAGGGCAGTCGCCCTCGGCGACGCCCGCGCAGAGTGTTCTTGTGGATCTTCCTCGCCGTGCAGTTGCTGTTCCTGATCTGGGTGATCATGGGCACCGTAAGCGGAGCCGGCACGCCGGAGGACTGCGGCACCCTCGGCCAACCAGTCTGCAATGACGCCGAGAACCTTGGCACCGCCATAGGGGTCGGTCTGGTCATCGCTCTATGGGCAGCCGCCGACATCATCCTCGGCATCACTTACCTCATCTACCGCATCAGCCGCCGACCACGCCCATAACCCCAACCACAGTGCCTCGACATGGCCCCCGCACGGTTCCAAAAAGTGTCAGGCCCCCGCATGCGGCTCGGCCCGCTGACGGCGGAACAGAGGACGGTGGGGCAGCGGCGTGCCGGGGCCCGGCGCGACGGCGGCCGCTCGGGCATCACGGCCACCCCGCGGCCGGACGGCGAAAGATGCCGGAAGCCGGACACAGACCGGATGTCGAGGGCCGGGAACCGGGAGCCGAGGGCGGAACGAACGACCCGGCCCGCAGCGGCCCGGCCGCGGTGACCCGACGGCGACAGGGGTGGCCCCCCGGCGGCGGGCGGGCGGCCCCGGACGCGCACGGCGGGGCAGGCAGGGCGCGGCCCGGCACAGGCGGTGAAGGCGGCGCACGGACGCGGACGGACAGCGACGGGACGGCCCTACGGCGGGGAGCGGTACAGCAATCGGACAGCGGGGCGCCGGCCCCGCCCGGCGAGCAACCGCGGCGGCGAGGCACCGGCAGGAGGCCGCCGGGAGGCCGGACGGCGACCGCGAGACCGGCTCGGAACGCCGCGGCGGACCTCGGGCGGCAGGACGAACACAGCGGGAAGCCGCCCGGCGGCAGGACAGCGGCGGAGAGCACAGGCTAAGAGGCAGGAACCGGCTGTTCGGGCTCGGCGCACGCGAGGACCTGCAAGGCAAGGCACAACACCCAAAGGCGCTGCCCGGTGACACACAGCCGCGGCTCGGCGACACCACGACGGCACACGGCAACCCCGCGGCGGGGCCTGAGACCACCGCACCACGCCCGCGGCGCGGTCCGGCGTCGGCGAGGCGCCCGGCACGGCGGAATCCGGGGACCGATCAACCGGCAGCGCCCGGTCGGTAAGCGGACGGCCGGGAAACCGGCGACGGGACGGCGGGAGCATGGCGCGATGGCCCAGCGGCTCGGGGCACGACCGGCGCGGGGCCGGGGCTGGGGCTCAGCGGCGGAGACGGAACGCTATGGCCGCCCGACGGCGGTAGCCCGGTGGCGGTGGCGCAGCGGCGGGGCGCCAGGGACCGGCAGCTTGGCGACACGCCTACGGCACGGCAGCGGGCGGCGCGGGGTGCCGACGGCACGCGGAGCAGTGGCAGCGGACGAGCGGCTGGGAGTGGCAGCATATTGCGGCCCGACCCGCCGACGGCGCAATAGAGGGCGGCGGGGCGCCCGCCACCCGTCGAACGTGCGGCTGCCAGGAAAAGTCGGGGCCCGGACTCGCGGGCACAACACGATGGAAGGTGACCGGCCGGCCCCGTAGGGGGAGTCTCGACACGCAGCAACAGGACAGCGGCGGGACGGCGAGGGCGGAGATACAGCTCCGGCACCCGACCGGCCAGGCCGGGCCGACGGGGCCTGGGCGGCGGCTGTCGGCGGGCGCGCCGCCGGGCTGGCCCTCAAGCGACGCGGCGACGCGGCAGCGGCGAAGACGTATGACGCACGCCCATGCGCATCACACGACGCCCATCACCTTCCCCTGATTTCGCTTGCATCGCTCACGAAAGTGGCCCGTCGCAAGCCATCTTGACCGCGTCTTGCCACCCCTCCACGGCCTCGGCGGCACTCGATACCTCATCAGCGGCGTCCTGCACCCTGCCTTCCTGTGCAGCGATAACATCCGGATGCGCGCCCTTGACGCGTAGTTCCTCAAGCTTGCGCTGCTGCGCATTTAGACGCTTTCGAGTGCCCTCTTCCTCCCGCACGGCCCGCTCAAGGGACTTCTTGGCGCTCTTACACTCAGTTGTTTCCACTTTCAACCAGCTCCTATCCGGCTGCACACCAGCCAAGGTGAAGTGATCCTCCTCAGCCCTACATGACCAGTCTTTGGCGCAGACAAGCACAACGCATCCCAACCGACCGGCGGCGCGGGGCGGAGCGACGAGCAGCACGCATGCGTGGCAGCCCGCCGATGCCGAGTACCAGGACCAGCACAAGCCGCCGCGGGCGGGACCGCGCGCTTGACGAGCGCGGGTGTGGGGCGGCCCCGGCCGTACTGCGGTCCCGTCAGCCGGGGACCGGGGCCTATCCCACACGCTCCGCTCCATACCGGCGCAGGCTGGGAGCGAGCCTAACCGCCGCCTACCGCCCGGGGGCCCGGCGTCGCGGGCCGGGGTGTCGCTTGTCGGGTGGACTCCTCCGTTCCCGGCCGGGACGGGTGCGGGGGTAGAAGGGATGAGCGCATGACGTGGTCGTTGCCTGCACCGATGCTGACGGTGGCCGTGGACAGTCCGGTCCTGCTGCGCTCGCGCAGTTGCCGGCGGACACGGGGCTGGACGGGGAGTTGGTGGTGTGGGAGGGCGGCCGGCTGGCGTTCGAACGGCTCCAACAGCGTCTGGGCCGCCGCGGGGCGGCCGCAGCACGGGGCGGGTGGGAGCGGCCAGCGCACTACGTCGCCTTCGACCTGGTCCACGCGGGCGGCCTGGACCTGACCGGCTTGCCGTATGCGCGGCGAGGCGCTGCCGGTGGAGTCGTGGGCCCGGGGCCCTGTCGGCGGAGCGGCGCGAGCAGCTGGAAGACATCGACCCGATCGCCCGCAAGGGGACCGCACACGGCTCCGGTCTGGGCAAGACCCGAACGGAGTTGCGCCAAGAGGGCCTCGTGCAGGCGCACGCGGGCCATCCGGGACAGTTACCCGAACGGCGGTTTCACCCGATATGACGCCGTTTTAGGCTGCCGGGACACGGGACGGATGCAGTCCATTCCGACAGCCCCGGATCGGGAGGTTCCATGCGTGGCCGGACGACTCGTCGTCGTAGCAGGACCAGGGGCGCGCTTCTCGCGCTCGTTCTCCTCTGTACCGGGGCCGCCCCGCTGACCGGCTGCTCCTCCGGGTCGGAGGGAGAGGACCGGACCCCCGAGAGCGGCGTCGCCTCGGACGCCACGGCGACCGCCGGGACGACGGGGGGAGGCGACCAGGACGAGGAAGCGCAGGAGCGGCGGAGGCGGGAGAAGGACAGCGGAAGCTTCAGCCGCGCGGGCCGGCTCTCCGACGATTTCGATGGCTACTTACCGGAGACCTACGAGAAGTTCGTGGAGAATCCGTCGTCCGAACCCTACGTGGGCACGGTCGCGGTCGTGGACTGTTCGCCGGACGGGAAGCGCCAACCCATGTCCCCATCGAGCCAGACCGTCACCGTCCCGCCGAAGACGAAGGACTTCAGGGCGACCTTCGATTTCCCTCGGGGACAGGGAGACGTGACCTCCAACAAGCCGCGCATCATCTGCGTGACCCTTCGGGACGAGGGCGGGTTCAGGGGTGAGGACAAGGACGCGCTCTCCGTTCAACTGACCCCCACCGGCGAAGTGACCGAAGAGACGCCCACCGGGGAGACGACCACCGGCGAGACCACGGGGGAAACCACCGACGGGGGCACGGGCGAGACGACCGAGGAGACGACCACCGGCGAGACCACGGGCGAGACCACGGGGGAAACCACCGACGGGGGCACCGGTGAGTCCGACGGGGTCGGCTGAGCCGCCCGAGCGAAGGGGGCCGTATGGCCGAAGGGAACCGGAGGAACGATGGGGCCCCATGGCCGACGGGCCCCTCACGGCCGAGGGGGATTCCGACAGCGCCGGGCGCCCCTGGAGCAACTGGGCCATCACGCTCGCCACGCTGCTCGCCCCGACCACCTTCATCGGCGCCCTGCTGCTGTACTTCGGCTTCGCCTACACCGACGCCCTCTACGCGCACTTCGGCGTCGACGCGGCGACCCTCGGCTTCTCCACCCAGGACTACGCGCTGCGAAGCGCGGGCGCCCTCTACGTACCCGCCGGCGCCGCTCTCACCGTCGCGCTGGTCGCCGTCCTGGTCTACTACGCGGCACGCGCGCTGGGAGCCAGGAGCGGCCCCCTGCCGCCGGGCGGCCGGTTCGCGGCGTACCTGCTCTCGGTCTGCGGCCTGGTCCTCTTCACGCTTGGCATGCTCGGCGGGCTCGGCGTGTGGGGCGCCGGGGCCATGGACACCCCACTGCTGCTCGGCAGCGGACTGGTGCTGGTCGTGTACGGCCGGGCCCTGTTCTTCAAGCTGAACGGCGCCGACTACCCGGTGGCGCGCGAGCGGCTGGCGCTCGCGCTCGTCGCCGCGCTGGTCGGCTTGTCGTCCTTCTGGGCGGTCCACGCGTACGCGAAGCAGCACGGCGACGACGACGCCCGGTATCTGGCGCGCAATCTGTGGCTGCGCCCGGCGGTGATCGTCGACACGGCGGAGCGGCTCCACTTCCCGCCCCGGCAGGCACGCGAGACCGTACTGCCCGTCGCCGACCACCCGCAGCGGTTCCGGTACCGGTACGAGGGCCTGCGCCTCCTCGCGGAGGTGAACGGCCGGATATTCCTCATCCCAGAGAACTGGTCCGAGACGGGCGGCAGCGTGCTCGTGATCCCGGCGGGCAACGCGGTCCGCGTCGCCTTCCGCGCGGACTGAGGTGTCCGGGTGCTCCGGGCGTGTCGCTGCCCCGGCTCCACGTCGACATCGACGGAAATGGCAGCTCGCCGCCGGCAGCCACCAGCCGACGCCTCAGCTCCGAGACATTTCCACCCCCCTCACCCAGCAGCTCCCACACCTCGTCCGACATCGCATACCCCTGCCAGACCGGCGCCTCCACCTGCCCGGTCACCTTCGCCTGCTCCAGCCAGCGCCACACCGTACGCTCGGAGCCACCCACCGTCTCAGCGACCGCACGCACATGCCGCGTAGCGCGCTCCCCCACCTGCTGCCGCTCCAGCAGACGACGCACCACCAATCCCCTGGGCAGCACAGGCCCCCGGTCGCCCTTACCTCTTGATCCACCCACGATCACACCGGCCAGACCACCCACAGCGCGAGAGGCACCCGGTGCCGCGCCTCAGCCATCGAAGAAGTCGGCCAGGGCGCGGCGCTGTTCCTCCTCGCTCGCGATCTGCTGCTCGAGCACGGCGCGGTCAACGTACGGTTCGACGTCGGCCAGGACCAGGCGCTGCAGTTCGTCCGGATCCAGCGCCTGCACCTCCCACTGCACCGGACGTGCGGGGTCGAAGCTGTAGCGCTCGGCGAAGGCTGGCCATCTCGGGCCGCCGTGCTTGCCCTCGGCCGACAGCAGCTTGTACTCGATGGTCTGCTCGCGGGTCAGCAGTACCCGGCGGACTTCGCCCCAGCAGCCCTCGGCGCGCCGGACCCAGTCCCGTTCGATCTGCGTCCAACCCGTGCGCACCACCGTCCATCCGGTGCGCCTCCACTCGGTGGGCGGTGCGCGCACTGGTGCGGCCGGCGCGCGGGAGTGGTGCGCACCGGGTAGAGGCGGTGCGGTGGAGTGGACCCGGGTGGAGGCGCGGGCGCCACTCCCGTCGATGGCGTCCACTTCAGGCCGATGGGCTCCACTCGGTGAAGTGGACGCGGGGCGTCGTCGGTGCGCACCACCGCACTCGGTGCGCGCCATCAGGTCCACTCAGTGGCCGGCCTCCCGGCCGCGGTGCGTTCCGGGTTGCTGTGGGCGGTGCGCCTGCTGGTCATCTGGGCGCACCGGGCGCGTCCTGGCCCGAAGCCCGGGGCGCAGCTGGCTCGCCGGAATCGGCCGGGGGGTGCCGGTCCGGGTCGGGGCGGGGTGAGTGGGCGGCGCCGGGCGGGGAGGTCGGACAGGGCCCACCGGGCGGTGTAGAGGCGGTAGCCGGCCTCCCGGCCACGTACGGTCTTCGGCTCGGTGATGTCCAGGCAGTGGGTGGAGATGACGGCGGCCACGATTCTGTCGTCCAGGCCGGGGTCGCGAAGTTGGCCGCGCAGGACGAGGGCGAGGTGGCGTCTGGCTTCGGTGAGCAGGTGCCGGCGGTGGAAGCGGCCGCCCTCGTTCATCACGAACACCGTCGCGGCGACGTCGACGGCCGCCAGCGCTACGTCGACCACGGCGGCGAACCGTGCCCGGATCACGGCGGCCGCGGCGCGGGCGTGCTCGAGGAGGGAGATATGACGTTGGCGGCGACCCCGGAGGTGAGGATCGCGCTCGTCTTCCACCAGGCGCGCAGCCGCGCGAGCGGCCGGACAGCAGCAGATGGTCATGGAGCAGCGGCATACCGGAGCGTGCCTCGTAGTGGCGGAAGCGAGCGGCGACCAGACCGCTGGACGGCCTCACCCGGTAGATGCCGTCCTTGCCTTAGCGGATCACCGCGACCTCGTCCTCGATCCACTCCAGCACCCGCTCGATCGCCCGCTCGTGCGCGGCCTCGATCACCCGCCGCGTCTCCCCATCCCCCAGCGCCCACAACAGGTAGATCGTCGGCTGCGGCCGGAACACGAAGTCCACGCCCGTCACCGTGACCCGGCGTCCGAGGGCGCCGGCCCGATACGCCTTCTTCGCCGACTCGCCCGCGGCGAGCCGGTCGGCCTCGATCCGGTCCGCGTAAGGGTGGCGGCCCCGCTCGCCGAACAGGTTCCGCAGCTGCGCCTCGGTGACCTCCTCACCCGGCGCAAGTCCAAGCGCGGCAAGGCCGCGGCCCATCCATCGCCCGGCCGGGACACCGACCTGCTCCTGGGTGGCGCGCAGCGGCGTGCGGGCCGGGCGGCGGCCGTCGCCGACGACGTTCTCGCGCAGGTAGTAGCGGTACATCCAACCGGCCCAACTCACCCTGATGTCGACTGTCATGCAGACCACGCCACACGGCTCTGACCTGCAAGAAAAGGCCGATCAGCCCGGCGTCCCGCCAGGCGGGAGCAGCAGCCGAACTTTCTTCTCAAGTGCCCGCCAGACGGGAAGCGACCCCGGGCCGGACGCGAATGTCATCGCTCTCCGACAGCACGCACACCACGACCCGAACGACACCAACAAGCACCGGTAGGACGCCGGTGTGGCGGTCGGCCGACGGCAGACGAAAGCCAGGGCCGGGAAGCTGCCGGAGGACGCGGCGCGCCGGGCGTTGGCCGAGGGAGTGCCAGCGTGCGTGGTCTGCCGGCCCGACACCGACCTCGGCATCCCGAACGCCGGAGAGCACGGCACAGGGGCCGCAGGCAGTGCCCGATACCAGCCCGGCGGCAGCCCGGCGGGACGGCGGCCGGCACACCGGGGGCGGCCCGGCCTGCGGGCGGTGGAACGTCCGGGCCGCCGCCCGCGGCGGCAGACGGAATGTCGAGCAACCGACCCCACAACGGGACGCCACGGTCTCAGGACGACGGCGATTCAAGCGGGCGCGCGGCCGGAAAGCGGCGGGACACCGGGCAGCGGCGGGCAGCGGTAACCCGGCCACCCCCAGCCGCAGAGCTGAGGACGCCCCGCGGGCGCAGCGCAGCATGGCGAAAGGCCGACGGCACCGGCATGAAGCACAACGGTGGCGGGCCAGGGGCGGCCCGGCGGCCACCCGGCAACCAGCGGTGGCGCAGCACGCCGACGGCGACGCGGCGGACAGGCGGCAGGACGGCGGCGGACGAAGGCGGCAGGAGTCCGGCGGCCACCCGGCAGCGCGCGGCCGGGGCACCTGCCGGGGTGCAGTAGCCACACGCGGGACAGTGGTGGGACGCCACGTAGCGGCAGCTCAGCGGGATCCAGCAGCCGGACGGGCAACGGGGTGGTGCAGAGGACGAGTCACGGCCAGCGAACGGCCCCAGGGCGGAATCCAGCAGACGCGGCAGCAAACGGCGCCATGGGGCACAACAGCCCCGATCGGAAACAACACGGGCCCGGGCGCCGGGTCCTCGGCGCAGGCCCGGCAACTGAACGGCGGCTGCCTCTGGACCAGGCAGGGGCGGCTCGAGAGCCACAGCGACGACCCAGGCGAGGTGGTAACCGGACCGGGGACGACAGCGACGCTGCCCCTGCGACGGCAGCACGCCAGAGTGAACACCAGCGGCGGAACAGGGGGACGCGGCGACGCGCGGCAGCCCGGTTGGCCGACGGCGGAACAGCGGGGCGGAGGCCGCTCAGAGACAGCGCGGCGGCGGGGACATCCGGGCCGGACGCCCGGCGGACGGCGGACGGCGGACGGCGGACGGCGGAACAACGACCGCAGTCCCAGCAGCAGAGTTGAGGCGCCACAGCGGCAGGACGGCGCGCGCCCGGCAGCGCGGGGACGGCGACCACGGGCGGCACAGGCTGGCGGACGACTGCGGCCCGACCCGCAGCTAGCGGGAAGGCGGAGGGACGGCGGTGCACCCGCCCCTGCCAACACGCCGCGGACCGCGCTGGCCGGGGGTGGATGAGGCGTGGACACGCGACGAGCACGATGACCGGATGGCCCGAGGTCAGGCCGGGGCCGCCACGAGGGCGCGCGGTCGGCCACCCCGGTAACGTCACCGACCGGCGAGCAGACCACGGAGCACACCCCACTCGGGGACGGCGTGCTGTCCGGCGGCACGTTGGGGTTTAGCAGCCGCAGGACGGTGACCGGGGAGCGGCGGCTGCCCGGCGCACGCGGCGGCGGGATCTCCGGGCGCCGCGGCGCAGCGGGAATGGTGATCCACAAGTCCAACAAACAGAGTGGCCCCTTGCCACGGCGACCAGGTTCCAGGCGCGGTGGTGCCAGACGGCCCGTGACATAGCAGCGGGACAGCGGCCACACGACGGACGAGGCGGGACCCACGGCGCCAGTACCGCCGGCCACACGGACGGCGGCGGAGCTAGGACGCCACGGCCACAGGAGACGGCGAGCAGGCAGCAGCGGCGGGTGGGAAGCGATCGACATGCGGTGGCGGAGGGGCGAGCGGCTGGGAGCGGCAGCATGTGGCGGCCCGGCCCGCCGACGGCACAACAGAGGACGGCGGGGCGGCGGCAGCGCGGCTGCCAGGGGGCGTCCGGGGCCGAACTCGCGACGATGGAAGGTGACCGGCCAGCCTCGCGAGGGAGTCTCGGCACGCAGCGGCAGCGGCCCGGCGGGCAAACGCGGCGGCGAAGCATCCTGCGGCAGGAGGCCGCCCGAAAGCCGGACCGCGACCGGACTGCGGCCGCGACACTGGTTCAGGACGCGGCGGCGGACCACGGTGGTAGGACGAACACGGCGAGAAGCGGCCCAGCGGTGCGCCAGGCCAGCGCAGCGATGAACGAGCCGAGGAGCAGAGACTGGCGGCCACAGGCGCGACCTGGCGGTGGTACAGCGGGCCGGCGGCACAGCGGACGCTCGGCGCCCCCCGACCGGAAAGCGGCGGCGGGACGGCGATCCGGCGGGGCCCCGAGGCGACAGCGGCGGAACGGCGGGGACCGGTCGGCCGCAGAAGAGTTAGGGCGCCACAGCGGTGGGAGACCGGACGGCGAGCCAGCGACCAACGCGCAGCCGGGGGGAGGCCGGGCAGCGGGGAGTGCACAACGGGCCCGGCGGGACAACAGCGAACGACAGCGGCACGGCGACAGGGCGAGAGAGACCACCGCCCCCCGGCGGCGCAGCACAGCGCGACGGGGGCGCCGACTCGGCGGCGCGGTTGTTAAGCCCGCGCATTCCCTACCGGCACGGAGTACCCACGGTCCTGAATGGGCGGCATGCTCGGGATGCCGGGGTCAGCCGGACCCGCGGCGGCGCCCGGCGCGCAGCAGCGCCGGGCGGGTTACGGCTGAGCGAGGGGTGCGAGTCCCGCGACGGGTAGTCGTTACCGGCGGCGCAGGGCGAAGGCGATACCGAACGCGGCGATCAGCACCGATGCCATCGTGCCCATGGCGCCGAGTGGCGCGACGAGCGAGGGGTGGGCCAGGCACAGATAGCCGGTGGTGCCCAGGACCAGGGCGACGACGATGCCCAGGAGTAGGAGCAGTACGGGGTCGGTGCCCGGAGGCTGCGAGGCCGGCTGGATGGGCTGCTGGTACTGGTCGGTAGCAGTGGACATGAAGGTTCCCCTCCCGAGTAGGCGCCTGCGGGCGGTCCGCAGACAAAGCACAGCAACGCCCGTGCCCTGGCCGCTTTCAGCGGCCGGGTGCGGGGCGGACAGCGGCGTGCGACCACACGCCCTTAGCCCTGCAAGGCCCAGCGCAATTGCCCCGCTCAAGGCTTCGACCAGCACGTTTGCGGGTCTACAGCTCTTTATCAGGGCCAGGCTGGGGCTAGCCGTTCCTCCACTCCGCCTTAGTTATGGACAGACGAAGATGGTTTGTGACAGTGGAAGTGCGCCAGGCCATCGGCGGCGGCGGACGAGGTGGGGTGGGCTCAGCGGTCCACTCGACAGGCGGCCGCTCGACGGCGATCTGGACCCGCGGATCCCCCCTCCCGAGCCGCCACCCCGCGGAAGTGGCGTCACGTTCTCGTGAGCGAAGCCTCGTGTGGTTTCGTGGCGAGGTCGTCAGGTGTCCCGGAGCGGTAAGCGGCCAAGGCACGGGGCGGCCGCAGCGTTGTGCGCCGTGCCCTGGCTCTCGCCACCTCCGTAGCACCTCCTACGGGGTTCGCCTTCCGTTCGTCCAGACAGAGGTGCAAGACCGGGAAGCGGCAACCAGACGGTGGCGAAGAGGCGGCAGATCGGCGGCGGCGCGCGACCGGGGAGCGGGGCGGCACAGCGACGGGCCACCGCGTCGTCCCCGCGGCGGAGCTCGGCGCGACGGGACGCCCGACAAGGCGGGGGATGGGCGGCGTGGGGGCCGGGGCTCAGCGGCTCAGCGGCGGAGACGGCACCCGACGGGCGGCGGGGCGGTGGCGGCGGAGGCGCGCGGCACGGCGAGACCGGCGAAGGGACGGCGGCACGGCACGACGGCACGGCCGGGGAACGGTGATCGACGGACGAGCAGCGGACAGCTGAGGAGACAGCAGGACCCGGCGCGGCCGGGGCACGGGCGGCGGGGCGCGGGCGGCCCCCGGGCGGGAAGCGGCCCCCACACGACTGGACGACGGACGCCGAACGGGCCCAAAGGTGACAGTGGGACGACGGGTCTTGAACCCGGAGCACGAGCATTGGCAGCGTGGTGTGGAGGCCGCTGTCATCTACAACCGGCTGCACGGCGACCTGAAGGTGCCGTTCACGTTCCGCGTGCCCGACCGCGGCGACCAGGAGACCGAAGCCGACGGTGGTCGGCCTCGGTCCGGCGGCACCGCCGCGGCCGGACGCCTGGGGACGGACGGGCAGCGAGACACCCGCGCCAGGAAGCCGCCGGGAGGCCGGACGGCGACTGCGACACCGGCTCTGGACACGACGGCGGACAACGGGCGGTAGGACTGCACGGCTGGAGGCAGGCGGCATGGCGGCCGGAGGCGGCAAACACGGTGGAACGGCAGGGCGGTAGCGCGGACGTGGGGCAGCAGCGGGGATGGCAGGAACCGGGCGGCGCCAATGCCGCGGCACAGCGACCGGCACGCGGACGTGGTGGCGGACGTGGTGGCGCTTGGCAGGGTGCCGGGGAGCGGTGGCGAGCGGCGGGGCGCCCGGCGCCCGGGAGCGGCACGGCGGCCACCCGGCAGCCGGTGAGGGTGCCGGAACGCCGCGCGGGGAACGCGCTGGCCTCATCAGGCAGCCAACCAAGGTGGCGGCTAGCGTGGAAGTGAGGCCGCAGCCAGCTACTGGCCGCACGGACAGCGGCTGGAGGCCCTCCCGGCAGTTCCGTACCCGTGGTGCGTAACAACCTTTGCCGAGCGTTGAGGAGGGAGAGCATGAGCCGAGAACAGTCCGCAAACCAGATGGTTGGTGGACGGAGGTTCCGCCGTGCCTGGAGGGGGGCAATTGCCTTCGCCTTTACGGTCGGCCTGACGGTGGTAGCCACACCGTCCGCGTCGACCCATGGTGCGTGCTGGCCTGGTGTCCACTATGGCGGGGCAGGAACGGAACACAACTACGTCGAGTTCCGCGTGACCGCCAACGCAGTCGACTGGCACGTCCATCGGAGGGCGTTGGCAATCTTCCCGATCGGCCTTTGGGACAACCCAGATCGCTTCACTGGTATCGCGAGGGCTGGCATTCAGGGCACGGACCAGAACCCGCCGTACCCGCCGAGTTGGTACAGCATCTGCACCGGTCGCCCCTGAAGGGAGCACTGGAGGTGCAGAACCACGTCGGCAAGTTGCTGCGCCAGGTCGTCCGGGCCGGCTGGGCCGCGCGAGGTCGGCCAGGTCCGTGCCGGGTCGGCGCCGGGAAGCCAGCGGCCACCCGACGGCGGAGCGCCCAGGGTGGGACATCAGCACCCTGGTGCAGCACGGCCGGAAGCACAGCGGCGACACAGCGGCAGCCGAGACTGGGGAGCGGCGGCGGGAGGGAGCGGGGCCGGGACAGCGGCAGGCCCGCGGCGGCCCGGCTCAAGGCGCCCGCCCCGCAGTCACGAGCACGGGCGCCAGGAGCAGACCCACGACAGCGACACGGCGGCGGGCGGGGTGGCACGGCGCCGCAGCGGGGCGGCGCGGCCAGGGCGGAGCCGCGGGCGGCGAGCCCGAGGCGGCGGGCGAGCCGGGCGGAGCGGCGGAGGCACCGCAGCAGGACCGCGAAACGGCGGGAAGACAGCACCGCGCCGGTGCCGCAGGGCAGCACGCCGGGACGCCGGGCGCGGCGGGAGAGGGCGGGGCCGCGGCGGCACGGCGGCGGACGGGGCGGGCGGCACGACGGGCGGACGCCGCAGCGGCGCCGCGGGCGGCGGGCCCGCGGGCGGCGGGGGCGCCACGGCGAGGCACAGCGGGACGGGCGCCAGCAGCACGGCGGCCGGCGTGAGGCGCGACGGCGCCCCGACGGCCCCGGCGGCACGCCGGGCGCGGCGGCGGGGGCGCCGCAGCCGCGCGGCGACGCCCCGGGCGGCGGGCAGGTGGACCCACCAGGCGTAGTAGGGCGTTCCGCTGTCGTAGAAGTCGTAGTCGACGCACAGGTCGTAGACGCAGCCCAGGGAGGCGGCGGGCTGCGTCATCGTCTCCTTGGTCTGCTCGTCCAGGTCCGGGTCCTCACCGGCGAGCTGCTGAGGTGATGCAGTGGCCGAAACCATGCCGATCAACCCTGTGCATCAGTGCTCGCCACCCACCAATCACACCAGGATGCGCTTCTGCAGCGCGTACATCTCGTACGGCACGGTGGTTCCGTCGTAGGTCTGCCGGTCGGACGTCCCGATGTGGGTGAACCCGATTTTGGTCAGGACGCGGCCGGAGGCGGGGTTGTCGGGGTGGTGCGTGGCCTCCAGCCGGTTGAGGCCGGCGGTGGTGAAGGCGACGGTGACGACCTGGCTGGCAGCCAGGGTGGCGTAGCCGTGGCCCCAGCTGTCGTCCCGGAGGATGTAGCTGATGGTGCCCATGGTCGAGGTGCGACGGCGCAAGGAGATCAGGCCGATCACCTCGCCCTCGATGAGGATGCCCCAGCTCCACTGCGCGCCCGCGCGAGGGGATTCGGCGGCTCGGGCGAGGGCTGTGCGGATCTTCTCGTGGGCCTGGACGAGGGCGAGGGGCTTGCCGGTGGTGTGCCGGATGCAGGCCCCGCTGTAGACGCGGGTCAGGGCGGGTGCGTCGTCGGGGTTGAGGGCGCGCAGAGTCACCATGCGGCGGTCAGCTCCTTCGCGGTGGGCCGGTCGGCGGGGTCGGGGGCGAGGCACACGGTGATGGCGTTCTCCAGCTCGGGGAAGAGCCAGGGCCGGATGTCGCGCAGCGCGGTGGTGGTGCCCTTGGCGATGGCGGCCAGCTTCTCCACCCGGTCGAGGTCGTCGTCGTAGGGGACGGGGCGGTGGCCGGTCCAGCACCAGAAGAGGGAGGCGCCCAGGCTCCAGATGTCGGCGGGCGGCTGGGCGGGGATGTGGGTGTCAGCCGGGGTTTCGAGGATCGCGGTGGCGATCTCGGGGGCGGCGGTGTGGGTGAGGGCTCCCCGGTATGGGACGCGGCGGTGGCCATCGTCGGGGCCGCAGGCGAGGGCGTAGTCGATGACCGCCGCCTGGCCGTCGCGGGTGACGAGGGTGTTGGTGGGCTGGACGTCGGCGTGTGTCCACCCGGCGGCGTGCATGAGCGCGAGGTGCTCCGCCCAGGTGCGGGCGATGCCCGCAAGCCAGGGGCGCACCGAGGCGCAGTCTCCCTCGGGGCCGCGGGCAAGGGCGAGGGCCCGCCACAGGGGTACGCCGTCGATCCAGTTGACGGCCAGCCACCGGCCGCCGTCCCATGCCCCGGCGCTCACCCGGTAGTCGGGGCTCAGGGCGTCGGCGGCGGTGAGGCGACCGAGGTGGTCGTCCTCCTGGGCCATCTCGGCGGCCTTGTCGCGGGCGTCGTCGCCGTCGGGGTTGTTGGCCTTCAGAGCGACGGCGCCCTTGGGGCCCTGGAGTTTCCAGGCCCGGGAGCCGCGCCGGTCGCTCAGGAGCTGGATCGCGGTGGGTTCGCCGGTGTGCCCGGTGAGGAGGGCGACGGCGTCGCCGGGGGGAGAAGGTGTCTGGCCCATGCGCGGATCTCCTCACCGCCGGCACCCCGGACGGCCCTCAGCGTCAGGTCCTTCACACATCGCCTGCTGCGGAAGTCGTAGTGGTCCGTGTCAGTGGGAAAGCCCGGGCCTCCGGCGGCAGATCGCTGGAGATCGAGGGCAGGTTACTCAGGTAGCGAGCCGGATCCAAGACCCCTGACACGTCGCCAACCCGTGCATCGAGATTGACGTACTGCATCTGCCTTCGCCCCCGCTCGTGCCTTTCCACTGACCGATGAATCGTTGCACAGACCCACCAAATGAGATGACGTCTTATGCTCCGACCCTTGTCGCCCAAGATCGGCCGGGCAACAGCCCTGCCGGTGGGCGCCGCTACCTCGCACTCCTGCGTTCGAACGCTGACGACCGTCAGGGGCTGATGACCAGCCCCACCGTCGCCAGGGCACCAGCCGCGAAGGCCAGGAGCGCCATCCGCTGCGCGCTGCGCACGTAGCCCTGCCTGCGCTTGCGCTCCCTGCGGACCGCAACCTTCGTCCCCAGGTGCACGCGCTTGATGTTCCGCGGGTCGAAGACGAGGGGGTACCGCTGACCCACCACGTGGGCGTGGCCCACTTTCGCACCCGTTTGGTACCGGCCGGAGCCCTCCGGGGACAGCCACTCGTAGACAGCGCTCGCGTAACCGTTGGTGCCGAACGGCGCCAGGCCGACCAGCTCCGCTTGCACCTCGACGCCGGATTCGTACAGCTCCGTCATCTTCTTGAGCTCCGCCCCTTCGCCCTTCATCTGCGCCAGGCCGAAGAAACAGCAGGCCACGGATGCGAGGACCGCAAGGAGGAGCACTGTCATCACCAGGTTCACAGGCGGACGGTACGGCACCACAGGTCCGGTCCGAAACCCCCACAGCCCCTTCACCAGCGCGGGCGTCGCCACCTACGATCACGCGCATGTCGATCTCTTCGCCCGTCCCCGTCCTCCAAGGCGACAAGGGCACCGAACTCCGCTGCAGCGGCGAGGAGCTGCTGTTGCGGCGTCCGGATGCCGAGCTGCGCATACCGCTCGCCGCGATCGCCCGCGTCCGCGCCGAACGGCGCGACGTCGTCGTGGCGCTGACCGCTCTGGCGGGAAGCGAGCCGACGATCTACCGCGTCACCGACGTCAGCGCGGCCGCCGGCGGCGTCTTCGCCGACGCGGTGAACGCCGCCCTGCCCGAACGGGCCGCGGACGAGGAGACGGTCGACGGCTCCACGCTGGTCGTGACCCGGAGCCTGGTCATCGGTGACGACGAGGAAGCGGACGAGAACCTGGTGCACGTCGGACTGCCGACCCACGGCACCTGGCTGCTGTACACCGCCTGCGCCGCCGTCACGGTCGTCGCCTTCTTCGTCGGGATGCTCGACGGGGACTGGAGCCGGGCCATCGCGACACTGCTGCTCGGGGCGGCGAGCGTGTCGTGTACCTACTTCGTCGTGATGCTCTTTGTGATGGTGTGGCGGAACTGGTACCTGCCCCGCTACGGCATCACCGTGGAGGGGCGGCAGGTGTTCCGGGAGGACGACGGCGGCACCGCCCACGCGTTCACGGCCACCGACGGCGTGACCCGCTACATCCTCGGCCACAACAAGGGAAAGACCGTCCGGATCGCCTACCACCCGCAAAACCCCGGGTACGCCGCCGTCTGCCCTCCGACAAGCGACAAGGTGCTCATGCTGGTCGTGTCGCTGGTGGCCGCCGCCGTCGCGGGGTTCATGGACTACGGGACGTACCAGCTCGTGCTGCCCGTTTTCACAGGCAGACTTTGACGCCGTGTGGTCGTCGGTCGTCGGCCGGGCATGACCACGCGCAACAGCGCGGCAGCGGTATGACGGCGCGCGGCGACCGGCGGCACGGGGGTGCAAGACCGGGAAGCGGCAACCGGACGGTGGCGAAGACGCGGCAGATCGGCGGCGGCGCGCGACCGGAGAGCGGGGCGGCGCAGCGACGGAGCACCGCACCGCCTCTGCGGCGCAGCCCGGCGCGACGGGACGCCCGACACGGCGGGATCTGGGGGCAGCGCGCGGTCGGACGGCGGCAGCACGGGCGGCGGCACGCAGCAGCTTGCGGCCTCCTGGTCAACCTGAGCGCGAATCCGGACGGGACGCTGCACCACCCCGGCCAAGTCGCGGAGGTCTGCCGGCGCGAGGACCTGGCGGACCTGGTCGCCGCCGACACCCCGCTCGGACCCGAGCAGGCCGCCGCCCGCCTCCGGGTCCGCCGCGCCGACTTCGACCACACGGTCCGGCTCGGATAGGTCCGCTCCCCACAGTCGATCGAGGTCCGCTTCGGCACCAGCCGGGCCGGGGCCGTCGACGTCGCGCTCTACACCACGGCGTCCGTCGACGCGGTCGTCCCCGCCCACCCCGAGGTCGACTGGGAGCAGCTGCGCACGGTGGAGAAGGGCCGGCGCTCTCCGCTCGCGGCGCTGCGCCCGGAGCCGGCGCCCGTACCGGCGTAAGCCCTCCGGGGTGCTGCGCCCGCCCGCGCCCCGGACTGCCCGGACGGGCGGCCCGGGGCGCGGGCGTTCTCCTTGCGTGCCGCTCACCCGTGCCCGGCCGGTTCCCACAGCGGGCTGGCACGTCCCGTCCCGTCGCAGTGAAAGCACCGGCCGCCTCCCGGCGTGCTGCGGGCACCGATGGCGCCGGCGGCGTGCCGGAAGAGCCGGGTGTGGTCCGGCGACATGCGCCGCGTGGACCGGGAGGTCCTGGCGTCTGCTGAGGGTGAGCTCCAGGGCGAAGCCGGGCCCGGTGAAGTGAGCGTGGGAGAGGTCACCGGTCATCGCACGGAGCGTGTTGTTCACCTCGTGCATCGTCTCCGCGCCGGTCAGCTGCACACGGGCCACGAGGATGGTGTCGGCTGCCGCGGTGAAGGACAGCAGCCCGGCCGGGCGGGCGAGCTGTCCGACGCGGCCCGCGGGGTCGGGATGGGTGTGCTGGAGCTCGGACAGGGCATGCCACAACTCGCCCGGCAGATCCAGGGGTGCGGTCTCTTCTCGGCTACGTCTCATGGAGCCTGTGTAGAGCCTGCGGTGGGCTGGTGGCGTCGGATGAGCCTCTCCGTCCCACGCGTTGGCACGAGGTCTTCGATACCTGTTCCACCCGCCGGGCCTGGTCACTGGACCACCTGCCAAATCGTGCTTCTGTGGATATCCGGGTATCCAGGGGTGTCTGACAGAAGTAGTCGGCGTGATTTCCACCCCTTGACTAGCGCTCTGACGTGCAGGTTCCCCCGCATCCAGGACACCCTGGGGGCAAGTTGAAAGGCAACTTGTAGAGCAACTTGTAGGGCAAGTTGAAAGGCAACTTGTAAGGCAAGTTGTAGGGCAACCTCCGTTGCCACTCCTGATTGCCACCGCTCCGGGCAAGCCTCCCGGGCGGCAGGCTTGCCCGGGTCACCTTCGGAAGCGGGAGAACCAGCGGTCCTCCGCCTCTTGCTCGGGCACGGCCTGGTCCTGCTCCGGCTCCTGACGTATCCCGCCCGGCCACGCCTGCTCCCTGTCGATCTCCTGCCGCCGGTCCGCCCCGGGGGGAGAGTTCTCTCCCCCCGGGGCGGCCGGACTCTGTCCACAGGGCCGCAGTTCGAGGGTGTCTTCGAGGCCGCCGCGATCAGCGGGGCGGCCCGAAGATGAGGAGCCACCCATGCCCGAGAACACCGTCACCACGCCGCTCGCCCCGATGGAGCCGGACGACATCGCCGCCGCCTTCGCCTACATCCGGGCGTTGCAGGCCGACGACATCGGCACCGCCTGCGTGGTCGCCGACTACACGGGCCCGGAACTGCACCGGCTGCTCCTGGGCGTCGCCGCGCGCGTCACCATCCCCATCACCGCCGTGGACGACCACGACGGGGAGCCCTGCGCGCACTCCTTCCTGGCCGCCGCGCTCGGCCGGCTCCTGCTGGAGCTCCTGTGCCACGGCGTGTGCAGGGCCTCGCGGGTCTCCACCGCGCGCGGCGCGTAGGCACGCGGGCGGCGGCGTGCGCGGCCTCGGCGAGCAGGAGCACGTCGAGGCAGGCGCAGCAGCGGGGTGGTGACGGCGGAGTGGGTGGCGTGGCGTCAGAGGCTGATCAAACGGTTAGCTGCCGGGCACAGCAGGGCTTTCGAGGTGCCCGGATGCGCCGCCGCGCATCGGTGGCCTCCGCGCATCAAGTTCGTCAGCATCGGTGGTTTCTGCGCGGTGCCGAGTCGATGCGCAACACCAGGGGTATGCACCGGAAGGGAAATTCCCCGAAGCCGCCACTTCTACAAAGCTGTCTGATATCGGCGAAGGCGAAAGGCCTTACGCGGATTTCCAGCTGTAGCGCTCGGTCTCGTCCGGCGACTCGCGAAAAGAGTCCGCTTCTCCGTCGCTTTTCCGATGCCTTTCCCCGAGTTTTCCCCTGCGACAACGTGCCCGACTGCCACCACGCGTATTCCCGAGGAGAGTGGAAGGATGCCGTGCCCGCTTGACTTTCCTCATTCGGACCCCGAGGAAACCCTTCGGCCTTTTCCGTCTCCTGCACCGGGCAGCATGGGCCCGCCCGCGCAGTACCGGTTTCTGCGTCGGAGGTGTCCCGTTGCCAGGGTCACCACCCCCTTCGGCGCCCCGGCATGGTACGTGACCCGTTACGAGGACGTGCGCAGCTTGCTGGCCGACAGTCGGTTCATCCGGCCGGCCATCGACGACTGGCCCGCGACTGCGGAGACTTCTGGCGCTCCCGGGCTGGTCACCATGATGGAGCTGGACGGGCCACGGCACTTGGCCCTGCGGCAGGCCCTGGCCGCTCCGTTCAGCGTTCGCTCCGTGCGGCGGAAGCGGCCCGTCATGCGCGCCACCGCGGACGGACTGCTGGCGGAACTCGCCGCCTCCGGTCCACCCGGTGACCTGGTGGGCAGCTTCTGTGAGCCCTTCCCCCTCCGGGTGATGTGCGACCTGGTGGGCATCCCCTTCGAGGACCGCGCCTTCTTCCTCCCCCTGGCGGACGACGCCCTCGGGGCACTGATCACCCTGGAAGAGGGCCGCCGGGCCGCCCACGTGCTACGCGCCTACATGACGGAATTGCTGGAGCGCCTGCGGCGTGCCCCCGGCCGCGGCATTCTCTCCCAGCTGCTCCGCACGCAAGGTGACGGACGGCTGGACGAAGAGGCCGTCCTCGCCTTCGGCCTGTCGATGCTCGTCGCCGGTTACCGCACCACCACCATGTTCCTCGCCAACGCCGTGCTGGTCCTCCTCGCCGAGCCGGACCGTTACGCGCAGCTCCTGCGTGACCGGTCGGCACTTCCGGTCGCGGTAGAGGAACTGCTGCGCTTCCTGCCCGTGCAGAACGGTGTCGTCGTACTGCAGGCCCGGCAGGACATCACCCTCCACGGACACACCATCCGCACCGGAGAGGCCGTGATGCCCGTGCTGGCCGCGGCCAACCGGGACGAGCACGTCTTCGGGGAGCCGGACCGGCTGTGCCTGGACCGGGCCGACAACCCGCATTTGGCATTCGGTCGGGGTCAGCACAACTGCATCGCCGCACACCTCGCCCGCACCCAGCTGAACGTCGCCCTGGAAGCACTGCTCGACCGCTTCCCCGGCCTTCGCCTGACCGGACAACCCCCCACGTGGGACGACAGCTCCCCCATCAGATCACCGCTCAGCCTCCCCGTGACCTGGTAACCGTCCCGGAGCAGGTCAACGCCGTACGAGAGCGAGAAGAGGGATTTCCATGACGAGTACCGTGAACACCGAGGAGTTCGATGTCGCCGTGGTCGGCGGCGGGCCCGGCGGATCCACGGCCGCCGCGCTGATCGCCAAGGCCGGGCACGACGTACTGCTCCTCGAACGCGAGCACTTCCCGCGTTACCAGATCGGAGAATCCCTCCTGCCTGCGACCGTGCACGGCATCGGCCGCTTGCTGGGGGTGCAAGAGGCGCTCCACGCAGCGGGCTTCGTCCGCAAGCACGGCGGAACCTTCCGCTGGGGAAAGACGCCGGAACCGTGGACGTTCTCCTTCGCAGACTCGCCGGGTCTGGGTCCCGACAAGGGGTACGCCTACCAGGTGGAACGCACCAGGTTCGACGCGCTGCTGCTCGGCCACGCCCGGCGGCTCGGAGCACAGGTGCGGGAGGGCTGCACCGTGCGCCGTCTCACCCACGGCACGGACGGCCGCGTCGACGGCTTGACCTACCACACGCCGGACGGGTCCGAACGGCACATCCGTGCTCGCTGGATCGTCAACGCATCCGGCAACACCGGACGGCTGCATGCCGCGGCCGGCGGCGAGCGGGTGTTCTCACCTCTCTTCCGCAACGTCGCGGTGTTCGGCTACTACGAAGGGGGCCACCGGCTGCCGCCGCCGAACCAGGGAAACATCGTGTGCGCCGCCTTCGACGCGGGCTGGCTCTGGTACATCCCCCTCAGCGATCGGCTCACCAGCGTCGGCGCCGTCATCCGCCAGGAGCACGCCACCCAAGTCCAGGGAGACCCCGACGCGGCCCTGGCCCGCCTGATCGCCCGGTGCCCGCTCGTACGCGACATGCTGGCCGAGGCCCGGCGCGTCACGGACGGAACGTACGGAAGGGTGCGCGTCCGCAAGGACTATTCATACTGCAGCACGCGGTTCTGGGCGCCCGGAGTGGCGCTGATCGGTGACGCCGCGTGCTTCATCGACCCCGTCTTCTCCTCCGGTGTCCACCTGGCCACCTATTCGGCCATGCTGGCAGCCCGGTCGGTCAACAGCGTGCTGGGAACCGGGATGGACGACCAGCGGGCCTTCGAGGAATTCGAGAGCCGGTACCGGTGCGAGTATTCCGTCTTCCATGACTTCCTCGCCGCGTTCTACAACATGGAGGCCGAAAAGGACGGTTACTTCTGGCAGGCGCACAAGGTGACCGGAGGGCAGGCAGACGCCACCGTCTCCTTCCTCAACCTCGTGGGAGGCGTGGCATCGAAGGATCGTGTGCTCGTCGACGCCGAAGCCTTCGCGGACCGCCTCGGAGCGGCCGCCCGTGTGCTGGGGGCGACGGCACACGACTACCAGGCGAGCCCGGATGGCGACCCTTGGGACGAAAGCCCGATGCTGGGTGAGACCTTCGCCCAGAGCGACTTGCTCGCCGCGTTGGGAGCCGCGGGAAGCGACTTCGCGGAGAGCAGTCCGCTCCGTCCCGGCGGCTTGGTAGCCACCCCGGACGGGCTCCACTGGGCGGAACCCGGCCGGTAGTGCCGTGCCGCCGCCCCGCCACGTGGGCCGATGCGTCGGGGACCTCAGGTGTGGTGAGCGGGGCGAGGCGGCGGCAGGTATCCGCTGGTGCGGAGGAAGTTCAGATACCGGTCGAGGAGGCCGGCGTCGGTGGGCGGGCAGTGCAGACCGGTGCCGCGGAGGACGTGCTCGGTGTTGTGCCGTCCGAGCCGAGGGAAGACGCCCTCGATGTACATCTCCTTCACGCTGATGTCGGCCTTGTTGCTCCGGTCGACGCACAGGGAGACGAAGGGCGCCGTGGGGTTGCCGGGGTCGCGGGCCACGTGCTGGACGAGTTCCTCGACCCATACCTCGTAGGGAAGGAGGCGTACGCCGTAGCCGGCCAGACGCATCCGGTCCAGCATGTCCGCCAGGCGGGCCGGGCGAGGGTTGGTGAGGTGGTAGGTGCGGCCGTCGGCGGGTTCGTGGATGGCGATGTGCAGGATCGTGTCCGCGAGGTGGTCGACGGGTACGAAGTCGAGCGGGAGCGGGATGTCCGGTGCCAGTCCGGTCTCCGCGATCACGCGGAACAGGGAGCAGATGGCCGTCTCGGTGTTGCAGACGCCGGTATCCCGCTCACCGGTCACCTCGTAGGGCCGGTACACCGCGACCGGCAGCCCGCTGGCTGCGGCGTCGCGCAGCATCCGCTCCGCCACCCACTTGCTCTCGGCGTAGCCCATGCTCAGATGGTCGGCGTGGTCCAGCGGTGCGTCCTCGTCCACGCGCCGTACTCCTGCCGTTCCGTAGCCGGCGAGGACGGCGATGGTGGACAGGAAGTGGAGGGGCACGCGGCGGCCGGCTGCCAGCCGCACGAGCTCCCTCGTCCCGTCCACGTTTGCCGGACGCAGGGCGGTGTACGGGTAGAGGAAGTTGACGTGTGCGCCGCTGTGGACGACGAGGTCGGCCGATGCGGCAAGGTCGGCGAAGGTTTCGTCGGACAACCCGAGGCGCGGCCGGGCCAAGTCGGCCGGGAAGCAGTGCAGGCGGGCCGCGTGGGGGTGCGGGGACAGGCCGTAGCGCGCGAGGTTGGCCAGGACGCGGCGTCGTGCGTGGGACGCGTCGCGCGCCCGGACGGGGCAGAGCAGTCGCGCTTCGGTGCCGCGCAGGAAGCGATCGAGAAGGAAGGCCCCGACGAAGCCGCTGGCGCCCGTCAGGAGCACTTCCTCGGGTGCGTGGGGACGGGGCGGACGGCCCCGGGGTGGCGGCATCCGCAGTCCAAGACGCGCTTCGCCGACGAAGTCGACGGTGTGACCGGGCCCGGGCCGGGGCCTGCGCCTGACGGGATCGGTCGCCATCGTCCGTTCCACCGCCGCCGCATAGGCCTCCAGGGTCGGAGCGTGCAGGAGACTGCGTACGAGGAAGGTGCCGTGGGCCGGGTCGATGCGCAGCTCGCTCATCGTCCTGGTCGTCACCTCGGCGATGAGGAGCGAGTCGCCACCGAGATCGAAGAAGCTGTCCGATGGCTGCGGCCGCACGCGGAGACTGCGTTCCCAGATGTCGGCGAGGACGACCAGCCGGCCGTCCTCGGCAGGCGGCCGCTCACCCTGGCGGTTCGGGCCGGGCCGGGGCCGTACGGCGGGCGGTGTGTCGCCGTTCCGGCCGGAGGAGATCTCGGCGATCAGTGCGCGGCGGTCCACCTTGCCCGCGCCTGTCATGGGGAACCGGCTCACCACGCGGATCCGCGCGGGTACCGCGCTGGGTGGCAACCACGCTGTCAGGTGGGTGCGCAGTCCCGCCACGGCGACGGGCTCGTTGGGCTTCCCGGGGGTCACGTGGGCCACCAGTTGCGCCCGGGGTCCCTCGCCGAGCACGTCGACAACGGCCTCTCCCACCGATGGGTGTGAGCGCAGGCGCGCTTCCACCTCGTCCAGTTCGATGCGGAAGCCGCGTACCTTTACTTGCCGGTCCTTGCGGCCGAGGTACTCCAGCACTCCGTCCTCCCGCCAGCGGGCCCGGTCGCCCGTGACGTAGAGGCGGGCACCGGGACTGCGATCGAAAGGGTGCTGGATGAAGCGGGCTGCCGTCTGCGCGGGGTCGTTGAGGTATCCGGTCGCCAGCCCGTCGCCGCCCACGAGGAGGTCGCCCGCTTCTCCGACACCGGCGAGGGTGCCGTCGTCACGGGTGACGTAGCAGGTGGAGTTGGGAAAGGGCCTGCCGATGGGCACGTCGGTCACATGAGGCGGCAGGTCGCGGACGACGTGCGCGGTGGAGACGACGCTGTTCTCCGTGGGGCCGTAGAAGTTGACCAGGAGCGTCTCCGGGCAGGCGGCGAACACCCGGCGCGCCAGCCGAGGATCGAGCGCCTCACCGCCGGCGGAGAGGAAGCGCAGTCCACGCAGCGCCGTGGGCCGGTGCCGCGCCACATGGTGGAACACCCCTGTGGTGAGGAAGGCGACGGTCACGCGCTCCGCGGTCAGCAGCCGTTCGAGCGCCTCGACGGACAGCAGCGTCTCGCGGTCGGCGACGACCAGGCATGCTCCGGACAGCAGCGCCGACCAGATCTCGATCGTGGAGGCGTCCGAGGAACAGCTGTAGGCGTGCAAGACCCGGTCCCGCGCGGTCGGCGGGCACAGTTCCGGGCCGGAGGCGGCGAGTCGCACGACGCCGCGGTGCGGGACGGCGACGGGCTTGGGCCTGCCGGTGGAACCGGAAGTGAACATCACGTAGGCGCAGTCGTCGGCCGAGACGCCGACGGCTGGGGGGACGGGGCGGGGACGCGGGCCGCTGCCGTGGCCGGTCCGGGCGACGGGGTCCTGCCGTGGTACGAGCAGGTCCGCGTCGATGCGGGCGCTCAGGCGCCGTAGTCGGCAGGTGCCGCCCGGCAGGTTCACTGCCACGCGGACGTCGGCGTCCTCGGCCATGGCGTGCAGCCGGGCCGGCGGATACTCGTCGTCCAGGGGCACGTATGCGGCGCCGCACTTGAGGACGGCGAGGAAGGCGGTGATCGCCTCGGGACCGCGATGACCGGTGACGCCCACGGTGGCTCCGGGCCGGACCCCGGCGGCGAGCAGCCGGCCGGCGAGCGCGTCGGAATGCCGGCTGAGGTCGCCGTACGTCAGTGTCCGGCCGCCTTGGCGTACGGCGGGGGCGGTGGGGGAGGCAGCTGCCCGCTCCTCGAAGAGGTCGTGGAGGCAGTGATCGCGTGGGTACGGGACGGCCGTGTCGTTCCAGCGTGCGACGCGGTCGTCACCACCGGGGCGGGGGGTGGGCAGGGCCATGGTCAGTACCTCGCATCGAGGGCGTTCGGCGGCGCGCCGTGCGGAACGGCCCCGCTCTCGTGCGACGGGGGCGTGGCGGAGAAGGACGCGGCGAAGGAGGTGAAGTCCGCGGAGCGCCACCGCTGCGGGCGCAGGCGGATGGTCACGTCCGTCGAAAGCTGCTGGGCCGTGGCGGCCAGGTAGGCGTGGGCCGTGTCGGGCGGAAGGTAGCGGTGGGCCATCGACGTGCGCTCCTCCGGGTCGACGCAGTCCTCGAACGCGACGAGGGGCCCCTCGACGGTCACGTACTTGTACGGTGCCGTCTCCGTCTGCACGCAGAGGGTGGCCCTGCCTGCCGCCCGGACGAGCGTCGCCTTCAACGAGGTACGGCCCGTGTGCAGGACCACGTCCCCGCCGGGGCGGTAGGTGTACCAGACCGGCACAAGCAGCGGGCAGCCACCGTCTCCGGTACCGACGCCCAGCACGGCGACATGGACCCCGGCCAGGAACGCTTCCCGCTCCGCCCGGCTCATCCCAGGAGACATGCTTCGACCACCTCCGTGTCCGTCCGAGAAGGCATTACCGACCGGTCGGCGGACGCTCCGCACCGATGCGGTGGAATGATGCGAAGGCGGCCTCGCAGCCGCCGCACACACGGGCACCGGCCCGATGGGGTGCACCTGGCACCTACCCATGCCGTCGCGCCCAGGGGTTCACCCACAGGGCTTGGGCGGGTGTACGGTGCGGCGCAGCCACATGGCGGGTGAGCCGTGTACCTCCCTCACGACCACCGCGCCTCCGCACAACCTGGCCGATTCATGCCACACCGGTGCGCCCGGTCCTGGGTCGTGTCGCATCACTTGGGTGGGGACCTCGTCCGGCACAGAAGCAGGCGGCGGTGCCGAGGGCCGGGTGGGGTGCCGGTTCCGGGCGGAGCACGAGCGGGTGGGAGCCCGCGACGGTCGCGCAACAGATATGCTCCGGCCCCGGGTGCTCATACCCGTGCGACAAACCGGCCGCCGCGCCGGTTAGCGTCGGGCGCCTGGTCCACCCGCACGAGCGACGCGGCGGCCAGCGGCGAGGGAGGCGGCACCAGGCCATGGAACGGGGACAACGGCTACGACGGTAGCCCGGGAACCAGCTCGGGCGTCGTCGTCGGCGACCTCGGTACGGCGCTCGCCGCACCCGGCCAGGGCGGCGGAGGCGGCTGGGGCAACGGGCTCCTGGGACCTGGTAGCGGCGGTCGCGGAGGCATGGGCGGCCCGGACCACGGCCGGCTGGCGGCTGGCGGCTGGCGGCTGGGCGGGCACCCGGTGAAGCGCGGCCGGAAAGGCAGCGGCGACACGACGGGCGGGCAGCGGCGGCGCGCCTGGCAGGACGGCGCAACATCGGGGAACGGCACATCGGATGGACAGCGGCCCCGGCGGGCAACCGCGGCGGCCAGGCCCCCCGCGGCAGGAAGCCGCCGGGGAACCGGGCGGCGGCAGGCGGCGCCACGAGCAGCGGACGAGCGCGGCGCGCGACCGGAGAGCGGTGGCGGAACGGCGACCCGGCGGGCCCTCGAGGCTACCGTGGCGGCACAGCGGCCGGGCCGGCCGGGGAGGCCACAGCGGCGAGAGACCCGGCGGCGAGATGGCGACCGACGCGTGGCCGGTGCGCGACGGGGGGCTGTCCGGCGGCGCGCGACGGGGGTCACGGGGCAGGCGGCGCGGGACAGGACGCCGCGGAGCGGTGGCGGGCGGCGGGACGGTCCGACGCCGGGCACACCGGAAAGCAGCCCGGCGGGCCACCGCGGTGGGGAGGCACCCCGCAGCCCGCCGGGCACCGGCCTGCGGCCGGACGGCGTGCAGCACGGCGCGCAGGCGCCGGAACGGCTCGGGCCACGGCCAGCGCGGGACCCGGGGGACGGCGGCTCAGCGGCTCAACGGCCGGACCGGCGGACGGCAGCAGCCCGGTGACGGCAGCCGACACGCGGCGGGACCGGCGGGGCGAACGGCGGCGCGGTGGTGGCGGCGCGGCCGGGGAACGACAACGAGCCGCCGCGCCGACGCCATGCTCCTGGAGCTGCTCCAGGGTAGTGACGAGGACGGGCACCGCCTGGCTGTGGTCCTTCGCCGTGATCCCCCGGTGGATGGTCTGGTACCGGCGCGGCGGCCGTAGGGCGGAGTGGCCCGGGGGCCTGAGGCGACCTCGGCCGTACGGCGACCTCGGTCGGCGGCCGTACGACGGCCGGAGCCGGGGCGTGACCGAGGGTTCGACGGGTACACGCGGTCGCACACGACGAAGCGTCAGCGCACCACCGAGGAAGTGGGGTCCAACCATGATGATCGCCGGGATCATTGCCGTCTGCGTCATACTCGCCGTTCTGGCGTTCTTCCTGCCCCGCCTCTCCAAGCACCCTGAGCGCGGTACGCAGAAGACCCTCGGCCTGGGTTCCCGCGCGGGCGGCAAGGCCCCCGGCCCGCTGGGCCGCCTTTTCAGCAAGCCGTTCAGCAGCAGCTCGAAGGCGGTCGGCAAGAGTGGCTCGGCCGGCCGCCGCATTCGGGGCCACATGCCCTTCTGACCCGACGTCCCATTCGGCCCGGCACGCGATCCCCGTTGGCGGCCGGGCCGCGGTGTGTCTGCGAGGGCGAGCAGCAGAGTCTGCCCGCGCTGCTCGATCTCCTCGATCGGCTGGGAGAGGCAATCGGCGGCTTCGACTGGGACAGCCGCCGGGGCCGCTTCACGTACTCGTCCGCGCCATCGAGTCCACCCGGCCGCGCCGGTACCCCCTGTTCTGGTCGCAGTACGGCCGGTTCAGCGACGCCGCCCAGCGTCTCACCGCCCAGCACGACGCAATCGTGATCGACGGCAAGAACGCGGACGAGCTGTTCACCAACCTCGTGCGCCGTATCGAAGCCCTCGACCACCTGACCACCGCGCCCATCATCCGCGATGTGGCCGTCGTGCAGCTCAAGCGGGCCCTGCCCGACCCCCTGCGCCGCATCGAGCTGTTCGACCTCGTCGACCAGGCCGTCAGCCAGATCGTCGACCGCAGCACGCCCGAGCACAAGCTGGTGCTTGCCACATCCACCACCTGGGCGGACACCTTCGGCTCCAACGTCCGCGGATACCGAGCCGACAGCGACACCCTGCTGCACTTGCTGGCCAACGGGGTCTTCCACGACGACGGCACCCACGACCACGTATGGCAGCGCGCCGTCGAGCGGCTCGTCCGCCTTCGCGACACCACACCGGGCACCTACAACGAATACTTGGAGAAGCTGCGCCACCTTCCGGCGCTTCTGGCCACCTGGACGATCGGCGTCGCCGCTGTCCTCAGCCACCGCGAGGAACTGCTGGCCACCGCCCTTCACCGCCCAGAGTGGGCTGTTCCCCGCTCCGGACACAGCCGCCAGGGGCCGGCCTGGTACCTCAACCCCAACCGGGTGCTCAGCACCGACGGCATGCACGACATGCACCCGGCCGGGAACGGGGGCAAGTTGCTCTACCCCCAGAGCAACTGGGTGAAGGACACGCTGCGCGACCCATTCCGTCTCGTCGAATCGCCATGGACGCCGACAACGACTTCCTCGCCTATCCCTGGGCGGGAGAGTTCTTCCTCCACTCCACCTGGGGCTACGACAACAACGGCCTCGCCGCCGCTATCGAGGCGGAACTCACAGACATCTGGCCGCTCCGCCGCGCTGGCGCCTTCGGAGGCGAACTTGTCCGTGCCCAGAAGGCCCTGACCGCGCTCACCGAGTGGAGGGGAAAGCACGGCAGAACGTGGTGATCGACCGCCACGACGAGCCCGGCGGCTGCGCTACCGGGCACGCGCCGTACAGCGTCGTGCCACCGCCGACGGTCAGGCGTGTCACCGAAGTAATAGAAGCGGCACGTCACACCGGGACCGGAGGGTCGTGGTCGGCGCCGTAGACCCGGCCGCGTCGCAGCAGCTGCTCGTCATCACGGTCCATCCGTTCAGCCTTGCAGCCACCACTGGCAGCCGGGTCCGGTGGTGTCACCTACGGAAGCGTGAGAGCCAGGTTCCGCCGGCCTTCTGCTCGGGCACGGCTTGGTCCTGGTCTTGGTCCTGGTCCTGGTCCTGGTCCTGGTCCTGACGATTGGTGCCCGGCCAGGTTTCCTCCCAGTCGGGCTCGTGCCGCTGGTCGCAGTCCCCGCACAGCGTCGGACGGGCTTCCATGGGAACGGGGCGGTCGGCCCGTGGGCCTCGCCGAACGCGCCTTCTCCTCACCAAGAGATCATGTGAGCGTGATGCTGTGGATCCGCGCCTACGACGGCGAGAGCGATGTCTGGTCGTACCTCGAGCTCGACTGCGAGGAATGGGCACTGCGCCAGGTCGACCTGCAAGGACCTCAGCGCCAGCCCGAGACCGCAGCCTCGCTGGCGGAGGTCATCGAGATCCGTGACCGTGGCGACCTCGCTGCCATAGCCGCCTACGAGCGGCAGTACGGCGTCCTCGCGGAAGGCGCACTGCGCGGATGGCAAGAGGCGGATGGCGCTACCGAGATCACCCGCCAAGAATTCGAGTCGACGTGGGCGGCTGCGCGGGAGACCCTCGACGCGGATCGCACCGAGGAGACGACTTGATCACGGAGTACCAGCAGAAGCTGCGCGAGCGCTATCTCGCCGCCACCGTCATGCCGGCTCCCGAGCCATGGCAGCCGGTGATGGACCGCAGAACTCCCATCGGGGGCCTTCTCGGTATTGGATTCGCCGTCCATCCCGACAGCGGACACGACCTCATCATGGCCGTGTCCAGCAACGGCCATGGACTCTTCGACGCGGTCACCGGCGAGAAGATCGCCCGTGACCGGGACCCTGCCCCGGAAACGAGCACCCCCGACGCCCACCCGGACCTCACCTGCCCTGGGCTCGGCCCAATCGCGGGCGTCCCGGTACGCATAGCCGGACTCTTCGGCGGCGGCCTGCACAGCACCACGCCGGACGGCTGGACCCTGGACGTCGTCAGCCCCGAGTGGCCCCACGACCGCGTCATCCTCTCCGCCGACGGTGGGTCCCACAAAGGCTTGGCGGGAGGGACGTGGTGGCACGTCTTCCACTCCGAGTACTCAGAACTCCGCGCGGCCGGGTTCTCTCCCTCCGGCCTGACCCTGGCGGTCGCCACCAGCAGTGACCTCACACTTTGGACCCGGCCCGGCCTCCATTTCGACGACTGAGCGGACTACGGGACAGCAGGCGGGAGGAGGACAGATGGACCGGGCGGAACTCGCCGGGATGCTGGGCGACCAGACCACGGCCTGCGAAGCCGCCAGGGAGGCGCTTCTCGCCGGAGGCGACTTCGTCGTATGGGACGGCCGCGTTCCCAGTCAGCAGCTTGCCAGCATCTACGCGGCTCGTCTCCGACGGGCGAGGAAGCGAGGTGCTGAGACTCTCGCCCTGCCGTCCACCGTCGACATCCTCACCCGGCTCGAAGCCGCTCAGGTCAGGATCGGCTGCATCTTCTCACCAGACCGGACGTGGGCCTTCATGCTCTTCCTCGCCGACGACGCCGACGCAGTCCTCGCCTGTACGGGAGTCCGCGGAGCTGAGCGGTGACAGTTGCCCTGCTGACTTGTCTCACTCAACCTGAGCAGTCTGTTGGCGCGACTACGTTGCTTGGGGCTGGTGAATACGCCAGAGGCGTCTGCGAGCTTCGAGTTCGGTTCGGGGGAAGTGCTCGCCCCACTTGCCTCGGTAGCCGCTCTCGCCATGGGTCTGTGCGACCTCGTCGAAGCAGCGGATCACGGCGCGGGCGAGTTGGTTGATGCCAAGCTGACTCGACCAGATCTCGGTTCCCCTGTTGCCGTGATCGCTGCCGTCGCGCAGTTCCAGCACGCGGCACCACCACCGTCCGCGTCTACGGCGATGCGAACCTGTCCGAGGAAGACCTGCGGGTCTACAGCAAGCTGTGGACCGGGCCGCCGAGGACGGCTCGGTCATCACCCAGGACTGAGACTGCCGCCCCGCGCGGCCATGCAGCCGGCAGCGACCGGACAGTAGGCACAGGCGGCCCGGCGGGCAACCGCTGCGGCGAGGCACCCGCGGAAGGAGGCCGCCCGGAGTGGGCACCGTGCCCTCTGATTACCGACCCGACCGCCGTCTGCGGCCCGGCCCGAGGAAGCGGTGGTGCCGGAGCCGTCGGCGGCCGCGGCACGCCAGGCGCAGCCAGGGATCGACCAGGCACCCGCACGGCGGCGGGTGAACGGGGCGGCAACTGCACATCCAGCAGCGGCGTGGTGCGCCACGGCGGCAGCCAGACGAGGAACAGTGCACAACAGGGGCAGAGGCCTCTGTGGAACACGGCTGGCCGCTATGGGGTCACAAGGAGGCAAGGAAGGCTGCTGACAGTGGCAGCGAAGCCGACCGGGTCGGTTTCATGGACGGTGTGACCAGTCGGCCGCTCGATGAGCTGGGTGTGGGGGCGTCGTGCCGCCATTTCTTTCGCGTGTTGGCTGCTGAGAACCGAGCTGCGGCTGCCGCGGATAAGCAGGGCAGGGCAATCGCTGGCGAGCCAGTCGCTCCAGTAGCTGCCGTTAAGCTGCTGCTGTGAGGTGATCATGTCCTGCGGACTGAACGCGAGGCCGCACCCGTCGGGGTATTCGCGGATGGCGTCGGTGAGGTAGTTCGCTGACGCCCCGAGACCCTCCAGAAGCCCGGCTCGGGTCGGGGCTCGATGCGGCCAAGACCGGCTGAAAGACAGGTCATCATCGACCTCGGCGCCGATGTCTTCGATGATCAGAGCGCTGACCAAGTGCGGGTGTCGAGCGGCGAGTTGGTAGGCGTTGACGCCTCCCAGTGAGTGCCCGAGCACGACGGTGTCAATGAGCCCCAAGCAGTCGAGAAGGTTGGCTGCGTCTCTCACGTAGCCGTCGCGGGAAAAGTCCGCAGGACGGTCGGAATGGCCGTGCCCTCCCTGGTCAGGTGCGATGATCCACCAACGCTCCTGCAGCTCATTGGCCAGGCGAGCGAAGGTACGGGGTGGTCGATGTGGTGGTGCTCGATGTCGACGCCGTACGCGCCGCCCCACCCGCTCCACACCCGCCGGCCGACCGCTTCCGCCGTATCGGCACGGAGGAGCGGGAGAGGGGCGCGGCGCCCGGCCGGGGCGGGCCCGCGGGCGGGCGCCTCCGCCGCAGTGGCGACACCTTCCGCAGCGGGTGACGGTAGAAGAGCGCCCAAGCGTGCTGACGCTTCCGCCGCGGTCCCAAGGGAACCTCCGGTGGCCTTCGCACGCTGCCGCAGCGTTCACGATGTGGGTTGACCAGCTCGTTAAAGAGCGCACTTCATCAAGGCAGGAGGTGGCGTATGGCCGATACAGCCTTGGTAGCAGTGCTGAGCCTGCTCGGCGCGATGGCGGGCGGGTGGTTCGGCGTGCGGCAAGCCAAGCACGCCAGCGGGGCCACCATCAAGGTGGAGGATATGGCGCGCGCCGCGGCCTGGCAGGTGCATAGGCGCGAAAAGTACGCCGGCCTGCTTGAGGCAGTGCACCGAGTGGGTGCTGACGACCTCGATGTCGGCACGAAACTCTCCGAGGCCTTGCTCGTCGCGAACCAACCGCTCCGGGACAAGCTGCTGAGCTTCACGGGGCCGAGGGATCTACGCGAGCAGCTACAGGACAGAACCAAGTACGCAGAGCTCGTCGAGATGATGACCGCCGATGTCCGGAACAAAAAAGACAGCTGAGCGCCAAGGAACTACTTGGCTTTCCGGCCTCGTAGGTGCTGAGATGCCGTACAGCGCCTCTCCCAGCGCGGGGACTGGCGCACCCCGGCCCTTCGGCGGCAGTGACGGCGGCGGTGGCGGCCGGCAACCGCCGCCGGGCGGGGCCGGTGTGAACGTAGCCCATCCGGCGCGGCGGCCGGCCTTCCGGATCAGTCCTTGGCGGGCAGTACGGGGTGGTCGATGTGGTGGTGCTCGATGTCGACGCCGTAGGTGCCGCCCCACGCGCTCCACACCCGGCGGGCGACCACTTCCGCGACCGCAGCCGAGCGGTGGCGGCCTCCCTGGCACGCCACGGTGAGGCGGACCAGGCGGCCCGGGAGAGTCTCGTCGGCCAGGGCGCGCAGTTGCACGGCGGTGCGGGTGATCAGTTCCCGGGCCGCCGGGGGTGGCCAGGACGTGGGCGTGGACGTCCGCGTCCAGACCGGTGCGGTGACGCATCGTCGGATCGTCGGCCGGGTTGCGCAGCGCGCGGCGCAGGTCGAGGTAGAGGCCGTCGGTGACCAGGTCGTGGGCGCCGGCGTGGCGGGCACCGATCGAGCGGATGACGGCGGCGACAGGGCGGTACCGGCAAGGTGCGTGGCCTGCATGCCCCCACCCTCCCGGCCGGGTGGCAGTGTCGGAAGGCTATGAGGACCCGGTGAGATGTCGTTACCGCCCCGCCCCTGGATCCCAGGCGGTATCTTCGTCTTCTCTTCTAGGACTGCTTCGGGGGGCAAGTGTCCAGCGCTGGTGGAAGAGTGACAGATCCTGGGTCCGGTGACCCGACGGCACCAGAGCCAGGGCCTGATGGCCCGGCGGCAACCGTCCCTTGGTGGCGGCGACCGACAGTTCTGGCGGCCGTGACAGCAGTCGCTGTGACTGTGGTCAGCGGCTGGTTGCAGCAGGGCGGCACTTCACTGGTCTCTGCCATTTTCAGTGGTGACGATGCGCTCCGGCCAAAAATACATGTCGCCCCGAGGGAGTACGACGCCACATGCACGACGTGGCTTTTGCATCAAGGCGCAACATCAGTCGCCGGGGAGTTGAAGAAAGCGCTTCGCAACACCTCGGCTTCGTCCAATGCGGATGGGCACCGTCGAGCGGAAATCTTCGACCGCGTCCGCCGGGCGACGGGGTCGGACTTGCCAACAGGGTCCCTGGTCGAGGTCACAATTCAGAACCCATCCGATAAGGCCATCGTGCTGACACGGTTGGAGATATCTGTCAAAAAGCGCACCGAGCCCGTGCCAAACGCGTTGATGCATGTAGGCACCGGATGTGGCGAAGGGCTGCAAGAGAGACTGTTCAGCATTGATCTCGACGCGGGCAATCCCAAGCTGTCCCCACAGATAGATGCTAGCGGAAAGCGAACACCGGACTTCCCATACAAGGTATCGTCCGATGACCCTGAAGTCTTCAAACTGAACGGCTATTCAGAAAAAATGGTGGAGTGGACCGCAACACTCCACTGGGTGGCTGACGGAAAAGAAGGGAAGACGGAAATCGATAACGGCGGCCGCCCCTTCCTGTCCTACTCCGACACGGCATCACGCTACTCATTCGACACCGATGACGACACTCTTCGTCCTTGATGTTCTTCGTGGGCCCGCAGTCCGCACGCCCTTTACCTGGTCCGCGTGGCTTCCCACCCCTCCGTTATCGTCACATTCGGCACGCGGAGCATGCCCGCCAGATCGATACGGTGGACGTCGCGCGGGGCGGGGCCGGCTTCATCAAGCACCGCCAGGACGACGAACAGGGCCCTCCCGGCAGGGCCAAGGGCCTGGTGTCAGCCGTCGGGCATGTCTAACCACCCCGCTCACCGGCACGTTGAGTGCGGCATGCGCACACGGATTTTCACCAGAAGTGTCGGTATCGGCTGCACGGTCGTCCTCGGCGTACTCGCCGGCGCCCAACCCGCCTCGGCTGGTGGCATCCTGCCCGACCGGCCTTCGGCAACCTCTGCCACAACACCTCCCACGCCGGTGCCGACGGCACGGCAGCGGCCAGCGCCAGCACCGCCGGCGGGAACGTCACCCAGGTCCCCCAGGACGACAGCTACCAGCACTGCGGCGGCGCAGAACTTTTTACCCTCGGCATTCTCACGAACCTCTTGGGCGGAGAAAGCGGCTGACGCCTCCGGCGAACACCACCAAGACGACCCCAAGGACCAGGACCACAGGCCAGGGGCCGCCGCGGGGCGCGGGCCGGGCAGGCGCGGCGGTGCGGGGTGGGGGGCGGCCCCGGCCGTACTGCGGTCCCGTCACCCGGGGACCGGGGCCTATCCCCCGCGCTCCATACCGGCGAGGGCTGGCACGGAGCCTATCCGCCGCCCGCCGCCCGGAGCCCGGCGCCCCGGGCCGGGTGTCGCCTGCCGGGTGGACTCCCCGCGCCCGCCCCCGGCCGGCCCGGCACGGGTGGCGGGCGCGGGGACGGGGCGGAAGGGATGAGTGCATGACGTGGTCGTTACCTCTGCCGGTGTTGACGGTTGCCGTGGACAGTCCGGTGTTGCCGGTGGGGTGGGCGGCTGAGCCGAAGGAGGGGCCGCTCATGATGGCGAGCGGCCCCTCCACGAGCGCCGGGCACGCATCACCATGCCGGGCGGGGGTTCCCTGTTCGCGTCGGTTTGCGGCCAGTAGCGGGACCAGGGGGCGCGGTGCCGACGCTTCGGTGGGGCGCCAAGGACTTGGGGCCCCACCGCGGCGTCGACCAAGCCGAAGGGCAGCATCTTCCCTGACGGGGTGGTGCGCAAGCGGGGCTGAAACACCAGCGGACCGGTCGGCGGGGGGCGATATACGGAAGGGGCTGACCACAAGCGTTCGAGCGGGCTGCGCGTAGATCCGCTGTCCAGAACACCTGCGGACCAAGAAATCAACAAAAGAGACTTTTGGCGCTTTCGGG
This sequence comes from Streptomyces kanasensis, assembly GCF_043077165.1. Lineage (NCBI taxonomy): Bacteria > Bacillati > Actinomycetota > Actinomycetes > Kitasatosporales > Streptomycetaceae > Streptomyces > Streptomyces kanasensis. The sequence goes on from NZ_JBIBSF010000013.1 coordinate 58,318, forward strand.
GTGAGCGGGAGCGCCACTGAGCGTGCCATCCTCTTCGGCACCGGAGGAGGGCAGCCATCAACCGCCTTCCGCAGGTCCGGTTTTGCGGCCAGTAGCACGTTCAGCGCGCGGGCTGCCGGATCCGTATGCGGGGACGGCGGCCGCGCACCCCATCCGGAGGTTCCATCATCGTGTCCCCGTACCATCCCCGAGTCGTTCCCCCGTCCGGTCGGGACCGTCCCGTCGGCCGGTCGGCGGGCCCCGCGCAGGCGTGCGGGATCATCGTCTTCCCCGTCGTGGGGGGCGCCCTGTGCATGCATGGCATGCCCGTGAGCGACGTGCTCGGCCTGCTGACGGGCTGCGGCGTGATCGGCGCCGTCACCACCGCAGTCGTCGGAGGCGGCAGGGCCCTGCTGTCTGCAGTAGCCGGCGCAGCGGCTCGCGCGGCCGCCGACGCCGAACACGGCGCCCGGTAGAGGGGAGCTTGCCATGAACCCGCCCCCCGGCCGGGGCAGCACCCTGGCTCCCGGCCGCTACCACCGGCGGCTCGTCGGCTATCTGATGAGCCTCAAGGAGCGCAGCGGCTGCAGTTACGCCCGGCTGGCGGCCAACTCGCGCACTACGAGCGGTACTGACGGTGCCGGCTCCGTCTCGGCGACCACACTCAAGCGCGTGGTGGACCTCGCCCAGGGTGTACCGGTCGAGCGGGCCGTCACCGCGTTCGTCCGCGCCTGCGGTGTCGGCGGCGAGGAGGAGGCCCTTCGACTCTGGCGTACTGCGCGGGCCGAGAGCCGTGGGCGTCTCGCCGGTCTGCGGGCGCCGCACGTGGACGGTATCCGTACCCGGGCCGATCTTGCCGCGGCCCTGGCGGCCGCCTATGAACGCGCTGGCGCGCCCGTCCTGAGGGTGCTCCAGGCGCGCGCCGCCGACGCGGGGATTGCAGGGCGCGTGCTTCTGCCGCTGACCACGGTCTGGCGTATCACCGGGCGCAGAGGTCTGCCCGCCACTTGGAAACAGTGCGCGGCATTCCTGCGCGGCTGCGGTGTGCCCGCCTCGCAGATGGGTCGCTGGGAGAAGGCGTGGGAGCGCACTGCCGGCCGTACGGCGGTACGGGAGCGTTCTCTACCCCGCCCTTCGCCAGCAGCCCTGGTCCACCGTGTCCGGACGCCTTCCCCCGTCATCAGATGGACCCCCGAGCTGGAGCAGTCGCTGCTGTCGCTCGCGAGGGCGGTGGCCATCTGCGCCGAGGACGTGAAAATGCCCGCCCTGGCGAGGTCGGTCATGGCGCTCGGGCGGACCGTGGACTCTCTGCAAGCGAAGAGACTGGGCACGGCCGCGGTCAATGCGATGTCGGTGCTGCTGCGCTCGCTGGAGGCCACCGCCCGTCTCAACGGCGTCGGTCCGTCCCCTTTGGACAACGGGCATCTCGCACCGGGGGCAGGGTGATGGGTTCCGTGCAGCTGGCCAGGCGTGGCCTTGTAGGGCTCGGCGAGCCGGTACCGGGACCGCCGGACAGCCGCCGCCTTACAGTCCGGGTCATCGGACATCGTCCCGGCCACGCCGTCCCGGCTTCTGCACGAGACGCGAGGGAGGCCCGGTCCTGCACGGCCTCCCGCGTGGATATCGCCCGTACGTGACGCTTCTGTCAGCTCAGCACGACATTTCCCGGCGTTGTGTCCCCCCAGCGGGACACAACGCGCTCCTGCAGCCGTGCCAGGCGCCGCCCGTCGGCGTACGGAGAGCTACAGCACACCGTCGCCCGGTGTCGGCGCGGGCGCGGCCAGCAGGCGGTCCATGCGGTCCTGGTAGCGGCGGAGGTCCTGGGCCCAGCCGGGGACGAGGAGGTACTGCACGGTACTCAGGGCGATCGCGGCCTCCCCCAGCCGGCCGGCGGGAGCGAGACCTCCGGCGCGGACCCGGTGGTCCCACATGATGTCGTCCATCAGCACGGCCAGCACCTGGGCGTCGGCCCGCTCCAGGAGCAGTTTCGCCAGTGTGGAGGAGGCTTTGGTGCAGGCGCGGACCGCCTCGCACAACAGGTGCGCGTCGGCGTGCTCCACGGCGCTGACCCAGCCGGGCAGCCCATGGGCCAGGGGGGACGGGGTGCGCACGTCGTCTCCGGCGTGGTCGGCGGCGAGGTGGGCGGCCGTGATCCGGTCGAGGAGCTCGGGCGGGCCGGTCCACACGCTGCGCCAGGCATCGGTGAGTTCCTCGACACTGACGTCGGCCGTGCCGCCCATCAGGAGGCGGGCTCCGGTGCGGACGAGGGCGGCGGCGAAGGGGTTGGACACCGTGCGGGGTCCGGGCAGAGTGACGCCCGCGGTGGTGGCGTGAGCACGCAGGAGGCCGTCCAGGTCCCGTCCAATGGCGCGCCGCCCCCGCAGCAGGCGCTCGGCGAGGTGCTGGCGGGTGGCAAAGGCGGCGTCGCTGTCGCCCTGCGGGATCTGGGCCAGGGTGACGCCAGCCTGCCGCAGCGGGAGCTGGAGGGTGCGGAGCAGGGCCTGGCGGAGCAGGACGGCGGTCTGTTCGGTGCTGTCGAGCGCCCAGAACGCCCAGAACGCCCAGCCGACCCAGCTGATGCTGCGGCCCGGCCGGGAGAGGGCGGCGAGCCATGCGGCGCGGCAAACGACGTCGGGGCGCAGCGCGCGGGTTGCGGGATCGGTCCACTGGTCGGTGGGGGCCAGCCAGCGCTTGGCGCGCCAGCGTTCGAGCTGGTGTCGGGTGACAGTCAGTCCCAGCCCGCCAACCTCGGCGGTCAGGGCGCGTTCCGCGGCGGAGAGCGGGGTGCGGGTCACGGCTGGCTCCTGCGGTCCGGGACGGCGAGGGCATGGACGGCGGCCGCCGTGGTGAGAGCGCTGGCCCCTTCCTGGCTGCGGGCGGACAGTACGGCGGCGGCGGTCAACAGTAACCACCGCGGGACCCGATGGACGGTACCCGGCCGGGGCCGGGGGTTCCTGTTCACGGTCACAAGGCTCCTCTCGCGTCGGCTCCCCCGGGAAGGCCGCGGGGGCGGCGCCCCTATCTGGCCACACGGGCCGTCGGGGAACGGGAAGAACCTCGCGGGGCCCTGGGGTGCCGGCCGGAGGGCTACGCCGAGTTCGCCGTGCAGCGCGAGTCAAGCGCTTCTGACCGTCCGCCGGCGCACCGTGGCGGTCCTGACCGTCAGCGCAAGTGGCGGAGGCAAGCGCAGGACAATGCACGCCTCCTGCTCGGCGAAAGCGGCACCTGACCCCCTCGTGCGTCGAACTGTCGCGCTCGCCGCCACCATGACCGCTGTCACCGCCCTGCCCCTTCCCGTATCCGCTCACCCCCGCCCGGGCCTGGTCGCGGCGAGTGAGGTTCAGCGGTCGCCGGCTCTTGTGGCGGAGGGGGGCAGTGCCAGATCCATCAGGGCGTCGACCGTGTCGCCGTCCAGCTGGCTGTCGAGGTGGAGAGAGTGCCGCAGGAGGTCGCCGACGTCCTTCGGCGGCAGCCCGAGGCGCAAGCGGGCGGTCAGGCAGATGTCGCCGAAGAGCGACGGCGTTGCGGCGGGTTCCCGCAGGATGTACCAGTCAAGGAGCTTGACGACGTCGCGCCGGATGTCCCCCAGCGAGACGCGGGAGCGGTTCTTCCTACCGGTCCGCTCGATGTCGTCGGCGAGGCCTCCGAGGACGGCCTCGACCAGGGTGGTGCGCAGCGCCGTGACGGGGATGAAGCCGTCGGTGTCGTCGCTGAGGGCGACCGCGGGCCACCAGGCGAGCTGTTTGGCGGTTTCCTCATGGTGCGTCTTGCCGAGCATGCCGCGCTTCCTCCGGCTGCGGTCAGCGTCCCCCAGGCTGTCGCTGATGATCTTTGTGAGGTGGTTGTGGTCGGCGACGAGGCCGGCCGGCTGTTCGGTCCCGAACGTCGTCGTGCCGGACAGCAACGCCCGCAGTCGGTCGCTCCTGCGGTGCTCCTCGGCCCAGTCGCGGGCCACGGGTTGGGACCAGCACGGGCCCTGGGCGGTTTCGAGCTGCGCGGCGGGCAGACTGCGACGCCCGTATGTCGGGTGGGGCAGGGCGGCAGGTGCCACTCCCGCGGCCTGGGCCAGACCTGAGCGGTCCACGAGGCGGTCCGGTTCGAGTGTCCACAGGGCCGGTACCGGGCGGCGGTTCCGGCCGCGACGCGGTCCTGTGCGGCCTGGGCCGCGCTTACGCGCCCTCCCACCGTGGTTGTGACCTGCGAGTTCGGTAGAAGCCCGGTCCGTGACGACGACGGGCGGGTCACCAATGGCTTCCTTGATGCATGCCGCTGGGGATCGTTCTGATAACTGGCCTGAGTGGTTCGGCCCGGCATCGGTGTGTGGCGTAGCGCCGGCGGGGGTGTCAGTGCCGGGTGGGATCATCGCTTTGGGGTGTCTGCGAGGGCAGGGGGCCGGTTATGGCGGTGGAGTGGGAGCGGGTCGGGCAGCCGGGGTTCGACCGGATCGTGGAAGCGCTGGCGCACCGCGTGTACGACGCGGCGGCGCGTGTGGAGGTGGTGAACGGGCGCGGCGGGGACGATGGCATCGACATCAAGGTCAGCCACGGAACCCGGGTACGGATTTTCCAGCTGAAGTACTACCTGGACGGTTTCCCGACCACGGCGCACAAGGGGCGGCGCAAGTCGATCAAGCAGTCGTTCACGCGGGCTCTGCAGCACCAGCCATGGGAGTGGATCTTGGTGGTGCCGTGCACCCTGACCACGGCGGAGCGAGAGTTCGTCACCTCGCTGGCAGCCGGACAGGCGGTACGGGTCGAGGTGTGGGACCGGGCCAAGCTGGACGGGCTGCTGGCCACACACGCCGATCTGGAAGTCTCCTTCACCCGGGATCAGCTGTTCGAGGCGGCGAAGGTCTACGGGCAGGAGCGGGCGCTGCTGATGGACGGGGTGCGGGATGTGAGCGCCCGGGTGACGGCGCTGGGACGCCAGGCCGACGGGCTGGACGACCACTGGACGGTGGACTTCGCCCGCCAGGGCAAGACGGTGGTGCACACGCTGCGGGCCAAGCACCCGCGGGCGCATGAGGTCTCTCCCGTGGAGATCACCCTGACGGGTAACGGGCCTCTGGCGCCTGACCTGGCCCAGGCCGTGCGGCGCAGTCTGGGTTTCGGGCTGCCGGAGGAAGTGGTGCTGCCGGGGGAGGCGGTGGAGAGCCTGACCGCACTCCAGGAGGCGGCCCAGCTGCGCAGCTACATCGAGGATCTGGAGGCGGTGCAGCGCCACTGTGTCACCCCGGCCGACCGGATCGCTCTGCGCATGGCGCGCCTGCCCATCCAGGGACACTGCGTGTCCTCCCCGATCGCGGACCGCCGTGCGGTGGCTCCCGCTTGGCTGACTGCCATGATGGTGGGTTGTGGCGCCGCCTTGGCCGTCGTAGCGGCCTGGAGCGCTTTGACGTTTTGGGTGAGCAGCGGTGGGTGGGAGTGGGTCTGTATGGCGAAGCGAGGACGCTCGTCCCTTCGGCAGCGCGTTGCGGGTGAGGCAGCCCGGCGGGCCGCGGCGGCCCTTCGTCTCGCGCAGGTCCCGCCGTCGCGGCGCGCCGAGCCACCGTCTGTGGGGCCGGTGGACTGGGAGCGGCTCGACGGCGCTGCCCAGGTGTCGGTGTGTGCTGCCGAGTGCCGGGTCTGTGCGGAAGCCAGAGAGTGATTCGCTGCCATTCGCGCCGAGTCGGTGGAGCAGCGGCGCCGGTTCGACGAGCCCGATCAGTACCCGTACGCCGCGGGCAAGCACACGCTGCACCGGGCCACGTGCCGGGAGATCGAGCAGTCTGTCGGTCGGGTCCAGGGGGATGACTCGATCTGGATGCAGGGCGCGCTGACGACGTTCGCCCACGAAGGCACCCTGAACTCCGGTTGGGCGACGCACAAGCGGATGATGGAGCCCAGCGAGGCGGCGGCCTGGGTCGCCGAACGCATCGGCCCGCGTGGCGGCATTCGCTACCGCCTGTGCCGCATCTGCACGCCCGCACTTCCAGTGGCCGGCTGATCCACCGCCGACGGCGGTGGCCTGCTCATCCCCCCTGCGGCCAGCAGTCATGACCGTTACGCGGTTCCGTCTTTACCCCAGGGAAGCCACCGCTTGCGGCCGGTCGCCGGGGTCTCGCGTCCTTCGGCGGGGGGCTCGTCTCGATCTCCTGCTATGTGGGCCTGGCCGAGCACGGCGGCCTGCACGGCCGGCCAGTCCTGCGTGCGCCACCAGCGGAACAGGTCGCCGGAGGCGATCACGGGAAACCGGAGCGCGTCGACGACCCTGCGCTGGTACACCTCGGTAAGGCGCTCGGCGGGGTCGAGGCGGTGCTGGTGGTTAACGATCAAGGCAGCGCAGGTGACCGGCTGACCGGGCCGCAGGTGTGGCCATTTGTCCAGATGGCGTTGAAGCTGCGAGATCAGTTTCTCCCCGGCTGCCCCTGCGGCGGCCTTCACCTGGACCAGGCACGTGGCCCCGTTCAGCGCGGCGAGCAGGTCTGCCGACAGGGTGTCTCCCACTCCTCGTCTCAGCCCACTGGCGGCGGTAGAGGACGTCGCCGTCATCATCCGCCGGCTCGCCGGGCGGGTGTAGTCGTCGAGGACCGTCTGCACGATCTGTTCGTCCAAGCCGGGCTCGTGTGGTCGGCCGCGCAGGACGTAGGAGAGGTGGCGGCGGGCTTCGGCGAGCAGGTGGTGGCGCGCGAAGGCGCCGCGCATCACGTACACCACCGTGGCCAGTGCCACGCCCGTCATGACTGGGACCACGGTGACCCAGGCGGTCCACAGCCCGGTGGGGACGGTGCGGTTAATGGAGTCGCCCATGGCGTAGAGGACGGGGTTAGATTCCTGGCCGAGTGGTCGGGGGTGGCACCCGGCGGGACTAAGCGGAAGCCTTCCACCACTTGTCAAGCGCCATGGGCATGGCTGGGATGGCCAGGCACCGAAGTCAGCCGCTCTCGGGGCACATACACGAACCCCCTAAGCTACTGACTGGTAACGAGAGCTTCTTTGCGGAGCCTCAGGGGAACAGGGCGATGCCGCGGACGGGCTGACCACCCGTAGGCGCTTCGCCCACGATCACAGGACACACATGTACCACCGACTCACACTGAGAGCAGTTGCGTTTCTGACCCTTTTAGGGGTCTTCGTGACGCTTGGCATGGGGCAGGACAGTGCTGTTGCAGCCCAGAGCGCCAGGCTGGCTGGCGCCGAGAACAAGCTCAGCGCAGCCGAGTCCGCACTTGACGACAGCCGACTGGCGGACATCGTCCGACGCTCGGCGGCCATCTCTGGCTGCGACAAGGTGCCACTGCTCGAGAAGCCGACCTGCTACCGCGAATTCGCGACCAAGGCCATCAAGGTCGGCGCGGGCATCGGCGTGTTCGCGTACGGGATCCACTACCTCCACAAGGACACGGTCGAGCACTTCGGGACCGTCAAGAAGGAAGTGGCCGGGCTCCAGAAGCTCAGAGAGGCATTCAAGGAAGATCCGACCACCATCGCGGACCCCGCATATCGCAAGCAGGTTGAGGAGCGGATCCAAGCCGCCGCAGCGGGCGCCCGAGCCGACATCGACAAGCTGATGCTCGATGTCCTGCGGACCATCGAAACGATCATGGTCATGATCCAGATGACCTTGCTGCTGCTCCAGCTGGTCCTCGTGCTCGCGCAGATCGTCGGCAACCCTCAGTACAAGGCGGCAGCCGACGCGGTGAAGGACGGCCTCCGCGGCGTCAACAAGGTGCTCGACGACATCAACGCAGGGTTCGCACAGATGAACCGCGCCCTGGATGACATGAACCGGGCGATCGACGACGTCAACCGCTCCATGGACCACATCAACACGTCCCTGAACCAGGCCAACAAAGCCATGGACCAGATCAACGCCGGCATCGGTGTGGCCAACAAGGCCATGGACGACATGAACAAGGCCGTCCCCGGCATCGCGAAGGGCGCCGAGAAGCTCCGTGAGCTGCCGGCCATCGACTTCGACTTCTCGAACCTCGGCAAGACGTGGAGCGACGGTTCCTCCGGCCTTGACAACGAGGAACAGCAGCGCCGGATGTCCGTGCTGCTCGGCCTGCTGCCGGGTATCGGCGACGGCAAGGGCATCGTCGAAGCCATCACCGGAAAAGACCTGATGACCGGCGAACACGTCGAGGGCTTCGACCGCGGACTGGGTTCGCTGGCCGTGCTGCGCTGGCTCAAGCTGGGCGGAAAACTCCTCCCTGACGACATCCGCAACGCACGCAAGGGTGACACCGCCTTCGAGTGCAACAGCTTCCCTGCCGGGACGCCGGTGCTGATGGCGAACGGCTCCCGCAAGCCGATCGAGGACGTCCAACCGGGAGACGAGGTCCTGGCTACCGACCCGGGCGGCGACACCGAGCTGACCCTTCCGCGCCCCGTCCAGTCCGCGTCATTCACCTCGTCGTACACCGACCAGCGCTTCGTCCGCCTGGAGGTGGCGGAAGAAGGCGGACACAGCGAGCAGCGGGCTTCCCTCACGTCGACCGAGCACCACCGCTACTGGCTTCCGCAACGCCAGGCATGGGTCCCCGCCGACGAGGTGCGTCAGGGCGACCAGCTGCGTACCGACGAAGGCGCACTGGCAGCAGTGACCGGCACCAGCGGCTTCATGGGCAGCCAGGACACCTACGACCTGGACGTGAGCGGCATCGACAGCTACTACGTCCAGGTCGGCACCCAAGACGTCCTCGTCCACAACTGCACTGACCTGGCACGCGCAGAGCGGATGTTCCCGGGCGTCGCGCACACGCTGGACGAACACGTCAACGTCACCCAGCAGCAGATGCAGGAACTGGCGATCAGGAAGACCCGGAAACTCGGCAAACCGACACCGAACAGCCGCTGGGTCGACCAGCAGACTGCACAACAAGTGGTGGACTACGCCGTGGCCGGCAACGGGGCGAGAATTCAGAAATGGCTGCGCGAGGGAGCTAGGACACCACTGGAACTGAAAGGCACCTTCGGCGCCAAGAACTCGCTTGGTGATGTCATGACTCATGACGGGAAGTTCAGCAAGGCAGGAAACGGTTACGTCGTTCTTCTCCAGCGCGCACCCGGCCACAAGCCCGGCGGCTACTACGTTTCTACCGCCTACCCCGTCTGATGCAGGAGCATCCTTTGCACGACTCAGCCCTCACTCCCGACGACCTGACGTTCGACTTCGGCATCACCGCCTTGGGTGGCTCCTTCCACGGCGACTGGATTCTGGACGCCGAAAGCGAGCAGCAGCACATTGCAATGATGACCGGCTCTACGCAGCACGGGATCGTGAACCAGGTGCTGCTGATCGAGGACTTGCTACGGCTGAGGGATTCGGCACTGACCGACGCCGAGATCTCCACCCTCTGGGAGCTCACCAACAGCAACGCCTTCGACGGCAGTCCGTCGATCAAGGACCGGGAGCGTGAATGGCTCGATGAGGTCCTGGCGGTAGTCGTGCCTGTCGTGCAGCGGTTCGGTGCGCCGGAGTCCTCCTGGACATCCGTCGCTCCCTGCCCGCCCCATCACCAAGCTGTTGTCGGTGAGGTAAAGGCAGTGCTTAATCTCGTGCGTCCACGCCAGAACGCTGGTGTCACACTGACCGAAGCACGAGCGGCGGTGAACCGGTGCGCCGACACGGTGTGCCCCGAGCTCGCCTTCCGTTTCGCGCTCCATGCGTTCACGGCCTTCCACTCATCGATCTCTCCACAAGTGTTTGACCGGCTAGGACGACTGGGATCCCGATTGGGCTACGGGGAGTACGTGGTCGGGCGCATCGACTATCTCGTGGATTAGGGACGTCGCCCTACGTTCCGACCTGGCTACCGGGCGGCTCGAAAACAGCGGCCTCCGCGTACGCGGAGGCCGCTGAGCGGTGCGTCCAGGTGGCCCAGCCGGGCACTTGGGGATGGCGCCGTCGTCAGCGAGGAACGGCCCCAGCGTTCCGATCTACCAGCTGAAATGGAACGCCAACGCGTCAGGCAGCCGCGAAGGAACCCGCACGTACTCCACCAGTGCAGGGCGTACCCAGCGGCCCGTGTCATCAGGCTGACCTGGGACGGCAACAGGCGGGCCACCTTGCAGTACGAGCCCAAAAATAGGAACACCGCACGTCATCTGGCGCCGCATTGGCACCTACGACATCCTCACCGGCCCCGGGCAGCATCGGGAGCGGTGGGCAGGGGCCCGTCACCCGCTGGCGGGCTCGGCGCCCGCGCCGAAGGGCGGGACGTCCGCGACCGCGACGTCCAGCCGAAGACGGGCGAAGCGCACCGGGTGCCGCCACGCTCCGCGCTCCAGCGCCGTGTCCACCATGATCTCGGCGGGCAGCTCCGGTTCGACCAGCACGACGTCGAGCAGGGTGCGCGACCCCCAGGAGGTCGTGAGCCGACCGCACCCCCTTCCAGGGGTGCCGGGGTCCTGCCGGTGTCAGCCGGTCGGCCAGGTCGCGCGCCGCGTCCGGCCGCAGCGGCGTACTACGGCCGACCGGCCGGAGCGCCCCGGCCGCGTCGAGACGGCCCAGCACAAGCGCCTGCGGCCGCCACAGGGTTCCGGTAATCGCGCCGACTACCGCCTCGGTGGAGTCCCGGCGGCGCACCTTGTAGAGCGCACGGGCTCCCGGCAGATACCGCTGGCCGCTCCCCCGGATCACCAGTCCTTCGACGCCGGGCACCTGCGTCCAGGACGTCAGCCACTCCTTGGCCGTCGCCAGGTCGGTCGTCTCCGGGCAGAGCGTCCACGGGGCGCTCAGCCCGTGGTCGGCGAACAACCGCTCCAACTGGGCGCGCCGCTCGCTGTAGGGGACGTGCAGCAGCTCCTGGCCGTCGATCTGGAGGACGTCGAAGGCGATGAAGTGCGCCGGCACCTCTGCCGCGAGGCGGGCAGCGGTGCGGCCGCCGGAGACGGCTCGCCGCTGGAGCGCCTCGAACGACATCTTCTCCTCCGCCCACACGACCAGCTCGCCGTCGAGGACCAGGCCGTCGGGCAGGTGGGCGGCCGCGTCCACGAGGTCGGGGAAGCGGCTCTGCAGGAGGCTGCCGCGGCGGGACTGCACCAGCAGCGGGCCGGGCGCCAGCCACGGCGTGAAGACGATCGCCCGGTAGCCGTCGAGCTTGGGCTGGAACCGCAGCTCCCCGGGAAGCGCGCCCGGCGCGGGCACCGTGTCGCGAGCCTGCCCCAGCATCGGCTCCACCGGCGGCCGAAGCACCATACCTCCGGTCTACGGGCTGGGCGATGTCCCCCGCCACTGGGCGCGGCCAGACGGCATCCATGTCGTTGCCCCTACCCAAGGCCTCCCTGGCTTCAGCCTCTCCCGCAGCACGCTCGGCCTCACTACCATGACGCTTCCTCGCGGCATCAATCGTCCGGGCAGGCCTCGTACATGCCGATCGCGACGTTCTCGCTGCTCCAGTACCCCCCGGGGACCAGGGCGGCTGTGCGCTCGCCGCTCAGGGCATCGGCGCCGGAGCCGTGCCGGTGCAGGATGAAGTGCTCGTCGATCGTGTCGTTCACCGCCGCTTCGCCGGAAACGGAAGAGTCACTGGTCCTTCCGAACGGATCTCCGCCCGGTGCACCTCCCCCTTGAAGTTCGCTTCGCTCCAGAAGGACAGTCCTCGCCCTCCGTCGTCCATGGTCCGGTACTTTCTTTCGTTTCGTGCATCGGTCGGCCCGTCCGTGCGCCCTCCCGTCCGGCTCCCCTCAGGCACGGCGGTCCTCCGCCGCGCCTGCGACGCCAGCGCGCGGGATGCGGCGAGGAGGACCCCGGGCCGGCTGAACGTTTGGGGGCGGGCACGCATGTGGGCGACGTCCATGAACGCGCGGTTCACAGCGGGATCGATCACGGACGCCTGAATGACCCTGTCAGTGACCCAGCGGGTCAGCGGGTAGATGCAGGGCCGGGCGCCAGCGATGTGCGGTTGGGCGAGATCGGTGGTGGCGGACACCTGCCACGCCGCGTTGACCACGGCGCCGGCTCGGCGGAAGTAGCCCCACGCTGCCTTATGGGGCGAGGCGCCGGTGCGCAGGTAGGCCGAGAGGGAGGACGCCTGGAGCGCGGCCATCGTGAGGCCTTGGCCGTAGATCGGGTTCACGGACGCGATGGCGTCTCCCACCGCCACCAGCCCGCCGGGGAAGCGTCCGAGTTTGGTGAAGTCCCTCCGGATGCTCTCTCGGAAGTGGAAGGTGGCGACGCCGGAGACGAGTTCGCAGTTCTCGGCGACCGTGCGGATCGGGGGTGCGGAGCGCAGCAGGCGAGCCGTGAACTCCTCCGGGTCGCTGCTCGGCCGGTAGTCCGTGTAGCCGACGAGTACGGCTCCCCACCGGTCTGCTTCGAGCGCGGTGACGGCCGCGGGCTCCTCGACTGCGTCGCGGTAGCGGTACCCGCTCCCCGGGCCGGGTGATGAGTGGGCGACGACCAGCCCATCGAGCTCGTCGCCGCGGCGGAAGTAGGCAGTGGCGTATCCGATCTCGACCTTCAGCCGGGTGTGTGGGGGCTGGTCCCAGCCGTGCGCCAGCAACCAGGCGCCGAGGCGGCTGGACCTGCCCATGGCGTCCACGACCAGGTCGGCATCGAGCCGGCCGCCGGGAACGGGGCCGGCGGCGCGGTCGTCCTCGCAGGAGGAGAAGCGCACTCCGCTGACTCGTGAGCCGCTGAAGACCAGGTCGTGCGCGCGGCCGGTCCGCAGGGTGACATTGGGCAGGGCCAGGACCCGGCGGCGCATGTGGTCTTCGATGAAGGGGCGGGTGGCGCCCAGCATGCCGGTGCCGGAGACAGCGGGTCGCAGGACGCCGTCCACGTAGTACTGGATGGCGGAGCCGTCGCCCATGCGGGCGCCCCCGTCGGTGAGGGCCTTCGTGATTCCCGGAAACCACTGCTCGAAGTGGGCGTGCCCCGTGGTGAGCAGTGCGTGCAGCTGCTGGCGGTGCGGTGCGCCCCGGCTCGGCCCGCTCCCGGCCAGGCTGTCCGGTTCGAGGATGACGACCTTCTCGGCGTGGTCGCTCAGGACCCGGGCTGCGAGCAGCCCTGCGATGCTCCCGCCCAGTACCACGGCAGCTTTCATGTCATCTCCCCCTGTCGGCGCGGCACTTGGCCCGCGCTGGCACCCTGCTGGCCGCCCCCTCGGCGCGCACACAGCACCCTAACCCGCTCGGTCCGCCTGGTCTGGTGGGCCGCCCGCGGTCGGCGAGCGGGCGGGGCCGTGTCAATGAGGTGTGGCCGCGATGGCGGCCCGATCGTTCCGCAGCGCCTGCAGGGCTGCCTGTACCAGAGGCTCGCGCAGCGCTCCGGCGACCCGGAGCAGGCGATCGCGCTCCGCACCCGCGGGAGTGTCCTCGCCGGGCAGCCGGCCCGCGGCAGCGGGAGGGTGGGGGTGGCCCGGGCGGCCTTCCAGCGCCCTCTGGCGCCGGGCGGCGTGCAAGCGGTCCACGGCGTCCCGGAGCGCAGTCGCCGTGGCTGCCGCCGCGAGGTCCGCCTCGGACAGGCTCGGCGGCTGATCCGGGTCCTCAGACTGCCGACGGGCGTGCACGGCGTACACCGCCTCCGCCGCACCGGGGGCCACCCAGGCGCGGAGCGCCCGCATGCCGTCGAGGATCTCGATGACCCGGCGGTGGAGGTTGAACGTCACATTCGACGTCAGAAGGGTGCTGCGGGCGCTCCTCACGCTGAAGGCGAGCTCCTCGTCGATCCCGCCCACGACGAGGTCCCACAGGGGTCGCAGCGCCGTGATGTCACGGCGCTCGCGAAGCCAGTGCCCGACCGCGGATCCGGACAGGCCGTAGCACATGGACAGGAAGCCCGTCACCCCGGTGACGTTCCCCCACAGGGCCACCGTGTCCAGGCTGTGGTTGCCGAACGCGGCGAGCGCGATGGCCGGGACATTGAGGACTATGTAACCGAACACAAACCACATGGCCACCCCGAAGACCTTCAGGGAGTGCTGCAGCCGGGGGTCCTCGGGGGTGAGTCGGCGGCAGCGCCAGAAGGTGTTCAGCGTGCCGCACCCGAAGGTGGCCAGGAACACGGCGAGGAAGGCCAGCACCAGCGGGTCGTCCGCGTAGTGGGTGTTGAACTTCAAGGGGTCCGCAGGATCCGACAGGTCCGCCGAGGAGAAGAGCGCGACCATCAGGAGCGCGGCAGTCACGTACGCGGCGGTCCACTTCGCCACGACCCGGCGCAGTGCGCCAGGATCCTCGCGGAGCTTCTGGTCCATCAGGAACGTGATGATGTGGGTGTAGGCGAAGCAGGCCAAGATGCCGAGGGAGACGGGCAGCGTTGCGAAGCTGGGCTGGTCGAGGGTCTCCCCCACCGCCCGGTACCCGGCAGGTGAAGCCAGTACGTACACCGGGGAAGCGGTCAGGAACATGACCGCGGTCAGCGCCAGCGTCGGCGTCGGATCGCGTCTCAGCGCCAGGAACTTGAACACGGTGACTGCGGACGCGATGACGAAGATGCTGAGGTAGACGACATTCGAAAGGCTCTCAGACACCGGACCTCCGATGAGTGAACGCCGAGGTCAGGAACCCGTCGGAGTCCTCGCTGCCCCGCAGCCGGATGTGCCGCTCCAGCATGACCGTGGCGAACGCCTCGGCACGCCTTTCGTGGGCGTCGTCGTAGTGCGACCGGGTCAGGACCTGGAGCACGGGTCCCGCTTTCAAGTTGGGCAGCAGCTGCCGGACGGTCTCTTCGGACATGGGCCGGGGCGTGTGGCCTTCCGCCGGGTGCTCCTCCCAGAGGTGGAACAGCTCGTGGAGGGCGGCATGCAGGCGGGTGAGCTGGGACGCCGTCGCGTCGATGACGATGAAGTCGCGCTCCTTGCCGCGGGCGCAGAACGCGGATACCTCCGGCGGGAGCCGTACTTCGGTGACCGTGATCGGCTTGCCGCGCCGCGCCGCGACGGTGTCGATGAGGTCCTGCAAGGTCCGCACGCCTGAGAGGCCGAGGTCCCGGCGGATGAGCCGCGTCGTGGACCGTGTGGCGAAGTGGATCGCCACCTGCTCTTTGAACGAAGCCCACAGTGATCTCACGTGCCCCGGCAAGGAGCCCGGCCACTGGGGTATCCGCTCCGCGGTGCCGTCTCCGCACTGGTGCTTGCTACTCGAGGTTGCGTCCATAACTCCACGAGGGGTCTGTCTCCCCGTACCGGACTGGTGGACCTGTCCAAGGAAGCTGCCGAACCGCCTGAGGCACGCCGGTGGGGCCGGTCCCGCCCGGGACGCACAGCCCGCCGCGTTGCGGCACCGGGCTGGCGCGGGCAGCCCAGCGCGGCGAAGGCAGCCGTCCAGCCGATGCGCGAGCTGCTCGCAGGACCATGGAAGGCCGCGGTCGCACGATTCCGACCCGCACAGCCCCCGGAAGCCAGGCCGCTGCGGCCGCACCACCCGGCCGGCAACGAGCGCCCGCCAGGTGGCAGGCCCGGGCCCTCGCAGCAGCAGCGCATACGGCGACCGCGGACAGTCGGCGGGCGAGGCCCCTCCCTGCGCCGAGTCTGGGCCGGCGGCCGTTCCCAGCGGCGGCCGCGCCTCCGCGCGGTGGCGATGCGCCTGGTCAGTCCCAGATGGGGTCGAGCAGCGCGCGCTGCGGCTCGCTGTCCCATGTGGGGTCGGACGAGCGGGCGGTGCCCGTCGCGGCCGACTCCGGGGACTGACCGGCGTGGGCGGTCGACCCTGCGAGGAGCAGGCTCGCCGCCGCTGCGGTGATGGTGCACGCCGCGACGAGCACTCTGCGGATTCCCATGCTCTTGCCCTTCCTGTGGCGACTGGCATGTCGGCGAGGGGCCGACCTGTCCATCCCCTACCGCGCAGCGCCGGTGCCGAGGGCGCCGACGCTTGGCAGTGGGTGCGCCGCACCCGCACAGGCGAGCGAAGCACCGCAACCGCTGTGTGTAGGCTCCACGTTCGAGGTAGCCCTGTTCAAGCCAAACGTGTTTCGTGTGTGCGCACTTCCAGGCTGCGAAGGTTCCAAACCATGGCAAAGTCGGCTGAGGAGTCCGGGGTGGGTGGTCTGGGGAAGCTCTCCGAGGACGCGCTGTCGCTCTACGCGGCGATGACCCGGGGGAAGCTCACCTGGGAAGACGGCACACCTGGCCTGCAGGAGCTGATCGACGCCAAGCTCGTCCTCCCCAACGTGTACGCGAACGACCCGCTGTATCTGCTTCCGGATCACCACACCGTCTACAAGGCCTACGTCGAGCAGGCCGCGGCCACCGTCGCGGCGGCCAGCCGCACCCTCCTCGACCTTCCCGAGTTCTTCGGCATCCTGCCCCACTCGGCGGAGGACGGCAGCGGTGTGGAGTACATGGGCACCAAGCAGCAGGCCACCTCCGCCATCACCAAGGCCATGGCAGGTGTGACGTCGTCCATCTGGACCGCGCACCCGAAGGAGCGGACACCCGAGGTCATGTCCCGCTCCGAGCCCGACGTCACCCGGAAGCTGCAGTGCGGGATCCGGATGCGGACCATCTACCCCGATATCCGGCACCAGGCCCACATGGCCCGCTGGGCAGCCAAGGTCACCGGGCTCGGAGCGAAGTGCGGATCCTCAACCCGCCCTTCTTCCGCACGGTCATCATCGACGACACGTTCGCGATGATCAGCGACTACCGGCAGGGCGACAACCTCGACCCCGCCACGGCCTCCACCGCCTTCGCTGTGACGCATCCGGGCGTCGTGGCGTTCATCCGGGCCGTATACCTGGCCCAGTGGAACCGGGCCGAACCGTGGATGGGCGGGCACGTCGCCCCCATGAGGTCAGGCCAGGGCCCGATCACGACGGCTCGGCAGTCATCCTCCGCGGGTTCAGCGCAGGCAAGAAGGCGGCGGTCATCGCTACCGAGCTCGGGGTGAGCACCCGCACCGTGACGACCATCCTGGCCCCCCTGTACGAGAAGCTCGCATAGTGCCAGGCGATGCGTTCCGGCTGGGGGAATGGTGGAGCCGGTCTGAGGAACGGCACATGGAATAGCGGGGAGCAAGCACAGGAGAGCCGGGTCGACGGCGGAGCAGCGGCACGCGGCCGCTGGGGATGCGCCCCGCCCCGCGAAGGGCGGTCCTGTCCGCCCGCTGCTGGTCCGGCCGCGCAGGCGCAGTAGGCCCACCGCATGCGGCATACCGGGCTTCTCGCTGCCGCCCTGTCGCCCGCCGAGCTGAGCAGACAAGCCGTCCAGGCAGACGAGGACGGCGCCACCCCGCCGCCCGACAGCCCGGAGCGGCCGGGGGCCCGACGCGGCGCAGCGGGCCGGGGCGGCCGGCCGCTCGCGGACGGGATCGAGCCGGGAGATCCAGCGCCTGCGCTACGAGTGGGAGCCTGCGGCGGCCATCCCGGCGGACGCCGACCGCCTGACGTTCCGCGAGGGCGGCGACGAGGGGTTCCCGCACGCCTTCGCCCGCGTGTCGGCCGGCAGCCTCGACGCGGCCACCCGGGACGAACTGCCCGCGAAGGACGCCAGGCAAGTGGCCGAGGAGGGCATGCGGTTCTACCTTGACTGCCCGGGGAGCGCCGCAGGTGGAAGCCGGCCGAGCTGCCTGGCGGCACCCTCGCCGGGCCGGCTGTGCCGTCGGCCGCCTCGTACCACCGCAATGTCGGTCATCTGGGGGTCGCGCCCGAGCAGCGCGGCAAGGGTCTGATCGACGAGATCCTCGGCGAGATCACCGCTTCCACGCACTCGAAGGTGCCGAGCACGTCACCGCGACGACGGACACCGAGAGCATCCCGATGGCCGCGGCCTTCGACCGCGCCGGCCACAGGGTGACGGAGGGCCGTAATGGTCCTGGAGGGCCCGTGCGCCGTATGACCGGCGCCCTGGGCGCTGCAGCGCCGAGCGGGCGTTCGGTAGGAGCGCGGGTGCGGCGGGCGCATCCGGCTGGCAGGCGAGCCGGGTCCCGCCCGTCTGACCCGGCCCCCCTCCGGGTGGCCAGACGCCACCGCCCGGCGACCGCGCCGCCGGAGGCTTCCGTCTGATCCGGTCGTACCGCCTCACGCACGCTCCCGGCAGCAGTGACCGCCGCCTGCACCGCCCCGGTCGGGCACTCCTCTCCGGAGGACTACCGGGCCGGCTTGACGATCGACCGGCGGCCACAGCCGAGTCGGCTCGGCCTCCCCCGAGGCGGCAGCCGGGCCGTCCGACCGGCGGACGGCCCGGCTGCGGCGTCGTCTTCCCAGGGCCTGCGGCGCTCGGATGCGGCCGCCGCCTCCCGGAGCGCCTGCCCGCGGAAGTCGGGCCGCGGTCCCGGCTGGGGACCGCATCGGCGGGGTCACCGGCGCGGCGGGTCCGTGACAGCGACCTTCTCCGGGCCGCACCCGATGCGTTCGGCTTCGGCGGCGACATACGGGGGCAGCAGTGCCCGGGTCAGGTCGAAGCGGCCGTCTTCCAGGGACGACTTCTGCTCGACCATGAAGACCACGGGACCGGTCTGGCAGGCGGCCTCGTACACGGCGCGTTTCTGGTTCACCGTGCCGTTCCCCTTGGTTCCCCTGACGTGGATCCCTCCTCTGAGCACGTCACGCGAGAACACCGCGCTCAACGACGGATCGACCACGGTCGTCAAGCGGAGGGTGGCGTCCAGGCTCTTGTAATTGACTTCGCAGACGCCCGCCGGGCCCTCGCCGCTACCGCCGGTGCGGGACCACGTCATCCCCTCGCGGTAGGCGGCCGGCAGGGTGAGGCCCTTGATCCCGCAGAAGGAGTGCGCGGTGACGTCCTGCCGGACGGTCGGCTCGGGAAGCCGGCCCGGCATCCGGTACGCACCCGAGCAGCCGAAGTCGCGCAGGACGCCGTTCGCGGCGGACACGGCCGCGCGGACCAGGACCGCACGGTCCTCCTCCTCGTGTTCGGAGAACGACTGGGTCCCCCCCATGGCGAGGTCGACCACCGTGGCCGCTTCGTACTCGCCCGTCGGCCCCGTGCAGCTCTCCGGGAGGGCCAGCCACGCCCGGGACGCCGACGCCATGCCGGGCAGACCGGCTCCCATGGAGGCCATCCGGGCGCCGAGGAACTCCTCGGGCCACTGCTGCGCGTCGGAGCCCCGCAGCCCGTCCAGCGTACGGACGCGCACGGTCAGCTGCCCTGCGGCCCTGCCCTCCCCGTAACTGGTGATGCGGCACTGCCCGTAGACCAAGCCCCCCAGCGGATCGGGCTGCAGGGACTCCTCCTCGACCCTGGTCTCGCGTTCGCCGAACAGCGCTTCCATCGTCCCGTCGTCGAAGGAGTCCCAGCAGGGGGCTGCCGCGGGGTTCAGCAGGGGCAGGGAACCGGCGCGCCAGGCAGCGGTCCCCGCGCCGAGGAGGGCGCCCGCGGTCCCGGCGGCGACGGCCGCACGGGCAGTACGGCTCCGCAGCAGGCGCCGCAGAAGGGGCAGCCGCGCCGGGGTCCGGGCGCCGGGGTCCGCCGCAGCGCCGCCAGCGCTCCCGCCGGCGCCCGGCTCACGGCTGCCGCCGTTCGTGTCGGCCATCACGCCTCTCCCCCGGTCCCGCACCCGACGCGCTTGCTCGCGGACGCGACGAAGCTCTCGAACACCCGCCGGTCGTCGGGCCGGCCGCGGCCCTGCAGGCCCAGCCCCACTCTCCCGTAGAAGACCGTGGGCCGGCCGTCGCAGACCCTGCGCACAAGTCCCTTGCCAGTGCCCTCGGGCAGCCCCGCGAACAGTGCCGCTATGCGCGGGACGCCCGCCATCACGAACTGGGCCGCGGGCTCGTCCGGCCCGCGCATCCCGGCCGCCCACGCCGAACAGGTCTGGAGGTGCTCGCTGACCACCCCGACCTGCTCCTCGTAGGACGACTTGCCGAACTCGAAGACCACTCCGGGGATCCGGCACAAGGGGGTGCGGGCGTGGCCGTCCGGCGCCGCGACCTTCACCATGGGCGACGACATGGCCAGTGGCTCGGCTGGTGCGCAGCCCGCTTCCTGCATGCCGACGCCGGCCGCGTCCAGCAGCATCCGGGCCACGTCCATGCGGGAGCCCGCGCCGAAGCCGCCGCCTCCCTCCCTCTCGGTGCGGATCGTCACCACCGCGGGCCTGCCGTCGACGTCGCACGCGGCGGGCAGGACGAGCATGGCGCGGTCTGCGGCGGCGAACCCGGGAAGCCCGTCGGGCAGCGGAGAAGCCGACCCGTGGAGGTACCGGGCGATCCAGTCCTGGCGCTCGCGGGCTTCGGCGGGCACCGCTCCGTACTCCAGGACGAGCTTCCGCCGGGACGTGCCGCGAGAGCCCGTGGAGACCACCTCGACCGTGCAGGTGCCGTGCGGCTCGCCGGCGGAGGGCGGGGCGGACTCCGTGGACCGGCGTTCGGCCCCGGACCTCGAGAGTGCTTCTTCGCCGAGGAACTCCGGTCCGCTGTCCTGCTGCCAGGCACCCCAGCAGTAACTGTCCCGGAAGGGCCCGCTGTCCGTGGCCCACATACCGAGCCCGGTGGCTGCCAGTGCCGCCGCCGCCCCGGCCGCTACGAGCGCGGGCGCCCTGCGCGGCCGCCCTCCTGCCTTGCCGGCCATGCCGTTCCCCCCTGGACTGTGGACTTCAGCGCAAACGTCCTGATGCTACGGCAGCGGGTTCATCCGGCCGGCGCTGCCTCCCGCCTCACGGCACCGCCGGCTCCGCATGCCCCGACGGGGAGAGACGTGCGGTCGGCGGGCAGGGCGCGGACCGTTTGCGGCCCACGGCGCGGCCGCCGGCCCCCGGCGCTGCTCTGCCCGATCCCCCGGCGGCCGGTGAGGGGGTCATGGGAGCTGAGCCGGTGGGGGTGCGTGGGGTCGGTCGGGCAGCAGTGGATGCGCATCCGGCCACGCCCGAGGTGGACGCCGACCGGGTCGATGACCCGGGGGTCGCTGACGGCGGCGCCGTCCTCGACGGGAAGCCGGCTTCGTGAGGCCCCGTCGCACTCCCATTCGTCCACGGTGAGCAGGGGCGGCATCGGAGACCGGCCTTGCGGGCAGTCGACGGGGGCGGGATCGGTCAGGTGCCACGAGGCGTGGCCGCCGGCCTTCCGTCCGGGGGCGTTTGTGGCAACTTCAATTGGCCCCACTTCGACACTGAAGTCGGCCCCGCCGGCGGGCGTCGGGCGGTCGCGTGAGGGGCGTCGACCTCGTTCCGACAAGTTGTTTCGGCCACACCCCGAACGAGTGGGTTCTCCGGCCGTGGGGAGGGGGCAGGGCGGTAGCGTGAGCGCATCGGATCCGGACTGGTCGACGGGTCCCGACAGCCCGCCGGCCCACGGGATCTCGACCCGTGTTCGATCCGGGACCGACGGATTCTCCGATCTGCGGTGGACGACGAGGACGGGCATTGGCACGACCGGCGGAGAACGGTTCGGGCTCAACCGGGCACAGGCCGGCGTCCCGCAGGGGGTGTCGGCCTCGGTTCGTGAACGGGTCGGGTCGGAACTTGGTGCTCTGGCAAGAGCCGCGTCGGCGGCCGCAAACGGCGCTGGGACGCCGGCCGTGAGCCCGGCAACGATCTGCCGGACGCCGCTGGGAACGGGCGTCAGGCCATCGCGAACTTGGCAACGTACTCGTCGAAGGGCTCGATGCCGACTTCCGCACGGAGTTCGTCCATGCGCTCGGGCTCTTCGCAGGGCCACGGAACCGGTGCCCTGTCATTCACGCCGGCGATCTGAGTGCCGTAGATCTGCTTGCGCCCCTCGTTGGTCAGTGTGCGGTCGCGTAGAAAGGCCAGCTCACGTGGGCCGGCCGTGCCTGCCAACACTGCCTGCTGCATCAGGTGGAGGGCGCGTCGCTGGACGTCGAGCTGCCGGTCGGCGTGCTGGGCAATCAGCCATGCCGCGCGTGCGGCCTCCTCGCCGACGTCTTCTGCTGTCGGCCAGCCGTACTCATCCATGATCTGACTGAGTCGATCACCGTGCCGTACGGTCAACCGGCGCCACGCCAGTCGCTCGGCGGGGTCGTCGCTATTCGCGTGGGCTGAGGACTGGTGATCGGTTGCGGCCATGGCCGTGAGTTCCTCCGCCAGCGCGGCAACGTCGTGCGTCACTCTCAACTCCCTGGTCGAGTCGATGCGTTGTGCTCGTTGCCCTCAACCCTAGAAGAACATATCGGGCGTGAAGATCATTCCGGAGAACGGTGACAGGCGCCTGCGCGCACCGCGATAATGGATCAACCCCTGGAGCCAGAGCCGGAGTTTTCGGCTCGTGCCCCGATGCTTGCCGGCACGCTGATTGCGGGGCCCGGCGACGGAACTCTGCTCGGCCGTGGCGGCACCCCGGCGCGGGTGGGGCCGCGTCGTGGTCCGCCGATGGGCGGCGAGCGCGGGGAAGACCGCCTCGACGTCGACGGGGCGCACGGGCGTGGTGCGGCTCATGCCGAGGTCCTCCAAGGCCGTTCGGCGTCGATGGTGGCCACCAGGTGCGGCCGTCCAGACGGGGTCCTCGCGGGCGTTCCCGCTGGATCGTGGCGACGGAGGCGCCGCCGGCTGATTCCGGCTGCGCGGCGCCTCGACGGCCCCCTTGTGCGGGACGGAGCGCTGCGCGGCAGCCGCGCGGGGCTCCGGTCGCGGCAGCGCCAGTAGACCGCGCACCGCGCTCCTCAGGTGCCGGCTCCGCCCGCCCGAACACCTGCTACCGGCACCGTGATTGCGCGCCCTGCCTCTTGCGGCACTTCCGTTCTCGGCAGTCGGTACCGGCTCGGGCGGACTATACGATCTACGCACCACGCCGTCACACCAGGTGACCGCGTGCGCAGTACGAGGAGGAAGCGTCATATGAGGTCGGTCAGCAAGGTCCTGCTCGCCGGGGCTGGGGCCGTCATGGCTGCCGCCGGGTTCCTCGCCCTGGCCGCCGGCGCACCGGAGAAGGAGCCGACCTGGGACAGCCCGTCGGCGGCCGCCCACACCCTCTCGGTGGACTCCCGGGATACGGGCGAGCCGTCCTGGGACTGAACCCCAGGGGTCCCGGTCCATTCCCCGCCGCCGCTCCGCGCAGGGGAGCACAGTGGTGGGTCGCCCGGCGAAAGGGCGTGAAGCAGGTTTCCACGGGGGGCAGCTCGATCGGCGCCTGCCAGCGCCGCACACCTGCGCCTGCGGCCCCGGACGAGCGAGAGCGGAGCCGGTGCAGCACATGGGCAAGACCACGAGGGGCGGTGGCGCTGTGCGGTGCCAGGGGGCCGCGGGAAGCGTCCGGTGCGTCCTGGGCGCATGGCAGGAGCTCAAGGGCGGCATCACCGCCCGCCGTGCCGCAGGCGCGGCTGCCGAGCGCTACGCCGAGGAACTCGCGGAGCTGCAGGATCTCGGCATCATCGTGCGGAACCCCTACCGGCCCCGGCGCTGGTTCGTCCACCACCCGCAGCACGTCCTCCGGCAGCGCATCGACGCCGTGCTGGAAGGCATTGGAGCAGCGGTCGGCGAACTCCATTCCCTTCCCCGCCTGCTCGAGTCCCTCCCGGCGGCGGGCGAAGGCAGCCTGCCGGGGATCCGCACCGTGGGGAAGGCCGAGGCGTCCCGGGTGATCCTCAGAGGGGAGGCGCGGGCGAAGACGGCGATCTGGACCGCTCAGCCCCACGACCGCCCCGCAGCGACCATGCAGGCCAGCGCACCGCTCGACACGCGGAACCTCTCCCGCGGCATCGCTCTGCGCACGATCTACAAGGAGAGTGCGCGCGGGCAGCGGCACCTGGTCGACTGGGCGGCAGCCGTCACGGAGGCCGGCGGGCACGTGCGCACCCTGTCCAAACCGTTCCTCCGCATGGTCGTCATCGATGACAGCCTCGCTGTGGTGAGCAACTACCTCCGGCTCACCCCCGCGGGCGAGCCGGACGGCGAGGCGGCCGTGGTGATCACCATGCCGGAGGCGGTGGCGTGGCTGAGGCAGGCGTACCTGCTGCAGTGGCGGGAGGCCGAGCCGTGGCTGAGCGGACATGACCGCCGGGTACGGCCCACCGACCTCTCCCCCCGGCAGCTAGAGATTTTGCGTGGCCTGACGACGGGCACGACGCGGGCCGGCATCGCAAGGGCGCTCGGGCTGAGCACGCGGACCATCGGCGAGGAAATGCGCAAGCTCTACGACCTCTTCGGCGTCGCGTCCGAGTTCGCCTTGGGCCGCGCCTTCGAACGGACCCAGTCGGTCCTGCCTTCTCAGGACGGATCGCACAGCGGCGCATGAGCGGCCCTCGCGGGCGTGCGGCGTTCCAGGTGTCACCGGAGGCGCAACTACCACCGCCTTGCGCTGGCCCGTACGGGCCGAGGACCCGCTGCGTGCCGGGCCCCAGCACGCCGGCGGGCCGGAGGCGGCGGCGGTCCTCGCCCAGCCGCTTTGCCGCGGCAGGGGTGTCTCCGGGTGGGGGCAGGTGGGCCTATCACGGCGTGATAGGCCGTCAGAAGGTCCTACTGACGTGGTGGCACCCGCTTCCCCCTCTGACGTGAGTGAGCTGACGCTCCAAGACATCTCCTCACACCAGTGGCGACCGAAAAAAATCGTTTCCAAAACTCCACTCCTGGCTTCGCCGTGAGCTCAAGATCCACGCCGTCGCCGTCCAGCACCGAGTCGACCTGAAGGACGTCGTCGAGGCGGGGATCGCCGCCTGGCGGGAGCTGGGGGCGAACCCCTCCCCGTCGACACCTCCAGCGCCGAGTTCTTCGCCCCGTTCCGGCCCGAGCAGATCCGGGCCGACTTCCGCACCGACCCCTGTTACATCGTGGTCGACGGGCACCGCCGGCTTGAAGCGGCACGCCTCGCCGGAGCCGGGACGATCCGGGTCAGCGTCGACAACGCCCTGGTCTCCCCCGACGAATCACTCCTCGAAGCAGTCTCCGTCGCCCATGTGCGCCCCGACGACATACCCTTGGAGCAGGCATATGCGCTGCTCAAGCTCGTAGAGGTCTACGGCTCCCGGAACAAGGCCGCCAAGCGGCTGGGCATCGGCCAGTCGGCCATCTCGTCGAAGCTCTCGACCTCGAGCTGGCCCCCGATCTCCAGGCTGACCTCGTCGCCGGCCGCCGTACGGTCGAGCAGGTCCGCGACCTGTCCAAGCTCTCCGCTGACGAGCAGCGACGCAAGGCCGACGAACGCGCTGCCGCGGCCAGGCCGGTCCCAGGTCCAGCGCCGGGACCGGAAGTCCCGTGGAAGCACGCCTCGGAGGGAGGCCCGCCCTCCTTCCGCGCCATGCGGAACTGGGGACGACCCTTCCGCTTCATCCCCGCCCGCCCGCCGTCCGTCACTGCATGCCGGAAATTGGGTCGCTTCAGTCGCTCGCCCCTGGGGCGGCACAACTGCTGCGGCGGCCGATAGCGCCGCTGAAATGCGAGAACAGCATCACCTTGGGCCCCCAGTGCGGGCAGCGACCGAAGCGATCCACCCCGGCGCGGCGCTCCCGCACCGACCGCTGAGGGCAGAGGCCCGCCGCCTGTGATCGCCGGGACCTCCCCGCATGGCGGGCCCGTAGGCTCCTCTCCTGCGGGGAAGCGAGTCCCCCGCGCTCAAACGGGAGGCAGCTGGATCATGGCAGTGTTCGGAACCGCGCACCGCAGACTCCTGGACGGCGCCGTTTCCGATGCCCGGCGCTTGGTCGAGCTGCCGCCGCAGGAGGAAGGAACCGGCGGCGGCCGCTCCTCCCCCTCCTGCCAGGCGGCGAGCAGATCCGCAGTGGTGCTGATCTGCGCTTCCTGGGAGACCTTCTGCGGGGAGCTGGCCGCGGAAGCCCTGAACCACCTCGCGAGCCACGCCCCGCACAGTGCGGCTCTGCCCAAGGAAGTCAAGAAGACCCTGAGAGAGAGCCTGCTCGACACGGGGAGCGAACTTGCCGTGTGGGACCTCGCGGACGACGGCTGGCGCGCGGTCCTCCGGACCCGGGCCGCCTGGCTCACCCGGTGCGACCGCTCGCTCCGCACGGTGAAGCCTCCACAGGTGAAGGAGTTCTTCCGGCGCAACCTCGGCATCGTCGACATCACCGCCGCCTGGCTGTCGGACCAGAGCGACCAGCAGCGCACGGTGCGGCTACTGGACGACTTCGTCGCCCTCGGCTCGGACATCGCACACGGCCGTGCACGGGTGCCCGGGGTGAGCGGCCAGGCGCGGGACGGCCTCGAACTCATCCGCCGCCTCGCCGAGAAGACCGCCGAGTATGCCAGTGATCACCTTCGGGCCCACACAGGGGCCGCACTCCCGGAATTCGGGCCGCCCCCCGCGGAACCGGGCGAGGCAGCCGCCCGCGCTGAACCCGGGCCGGGAGGGGCGGCCGCAGCGTGAGGCCCGGGCGGCGGTGCGCAGGTGCGGGACGTCGAGCAGGAGTCCCGGTAGGGACCCGTGCCCCGGCGGACAGGAGCCGGGCCGGACAGGGAAGTCGCGGCAACTCCCCCACCGGCCGCAGCCGTTGCCTACGATGTCCCCGTGGCTCTCCGCATCACTGCTCTGATCTCCGCCTTGGGCGTCGTGCCCGGGGTGCTGCTGCTCGTCTTGGCGGTTCGCGAGTACCGGTCCGGAGGATCGGCTCTGCGGATCGCGGCCGGGGCTGCGATCCTCCTCGGATCCCTCTACGCCTGCGTACGGGACATGCAGCGCCTCCGATCGCGGCCGTCAGCCTGACCGAGTGCGAGCGGCCCTGGTGGCGCAGCCGTACGGCGCCCCTCAGAGCGCGGGCCCCGCGGCCGAGCGGTGGGCCCGGCTGAGACCTCGGGGCACGGCTGGGGAGGCGGCGGCCGGCTGCGCCAGAGGGACGGCCTCATGCGCGGTACCCGCCGCGGCGGACTTTCCTTCGCAGGGGGGCGCTGTGCGGGTCGGATGGATCAGGCTGTGGCAGGCGGCTGCTTCGGGCGGAATCGTACTGAGCCTGTACGCGGGCTGGCTGACCTTCGACGACGCCCGGGACCGTGCTGCCAGCGAGGACGCCATCCACGCCGCGTGCGACGGACTCGTCTCGGGGGCGGAGGTGATGGATCTGCAAGGGGGGATGGTCCGGGCGAAGAACAGCAAGCACGACTGGCTCAGCTTCGGCGCGCCGTCCAGCTCCTGCAGCATCTACCGAGAGCATGGCCCCGGCAAGGCAACGGGCCTGTTCACACTGGAGCTGACAACCAGCGACAGCTCTGAGCCGCTGCACGTGATCGGAGACGCCAGCAGGGTCGAGCCGTTCTTCACCCGTGGCAGCGGTCGCGGACGCGATATCACCGCAGCAGCCGAACGGCGCCCCGAGTCGTGGCCCGTGGGCGACGGCACTCTGGGGTGGTACGGGAACTGGTACACGATAGCCCGTGCCGAGTGCGGACCAGGCAGCCGCGAGGACGCCCCAGAACTACTGCATGTCAAGGCCCGCGCCGACTACCAGGACGTTCCCGCAGAGGACCGCGACCGCCTCACCCGCATCGCCCGCTCGGCAACGGCGGAGCTCGCCGACCGGCTCGGCTGCCGCACCCGGCTGCCCGCTCTGCCCGACGCCCCGTCGGCTCCCGTACCGTCCGCTCTCCGCCCGGCACGGACGGCGGAGGGCACCTGCAGCTGGTTCGCCCGCCACATCAGGGAACGAGGGCAGGGCAGACTGCCCGACCGCGCCCTCGCAGTGCCCGCCCGCACTGCGAACCCCGCGGACGGCTGTCTTCTGGCGGCCAGCCCCGAACAGGTGGGCCGCATCGCCGAAGGGCTGGCCGGAGAGCGGCTGGAGTCCGCCCGCGATGCGCTCACCATCTCGCCCTGGTGGCTGCGTGCCGCCTCCTACTTCGGCGCGGAAGCGGGATCGGTGGGATACCAGGTCCCCGGTGGCGAGGTGAAGAGGATCGAAGCGGGCACCGGCGGGCACACCATCGACATCTGGTGGGCGTCATCCCTCTGCGGCGGCAAGCCCGCCCTCCACACCCTCAGTTCCAACTACCCCTACGGCGACGTGGTCGGCTCCCGGGCGATGTCCGACCTGTTCCGCGCGTACGTAGCCGATACGGCGAAGCGGCGCGGCTGCACCCGGGTGGCGGACCCGGGGTCGGAGGGCCCGGACCGCTCCTGAGGGCCGCCGCACCCCGGGGGCGCCCTGGCGCTTCCCTTCGACTGGCCGGAAATGATGGGCACCTCGTCCCGTGTGCCCGCTGTCCGGGCACCGGCCCGGCGGCCGGTTCAAGGGCAGCCGTGTCGAACAGTCTCGGGCGGCCCGGAGCTGGTTGAAGAGCAATGAGGGGGACAAGGCGGGCGGCGTCCTCGTCGGCCCTGGTTCGTGATGAGCGGCCCCGCGACGCGAAGCATGTCCGGCCAGTGCATGACGTGGCGGGAGGCGAGCAGCCCGCCGCCCCCATCCGGACCAGCTCGATGCGTGACGGGGCGGTGACGAGCGTGGCGTCCGCCGCCGCGATGGTGTCGCCCACGGCCCCACGAGTGGGCCCTCACGCGGGAACCGGCCGGCGTAGCGGACCTGCCACCCCGCGCAGCTCCCTGACGTCAGGTTTTCCAGGTGGAGAGAGTATCCGTCCTCCACGTCCTCGGCGTTCTGATGCAGCACGAGGGCCGTGCTCCCGCCCTGGGTGGTCAGGGTCTTGCTGATGGGCGTGCCGTCGGCCCGGAACGTGGTCCGGACGATCTGTATGGCGAGGACGGTGCCCTTGTATCCCAGGGCTTCCAACTCGGCTTCCGTGGTGAGCCGCGAGGTGACCTCCGTCTTCTCTCATGCGGCTTCGCTCGGGCGGGGTGGTAAGTGGTCACGGCGCGGGTGGCCGGTCGGTTCTTCATGGCCCAGCCCCATGGGCGCCCGCAGTCAGGTCGCAGGCCTTGAGCGGACCGCGTATGGATCTCCGGTCACCGGCGCCGTCCCCGCAGCTCCGCCATGTCGAGGGCCTCGCTGTCGTCGCGGCCGGCGAGGCGAGAACGCGTCGCCCGCCAGGGCGTGGGCGAGGCGGCCCTCCCAGTCTTGGACGACCTCGTACAGCCCGGCGAGGGAGAAGGTCCGGCGGGGGGACCAGATGAGCGCGTAGCCCGACCACCCCCGTCACGCCGAACACCCCGCGTCCGGGGCGCCGGCCGGACTCCTCACCCGGCTGCGCGCCGACCGGCGCGCAGCGCAGTGGGTGCCGGCCTCGAGCGGGAGTGGGCGGCCGCGCTGGAGGAGTCCGCCGGATCGTCACCTCACGGTACGCGCGCCGGAACGCCGTGGATGCGGTCATGGGCAGATCCCTCCTGCGGAGCGAGCGGCGGCCGAGGGCCCGGCCCGTGGTGTGCCGACCAGGGTCAGGCGGCGGAGCTGAGGGCCAGGGTGTAGTGGCGACCGGCGACCGGGGGGACCGTGAGGACGTCGTCGGCGGCGGTGGCGGTGGCGGTGGCGGTGGCGGTGGCGACCCAGTAGGCGAGGTGGGGCCGAAGCGCGGGTGCCGACGACGTTGCGCAGCACGTCGGCAGCGGGGTCCGTCGGCCGCGGCCGGGGCGCCGGGCGGGTCTTGAAACGCCTCGCCGTCGGCGCCGTCCTCGAAGTCGAGCACCCAGGTGCCCCCGGCCGCGCCCGTTGCTGCTTGTGGTGGAGCCAGGCGCCACCACAAGCAGCAACGCGAGCCCGCCGAGGGCGATCAGGAACCACGAGTGGGTCAGCAGCCAGTCGACGACGGCCCCCACCAGGGTGATGGCCATGGCCGCTACCACGAGGAAACCCGTCATCCGGCCACCCGCGCCTTGTGGCCGTCTGCGGGGCCTGCAAGCGCGTCGTGCCGGCGGTCGCCTGGCGGCCGGCCTCCGGCCCTTGTGTCTGCGATCAGCGAGCGGAGCAGCGGCTTCGACACGGGCACTCCAGCTCCACCGCCGCCGTGCCCGATCCGGCCGGGGTCGCCTGTCACCCCCGTACTCCACGCTCGGCCTGCCAGAGAGCGCCGCTAGCCAGCGCCAGCGGGCGACGCTGGTAGCGGGCCGCCTGTGCGCGAGTGGTACGGGCCAGTCGAGCGGGGACGAACGCGATCGGGAACGGCTCGTGGATGTGGGCGGGCCCGCCCGCCAGGAGCAGCGCCCGGCCGTCGCGCCCGCCGCCTGGCGTCGCAACTGCTGCTGCGTCTGGTTCACCAGTCGGTGAGGTCGATCACGCGTGTGCAGTGCGGGTCCGCGCTGTCCACCCTCATGCGTTCCTCTTCGGCGATCAGGGACGGCAGGGCCGCGAGCAGGGCCGTGATCGCGCCGGACGGCCGCACGTCTGCTGCGATCACGCCGGTTGCGTCTTGCGTGTCGAGGTAGAGGCGCAGCCGGTCTTGGTCCAGGAAGAAAAATCCGCGCAGGCGCGGGTCCGGCTGGTCTTCGGTGAAAGGTTGGGTGATGGAACGCAGGATGGTCAGGGCATTGTCGTCCGGGGTGGAAGGAGCCATTTCCACAGTGGTGGGATCCACGTGGACAAGGGTCATTCCCATCACTGTGCCGACGCGGTCGCTCGGGTAGATCCGGGTGCCAGAGTGCAGGAGGGCGCGCAGAATGGAGATGATCTCGTAACTGGTAATGAAATCGCCATCCGTGCGAAGGGGGATCTCATAGGCCACCAGGCGGTCTGGGGTGTAAGCGTCTTCGGGACCAGTGGCGATCCGGATTGCTTTGACGGATTCCAGAGCCGGAAGGACGCCTCGAATGTACTGGTCCCCGGGAAGCGGTGCCTGGATGTGGTGGAGCAGCAGGCAGGTGATGTCCGCCTGCTGCTCCGCGATCTCTTCATGCATAGATCTCACTCGTTCACCCAGTTGGGACACTTGTTCACGCCCTGGCACCAGGCGGTGATGACGTCGAGTTCGACCTGCCGGATCACCCAGCCTTCGGCGTCGACCTCGAAGTAGAACCAGGTGTCTTCCTCGTCCCAGTAGCAGCGCACCCATATGGTCACCAGGCCATGATGCCAAACCAAATGCATCGCACTACTCCGCTTTGTCTGGTGGTTGAGCGATGAATGGTGCGGATCGGTCGAGCTGGAACGGAGAGTCGACTCGGCCCAGCCCTGATCCGTGCTGCTCGATGCTGGCAGCAACGTGAGCTGCTGGGCGAATGGGCTCCGACTCGACGCCCACCCAGATACTGGAATGGACCTGGCCGCTGGTGATCGTCAAAGTTGCCTCCCCAGATCATCCGATGCTGGAACGGGTGCAGTAGGCCGCGGTTGCAGCAGCCGGCCGCCCGCCTTGACGGAGCGGGCCCGGGGGCCCCTTGCCCACAACCGCGGAGCCCGGCTGTCGGCGACCGGCCACACCGTCGCGGTCGCAGGCGCCCCAGGCGGCCGAACGGATGGTTTAGGGCATCTGGACCACGCTGGACGAACAGAGCGGCACCGTCCTCCCGGGCACGGATGCGGCACGCTGACCATCCCGAGAGCTGGACGGCCGGCCGGGGCGCCCCGCGTGACGCGTCCTCCCCAGCGACGGGAATACTGCTGGCTCCCCCGCTTCGTGCGTCGTAACGATCTTCCTGAAGGATGTCGCCCACCCATGACACTCCTGGTCGCCATAGGCCTGCTGGCGCTCTGGTACGGACTGCTGCCGCTGCGATGGCAGAACTCCCACCTCGCCGGTCCTGATGCCCCCTTGCAGCGCGCGTGCAAGGCCGCCGCTCGTGGGCGCTGGGAGCCCGCCGCACGGCTTTTCGAGGAAGCCGGCCAGGACTGGGAACGCCGCTCCCTGTACGCCCAGAGGTTGGGATATCTCGCAGCCAGGAGGAACGATCGCTGGTTGAGGGCTTGGGAGGAGGCCCGCCCCGGAGATCCGGACGCCGCGCTCGTGGTGGCGCGCGCAAGCGTCCTGTACGCGTGGAAGCTGCGAGGCAAGGCTGGTGCGCACTGCACGTCGCTGAGGCAGTTCGAGGGGTTCCACCGGCAGTTGCTGGTCGCTCAGGACGACATCAGGCATGCCTTGGCGCTCCGCCCGGACGACCCCACACCTCTCGTCGCGGAAATCTGGAGGGCGCTCGGACTGGGCCGCTCCGGCCGGGAGATGCACGCGCTGTGGTCCGAGATCACCGCCCGCGCGCCACATCACTTCGAAGCGCACAGCAGTGCCCTTCAGTACTGGACCGGGAAGTGGCGCGGCTCGAAGCGGCTCGCGCGGGAGTTCGCCGAAAGATCGGCTGCCGGTGCGCCGCCGGGGAGCTTGCTGGCCGTGTTGCCGGTCATCGCCTGGTACGAGAACCATGCGGACGAGCTCGGTGATGCCGGATTTCGCAGCCCGAAGGTACGGGGACTGGTTGACGCGGCGCTCGCCGACGCAGCCCTCGCTGACCCCGACCACCCCAGGCTCCCGGAAGTACGGCACCTCCTGGCGTACTTCCTCTATCGGCAGGGCCGGTACAGGGCGGCCAGGGAGCAGTTCCGCCAGGTCGACGGCTTCACGGAGGCACTTCCGTGGCGGTACTCGTACGTAAAGCCGCTCTACTACCGGGCGATCCGCACGAAGACGGCCCGCAAGGCACTCCTGGAACGCCGGTCCCGCTGATCACCAGGCTGAAAGAGAGGCAGAGCAACACATGGACCTCGTCTTGAACCCGCCCCATGGGGTGGGCCCGGTACGGATCGGCATGACGTTCGCGGAAGCCGTCGCCGCGGTCACCCCGTGGGGGGCGCCCGAGGTGGAGCACGACGACGATGAGGTGACGATCCGCGCCAAGTGCCGCGAGATCGGCGTGAACGTGCTGCTGGAAGGCTCCGGCGAGGCCGTGACCGCGGTCGAGCTGTGGTGGCCAGGCGAAGGCCGCGGCACCGACGTCCGCGTCCTCCTCCACGGCGACGACGTCTTCACGACACCCGCCGAGAACCTCTTCCACGCCGCGCGCGAACGCGGCTGGACCGTGGACCAGAGCGAGCCCGAGTACCCCTTCATCCCCGGGGTCTCCCTCGGCTTCACCCGCCAGACCTCCCAGGACGTCCCCCGCACGGCAGCCGGGCTCCCCGTCCACGCCACCTCGGTCCTCGTCGGCGACGAGCACTACTACGACGAGCGCCTCGACAACTGAACCCCTTGCGGGTTCCGCCGGCTGTGCCGGTCCCTTCCCGTTCCCGGGAGCCATCCGGGGCCCACGGCACCCGGCATGACAGCCTGAGGTCCGCTGACAGACCCCGGTCGCCGCTCCCCGGACGATGCCGGCAGGACGGGACATGCCATCGGTCACTTCATCACCGCCCGCCGCTGCTGAGGCGTGGGCACGACCCGCCGTACCGCCAGGTCACTGGAGTCGGGCGAAGATCCGCGCCCCGTTGTGGAACGTGAGGGTGAGGCCTCTGGCTGCCGGGGTCGCGTCCGGCCGGGTCGACCACCGCTCGATCGCCGCGACCTCCGGGCACTGCGCGCCCGCCGGCACGGCGGCGAGCCAGGCCTCCGGCTCGTCGTCTGCGGACGGCTCGGGCCCGGCGCACTGTCCGGCGGATCATGCGATTACTAGGATCCAGGGGCGTCCGTTCCCTGTTGGCCAGTGCCGGGGGACTGGGCGTGCGGCAGTGACGAGCGATGCGGTTCCGGTGCTTCCCGCAGCGGACGGAGAACGGGGGGCCTGTGGGGAGTCGACGGCTGCACGGGGGTCTCGGGGCGGCGGTGGCTCTGCTGCTCGCGATATCCGCTGCCATGCTCCTGGGCAGGTCGTGGACCGCCTGCGACATGGGGAAGAACAACGCGGCCAACAGCGGTTTCCTGCTGTGGCTGTTCATCCCGGGCCTCTGGACGATCCTGCTGCTGGCCTGGGTCACGATGGGTGCCCTTCTTGGGAACCGTCCCCTTCTCCATGCCCTGGCCCTCGCGGTGACGCTCCTCGGTATTGTCTGGTGCGCCATCTCGATCTTTTGGGAGGGCGCCGGCACTCCTCCGTGTCCCAGCGGCGTGCCCCCGTGGTGGCCGAGCTTCCTCCCCGCCCCGGGATTCTGAAAGGCCGGTCCCGGCACTTCACGGCTTGAGCCAAAGGCGGACTGCTGCTGCGGTGACGGTGCCGTGGAAGACATGGGCACGTTTGTCGTCACGGGTTGCGACAGCACGCGAGCTCTTGAGGCGGTTGATGGTCCGCTCGACCTGGTTGCGACGCCGGTAGCGGTCAGGGTCGAAGCCGGTGGGTCTTCCGTCCGCACTGCCTCTGTTCCGGCGGTTGGCGCGTTGGTCCTTCGGTTCCGGGATGGTGTGTCTGATGTCGCGTCGTCGCAGGTAGCGGCGGTTTCACCAGGAGCTGTATGCCTTGTCGCCGCTGACGTGGTCCGGCCGGGTCCGGGGCCGTCCGCCCAGAGGGCGGGGAACCCGGGTCCGGGCCAGGACCTCGACCACCTGCGGGGCGTCGCCCCACTGGCCGTGCTCGACACGGGCCCGGACCTGCTTGTGGGAGCGGTTGTGCTACTCCTTCCAGGCCGGGAGTTCGCTCTGGCCGCGTTGTCGGCGGTGCGGGATGACCGGTCCGGTGCCCGGGTAGCCGCGGTCGGCGATCACGAGGGTTTTGCCGACGGCGGCCTTGGCACCGGACTCCTCCCATGCCTGGCAGTCGTTGCGGTTCCCGGCGAGCGGCCGCCTGACCACGACGACCAGCCGGGTGTCGGCGTCGATGACGACCTGGTGGTTGGTGGAGTACCGGTAGTTCTTCGACCGCTCGCCGACGGTGTGGTCGCGGGTGGGGGGACCAGGGTGCCGTCCACGATGAGCACGGAGTCCTTGGCGAACCGCTTCCGGGGCTGGAGTGCGAGCAGGGGGCCGAGGTGGTTGATGACCCGGCCGGCCGTGGATGTCGAGACGCCGAACAACGGAGCGAGCTGCCGCAGACGTGATTGGTGCGCCAGTAGGCCGTGACCGGCAACACCCGGTCCTCCAGCGGCAGACTCCACGGCCGGCCTCGGTGGACCACATGCTCCATCGCGCCGCAGTCTGGTCAGCAGTTTGCCGAAGCAGCGCGGGCTCAGCCCCGCGAACGGGGTTATCCAGGACGGCTCCGATGCCGTGATCACAGTCGCCACATCGTGATCATTACTCAGGCCTGGCTCGATGCCGGAGCACTCCCACAGCTACGCTGATCGGGGAAGTCCACAGCGCGCAAGACCCGGGGGAAACCGTGAACCGACCGCTGCTGTTCCTCGACGTGGACGGGCCACTCAACCCCTACGCAGCCAAGCCGGAGAGGCGTCCCGACGGCTACACCACACTCCGGGTCCCCCGGAACGATGCCCATCAGGACGACAGAGGCCTCTCGTCCCGACGACCCCTGCGAGTCTGGCTCAACCCGGAGCACGGACCAACCCTGCTCCAGCTCGGCTTCGAGCTGTGCTGGGCCACCACATGGATGAACGACGCAAACCGGTGGATCGCACCGGTCCTCGGCCTTCCGGAACTTCCCTTCGTGGACTTCGGCGACGTCCTGCTCCAAGCACGCCCTGATGGCGTCCATTGGAAGACCGGACCGCTGGTGGTCTACGCAGACGGCCGTCCTTTCGCCTGGGTCGACGACGAGCAGAGCGAGCTGGATCAGACCTACGTGACCGCCCGCCACCAAGGTCCCGGGCTCCTGCACCACGTCAACCCGCGAATCGGTCTACGGGAGAACGACTTCCACACGCTCGCCGACTTCGCCCGGTCCCTGGACACCTCACGAACCACCGGCTGAACACCTCGCCACAGCTCCGCAGGCTGCTCCGCACTCGGAGCCAAGATCTTTGCGGGACAGCCCTTAGGATCAAGGGGGTGTTCGATCCCTGTCGGTCAGTGCTGGCGGACCGGAGGGTGCGGCAGCGGCCGGCGATGTGGATCCGGTGCTTCCCGCAGCGGACGACGAACGGGGAGCCTGTGGGAAGTCGGCTGTCCCGCTACTCCGCCTCAACCACAGGCGGGGTTGAGTGCTGGTGCGATAAGGCCGGTACCACAACCAGCCTCCTGACAGCCACCGGGTCGTAGAGCTGGCATGATGTGCCTTATGTTCACGTACCGAAAGGCCGATGCCGCGTAAGCGGCCCGGCGCGCTGCGCGCTCACCAAGCACCACGTGTCGCGTGGGGCTTGCCTCCAGACCGGATCCACGGCCTCTCAGCCCGAACCAGCGTCGCGATAGATCGAGTGGAGCGATTCTCGGTCGACTACTACGTGTACCCCGGCGCCACCGACCGTGCGCTGCGCCGGTACCGAGCATTTCTGCGACCAGCGGGACGTCGACCCCTGTATCCGCAGGATGCGGAGTGTTCGTGCCGCGGCTGTTCTTTCGACGACGTGCGGCACGCCCGCGACGTGCTCGAGGAGGTCGTGCGGCAGTTGCCTTCCCGGCCCCGCGCCGAACTCGAGCGTCGAGTGCGTGTCCTGGATGCCAGGTACCTCGAGAGCACGCTGCCGGACCCCTTCGCTGCTCATCGGCAGTGGCGTTCTGACCTCTGGTGGCGGCGCCGTCTGGCTGGCGGCCGGGAAGCTGGATGAGGAGCCCAAGCTACGGTGCAATGATCGCGGCACAAGCTGCCGCCCGGGCCGAGAGCGGCACACCGCGCGCTGACCTCGTCGAGACTCCTCGTCGACGCCGAAGGCGGTATCGGCGGCGTCGGCCTCTGGCCCGCGCGACGGGCGCCCGCCTGCAAGGTCTCGCCCTCTTCCCGTGGCCGTGGAACAGGTCGCCGCCCGCACTTCCTTGGTGCGGCCGCCGGCCGCGCGGTCTTCCAGGTCATCGAGCTGGAGCACACCGGCCTGCCGACGCGGACCGTGTCCACGCCCTCGCGGCGAACGACCTGTAGCGAGCCATCCAGTCACCAAGAGATCCCGTGGCGGGTTCTTGGCGTCTCTGGGTCATGCCGCAGACGGCGGGGAGGGGGGTGGGCCGCGGGGGCCCGTTGGTATGCGGCAGGATGTGGGACGGGAGGGATTTGAATGCGTTCAGAAATGCTCGGGTGGGGGCGGCGGCAGGTGCGCGTGACCGACAGGTTGGGCGCGGTGATGACGGCGTCGATGTCGGTGATGGCCGTCGAAGCGGTGATCGGGATGATCGCGGCCGTCGTGTGGGGGCAGGTCCAGGAGAACCCGGGTCTTCCCTACAACGCGATGGGGATCTTCCTTTTGGTGGTGATGGCGCCGCTCGTAGCGGCGGTGGGAGCCGCGCTCGGCGCTCTGCTGTCGCTCGGCGGGGTGGTGCCCCTCCTGGCGGCGGCCGCGTGGCTCGGCCGCCGCTTCTCCGGACGCGAGGCGTGGTGGTGGGTCCCGGTACTGGCGGCCGCCGGTACGGCCCCGCCGGTGCTGGCCGTGGCGGTGCTCGCGGAGGTCGGCCCCTTGGCGGGCCTTGGCGGTTGGCTCGCGGCGACCGTGGCACTGGCCCTCGCGGCGCTGGTCGCCCGCAGGCTGCTGCTCCCGGACCGCCCATGGCTCTCCGGCGGGAACATGCTCGGGTCGGTGGTGGTGTACGGGACGCTCGCCATCGTCGTCACCGGTGCGCTCGCCGGCATCGGCCTGTATGCCGGCATCGCGGCCAGAGCTGGGGACGTTCGTCCGTACGCGACGGCTTGTGCCACGTCTGCTGGGAGGCCGGCGGCGTAAGGTGTCTGGCGGCCTCGTCCGCTCTCCCGGGCACCGCTGCCTCAGGTTTGGACGAGCAGGAGAGCCGGGTGGGGGTCACGGTCCAAGGACACGCGCGGCAGGCCCACCTCGCAGTGCCTCTCCACCAGGGTCAGCAGAACGGTCTCAGCGCTCTCCGCAGCGGTCAGGTTCGGGACTCCCGCCGCCACAAGACCCGCCGCCACTCTGCCCCACAAGGTCGCGCCCGGCGCAGACCGCTCCAAGGCGTCCCGGGCCTCGACTGGCTCGAATAACTCGGCGACCTCCCCGTCCACGGCATGCGCGAACCATAGGGGCGGCGTGCCGCTGTTCAACACGACGACGCACTCGGTGCCCATCGACACCCGCTCCAGTGTCTGAGTCTCCATACCCTCAGCGCTCCAGTGCTCAAGGGAGAAGGCCCACGCGCCGCAGACGCCCAGACGCGTCACCGCGCCCTTGGCCATCGCCAGCGCGAATGCCTCGTCCGCTGTTACCTCGGGCATGACGTCATCTGGGTCCCCGCCCAGACGAGCCGCGAGGGAGTCCACGTCCAGCCCGCGGGCCAGCAGCAGGCAGTAGGTGTCGCAGTCCTCAGCCAGCCAGCGGATGCCGTCCATCGGCCTCTCCCGTGTCTCTTGAGGTGACTGGCGCCTGTGCTGTCGGCCGCTTGTTCAACAGCTGCCTCGCCGCCTCGACCGCTTCTCTGCTCAGTTCCTCGAAGGAGACGCCCCAGCTCCTCTCCCGGCCGTCCAGGTTGTGCGCGCAGTGCACAAGGGGTTCCAGCTCTTCGGGGTAGCCGAGGTCATAGGCGATGTCTGCCCAGATGAGGTGAGTGCCAGCGGCGGGATCCAGGGATCCGTCGGCGATCTGGCCGGCAATCCAGTAAGCCATCGCCCACTTTGCGGCCTCGGGGTCGGCGGGCGGGTGGAAGAGCAGACCCAGCTCCTCCAGCACCTGGTCGAAGAGCGCTGGGGCTTCCGGCTCTTCGCTCCGGAGCAGGCCAGCCAGCATGGCGAGGGACGGGCTCTCAACGCCGGCAATCAGTGCGTTCAGCCCTGCCTCAATGAGTCGGTCAGACCCGACGTGCCTGCCGAAAGCCCTCTCACGCGCGATGTGTCCGAGCCGATCGAGGGCGTCGTCTCGGGTCATCAAGTCTTCTCGCTCGGCAGCTGGGAGGAGGAAGCCTCGCACATCCGCCGACGCTGCCGCCATCGAGATCCTCCCACCATCGGGGATCAGGACATGAGGACCCGCTTCCGTAGGAGGGGCCGGCCTGTGCGGCCACACGTAGAGGTGACCGTCTCTCCGTCGAGCAGCACCTGATCCGCTGCTCCTGCCCCGCATCCGCCGGGCCGGGTTGTCCGGTTCCGGCCCGTGCGTCGGCTCGCCGGTTCTACGGTGTAGCGGGTGAGCGACGAGGAGATGCGGTCGGTCGGTGGGTCCAACTACCTATCGCCGAGGCCGCTTTGGCCGCCTGGCGCTGAGTGCGCAAGGCGAGCCGGGAGACGGGCGGTGGACCTTTTGGCAGAGGGGCGCCGGATCTTGACCGGTGGCTTCGTCCGGCGGCTGGCGGAGAGCGATGAGTCGCGTCTGCGCGGTGCCGCCTGTGCGCTGCTGAGCCTTGCAGGTGCCACGGAAGCGGTGGGCCTGAACGACGTGGCCACCACCCAGCTCGCCACCCGACCCGGCCTGTCCCACGCTCCGGTCGCGGCGCCGTACGACGACGTCTCCGCCCCGCACCGTCCCGTGCGATTCCGGCCGACCGCCGGCCCACCTGCGGGCGGCGGCATCGCGGCGATTCCGCTGGCCGGGTTGCTGAGCACCATCCTCAACAGCAGTTACGGCGTAGGGTGGCTGACATGTCACGTATCCGGGGGACGTGGAACACCAGGGGCATGTGGGCCGGGGGCGCGGCGCTTGCCGCCGTGCTGACCCTGTCGGCCTGCTCCCTGCTCGGCGCCGGCGAGACCGGCAGTGAGGTGCCGGTCAAGGGCGGCGCGGGCGCGAGCATGGGCGCTTCCGCGAGCCCGACACCGTCCTACACGGCGCCGAGCGACTGGGACGAGCCGGAGCGGTGGGCGGCGCTGCCGCGGGGGCAGCGCACCGACGAGCGCGGCAGCCAGGTCGGATACCCGCACACCGCCGAGGGCGCCGTGGCGATGATGGCAGCCGCCAACACCATGACCGTCGAGGGCGGGAAGTCGTCCGTCGACGAGCAGCTGCGCATCTACCACTCGTACATCAGCGCGGATGACCAGTCCGCGGGAGCTGCCGAGGCGGTCGAGCGACAGGCGACGGACACGGACAAGATGCTCGCCCGGCAGATGGGGGTGCGCGCCGGGCAGCCGCTGCCGTCCGGCGCCTACGTGCGCAGCCACATCGTCGGCTACAAGATCATCAAGAAGTCGGGTGACGAGGTCAGCGCGTGGCTGCTGGGCCGTGTGGTGCAGAAGAACGGCGAGAACGAGAAGGAGAGCGGCTCTTTCACACGCGTCCTGGGCGGTGCCCAGTGGCAGGGCGGCGACTGGAAGCTGACGACGACCGCCACGGAGCGCGCCCAGCGCGACGCCCAGATCGAGGGCAAGCCGCCGATGGCGGCACCGGGCGACATCATGTTCAACCGCGCGGAATGGACGGCCATCCGAGAGGCGTCGTGACACATCGCCTGGCCGTGCTGCTGGCCCTGGTCGCGGTCTTCAGTCCATTGGCACTGCCGCCACCCGCGGTCGAAGACTGGTCCGATCAGTAACGCCATCCAGCTGGCCTGCCGGCCCAGCAGCGGCCTGGTTTTGGGCGTCAAGGGCAAGGCCACCGGCGGCGACGCCGGCGGGCTGACCTGTCCGGACCTGTTCCGGCGGCGCGGGGGATGTACGGTGCCGGAGCCGAAGAGGGGGTCCCACTGCGGGAGACGGCCGACGTACTGCTCGGGGAAGGTGAAGCGGCCGGGCGGCTATCACCGCGCCGTCCCCAGGCCTGGCGGGTGGGCGCGAACACGGACATGGCCGAGAAGGGTATCCCGCTCGCGGAGCGCAACAGCCGCGGTGGGCGGACGGCTCCCCCGACCCCGACACCGTCGACGACCGGCGCCCCGGCGCGGGCACTCGCAACCCGCTCAGCGCGGTCAAGCTGCACTGCGGCTTGGCCCATGCCGACGTGGCGAAGGCCCGCGCTGAGGAGTCGGCGAGTTGACCGCTGATCCGCGGAGCCGCCGAAGTTGGCGGTACCGGCATCGATCCGGCCAGAAGCAGGGAACGGGGGACACGGCAGGCCCTGGGGCGCGACAATCAGCGACGTCGTCATCACAGGGAGGTCATCCATGGGTGGGCACAGCAAGCCGGCGCCGGACCCGTCGACGGGCACGCCTCCCCCGGGAAACGCCGACGGGCAGGTTCCCCCGCCGCCGCCTTCGGACGGCAAGCACAAGAAGTGAGCGACCCCCTGGAGCAGCACATCGCCCGGCAGGACGCGGCGATGGTGGAGGCCGGGTGCTGGCCGGCCGACTCGCCCTGGGTGCGTTCTGCCGTCGCCGCCCTGCCGCGGCACCACTTCGCGCCCGAGGTGGTGTGGAGCTGGGACGGCGCCCGCTGGGAGGCCGTCGCACGCGGCGTCGATGAGGAACGCTGGGCGAGCCTGGTGTACGGCGGCCCGTATGACGCCGCGGTGACGCAGGTGGAGGACGGGCTGCCGTCATCGAGCCTGTCGTGCCCGTCGGTGGTCGCCGACATGCTCGACTCGCTGCGCCTCGACGCCGGACACCGCGTCCTGGAGCTCGGGACGGGGACCGGCTGGAACGCCGCGCTGCTCGCTTACCGGGCGGGGCCGGGGCGGGTGACGAGCGTGGAGGTCGACCCGGGCCTCGCCGCCGAGGCCAGCGGGCGCCTGGCGGACGCCGGCGCCGATGTCGCGGTGCACGTCGGCGACGGCGCGGCCGGGTGGCCGCAAGCGGGCCCGTTCGACCGAGTGATCGCCACCTACGCGGTGGAGACGGTGCCGTGGGCGTGGGTGGTGCAGACCCGGCCCGGCGGGCGGATCGTCGCCCCCTGGGGCCGGCTCGGGCACGTCGCGCTGACCGTGTCCGATGACGGGGCGTCGGCGGAGGGGTGGGTGCAGGGGCTGGGGATGTTCATGCCCGCCCGCGGCGTCGACCAGGGCCTGGAGTTGCACCAGGTCCGCGAACGCAGCCCCGGCGGCTCCACGACGGCGGTCTTCGACCGGGCGGCCGCGGGGCTGGCCGACGCGAGCCTGCTGTTCGCGCTGCGCGTCCTCCTGCCCGATGTGCGGGTCTCCATCGCCACCGGCCCCCGCAGCGGCGGCGGCGCGGCGGTGGCCGCGTGGCTCCACGACGCTCACTCCTCCTGGGCCCGCCTCACCGACCACCCGGACGGGCGGACGACCGTCGAACGGGGCGGGCCACGCCGCCTGGACGAGGAGATCACCACCGGCTGGGACCGCTGGGAAAAGGTGGGCCGGCCCTCGCTGTACGACTTCGGCATGACCCGCACCGAGCACGAGCAGTGCATCTGGAGCGAGGTCGACGGGGTACGCCAGCGCTGGGAGCCCACCCCGGCACCCCGGCCCGCACCGGGCGCGGCCTGAGATCGCCGCGCGGCCAACCGCGGCGCAGTTTCCGCCCCCGGGCCAGGGCGCCCTGAGCCGGAGGCGGACGGCGGGTGCTGGACCAAGCGATCACCGGATGGTGCCCACCGCACCGGCACGCTACCGGCACGCCGCGGTGGTCTTACCGGCGCGCACCAACCGCGGCGATGGCCCGATGCAGGGTGCAGCTGGGCCCCCCGAGGTCGCATGCGGAACCCCACCGTCGGAGCTGTTTCGCCAACGAGCTGCCCCACGACCGCGACGGCAACGGGGTGTACCCGGGCGCGGGGCCTTCGCGGAGCGCTCCGGGACCGTGGCGGAGTGATGTACCACAACTGGCCCGAGCAGAGGTGACGCTTCACGGGCCGCGCTGATTGCGACTGGGCGCGTCGCGGCCGGACTATCAGGTCGGTGACGGTCAGTGCGCCCTTGGCGTTAAGGGCGGGTATCGCCGTGTCGCAGCGGTCGGCGTTCATCGGGCGTGCGGTCGGCATGCCACTGGCCGCATTCGCGGCCGCGCCCCTGCGGGCCGTGACGCGTGTCCGCCGCACACCCGCGCCCGGGTCCATGCCGGCGCTCCTCCAGCCGTCCGAAGCCCCGGCTTGGGCGTCAGGTGGTGGCTTCCTTCTCGGTCAGGTCGGCGGCCAGGCGCCAGCCGTCGCCAGTCGGCTCGAAAAGGAAGACGTGGGACGACATGTAGGGAGTGGTCGGCTGCGGGTCGGCGCCGGATGGAGTGGTGGTGTAGGGGGTGGTGACGTTGTCGGCCCAAACCTTGGCCCGCTCGCCCACCATCTCCAGGTGGTGCACGACGGCCTTGGGCTTGGCCACGCCCCATACCCGGCCCGCCGGTGCCGGGGCCTGCCGCCACTGCGGGTCTGCCTCAGCCTCGCGCTCGAATAGAGCTTCGGAGGCGACGCGCAGCGACTCCCGATCGGCTTCCTCCCGCTGATCGAGCACCGCAAGG
This sequence comes from Streptomyces kanasensis, assembly GCF_043077165.1. Lineage (NCBI taxonomy): Bacteria > Bacillati > Actinomycetota > Actinomycetes > Kitasatosporales > Streptomycetaceae > Streptomyces > Streptomyces kanasensis. The sequence continues at coordinate 101,196 of NZ_JBIBSF010000013.1, forward strand.
ACCGTTGTAACGCCCGTGAAGACGACCACGGCCGCTCCCGCTGTCACTGCGTGCATCCTGCGCATAGTTCCCCCTGGTAAAGACGGTGTCATCACAGCCTAGAGGCGTTGGGCCTGGACGCGGAGCGGGATGGTCGGTACTGGTGATGAGGCACTCCAGGGTGGCTGACCATCGATCACTCACCGGCCCCCTGTTGAGGTGGATGCAGATCGTAACCACCGCATCCTGCGCCTTCGATCTGAGGGGGCAACATCATCGGGTCCGGCACCGAATCCATTGACGCGCCACCAGCGGGCCCGCGCGGAACGACCCCTTGGCCCAGGCTGACCAGGACACATGAGGCATGGCAAGCAGCGTTCCGTGCCGGTCGACGATCAGGTGGTGCTTCGAGCCCGGGCGGGCGCGGTCGACGGGCGAGGGGCCGACGTGCACCCCTTCGAGGGCCCGGACATGAGAGCCGTCCACGGAGCAGTCGTCCAGGTCCAACGAGTCCGCGCGGCGGAACTCGGCCAGCAGAACGGCGTGCAGGCGTGGCCACACGCCGGCCTCGGTGCAGTCTCGCAGTCGGCGCCAGGCCGTCACCCCGGAGCAGTCCACCGTCTCGGCCGGGACATCGCGCCACGCGACACCGGTCCGCAGCGCGAACAGGGTTCCGGCGAGAGCCGCCCGGTCGGGAACACGCAGCCGTCTGGAATAACGGCGGCGCTGTTCGGGAGCGGGCGGCAGCGGCGGGGCCACCCGCTCCCGCAGGGCGTCAGGAACAAGATCAGCACGCACCCGGGCACCCTGCCGACCAAGATCGTCGGACACAAGACCCGCAGCCCAACTCATTTTGAACGATCAGTAAGCCGTCAAGTGGATCACTTCATGTGCGAAGGTCGGGCCCTGCCATTTGGATCAGCGGTAGCTCCGACCGTGGCACATCTGGATCCGAAAGCGCCACGAGGTCGTGACTCGGTCCGTCGCCGCGTTCCAGTGTCGACACGTACGTCAGCGCCTGCTTCAGATCCAGTGCTGGTGCATGCTGACGCAGCACACGCATGGCAGCCAGGCGACCCTCGTCGGCGAGAATCTGTGCCACACGTGCACTGAGAGGGGCCTTCGCAGCGGATGCCGTCTGCCCTCTGAAGCGCTGGCGATACCCGTCCTGCCAGTTGTCCATCTTGAAGGTCACGATCGGAATCATGTAGACGCTGCCGTCCTCGCCGTCGACCAGGATCGGTCCGCCACCGACGATGAGATGCCCTGAGTCTCCCGTCTCAAGCCATGCCCGTGACTGCGTTGACACAAGCCACCCGAACTCGTGCCGCACCACCCCGGCAACCACCTCTGGCGGCACGGCCTCCTGCGAGAGCGGATGCTCCTGGTACTCACGCAAGAGGGCTTGCTCAACCAGTTCAACAGCACGCTCTTTCGAAATCACGCACCCATCATGCGGTCTGCCCTGCGGTCAGCCCATCGGAATTCATGCCACGGCAGAGCCGTCCACCAGTGGGAAGGCAACGCTCTTGTCATGGAGCACCCGCTGCTGAAGGCAGGGGTGGAGTTGCCCGAGCATCCGGTTGAAGAGGCGCCGCAGAGCCTGCATATGCCAGTCCCCTCCTGCCCGGCGGCACCGGTAGTGGGCGTCCGCGCCAGTGGAACCGTCACTCCCGGCCTAGAGTGACCCCACGATGACCATTCACGACACCTATGGGACCAAGACCCACACGGCCAAGGAGCTGGCCGGGCTGCTCGCCCCGCTCCTCAGCCTGACCTTCGCCGAGCACGACAGCTACTTCCGCGGCGAATACCTCAAGGCCGAGGCAGGGGCCGCTGAGATCGAGATCCAGCCCAACGCAATCCCTGGAGACGACGAAGAAGACGATCTCTACGCTTCGGAACACGCAGCATTCCAGACCCTCGTGCTGGTCACTGCACCGGCATCGGACAGCATGCTCAACGGCACCCTGACCTCCATCGAAGGGCTCGAAGCGCTGGCCCATGAAGCGTTCTGATCCGCTGATCCACAACTATTGACAATCACTCGCTGCGACGAGCAGGCGACATTGCATGGCCTGCTCGTCGACTCCGCCATGCCTGCCGGGCTCTACCCGATACAAACAGGCTTGAGGCGTACGCGTCACAGAGTCCGTCAGCAGACCGTCCGTGAAGAGGGCGCCGACACCGTCTTCTACTGCCCAGCCGGCCGGGAGCGCGCGGTTTGCCACGGCTGCCTGATAGGACGATCGCCGGCCGGGCTCGCTGTCGTAGTGCGGGCAGACCGAGCCGGGCAGCAGGCCCAGCCCGTCCGAGAGGTGAGTCAGCGGCCCGAAAGAGTCGGTGTGCGAGCCCTCGGCCCAGCAGTTGGCACCGGCGCTGATGCCGCACAGCAAGGTGCCGCGGTCGAAGGCCTCGCGAAGTAGACGGTCCACGCCGTGCGCGCGCCAGACCGCCAGCATGTTCGCGGTGTTGCCCCCAGCTACATAGACGACGTCTTGGGAGAGCAGGAACGTGCGCAGGGCATCGGCATCGAGTTCCCGCCGAAAGAGATGCAAGACGCTGGGCTCGCAGGAACGTGACTGGTACGCCCCGAAGAACTGCTCGATGTAGGCGAGGGCGTCGCCACTGGCTGTCGGGAGGAAGCACACCCTGGGGCGAGGCACGGGCACCTGATCGAGCACCCAGTCATCCAGCAGCCCATCGTCGTCGGTGGAGAAGCCGCCACCGAGGAGAGCCAAACGACGTTCCGGAACGACAGACACGAGGGTGCCTCCTCAGATCAGGATTCAGACGCGCAGGTGCCCTGAACCGTGCCAAGGCATCGGCTACGTCCGCAATCGAATAGTTCCTCTGACTGCCCGAGGCCCTATCCGTCCAGGGCAGGCCACAGCCACCGCGGACGTCGAACGGCGGCGATCACGCCAGTCCGCGGTTCACTCCTTAGTCCGGACAGGCGCCCCCGTCATCGCCGAAGCGGTCGGCCGACGTATGCAGAAGGCTGGCGCCCGTGTCGCCGTTGCCCTCCACCACATCGACCGGCCGCCGGTGCCCCGCAAGCACCCGCGGCCCGACTGCCCGTTCTGCCAGATCGTCCACGACGGCACCCCGGCACAGATCGTCCGCGAGTTGGCCGACGCTAGCGATCGCGTCCGCAGCGGCGGCTGCACCCAGGGCCACTTCCTGATCCTCCTCCGCGGCCGGTCGCCGACTTCACGACCGGGCCACCGGTTGCCGCCACCGTCAAATACGCGCTGCCGAACTTGCCCAGGAGCTGGACGGCCAGTGGAACTACCTCGCCTCCTGCGGACCGGATTCGGTCCGTTGACCGCGTAGACGAGGCAGGCCGGATATCCACTCGACGCAGGTGCGGCGGTGCACCGCGAGTTCCCGCAGGGCGAACTGGCGGACACTCAGCCGGAGAACACCACTTCGTCCGGCGCCCGACACATCAGCGGGAAACCGGCGCACCCGTCGAGGCGGGCGGTAGGAGTCGGTGCCGTGAGGCGGTCGACGATGGCCACGCAGAGCAAGGGGGGTGAAGGTCTTGGCCCAGTCGGCGCGAAGGGCTCGGCGGAGGCGCTTCGAAGCGGCGGAGGAAGGACTGTCACCAGGCCCAGAACGAGGTCCGCTGTGCCTGTCGCAAGCGCATGACAGTCGAGACGACTACCTAAGGCGACTGGCGTCTTCCTCATTCCATACCGAGATCACGTGCCCTTCACCATACTGCTCGACAGTTTGGGCGACGGCGAGCGGGACTCCCTGGGCATCGGACAGCACGTGCAGCTTGCTACCCTTCTTGCCGCGATCGACCGGGTTCGGCCCCGTCAGACAGCCACCCTTTTGGCGCGAACGGAGGCCGCGTCGACGATCGCCGAGGTCCAGTCCACCTCGCCCCGGGCTCCGAGTTCGTCCAGCACCGCCCGATGCAGCCGACGCCACAGGCCGACCCCGGTCCATACCGTGAAGCGGCGATGCGCGGTGGCGGAGGATGTGCCGAACGTCGGCGGCAGATGACGCCAGGCACAGCCGCTGGTCAGCACGTACACCACTGCGGTGAACACGGCCCGCTCGTCACGCGGAGCGGTCCCGCCACCTTGCCGTCGAGCCGCGAACGTCGGCAGTGACGGGGCGACCAGCTCCCAAAGCTCATCAGGAACCAGACGCTCCGACAGATCAGCACCCACGGTCGGCATCATGCCGCTCGAACATCAAGTCACGTGGCACAGCCTTCTATGCCTTGACCGATGCGGCCGATCTGGCGGCCTGCTCGATCTTCGCGCAGTGGGCGTCGCGGCCTTCCTCATCGATCTGCATCTCGTGTTCGGGCCGCATCCCGGTTCGGCCATCGACGTCTTCGCGCAGGATGTCGGCGTGCCCGGCATGCCGGTTTGTCTCGCCGAGGACGTGGACCAGGATGGCGAACAGGTTCGTGTTGAGATAAGGCTCCGACCACCACGGCACGTGGCCGGGGGCGTCGAGGGGAAGCTCGTTGATCGTCGCGTCTGAGTGTTCCCACGTGCGCCGGTAGGACTCGATAATCTGATCGCGGGTCTCGTCCGCAGTCGCCCACAGATCGCTGCCGTCATGGTCCTGCCACCGAGGCAGCGGTTCCGGGGAAGGGCGGTCGAAGACCTCGCCGAAGTACCTGGCCTCGACGCTGGCCACGTGTTTGACCAGGCCGAGGAGGTTGGTCCCGGTCGCTGTCAATGGTCGGCGGGCGTCGTATTCGGACAAGCCGTCGAGCTTCCAGAGCAGCGCCTTGCGGTCCCGCCGCAGTCTCCCGTGCAGGGTGTCCTTGGCGAATTCATCGATCATGCGGCATGAGCCTGCCATGGACTACTCGCGGCCTCAAGATCCCGTACGTGGACCGCAACGACCGGAAGAGCCGAAGCCTGGCCATGGCCACTGTCCTGAGCTGCCGCAAGAAGCTCGCAGAACTTGCCACGTGAGACAACCTCTAAGGCAGAAGATCCGGCACGCCGAGACGGTCGACGTGCCGGCAGCCGGCCACACCGGTGCCGCCGCCCGCCCGCGGCACCTGGCCGTGCGGCTGCCCGACGGCCGCGTCGCGCTGACGCAGCGTTGACCGGCGCGTTCGCCGCGGCCACCGCCGAGCCACTGCGGTGAAAGAGGCGGGCGCCTGCTCTTCCAGCTGGACTCCTCCGGCTCAGCCGCGTGGCCGTCGAAGTGACGTCGGGGGAACGACCTCAACCAAGATGCTCTGCCGTGCTGCCGTTACCCGAGGCCAGAGCTGGGGACATTCGTCCGTACGCGACGGCTTGTGCCACGTCTGCTGGGAGGCCGGCGGCGTGAGGTGTCTGGCGGCCTCGTCCATCTCCGGCGCCCAGCTCCAGGCCCTTGCTGCCGCGCTGGGCGGGAGACCGTCCGCTCTCCCGGGGCACCGCTGCCTCAGGTTTGGAGGAGCAAGAGAGCCGGGTGGGGGTCACGGTCCGAGGTGTACCCGGGCGCGGGCCTCCGTGGAGCGCTCCGGGACAGGATCTGCGCGGCCTCGTTGGAATTGCGTGCCGCCCTCCAGGAGCCGATGGCGGTGATCGCGGCGACGACCGCGACGCCCAGTGCCGGGGCTGCGATGTGTCGGTGGTGGCACGAGGCAGGACGCTATCGCCGCGCTCGCCCCCGCGGGGCCGGGACGGTCGCGGCCGTGGGCGCGGCCGGTTACTCGGTGGTGTGCTCGGGGTCCGGCAGCTGCGGCGGGAAGTGCCGCTCCAGGATCTCCGCCCACCGGTGCAGGACGACGAAGCCGGTGGTGTCGGCCTGGGCCTGGACGAGTTCGGTGAGCGCGTCGACGAACGGCTGAGTAGGCGTGTCCGGCGGCAGCGCGGCAGCAGCCTGCTTCAGGCGTTCTCGCGCGGCCGGGAAGACGCCCTTAGCCCACGCATCCTGTTCCTCGATACGTCGGGAGCCGGCCTCGAGGCCGACCTGCATGATGGTCCACTGCGGGCAGTCCGGGGTGTGCCACATCTGGATGGCAGGCCCATCCCGACGCAGGCGTTCTCCGGCCCGGGGCCGGCCTTGCAGTCCGGGCACGGTTCGCCTTCCGTCCGCGCGAAGCCCTCCATCGGCATACTCCCCTCGCCTGGAAGGTCACGAGCCTGCCACGGGGGATCACCCGCTGACCAGGGCTTTGCCGGGAGGGTCTTCATGTTGTCGACCGCACGGTATGGCCATCGGCGGGGGCGGTAGTCGATGGTGGGGCGATGAGCGCACTCCGCCCCGGTGACATCACCGACGACATGATCCAGGTCATGGAATCGGCCAAGCGGCAGGCACCTGCAGAGGGACTTGCGTGCCCTCGTCGCCAGCATCCGTGCCGACGCCGAAGGCCGGTACGGCGGTGCGGAGCCCGGGTGGCGCTCCGGTGTCGAGTGGACGCTGCTGTGGATCGAGAACACCGCCGCCCAGTTGACCGAGCGCCGCGGTGCCGACAGTCAGGGCGTGTCGCCGGAGTAGTGGAAGCGGCACGCGACGCCCACCCCGGGTGTGCGGGGCTCCCCGGATTGCGGGTCGTCCAGGGCGCGGCCTCCGGGCTACGGTTCTCCACGGCCCTCCGCGAATGGGAACATCGGTTCGGTCGAATCGTTCGGAGGCCCGGCCATCGCCGACCGGCTCACCTTCGGCGGCAACATCATCCAAACCGGAACCGAGTCCCACCGCCTCGCCGCGACCAAAGCTCAAGCGGAGCAAGCAGTCGGCTGAAAGATCCAGCAGCTGCGTCACGAGGCGCTGACGGGGTTCCAGCTTCGATCTCCTGCAGCAGTTCCCCGTCATCGTCATAGAGCTCAAGACTGAACAGCAGACCGAACCGGGTCAGCAGCGCTGCCAGATCCTCGAACCGTTGGGGATCGACAACTCCGTTCAGGAGCGTGCCCTCTTCGGTCGGGTCGACCTCGATGCGACACCAGCTGGTCTCGACCTCATACGACTCCCACGACGAGCCTGATGTGGAACTCCAGCCGGCCCTGATGAACCGCTCGGCCACCAACGATGGACTCGGGCCTCCTACCAGGCCACCACACACGTTGTTGTTGATCTCAAGCCAGACCGGATCGAGCGACCGTCCCTCAGCGGATATGTCCACAGCTGGATCTAAGCAGACCCCGCAACACTCGATCGCACAGGCCGTCTGCGCTGAGCGAGGGCGGCCAAGGTCCGAGCTCTTCTGGCAGATCGCGCCAGGATGTCGGCGTACTCGTCGGGTCGAAGTACCCAAACCAGATACGGGTGAACGCTGCCCCGCCGGTCAGCCACCAAGCCGTGCGCCATCTTTTCGGGAGAGCTGGGAAGGGCTCGTGGTACGAGCCGGAGACAGAGATGATCACCCCATGATGCGAGGTGCCTTCGACGACGTCCCTTTGACCGCACTCTTTACTCTCCTGACGCCTGCGGATGTGGACTGCTTGATTCAGGAGGCCCGCACGGTTGACACGGCTCGTGCAGGTAGAACCACTGCGGAGTGGGAGTGGGCCCTGCAGCATGCCGCCTTCCCCGGCTCACAGCTGGGGACGCCGATCGTGCTTGGGCTGAATGTCATCGAGCACGCTGAGGGAGGCGACCAGCCGGAGTTCCTGCTTCAGGTGGTGTGGACCCACCTGGGACAGCTCGCGGTCGATGCGGCGGTGAATGTGGCCTGCTGGTGCGAGACCGACCACGCCACCCATGCCGTCGACGCCCTGAGGATCGTGGTCGGCGAGGAGACTTCGTTGCCTGATGCATTCCGTGCCGGCGCTGAACGCCTGACCGGCTGGCTGGCTGATCCCCACGACGCCGACCACTGGCGTGCCAAAGCGGGATTACCTCCGAGGCGGATCGCGTGAGGGTCCGGTGCCGGGCGGGTTCCTGTGTACTCAACTGAGTACATTCACGTGTACGCCGACACAGGGTAAGCAGGTGCGGTACTTCCACGCGATGGCTTCCAGGGTCCGGCGGTGGTCGGCCCACTGTCGTCCACGGACCGGATCCGCATTCGTGCCCCAATACGCCGCGACAACGGAGCCCGGTCCCCCAGCGGAAGACCCCATGGTCGGCCCTTGCGGACCGAGTCCGCACCCGCGCATCGCAGCACCGTCACCAGCTTCCCGAAGGCGCGTGGGCTCACCTGTGGGACGCGAGCGTCGCGTCAGGGTGGGAGAGGTTCCGTGCAGTGTTGGGCCGCCTGCCCCGCTAGGCATGCTCCTGATCGCTGCAGGTGAGATGCGGCCTCTAGATATGCGGCCGTTGTGCCCACCTCGTCGGGTGGAGCTGGGAAGGCCAGTGCCTCTGTTGGAGGCAGTGGTAGAGCTGGCCGATCATGCGGTTACAGCGGCACGGGAACGGATCATCAGTCATGTGCGGAGGGTATGAGGTGAGCCTTCAGGTGGAGCAACCGGGGTTTGGACTCTCTCAATCGAACAGCGCGCCATCACCCTCCGCGACGGCTCCCCAAGTTCTGTGCCAGGACCCACAACTGCTTGATCAAGCCAGCCGGTCGCTGCCCACGTACACATACTGGTCCCACCCGATGTGCACGGTGAACTCGTCCCCTGCTTCCAGCCGGCGCCAGGCACCCTGGTCGCGGAGCAGCCCCGGACCAGTTCCAGGGCGACCGTCAGGGAAACCTCGGCGCCATCGTGGTAACCGGTCAGGTCGGGCGGGAAGAGCCCGCCGAGGCCGTGCCCACCAACTGGCGGCTCCACGCCGAAGTTGACGAAGCCGGTGACCGCGGGCTCGCGGATCTCCAGCCGGTCGATGTCCGAGGCCTCGGCGAAGGAGGCGATCGCCGCCAGGTACGCCGCCTCGACCGGTCCATGGTCGCTGACCGAGACGTCAGTGCCGGTGTAGTGGCCGTGCTCGTCGCGGTCGGCGGGGTCGTATGTGGTGATCCGGTGATCGAAGGACGGCGGCGCGCTGCTCCTCGAACGGGCGGAAGGAGTGCCAGCGTGGTTTCCGGTCCCGATTCCGTGGTCGGGAGGTGGTCGGTTCCCCATCGCAGGGTTCGAGGCCCGTGACCGATCCCCAGTCGGCGCGGCAGGCCACCGATTCGGCACAGCCCCCCGCGATCAGCAGGCGGCCCGTACCGGGCGGCACGCCCTTCCCCGACACCGCGGAGCAGCTCACGGTTCGTCGACATCCGCCGGTTACCAGACCTACGCGGAGGTGTCGGCCGCGGTCACCGAGGCGGTGGGGAGCCGGGGCGGCGGCAGGTCCGGATGGTATGGCAGGCGACGTCGCAGGGGAGCGGGGAGCCACCAGTTCGCTGCGCCGGCCAGCTTCATCACGGCCGGTACGAGGAGCGGGCGGATCACCGCGGCGTCCAGGAGGACGGACGAGGCGACGGTGACGGCGATGACCTTCACCATGGTCACCTCCGTGGCCGCGAGCGCCAGGAGGACGACGAGGACCACCGCGGCGGAAGCGGTGAAGAGGGGCGCGGCAGCCTGGAGCCCCTCCGCGGTCGCGCGGGTCGTGTCGCGGGTGCGGTGGTACGCCTCCGAGATGCGGGCGAGGAGCAGGATCTCGTAGTCCATCGACAGACCGAAGGCGAGGAAGAAGGCGATCAGCGGCAGCATGAGGTCAGTGGTGCCGGTTGTGGTGAAGTCGCCGACCAGCCAGCGCAAATGCCCTTGCTGGAAGATGTAGACCATGGCGCCGAAAGCCGCCGTCAGGCTGAGGGCGTTGACGAGGAGGGCCTTCACGGGCAGGAACAGGCTGCGGGTGAAGACCAGCAACAGGGCCAGTGTCCCGAGGACCACGGCGGTGAGCGCGCCGGGCAGCCGTTGGAGGACCACCGTGCGGGTGTCGAGGAACTCGGCGGTGACTCCGCCGGTGATGGCGGGCGCGGGGGCCGGCTGCGTGCGGATGCTCCGCAGCAGATCGATGCCCTGGGGGCTGTAGGGCCGCGGTTGGGAGCTGATGGCCAGCCACGTGCCGCTCGACAGGGTGAACTGCCGCAGTCCTGTGCACGGGCTCTTGGGCGCCGGCGCGGCGGAGGGCGTGCAGAGCGGGCCGAGAGGTTTCCCGTCCAGATAGGTGCCCGTGGCGGTGCGCAGACCCTGCACCCCTGGGAGGCTGCTGAGACGACGGGCGTAGGCGTCGAGGCGGGCGGCGCCGTCGCGGCCCGTCGGGTGCCAGTCGGGTAGGACGACGTCCACTTCCGTTCCCACCTGTGGGAAGTCGGTGCGCAGGTCCTGCACTGCCCTGACCACCGGGGAGTGAGGGGGGAGGGCCCGTTCGTCGCTGAGACTGAAGGCGACGTCCCGGAAGGGCAGCGCGAGCAGGAGCAGCAGTCCGCTGGTGAGGGTGAAGACAGCGAGGGGGCGGCGCATGACGGCGGTGGCCAGTGCGTGCCATCGGGCTGCGTTTCGGGCGGCGCGGCGCCGGCGGGCGAGGATGTCGCGGTTCGCCACGCGCTCGCCGAAGCGGGCGAGGGCGGCGGGGATGACGAGCAGGGACGCGACCGCCGCCAGCAGGACGACGCTGATCCCGGCGATGGCCAGGGAGCGCATGAGGGTGAGCGGGAAGAGGAGGAGTCCCAGCAGGGAGGCGGCGACGACGGCTGCCGAGACGGCGACGGTCCGGCCGGCTGTGCGGAGGGCGTGGACGACGGCTTGGTCGTGTGGGAGGCCGGAGGCCCTTTCCTCGCGGTACCGGGCGACGACGAACAGGCTGTAGTCGACGGCCAGGGCGAGGCCGACGGCCGTGGTGAGGCTGAGGGCGAAGGCGGACACGGGTGTGACGGTGGCGATGGCGCGCAGGATCGCGGTGGTGCCGGTCACCGCCACGGCGCCGACGGCCAGCGGCAGAAGTGCCGCCGGGATGCTGCCGAACACCAGGATGAGCAGGACGAGGGTGGCCGGCATGGCCAGCAGCTCCGTGCGCAGCAGGTCCTGCTCGCTGTGGAACTGCAGCGCTCGGGTGAAGGCGGCCTGGCCCGCTGCCTGGGTCTCCAGGGGGCCGTCGTGCTCGGCGGCCCGGGTGAGTACCCGTTCCGTGACGTCGAGCCGGGTCTGTCCGCCTTCCTCGAACCACAGGGCGACGAGGGCCGTGCGGCCGTCGGTGGAACGCAGCAGCGGATCGGGGGGCGGGGACGGCAGGTCCTCGGTCGCGGGGTCGACCGGCCCCGTCCAGTACGAGTCGACGCCGGTGACGCCCGCTTCGTGCCGCAGGTCCTCGACGAGCCGGACTCCGGCGGCGCGCGCCGATGCGTCGTCGACGGAGCCGGCGGTACGGGCGAGGAGCAGGAGGGGCGGCATGCCGCCGTGGGGTGCCTGGCCGAGCATGCCGCGTACACGGGCGGACGGGGTGTCCTCCGCGATCCAGCCACCGGCCCCGAGGTGCGCCGAGACTCCGCTGGAGAGGAAGCCTGCCACGGCGACGAACAGGGCGGCGGCCGCCAGGACCAGCCGGTTGCGGCGTACGGCCCAACGGGCGAGCGCGGCCAGGGGGCCCGGGGGGTACGAGCGGTCTGGGTGTTGGGACTGCTCGCACCTCACGAGTGGCTCCTGCGGGGGGGATGGACGCGTCGACGGGATCAGTTGCCGGGCGGGATCACACCGGGGGTTGGTAACCGAGCCGGATCAGGGCGCGCCTGGCGAGGTCGGTGATGCCCTGGGCGTTGAGGAACTCCAGCGTCGGCAGTTCGCAGCCCAGTCGGCGGCGGGCGGCGACGACGGCCTCGACGGCCATGAGGGAGTCCAGGCCGAGTTGGTCGAGCCGGCGGTCGCGGTCGAGGCGGGCCGGGTCGGTCTGCAGGATGTCGGCGAGGACCTGGGTGATGGCATCGGCGGCCAGGGTGAGGGCCTCGTCGGGGGTGGCGGCGGCGAGACGGTGGCGCAGGTGGTCGGGGCCGTCGTCCCGGGGCGTGTGGGCGGGGATGAGGCCGGCCAAGCGGGGCGTCTGCACGGCCGGCATCATGCTGCGGATGCGGGCCCAGTCGATGCGGGCGGCGGCGCTGACGTCGGTGTCCCGGGCGATTGCGTCCTCAAGGGCGGTGCAGGCTTCGCGGGGCGTGAGGTTGTCCAGGCCGAGTCGGGCGAGCATGTCGGTGATGCCGTGGCGGGCGGCGTAGCCGGTGTCACTGATGGCCCCCCAGGCGACGGTCGTCCCGGGCAGCCCCGTGCCGCGCCGGTTGCGGGTGAGCGCCTCGAGGTAGCCGTTGGCGGCGGTGTAGTTGGCCTGGTAGGCGTTGCCGAACCAGGTGGTCACGGACGAGCAGGCGGCGAAGAGGTGGAGGTCGCGGTCGCGGGTGAGGGCGTCCAGGTGTGCGGCACCGAGCATCTTGGGTGCCAGGGCGGTGCGGAGGCGCTCGTCGGTCAGATCGGCGAGCGGCGCGTCGTCCAGGACCATCGCGGCGTGGAGCACGCCGCGCAGCGGGTGGGGGGAGGCGTCGACGGCGTCCAGTACCCGGCGCAGGTCGGCTTCGCGTGTGATGTCGGCCGTGTGGGCGGTCGCCTGGGCGCCGCGCTCCGCCAGGGCCTGGACGAGGTCCTCGGCGCCGGGGGTGTCGGCGCCCCTGCGGCCCAGGAGAGCGAGGTGGCGGGCGCCGCGGTCGACGAGGCGGTGTGCGAGGGCGGCTCCGAGGCCGCTGAGCCCGCCGGTGATCAGGTAGGTGGCGTCCGGGGACAGTCGCAGGGGTGGGTGGGACCTGTCGAGGGGCGGTGGCTCCTCGAAGGTGATGACGACCTTGCCGAGGTGGCGGGAGCGTTGCAGGGCGCGCAGGGCCTCACCGATCCGGGCTGCCGGGTAGGCCAGGTGCAGCAGTGGCCGGTAGGTGCCGTCCGTGATCCGTTGCGCCATCTCGTCGAAGCAGGTGCCGGCCTGGGGCATGCGGCCGGAGATGAGCTGGTGGGCGTCGACGCCGAAGAAGGCGATGTTGTTGCCGAAGGGGCGCAGGGCCAAGGGGGTCGAGGCGTAGATGTCGCGCTTGCCCAGTTCCACGAAGCGCCCGCCGGGCCGCAGCAGCTCCAGGCTGCGGCTGATGGCCTCGCCGGCGAGGGAGTTGAGGACGACGTCGACGCCCCGGCCGCCGGTGAGGTCGCGGACGTGCTCGGCGAAGTCCAGGGTGCGGGAGTCGAAGACGTGAGGTACGCCGAGCATGTGCAGCAGGTCGCGCTTGGCGGGCGTCCCGGCGGTGGCGATGACGGTGGCACCGCGTGCCCGGGCGAACTGGAGGGCGGCCAGGCCGATGCCCCCGGCGGCGCCGTGGACGAGGACGGTCTCGCCCGGCTGCAGGTGGGCGAGGCGTTCCAGGGCGTGGTGGACGGTGAAGTACACGACGGGCAGGGTGGCGGCTTCGGTGAACGACATCCCGTCGGGTACGGGGCCGACGAGGCGGGCGTTGACGGTCACGTGCGAGCTGATGCTGCGGGGTGCGAGCGCGTAGACGCGGTCGCCCGGTGCGACGTGGGCGACGGTCCTGCCGACGGCGGTGACGGTGCCGGCGCATTCGAGGCCGAGGGCGGGCCCGTCCGGCAGCGGTGTCTCCGCTCCCGGCGGCAGGAGGCCCACGGCCAGCATGACGTCGCGGTAGTTGAGCGCCGCCGCTTCGACGGCGATGGTGACCTCGTCGTCGGCGGGTCGCTGCGGGCGGTCGGCCACCCAGGTGAGCCGGGGATGCAGCCCGGCGTCGTGCAGGCTCAGGGTGAAGGGCCCGGGGGCCGGGGCGTCGTGCGTGTCGGTGGCGGTCCGCAGGGCGACGGTACGGGGGACGAAGCGTCCGCCACGGGTGAGGACGACCTCGTCCTCACCGGTGGGTCGGAGCAGTTCGGCCGCCAGGCGCCGGGCGTCGTCCGCGGGCCGCGGTCCGGCGTCGAGGGAGATGCGGCGGACGGCCAGGTGGGGGATCTCGTTGGCGAGGGAGCGCGTCGCGCCCCACAGCGCCGCGTCCTGCGGGACTCGGGGTTGCTCGGGGGCGGCGTGGATGCCGCTGGGACGCGTGACGATCCACAGGTCGACGGTGGTTCCGGCCGGCAGGTGCGAGGCGGTCCCGGCGAGGGCCCGTAGGAGGCCGAGACGGGTGACGGCCTGCTCGGTCGCCTCGGAGGGTCCGGTGTGGGGATCGCCGGCGTCGAAGACCAGGACGGTCTTCGGTGGCTGCTGGTCGCCCGCGAGCCGGTCCCAGTGGAGGGGGGCCTCGTCCAGATCGGTGAGGTGGACGTCCGCGCCCGTGCCGGTGAGGGTGTCGGCGAGGACGCGGGTCAGGTCGCTGTCAGGGCTTTCACCGGCGATCAGCCACCGGGTGTCCTGGTCGTCGTGCGGCCCCGTAGGAGCGGGTGCGGTGGTGGTGGCCCGGTCGGTGCGGCGGGCGCAGAGCACGGAGTACTCCAGATCGGGCAGGGGTAGTTCGTGCCCGAGCTGGGCGACCTCGTCGAAGCCGCACTCCCGCAGCAGCGGGGCCCAGACCTCAGCGGGGAGCAGCGGGGAGCCCTGCCGGAGTGCGGTGTCGGTGAAGTCCCAGAAACCGTCGAGCGTCCCGAAGCAGGGCGCCAGCAGGCCGGGTTCGTGGGTCTCGTGGGCGAGGAGGTGCCCGCCGTCGGCGAGCAGGTGGGTGATGCGGGCGATCGTCGTGCGCAGGTCGCGGGTGGCGTGCAGGACGTTGGTGGCGATCACCACGTCGAAGGACGCCTCGGTGAAGCCCTGCTCGGCGGGGTCCTGGTTCAGGTCGAGGGTCCGGTAGTCGACGAAGTCGAACTCGGCGAAGCGGGCCTTGGCGGAGGGGAAGAAGCCGGCGGACAGGTCGGTGAAGGTGTAGGTGGTGCGTTCGGCCGGGAGATGGGGCAGCAGCAGGGCGGTACTGCTGCCGGTACCGGCGCCGACTTCCAGGATCCGCAGCGGCCGGTCGGCCGGCCAGGTGCGGACCTGCTCCCGCACCAGGGCACGCAGCAACCGGTTGTGGAAGCGGGGCTGCGCGGCGTCGCTGTAGAAGTACTCGATCAGGTGGCGATCGGGTTCGTCGAAGAGCAGGGTCAGCGGATCGCGCTCGCCGCGCAGGACGTCGGCCAGGTGCAGGCAGCACCGGCCGAACAGGGAGATCTCGACGGCTTGGCGGGGGAAGTCCCTCACGAGCTGCTGGAACGGCTCCAGGGGCGGGGGGCCGTCCGTGTCGGGGAGGTGCCAGCGGGCGGGCCGGTCGCCCTCGGGCGGTCGGGTCCGACGGATCAGGCCGCGGGTGGCATGGGCGAGCAGTTCGGCCAGCCGGGCGTGCTGGGGCCGCATGCCGCCCGCCACCAGGTCGCCTGTGTCGAACTCCGTCTGTCCGGGCGGCAGGAGCCGAGCGAACGCATCGACGATGAGACGGGCGCAGCACTCGCGGAGGCGTTGCAGTCCGGTCCCGTGGCCCTCTGCGCGCCAGACGTCCTCCAGCCGGTCGCGGTGGGGCAGGCACGCCTGGGCGAGGGCGGTCGGTGAGGGCAGGGGCGCCGGCCCTGCCGGGTCGGTGGCGCTGGGGGCGGCGCGCAGCACGTTGACGAGGTGCTGCACGGGTTCGGTGGGGGTGTTGCCCATGCGGCGCAGTCTGCAGCCGGTGAGTTCGAGGCAGACCTCGCCCTCGGTGTCGGACAGGGTGATGTCCCAGCACAGTTCCTGCGGGCTGCTCTCGCGCAGGCGTACGTGGATCAGCCCGGTCTGCGGCGGGGTGTGCCACAGGCGCAGCGCTTCGGCGGCGACCGGGAGGAACGGCAG
The DNA here is from genome assembly GCF_043077165.1 of Streptomyces kanasensis. Classification (NCBI taxonomy): domain Bacteria; kingdom Bacillati; phylum Actinomycetota; class Actinomycetes; order Kitasatosporales; family Streptomycetaceae; genus Streptomyces; species Streptomyces kanasensis. The sequence goes on from NZ_JBIBSF010000013.1 coordinate 116,853, forward strand.
GTACTCGCCGTCGACGGTGGTCAGGCAGCCGCCTGCCTGCAGGGCGCCGTCGAGCAGCGCGGGGTGCACGTGGTAGCCGTCGGCGGGTTCGGTCAGGGTGTAGGAGGCGAGGACCTCCCCGTCCCCCAGGTGGAGGTCGGTGAGGACCTTGAAGGCGGGACCGTAGGCGAGACCGGCGCGGCGGGCGCGGGCGTAGTGCTCGGCGGCGTCCAGCCGGGTGTGCATGGACGCGCGCAGGGCGGCGGGGTCGACGGACGCCGGGGCGGTGGCCAGCAGGCGCCGGACCCGGGCGCGGGCGTACGGCTGCCAGGGCAGGTCGTCGCCCGTGCGGGCGGCGACCTCCAGGGCCTGGTCGGGTTCGTGGTACGAGACCTGCACGCGGACGTCGGCGGTGTCGTCGTCCCAGGGGATGTCGAGGGCGCGGGTGATGAGGAGGTGGTTCACCTCGACGGGGGCGTCGTGGACGAGCCGGCCGGCTGCGAGCGCCATCTCCAGGTAGGCCGCTGCGGGCATGACCACGGCGCCGGCGACCTGGTGGTCGGTCAGCCAGGGAAGTCGGATGGGCTCCACCGGATTGGACCAGGCGGCGTGTTGGACGGGGACGCGCGCTCCCAGCAGCGGGTGCTGGACGGGGGTGGTCTCGCCGGCGACGCGCAGCCACCACTGGGGGTCGCCGCGCCAGTGCCGTTCGCGCTGCCAGGGGTAGGCGGGCAGGCCCACGGTCCGGCCCGGCCGGGGGAAGAAGGCGTTCCAGTCGGCGCGGGCGCCGGCGGCCAGCAGTTGGGCGGCCGCGGTGTCGACGGCGGTGGGTCCGGGCACCGCGCGGGCGCAGGTGACCGCGGTCAGTGCCGGCCGTTCCAGGTCCTTAGTGGCCTTGCGGAGGTAGGGCCGCAGGACGGGATGGGGACCGATGTCGACGAAGGTGTCGTAGCCGTCGTCGAGCAGCGTGCGCAGCGCCGGCCCGAACAGCACGGGTTCCCGGACGTTACGCCACCAGTAGCGTGCTCCGAGGTCCTCGCCCGGGCAGATGGTGCCGGTCACCGTCGAGACGAACGGGATGCCGGTGGCGGTGGGGCGCAGCCCTTCCAGGGAGGAGATCAGCTCGTCCTGGATGGGCTCCATGGCGCGGCTGTGGAAGGCGTAGTCCAGATCCAGCATGCGGAAGAACACCGCGCGCAGCTCCAGGTCACGGCCCAGCGCGCGGAGGGCCGCCTCGGGGCCGCAGACGGTGACGTCCTGATCGCCGTTGACGGCGGCGATCTCCAGGGTGCCGGCGTAGGGGGCGAGTTCCTTGGCCGCTTCCTCCGCGGACAGGCCGATCGCGGCCATGCGCCCCCGGCCGCGGGTGGTGGCCTGGGCGCGGCTGCGTTCGGCGACCACGCGCGCGGCGGCGGGCAGGTCGAGGGCGCCGGCGACGTGGGCGGCGGCGATCTCGCCGACGCTGTGGCCGAGGACGGCGGCCGGGCGGATGCCGCGGGCGCGCAGCAGTTCCACCAGGCCGATCTGGAAGGCGAAGAGCAGCGGCTGGGCGACCTCGGTGGCCTGGACGCGTCCGGGGTCGGCCGTGATCATCTCGTCACGCACCGACCAGCCCAGATGGGGGGCGAGGGCGTCGTCGACCCGGGTGAGGGCATCGCGGAACACCGGCTCCTCACGCAGCAGGTCCGCGCCCATGCCGGCCCACTGCGAGCCGTTGCCGGCGAACGCGAACACCACCCGGCCGTCGGTCACCGCCTGACCGGTGGCGGTGGCGGCGGGCAGCGGGAGCGCGCCCTCGGCAACGGCCGCGAGCGCCTCGGCTGCCGGGTGCGCACCGGGGGTGAGGACGACGGCCCGGTGCGGATGGAGGGTCCGACGGCGGGCGGCGGTCCACGCGGCGTCGTAGAAACCCTCCGGGTCCTCCCCTCGCAACCGCTCGGCCATGTCGGCGGCCGCGGCCTCCAACGCCTCGGGGGTACGGGCGGAGACCACCACCGGCAGCGTGCCGTGGTGACGCGAGGGCGGGCCGGTGACAGGGGTCGCCGGTGCGGCGGCGAGGACCACGTGCGCGTTGGAGCCGCCGAAGCCGAAGGAGTTGACGCCGACCACCGGCCGCTCCCGGTCCAGGGGCCTGGCTTCGGTGCAGGGGTCGAGTCCCCAGCCGTCGAAGTCGATGTGGGGACTCAGCGGCTCCGCGTGCAGCGTCGGCGGGATGTGACGGTGGCGCAGGACGAGCAAGGCCTTGAGCAACCCCGCCATGCCGGAGGCGGCCTCCAGGTGACCGGTGCTGCTCTTGACCGATCCGATGGGCAGTGGCCCGGTGGTGCGGCGGCTGCCCAGGGCGCGCCCGATGGCGTCGCACTCGATCGGGTCGCCCACCGGGGTGCCTGTGCCGTGGGCCTCCAGGTAGGCGAGGTCGTCGGCCGTCACGCCGGCCTGGGCGTAGACCTGCTCCAGCAGTGACGCCTGAGCCTGGGCGCTGGGCAGGGCCAGTCCGGTGGTGCTGCCGTCGCTGTTGACGCCGCTGGCGAGGATCACTCCGTGGATGCGGTCGCCGTCGGCGAGGGCGTCGGCCAGGACCTTGAGCGCCACCACGCCGCCTCCCTCCGCGCGCACGTATCCGTCGGCCTCGGCCGAGAAGACGCGGCAGCGCCCGGTCGGCGACAGCATGGAGGCGGCGGAGAACCCGGCGAAGCCGAAGGGGCTGAGCAGGACGCTCACTCCGCCCGCGAGCGCCATCCGGGACCGGCCGGTCCGGAGGGTCTCGCACGCCTGGTGCAGGGCGGTCAGCGCCGAGGAGCAGGCAGTGTCCACCGTCATGCTGGGACCGTGCCAGTCGAGGAGGTGGGAGACACGGTTGGCGGCGTTGGTCGCCGCCAGACCTGCCATCGTGTAGGCGTTGGGGGCGTCCGCGCCGGAGGCCTGCAGGTCGGCGTAGTCATGGCTCGACATGCCGACGAACACCGCGGTGTCGGAACCGGCGGTCGCGGCCTGGTCGATGCCGGCATCGTCCAGGGCCTCGACAGCCATCTCCAGCAGCAACCTGTGCTGCGGGTCCATGCGCGCCGCCTCACGGGGCGAGATCCGCTGGAAGTAGCCGGTGTCGAAACCGGTCACGTCCGCCAGGAACCCGCCTGCGGCCGTGTAGCTCTTGTTGCTCTTGCGGCGCTCGGTGTCGACGAACCGGTCCGGGTCGAAACGGTCGGGCGGTACCGAGCTCACCAGGTCGCGCCCGTCCCGCAGCGCCTCCCACAGGGCGTCCGGGCCGCAGATGCCACCGGGCAGACGGCACGAGAGGCCCACGATCGCCACGGCCTGCATGTCGGGATCGGCGGGGGCCATGGTCACGGAGTTCTCCCGGTGCACGAAGGGGGTGGGGCAGCGGCGCTGCCTGTGATGGCCGCTCGGCGGCCTGTTCCCGCCGCCGAAACCTCCGCGATCTTAGGGAGTGGCGGCTCAGCCCTTGCGCCCGTTACTGCGTTCGGGGGAACGCTGTGGCCGGTGCCAACGCGTGACGAGGGGTTACTGCCGGTGGACCACGCCGCTGTCGTCCCTGATCCCTTCACTCTCGCGGATGAATGTGGGCGCCTCGCCACCGGCTGCCACCTGCGGAAAGACCACATCGGGGGGTGAAGTGGCGTCAACACGCCACGCCCGACTTCCCCGGAAGGGTCACGGAGGCCCGCCCGTCGGCCGGCCGCCGGTAGGGTCGCCGTCGTCTCAAAGCCGTCCCACAGAGCCCGCCCCCTGCGCTTTCCGAGCCATCGCATCCGTGTCGCGGCGGTGCTCACGAGCGGTCGGCCGGCCACGGCCGGCTCGATGGCGGGCCACGGCCGAAACCCCCCGACGACGTTCCCGGAAGGTAGGCCATGAGCAGTTCACCGGTTGCCGCCCCCGTCCGCAGCGATGTCACCGCGTGCGGTTGGTGGCGCCCGTGCACGGTGCAGCTCATCGGGGAGGTTCCCGACGGGCAGCGGGCACTTCGGGTGTTCCTGGACCGTCTGACCGCCTCGTTCGAGGACCAGGGGCACACCGTCCTCGACCGCTCCCACGGCGACGTCGACCTGATGCTCATGTGCGGGCACATCCCGGACGGACCCCGACCCCTGCGGGAGAGGATCCCCGAGACCTACCCCCCGTTGAGCGCCATGCTGCGCCAGCGCCACGGCCTGCGCCGCAACCCGCGCCACGTCGTGGCCGTGGTCGAGGTGCCCGAGCAGCTCAGCGCCCTGCCCCATGCGGAGGTCGTCGCGGCCGCCCGCACGGCCATGGGGCGGCTGGGCGCGGCCAAGGTCCTGTTCGTGTCGCGCGGTGACGCTCCCGGCCAGGTCCGCGAGGTGACCTTGTGCACGATGGAAGGCGGCCACCCCACCGAGATGGACGGCATCGCCGACCGGGTGCGCGACCGGCTGGTCACCGCGGCATGCGCCCGACAGGTCGCCGAGGACTACGACACGGTCCGCGACGCCATCACCGCCGAGGCATGGCAGGCCGGCAGCACCCCCGAGCGGCTGGCCGACGCAGGGCGCCGGATGGGCGAGCTGGGCCTGTTGTCGCCACCGTTGCGGGTGTCCGACTTCGTGTCCGAGCAGCTGGCCGACATGTACGAGGTCTACATGGGGGTGCGGGGCTTCAGCGAAGGCATGCTGTTCGCCTACGACCCCGACCTCGACTGCCTGGTGGTCAGCGCTTCGGGTTCCTGGGACGTCGACAAGCGGGCCTTGACGCGCGAGCAGGTCGTGGCCGTGGAACCGCGGCTGGCCGACGGTCGACGCCTGCGCGTCCTCGCACCCAGCGGTGTGCTGCCGATGCAGCCCTCGGTGGAGACGTGGGAGGTCTGCGCCCTGATGGAGGCCTGCCCCACCGTCCGTGTCGCCAAGGACCCATCGGGTACGTGGGTGCTCGACCCGAACGGGGAACGCGAGGTCCCCCTCATCAGGGCGGGCATCCACGCCCACGTCGGCGTCACCTCCAGCGACGACGCGGTGATCGAGACCGTGGAACCGGACCGCGAGGAGTTCCCCTACGGGTTCGGCTGCGGCACCGACCTGACCGTCGAGCTCGCCCGCAACACCGTGCGCCGCTCCCGCGCGGTCAACGACCCGGGCGACCCGCGCGTGTACGTCCGCTGGCCCCTGCTGTATCACGGCGAGATGGCCGTCGAACTGTGGAAGCCAGGCCTGCCCTCCCAGCCCTTCCAGGGCCTGCTCGACCTGTACGGCACGGCCGTCCGGTTCACTCCCGACGACGTCCCCCAGCCGGTATGAGCGGGCACCGCCCTTGTCGCCGGCACCAGGCCCCGCCATGCCCACAGCCGTGATCACGGGCGCCACGTCGGGACTCGGATTCGCCTTCGCCACGCATTTGGCCGGGACCGGTCACGACCTGACGCTGGTCGCCCGTACCGAAGAGGACCTGGAGGACGCCGCTGCGGGGCTGCGGCGCCCCGGCCGCCGGGTCACCACCCTCGCCGCCGACCTGGCCACCGCCGCCGGCAGCCGCCGCCTCACCGACATCCTGGCCGAGGACGTTCCGGACCTGCTGGTCAACAACGCCGGGATCGCTCTCGCCACGCCCTTCCCCACCGGGGACCTGGGTGCGGAGGAGGCCCTCCTGCGGCTGAACATCGGCTGCGTGCTGCGCACGACCCGCACCGTCCTGCCCGCCATGATGCGCCGCGGCTCCGGAGCCGTCGTCAACGTCGCGTCCGTCGCCGCCTACGGACCGACCTGGCTGGGCAGCACCTACCCGGCCAGCAAGTCCTGGGTGCTCGCCTTCACCGAGTCCGTGGCCCGCTCCGCGCCGGTGAGGAGCAGTGGAGTACGGGTCATGGCCCTGCTACCGGGATACGTCCGTACGGCGTTCCACCGGCGGGCGGGACTGGAGGTCGGCCGCATTCCCCGGTGGATGTGGCTGAGCAGCGAACAGGTGGTCACCGCCGCCCTCCGCGACCTGGCCGGAGGCCGCCTGATCAGCGTCCCGAGCCGCCGGTACCGTGCCTGCGCCTGGGGACTGCGCCACCTGCCGCGGTCTCTGACCGCCTCGTTCAGCCTGGACCTCGGACGCGAGCAGCCCCAGCCTCGCCCGGGCGGTACAGCCCCTTCCGTGGACGCGGGGGTATGACCCTCCTCCGGACGGCTCGCCCCCACCGGGCTCAAGCGCCCTCCTCCCCCACGCTCGCCACACCGCCCGACCCGCGTATCGGCTGGGGCCTCCTCGGCGGCAACCGGGCGCTCCTCGCCTTGGCCGCCGCCCTGTCCCTGGCCTCGGCCGCCGCCTCCCTGGCCGGACCGTGGCTGGCCATGGACGTAACGAGCGCCCTCACCCGGCGCGAGTCGATCGTCGGTCCCGCCGTGGGCATGAGCGTCGCCGTCCTGGGCTCCGCCGCGCTCCAGGCCCTGTGCGGATGGCTGCTGGCCGCAGTGGGCGAACGCACCGTGCTGCGGCTGCGCCGCCGGACCCTGGACCACCTGCTGCGGCTGCCCCTGCGTACGGTCCGCGAGGAAGGCGCCGGCAGCCTGACCGCCAGGGTCACCTCGGACGCCGCGCTGCTGCGCATACTCGTCGAAACCGGTCTCGTCCACCTCCCCGTGGCGGTGATGGCCGCCGCGGCCACACTCACCGCCATGGCGGTCATCGACCCGGTCCTCACCCTGGTCGCCGCCGGCTCCTTCGGTCTGGCCGGCGCCTGCGTCGCCCTGATGACAGCCCGTATGAAACACCTCGCGGGCGCCCAGCAGCGCGCCGTCGGGCGTCTCGCCCAAGTCCTCACCGCCCACCTCACGGCACTCGTCACCGTCAAGGCCTGCCGCCACGAGGCCGCGGCCGGACGGAGCCTCGGACGGGCTGCGTCCGACGTCCTCGCCGCCTGTCTGCCGGCTTCCCGTCTCCAATGCCTCATCGGTCCGGTCGTCAGCCTGGGCCAGCAAGCCGCGGTCCTGGCCGTCGCCCTGGCCGCCGGGCAGCGGATCGCGCGGGGCGAGCTGTCGCTGTCGGACTTCAGCGGCTTCTTCCTCTATCTGCTGCACCTCTCCTCCCCCGTCGCCGTCGCCGCCGTCGGCATCGGCCACCTGCAGGCCGGTCTGGCCGCGCGGGGCCGCTTCCAACGCCTCTTCGCCCTCCCGGCGGAGAGGGACGCCCCCTGCCTGACACCCGCCGCGCGACCGCGCCGCCGGGTGGCGGCAGCGGTGGTATTCGAGGACGTCTCCTTCGCCCACGCCGGGGGCAGCCCGGTCCTGGACCGCGTGAGCTTCCGCGTCCCCGCCATCGGCCTGACCGCACTCATCGGCCCTTCGGGGGCGGGGAAGTCCACGGTGCTGACCCTGATCAACCGTCTCGCCGAGCCCGACCGGGGCGAGATCCGTGTCCTGGGGCGGCCCGCGAGTGACTGGTCACTGGACGAGCTGCGCACACGCACCACCTATCTCGACCAGCAGTCCACGCTGGTGGAGGGCACGGTCCGCCAGAACCTCCGACTCGGCCTCACGCGACGGGTCGGCGACGAGGAGCTCATGGCCGTCCTGGAGACCGTGGGCCTGAGCGAGACCGTCCTGTCCCTCCCCCAAGCCCTCGACACGCCGCTCGGCCGCGCCCTGGACCTCTCGGGGGGTCAACGCCAACGCCTCGCCGTGGCCCGCGTGCTGCTTGCCGACAGCGAGATCGTGCTCCTCGACGAGCCGAACTCCCAGCTCGACGGCGCCAGCGAACACCGCATCACCCGAGCCGTCGAACACCTGGCCGCCACCCGCTGCGTCATCATCGCCAGCCATAGGCTGTCCGCCGTGCGCGACGCCCGCCACGTCATTCTGCTTGACGGGCACGGAACAGTGGTCACCGGCGGCCATGAGCACCTGCTCGCCACCAGCAGCCCCTACAGGACGCTCATCACCGGCGGCGGGAACCGCCGTTGAGCGATGCCGGACACGCAGCGGAGCGGGAGACGCATCACCGGGCCGTGTCGGCGGGCTCGGGTCGACCGTGCCGTGTCGCGGGACCGGCCCGTCAGGGCCGGTCACTCCCGGATAGGGGTGTTGGTCGGACACGGCCGAGAGACCGGAACATCCAGCCGGTTTCGCGCCACTGATCGGCGTCGAGGGGTGCCGCGGGCGTCGATGACCTTGGGGCTGGCGGTGCGGGTAGCGAGCCGCTTGGGGTCGATGTCGGAGAACTGGTGCCACTCGGTCAGGTGCAACAGCAGGTCCGCGTAGGGCAGCATCGTAGGCGGAGCCGAGATCCCGTTCATCAGCGAAGCCGACCTCGGATCCGTGTGGGACGGGGGCAGCCGGACGGTGCTGAACGGCATCGGAGTCCACCTTCACGTCGAAGACGCGGAAGGCCGGGTGCTTCTCGGGCTGCGTCACCCCGATTCGAAGCACGCGGGCGACACCTGGCACTACCTCGCCGGCCGGTGCGAGCAGGAGTCCGCCCTCGCCTGCCTGGTCCGCGAGGCGGAGGAGGAGGCCGGTCTCGTCATCGACCCCGTGGACGTGGAACTCGCGCACGTCGTCCACGTCGCCGACACCCTCGGCGCGCTGCCGTTGATGCAACTCCGTCCTCCCGCTCGCCGCGGACGACCGGCGCCCGGTCTCCGCCCGGGCGGACGGTGTCGAGCTGCGGTTCCACGCCTTCGCCGACGGGGCGGAGCGCACCGTCGTGATCCCGCGCAACGACGGCCCCGGCGAGACCGCCCGCTTCCATGTGCGCCGCACGGGCGACCGCCTCCACGTGGCCACCGACAGCCCGCACCCCTGGCAGCTGCGGATCGGCAGCCCAAACGCGCAGTTGCACACCCGGCCGGCCGGCACCTCGGAGGCCGACCTGCCGTACCCGGCCTGAACCCCGGCCGTGGCCCGGTGTGAGGAGGACGGTGCCCGCCGCCGAATCCCTCCCGGGGATCCGAGCCCGGACAGGGGGTTCGGATCCCCGGGAGCGGCGGTCATCCGGCGGTCAGGGTGGTCCACTTCTGGTTGGAGCCGCTGTGGCAGTCCCACAGCTGGAGCTGTGTGCCGTCGGCGGTGGAGGAACCCGGGACGTCGAGGCAGCGTCCGGAGGCGGGGTTGCGGTAGCCGCCGTTGTAGGGCTGCCAGACCTGGTTGGCACCGCCGTGGCAGGCCCAGAGCTGCACCTTGGTGCCGTTGGCGGTGCCCCAGCCGGCGGCGTCGAGGCACTTGCCCAGGGAGCGCAGGGTGCCGTTGGTGTAGGCGGACCAGTACTGGTTGGCGCCGCCGCCGCAGCTCCACGTCTGGACGGCGGTCCCGTCGGCGGTGCCGGCGCCGCTGACGTCCAGGCACTTGCCGGTGATGCCGGACTGTACGCGTGCGGGGGCGGGGGCGGGGTTCCTCAGCCATCCCGCGGCGTCCACGGCCCGGACGCCGCGGTGGAAGGCGTCGGCCATCTTCCGGTAGCCGGCGTCGTCGGGATGCAGGGCGTCGGCCAGGTCGGCCGTGGTCAGGCCGCTCATGTCGACGTACGCGACCCGCTTGCCCGCGGCCTGTGCCTCGCTCACGATGCCGGGAATGGCCCGGTTGTAGGCGGCACGGTACTGCTCCTCGGATCCGCTGGTGGACACGACCAGGGAGGCGACGAGGACGGTGGCGTCGGGGGCCGCGGCGGTGATCCGGTCGACCAGGGACTTCAGCCGGGCGGTGGCGGTGGAGACCTGGTGGGAGCGGTTCAGGTCGTTGGTGCCGATGTGCAGCGTCACGACGTTGGGCCGGTAGCGGGTCAGCGAGGCGTCGGCCAGCGCGGCGATCTGCTCGATGAGGTATCCGGAGTGGCCCTCGTTGTCGGGGTCGGACATCGAACCGGCCCGCCCCGTGCCCACGAAGTCCACCGGGTGGCCGTCCGCCACGAGCCTGTCCCACAGCGGGCCCCGGTAGCCGTTGCCCGTACTGCTTCCCACGCCCCAGGTTATCGAGTCGCCCAACGGCATGACCCGTAAAGGCGTGTCGGAGGCGGCGGAGGCCGCACCGGCCGGCGCCGCCCCTGCCGCCGTCACCCCGGCCACCCCGAGCGCGGCGGCGACAAGCGTGATCAATGGGCGCATCCAGGACTTGCTCATGCGATTTCCTCTCTCGCGTTACGGGAGCGTGGTCCACTTCTGGTTGTTCTGGCCGTTGCAGGGCCACAGGACGACGGGGGTGGCGTTGGCGGTGCCGGCCCCGTTGGCGTCGAGGCACAGACCGGCGTGGACGTTGCGCACCGACCCGTCGGCCTGCCTGGTCCACTTCTGGTTGGCTTGACCGTTGCAGGGCCAGATGACGACCGGCGTGCCGTTGGTGTTGCCCTGGCCGGCGGCGTCCAGGCACTTGTCGCCGTAGACGCGGATCTCGCCACCGGCCCACGTGGTCCAGAGCTGGTTGGCGGCGGTGTGGCAGTCCCAGATCAGCGCCTTCGTGCCGGCCGCCGTGGAGGCGCGGTCCACGTCCAGGCAGCGGCCTGATCCGGTGCCGCGCAGACGTGCGGTGGTGGCGGCCAGCGGGCTTCCCCCGGCCATCCGGAACACGGCGACACCGTGCGCGGGCACGCTCGCGGAGATCCGGCCGGAGGTGCTCGACGTACCGCCGGTCCACAGGTCGGTGAGGGCGAACGCCTGCCCGGCGAGGCCGACCTGCGCGGCCGTGGCGGTGATGGTCGTGGGGCTCCCTCCCCTGTTGAGCAGACCCACGGCGACCGAGCCGTCGGCCAGGGGCTTGGCGAACACCTCGGTGCCGCCGTCGTCGCGCACCCTGCGTCCGCCCGCGCCCAGCGGGTCCTGGTTCACCGCCACCAGGCGGGGGTTGCGCAGGATTGCGCTCACGTCGGCGGACATGGTGCGGATGTCGTTGCCGGCCATGAGCGGAGCGCCCAGCAGCGCCCACAGGGCGAAGTGGGTGCGGGACTCGGTCAGGGACAGGCCGGGGCGGCCGACGACCAGCATGTCGGGGTCGTTCCAGTGCCCGGGACCCGACTGCGCCGCGAGCGGGGCGGTGACGTCCAGGACGTTGCCGACGCCCATCGGGTAGCTGTTGGTGTTGGTGTTCTGCCAGATGTCGAGCAGATCCTCGGTCGTCCGCCACAGGTCGGCGACCTCACCCCAGTCGTGGGTGGCGCCGGTGGGGGCGTGGAAGCTGTTGGGGTTGATGCTGTAGACGATCGGACGGCCGGTGGCGCGCAGGGCGTCACGCATGATCGTGAACCGTTCGACCTGTTCACTCAGGGTGCCGCTGCCGGAGCACCAGTCGTACTTCAGGTAGTCCACGCCCCAGGCGGCGAAGGCGGCGGCGTCCTGGGCCTCGTGGCCCTTGCTGCCCGTCGAGCCGGGGTAGGTGCCGACGCCCTGCGCACAGGTGCGCTCGTTGGGCGCCTGATAGATGCCGAACTTCAGGCCCTTGCCGTGGATGTAGTCCCCGAGGGCCTTCATGCCGCTGGGGAACGTGGTCGGATTGGCCCGGAGGTTGCCCGCCGCGTCGCGCTGCGGGTCGAACCAGCAGTCGTCGACGACGACGTACTGGTAACCCGCGTCCTTCATGCCGGAGGACACCATCGTGTCGGCGGCCTGGCGGACCTGGGCCTCGGTGATGCCGCATCCGAAGCTGTTCCAGCTGTTCCAGCCCATCGGCGGGGTGAGCGCCGGGCTGCCCGGCGCGGCCTCGGCGGTCGTGTGGGTGGTGGCGGTGACGCAGGCGGTGAGCGTCAGCGCGGTGGCCGCGAGGAGACGCAGTAATCGTCCGTGCAGGGAGACCATGGGGGTTCCTTCCTGGCCCGCACGGCGGAAGCCGCTGTGCGGGCCGGATCGGTGAGGTCATGAGCGTGTGTTCGGGTGTGGCCGCAGGTCAGCGCTGCAGGGTGAGCAGGCCCGGTCGGTAGGGCAGTCGCTGGTAGGGGGTGCCCTGAGGTGTGGCGGGGTCGTAGCCCTGGTAGAGGAACTGCAGGTCGCAGGGGTCGATGGTCATGGACTGGTCGGCGTTGACGCGGATCAGGTCCCCGTGGCTGATGTCGTCGGTCCAGGTGGCACCGCTGTTGGCCTTGCCGGCGAAGGGGTTGCTCTCGCTGCCGGCCTGGACGGTCCACGGTCCGTCCAGGCTGGAGGCGGTGAACGAGCGGAAGTAGCGGTCCTCGTTCGTCCCCCGGGCCTCGACGATCATGAGGTACTGGTTCCGTCCCTGGAGCTTGTAGACCTCCGGTGCCTCGAACAGGTTCTTCGCGGTGTCGCTCATGACCGTCGTGTACGACGAACCGAAGCTGCCCGGGAAGTTCCCGATCGGCAGGGTCGACCGGTGGATCTTGCCGGTGTCGTCGGCGAAGAACAGGTGCATGTTCCGGTCGTCGCCGATCAGGGTCGGGTCGATGGGGCCGGACTCGGGGAGGCTGCCGGTGAACAGCGGCTGCGGGGCGGACCAGCCGTTGGGATCGGTGGGGTCGCTGGACGTGCGGTAGGTGAAGGGCCAGGCGGTGCCCCACCCGTTCGAGGCCAGTACCCAGATGTTCTTCGGCGCGAAGTGGAACAGCTTGGGCGCTACCGCCAGGCCCTGGTTCATCCCGGCCTGGGTGGCCGTCGCCATGTCCGACCAGTCGGTGAAGGGACGGAACGCCATCGTTCCCCACGACGAACCGTCGGACGTGGTCGCGTAGACCAGGTTCCGGCCGTTGTACGGCACGGTCGTGAAGTCCTTCAGCGCGCTCCACCCGTTCGCCGGACGGGCCAGCGGGCCGGTCGAGGTCCACCGGTACGTCGACGGGAGAGGACATGCGTCGCCCGGCTCGGACAGGCCGGTCCACTTCTGGTTGTCGCCGCCGTGACAGTTCCACAGCTGCACCGCGGTGCCGTTGGCCGCGCCACCGCCCGACACGTCCAAGCACAAGCCGGACTCCGCGGCGACGATCGTGCCGTCGGCGCCGGCCCGCCACCGCTGGTTCGTACCGCCGTTACAGCTCCATATCACCGGCCGGGTCCCGGGTGTGGCGGTGCGTCCCGGAACGTCCAGGCACTTGCCGCCGTACACGGTCAGCCGATCGTCGTCCGTCAGCGTCCACCGCTGGTTGGTCCCGCCGTGGCAGTCCCAGATCTGCGGGTTCGTACCGTCGGCCCGGCCGGCGCCCGGCACATCGAGACACCGGCCGGAACCGACACCCCGCAGGGCGCCACTGGTGGCCGCGTGGGCCGATCCCGCGACGAGCGTCGCCGCCAGCGCGGCCAGGGCCACAAGCGCGGCGGGGAGCGCCAGGAACCGGTGTCCGCGGCGAATTTGGCGTCTGCGCATGGTGACCTCTCACATCCTTGAGTAAGCGGTTCGAGGACCCCGGCCCGGGACCGGGCCCCTTCAGAGGTGCGGTGGCATGAGGTTCCCGGTCTCCGGCGCTGCCGGACGAAGCCGTACCGCGCCTCCGGGGCTCGACTCACCGCTGTCGGTGAAACCTGCGTCCTCCTCCGGGCCCGACCGGTCCGCGTGGTCGACCGCTGCAACGAGGACCCAATTGTTCGAAATGACGAACACCATGCGACACTTCGTACAGAAGATAGATTCGAGCCGAGACTCCGTCAACGCTTCCGACGAGGTCCGTTCCGACGCATTGCAGCCCGCCCGGATAACGGAATTGCCGGGCTGTCACACAAGTCGACCTCGTTATGGAGTGCCGTTTACGTTCAGCGTCCACCGTGTCGGACCATTCGGCCTGTTCGGCATATCGGATATTCGGCGTACGGGGACCGCCCCACCCCCGGAAGCAACCTCACACCCCCACTCCTGGGCGAGGTGAGCAGGCACCCGGAAGCACTCGCCGTCGGTCCGGAGTGGCACACACGAAGTCGGGCGTATCCCGCTCGCACTCTTCCGGACGGTTCTTTCGCCGTGTCACCCGGGATCGCTTCCCCTGGGTGGGAGAATTCCAGCCGCCACGTGTCCGATTGCCGGGGCAACTCCAGGCCGCAGGGGCGGCTGGACGCTTCACGCATCCGTCACCGGCTCACCCACCGTCCAGGGAGTTCGCAAGCGCCCTCCAGCACCCCTTCGTCTGCGACTCGCCCGTCAGCGGGAGAGACACCCCCGCATGGACCTGCGACGGGATCTTCGGTCCCACGTCCCGGGCAGCGGCGAAGAACGCTCGGGAGATCGCCGACCCCCCTTGGCGCGCGGGCCTCATATCCGACGGACTGATCGGTCCGAACAGTCGGCTGCTTCGGTCCCGCCTTCGCGGTCGACAGCCCAGGGGGCGGGCCGTGCGCCACACCGTCTCGGACAGCGCGTCCTGATCACCGTCCGTGCGCGGCTCGCGGCTCCGGCTCACCCTGACCAGCCGCCACCCGGACGAGGCCCGGGGCGCGATCCGCATCGACCGCCTGGAGACACCGGCCACCCGACCCCTCGCGCGCGGCGGGCCGGACGGAGCCGGTGACGGCCGGTCCCGTCCGGACCGTTGACGGGGCGTCACATCAGCCACAACCATGGCAGGCGTCAGCTACTGGGAGCGCTCCCACGCGGAGCGTCACCCGCCCCTCCCCAGAGGAGCCCAGTCGTGAAAAGACGCAGAACCGCCCTGCTGTCCCTGTCGGCCCTGCTGGCGACGGCCCTCACCGCGCTGCCCTCGGCGCCGGCCGGGGCGGAAGAGACCGAGCAGGTCAGGAACGGCACCTTCGACACCACCACCGATCCGTGGTGGACGACCCCCAACGTCACCGCCGGCCTGTCCGACGGGCGGCTCTGCGCCGACGTCCCCGGCGGCACCACCAACCGCTGGGACGCCGCCGTCGGGCAGAACGACATCACCCTCGTGAAGGGGGAGTCCTACCGCTTCTCCTTCAGCGCGACCGGGACACCCGCCGGACACGTGGTCCGGGCGATCGTGGGCCTGTCGGTGGAACCGTACGACACGTACCACGAGGTGACACCGCAGCTCAGCGTCTCCGGCGACACCTACTCCTACACCTTCACCTCGCCCGTCGACACCGACCGGGGCCAAGTCGGCTTCCAGCTCGGCGGCAGCGCGGACGCCTGGCGCTTCTGCATGGACGACGTCTCGCTCCTGGGCGGGGTGGCGCCGGAACCGTACGAGCCCGACACCGGCCCCCGGGTCCGCGTCAACCAGGTCGCCTACCTGCCCACCGGGCCGAAGAACGCCACGGTGGTCACCGATGCCACGGCGAAGTTGCCCTGGGAGCTCAAGAACTCCGGCGGGACGGTGGTCGCCCGGGGCACGACCGTGCCGCGCGGCCTCGACGCCTCCTCCGGGCAGAACGTCCACTCGATCGACTTCGGCGCGTACCGCAAGAAGGGCTCGGGTCTCACCCTCGTCGCCGACGGCGAGACCAGCCGGCCCTTCGACATCGACGCGAGCGCCTACGAGCGGCTCCGGCTCGACTCGGCGAAGTACTACTACACGCAACGCAGCGGCATCGCGATACGCGACGACCTGCGGCCCGGCTACGGCCGCCCGGCCGGGCACGTGGGCGTGGCACCCAACAAGGGCGACACCGACGTGCCGTGTCAGCCCGGTGTCTGCGACTACTCGCTGGACGTCAGCGGCGGCTGGTACGACGCCGGTGATCACGGCAAGTACGTCGTCAACGGCGGCATATCCACCTGGGAGCTGCTGAGCACCTACGAGCGCGCGCTGCACGCCCGTACCGGCGACGCCGACAAGCTCGGCGATGGCACGCTCGACATCCCCGAGAGCGGCAACAGGGTGCCGGACCTCCTCGACGAGGCGCGCTGGGAGCTGGACTTCCTGCTCAGGATGCAGGTGCCGGACGGCAAGCCGCTGGCCGGCATGGTCCACCACAAGATGCACGACGAACAGTGGACCGGCCTGCCGATGCTGCCCAGCGACGACCCGCAGAAGCGCGAACTGCACCCGCCGTCCACCGCCGCCACCCTGAACCTGGCCGCGACGGCCGCGCAGGCGGCCCGCCTGTACCGGCCCTACGACAAGGCGTTCGCCGGCCGAGCCCTGGCGGCCGCCCGCAAGGCCTGGTCGGCGGCGCTCGCCCACCCCGACCGCTATGCCTCCGAGAACGACGGCATCGGCGGCGGTGCCTACCCCGACCGTGACGTCGCCGACGAGTTCTACTGGGCGGCCGCCGAGCTGTACCTCTCCACGGGTGAGAGGCAGTTCCGGGAGTACGTCCTGCAGTCTCCGGTCCACGGGGCCGACCTCTTCCAGCCACTCGGCTTCGACTGGGCTCGCACCGGGGCCGCGGGACGCCTCGACCTCGCGACGGTGCCCAACAAGCTGCCAGGCCGGGACAGGGTGCGCCAGTCCGTCGTCAAGGGCGCCGACCGCCATCTGGCGACCCTGAAGGCACACCCCTACGGCATGCCGTACGCGCCGGACGGCAACGTCTACGACTGGGGCTCCAGTCACCAGGTCCTCAACATCGCCGTCGTCCTCGCCACCGCGTACGACATCACCGGCGCCTCGAAGTACCGCGACGGCGCGCTGCAGAGCATGGACTACATCCTGGGCCGCAACGCCCTGAACATCTCCTACGTCACCGGCTACGGCGAGGTCAGCGCGCAGAACCAGCACAGCCGCTGGTACGCCCGCCAGCTCGACCCGAACCAGCCCAACCCGCCGAAGGGCACCCTCGCGGGCGGGCCGAACTCGAGCATCCAGGACCCCTACGCGCAGAGCAAACTGCAGGGCTGCGTCGGCCAGTTCTGCTACATCGACGACATCCAGTCCTGGTCGACCAACGAGCACACGATCAACTGGAACGCCGCCCTGACCCGCATGGCCTCCTTCGTGGCGGACCAGGGTTAGGCAGCGGTGACAGGCCGTGTGCCGGGGGAGTCCGCCGACAGGACGCCCCCGGCACGCGCGCGTACTGGCGGCATGCCAGCGGTGCGGGTCGACGGCACCGAGGTCGCGTACGACCGGTGGGCCGGGGCCCACCCGTCGTGCTCGCGTACGGCGCCACGACGGACGCCCACCTGTTCCGCCCGCAGGCCGAGGACCTGGCCGACGAGTTCACGCTCGTCGCCTGTCTGGCGGCGGTCGTCGAGGACGTATACCTGGGTCCGGCGCACGTCCCCGGTCTGTCCTGGGGCCGGACCGTGGTGCTGGAGCTCTACCGGCACCACGCCGATGACGTGGAGCCGGAGGTACCCCGCCCGTGGCGACAAGCATCAATCCCACCGTCAGGAGACGTCGACGTCGCCTGGGAGCTGAGCTGCGCCGGCTCCGCCAGGCCAGTGGGCTGAAGAGCACAGAGGTGGCTGAGCGGCTGATGGTCTCCCAGCCCAAGATCAGTTACCTGGAGAACGGCCGCCGCGCGATCAGTCCCCGCGATGTGCGCGCCCTGTGCGCGCTCCACGCGGTGACGAACCAGCAGGTCGTCGACGCACTGATGGAGATGGCCAGGGAATCCGGCAAGCAGGGGTGGTGCATGCCTATGGCGACCTCCCCCATCACGTATACATCGGCCCGGAGGCGGACGCCGCCTCGGTCCACGCCTACGAGCCCATGGTGATCCGTGATCTCTTGCAGACCCCGGCCTACGCCATGCGGTCATCGGGGAAACGGTTCCCGGGCTCACTGCCGGGCAGGCCGCCGCACGGCTGAAGGTGCGGCTGCGCCGGCAACACCGGATCTACGACCCGGCGGGCCGGTTGCGGCTGTGGGTTGTCCTGGACGAGTCGGTCCTGCGTCGTATCGTCGGCAGCCCGGACGTGATGCGGGAACAGTTGGAGCACCTGAACGCGCTCGGCGCCGAGCCGAACGTCACCGTGCAGGTCCTCCCCCTCGCCGTCGGCGCTCACCCGGGCCTGTCAGGGCAGTTCTCCATCGTGGGGTTCGCCGACAGCCCCAAGGCGGGGGTGGTGTATCTGGGCGGTTGACTAGCGACCTCTACCTGCAGAAGCCGTCCGACGTGCGGCACTACAGCGTGATGTACGCCCATCTCCAGGCCCAGGTCCTCGACCCTGCCAGCACCCGCCTGCTCATCACCGACGCCCCAAGTCGTACATCGAAGCGGCGAACCGCCCCTGATCGCCGCGGCCAGTCCGGTCCGCCGGCTCCATACTGACCACCACATCTCGAACCGTGCAGAAGACGCTCACCCGGCCAGCCGCAGGGTGGAGGCGGCGCCGGGGCGTCAAAGACCGCCGCGGCCGCAGGGGGCACGCAGCGCAGGCACCGTTGAACCCGTGCCCCTGCCACTCTCCGGTTCTGTGGTGGCCGGTCCGGCCTGCCGCCGCCGACGCGGCGTCTCGGCGTCCAGCCGCCGTCAGAGCGCCGCGCTCGATCGGACCACCGGCCCCACATGAGATCCGACCGGAGCGTGAACGACATCAGTCGCCGGCGCCCAGGTGCGCGGCGGCTCGTCCGGGTCCGGGGGTGGCCGCGGACGCCTCGCCCGTCGGCCCGCCCTTCCCGGCGGCGGCCCTCGCCTCTCGACGACGACCCTGGCGCGCCACCGCGTCCTGCGCGACGCTGTGGGGCGAGACGGTGTGCGGCGGAACGAGTCCGGGGGCAGGCTGTGCGGAAGCCGGTGTTTGTGGGGATGGTACCCAGCCTCGCCATGGGGTTGGCGTCCGGTTCCCTGCTGATCTGGAGCACGACGTGGTACGAGCAGGTGGCCTACGCGCACGATGTCCGGTGGGCTGTGCTGGTCGCTCTGTGCGGGGGCGCTGCCTTGGGGCTGGCGGCCTGGGCGGTGACCGGGGCGGAGTACAGCCTCATCGGCTGGGCGATGGCCTTGGTGGTCGCGGTGCACGTCGTCACCGGGACCCTCACCGCGGAGCGCCAGGCGCTGCACGACCGCGGCCTGGAAGTGACAGCCACGGTGAGGAAGGAACAGGTGCACCGGCTCTCTGGCAGCGGAGGGGTCGAGGTTGGCCCCACGTATACCTATGACCTGGCCGTCCGCGGGGACCACCCGCATCGTCACCTGGACGCGGGCACCACGCGGCTGACGGTGGGTGAGCGGGTGCTGGTCACGATCGATCCCGATGCCCGGGCGCCCTCACGCCTGGGCCACCGCCCCGATGTCGGCCCCATCCCGGCATGGATTTTGGGCACCTGCAACGTGCTGTTCCTTCTGATCACCGTGGGCCTGTCGATCGGCGTCGGCCGCTCCAGGCCGTCGCCTTCCGCCCGGAGACCGGTCAGCTGGCACCAGCGGCGTGGCCCTGGGGCTACCCTGCGCTCGCCCTCGCCAACCGTGCCGCCGAAGCAGCGCCCGTACTGGTAGCCCGCAGCCGTCGGACGAGCGATGCGGTGCGCTGGCGACCGGTGCATGGAGACGCGAGGTGCTCCGCCCAGTAGGCCATCGCAACGGCGTCCCTGGTCCGGGGAGCGGCCGGCAGTGCTTCGGCACCGGACTTCGCCACAGGGGCGTTGTGCGTTCGGCTTGAGTCCCCCTACAGCCCGTCGGTGTTCAGCTCAGCCAGGTACTCCCCCAGGAACCGGCGTGTCTGATCGTCCGTGGCGCCGACGTATCCGGTGTCGAAGCGACTGTCTGCCCAGGAAGTGTTACCCCGGCGGCCGAGGTCAGTGGCCGCCGGGGCTTCGCGTCAGGGCTGCATGTGCAGCCGCCGTCCAGGCCGACTATGTCGCGGTACTCAACGAAGGGTCGCTGTGATCCGCTGCCGCAGCTGGGCATCGGACAGCTCCTCGAGGTTGCGCCAGGTGGCGCCCGAGACCTCTTCGGTCTGGAGTTCGCCGATGTCGGCGATGGTGCGGAAGAGGAAGCGAAAGCCGAAGTGCTGGCGGCCGGGCTCGTCCTTGGCGGGGTTGGTGTCGATGGGGTGGGTGTCGATGTGGAGCGGGATCTCTCCGTGCGAGGTGATGACGTGGGGCGAGATGCCGGTTTCCTCGGCGAGTTCGCGTCCGGCGGCTTGGAGAAGGGTGGCGTCGGAGACTTCGAGGTGGCCGCCGGGCAGGAGCCACTTTTGGGTCGCATGTGGAGAACGTGCAGGATGCGGCTGTCGGGGCTGACGAGGATCGCTCCGGCGGTGACGTGGCCGGGCAAGGTCGTGCGGCTGGTGAGGTCGTCGCCGTCGTCGAGGAGGCCGAGGACGACGCCGATCTCGCGCTTGTCCTCGGGGTGCTGGTCGAGGTAGGCGGCCCGTCCTGCGAGCGCGAGACCGACCGAGACGAGGGTCGATCGCAGCCGTTCCGTCCGGCGAGCGAATCGACGGGTGAGGCCGGGCATCTACTCGGCAAACGTCTTACGCGGGCAGGAGCCCTCGGCGCAGACGAACAGGCGCACCCGCAACGACATGATGACGAGTTTGCCAGCCGTGGGTAGATCTCGGGGAAACCGCAGGTAAGAGCCGTGTATTCGACTCGACCAGCACCTCCAGCCTGGACAGGCCGCCCGTCTGGCCGTGGACCTGGCCTCCACTCTTACGACAGCGTCGGCCACGTGGACGACCCCACCGACATGTTCTTCACCGATCCGACCAGCAGCTCTGTCAGCTGCGGCCACGCGTTGTTCACAACGCAGAACTGTCGACGCCGTCACCCTCGGGCAGGTCGATTTTCGGGCGATGTCACCCGCCATCGAACGACGACCAATCGTCACGCTGCGTACACGACACAAGAAGTGGACCAGAGCCCGTGAAGTAGCAGCGTTTGATCAGCAGTTTGGGCAGCAGTTGGCGATCTTGAGTGCTGCAGATGCTCACGAGAAATGACGTCGCCTTGGTGCGTTGCCACCGGAGTGCGGCAGAGCGGTCCGTCCCTTGATCACCGGTCGTTAGACTCCCGGCGTTCGGATGCTGTCGATGGACTGGAAGGCCAAGCCATGGACGACGACCGTTGGGACGACTGGCCGGAGCGATGGGTCGGCACGGACTGCGACGTGCGGGCGGCCGTCAGCGCGATCTCGCGGGAGGTCAAGGACGGCTTCAGGTACGACGAGATCCCCTGGCAGCGGTTCCGGCACTTCTACGGCCCGGGCGAGGAGATCCCCGGCCTGCTCACCAGGCTCGCGTCCGAGGTCACCGAAGCTGCCGACAGAGCCTTGTGGCAGCTCTGGACGAGTCTTCACCACCAGGGCAGCACGATCGCGGTGGGAGCACTGGCGGTGCCGTTCCTGCTCCGGATCGCGGCGATCGCGCGCCCCGAACTCCGTGCGCAGACCCTTCGCCTGGTCGCCGAGATCGGCCGGTGTCAGCACATGGGGGACGGATCGCGGGAAGGCCTGCTCCAGGTCGCCGAGGAGCCGCTGATGATCGAGGGCAGCACGATGTGCCCGGTGGACTGGACGATCCAGGCCGCCCGTCAGGCCGTCATGGACGACCTGCACCTTTTGCTCCCGCTTCTCTCCGACCCTGACCCCGAGGTCCGCTCCGTGACCGCGTACGTTCTGGCGGCGTCGACCGACGGGCCTTCACACGTCTCCTCTGCTCTGCAGTCCAGGCTGGCGAAGGAAGACGATGCGGTAGTCCAGGTGAGCCTGATCCTGGCGATCGCCCAACTCGCCCGCGAACACCAGGACGAACATGCTCCCAAGTGGGCCCGGGGCCTGTGGTCGGATCCCGGACGACCTCCCGAGGTCCGCATCGGCGCCGGCCTGGCCTGGCTGTGCCTGGTCACTGACCCCGCCCCCGACGAGCTCCGCGCCTTCCTCACCGACCCCGGCACCCGTCAATACGACGGCCTGCTCCAGCCGGTGCCATGGCTCACCTGGATCGACTCCACCGGCGTCGGGCTGCGCAGTTGCATCGACGAAATGCTCGCGGCGAACATCCCCGAAGCGGTGCTTGACGATCCTTGGGGTGGAGGACCATCAAGCTGAACCATGCGTCTCCCCGGCCAGCAGCAGGGCGACGGTCTCCTCGTCTTCCCGCAGGTCGACAACCGGATGGAACACCCGGTCAGCGGGCAAGTCCCCGCCGGTGACGGACAGCGTCATCTGGGGGGTGATGCGCTTGTCCATCGCCGTCAGGATCCTGGGGGCGCCGGACTCGATGCCGAGGGCGACCTCCCGCAGGCCGTTGGCCCGTAACGCAGCCAGAACGCCGTCGTCCTCACGGTCCAGTACGTTGATGCGGCCGGTCGCGTCCCACACGTACCGCTCCCCGACGCGGGCGTCGGCGAACGCCTTGAGGGCGGGGTGGATGACACGGCGAGCGCCGAGGAAGAGGTCGTCGACCGCGCGGAACGCCGTCACCCCGTACTGGTCGTGGAGCTGGTCCATCTCGTCGATGATGTTGCGCGGGTCCCGGGTGCGGATGGTCACGTCGGGGTTCATGGACGCCGCCGCCCCGCAGAAGGTGCACTCGTACGGGCAGCCACGCGAGCACACCAGGTTCGCCTCGAGGCGGCCGTCCTCGGCGCGGTAGGGGTCCTGGGGCAGGAAGCGGCGGTCGACGAACGGCAGGGTGTTGATGTCGGGAGCCAGCCACGACCGGGTCTCGCCGTGGGCGATGCTGTACTTGGGGTGCTTGTGGCCGGCGTCGCGCCACATCACCTGGGGCAGGTCCTGGCGGCGGTGGACGTCGCGGAGGACCTGCGTGGCCCGGGTTTCGCCCTCACCGACGATCATGGCGGCAATGTTGTGGAACCGTGTATCGCGCAGGACTGTGGTCGGGGTGGCCTTGGCGTGGTGCCCGCCGACCATGACCAGGATCGAGGGGTCCAGTGCGGCGGCGATCCGGGCGGTCAGGTCGTACGTCGGCGCCAGCAGGTTGAACGCCACCCACCGGGGCCGCAACCGGTTGACGACCTTCGCGGTGCGCCCGATGCCCAGGCCGTGAGCCTCGGCGTCCAGGACGCCGACGTTGAGCCCGGCAAGGTGGGCGACGCCGGCGATGTACCCCATGCCTAAAACCGGCAACGTGTAGTCGTTGACCCGGGGGCGCTGGTCGTAGTCGCGTAGCGGGGCGTTGACGAACAGGCAGTCGAGCGCCTGGTGCGGGTCGGCTCCGGCTACCAGGGTGCGGTCAGGGACCGGTGCGCTCAGTGCTGCGGGCATGTGTCCCCCAGGTGAGTGTGGCCAGGGTGAGCGTGTGCAGGTCGGCAGGCGCGGGGCCGGCCAGGTGGCGCCAGCGCTTCTCGAAAGATCGGCCGGACTTGTCGTCAAGCGGCCAGTCCTGTGACGGTGCGATACGCGCCGCCCAGGTACGCACAGCGAGATCGCTATGCGGATAGACCGAGAAGTCGCCGCTGTAGTCGGCCGCGGCAGCGTGCGCAGTCCACGGACCGATACCAGAGATGGCCATCAGCGCGGTGGCGAGCTCGACCGGCGCCAGCTGCGCCCAATCCTCTTCGTGGCGCAGGATCGCCTCCGCAGCCGACCGGAGCTTGGGCCGGTGCAACTTTGCCCCGACCGCCGTGAACTCCTCGTCGCCGAAGGCGAGAACCTGCTGCGGCGTCGGCACGAGGTACCGGGTCCGACCACCGGCGACCACCGCAGTCCCGTACGTCCGGCACCAGCGGCCGTAGAGCGCCCGAGCCTGCTCGGCACGCACGATCTGCCGCAAGACCGCCGTGGTAACGGCATCCCACAGCGAAGGATTGGCCAGCCGCACGACCGGACCGAGGCCGGCGAGTACGACGCGCAATTCGCCCGGGACACTGGTCGGGAGGGTGACCGGGTCCGTCGTGACGACCTGCGGTTTGACGTCCTCGGTGCCCCCCGTGCACGCCAGCGACAACCCAGCCTGGCCGAAGACGGCCACCCAGGTCCCGCCCTCCGTTCGAACGGCGCGCGCCAGCACGCCGTCATCCCCCCTCATCCAGGCGGGATGGTCGGTGGTCAAAATGGTGCTCATCGCGCTACTCCTCGGCGAGTTGACAACCGTTGCCCGCCCAGCATGCCGCTGTCGGACTCACGACCGGAACCAAACCAGCCCTGCTTCAGCCGGAACGCTTCCACCCAGTTCCCGGGCATCACCATCAGGCCGGTACCGAGGGGCCGCAGCGGGACTCCTACGACCAGATAGGCAGCCCGCTGACCAAGACCTGCAGAGCGTTATCGACGACGCGCTCCACGACCTGCCCGGGCGGGGTGTTCCACTCGGTCCGCAGGAATTGCTCCTCCCCGCCCGCGCGGAGAGGACAGTCGCCCTGCCACCCCGATCCGCCCCAGCACCGGCTCACCTCCGCTCGGGCGGAGAAGACACCAGCGCCATGAGCGGCCCGTGCGCGGCGAGCGGCTCACCTCCGCTCCCTCGGAGAGGACTCGGCGCTGGTCGCCGCGGTGGCCGACGCGGTCGGCTCACCTCCGCTCGCGCGGAGAGGACCCCAGAACGCACGAAGGACGACCAGTGAGCCTCGGCTCACCTCCGCTCGCGCGGAGAGGACCTGTGCGTGGTGTGCTCGGGGTCGAACTCCGCCGGCTCACCTCCGCTCGCGCGGAGAGGAATCCCGCAGCCGCGGGGGTAGTCCGGACACCGTCGGCTCACCTCCGCTCGCGCGGAGAGGACTGTGACGACCTTGTCCAAGCGCGCGTTGATGCCGGCTCACCTCCGCTCGCGCGGAGAGGACCCAGCGCTCCCCAGGTACCAGACCTGGGGATCCGGCTCACCTCCGCTCGCGCAGAGAGGACGCGCCGGCCAGGATCTGGTCCAGCATGCCGGTCGGCTCACCTCCGCTCGCGCGGAGAGGACGGTTCGCCGCCATCGACCACCCCGACGGCGTCCGGCTCACCTCCGCTCGCGCGGAGAGGACCGTGCCGGTGGTGGTGCCACTCCCCCAGCGGCCGGCTCACCTCCGCTCGCGCGGAGAGGACAGCGGCGCGGGGCCAGTGCTCGACCCCGCCGACGGCTCACCTCCGCTCGCGCGGAGAGGACTCGTCGGGGGTGCGGGTTGTTAACTGCCGTGTCGGCTCACCTCCGCTCGCGCGGAGAGGACCGGCCGGGCCCCGCCCGTTCAGCGACCACCCCCGGCTCACCACCGCTCGCGCGGAGAGGACTCGCTCACGGCGCGTGCTCGGCAGCTCGGAGGGGGCTCACCTCCGCTCGCGCGGAGAGGACAAGCCGAACTCTGAGATAACGGGTTGATAACGCGGCTCACCTCCGCTCGCGCGGAGAGGACCCGGGGGCGTTGCGCTCCCGTGCGCGGGCGGCCGGCTCACCTCCGCTCGCGCGGAGAGGACTCCAACGTCTCGTACGTGTCCTCTGGCAGCGGCGGCTCACCTCCGCTCGCGCGGAGAGGACTGTAGCCCTGCCGTGTGAGCTTGGAGGCTGCGGGTGCCCACGGCTCACCTCCGCTCGCGCGGAGAGGACCCTTTCTGACCTGGAGCGTTAGGTGGGCTTTGCTGATTCTTTGCCTGGGTTGTAGCCGATGAGTGTCAGGCCATCAAAGTCGATGGGGGACCGGCGCTGGCCCCCAGCGGTACGTAGGGTGAAGCCTTGCTCGTTGTCGCTTGGGTAGGCCAAGACGGCCGTGCCGTCTGCGACTGTTGCGGTGACGGTTGACCAGAGCTCTTCGCGTACGCGTGCTGACACCGTTCCGATGTACAGCTCGGGCGTGACCTCGAGGAGCCAGCGTGTCAGCGCGCCGCGCAGGTGGTCGGGCACTGCGGTGAGGGAGATGAGCGTCATCGCGGCCATGGTGTGCCGCCCCCGTGGCTCATGGACGGGCTCCGTGATTGGCCCCTCCGGGGACCGCTCCGCTGACGGGGTCCCACAGGTTGACCAGTTGTTCCTCGGGGTCCGGCGCTTCGTGCTTGTGGCCGGGGGCGAGGAGGGACTGGATGTCGGTGACGATGCGCGGCAGCAGTTTGAACAGGCGCAGTCCGTCGCGGAAGGATCGGCGTGCGTCGCCTTCCGGCTGCGGTGATGCGTGGAGGGAGAAGGCGAGGGGGATGGTGAGCTCGGCCTTGTAGAGGTCGGCGATGTCGTAGACGAACGCCTGTTGGTTGCCGCTGTGCACATAGCCAAGGGCGGGCGAGCAGCCCAGTGCGGTGATCGCGGCGTGGACGATGCCGTAGAGGCAGGTGTTGGCTGAGGAAAGGGCCAGGTTGACGGGGTCTTGGTCGTCCCAGGCGGCGGGGTCGTAGGAGCGCCGGAAGCGTCCGATCTTGTACTGCTGGGCCAGAAGGCGGTAGTGCGCTTTGACGCGCTGGCCTTCCATGCCTCGGAGTGTGTCGAGGTTGGCGCCGGGGGCCACGGTGCCGGCGCCGAAGCGCTTTTCGTACATGGCTGTGGCGACGGCCAGGCGTTGGTGGTCGTCGGCCCAGAGGCGGACTTGGCGCTCGAGCCAGGTGGTGGTGAGGGAGTCGGGGAGGGTGGCGGCGTAGCAGCGGACGCCGCCGGCGCCGGTGATGACGAGGGTGGTGCCGTGGCGGGCGAGGGTGGCCATGGCGCGGGCGGTGATGGAGGTGCCGGGGCCGAGGAGGACGCAGCTGAGGGCGGCGGTGGGGAGGTAGACGGTTTCGGTGCCTCGCCGTTCGGTGGTGACCTCTGCGAGGACGCCGGTGTCGTCCTGGCGGACGCGGACGATGTCGAGGTAGAGGAAGGACAGGGAGTCGGCGATGCGGGGCAGCATCGCGACGGTGGGGGCGGCCAGTTTGCGGCGGGCGTGGGTTCGGGCTGGGGTCGTCATGGGTGTGCGGTTCGGGTGGGGGCAATGGTGAGCAGTCCGCAGCCGTAGGCCTTGCCGCGGCCGATGCCGTTGGTGAGGGCGGTGCGGAGCTGGTCGGCGTCGATGACGGCGGCGGTGCCGTCGAATCGGGTGCGTTTGTGGTTGATGCGCTGTGTGTGGGTGCTGTCGCGGGGGGTGCGTGTTCCGTGGGCGGCGTCGAGGGGGGTGGAGTGCAGGCTGAGCGTTTTGAGGCCGGCCTTGTCGGCTTGGCGCAGCCACCATTCTTCGGCGGCGGTTCCGGTCAGTGCGACGACGGGGGGCAGGTTGTAGAGGGCGCGGGTGGTGGCGCCGGGTTTGCGTACGGGGCTGGCGACGCAGCGGTAGCGGATGGTGAGGCCGGGCCGTAGGGCGTCGAGGAGGGGGTCGAGGGGGCGGGTGAGGGCTGTGCCGTAGGTAGGGGGCAGCTGGGCGAGGTCGGGGTGGTGGGTGCTTTGCACGAGGAGGTGGGGTCCGGTGGGGGTGTCGTCGGTGCGGTGCAGGACACCGAAGTGGGCCCGGGGGTCGGGGCCGGTGTGGTCGGGGAAGAGCGACATGAGGCGCCGGTGGGTGTCGACGGCGCTGCGGGCGTCGCTGCGGGCGTCGCGGGAGCGCGGGTCGGGGACGATCCGGGTGAGGTAGACGGTCACGGCCGGCTCCTTTCCGGGTGGTTGAGGTGGTGGGTGGTGTAGGTGCTCAGGGCGGTCAGGTGGTCGGTGCCCAGGCCGGTGTACTGGGCGGTGGGCAGGTGCAGGGTGCGCTGGTAGGCGGGGCGGGAGCTGTAGGTGCGCCGGCGGGGGTGGAACGTGGTGGGCTGGTCGTTGATCGCGCCGGCCGGGGTGTCGCCGTCCCCGGCGTCCTCGGTGAGCAGGTGGTCGGGTACGGGGAGGCGGCTGAGGGGCTGGTCGGAGGTGAAGGTGACGCCGGGGTCCCGGTCGGCGGGCGGGGGTGGGGCGGCGATGGGCAGGTGGATGAGGTGGTGCAGGGCGTCGTCGCTGGCGCCCAGGAGCAGGGGCCCTTCGGGTGGGCAGGAGCGCCGGCCGAGGTAGGGCGGCCACTGCGGCGTGAGCAGTGCCTGCGCCAGGGTCGGCAGGAGGTCGGTGGGGGTGGTGTCGGTGGCGGTGAGTGCCGTGGTGAAGGCGGCGTCGGCCAGGTAGGTGCGGTGGGTGAGGAGTGTGGTGGTGTCGCCGCTGCGCTTCTTGCCCTCGGCGGTGGTGACGGTGGCCCGCGCGGGAAGCCCGCCGCCGACCGTGTGCAGGTCGCGCAGCGGCACGCCGGGCCGGTCGGTGCGCACGGTCAGGGACAGGGTGGCCAGGTCGTCGATCGGTTCGTGGCGGGCGCGTCCGAGGGCTGAGGCCAGCAGGCCGATGAGGCCGGAGCGGGTGGGGAAGGGGGCGGTGTCGCGTTCGTTGAAGTGGCTGTGGCGGCCCCACGACTGCAGGGGAGCGGCGAGTCGCAGCAGGAGGCCGGGGGTGGGGCGGGGCGTGGTGGTCATGCGGTTTCCGCCTGGTGGGTGAGGGCGGTGTCCAGGGCGGCGGTGAGCAGGTCGTCGTAGGCGTCGTGGCGGGTGCCCAGCCCGTCGAGGGACTTGGTCTCCAGGCTGGTCCAGCCGCTGGTGAGGATGTTGCGGGTGCCGAGCATGGTGTTGGCCGCGCGGGCGTAGGCGGCGAGGGCCTGGCGGGAGGGTGCGGCGTAGCCGCATTCGGGAGCGGCGGTGACGGGGCGTTCGAAGGCGGCCGCGTAGGACAGGGGACGGTCGCTACGGACCGTGAGGTGGACGAGGTCGGGGATGGTGTGGGGGGCGGTGGAGTTCTTCTTCGCCTGGGGCAGGGAGACGATGAAGGCGTGCAGGAAGGCGTGGGCGAGTTCCCGTACCTCGCTGCTGGTTCCGTCGAGGTTGCGGGTGAGGTCGCGCAGGTCGAGGGTGGCGTATCGGTAGAAGGTGCCGGCGCTGAACTCGGCGTGGCCCATGTGGCCGCTGCCCTTGGCGTCGGCCCAGGAGGCGGTGACGTCGTCGACCGCGGAGAAGTAGTCGAGTTCGACGTCCGTCATGTGTGTGGTCAGGGCGTGGGCCACCTGGACGGCTCCGTCGACGGCGGCGTCGTCCACCTCGGCGAGCATCCGCCCGAACAGGTTGATCACACCGTTGCGGGAGCGCAGGATCGCCTCGACCCGGTCCTTGGGCAGGACGCTCTTGTCGGCCGGCTTCTTGATGTCCTTCGCGGCCTGCAACTCCTGGCGGTGCTCGATCGCGAGGTCGGCCAGCTCGGCGACGGCGGACTCCGGGACGTAGACCATCGCGTTGGTCAAGACCTTGTTCGGCACGATCTGCTTCGCGTCCTTGGGGTCCTTGGCCAGCTCGAACTTGATGCTCGAGGCGGCGGCGACGTGCCCGCCGGCCCGCTGGGCCAGCTCCAGGGGCCAGCCGTCGCGCGTGTGGAGCAGCCTGGTGACCCGCTCCCCGATCCGTCGGGTGCGCAGCGCGGCCTGCCCGATGTGCTCCTCGAACGCGGTCCGCACCGCGCGCTTCCAGGACTGGCTGCTGACCCGGGTGCGCAGGGTGTTGCCGTACTGGACGGTCTTGACGGAGTTGGTGTCGTCGCGGTTGAGGTTGGCGAACGGCACGGACTGCAGGATGTGGATGTCGATGAAGCGAGCCGGCGTTGCGGACATGCGGGTGTCTCCCTTGAGGTGAGCGTGCGGGCAGGGCTGTGCGGCGGGACCGTGGGCGGCCGGCCGTGGGCGGGTTATTCGGCGGCGCTCGTGTCGGCGATGGCTTCCGCGTCGCGCTGTTCTGCCTTGGCGCGTTCGGCCTGGGCGCGCAGGCGGTAGTAGTCCTGCAGCCATCGGCGGGCGATGCGGCCCGAGTGGCGCTGCCAGTGGGCGAGGTCGGACAGCAACTGGGCGAAGTCGACGTCGACGTCGAGTGAGCGCAGGTAGGCGACCGCGGCGGGCAGGTGGCGGTGCAGGCCGGGCAGGCTCTGGCGGGTCAGCAGGTTCAGGCGCGCTTCGGCCGAGGCCTCCCTCATCTGGCTGTCGCGGCCCGTGCCGACGGCCGCGGCGAACGCCGCCCCCAGGCTGGATCCCGAGCGCCTGGCCCGGGTGTCGGTCGCCGGCACCGCTGCCGCGGGATCGCCTGCAGTGTCAGCGCCCGCGGTGGCGGTGTCGCTGTCGCCCGCCGCGTCGGGCTCCCGGGCCGCGGTGAACGCGAACCGCGGCTGGGCGGCGATCATCGCGGCGACGGCGTAGTACGCGCGCTGCACGTCCTCAGGGGTGTGGTCCTGCGGCAGCCACGGCGCGACGAGCTTGTGCATGCGCGGTACGGCGTCCAGGTCTTTGCGCAGGCCGCTGCGCAGCGCGGTGCGCGCGCCGGGGTCCGCGCACAGCGTCGTGATGCGGGCGACGAAGGTTTCTTCCCGCCGTTCGCCGCGCGCCGCCCGCTGCTGGGGAAGCACCGGTCCCGAGGGGGAGGTACTGTCCGGTGGGGTCGCTGATGCGGTGCTGGTCATCCCTTGCCTCTCCTTGCTGCAGGCAGGTGCGGCCAGGCCGGTCGCCGGGCTGGCCTGCGCCTCTTACTTCTTCTTGCGGTCGCCGCCGTAGAGCTCGATCCGGGCTTCGAAGACCGCCTTCGCACCGCGCTGCGTGCGGGTCACGGTGGCGGTGACCGCCTCGTAGGCTTCTTCCGCCAGACGCAGGAACGCCTTGCGGGCTTCGGCCGGGTCGAGGCCGCCGTTGGGCAGGGCGTTGGTGCGGTCCAGGTCGCAAAAGCGGAGCCAGAACTCCCGCTCCGCGCGCGGCCAGTACCGGGCCGCGGCCTCGGCGACCCAGGTGTCCGGTTTCGCCTTGGCGTCGGTGACGTAGGCCGCCCAGGCGCGCTTGACGGCGCGCTCGAGCCGCCACCCGAACAGCTCACCCAGGTGTCGCAGACGGCCAGCCGCCGGAGCCGCCTGCGGTGCCTGCTCCTCCACCACGTCGAACACCGTCGGGGTGGAGGCGTCCACGAACTGGGTGTCCTTCGCCTGCCCCTCCTGGTCGAATCCCAGCGCCCGCACCCGCAGCCGGTCGGACACCTCGTGCGCGGAGTGGAACACCTTCGGCCGTTCGGGCTGGGTCGTGCCGGACGGCTTCAGCAACAGCAGGGCGTCCAGGTCCCGCCACAAGCCCCGCTGCGCGTCCGCCGGCCGCGGATAGCGATTGCCCTGCTGGCTGATCTGCCAGATCAGAAAGTCGTCGTCCCGGGGGATGCGCCCCGTGCGATAGGCCCAGGTGATATACGCGTCCCGCACCAGCTGCCCGTCACCTTCCGGGACCAGGAGCAGCGCGTGCTGGGAGCATGCGGTCAGCCGCGCGCACGGCCCCACCGGCGCCTTGGGCGCCCTATCGGGGTCGGGCAGCTCGTCCCACTCCCACGGGCACTGGTCGTCCGCCCGCCGCACCGTATGCGGCGGCGGGACGAGCCCGGCCAGCAGCGTCTCGAAAAGGCTTTCGCCCTCCGGGTGGTAGGACAACGCCGTACGCAGAGGTCCTGCCGTCGCGCTGGCGCTCTTCACCCCGTTGACCTCACGCGCCGAGCAGCGGCCCGACGGCCCGAAATAGTGCCAGACCAGCAGGTTCAGCACCGCCTCCGACACGGTCGGCAGATCCGGCGCCACGTCGCTGCCGTGACGGAACCAGGCGTGGTTGTTGCCCGCCGGCCTCGTCACGACCAGCTTGTTCACCCCCGCCGTGTTGTCCGGATCGCACTGCTCGGCCAGCCGGGCATCCTGCATCCACGGGCGGCCGCCCACCGAGTCGTACGCGAAGAACCGATCCCGGTACCGGCCGAAGTACTCCTCGACACCGCGTACGGGCAGGCGGCCTTCGACCAGGACGTCGAGCCGCCGATCCGTCCAGCCCCCCGGGCCGGCCTCGTCCAGCTTCGTCACCCGGGCCGTCAGCGCGTACAGAATCCGCAGCAGCGCCGTGTGCGCCGGCGGATCGGCGATCGCCAGCCCCGCGATGGACTCCGCCCGCAGCAGGGCATCGCGCAGACCTACCCGCGGCGGCAGGTCCTCGCCGGTGCCCTCCTGGGCGTCAGACCGCCAGCGCACCGGGATCCAGGGCTCGTCGACGAGGCTGTAGCTGCCACCGGGCATGGGAAACATCCGAATCGGTAGGAGAGACTGAGCGGAAGGGGGCCCTGCGGGAGCGGGGGTGAGCCGTTTGCCGCTTGAGAACGAGCCACGGCCCGGATCCCCGTGCCCGCGCGAGCGGGCGGGCTGCCAGGCAGCGGTGCTGGCACGCGCCAACACCACTGCCTGGCAGTACAGTTGAACGCTAGCGAAGTTTGCTGCTTGTTTTGACAGAACTGGTGAGTAGGTTCATTCGGCCTCGAGGCCGACCTTCGACACGGAGATCGTCAAACCCCCTCGACGGCAGCTCCACACCCCTTCACCTCGCTCCGCTGCCCCGCCCTCGGCCGGCGACATCCGCAGGACTGCCACATCGCGCAGCACAGAGTGCCGCTCCCATCCCTCCGGCAGCCCTTCCGCCTCGGCCTCACCCGCCCGCAGCCACCGACCGGCGACCGGCGCCACATGTGCCATGACCACCCGCAGATCGTCTTTCGACAGCCCCGCGCCCGGTAGCGGCACCTCCCCGCCCGCGTCCAGGCTCACCGACCCGTCCGCCTGCTCGAACACACACAGCACCCGCCCGGTGTCCGCACCCAACCTGGTCGTCAGCAGCTCCTCGCTCACCCCCGCCTCCCGACGGCTCAGCCGGTGCAGGTCCCCAGCCACATCCTCCGGCGCGCACACCCCTACGAGGTCAGCGAGATACGCCTCCGCCGACTCGCCCGCGGTCCGCTCCCCATCCAGCCGCCCCAGCTCCCGCCGAACCGACTCCTCCAGCCCATCGACGAACTCCTCCGCGTACACCTCATCGACAAGCCGCTGCACCCCGCCCGGCACCGCGATCCCGCCCGACTCCCTCGCCAGCAGCAACGACGTCCGCCACAGCAACCCAGCGTCGTACACCCGCCCCCACGTCACCGGCACCCGTCCACCGCCCGACGCATACGCCAACGGATCGAGCACCACCAGACGCGGCCTGCTCTCATCCGCCGCCCACTCCGGCCGGCCCGCCGCACCCCGCGCATGCCGCCGGCACCGCCCCGCCCGCTGCAACAACTGCGCCAATGGCGCCAGATCACTGACCACCACATCAAAGTCCAGGTCCAAGGACTGCTCCACCACCTGTGTGGCCACCAACACCGACCCCGACCGCGGCCCCGCCACCTCCCCCACGCGCGGCTTCCCGTACGCCGCCTCACACCCAGCGGTGATCTCCTGCCTCACCCCCGCCGCGAACCGCGAATGCAGCAGCCGCAAGCCTCCCTCCCGCGCCGCCAGCCCGGGAAACGCCTCCGTCAGGTCACGGAACGTCCGCTGTGCCTCCGCCACCGTGGTGCAGCACACCAGCGCCGCACCACCCTCCTCGACGACCTGCCGCAGTTCCTCCCGCAGCGCCGCCCGGCGGCCGCCGGCCCGCACTGGCGCCGACACCGCATCCGCCACGTCCCACTCGACCGGCCGCACCACCACATCCAGCGTCCGCTCCCGCCCACTGGCCACCTGCCGGGGCTCCGACACCTCTCCCGTACGCCCACTCACAAACAGCCACCCCGGATACCGCGGCTCCACCTCCCCGGCCCCCTCAAACCCGGCGCCGCGCCGGTACGCCTCCACCAGCGACCCCGCCGTACGCCCCGTCAACGTCGCCGACAACAACACCACCGGCGCCCCCAGCGCCCCCAGCCACTCCAGCAACCGCACCAGCAGCTGATGCATCCACGGACCGTACGCGTGCGCCTCATCGACCACGAAGACCTTCTCCGCCAACCCGAACAACCGCAGCACGCTGTACCGCAACGGCAACACGCCCGCCAGCACCTGGTCGATCGTCCCCACACCCAACGGCGCCAACAACCCCCGGTGCCGATACCGCAACCACCTCTCCGCCTCCGCAGCCGACAGCGACCCGGCACTCACCACCCCGCCCCCCAACTCCGCCGGCGGGGCCTCGGCAGGCCGCAGCCACGCCATCGAATGCAGCAGCGTCAACGCGCGCTCGCCCTCCAGCGACCGCTCGGCAAACCCCCGCACCCGCGGATACATCGCATCCGCCGTCGCCATCGTCGGCAACGCCACGAACACCCCCCGGCACTCCGCGGCCCGCCCCAACACCGCCGCCGCATACAACGCCGCCTCCGTCTTCCCGTCCCCCGTCGGCGCCGTCACCAGCAACAACCCCGAACCGCCCGGTTCCACCAACCCCCGCAGCCGCTCCACCAGATCCTGCTGCAACGGGTTCGGAGAGAAGCCAAACATCTCCTCGAACCGCTCCGACGCGAACGCCGCACGCCCCACACCCGCCGCCGACACCACGCCCGCGGCCGCCTTCCGCACCCGCCGCCAATGCCCATCCACCTGCTCCGGCGCAGCCCGCCACCCCAACGGCGGCATCAGCGACTCCACCACCCCCGTCTGGCTCACCAGCCAGTCCGACGCCACCACCAGCCCCGTAACCACCACCGCCAACTCCGCCGGCAGCCCCTGCTCCGGCACCGCCACGGCACCCGTCACCCGCCGCACCTCACGCAGATGCACACGCCGCTGCTCAGCCCACCCCGCGCCACCCAGACCCGGCTGATACGCCTCCGCGCGCGCCACTTCCCGGTCCTTTAGCACCTCACCGAAACACCCGTGATGACCCCCCAGCAACTGCGCCACCTGATGCCCCACCGCACCCCGCAGCAGCTGACGACCATCCGGCAACCGCCGCCCCTCGGGATACCCCAACTCCGCCAACAACGACGTCAACGCCCAATGTGTCGCTGCCTCGTGACGAAGCCCCCGCTCCCCCGCCACACCGGGCGGCACCTGGTAGACGGGATCGTCGCGTACGGCCGCGAACGCCTCGGGAACCTGCACCTGGAACGCCGGCGAGATCTTCCCCAGGTCATGCAACCCGGCCCAGAACGACACCACCGCCCGAGCATCCGGCACCGACAACCTCAGAGCACCCGCGATCCGGGCCCGCATCCCCTCACCTAGCAGCCGGTCCCACAGCACCTGACACACCGCAGCCGTATCCAGCAAATGACACAACACCGGATAAGAACGGGACAAACCCTTGCGCTTACCCCATAAACGAATGTCCGGACAAACATCACCCATCACGATGTGCTCACGCTTCATCACGCGCACATACCTAGCACCCCCCACTGACAACGAGGGCCGGACTGGCATGCAATGACCGCTCGACCAGCAGTGCCCACCTAG
Organism: Streptomyces kanasensis; assembly: GCF_043077165.1. Classification (NCBI taxonomy): domain Bacteria; kingdom Bacillati; phylum Actinomycetota; class Actinomycetes; order Kitasatosporales; family Streptomycetaceae; genus Streptomyces; species Streptomyces kanasensis. The sequence continues at coordinate 151,646 of NZ_JBIBSF010000013.1, forward strand.
TAAAGGAATGGTAAAGCGATTGTGGAGTCGCAGCTCATGTGCTCTCCGCGCAGGCGGAGGCGAACCGTTCAGCTCGAGGTCCAGGCCTCGGAATGAGCCCGCTCCGGTTCCTTTCCGCATGAGCGGAGGTGAGCCGGCTGACATGTCCGCGGAGAAGTGCAGCGTCGGGTCCTCTCCGCGCGAGCGGAGGTGAACCGGTCCCTTGGAAGCGCGGGCTGGCCCGGCCGAAGTCTCTCCGCGTAGGCGGAGGTGTACCGCGGCTTGGCCTGGCGCCCCCGCTGGTTCGTTGCTCTCTGTGCAGGCGGAGGCGGGTGGTCGGCGACAGGCTCGGCGACAGGTCGGACGTCGAGGTGTTTCGTGGCTCGTGTCCCGTCTGCTCGGGTGGCTACGCTGCTGGTTGAGGTAGGGACGTGTACCTGGAGGAGTTGACGTTGCCTGCATTTGGTAAAGAAGTAGCAAAGCGTTGATAGAACCGCAGGTCGCGAAGGGTGCTCTCCGCGCGAGCGGAGGTGAACCGGCGACGATGGACGTCTTGAACTCGTGTGCGCTGTGCTCTCCGCGCGAGCGGAGGTGAACCGGGGTCACCGATGTACGGCGGCACGTCGTAGACGTGCTCTCCGCGCGAGCGGAGGTGAACCGTCCGTTCCGCCGATCCGGGAGCTCCCTGGGCGGTGCTCTCCGCGCGAGCGGAGGTGAACCGGTGTATTTCTGCACGGCTGGCCTTTCTCAGTTGTGCTCTCCGCGCGAGCGGAGGTGAACCGGTCCGCTCGACGCTGCCGTGGCCCCGCACTTCGTGCTCTCCGCGCGAGCGGAGGTGAACCGCGGGGCCGCCCGGACGGCCATCCGGTACGACCGTGCTCTCCGCGCGAGCGGAGGTGAACCCGGGCCTCGGGCAGGCCCAGGGCCTCGGCGCTCGTGCTCTCCGCGCGAGCGGAGGTGAACCGCAACACGCCCACCTGTACCAGGACACGTTGTGCTCTCCGCGCGAGCGGAGGTGAACCGGGCCCGGAGCCGCCCCTACCGGGCCGGCTTCTGTGCTCTCCGCGCGAGCGGAGGTGAACCGTGGAAGGCGCTGGCCCGGAAGCAGGAACAGCGGTGCTCTCCGCGCGAGCGGAGGTGAGCCGAGTGGGACGGCGCCGTAGACCGTTTCACCCGCGTGGTCTTCGCGCGAGCGGAGGTGAACCGGAGATCCGGGAGGGGCTGGAGCGGCGGGTGGAGTGCTCTCCGCGCGAGCGGAGGTGAACCGCTCATCACGGCCGGGCTCGTCGTCGTGACGTAGTGCTCTCCGCGCGAGCGGAGGTGAACCGAAATGAGTACCGACGCGGACCACGCCCGCCCCAGTGCTCTCCGCGCGAGCGGAGGTGAACCGCCAGAAGGCTGCGGCGGCCGGGCATCGGCCTGGTGCTCTCCGCGCGAGCGGAGGTGAACCGGCCACGGCCAGGCCCCACACCTGGGCGATGCCGTGCTCTCCGCGCGAGCGGAGGTGAACCGCCAGGGCCCGGGTTCGCCATCTCGACGAGGAGGTGCTATCCGCGCGAGCGGAGGTGAACCGTTCGCCTCACCGTGCGGCAAAGTGGAGAGGGTGTGCTCTCCGCGCGAGCGGAGGTGAACCGGTCGGGGTGGCGCAGAAGGCGGCCCAGCTCGTGTGCTCTCCGCGCGAGCGGAGGTGAACCGGAGCAGACTCCGGGTTCGATGTGAGCGACCGGGTGCTCTCCGCGCGAGCGGAGGTGAACCACGAGCCGAGAACGGACGCCTCTTCCACGATCCGTGCTCTCCGCGCGAGCGGAGGTGAACCACGAGCCGAGAACGGACGCCTCTTCCACGATCCGTGCTCTCCGCGCGAGCGGAGGTGAACCGGCGTGGGCCCGGCTCGGGGACCGGTCGCAGACGTGCTCTCCGCGCGAGCGGAGGTGAACCGACGATGACGACCCGGGCGGGCGCCTGGCCCGCGTGCTCTCCGCGCGAGCGGAGGTGAACCGCCGTACGGCGCCGACAAGGCGGACGCCGAGTCGTGCTCTCCGCGCGAGCGGAGGTGAACCGGCCCGGCGCCGCGAGCCGGTCACCGTCTACGCGTGCTCTCCGCGCGAGCGGAGGTGAACCGGCCGCCTTGGTGACGCGGGCGCCTGCCGCGTTGTGGTCTCCGCGCGAGCGGAGGTGAACCGACGGGGGCGCCTGGACCGACACGTCAGCCGCCGTGGTCTCCGCGCGAGCGGAGGTGAGCCGACCGTGCAGGTCACCTTCGGCGGGGACATCTAGTGCTCTCCGCGCGAGCGGAGGTGAGCCTGCACCCCGGGGGTGAGGGCGGCGTCCGGCCACATGGTCTCCGCGCGAGCGGAGGTGAACCGTCAATCAAAGGCCGCCCACAGCGCCGCACCGCGTGCTCTCCGCGCGAGCGGAGGTGAACCGAGGGCAACCGTTCCTCTGTGTCACGAGTCCTAGTGCTCTCCGCGCGAGCGGAGGTGAACCGACGAACGGGGTGAGGTCGACCTCGGCCTGAGCGTGGTCTCCGCGTGAGCGGAGGCCCCGCATCCTCCTCACCCCGACGTGCCGCCGCCGATCCAGGCGGTCCCCGCGACGGACGACATCGACGTGGCGATGATCTGGTACGAGACGCTCCAGGCACACGGCAGCGAGGGTGTGGTCGCCAAGCCCGCCCGTTCCCCGTACCGGGCGACGACGGTTTGGCAGAAGATTTGGCACGCGGAGACGGTCGACGTGCCGGTCGTCGGCCACACTGGGACGGCCGCCCACCCCCGGCACTTGGCCGTGAGGCTCCCCGGTGGCCGCGTCGCGCTGACGCAGCGGCTCACCGGCGCCCTTCGCGGCGGCCGCCGCGAGCACCTCCTCGCGGCCGGCCCCGGCCCGCGCGCACACGGACACCGGCGGGCCGTGCACCTCCACCAGGCGGATCGCCTCGTTGATCCGCGCCGCGGCAGGGCGCAGCCGGCCGTGAGGCCAGGAGGGGGAGGGCATGGAGAAAGCGTACGGGTCCGTATCGACAAGACGGTCGTTCCGTGGCTCGCAGCAATCTAGTGGTGGCCCGGCTTGATGGCTACGCTCCTGATCATGTCTGATCACGTGCAGGTATCGACGGCCACGCCCACGAAGGATGACGCCGAGGCCCTGGCTGGCTCCGCAGTCAAGGCCCGGCTTGCTGCCGGGGCCCAGGTGATCGGTCCGGTCACCAGCGTGTTCTGGCACTCCGGGGAGTACGGCACCGGTGAGGAGTACAAGGTCCTCCTCACCACCACGGCGGCGCGGTACCCGGAGCTGGAGGCTCACCTCCTGGCGGCGCACCCGTGGGACAACCCTGAGTTGATTGCCACGCCCATCGTGGGCGGCGCCGCGCGGGCCCTGGAGTGGATTCGAGACTCCGTGAGCCCGCAGCAGACCTAGGGGGCCGTGCGCTCGAGGACCGTCCGTACGGCGGGGAGTTGGCTGTGGGGGCGCAGGCTTTCCAGGACGGGCGCGATGCGCCGCATGGGGCGAATGGAGGCGACGCCGGTGGCGAGGTCCAGCGCGCGGTCCGTCGTCGCGGCGGCCTCCTTCACCTCCCCGGCGGTGAGGTAAGCCTCCGCGAGCCACGAGAGATAGAGCGACTTGTCCCGGGCGTACTCGTTCGGATACCGGCCGAGGGCGTCCGTGAGCGCGGGGACGGCGCGGAGCGGGCGGCGGAGCTCGGTCAGCAGCGGCCCGTCATGATGCCCAGCTCCGTGTGGTCCACCCAGGCCGACCAGTCCGGTTGCGGCTCGCCGTCCGGGGCGGTCTCCAGGGCCTCCCGAGCTGAGCTGAGCGCGGCCTCCGTCCCGTCCGGCTGACCGTCCACCGCGCAGGCCCACGCCAGCCGTTCATAGAGCAGGGCCCGGACGCTGGCCGGCGTCCTGTCTGTGATGGTGGCGCAGGAGTCTCGGGCGATGGCCACTGCCGTCCGCCGGTCGTCGGCGAGGGCGCCGTAGGCGAGGAAGGCCAAGCTGTTCCCGTACAGGTCGGCGTCACCAGCTTCCTGGGCGTACGCGCGGCTTTCCTCATAGAGGGAGGCCGCTTCCTTCCCTCGGCCGCCGTCGAAGGCTGCCCATCCGGCTTGTTGGGCTTGCTCGGCCAGGAGCGCGGTGAGCCGGAGGCGTGCGTGTTCCCCGGCGAAGGAGCCGCGGTGCAGGACGGCTTTCGTGCGCTGGACCTCCGCTAGGTACACGCGGTACGTGTCGCCGCCGCCGAGGATGTCATCCAGTCGGCGGAGTCGGGCGGTGCGCTCCCGGAGGAGATCCACGTAGGAGTTGGTGATGCGGGCCGGCGGGGCGGAGTGGTGGAGGGCGGGGAGCGCGGCGGCCAGGCCGGTCGCGGTGGCCACCTGGAGAACGGTACGGCGGTGCAAGTCTGGTCCAGCCGATTCCTGTGGAGCGGGAGCGACCTCCGCCTCCCACGGTCGGGGAGCGAGACCGACCATCTGCCCGGGTACCCGTAAGGCATCCGCGATCTGAACAATTTTTCCGAAGCTGCTGATCCGGCTCTGGCCGCGCGCCAGCGTGCCGACCCGGTCCGGCTTGATGTCGCACTCGGCGGCGATCCGGGAGTAGCTGATCCTGGCCCGTTCCCGGGCGAGGCGGAACACCGTGCCGAAATCGTGGGTGGACAACGCGTGCTGCATGGTCGCGTCGTCCAGGAGGTCACGCGGGAGCGCGGTCGGAGGCTGGTAGCTCATCGGCGGTCTCTTCCTGCCCGGTAAGGCTGTACGCCTGCTCTCGAGCGTGCCTACCCATCATGGGTATACACGGCGTGAGGACGCGCGGTGTTCGCCAGGACTCCACTCTCAACGTCTAAGCCCCGGGGCAGTGGTGTGCCGCTCCGGGGCGTGGACGACTGGTGAGGAGTCGCCGTGCTTGAGCGTATCCAACTGCCCGCCTCAGGCGGGGCAGTTGCTCACAGATCGCTGCCAGGGCCGGTGGTGGCCGGGCCGTGTGTACTGGTGCACTCGCGCGGGGACCGGGAACTGGCCGCCTCCACATGGCTGGTCCTGGCGGCGCGTACCCGGGAGAGGACGCCTGGGGGGAGTGGGACACCTGCCGTGTCGCCCTGCTGCGGTGCGGCAGCAGCCTGTTCTCCACCGTGCGCATCCCGGCGGACCTGGTCTACGCGGCGGCGGGCACTATCGACGCGGAGAACTGGCTGTGCTGGCTGGTCCCTCCCGGCACCATACGCCGCTGGATAGACCACCCCTTCGGCCTGTGCCTCAGCGGGCCCGTGGGGGTCGCCGTGCCGCCCCAGGCTCGTAGGGAGGGGCCCGGTCGGTTCTGGCTGCGGCCCCCGGTGCGCCGCTTCACGGACCCGAGCCTGCTGCGCCGGGTGCTGTGGAGGTACCAGCCGGCGCCCTCCCCGCACGATGTGGCCCTCCCGGGCATCCTGCGCCGCTTGGCCGAGCGGCAGTGAAGCGCCGGCCGCCGCCTCCCCCGCGGCGGCCGGTACCAGCGGGCCCACCTGGAGCGTGCCGCCTTCGCCGTCCCGTCACGGCGCGCGGAGGGTGCTCGGTGGGCCGGCCCCGCCGCAGGCGTAACCCGGGTGCCCGCCGCGGCGCGGGTCCCGGCCGCCCCCTCCACCAGGCCAGGGGGGCGGCCGGCCCCTTCTTCCGCACCCCCCTCACGACGATGACGAAGCCGAGGCCCACGCATGTGCCAGAGCACCGCCTACGACCCGGACGAGGATCTTCACTTCGACGGGCCGGACCCCAGTCGGGCGCGGTTCGTGCCCGACCCCTACGTCCGGCTCGCGGCCGCACGCCGCGAGCACCTTGACGCGGCGCTCCAGCGGCTGCAGGTCACCGGTCGGAGGCCGCGGGTGTGCCTGTACACGCCGCCGCGCCTCCTGGACCGCGCGCAGGCGTACGCCGACGAGCAGAAGTGGCAGGTCGCCGGGCGCTACACCGACGCCGACCGGGGCCCGGACCCGGAGGCACGGCCGGGTTGGTGCGGGCTGCGCATGCACCTGGCGGCCGGGTACGCCGACGGCGCCCTCGTCCTCTCCCCCGTCGTCATCAGCCCGGCGGCCGCCGTCTACGAGCGGCAGCTCGCCTGGTTCCACGCGCGGGGCCTGTTCGTCGCGCTGGTCGCCCCCGCCCGTGTGCCGGGGAGGCGCCGGTGACCGGCCACCTCTCCCCCGCCGCGCCGGCGGCCGCGATCGGCAGCTCCGGATTCGCGGTCTGCTTCCTCCCCGACGACTGCCGGGTGCGGCAGATGCGCCGGATCACCGCCGCCTACCTGCGCTCGCGCGGCCTGCTGCCGGTGCTGCACACCGCCCAGCTCGTCGTGTCCGAACTGGTCACCAACGCCATCCGGCACGGCCGGGGCGAAGTCGGGCTCACGGTCGCCGCGGGCGCCGACGGGCTGCGCATCGAGGTGAGCGACGACAACCCGGCCCCCGCGCGGCTGCGGCCGGCCGACGAGGCGGACGAGTGCGGCCGCGGGCTGCTGCTCGTCGACGCCCTGGCCACCACGTGGGGTGTCAGCCCCGACGGCCACACCACCCGGGCCGTCCTGCCGCTCCCCTTCGGGAGGCCGTGATGGTCACGGTCACCGGCAGCGCCACCACCCACCCCGCCCTCGCAGGGCACGTCTCCAACGACACCGCGACCGTGCGCCGGGCCCTGGCGGGCCTGCGCCGGTCGCTGGCCGCCGAGGCGGTCACCGGCCAGGTCTACGACGACCTGAACGCAGTCTTGGACGAGGGCGCCGACCTTGCGCCGGAGCAGGTGCTGCTCATCGCGGAGCGGCTCCGGGCGACGACCGCCTTGCTGATCGGGGTGGTGCCGCGCCTGGTCCACCCCTTCCCCGCCGAGGAGATGCTCCGCCTCCTCGACCTCAGCACCCATCACCCCCACCCCGCCGAGACGTGCGGGCACGTGCGCCGCCTCGCCCTGGCCGTTGTCGCCGTGCTCGACCTGATGGGCGACGACGCCCCATGACGCCGCCGCCCCGCACCCGCCCCCTGACCTGGCCCGACTGATACCGAGGACCACCATGGCCACCTCTTCCCCGTGCGGCCGGTCGCTGGCCGAGCGGGTGGTCGATCGCCACCTGAACTCCCTGCCCACCGAGGCGCTGCTGTTGCCGGACAGCTTCTTCATCGGGGAGATCACCACCCTGCTGACGCGGCCGATCGAGGACCGGGCCCTGGTGGTGATGGACGCCGGCATCGACCCCCACCACGTCGTCCTGGACGGCGGGCGCTACCGCGGCGACCGGCTCGCCACGTGCATGGACGGCGCCCGCACCCTGCGCACCGTCACCCGCACGGTGATCCCCGCGCCGCTCCAGACCGACGCCTACCGGGAGGTCGTGCGCGCGGCGACGCCGGCCGCCACGACCTTCCCGGACGACTGGCGGCCCCGGCCCGAGCAGCCGATCACGCTGATGCTGGACAAGTTCGCCCTGTTGCGGCCCTGCGGCGGCCCGCGGGTCATGGCCGAGCAGCTGCGGCACCTCGCCGCCCTGGAGGCCGAGGGCGCCGTCGTCGTGCGGATCCTGCCCGCGGACACGCTCCTGCCGGCCCCCGGCGGGCTGTTCCACGAGATCGTGCACCCCTCCGGTGGCCCGCTGTATGCGACGGAGGACGGCATCACCGTGCTCTACCAGCGCGGCCCGCACGCCGCCGCCCTGCGCTGCTACATGGACCGCTACGAGCAGGCCGCCCTCCCGCCCGCGGAGAGTCGCCGGCGCCTGGCGGAGGCCGCCGACGCGATGGAGGCGAAGGTCTGATGCCCAGCCTGGTCGCGCCCACCACGCACGTCGATCTCACGCCGCCGCCGATCCAGATCGTCGTGGGCGTGTACCTGCGCGGGCTGCGCCTGGCGCAGCGGCGCACCTTGGAGGAGGCCGCCGCGGCCGTGCGGGTCCGGGTCACCACCTCCACCATCAGCCGCTGGGAGCGCGCCGAGTCCCTCATGCCGCTCCAGGTCCTGGAAGCGCTGCTGCGGTACTACGGCCTGGAGCGCGCGCATGTGCAGTCGCTGAGCGACGCCTTCCCTTCGCTCATGCGCGGCTACCGGCTCCTTCCGCCGAGCCGACGGCACGCCGAGGACGATGAGCCGCGCGAGGGCCGGTGGGATTTGTGGACGGACGTCGCCGGCGACGAGGCGGTGGCCCGGTACACGGCCGTGGTGCGGGCCGCGAACGAGGCAGTGTTCTTCACGATGGGGCGGATCCCACCCGACTACCGCATCGACGAGTACCGCGCCGCGCTCATCGAGACCACCCCCCGCCACGACGAACCGGCCGCCGGGGCGCCGCCGTGGCTGGGCCGCCTGCCGCACAACGCGGACTCCCGCCGCCTGCTGCTGCTGCTGGACGACACCGTCCTTCGCCGGCCGGTCGGCGGACCGCGGGTGATGGCCGGACAGCTCCGCCACCTGCTGCGCCTGATGGACGGGCCCGCGGGCGCCGCCCCGGCCGACATCCGCGTCCTGCGCTCCGACCGGCTGATCGACGCCCACCACCTCGTCGGGGAGGTCGCCAACCTCACCGTCAACGGCCACCGCCTCCTCGCCGGCATGGACTCCATGCCCTGGTACCGCAATCGCTCCCGCCGCGCGCGGGCCGTCCACGACAGCCTGCGCCGGGCCGTCGAACAGTCCCCCGGGCACCGCGACTCCTACGCCCTGATCGAGCGGGCCGCCGAGCACTGGGAGAACCAGGCGGCGGCCACCCGCCGGCGCCACCCCGGCGAACCGCACCTCCGGGTGGTCAACGGCAGCGTCGGGTGCCGGCCGTGACCGCCGTGGCGGCGCCGGTGGCGACGCGGGCGCAGTGGGACGAGCACTACCTGCGCCACCGGCCCCGGCTGCTGTCCGAGCAGGAGTGCAGGCGCTTTCGGGGCCGGGTGCGGCCGCGCGCCGGGTGGACGGCGATCGACCTCGGGTGCGGCCCGGGGCAGTGGACGCGGCAGCTGCACCGGTGGGGCATGGACGTCACCGGATACGACTACAGCCAGCGCGCGATCGGCCAGGCCACACAGCGCGGCGTCGGCACCGTGTACGGGCAGCGGATCCGCTTCGACCTGTGGGACATCGTGCGCGACCCGTGCCCCGACGAGCTGCCGCCCGGCAGCATCGACCTGATCACCTGCCGCGCCTCCCTCGCCTACCTGGAGCCGCCCGCCCTGCTGGAGAAGGACCGGCCCCTGCTGGCACCGGGAGGGGTCTTCCACGCCCTCATCCCGGTCGCGTCCGGCCCGCTTCACGCCCCCTTCCACCGGGGCATGACGGTGCAGGAGATCGACCGACTCGGCTGCGACGGCTGGGCCGAACGCAGCACCTACCACCTCGGCCTCGGCCACTACGGGCTCGTCCTGCGTGCCCCCTCCGCCCCCGGCTGACGGCCGGGCCACGATCCCCCGCCTCCCGCCCGACGCCCAAGGGTCAAGGTCCCGGTGTAAGAGCTCGCTCGGGAGGCGGGTTCCACCACTACCCGACGGCCCCCCACGTCCATCCAGAACCTTCCTTCAACGGAGGTCCGACGTGTCCACCTTCCTCACACCACCCTCGCAGGCGCCGGTCGACCTGACGGCGCTCGCGAGTTTCGCCGCCTTACGCGGGCAACTGCGCGTGTCGCTGACCCCGCGGTGCAACATCGGCTGCCGCTTCTGCCACAACGAGAGCGACGTGCCGCCGCCCCTCCAGCGCCTGGACCGCAACCGGCAGCCCCGCCGGCGCGAGCTCGACGCGCACGAGATGATCAACGTGATCGGCACGTTGCTCGACGCCGGGCTGAAGCGCGTCTACTTCACCGGCGGCGAACCGCTGATCTCGCCCCTGGCCAAGCCCGTGCTGTCCGGTCTTCCCGACGCGGGTCCCGACGGCTCGTACACGCTGATCACCAACGGTACGCGCGTGAGGGCGAACCGGAGCTGGCTGCGGCGCACGCGCCTGGACAAGGTGAAGGTCTCGCTGCACTACTTCTCCGACGCCTCCCTGTACGAGATCGCGCAGACGAAGGTCGGCATCGCCGCGGTCCTGGACGGCGTCGACGCCGCTCGGGAACTGGGGCGCCGGGTGGAGCTGAACTGCCTGCTGCTGAAGGAGAACGCCCACGAGGTCCGCGGCATCCTCGACTACGCGCTGGAGCGGCGGCTGCCGGTGCAGTTCATCGAGCTGGTAGACACCGACTTCAACTCCGGCATGGCCGGCTCCGCGCTCTCGGCGGACGGCATCATCAGCCACCTGCGCACCCTGACCAGCGACGAGCACACCGAGGCCGCCGGTGTAGGGCAGGGGCGGCGGGTCTTCCGCATCGACGGCGTCGAGGTCGACGTGATCCACCGCGACCTCGGCCGTTACCACGTCGGCCAGTGTGGCACCTGCCCCCAGCGGTCCGCTTGCGTGGAGGGCTTTTGGGCGCTGCGCGTCGACCACGCCGGCGGCGTCCAGCCCTGCCTCCTGCGTAACGACCTCCGGATCAAGATCAACGACCTGTTGGACGACCCCACGGCCCTCACCCACGCCGTCGCCCACCACATCGACGCCTTCACCCAGGGGACCCTGTGAACACGACACCCGGCCCGTACCAGCCGCTGGCCCACGACCATCCGCGCCACCCGTTCGTCGTCCTGGAGGGCGTCTCCGGTATCGGCAAGTCGACCCTCACCGCCGCCCTGGCCGCCCAGCTCGGCGCCTCCTCCCTCCACACCCTGCCCCGCCCCCACGCCGCCTGGTCCAAGACGGTCAACAGCCGACTGCGTCCGCTGCCGCAGTTCGCGTTCTACCTCTCCGGCGCGCTGCACGCCTCCGACCGGATCCGCGAATGCCGGGCCATCGGGCCGGTCGTCGCCGACCGCTACATCTCCTCCGTGGTCGCCTGCCACGCCGCCGTCCACCGGGTCCCGGTCGAGACGGTGCAAGGGCTGCTGGCCCCCTTCCACCCCTACCTGGTGGCACCCGACCTCACGTTCTACCTGCGCTGCTCGCACGCCACCTTGCGCGCGCGTCTGGCCACGAAGACGGACCTGAAGCAGGACGACACCGACCTGCTCACCGTGCCGGACCGGCTCGCCAGGCTGGTCGCGAACTTCGACCGCGTCGCCGGCACGGACCCCAGCGCGGTCGTCCTCGACACCGACGACCGCAGCCCGGACGACCTCGCCCGCGCCATCCAGGCCCACATCGAGGAACACCAGGCATGCTGAACCCCATCGACACCGCCGCGGTCATCCGCGAGGGCGGCGCCATCGGGCGGTTCCCCGGCGACCTCCACGAGGGCGTCGGATGGTGGCTGGGCGCCTGCCTCGTCGTCACCCAGAAGGCGTCCCGCTTGGCCCTGGCCCACAACGGCCACCCCGCCGCCGTCCGCTTCGCGGGGCCCGCGCTGTCCGGGGCCATCAACGCCGAGCACTACGCCTGCCTGGTCCGCGACCTCGGCCACCAGACCGAGGAGGCCCTCCAGCGCGTGCTGGCCACCGAGCAGACCCCCGGCATCTACCTCGCCGCGGACGGCGACCCGGCGCACTGCCACATCCGCATCACGCTCTACGACCGCGACGCCGCCCCCTTGCGCGAGGAGACCGGCCTCGCCGAGATCCGACGCCGCATCACCGAGGACCGCGTGCCCATCCCCGTCAACGCCCAGGCGAAAGGCCGCATCGTGACCGCCCCGGCCGAACCCCGACAGGGGGACGCGCCGTGATCGACGCCGACGACATCATCCGCTCGGGCAACAGCATCCTCTTCGTCACCCTCGACTCCCTGCGCTACGACGTGGCGCGCGACGCCTTCGACGCAGGGCACACCCCACAACTGGCCCAGCTCCTGCCCGCAGGCGGCTGGGAACGCCGCCAGACGCCCGGGACCTTCACCCTGCCGGCCCACATGGCGTTCTTCTCCGGCTTCCTGCCCAAGCTGCCCCAGCCGCAGCAGCCACCGCGCCTGTGGGAGTGCCGCCCGCCCGCCTTCAAGACACCCCACCCCGGCACCTTCGTCTTCGAGGCGGCCAACCTCCTCAAGGGCCTGGCCCTGCACGGCTACCGCAGCATCTGCATCGGAGGCGTGACCTACTTCTCCCGCGAAACGCCCCTCGGGTCGGTCCTGCCGGACATGTTCGACGAGGACCACTGGGAGCCGAGGTTCTGCTCCCCCGAGCCGGACTCCACCCGCCACCAGGTCGACCGCGCGCTCGCCATCGCCGACCACTACACGGGCCAGCCGCTGCTGCTGTTCGTCAACATCTCGGCCACCCACGTCCCGCACGGCCACTACCTGGGCGACAGCAACGACACCACCGCATCCCAGCACGCCGCGCTCGCCTACACCGACAAGCACCTCGCGTGCCTGATCACCAGCCTCACCAGCCGCGGCCGCTGGCTGATCATCATGTGCGCCGACCACGGCGATGCCTACGGCGAGGACGGCTTCCACGGCCGCGGCATCGCCCACCCGGCCGTCATGAACGTCCCCTTCACGGCCATGGTCCGCGGCTGACCACTACGCTCACGCACCATGAGCACTCCCACACCCGGCGGGACCGGACCGGACGCCTCGGTCATCGTCGCCCGTGACGACCAGGGCCTCGTCGCGCTGCTGAGCGCGCCTTTCCCCGACCACGGCGGCGAGTACCTCTTCCTCCCAGGTGGTCGGCAGGAGGTAGGCGAGACACCGCAGGAGTGCGCGGTGCGCGAGCTGAAGGAGGAGGCGGGCATCACCGCCTCCTCCTGGCGTGCCCTGGGCTCGTACGCCATCACCCTCTCCTGCCCCGCCCGCGTCCACCTCTTCGAAGCCACCGGCCTCACCCTCGGCCCGCAAGACCTCACCCCCACCGAGGTCGACTTCAAGCTCTCCTGGTGGCCCCTGAACGAAGCCCTCGACGCTGCAGCGGCCGGCCGCTTCCTCCTCCCCGCAGGCCCCCTCGCCCTCCTGCTCGCGCAGCGCTGAGGACGCCGACCCACCACCAGAACGGAACCCTGTGATGGGTGACGAGCTACGCATGGAGTGGGCGGTCCGGCGAGAGGCACGGCCGCCACGGCCAGCAGCTCGTTGACCTTGATGGGCGCTATGTCGGTATCAGGAAAGTCGCGAGAATGGGGGCTGACCGCGGGAGAATCTCAGGTCAGCAAGTGTGCTCCCCGCGCCCGCAGGGACCCACCGGCCGCGCCGCCCGGTGTCGGCGTCGAGTGCTCCCCGAGCCAGCGGAGGTGAACCGTCGCCGAGGGTCACGGTTCCGTCTGTGTTGATGTGGTCTCCGCGCGCGCGGAGACCACGCCATGATCTTCTCGTCGAGCTTGGGGATGCGCGGGTCACCTCCGCTCGCGCGGGAACCACACCGCGTCGTACGCGAGCGGCCTGCCCTTGGGCGCGTCACCGAGACCGGTGAGGGCGGGGGCGGGCAGTTGGCCAAGGGCGGGACCTCGGGTCCCTTGTCAGGTCATCTCCGTGTGCTCGGGCAGCTACGCTGCTGGCTGGTTGGGGTGCTGCCTACGGGCATGGAGGAAATGACGATGCTCGGGAGCAGTAAAGAAGTAGCAAAGTGCTGGTAGAACCGCAGGTCGCGAAGGGTCCTCTCCGCGCGAGCGGAGGTGAGCCGTAAGGCGGAGCCCACCCAAGGTATTTGGCGCCGTCCTCTCCGCGCGAGCGGAGGTGAGCCGCTGTTTGCCGTACTTCTCGCAGACTTCGAACGGTCCTCTCCGCGCGAGCGGAGGTGAGCCGATGTGACGCGGCTGCCCGTCGGCGAGGGGTGAGTCCTCTCCGCGCGAGCGGAGGTGAGCCGGTCAGGCACCTCTTGTCGTTCCTCGCCCTGTGGTCCTCTCCGCGCGAGCGGAGGTGAGCCGACATGGGTCCTCAGCAGCCACGCCGAGCACTAGTCCTCTCCGCGCGAGCGGAGGTGAGCCGGGGTCGGTGCCGTACCCGCTGACGGTTCCGAGGTCCTCTCCGCGCGAGCGGAGGTGAGCCGCTCCGGGCCGGTGTGGCACCGAACGCGTCAGCGTCCTCTCCGCGCGAGCGGAGGTGAGCCGAGCGGGCAGGCGGTAGCCGGGAGTCAGCGAGTGTCCTCTCCGCGCGAGCGGAGGTGAGCCAGCCGTGAAGATGGCGGCGGCCGGGCTGGCGGCGTCCTCTCCGCGCGAGCGGAGGTGAACCGTGGTCGGCGTCCATGTCCTCGGACGCGACGGTGTCCTCTCCGCGCGAGCGGGAGGTGAACCGGACAGCACCTCGCCCTCCCACGGCGCGCACAGGTCCTCTCCGCGCGAGCGGAGGTGAGCCGTCCACGCCCACCCACGTCGAGATCGACGTCACGTCCTCTCCGCGCGAGCGGAGGTGAGCCGCCCGAGCTCGCCCCGGGCGAGACGCCGCTGTAGTCCTCTCCGTGCGAGCGGAGGTGAGCCGACGCCGCCCTCAGGGTGGTCGTCCGCCGGGTGGTGCTCTCCGCGTGAGCGGAGATGAGCCGTCCTCCAGCCACACGCCGTGGTCACGACCGCCGTGCTCTCGGCGCGAGCGGAGGTGAACCGTCCTGCGCCAGAACAGCGGCCTCGTCGCCGTCGTCGTCTCCGCGCGAGCAGAAGTGAGCCGGCGTGACCGGGGCGGAGACCGGCGGTGTTGATGAGCTCTCCGCGCAAGCGGACGCCAAGGTCGAGCCGAAGTCTTCTCCACGCAGGCGGATGTGGGCCACAGCCAGCATGGCTACGCTGACGTCTGCACGATCTCGTGTGAAATAACGCTGGAGGAGCTGGCCTTGCTGATCCGATGTAAAGAAGCGGCAAAGGGCCTCTAGAATCGCAGGTCGCGAAGGGTGCTCTCCGCGCAGGCGGAGGTGAACCTCTTCCGCTCCGACCGGCCCTTCCACCCGGGCCGTGCTCTCCGCGCAGGCGGAGGTGAACCGCGGCCGGTGGGCGACGGGTGGGCGTGGGCGCGGTGCTCTCCGCGCAGCGGAGGTGAACCGACCATGCTGGTCGCCCGCGCAACGGGTGAGATGTGCTCTCCGCGCAGGCGGAGGTGAACCGTAGGCCAGCGAGGGATCGGGAGTGCCTGACTCGTGCTCTCCGCGCAGGCGGAGGTGAACCGGACCGCGTGATCGCGGCCACGGGCGAGAAGCCGTGCTCTCCGCGCAGGCGGAGGTGAACCGCTCGTAGCCGTACGGATGACGCGTCAGGAAGCGCCCTCTCCGCGCGAGCGGAGGTGAACCGCCTGGGCGTTCGTCTCACGGATCTCCGAGGAAGTCCTCTCCACGCGAGCGGAGGTCAACCGTCGAGGAGGCTGCGCTCGCGCATCGCCTGCATCTGCCGCTCGGCGACCCCTCGGCGGCCGGTTCGGGCGCGGCGGTCCGGTGTGCCTCGAGCGCGCGGCGGTAGCCGGCCGACGGCGTTCGTGGCGTCTTCACCTGCCCGGCAGGCATCGTCCGGTCTCCCGAGGAGGGGCTGGTGCCGGCGGCTTCGGCCGACGGTGTCTTCGGCGGGGCGGCCATAGGTGGCAGGACGCGCAGGGACCGTACGTTCGCGCCGGGCACCTTCTCGTTGGCGGCCTCGACAAGCCGCGGCGCGACCCAGCGCACCTTCGTGCCGTACGCCGAGGCGTCAGGGGCGACGTCCAGGCGGCCGGTAAGTCGTCGCACCGCGCATCGCTGCAGAGCTGGCGCTGCGGCAGACCCCGGCCGAGCTCGGCGCGCGGCTGGGCGGCGTGGGCCATCGACAGCCGGTAGAGCCGCTGCCACCTAGGGTCTGTTGCGAAAGTGGATCTTGTTCGGTGATGATCACGTCCTGTGGGACGTGGGGATCTGACGAACAGCCAGTGGGCCCGGCTTGAGC
>NZ_JBIBSF010000014.1:0-94516 GCF_043077165.1 Streptomyces kanasensis
CATGGCCACCGTGGTGGTGGTCTTGTCCCCGGTGTGGGTGAGGTCGTCGATTCCGGCGGAGGCGGACGTCATGACGGCCTCGGTACGCAGCGGGTCGATCTCGGACACGGCGCCGACGAACGTGGTCTTGCCCACGCCGAAGCCGCCCGCCACCACGATCTTCGCGCTGGTGGTTGAGCGGGTCGCACCGCCGCTAGAGCTTGCGAAGTCCACTGAGCACCCTTTCGAGCAGCGTCACATCCGGCGTACCGCCGGTCTCTCCGTTTCCTGGCTGGTGGATCGCCACCATGCCGGCCTCCGCCAGGTCGGCGACGAGGATCCGGGCCACCCCGAGCGGCATCGACAGCAGCGCCGAGACCTCGGCCACGGACTTCACCTCACGGCAGAGGTGGCAGATCCTCTGGTGCTCGGGGAGCAGCCCGGCGAGGTGTGCCGGGTCGGCCGTGGTCGACACCAGTGCCTCGATGGCGAGCTGGTAGCGGGGCCGGGTCCGGCCGCCGGTCATCGCGTAGGGGCGGACCAGCGGCTGATCGCCTTCATACCCGTACGAGGCGTCGTCGAGCGACGCGCCGTAAGGATCGTGAGAGGCGGGGGGCGGGGTCATGGATCCTCCGGTCGGGACAGCAGGTGGTCTGCGTGCCGTCTGACTGGGCCGGTGGGGGGCCGGATGGGGCGGCCGACGGTGTGTCTGGCAAAAGCGGGAGGCGGGTACGGAGGGGCGTACCCGCCTGGTCGATCAGTGGAGCAGGCTTCCCTGGAGCTCCGCGCGGAGATCCGGGGTGAGGACGGTGCCGGCCCGGTCGACCAGCAGCGCCATCTCGTAGCCGACCAGCCCGATGTCGGCGTCGGGGTGGGCGAGTACGGCCAGCGAGGAGCCGTCCGAGATGGACATGATGAAGAGGAAGCCGCGCTCCATCTCCACCACCGTCTGGTTGACGGGACCCCCCTCGAAGATGCGGGACGCGCCCGCGGTCAGCGAGGTCAGCCCGGACGCGACGGCCGCCAGCTGGTCGGCGCGGTCGCGGGGGAAACCCTCGGACATCGCCAGCAGCAGGCCGTCGGCGGAGACCACCACCGTGTGGGACACCCCGGGGGTGTTGTCCACGAAGTTGGTGATCAACCAGTTCAGATTCTGCGCCGCCTGGCTCATCGCGCTCAAAACTCACGCTCCTGCTGGTGAGTGGGACCGACCTGGAAGCTGCCGGTGTTGCCGGAACCGGCCTGACGCCCCTGCTGGATGCCGCGCCGCAGGTTCGTGAGGCGGCCACGGACGTCGTCGGGTGCCCGGGAGACCTGCGGGCCGGTCTGGAGCGGCTGCTCCTGCGCCGTGCCCGGCACCAGGTTGGCGCGCGGCACCCGGCGGGGCAGACCGGAGGTGGTGACGCCGCCGGCCGCGGGCTTGCGCACCCGCTCGGCCTGGCGCACCAGCTCGTCGTTGGGCGTCGGACGCCAGCCCGCCGCGGCCGGGTCGGCCCCGCGGCCCTGGTCCTGGCCGCCCTGGCCCGGTGCCGGCACGGCCCGCTGCGGTGCCGCCGGGGCCGGACGGCCCTGCGCCGGGCGCTGGGGCCGGTGCGACTGCTGCGGCACGGCCGGGGTGGGCATCGTCTGGTCGTGCGCCGGGTAGCGCTCGCCGCCCTGACGGCCCTGCTCCTGCGGCTGGTACGGCGCCTGGGTCTGCGGCTGCTGCGGGGTCTGGCCGGGGTACTGCCCCTGCCCGCCCTGCGGTGCCTGGCCCTGGCCCTGGCCCTGGAAGGAGCCCTGGTCCGGGAACCGGTCCTGCCGACGGTGGCCCTGGGGCCGGCCGGGGCCACGCGGGGCCGGCGCCTGCTGCCACTGACCCGGCTGCTGCCCCCCCTGGCCCTGCTGGCCCTGGTCCTGACGGCCCTGGTCCTGACGGCCCTGGCTCTGGTCCTGACGGCCCTGCTGGGCGCCGTCGTCGGCACCCTGGCGGCCGTGGTTCCAGTTGGTCTCCAGCGTGTCGTACAGCGGCGTCCGGCCGTCGCCGGAACCACCGGCCGGCGGCAGGCTCCCGGCCGGCTGGCGCGGGGCGCCGAAGTCGGGGCGCGGGATCGCGGTGGTGGAGGCGGGGTCGAGCCCGGCCGGTCCGCCCTGCGGACCGGCGAGGTCCGGCCGCGGACCGTCGAAGTCCGGGCGCGGGAACTCGGCCGTGGAGCCGGGGCCCTGCTGGTCCGCCGACGGACGGGGGTACTGCCCCGTCGTCTCGGGCTCCTCGTGGCCGCGCGGCGCGTCCAGCGGGGTGCGGCCGCCCGGGGCGCCCTGGTCGCCCCAGCCGGGACCCTGCGGTCCCTGCGGGCGCGCGGGGCGCTGCGGGCCGCCGGGGAGCTCGGGGCGCGGACCGTCGGACGCCGGCAGCTGCTGCCGGTGCCGGCCCTGGTCGCCGCCCTGCGGGGGCTGCCCGCCGGCGGGAGCGCCCTGGGCGCCCTGCCACACGTCGGAGCGGGTCGGGATGCCGCCCTGCGCCGCCGCCGGGCCGCCGGGACGCTCGCGCCCGTCGCCCTGGCCGCCGAACGCACCGGCGGGCCCGCCCTGGCGCCGACCGCCCTGCTCGTCGCCGCGGCCGGGCCGGCCGCCCTGCGGTCCGCCGAGGAGGCCGCCGCCCTGCGGGGCGCCACCCGGGCGTCCGCCCTGGTCGTCACGGCCGGGGAGCGCGGGGCGCGTGCCCGCCTGGGCGCGGGCGCCCAGGCCGGCGGCGAGCCGGTTCTGCGGGGTGCCGCCGGAGCCGCCCGGCAGACCGGGACGCCCGCCGCCGGGCAGACCGCCCGGGGCGCCGGCCGGCCGGCCGCCCGCGGCGGAGCCGCCCTGCGGCAGACCGCCCTGGCCGCCCTGGCCGCCGGGCGCGGGCTTGCGCCCGCCCTGGGTGACGTCGACGGGGAGCATGACGAGCGCGGTGGTACCGCCCGAGTCGGACGGGCGCAGCTGGATCCGGATGCCGTGGCGCAGCGACAGGCGGCCGACCACGAACAGGCCCATGCGGCGGGAGACGGAGACGTCCACGGTCGGCGGCGACGCCAGCCGCTCGTTGATCGCCGCGAGGTCCTCGGGGGAGAGGCCGATGCCGGTGTCGTGGATCTCGACCAGCACGCGGCCGTCGGGCAGCGCGTGACCGGTGACGCGCACCTTGGTCTGCGGCGAGGAGAACGACGTGGCGTTCTCCAGCAGCTCGGCGAGGAGGTGCACGAGGTCGTTGACGACGCGGCCGGCGACCTCGGTGCCCGGCACGGACGCGAGCTCGATGCGCTCGTACTGCTCCACCTCGGAGGCGGCGGCGCGGAGCACGTCGACGAGGGGCACGGGCCGGGTCCACCGGCGGCCCGGCTCCTCGCCGGCGAGGACGAGGAGGTTCTCGCCGTTACGGCGCATGCGGGTGGCGAGGTGGTCGAGCTTGAAGAGCGAGGACAGCTGGTCCGGGTCGGCCTCGCGGGACTCCAGCTCGGAGATGAGCGAGAGCTGACGCTGGATCAGGCCCTGGGAGCGGCGCGAGAGGTTGGTGAACATCGCGTTGACGTTGCCCCGCAGGAGGGCCTGCTCGGCGGCGAGGCGGACCGCCTCGCGGTGCACGTCGTCGAAGGCCGCGGCCACCTTGCCGATCTCGTCGCGCGAGTGGACGCCGACGGACTCCACGGACGTGTCGACGTCCTGGGGGTCGGCCTCGGAGAGCTGCGCGACCAGCTGGGGCAGCCGCTCCTGGGCGACCTTGGTGGCGGTGTTCTGGAGCCGGCGCAGCGACTGGATCATGGAGCGGGCCACCACGAAGGCGCCGACCAGCGAGACGCCGAGGACCAGGATGATCAGGGCGCCGTTGATGATCGCCTCGCGCTGCGCCTCCTGGCGCAGGTCGCGGGCCTTGCTCTCCATCTCGCCCAGCAGCGTGGCCTCGATGGTCTCCATGGCGCGGAGCTTGGTCTCCGCCTCGTCGGTCCAGTCGAGGTACGTGCGCCGCTGGGCGTTGCTCAGGCCGTTCGGCTCGCGCAGCACGCGACCGGCGTACTGGTCGGCGGCCTGGATCGAGGGGTTGCCGGAGTTCAGCGGGGCGAGCAGCTCGGTGGCGTCGCCGCCGGCCGACTCGTAGATGGAGTGGAACGACTTGAGCGCCGCGTTCTCGTTGACGCGGGCGTCCTCGGCGTACTGGCGGTCGTTCTCGTTCAGCCGGGTCTTGCCGGCCGTCGTCTTCGGCAGCGCGGCGGCGATGACGGCCCGCTGCATGGAGGCGTACTCCTTGGCGGAGGAGAACGCCGCCAGCGCGCGGGTGCGCTTGATCATGTCGGGGTTGCTGGTGGCCTGCGCCATGTCCTGCGACAGGGTCAGCAGCGACTCGATCAGCCGGTTGTACTTGCCGACCGTCGCGGAGTTCATCTGCCCCTGGTAGGCACCCTTGCGGATGACCCCGAGGCTGATGACCTGGTTGGCGATCTGGGTGACGTTGGCGCGGATGCTCGCGAGCGCCTCGTCCTCCTGCGTGTCGCCGATCTCGTCGGTGGCGTTGAGGAACGCCCGCTGGGCCGAGTCGGTCTTGTCACGCGGGTTCTTGATCTGGAAGTTGTCGTCCTTCGCGGCGTTCGCGATCGGGCCGGCCGTGAGGTCGCGCTCCTCCTGGAGCGCCTGTGCGAGGTGGTGCGCCTCGCGGGTGAGCTTGGTGAGCAGCTGCATGTGGTCCAGCTGCTCCATGTTCTCCATCGACTCCTGGATGCGGAGTCCGCCCAGCGAGGTCGCGGCGACCACGGGGAGGGCGAGCAGGGAGACCAGTCGCGTGCTGATGCGCCAGTTGCGCAGGGCTATTCGGGAGCCGGTGTCGCCGGGCGTGACCGCCTTAGGCTCCTTCGACTCCTTGGGTTCCTTCGCCGACCTGCCCGCCTTGGCGGACCTGCCCGACTTGTCGCGCCGTCCGGGCTTCACGCCCTTGCCGCCGCCCGCCGCACCCGCGTCGGACCCGGTCGGGGCCGTCCCCGCCGCGCCCGCCGTACGGCCGGCGTGGTCGCCGTCGCCGGCGGCCGCCGGTCCCGGGTTCTGGGTGTGCTGGGGCGAGGAGCCGCGGTCGGTCCCGCCGCGCGGCTCCTGTTCCGCCGCAGCGCTGCCATCCCTCTTGAAACGTCCCTGCACTAGCGTCGCAACCTCTGGACCAGGCGTCCCTCCGCGCGAACGGACGAGACGGTGTCGGCGTCGTGGGAGCGCGAGTGCGCCCCTCGGTGGTCGTCGGTGACCGGCGCGGAATCCCCCCTTCCCCACC
Organism: Streptomyces kanasensis; assembly: GCF_043077165.1. Taxonomy (NCBI): domain Bacteria; kingdom Bacillati; phylum Actinomycetota; class Actinomycetes; order Kitasatosporales; family Streptomycetaceae; genus Streptomyces; species Streptomyces kanasensis. The sequence continues at coordinate 5,246 of NZ_JBIBSF010000014.1, forward strand.
GCCGCTCGGCGCTGCCTTTGCGCCCCAGCTCGCCGGTCTCCATGCGGCGGTGCGTGGAATTCCAGCACAGTGCAGGATCTCCAACAAGGGCGGCAGCCGGCCCGGTGGGGTGGGTCACGGCATGTGATCACGCGCTCACGTGCCGTGGAAAGCGATCAGGGAGGAATCGGACGATTTCGAACGAGTCGCTTACGCGTGGAGGCTGCCCCAGTCGACATGATCAGCGGCGGAATGGCGCATTCGGTCAGGTGATGTCCGTTTTCGTCAGACCGTTCGGGTGTCGGAAATGACGTAAATGCCCGGTCGCTGGTGAGGAAACTCACATGCCACTCGCGTGCTCTGCGCGGTATTGGCGGGAACGACGATGTTTAGCCTGACGCTTTACAGGGATGGGCCGGCCGTCAAGCGCGCCCAGCCCCCGCCCAGCCGTCCGCCCGAGCCGAGCAACGAGGTCCGAAGACACCGTGAAGACGACCATGACGATCCGCACGACCGCCAACCCCCGCCGCACCACCCTCGCCCACCTCGCCGACGCGGCCGCGCTGGGCCGGGGCGTGGTGCCGGAGCAGTCGGCCGCGCTGCCCGCCGCCACGGCCAACCCCCGGCGCACCGTCCTCATGGACGCCCCCGTCCCCGCCGGGCGCTGAACGGCCGGTGCGCGCGACCCGCTGCGGGGAGCGCGCACCACACCGGACCGGCCGCGCGTCCCCCGGGCGTTAGCCTGGAGCGTCAGACTCCAGCCAGCTCAGTGAGGGGCACAGGCATCCGTGCGCATCGCCAGGTTCTCCATCGACGGCAACGTCGCCTTCGGCGCGGTCGAGGGTGACGCCGCCCCCGGCGCGGAGGGCGACCTCGTCCTCGACGTCATCCGGGGCATCCCGTACACCGACTTCGAGCTGAGCGGCACCAAGATCCCGCTCGCCAAGGTCCGGCTCCTGCCGCCCGTGCTGCCCAACAAGGTCGTGGCCATCGGCCGCAACTACGCGGAGCACGCCGCGGAACTCGGCAACGAGGTCCCGGACGCCCCCGTCGCCTTCTTCAAGCCCACCACCTCGGTGATCGGCTCCGGCGACGCCATCGAGTACCCCTCCTTCTCGGACGAGCTCCACCACGAGGCCGAGCTCGCCGTCGTCATCGGCCGCATGTGCCGCGAGGTCCCGCGCGAACGCGTCAAGGACGTCGTCCTCGGCTACACCTGCGCCAACGACGTCACCGCGCGCGACGTCCAGCGGCGCGAGAGCCAGTGGGCCCGCGCCAAGGGCTTCGACACTGCCTGCCCGCTGGGCCCGTGGGTGGAGACCGACCTCGACCCGGGCGACCTCACCATCCAGTGCACGGTCAACGGCGCGCAGCGCCAGCTCGGCCGCACGAGCGACATGCTCCGCTCCGTCGAGGACCTGGTCGTCCACATCTCCGAGGCCATGACACTGCTCCCCGGCGACGTCATCCTCACCGGCACCCCGGCCGGGGTCGGCCCCCTCAGCGTCGGCGACGAGGTCGCCGTCACCATCGAAGGCATCGGCACTCTCACCAACAAGGTGATCAAGCGTGGCTAACGCGTCCATCCGCGTCCGTTTCTGTCCCTCGCCGACCGGCAACCCCCACGTGGGCCTGGTCCGCACCGCCCTGTTCAACTGGGCCTTCGCCCGGCACCACGGCGGCACCATGGTCTTCCGCATCGAGGACACCGACGCGGCCCGCGACTCGGAGGAGTCGTACCGCCAGCTCCTGGACTCGCTGCGCTGGCTCGGCCTCGACTGGGACGAGGGCCCCGAGGTCGGCGGTCCCCACGCCCCGTACCGGCAGTCGCAGCGCATGGACGTGTACCGCGAGGTCGCGGGCAAGCTCCTCGACGGCGGCCACGCCTACCACTGCTACTGCACCACCGAGGAACTGGACGAGCGCCGCGAGGCCGCCCGCGCCGCCGGCAAGCCCTCGGGCTACGACGGCCACTGCCGCGAGCTCACCGCCGAGCAGGTCGCCGCGTACGAGGCGGAGGGCCGCAGCGCCATCGTCCGCTTCCGCATGCCGGACGAGCCGATCACCTTCCGCGACCTGGTCCGCGGCGAGCTGACCTTCACCCCGGACAACGTCCCGGACTACGGCATCGTCCGCGCCAACGGCGCGCCGCTGTACACCCTGGTCAACCCGGTCGACGACGCGCTGATGGAGATCACGCACGTGCTGCGCGGCGAGGACCTGCTGTCCTCCACCCCGCGCCAGATCGCCCTGTACAAGGCGCTGATCGAGCTCGGCGTCGCCAAGACCGTCCCGGAGTTCGGCCACCTGCCGTACGTGATGGGCGAGGGCAACAAGAAGCTCTCCAAGCGCGACCCCCAGGCGTCCCTCAACGTCTACCGCGAGCGCGGTTTCCTCCCCGAGGGCCTGCTCAACTACCTCTCCCTGCTGGGCTGGTCGTTCTCCGCCGACCAGGACGTCTTCACCGTCCCGCAGATGGTCGAGCGGTTCGACATCGCGGACGTCAACGCCAACCCGGCGCGCTTCGACCTCAAGAAGGCCGAGTCGATCAACGCCGACCACATCCGCATGCTGGACGTGAAGGCGTTCGCCGCCGCCTGCGAGCCCTGGCTGCGCGCCCCGCACGCCCCCTGGGCGCCGGAGGACTTCGACCAGGCCGCCTGGGAGGCCATCGCGCCGCACGCCCAGACCCGCCTGACGGTCCTCTCCGACATCACGGCCAACGTCGACTTCCTCTTCCTGGCGCAGCCGGTCGAGGACGAGGCGTCCTGGCAGAAGGCGATGAAGGAGGGCTCCGACGCCCTGCTGCGCACGGCCCGCGCCACGCTGGAGGCCGCGGACTGGACCAGCCCCGAGTCCCTCAAGGACGCCGTCCTCGCCGCCGGCGAGCAGCACGGCCTCAAGCTCGGCAAGGCCCAGGCCCCCGTCCGCGTCGCCGTCACCGGCCGCACGGTGGGCCTGCCGCTCTTCGAGTCGCTGGAGATCCTCGGCAAGGAGCGCACCCTCGCCCGCATCGACGCGGCGCTGGCCAGGCTGAGCGCCGCCTAGCCACCACCGGTACGCCCCCGGGGGCGGCGGCCACCCCGGCCACCGCCCCCACGGCGTCCCGGCCCACGGCGTCCCGCCCCCATGGCGTCCCGGCACCGCCCCACATGATCGCCCCGGCACCGCCCCCGCCGCCCCGCGGCGGGACGCGCCCCGGACCGCCCTCGCCGCCCCTGTGACGTCCCGGTACCACCCACAGGCGGCGGCCGGACCGCTCCCGCCGCCCCGCGGCGTCTCACGCCGACCCCGAACCGCCCACCGCCCCGGTCACCCCACGGCGCCCCACGGCAAGCCCGCCCCCGGACCGCCCCTGGGCCCGAACCACCCCTACGACGTCCCGGCACCGCGCACGGCGCGCGCCCCCGGGGGGACCGCCCCCGCCGCCCCCCGGCGTCCCGTGGCGACGGGGACTCCACCGGGCCGTCCCGCGGCCGCCCCCCCCCGAGCCCGGCACCGTGGGCGCCCCGCGGCGGTACGGTCGGGGGCATGGCCATCCGCGCCGTCCTGTGGGACATCGACGACACGATCTTCGACTACGCCCGCGCCGACCGCGCCGGCATGCGGCGCCACCTGCGCGACGAGGGCCTCGGTGCCGCGTACGCCTGCGTCGAGGAGGCCCTCGAACACTGGCGGGAGGCCACCCTCGCCCACTGGCAGCGGTTCTCCGCCGGCGAGGTGACCTGGGAGCAGCAGCGGCGCGACCGGGTGCGTACCTTCCTCGGCGCCTCCCTCGACGACGACGAGGCGGACGCCTGGTTCGCGCGGTACCTCGCGCACTACGAGGCCGCCTGGGAACTGTTCCCGGACACCGTCCCCGTCCTGGACCTCCTCGCGGCCGACTACCGCCACGCCGTGCTGTCGAACTCCTCCCTGCTCAACCAGGACCGCAAGCTGCGCGTCCTCGGCGTGCGCGACCGGTTCGAGGCGGTGCTGTGCGCCGCCGACATCGGCGTCTCCAAGCCCGAGGCCGCCGCCTTCCACGCCGCCTGCGACGCCCTGGGCCTGCCGCCGGCGGAGGTCGCCTATGTCGGGGACCAGCCCGACATCGACGCCCGGGGCGCCGCCGAGGCCGGCCTCCTGGGCGTCTGGCTCGACCGCTCCGGCTCCGGCGGCCGCCCCGAGCTGCCCCGCATCACGGGCCTCGACCAGCTCCCGGCGCTGCTGCGCGGTGATACCCGTTTTGGAGCGCCGCAGACCTTCGGGTAATGTTCTTCCTGCGCCGAGGGAAGCGGGCCGAAAGGCCGGAACCCCGGAGCGCAAGCCGAACAAGATCTCCTTCGGGGGTTGCGTTCCGGTGGCCTATGGTGTAATTGGCAGCACGACTGATTCTGGTTCAGTTAGTCTTGGTTCGAGTCCAGGTAGGCCAGCTCGCAGAGCTCATCTGCAAAGCCCCCGTTGTGTAGCGGCCTAGCACGCTGCCCTCTCAAGGCAGTAGCGCCGGTTCGAATCCGGTCGGGGGTACAGATCCTTCCCGCGGGATCATCAGGGTCGCACCCGATGAACCCGATGCAGGATCGCTAGGGCCCCCGTTGTGTAGCGGCCTAGCACGCCGCCCTCTCAAGGCGGTAGCGCCGGTTCGAATCCGGTCGGGGGTACCAACTGGTCTAGACCACCAGTGGCCTATGGTGTAATTGGCAGCACGACTGATTCTGGTTCAGTTAGTCTTGGTTCGAGTCCAGGTAGGCCAGCGGGATCGCGCAAGTGATCCACGCCCCCGTTGTGTAGCGGCCTAGCACGCCGCCCTCTCAAGGCGGTAGCGCCGGTTCGAATCCGGTCGGGGGTACGAGTCCGAAGGGGCCTTCCATGCGGAAGGCCCCTTCGGCGTGTCCCGGGCGCGCATCCCGCGACCGCGTCCTACCGGCCGGCCGATCGGGGGCGGCCCCACTCGCCCGATGCCGTACCGGCGGGCCGACGCCACCTCCCGGGCCGAACTGCCCAGCCCCAGCAGCAGCGGGGCGTACAGCAGCACCTGCCGCCACGGTCGCTCCACTTGCTCGCGGCCCGTCGGGAAGCCGTCCAGCCGGTCCGGTTCCGGTACCGCCGGCCGCTCCACCTGCCGTGCGCGCGGCGCCAGTTCCGCCTCCGGCAGCGGACACCCCAGCCGGTGCGGGGTGGCCGGCGACGCCACCAGCGCCGGTACACGGGGGAGAGGGCGCCGAATCCCGCACCGAGTCCCGGCCCGGCTCCGCCGGCAGTCACTCGGCCTCCTCGCGCGCCCGCTCCACCGCCGGGTCGTCCGCGGGCGGCTGAGGATCCCGCTCCAGGGCCCACGCCGCGGCGCCGAGCCGGATCGTCCGCCCCGGCGACTCGTCGTCCCCGTACCCAGCACCCCGCGGACCCCAGCCGACGGGGAGCACCGCCCGGACCAGGCGCAGCCGCCGAAGGTGCCCCTCGTCACACTCCGCCGGCGTCACCGTGACGCGCGGGCCCGGCGGCGGCGGCCCCTCGCGCACGTCGTCCCGATCGACGCCAGGCAGACCCCGCTCCACGGGCCGGTTCCCGGCCCCGGACGCGCGGCCGGCCGGCCCCTGCGGCGTCGGAGGGGCCGGCCGGTACGCGGTCGGACGTGAGCGGTATGGACAGGAGGGCTTCCCGCGGGTCAGCCCGAGCGGCGCAGGGCCTCCGAGAGGCGGCCGGCGGCGTCGATGACCGCCTGGGCGTGCATCCGGCCCGGGTGGCGCGTCAGGCGCTCGATCGGGCCGGAGACGGAGACAGCGGCCACCACGCGGTTGGACGGGCCGCGCACGGGCGCGGAGACGGACGCGACGCCCGGCTCCCGCTCGCCGATCGACTGGGCCCAGCCGCGGCGCCGCACGCCCGACAGGGCCGTCGCCGTGAAGCGGGCCCCCTGCAGGCCCCGGTGCAGCCGCTCGGGCTCCTCCCAGGCCATGAGGATCTGCGCCGACGAGCCGGCCTTCATCGTCAGGGTCGAGCCCACCGGGACCGTGTCCCGCAGCCCGGACAGCCGCTCGGCGGCCGCCACGCAGATCCGCATGTCGCCCTGGCGCCGGTAGAGCTGCGCGCTCTCCCCGGTCACGTCGCGCAGGTGCGTGAGCACGGGCCCCGCCGTGGCCAGCAGGCGGTCCTCACCGGCCGCGGCGGCGAGCTCGGCCAGCCGCGGGCCCAGGATGAACCTGCCCTGCATGTCCCTCGCCACCATCCGGTGGTGTTCCAGTGCCACGGCCAGGCGGTGGGCCGTGGGTCGTGCGAGCCCGGTCGCCGCGACCAGCCCGGCGAGGGTGGCCGGACCGGACTCCAGAGCGCTCAGAACCAGAGCTGCCTTGTCGAGAACGCCGACGCCGCTAGAGTTGTCCATGCAACGATACTCACGTCTCACTCTGTGAAACGCAAGTTCAATTTTCCCGAGATCTTGCCAACCTGGAGGGGCGGTCCGGGATCCACGGGTCCGCTGCCGGCGTCCAGCGCGTGCGATCACGGGGTGGAACGGGCGTGGGCGCACGTTCTCTAGATCGCCGGCACACCACGCCGGCCGGAGGGAAAGCGATGGGTAGGACACTCGCGGAGAAGGTCTGGGACGACCACGTCGTCCGGCGCGCCGAGGGCGAGCCCGACCTCCTCTTCATCGATCTGCACCTGCTGCACGAGGTGACCAGCCCCCAGGCCTTCGACGGCCTGCGCAAGGGCGGCCGCCCGGTGCGCAGGCTCGACCTGACCATCGCCACCGAGGACCACAACACCCCGACCCTCGACATCGACAAGCCCATCGCCGACCCCGTCTCCCGCGCCCAGCTGGAGACCCTGCGCAGGAACTGCGCGGAGTTCGGCGTCCGCCTGCACCCGCTGGGCGACGTCGAGCAGGGTGTCGTCCACGTCGTGGGCCCCCAGCTGGGACTGACCCAGCCCGGCATGACGGTCGTCTGCGGCGACTCCCACACCTCCACCCACGGTGCCTTCGGCGCGCTGGCCTTCGGTATCGGCACCTCGCAGGTCGAGCACGTGCTGGCCACGCAGACGCTGCCCATGGCCCGCCCCAGGACCATGGCCATCACCGTCGAGGGCGAACTGCCCGAGGGCGTCACCGCCAAGGACCTCATCCTGGCGATCATCGCCCGCATCGGCACCGGCGGCGGCCAGGGGTACGTCCTGGAGTACCGGGGCCCCGCCATCGAGAAGCTCTCGATGGAGGCCCGCATGACCATCTGCAACATGTCCATCGAGGCCGGCGCCCGCGCGGGGATGATCGCCCCCGACGAGACGACCTTCGCCTACCTCCGGGGCCGCGCCCACGCCCCCCAGGGCGCCGACTGGGACGAGGCCGTCGCCTACTGGAAGACCCTGCGGACCGACGACGACGCCGTCTTCGACGCGGAGGTCGTCATCGACGCCACCGAGCTGTCCCCGTTCGTCACCTGGGGCACCAACCCCGGCCAGGGCGCTCCGCTTTCGGCGTCCGTCCCCGACCCCGCTTCGTACGAAGACGCTTCGGAGCGGTTCGCCGCCGAGAAAGCGCTGGAGTACATGGGCCTGACCGCCGGGCAGCCCCTGCGCGACATCAAGGTCGACACCGTCTTCGTCGGCTCCTGCACCAACGGCCGCATCGAGGACCTGCGCGCCGCCGCCGCCGTCATCGAGGGCCGCAAGGTCGCCGACGGCGTCCGCATGCTGGTCGTCCCCGGTTCCGCCCGGGTCGGCCTCCAGGCCGTCGACGAGGGCCTGGACCGCGTCTTCAAGGAGGCGGGCGCCGAGTGGCGGCACGCCGGCTGCTCCATGTGCCTGGGCATGAACCCCGACCAACTCGCGCCCGGCGAGCGCTCCGCGTCCACGTCCAACCGCAACTTCGAAGGCCGGCAGGGCAAGGGCGGCCGTACGCACCTGGTGTCCCCGCAGGTCGCCGCCGCCTCGGCGGTCCTGGGTCACCTGGCCTCCCCGGCCGACCTGTCCGACGCCGCAACCCGTACGCCCGCTGGAGTCTGATCAGCCATGGAAGCATTCACCGCGCACACCGGCCGGGCCGTCCCGCTGCGCCGCAGCAACGTCGACACCGACCAGATCATCCCGGCGCACTGGCTGAAGAAGGTCACGCGTGACGGTTTCGAGGACGGGCTGTTCGAGGCCTGGCGCAAGGACCCGGAGTTCGTCCTCAACCGCCCCGAGCGACAGGGCGCGACCGTCCTGGTCGCCGGCCCCGACTTCGGTACCGGCTCCTCGCGCGAGCACGCCGTGTGGGCGCTGCAGAACTACGGCTTCAAGGCCGTCGTCTCCTCCCGCTTCGCCGACATCTTCCGCGGCAACTCGCTGAAGAACGGCCTGCTCACGGTGGTCCTGGACCAGGAGGTCGTGGACCGGCTGTGGGAGCTCACCGAGGCCGACCCGCAGGCCGAGGTCACGGTCGACCTCGTCGCCCGCGAGGTCCGCGCCGAGGGCGTGACCGCCCCCTTCGAGCTCGACGAGAACGCCCGCTGGCGGCTGCTCAACGGCCTCGACGACATCAGCATCACGCTGCAGAACGAGGCGGACATCGCCGCGTACGAGGCGAAGCGCCCGGCGTACAAGCCGCGCACCCTGCAGTCCTGACCCGCCCGGGGCGCCGAGCCCCGCGCGAACCGCCCGGTGCCCCCGGCCGACCACGGCCGGGGGCACCGTCGCGCTCGGCCCGGGGCGATCCGTCCGGCCCTGTCGCGTCCGGCCCCGGGGTGCCCGCCGGCACCACCGCTTCGGCACGGGGCCCCGTCCCGCGCCGTCGCTTCCGGTGCCGGCGGGTCCGGCACCGTCGCGGCCGGCACTGGCGTGAAAACGCCCCTCCGGTCCCGCCGGAGGCTGCACGCGCGGCCATCCGGCTGACGCCACGCGCCGCCGCGCGGGCCCGCCCCAACCTCGCGGAACGTCGCCGCAAAGCGGCCCATCAAAGCGCCAACCACGTTTGTGACCAGCGATGTTGGGCAGACGGACCTCATCGCGCCGGTCGTGCCGGGGCACGCCCCGAAAGGCCGCTGGAACAGGCCAGTTACCCCCTACGGAGGCGACAACTCGCCCCAGATGGCACAATCGGCGCATGGACCGCGACAGCCAACTCGAGCTCTACGAGGCGGTCGCGGCCCGGCTGAAAGAAGCGCACTCCCGGGTGCGCGCACTGCAAGTCCCGGAGGGCGTAAGGATGGCGCTGTCCCGGAAGCTGCTGGTCGTCACGGCCGCGGCGAAGCACGATCTCGCGGACGCGGCAAGGCGTCTCGACCGGCTGATGAAGGACCTCGACGAGGGCCGATTCCCTGAAGGGGACTGATCACCCGAAGTCCGCGGAGCGCTACTGCGTTGCGGCACAAGGGTGATTAGCCCGTTTCGTGTTTGATTTGCGGTATATATCTGCCTAACGTGCGAAAAAGCTTGAACACTTTCGTTCCGGCGAGGTCTCCGAAGGGGAAGACGTGAACAAGGCGCAGCTCGTAGAAGCGATTGCCGACAAGATGGGCGGCCGGCAGCAGGCCGCCGACGCCGTCGACGCGGTACTCGACGCGATCGTCCGTGCGGTCGTCGCCGGCGACCGGGTCTCGGTCACCGGCTTCGGCTCGTTCGAGAAGGTCGAGCGTCCGGCCCGTTACGCCCGCAACCCGCAGACCGGCGAGCGCGTGCGGGTGAAGAAGACCTCGGTTCCGCGCTTCCGCGCCGGTCAGGGCTTCAAGGACCTGGTCAGCGGCTCGAAGAAGCTCCCCAAGGGTGGTGAGGTCGCCGTCAAGAAGGCTCCGAAGGGCAGCCTTTCGGGCCCGCCGCCCACCATCGCCAAGACCGCCGCGAAGAAGGCCGCGACCAAGAAGGCCGCCGCCAAGAAGACGGCGCCCGCCAAGAAGACCACCGCCGCCGCCACGAAGAAGGCGACCCCGGCGAAGAAGACCACCACGGCCGCCGCCAAGAAGAGCACCTCGGCCACCACCGCCAAGAAGGCGACCCCGGCGAAGAAGGCCACCACCGCCAACGGCGCCGCCAAGAAGACCACGGCGAAGAAGACCGCGCCGGCGAAGAAGGCCACCGCCAAGAAGGCCCCGGCCAAGAAGACCACCGCGCGCAAGACCACCACCGCCAAGAAGTCCGCCGCCAGGAGCAAGTAGCCGGCGTCACCCCACGGACCATCCGCCGGCGGCCACGGGCCGCCACACCGGGCCGCGCCACCCACCGGACCACTCGCACGCGGGGCCGGGTTCCCTCCCGGGAGCCCGGCCCGCCGTGTCGTCCCCGCCGGCCGCCGCGCCCCCCGGCCGCCGCCCGGCCGCCGCCCGGGCGCCGTGCGGGCCCCCGCCGGTCCCGTACCGCGCGGGTCAGAACGTCTGCAGCGTCACCAGTGTGATCCGCAGGGCGTCACCGCGCCCCTCCGTCTCGATCCGCACGCGCTGCCCGGGCCGCAGGAGCAGCAACCCGCCCGCGTCGAACGCCTCCGCACCGAACTTCACCGGGGTGCCGTCGTCCAGCAGCACACTGCCGCTGCGGGTCTCGGGGTCGTACGTGTACGCGGTCGCCTGCATGCCCGGCAGCCTATCCAACCGGCCGTGGCCCCGCGCCGCCGCTCCACGCCCTGCGGGACCCTCCAAAACCTGTCCGGACCCCTCGTACGCCCGCGCCGGGGCCCGCCACCCCCGCCCCGCCGCCCGCGCCGTGCAACCGCCTCACCGCGCCGGGTCCCCGCACGTCCGCGCCGCGCCGCCGCCCCGCCACCCGCCCCGCCGCCCGCACCGCGCCGTGTCCCCAGGCGCCCGCACGCCCGCACGGTCCGCCGCCGTGCCGCGCTCGGCATCGTCCCCGGCCGCCCCGCCCGCTCAGCCCGCCGCCGTGCCGCGCTCGGCGCCGTGCCCGGCCGTCCCGCCCGCCGTCCGTGTCACCGCCCGGCAGCGTGCAGCCGTCCACCGCCCCACGCCCAGCTCCAGCGCCGCCCGCAGGTCCGCCTCCGTGTCCACGTCCCGGCGCACGGAGGGCACGCCGCCGAGCCGGATTTCCACCGCGCCCGACGACGAATGCCGACTCCGCGAGGCGCCCCCGAAAGCCGGCCGCAATTGCATTCCCGGCCCCGCCGACAGGAAAGTGGTGCCGATATCCGCGGCATCCGCCAGAAAGGCCCGCGGAAATTCCGCCGCCACCGCCAGCACCCGCGCCAGCTCCGCCGGACGCAACGCCGGCAGGTCGGCGTTGAGCGCCGCCACCGGCGCCCGCGGCCGTCGCTCCCGTACCGCCCGGGCGCCGTAGGACAGTGCGGCGTTGAGCCCCGCCCCCGGCCGGTCGGGCAGCACCCGCGCGCCGAGCGCCTCCAGGGCCCGCGCGGCCGGCCGGTCGTCCGTGACGACCACCACATCCCGTACCGCCGGGCAGGCCAGCACCGCCGCCACCGTGTCCTGAGCGAACGCCAGCGCGAGCCCCCGCCGCTCCGCCGGGCCGACGGCGTCCGCGAGCCTGCTCTTCGCCAGCGCGAGGGGCTTCAGCGGCACCACGACCGACCAGGGCCCCGCCGCGCCGCGCTCCGCCCCGGCCCGCGCCGCCGGCTCTCCGTCCGTTTCCATCCGGCCCATTGTCGCGCGACCGGTCACGACCCGAAGAGCCCGCCCGGAAGGCGGGGCGTACCGTGTTCTCGACAGAGCAGGGGCCCGGGGCGACACTTGACCCCCGGCCAGAGCGAGTTCCCAGCAGTCCCGCAGGAAGGTGTCCGCGTGTCCCGCCGCAGAATCGGCTTCTGGTACCGCCTGGCGGCGGTCATCGCAAAACCGCCGCTGGTGGTTCTGTTCAAGCGGGACTGGCGTGGAGCGGAGAACATCCCGGCCGACGGCGGATTCATCACGGTCGTCAACCACAACTCGTACCTCGACCCGTTGTCGTACGCGCATTACCAGTACAACACCGGACGCGTGCCGCGGTTCCTCGCGAAGGCCGGGCTGTTCAAAGGCGCCTTCGTCGGCATGATGCTCCGCGGCACGGGCCAGATCCCCGTCTACCGCGAGACCACCAACGCCCTGGACGCCTTCCGCGCCGCCGTCGCGGCCATCGAGCGCGGCGAGTGCGTGGCCTTCTACCCGGAGGGCACCCTCACCCGCGACCCCGACATGTGGCCCATGGCCGGCAAGACCGGCGCCGCCCGCGTCGCCCTGCTCACCAAGGTGCCCGTCATCCCCGTCGCCCAGTGGGGCGCCAACCTGGCCATGCCGCCCTACGCCAAGCGGGACAAGTTGCGCCTGTTCCCGCGCAAGACGCTGACCGTGGTGGCCGGCCCGCCCGTCGACCTGTCACGCTTCCACGACGTGGAGCCCACCAACGAGGTGCTGCGCGAGGCCACCGAGGAGATCATGCGGGCCATCACCGCGCTCCTGGAGGACATCCGCGGCGAGAAGGCACCCGACGAACCGTACGACCACCGCAGGGCCCGCCTGGCGCAGCGCCACCGGGCCGCAGGGGAGGAAGCCAAGTGACACGCCCCGTCAAGGCAGCCGTCTTCGGCACCGGCTCGTGGGGCACGGCCTTCGGCATGGTCCTCGCCGACGCCGGCTGCGACGTCACCCTCTGGGGACGCCGCCCCGAGGTGGCCGACGCCGTCAACACCACGCGGACCAACCCGGACTACTTCCCCGGCGTCGAACTGCCCGCCAACCTCCGCGCCACCTGCGACCCCGCGGAGGCCGCCGCCGGCGCCGACTTCACGGTGCTGGCCATCCCGTCCCAGACGCTGCGCGGCAATCTCGCGGCGTGGGCGCCGGCGCTCGCCCCCGACACCGTCCTCGTGTCGCTGATGAAGGGCGTCGAACTCGGCACCTGCAAGCGGATGAGCGAGGTCGTGCAGGAGGTCGCCGGCGTCGGCGCCGACCGCGTCGCCGTCGTCACCGGCCCCAACCTCGCCAAGGAGATCGTGGCCCGCATGCCGGCCGCCGCGGTCGTGGCCTGCGGTGACGAGGCCGTCGCCCGGCGGCTCCAGGCCGCCTGCCACACCCCCTACTTCCGCCCGTACACCAACACCGACGTCGTCGGCTGCGAACTGGGCGGCGCCGTCAAGAACGTCATCGGCCTCGCCGTCGGCATCGCGGACGGCATGGGCCTCGGCGACAACGCCAAGGGCTCCCTCATCACCCGCGGCCTCGCCGAGACCACCCGCCTCGGCCTCGCCATGGGCGCCGACCCGCTCACCTTCTCCGGCCTGGCCGGACTCGGCGACCTCGTCGCCACCTGTTCCTCGCCGCTCTCCCGGAACCACACCTTCGGCACCAACCTCGGCAAGGGCATGACCCTCCAGGAGACGATCGCGGTCACCCGCCAGACCGCCGAGGGGGTCAAGTCCTGCCAGTCGGTCCTGGACCTGGCGCGCCGGCACGGTGTCGACATGCCGATCACCGAGACCGTCGTCGGCATCGTCCACGAGGGAAAGCCGCCGATGGTGGCCCTCAAGGAGCTGATGTCGCGCAGCGCCAAGCCCGAGCGGCGCTGACGCCGTCCCTACGAGCGGGTACGCTCATCGCGATATGAGCAGCGAGAACCTCCCCACCAGCCCCGGGCGTAAGCCGCGCGTGGCCGTCGTCTTCGGCGGACGCAGCTCCGAGCACGCCATCTCCGTCGTCACGGCCGGCGCCGTCCTGCGCGCCATCGACCGGACGAAGTACGACGTGCTGCCCATCGGCATCGCCGGCGACGGCCGCTGGGTGCTGACGGCCGACGCCCCGGAGCGGATGGCCATCACCGACCGGGCGCTGCCCAGCGTCGACGGCCTCGCCGAGTCCGCCGAGGGCAGCGTCGTGCTCTCCGCCGACCCCACCAGCCGCGAGATCGTCTACACGGAGCCCAGCTCCGTGCCGAAGGCCCTCGGCGAGGTCGACGTGGTCTTCCCGGTGCTGCACGGCCCGTACGGCGAGGACGGCACCCTGCAGGGCCTGCTGGAACTCGCCGGGGTGCCCTACGTCGGCGCCGGCGTCCTCGCCTCGGCGGTCGGCCAGGACAAGGAGTACATGAAGCGCGTCTTCACCTCCTTCGGCCTGCCCGTCGGCCCGTACGCGGTGGTCCGCCCCCGCGAGTGGGACGGCGACCCGGCCGGCGCCCGCCGGCGGATCGTCGACTTCGCCGCCGAGCACGGCTGGCCGCTGTTCGTGAAGCCGGCCCGCGCCGGCTCCTCCATCGGCATCACCAAGGTCGTGGACGAGTCCGGCCTCGACGCGGCCATCGCCGAGGCCCGCCGCCACGACCCGAAGGTCATCGTCGAGTCGCTGCTCACCGGCCGTGAGATCGAGTGCGGCGTGCTGGAGTTCGAGGACGGGCCGCGCGCCAGCGCCCCCGCCTGGATCCCGCCCGTCGGCGACCACGACTTCTACGACTTCGAGGCCAAGTACATCGACTCGGCGTCCGGCGTCGTGCCCGCCCCCATCACCCCGGAGCAGACCGCCGAGGTGCAGCGGCTCGCCGTCGCCGCGTTCGAGGCGGCGTCCTGCGAGGGCCTGGTCCGCGCGGACTTCTTCCTCACCGACGAGGGCGAGTTCGTCATCAACGAGATCAACACCATGCCGGGCTTCACCCCGATCTCGATGTACCCGCGCATGTGGGAGGCGAGCGGCGTCGACTACCCGGAGCTGGTCGACCGGCTCGTCCAGGCCGCCCTGCGCCGCCCGACCGGCCTGCGCTGACCCCGGGCCCGCGCCGGCCCCGGCCGGCGCGGCCCCGACCGGCCCGTGACGCGCCGCGGGCCCGGCACCCGGGGGCGCCGGGCCCGCGGCCCGGGTGTCACACGCTCGGCGGGACGGTCCTGCTCACGGGCCCGGCGAACGCCACGAGCGGCCCCGTGTCATGCGCGAACCGCTCGTCCAGCGACACCTCCACGTACGCCTTGCGGTACGTGGTGGTGAAGCGCGGGCCGTCGCCCTCCCGCTGCTCGACCAGCCAGCCCACGCCGTCCGCCTCGATCGCCTCGGCCTGCGGATCGCTCATCCTGGCGGGCCGGGGGACCCCGCAGCGCAGTACGATCGCCCCGTCCCCCCACGCGGCGGTCAGTTCGGAACGCGGCTCCGTGCCGGTCCGGTCCAGGCCCGCGACCGTGTCCGGAAGCTCCGCGTGCAGGGCCCGGCAGGCAGCGGCCTCCTCCGCGGCCGGGCGGGGGACCGGGACCGGCGCCCCGGCGCCCGTCGTGGAACAGCCCGCGGCCGTCGCCAGCAGCACGGCGGCGGCGCCGGCCGCGGCGGACGGGCGGAGGTACCGGTGGGAGGACTTCACCGGCTCAGGGTAGACGGGGGCTACAGGTGGACGACCGGGCAGGTCAGCGTACGGGTGATGCCCTCCACCTGCTGGACCTTGGCGACGACCATGCGGCCGAGCTCGTCGACGGTGTCGGCCTGGGCGCGCACGATCACGTCGTACGGGCCCGTGACGTCCTCGGCCTGGAGCACGCCGGGGATCTTCGCGATGGTGTCGGCGACCAGCGACGCCTTGCCCACCTCGGTCTGAATCAGGATGTACGCCTGTACCACGAAACCTCCAGGGTGGCCGCGGGGATCATCCTGGACTGCGAGGGCCCAGGGGAGAAAGGGACGCCACGGTACCGCGTCCCCGCGCGCCGCGGGGAGACCCGCGGGTCCGGACGCGTCCACGGTGTGGCGCGTGACAGACAGAAGTTGACGGCTTCGGCCGTCTCGATGACCGTAACCACAGCAGTGACGGCTCGCGACCGCAACCGCACGATGACCAGTCGGTCGTACGGTGAGCCGACGACGACATGGAGAGGTGGACCTCGGTGAAGGGCACTGTCGGCGAGCTCGGGGAGTTCGGGCTCATCAGGGAGCTCACCTCCCGGCTCACCACCACCCCGGCGGTCCGGGTCGGTCCCGGGGACGACGCCGCCGTCGTGGCCGCGCCCGACCGGCGCGTGGTCGCCAGCACGGACATCCTGCTGGAGGGCCGCCACTTCCGGCGCGACTGGTCCACCGCGTACGACGTCGGGCGGAAGGCCGCCGCGCAGAACCTCGCCGACATCGCCGCCATGGGCGCCGTCCCCACCGCGCTCCTCCTCGGCCTGGTCGTCCCCGCCGAGCTCCCCGCCACCTGGCCCACCGAGCTGATGGACGGGCTGCGCGACGAGTGCCAGGTCGCGGGGGCGGCCGTGGTCGGCGGCGACGTGGTGCGCGGCGAGACCATCACGGTCTCCATCACCGCCCTCGGCGACCTGCGCAACCACGAACCGGTCACCCGCGGCGGCGCCCAGCCCGGCGACGTCGTGGCCTACACCGGCTGGCTCGGCTGGTCCGCCGCCGGCTACGCGGTCCTCTCCCGCGGCTTCCGCTCCCCCCGCGCCTTCGTCGAGGCCCACCGCCGCCCGGAGCCCCCGTACCACGCGGGTCCCGCGGCGGCCGCCCTGGGCGCGACCGCGATGTGCGACGTCAGCGACGGTCTGATCGCCGACCTCGGGCACATCGCCGAGGCCAGCAAGGTCCGCATCGACCTGCGCTCGGCCGCCATCGACATCCCCACGCAGATGAACGACATCGGCCAGGCCGTCGGGGTCGACCCGATCCAGTGGGTCCTCACCGGGGGAGAGGACCACGCCATCGTGGCCACGTTCCCGCCGGACGTGAAGCTGCCCGCCCGCTGGAAGGTCATCGGCGGCGTCCTCAACCCCTCGGCGCTGCCCCAGGTCACCGTCGACGGCGCCCCCTGGCACAGCGCGGGCGGCTGGGACCACTTCGGCGGCCCGTACGGGGCCGGGGAGTGAGCCCCCGCACGGCACCCCCGCGGGTGCTGACCGTCGCCGGGTCCGACTCCGGGGGCGGCGCCGGCGTCCAGGCCGACCTGAAGACGATGCTCGCCCTGGGCGTCCACGGCATGAGCGTGCTCACCGCCGTCACCGCGCAGAACTCGCTGGGCGTCCAGGGCGCCTGGGAGCTGCCGGAGGAGGCGGTGCGGGCGCAGTACCGCAGCGTCGTCGACGACATCGGCGTGCAGGCCGTGAAGACCGGCATGCTCGCCTCGGCGGCGCTCGTCGAGGCGGTGGCCGAGTTGCTGGCCGGGACGGACGCCCCCGCGGTCGTGGACCCGGTCGGCGTCTCCAAGCACGGCGACCCCCTGCTCGCGGAGTCCGCCCTCGACTCCGTGCGGGAGCGGCTGCTGCCGGTGGCGACGGTGGCGACGCCGAACCTCGACGAGGTGGCCCAGCTCACCGGGGTGCGCGTGACGGCGGAGGGCGACCTGCGGCGGGCGGCCGGCGCCGTGCTGGAGTTCGGGCCCCGCTGGGCGCTGATCAAGGGCGGGCACCTGCCCGACGGCGCCGAGGCGGTCGACCTGCTGACCGACGGCCGTGAGGAGCACTGGCTGCGGGCCCCCCGCCACGACAACCGGCACACCCACGGCACGGGCTGCACCCTCGCCTCCGCGGTCGCCGCGGGCCTGGCGAAGGGCCTCGCCGTGCCGGACGCGGTGCGCGGCGCCAAGGAGTACGTCACCGGGGCCATCGCGGCCGGCTTCGCCCTGGGCGGCGGCATCGGCCCGGTCGACCACGGCTGGCGGTTCCGCACCCCCTGAACGGCCCGCACGTCCACGGCCCGCCCCCACCAGCGGTCCGCACCCCCTGACCGGCCCGCGCCCGCCCCGCGCGCCGGTCAGGGGGCCGAAGGCCCCGGGCGGGCGCGTGGGGTACGGCGACCGGGCACAGCAAGAAGCCGGCCCACCCGAAGGTGGACCGGCTTCCAAGGCAACCGCAGAGGCTGCGCTACGACGAAACGTCGCCGCGGATCACCCCCGCTCACGCGGGGAAAACCGTGATTAGCGCGAGACCTTGCCGGCCTTGATGCACGAGGTGCAGACGTTGAGCCGCTTCGGCGTCCGACCGACCACGGCACGCACGCGCTGGATGTTCGGGTTCCAGCGACGGGACGTACGGCGGTGCGAGTGCGAAATGTTGTTGCCGAAGCCCGGCCCCTTGCCGCAGACGTCGCAGTTGGCAGCCACGGGTCACTCCAAAGACTTCAGATGCACTTACAGTGAAATCCGGCGAGCCGGAATCAGGTCGGTGACGTGAGAGGTCGGTGACTGAAGTGGCGTTGCCGGGGGGTGGCCCGACTTTCATCGGGCAACCGGAGCAGCATACAACGGCCACTTCGGTAGAACGAAACTACCACGGTCGGCCCGGCACCCGACCCGGCCCCGGACCCGACCGGGGTCTACCCTGCGGTGCAGCCCACACCCGGTGCCCGGGCCGTGGGGGACCCCCGAGGAGGATCACCAGGTGCCGGACAAGTTGGGGCGGGACCTCGACCCCGCAGCGATCCGTGCCTGGTGCGCGCTGGCCCTCGACGCCCTCGGCCGGGAGCGCGAGGAGATCGACGCGATCAACGTCTACCCGGTCGCCGACGGGGACACCGGCACCAACCTCTACCTGACCGTCGAGGCCGCCGGGCAGGCCGTGGAGGCCGTCTTCACGGCGCACGCCGCGGGCGGCACGACCCCGGGTCCGGCCGACGTCGTACGGGCACTGGCCCACGGCGCGCTCATCGGCGCCCGCGGCAACTCCGGCACCATCCTGGCGCAGCTGCTGCGCGGCATGGCCGGGGTCCTGGCCCGCGGATGTGACGCACTCCACCTGGTGGAGGCGCTGGACACCGCGTCCGCCGCCGCCCGCCAGGCCGTCGCCCACCCCGTGGAGGGAACGATCCTGAGCGTCGCCGCGGCCGCCGCCCGGGCGGCCGGTGACGTGGGCCCTGCCCGCGCGGCCGGTGACGTGGGCCCCGCCCCGGCGGCCGGACCGTCGCTGGAGGCCGTCGCCCGCGCCGCGTACGAGGGAGCACGCGCCGCGCTGGAGGAGACGCCGGCCCAGCTCGCCGTGCTGGCCCGCGCCGGGGTCGTGGACGCGGGCGGCCGCGGCCTCGTCACCGTGCTCGGCGCCCTCTTGGAGGCCGTCTCCGGCGAGGCGCCCGCCCGTACCCGGCGCCGCCGCACCACCGACGCCCCGCGCCAGACCACCGCCGCTCCCGCACCCGCCCCCGGAGAGCCCTGCGCGGTGGACGGGCCCGCGTACGAGGTCATCTACCTGCTGGAGGCCGACGACGACGCCGTGGCCCGGCTGCGCGCCCGCCTGGACGCCCTCGGGGACTCGCTGGTCGTCGTCGGCGGGGACGGGCTGTGGAACGTCCACGTCCACGTCGACGACGCGGGCGCCGCCGTCGAGGCGGGCATCGAGGCGGGCCGGCCCCACCGGATCCGCGTCGCGCACTTCGCCGGCGACGCCGCGAAGGCCGCCGCCGGACCGGCCGAGCCGGTGCAGCGCGCCGTCGTCGCCGTCGTACCGGGCGAGGGCCTCGCCGAGCTGTGCGCGCGGGCCGGCGCCACCACCGTGCTCGCCCGGCCCGGCGAAGCCCCGGGCAGCGGCGAGCTGGTCGACGCGATCCGCCGCGCCCACGCGCGTGAGGTGGTCCTCCTGCCGAACGCGACCGAGCTGCGCCACACCGCCGCCGCGGCCGCCCAGCAGGCCCGCACCGAGGGCGTCCGCGTCGCCCTCATCCCCACCCGGGCCGCCGTCCAGGGCATCGCCGCGCTCGCCGTCCACGAGCCGGGGCGCCGCTTCGACGAGGACGTGGTCGCCATGACCGCGGCGGCCGGAGCCACCAGGTACGGCGAGGTGGCGCTCGCGGAACACCAGTCGTTCACCTCCGCCGGCGTGTGCCAGGCCGGCGACGTCCTCGGTCTCATCGACGGCGACGTCGCCGTGATCGGCCAGGACCTCGCGCGGACGGCCCGGGACGTCCTGGACCGGATGCTGTCGGGCGGCGGCGAACTGGTCACCCTGGTCCTCGCCGCGGACGCCCCGCCGTCCCTCGCGGCCGGCCTGGAGGCGCACGTGCGCGCCCGCCACCTCGCCGTCGACACCTGCGTCCACCACGGCGGCCGCCTGCACGCGCCGCTGCTCATCGGCGTCGAGTGACGCCCGCGCCCGGGGCGCGGTGACGGGTCCCGGCCGCGGGGCTGCCGCCCGCTGTCAGCGGCGTGGTGTGGAATGGGAGGAGTTCCGACCACGAGGGAGAGACCGCTGTGCTCGGTGAGCCGCTGAAGAAGGTGCTCGGTCCGGCCACGGCCAAGGTGATGGCCGAGGCCCTCGACCTGCACACCGTCGGCGACCTCCTGCACCACTACCCGCGGCGGTACGCCGAGCGGGGCGAGCTGACCACGCTCGCCGACCTGCCGCTCGACGAGCACGTCACGGTGGTGGCCCGTGTCGCGGACGCGCGCGTCCTGACGTTCAACGGCGCCCGGGGGCGAGGCCAGCGGCTGGAGGTGACCATCACCGACGGGAGCGGCCGGCTGCAACTGGTCTTCTTCGGCAAGGGCGTCCACAAGCCGCACAAGGACCTCCTGCCCGGCACCCGCGCGATGTTCTCCGGCAAGGTCTCCGTCTTCAACCGCAAGACGCAGCTCGCCCACCCCGCGTACGAGCTGCTGCGCGGCGAGGAGGGCGACGGCGCCGTCGACAGCTGGGCCGGGGCGCTCATCCCGATCTACCCCGCCACGACCAAGCTGGAGTCCTGGAAGATCGCCAAGGCGGTCGACGCGGTGCTGCCCCGCGCGGCGGACGCCCTCGACCCGCTGCCGCCCGCCCTGCGCGAGGGCCGTGGCCTCACCGACCTCCCCGACGCCCTGCACAGGATCCACCGCCCGCGCACCAAGGCCGACGTCGCCGACGCGCGCGAACGGCTCAAGTGGGACGAGGCGTTCGTCCTGCAGGTCGCCCTCGCCCGCCGGCGGTACGCCGACGCCCAACTGCCCGCGGTGGCGCGCCGGCCGGTCCCGGGCGGACTGCTGGACGCCTTCGACGCCAAGCTGCCGTTCACCCTCACCGGAGGCCAGGAGAAGGTGTCGAAGGAGATCTTCGACGACCTGGCCACCGAACACCCCATGCACCGCCTCCTCCAGGGCGAGGTCGGCAGCGGAAAGACGCTGGTCGCCCTCCGGGCGATGCTCGCCGTCGTGGACGCGGGCGGGCAGGCCGCGATGCTCGCCCCCACCGAGGTCCTCGCCCAGCAGCACCACCGCTCCGTCACCGAGATGATGGGCGAGCTCGCCCAGGGCGGCATGCTGGGCGGCGCCGAGCACGCCACCAAGGTCGTGCTGCTCACCGGCTCCATGAGCGCCTCCGCCCGCCGCAGCGCCCTGCTCGACCTGGTCACCGGCGAGGCGGGCATCGTCATCGGCACGCACGCGCTGATCGAGGACAAGGTCAAGTTCCACGACCTCGGCCTGGTGGTCGTCGACGAGCAGCACCGCTTCGGCGTCGAGCAGCGCGACGCCCTGCGCGGCAAGGGGAAGCAGCCGCCGCACCTGCTCGTCATGACGGCCACGCCCATCCCGCGCACGGTCGCGATGACCGTCTTCGGTGACCTGGAGACCTCCGTCCTGGACCAGCTGCCCGCCGGCCGCTCCCCGATCGCCAGCCACGTCGTGCCGGCCGCCGACAAGCCGCACTTCCTGGCCCGCGCCTGGGAGCGGGTCCGCGAGGAGGTGGAGAACGGCCACCAGGCGTACGTCGTCTGCCCCCGCATCGGCGACGAGGAGGACGAACGGAAGGGGAAGGCCGCCAAGGACGACGGGGCGGACAAGCGGCCCCCGCTCGCCGTCCTGGACGTCGCCGACCACCTGGCGAAGGGCCCGCTCGCGGGCCTGCGCGTCGAGGTCCTGCACGGCAGGATGCCCCCCGACGACAAGGACGCCGTCATGCGCCGCTTCGCCGCGGGCGAGGCGGATGTCCTGGTCGCGACGACCGTCATCGAGGTCGGCGTGAACGTCCCGAACGCCACGGCGATGGTGATCATGGACGCGGACCGGTTCGGCGTCTCCCAGCTCCACCAGCTGCGCGGTCGCGTGGGCCGCGGCTCCGCCCCGGGGCTCTGCCTGCTGGTCACCGAGATGCCCGAGGCGAGCCCGGCCCGCGGGCGCCTGGCCGCCGTCGCCGCCACCCTCGACGGCTTCGAGCTCTCCCGCATCGACCTGGAACAGCGCCGCGAGGGCGACGTGCTCGGCCAGGCCCAGTCCGGTGTCCGCTCCTCCCTGCGGGTGCTCGCCGTCATCGAGGACGAGGAGGTCATCGCCGCCGCCCGCGAGGAGGCGGTGGCCGTCGTCGCCGCCGACCCCGAACTGGAGCGCCTCCCGGAGCTGCGCACCGCCCTGGCCGCCCTCCTCGACGAGGAGCGGGAGCAGTACCTGGAGAAGGGCTGACGCACGCCGGGGCCGGTCTGCCCATATCGTGGGAGCGAGACCGCGGGAGCCGAACCCGCCCGCGGCCGACCGACGCCTGCGGACGACGGCCGACGGCCCGCGGACGACCCGCCCGCGGACGACCCGAGGTCGCAGCCCGCGGCCGACCGGAGCCCGTGGGCGGCCGACGCCCGCGGGCTCCGGAGCCCGCGGACGACCGAGACAAGGACTGACATGACCCGCGTGATCGCCGGCGCGGCCGGCGGACGCCGCCTGGCCGTACCGCCGGGCAACGGCACCCGACCCACCTCGGACCGGGCGCGCGAGGGCCTGTTCTCCACCTGGGAGTCGCTCCTCGGCACCCTCGACGGCATCCGCGTCGCCGACCTGTACGCCGGGTCGGGCGCCGTCGGCCTGGAGGCCCTGTCCCGCGGCGCCTCGCACGTCCTGCTCGTCGAGGCCGACGCCCGCGCCGCCCGCACCGTCCGGGAGAACGTCCGCGCCCTCGGCCTGCCGGGCGCCGAGGTCCGCACCGGCCGGGCCGAGCAGGCCGCCGCGGGCCCCGCGCCGGCCGAGCCGTACGACGCGGTCTTCCTCGACCCGCCGTACGCCGTCCCGGACGACGATCTTCGCGAGATACTCCTCACACTCCGCTCCCAGGGCTGGCTCGCGCAGGACGCGCTCGTCACCGTGGAGCGCAGCACCAGGGGTGGGGCATTCGACTGGCCGGAAGGGTTCGAGCCGCTACGGGCCCGTCGCTACGGCGAGGGAACGTTTTGGTACGGTCGCGCCGCCTCTACGTGCGAAGACGCACCATGACCGGACCGGAGAGCGAGGGACTTCAGTTGCGCCGAGCAGTCTGTCCGGGGTCGTTCGACCCCATCACCAACGGACACCTCGACATCATCGCCCGCGCCTCCAAGCTGTACGACGTCGTGCACGTGGCCGTGATGATCAACAAGTCGAAGCAGGGCCTGTTCACCGTCGAGGAGCGGATGGACCTCATCCGCGAGGTGACCCGCGAGTACGACAACGTCGAGGTCGAGGCCCACCACGGCCTGCTGGTCGACTTCTGCAAGGACCGCGGCATCCCGGCCATCGTCAAGGGGCTGCGCGCGGTCAGCGACTTCGACTACGAGTTGCAGATGGCGCAGATGAACAACGGCCTCACCGGTGTCGAGACCCTCTTCGTGCCGACCAACCCCACCTACAGCTTCCTCTCCTCCTCCTTGGTCAAGGAGGTGGCGGCGTGGGGCGGCGACGTCTCGCACCTGCTGCCGCCGGCGGTCCACGCGGCACTGGTCGCGCGGCTGCGCGAGAAGTGACCCCCGAGTGATCGTCTGACGGCTCGTCAGATGGTCTCCGGCGGGCCCCCGCTGGCCGTACAGTCGTGGCGTCCGTCTTCCCATCCGGCTGTAGAGAGTGGCGAGCACACGGTGGACGTGCAGAAGAAGCTCGACGACATCGTCGAGGCGGTCGGGAGCGCGCGCTCCATGCCCATGTCGGCCTCCTGCGTGGTGAACCGCGCGGAACTGCTCGCACTGCTGGACGAGGTGCGCCAGGCCCTGCCGGGCTCCCTCGCCCAGGCCGAGGAGCTCATCGGCGGCCGTGAGCAGCTGGTCGAGCAGGCCCGCCGGGAGGCCGAGCGGATCATCGAGGCGGCCCACGCCGAGCGCGGCTCCCTCATCTCCGACAGCCAGGTGGCCCGCAGGTCCCAGGAGGAGGCCGACCGCATCCTCGCCGAGGCCCGCCGCGAGGCCGAGGAGATCCGTGCCGAGGCCGACGACTACGTCGACTCCAAGCTCGCCAACTTCGAGGTGGTCCTCACCAAGACCATCGGCTCCGTCGACCGCGGGCGCGAGAAGCTCCTCGGCCGCGGCCCGGGCCTGGACGAGCAGGGGTTCGCCGACGAGGACGCCCCCGAGTACAGCTCCGACCCGCAGACCCTCGTCCAGCGGGCCGACGCCTACGTCGACGCCAAGCTGAGCGCCTTCGAGGCCGTCCTCAGCAAGACCCTGGAAGCGGTCGGCCGCGGCCGCCAGAAGCTCCACGGCCGCTCCGAGGCCGACGCCCTCGGCGAGCACATGGCCGCCCAGGACGCCGCGGGCCCCGGGCAGCTGCACACCAGCGACGCCGACTACCTCGCCGGCCTCGCCGAGCCGGCCGACCCGGCACCGACCGCGACGCCCGCCCCCGGTGCCGTACCGCAGCAGGTCCCGCCGCCACCCGCACGGCAGCCCGACCCGTACGGCTACCCGGCCCAGCAGCCCCAGCAGCCCCAGGACGCCTACGCGTACCAGCAGGACCCCTACGCCTACCCCCAGCAGGGCTACGACCAGGCCCCCCAGGGCTACGAGGCCCCCCAGGGTTACGACCAGGCCCCCCAGGGCTACGGCCAGGGCCCGCAGGGGTACGACCAGGGCGGTGCCCAGGGGTACGACCAGGGCGGCTACGCCCAGCCCCAGGGCTACGGCGGCGGCCCCGACCCCTACGCCTACCCGCAGCAGCCCCCGGCGCCGCCGCTCCCGCCGGCGCAGCAGGGCGCCGCACTGGACGAGACGAGCTTCTTCGACACGGGCATGATCGACCTGGAACAGCTGCGCCGCTACGAGCAGGGCCACGACCAGGGCCGCTGACACGGCCGCGACCGGGCGTCGCCGAGCCGGCCGCGGGCCGGCGGCGACCGCCCGATTGGGCCCTGGGCGAAGCGTCCAGTATCCTGGCTCTTCGGTCGCGAGTACGTCCGCGATCCCGGCTGCCCACTCGGCCCCGCAGCGCGAGCAGGGCGGCCCCCTCCCGATTCCGAAAGCAGGAAGAACCCTGAGCACGCGCCTCGACCACCGCAACCCCCTCGTGTTCGACACACACGAGCTGGGGCGGCGTCCTGGTGCCCTCCAGCGGATCACCCGCGAGGTGGCGGCACCCGCCGACCTCGGCATCGACGGAGTCATCGGCGTACCGGAGGGCTCGCCCGTCGAGCTCGACCTCCGCCTCGAGTCGGTCATGGAAGGGGTGCTCGTCACGGGCACCGCCCGTGCGACCGCCGAGGGGGAGTGCGTAAGGTGTCTGGTGCCGCTGCGCCGAGAGGTCGCGGCGGACTACCAGGAGATGTTCTCGTACCCCCACCCCGACAGCGGCGATGCCCGGGGCCACCGCAAGGCGGCCGCGGACGACGATGTCGAGGAGGACGAGGACGTCACCCCCCTCGAGGACGGCATGTTCGACCTCGAGCCCGTGCTGCGTGATGCGGTGGTGCTCGCACTGCCGATGCAGCCGGTGTGCCGGGAGGACTGTGCCGGGCTCTGCGCCGAATGTGGCGCGGACCTGAACGAGAACCCGGACCACCACCATGACGCCGTCGACATCCGTTGGGCGGCACTGCAGGGACTCGCTGGTTCACTCGGAACCGACGAGAAGGACGACATGAGCGGCGCCGAAGCGGGCGTCGACGAGAAGCAGGAGAAGTAGCCGTGGCTGTTCCGAAGCGGAAGATGTCGCGCAGCAACACGCGCCACCGCCGGTCGCAGTGGAAGGCTGCGGTCCCCACCCTGGTTTCGTGCGAGCGTTGCCAGGAGCCGAAGCTGCAGCACATCGCGTGCCCCAGCTGCGGCACGTACAACAAGCGCCAGGTCCTCTCGGTCTGAGCGGGCTGGTGAGAGGCACCGTGTCTAGCCACGAAACGGCGGATGACGCCAAGAAGCAGGCGGACAACACGGCCTCGTCCCACACGCTTCTGGAAGGGCGGCTCGGGTATCGACTCGAGTCCGCCCTTCTGGTGCGTGCGCTGACCCACCGTTCGTACGCGTACGAGAACGGCGGTCTGCCCACCAACGAGCGACTGGAGTTCCTCGGGGACTCCGTGCTCGGCCTGGTGGTCACGGACACGCTGTACCGCACCCACCCCGACCTGCCCGAAGGCCAGCTGGCCAAGTTGCGGGCCGCGGTGGTCAACTCGCGTGCGCTGGCGGAGGTCGGCCGCGGCCTCGACCTGGGCTCCTTCATCCGGCTCGGCCGCGGTGAAGAGGGCACGGGCGGCCGGGACAAGGCGTCCATCCTCGCCGACACCCTCGAAGCGGTGATCGGCGCGGTCTACCTCGACCAGGGCCTCGACGCGGCGTCCGAGCTGGTGCACCGGCTCTTCGACCCGCTGATCGAGAAGTCCTCGAACCTCGGCGCCGGCCTGGACTGGAAGACCAGCCTCCAGGAGCTGACCGCGGCCGAGGGTCTCGGCGTCCCGGAGTACCTGGTCACCGAGACCGGTCCGGACCACGAGAAGACCTTCACTGCTGCTGCCCGCGTCGGTGGTGTCTCGTACGGCACCGGCACCGGCCGCAGCAAGAAGGAAGCGGAGCAGCAGGCCGCGGAGTCCGCCTGGCGGGCCATCCGTGCCGCCGCGGACGAGCGGGAGGCGGCGGCGAAGGCCGCAGCCGAGGCCGGAGAGGTCGCCGACCCCTCTCCCTCTCCCGTTCCCGAGCCGGCGGGCCCCGCCGGCAGCCCCGAGGCGACGGCCGCGGCCGACCCGGCCTCGGCCTGAGGCACGGCCGGACGGCCTGAGGCCCGGCCGGACCCACCGGCCCGGCCGGGCCCGTCCGGCTCCTGTCCCGCTTCCGCCCCGTCGCACCGGCCTTCCGGTACGGCGGGGCTTCCCCCGTTCCCCGTCCTCCCCCTCCCAGGAGTGCCGTGCCCGAGCTGCCCGAGGTCGAAGTCGTCCGACGGGGCCTCGAACGCTGGGTGAGCGGCCGCACCGTCGCCGCCGTGGACGTGCTCCACCCGCGTGCCGTCCGGCGGCACGCCGGCGGTGGCGAGGACTTCGCCGCCCGCCTCGTCGGCCACCGCGTCGGCGTGGCCCGGCGGCGCGGCAAGTACCTGTGGCTGCCGCTGGACGACGCCGACGCCGCGGTCCTCGGACACCTCGGCATGAGCGGTCAGCTCCTCGTCCAGCCGGAGGACGCCCCCGACGAGCGGCACCTGCGCGTCCGCATACGCTTCGACGACACCCTCGGCACCGAGCTGCGCTTCGTCGACCAGCGCACCTTCGGCGGGCTCTCCCTCCACGAGACCGACCGGGAGGGGCTGCCCGACGTCATCGCGCACATCGCCCGCGATCCCCTGGACCCGGCCTTCGACGACGCCGCCTTCCACGCCGCCCTGCGGTTGCGCCGCACCACCGTCAAGCGGGCCCTGCTCGACCAGAGCCTCATCAGCGGCGTCGGCAACATCTACGCCGACGAGGCGCTGTGGCGCAGCCGCCTGCACTACGACCGCCCCACCGCCGCCCTCACCCGGCCGCGCTCGTACGAGCTGCTCGGCCACGTCCGGGACGTCATGACCGCCGCGCTGGCGGTCGGCGGCACCAGCTTCGACAGCCTGTACGTCAACGTCAACGGCGAGTCCGGCTACTTCGACCGGTCGCTCGACGCCTACGGGCGCGAGGACGAGCCCTGCCGGCGGTGCGGCACGCCGATCCGCCGCCGCCCGTGGATGAACCGGTCCAGCTACTTCTGCCCCCGCTGCCAGCGCGCCCCCCGCCCGGCTCCGCACGTGTGACGCCCCCCGCCCGGCCCCGCACGTGTGACGGCCCCCACCCCGCCCGCACCACTACGGGACGCGCTCCGGGGCACACATATGTACGGGAATGCCTACTCGCTGACGTCGCCGCACGCCGCCGTGGCTCGTTGAAGACGGGGAGAGCCGCCACCGCAGCACCGCCGGCACACGGCGCGCGGCGCGCACCACGCCGAACCAGGAGACCCGTATGAGCACGCCCGTCGTTTCGATCGCCTACCACTCCGGCTACGGCCACACCACCGTCCTCGCCGAGGCCGTCCGGAACGGCGCGGCCGACGCCGGCGCCACCGCCCACCTCCTGAGGGTCGACGAACTGACCGAGTCCGGCTGGGCCCTGCTGGACGCCTCGGACGCGATCGTCTTCGGCTCGCCCACCTACATGGGCACGGCCTCCGGCGCCTTCCACGCCTTCGCGGAGGCCACGTCCGGGCGCTGGTTCGCCGGAGCCTGGCAGGACAAACTGGCGGCCGGGTTCACCAACTCCGCTTCCAAGAGCGGCGACAAGCCGCACACCCTGTACTACTTCCAGACCCTCGCCGCCCAGCACGGGATGCACTGGATCAACCTCGGCCTGAAGCCGGGCTGGAACTCCAGCACCGGCTCCGAGAACGACCTCAACCGCCTCGGCATCTTCGCCGGCGCGAGCGCCCAGACCAACAACGACCAGGGCCCCGAGGCCGTCCACAAGGCGGACATCGCCACGGCGGAACACCTCGGCCGGCGCGTGGCCTCCACGGCTCACACCTTCACCAGGGGCCGCACCACCCTCACCCCCTGATGCCGCCCCCGACGAGCCGACGCCGGGGGACCGGACCGCCGGGAGCGGGGCAGGGCCGAGCTCCGAGGTTCCGAAGCCCGAGGCCGGCGAGACGGACGGGTGACCGGGCCGCCGACGGCCCGGAGGCGGCCACGGGCGGGTGCGCCTCACTCGGGGTCGGCACGCTCCGGAGCCGGGTCCTGTCCTTCGGATCGTGCCGGGCTCGCGACGTCCGGCACCGCTCCCCGATCCGGCCTGATCAACAAGACAGACCCTGGTGGTGGCGCTCCCACCCGCCGTCGGACCAGCGGTACTCGTCGAACCCTTCCGGCCCGTAGGTGACGAAGCGCTCGCCCTTGTCCCTGAGGGGAATCATCTGCCGTTTCCCGTCGACGAGGACCGGGAGTTCCAGGTGCCACTCGTTGCGCCCGGAGTGAGCATGCACGAAGACGAGGAACTGCTCGGTCTCGCCCGGTGACAAGGTGAGAGTGACGGGGCCGATCGGGGATCCGCCGTCATCCACCCACGTCGTCGTCCCCAGTCCCAGGTCGACCTGGATGCGCCTCGGCGTGACAGCGGCGCCTCCCGTCGGACAGCAGGCGACGCATCCGGCGGGTGGGTCGTCGAGGGGTTCGAATTCGTGGCGCAGCTTGGGGCACTCGATCACCACGGACGCGAGTTCACGGGCCGTGACCGTGACCTTCAGGACCGTCTGGGCGGCGTCCGCCCCACCTCGCGCACGTGCCCACGCGTACCAGTCCGTGGGGTGCTCCGGCGGGGTACCGGTGGGCGGGTCGGGCAGCCAGACGAACGCGGGAACCCAGTTCGGGAATCCCGCCCACACGAGGGACGGGTCCGTCTCCACGTGGACGGTCAGCGGCTTGATCCGGGTGATCCGCCGGGAAACCGTGCTCAGCCTGCTCGCCAACGGATGGAAGACCGCCGTGACGAGCAGAGTGAGCAGAACGCTGACCGTACTGATGAGGAGGGTGTCCACTCGTCTCCCCTGGAGGAACCCTGCGCGACGACGGGGAGGGTATCAGCGCGGGCGGTGGAGCGGTTGCGTGCCGGAGCCGCTTCGGCGCGAGGGAGCACGGCCCCGCGAGCGGCTGCTCGGGGCTCGCGCCCGAGGGGCTGCGCGGGAAATCTCAGAAGCCGAAGTTCTGCGTCCACCACGGGCCGCCGGGGCCGAAGTGGACGCCGACGCCGAGCCGCTTGAAGTCGCAGTTCAGGATGTTCGCGCGGTGCCCCTCGCTGTTCATCCACCCCTCCATGACGGCCTTCGCGTCGGCCTGGCCGCGGGCGATGTTCTCGCCGCCCAGTCCTTCGACGCCCGCCTGGGACGCCCGTGCCCACGGGTCGTCGCCGTCGGGGTCCGTGTGGTCGAAGAACGCGCGCTCCGCCATGTCCTGGCTGTACGCCCGAGCCAGGTCGCCGAGGTCCGTCGAGGCGCGCAGGGGGCTGCAGCCGAACGCCGCCCGCTCCTGGTTGACCAGGGCGAGGACCGCCGCCTCGGCCGCCATGGCGCGGCTGGTCGGGGTCTGCGGGGCGGGCGGCGCGGTCGTGCGCTCCGGGGCGGGCTTGGTCGGCGTGGGGCGCGGCGCCGGCGGGATCGTGGTGCGCTCGGGGGCCGGCGACGGGGTCTTCGTGCGGGTCGGCGACGGCGCGGGGGCCTTCGGGACGGGGGGCTTCGGCGCGGCCGTCCGGGGCGGGGTGGCCGAGGGGCGCGGGGCGCTGCGCGTCGACGGCGGGGCCGACGGGGCCGACGTACGCGAGGCGGGTGCCGTCGTGGGGGCGGGAGCGGAGGCGGTGCGGCCCTGGGTGCCCAGGTCCGGGGCGCTGCCCGAGCGTATGTGCTCGGCGGGCGTGCCGGTGGTGCCGCTGCCGAGGGTGAAGGTGGCGCCGCCGGGCAGCAGCCCCGACGTGACGGCGACGGCGCCCACCGCCATGGCGGCCGACGCGCCGAGCAGCCCGCCGCGCAGCGGGAGCCCCCGCCTGCGCCGCCGGTCGGCCCGGCGCCCCCGGGGGGAGTCGGCGGCGGTCGGGCCGTACGTCTCCTGCCCGTCCGGCGCGGGTACGGGCGCGGCGCCGGAGCGTCGATGGCGTCCCATCTGCTCTGCCTCCTGCCTTCAGCTGCTGGTCCTGTCGTTCGTCCCGCGGCCCCGGGGCCCGGAGGTGCCGGTGGGGCACGGCCGAACGGGTGAGGCTCGCTGGGTCGGGACTGTACGCCACCGGCACACGGAGGGCAGGTGCTCCGCCCGGCGGCGGCCGGTTAGCGTGCAGCCATGAACGACGAGGCGAGGTTCACGGCATGGGTACGCGGACGAGTGCAGGGAGTGGGCTTCCGCTGGTTCACCAGGGCGAATGCCCTGGAGATCGGGGGCCTCACCGGTTTCGCCCTGAACCTCGACGACGGCCGGGTCCAGGTCGTCGCCGAAGGTCCGAGTGAGAATTGCCACCGTCTGCTGGAATGGCTGCGCTCCGGCGACACACCCGGCCGCGTCGACGGTGTCACCGAGATCTGGGACACGCCACGCGGGGGATACGAGGGATTCGCGATCCGCTGACGATCGACCCGCGTCCCTCCGCACCGAGAGGCGCGGAAGACTTCCGGAGGGTGTTCGGCGGGGCGGGCGCGCGGCCTCGTGAAACAGAAATGACCAGGTGATTGCCGAGAAAGGGTTGTGATGGCGGCCCCGGCGCGCAAGGATGATCTCCACGCCCCATCGGGCACCGTGCGCGAGGCGCCGCCGCAGGTTCGGCGGCCTGAGACCCCCCGGTTGCCCGTCGATGCGGGGCGTGATCGTGTTGACCGTCAAACTTTTTGGTGAGACTCTGGAAGCCCCGCGCACCCTGGTTGTTCGGCGGTGAGAACCGCAGCGGCACCACGTACCGCCGAGCACCGCGGGTGCGATTCCCTCGACGACCCAACCGCTTCGGTCGGTCACTCAGTGTGGAGGACCATCCATCATGGCAAAGGCGCTTCTCGGTTACGTCGGCGGTACCGACCCGCGACTGCTCGCCGAGATGCGACGGCTTCAGCAGCGCGTCCAGGACCTGGAATCCGAGCTGGTACGGATCCAGTCCGAGAAGGACGCGCTCGCCGCTGCCGCCGCTCACCGCGAGCCGTTGCTCGACGGCATCGACATGGACGTTCCCAAGGGCGAGCCTGCGCTCACCTGACCCCACAGGGACACCCGAGGCACACGGCACGCTCGGGAAGGTGAGAAACACTCTCGCGAACAGATATGCAAGGGACGCTTCGGCGTCCCTTCTTTCTTTTCCCGCCCCCGCTTCCTCAGAAGTCCCCGGACGTCACACCCGACCCGTTCACCGGAGCGTCGACAGCCGTACCCCCTCGCTTATCGACTGATCTGCCCTCCTCGTTCACGGGCCAAACGAAACGCGCCGGGTAGAGTCCCGGACCGTGCACCTCAAGGCCCTGACCCTCCGTGGTTTCAAATCGTTCGCCTCCGCCACCACGCTGCGGTTCGAACCGGGCATCACCTGCGTCGTCGGCCCCAACGGATCCGGCAAGTCGAACGTCGTGGACGCGCTTTCCTGGGTCATGGGCGAACAGGGCGCGAAATCCCTGCGCGGCGGCAAGATGGAAGACGTGATCTTCGCCGGGACGACCGGCCGGCCGCCCCTGGGACGCGCCGAGGTCTCCCTCACGATCGACAACTCCGACGGCGCGCTCCCCATCGACTACGCCGAGGTCACCATCACGCGGATCATGTTCCGCAACGGCGGCAGCGAATACCAGATCAACGGCGACACCTGCCGGCTTCTCGACATCCAGGAACTGCTGAGCGACTCCGGAATCGGCCGCGAGATGCACGTGATCGTCGGCCAGGGCCAACTCGACTCCGTCCTGCACGCCGACCCCATGGGCCGCCGCGCGTTCATCGAGGAGGCCGCCGGCGTCCTCAAGCACCGCAAGCGCAAGGAGAAGGCGCTGCGGAAGCTCGACGCGATGCGCGCCAACCTCGCCCGCGTCCAGGACCTCACCGACGAACTGCGTCGCCAGCTCAAGCCGCTCGGCCGGCAGGCCGCCGTCGCCCGCCGCGCCGCCGTGATCCAGGCCGAGCTGCGCGACGCCCGCCTGCGGCTCCTCGCCGACGACCTCGTACGCCTCCGGGAAGCGCTCGACGCCGAGGTCGCCGACGAGGCGGCGCTGCGCGAGCGCAAGGAACGCGCCGAGGCCGACCTGAACGCCGCCGCGGCCCGCGAGTCCGCCCTGGAGGACGAGGTGCGCCGCCTCGCCCCGCGCCTGGAACGCGCGCAGCACACCTGGTACGAGCTGTCCCGGCTGGCCGAGCGCGTGCGCGGCACCGTCTCGCTGGCCGACGCCCGGGTGACCAGCGCCACCGCCGGGCCCGTCGAGGAGCGGCGCGGCCGCGACCCGGAGGAGCTGGAGCGCGAGGCCGCCCGCGTCCGCGAGCAGGAGGCGGAGCTGACGGCCGCCCTGGAGGCCGCCGAACGGGCTCTGGAGGACACCGTCGCCCACCGGGCCGAACTGGAGCAGGCCCTCGCCGTCGAGGAGCGCCGGCTGCGGGACGTCGCCCGCGCCATCGCCGACCGCCGCGAGGGGCTCGCCCGGCTGAGCGGTCAGGCCGGCGCCGCCCGCTCCCGCGCCGGCGCCGCCCAGGCCGAGATCGACCGGCTGACCGCCGCCCGCGACGAGGCACGCGAACGCGCCGCCGTGGCGCACGAGGAGTACGAGGCGTTGCGCGCCGAGGTCGAAGGCCTCGACGCCGGCGACGCCGACCTCGCCGCGGCCCACGACGCCGCCACGCGCGACCTCGCCGACGCCGAGGCCGAGCTCGCCTCCACCCGCGAGGCGCTCACCTCCGCCGAACGCCGGCGTGCCGCCACCCAGGCCCGGCACGAGGCGCTCTCCCTCGGCCTGCGCCGCAAGGACGGCACCGGCGCCCTGCTCGACGCGGCCGGCCGGCTCACCGGCCTCCTCGGCCCGGCCGCCGGACTGCTCACCGTCACCCCCGGCCACGAGGTGCCGATCGCCGCGGCTCTCGGCGCGGCCGCCGACGCGCTCGCCGTGAGCGGCCCCGCGACCGCCGCCGAGGCGATCCGCCTGCTGCGCAAGGAGGACGCCGGCCGTGCGGCCCTGCTCGTGGCCGGTGCGACCGAACCACCCCCGCCGGTGGGCCCCGACGCGCGGGAGCCGTCACCGGTGGCGGGTCCCGACGTGCGGGAACCCGCACCCCTGGCGGGTGCGGGCGCGCAGGAGCCGTTGTCAGCGGGTCCTGACGGCCGGGCGGCACGACAGCCGCCGCCCGCCGCCGTGCCCTCCGCCGCCGTGCCGTCCGTCGACGCGGGGCGCCCCGGCCTCCCGGGTGGGGCGCTGCCCGCCGCCGGCCTGGTGAGCGGCCCCGACGAGCTGATGCCGGCCGTCCGGCGCCTGCTGCGCGACGTCGTGGTCGTCGGGACACTTGAGGAGGCCGAGGCGCTGGTGTATGCGCGCCCCGCCCTGACGGCCGTCACCGCCGACGGCGACCTGCTGGGCGCCCACTTCGCGCAGGGCGGCTCCGCCGGGGCGCCCAGTCTGCTGGAGGTCCGGGCGTCCGTCGACGAGGCCGCCGCCGACCTCGCCGAGCTGGCCGTACGGTGCCGGGAGCTGGCCGCGGCGCAGGAGGAGGCCGCCGAACGGCGGCGGGCGTGCGCGGACCGCGTCGAGGAACTGGGGCAGCGGCGTCGCGCCGCCGACCGGGAGAAGTCGGCCGTCGCCCAGCGGCTCGGCGGTCTCGCCGGGCAGGCCAAGGGCGCCGCGGGCGAGGCCGAGCGGGCCGGCGCCGCGGTCGCCCGCGCCCAGGAGGCCCTGGAGCGGGCGACGCAGGAGGCGGAGGAGCTGGCCGAGCGGCTCCTCGTCGCCCAGGAGGCCCCGACCGAGGACGAACCGGACACGTCCGTACGGGACCGGCTCGCCGCCGACGGTGCCAACGCCCGCCAGACGGAGATGGAGGCGCGCCTCCAGGCCCGTACGCACGAGGAGCGGGTGAAGGCCCTCGCCGGCCGGGCCGACTCCCTGGACCGCGCCGCCCGCGCCGAGCGCGAGGCCCGGGCGCGCGCCGAGCGCCGGCGCGCCCGGCTGCGGCACGAGGCGGAGGTCGCCGCGGCCGTCGCCTCCGGTGCCCGGCAGCTCCTCGCGCACGTCGAGGTGTCCCTGGTGCGCGCCGAGGCGGAGCGGTCCGCCGCCGAGGAGGGCCGGGCCGTCCGCGAACGCGAGCTGGCCGCCGCGCGCGCCCGCGGCCGGGAGCTGAAGGCGGAGCTGGACAAGCTCACCGACTCCGTTCACCGCGGCGAGGTGCTCGGCGCCGAGAAGCGGCTGCGGATCGAGCAGCTGGAGACCCGCGCGCTGGAGGAGCTGGGCGTCGACCCGGCCGCGCTCGTCGCCGAGTACGGCCCCGACCAGCCCGTGCCGGCCTCGCCGCCCACCCCGGGGGAGCAGCGCCCGGCCCCCGGCGAGGACGCGTCCGCCGCGGGCCGGCAGGAGCCCACAGCCGCCGAGGACGGGTCCGCCGCGAGCCGGCGGGAGCCCACCCCCGGCGGGGACCGGCCCGACGACCCCGGGCGGGCGGGCGACGCGCTGCGGCCCTTCGTCCGCGCCGAGCAGGAGAAGCGGCTCAAGGCGGCCGAACGGGCGTACCAGCAGCTCGGAAAGGTGAACCCGCTCGCCCTGGAGGAGTTCGCCGCGCTGGAGGAGCGCCACCGGTTCCTCTCCGAGCAGCTGGAGGACCTCAAGCGGACCCGTGCCGACCTGCTTCAGGTCGTGAAGGAGGTCGACGAGCGCGTCCAGCAGGTCTTCGCGGAGGCGTTCCGGGACACGGCCCGTGAGTTCGAGGGCGTCTTCTCGCGGCTGTTCCCCGGCGGTGAGGGGCGGCTGGTCCTGACCGATCCGGGCGATCTGCTCGGCACGGGCGTCGAGGTGGAGGCCCGGCCGCCGGGCAAGAAGGTCAAGCGGCTGTCGCTGCTGTCCGGTGGCGAGCGTTCCCTGACGGCCGTCGCGATGCTGGTGGCGATCTTCAAGGCCCGGCCGAGCCCGTTCTACGTGATGGACGAGGTGGAGGCGGCGCTGGACGACACCAACCTCCGACGACTCATCCGGATCATGCGCGAACTCCAGGAGAGTTCGCAGCTCATCGTCATCACGCACCAGAAGCGGACCATGGAGGTCGCGGACGCGCTGTACGGCGTGTCGATGCAGGGCGACGGGGTATCGAAGGTCGTAAGTCAGAGGCTGCACTGACAGACCCCCAAGATCGACTTCAAGTACTGAACACATCTGGCCAAGTGGTGCGCTTCAAGTCACACGACTCGACCTCTTGACTTCGGAACTTGAAGGCATAGGGTCTGCAGCGTTGCTTTTACCTTCAAGTGGTGGGCCGCGAGAGGTTGTGCGCCACTGGAAGGGCTCGCCCCCCATGCCCGGCGACGGCGCCGGGTACCAGGAGTTCACGTGACCAGCACCGCGCAGCCATCGGCGTCGGGGGCCCGACAGGCCCACCCCGACCACCTGGGCCATGTCATCTTCATCACGGCCGCCGCCGCGATGGGCGGATTCCTCTTCGGCTACGACAGCTCCGTCATCAACGGCGCCGTCGAGGCCATCCGCCACCGGTACGAGATCGGCTCCGGCACCCTCGCCCAGGTCATCGCCATCGCCCTGATCGGCTGCGCCGTCGGCGCCGCCACCGCGGGGCGGATCGCCGACCGCATCGGCCGCATCCGCTGCATGCAGATCGCCGCCGTCCTGTTCACCATCAGCGCCATCGGCTCCGCCCTGCCGTTCGCGCTGTGGGACCTCGCCCTGTGGCGGGTCGTCGGCGGCTTCGCCATCGGCATGGCCTCGGTGATCGGCCCCGCGTACATCGCCGAGGTCGCGCCCGCCGCCTACCGCGGCCGGCTCGGCTCCTTCCAGCAGGCCGCCATCGTCGTGGGCATCGCCGTCTCCCAGCTCGTCAACTGGGCCATCCTGAACATGGCCGGCGGCGACCAGCGCGGCGAGATCGCCGGCCTGGAGGCCTGGCAGTGGATGCTCGGCGTCATGGTCCTGCCGGCCGTGCTCTACGGCCTGCTCTCCTTCGCCATCCCCGAGTCGCCCCGCTTCCTGATCTCCGTCGGCCGC
The DNA here is from genome assembly GCF_043077165.1 of Streptomyces kanasensis. Classification (NCBI taxonomy): domain Bacteria; kingdom Bacillati; phylum Actinomycetota; class Actinomycetes; order Kitasatosporales; family Streptomycetaceae; genus Streptomyces; species Streptomyces kanasensis. The sequence goes on from NZ_JBIBSF010000014.1 coordinate 41,869, forward strand.
AAGGAGAAGGCCAAGGAGGTCCTCGCCGAGGTCGAGGGCACGGGCATCGACCTGGACGCGCGCGTCGCCGAGATCGAGCACGCCATGCACCGCGAGCACAAGTCCACCTTCCGGGACCTGCTCGGCAGCCGCTTCGGCTTCCTCCCGATCGTCTGGGTCGGCATCGGCCTGTCGGTCTTCCAGCAGCTCGTCGGCATCAACGTCGCCTTCTACTACTCCTCGACGCTGTGGCAGTCGGTCGGCATCAACCCGTCCAGCTCGTTCTTCTACTCGTTCACCACGTCGATCATCAACATCGTCGGCACCGTGATCGCGATGGTCCTCGTGGACCGCGTCGGCCGCAGGCCGCTGGCCCTCGTCGGCTCCGCCGGCATGGCGCTCGCCCTCGCCTTCGAGGCGTGGGCCTTCTCCGCCGACCTCGTCGACGGCAAGCTGCCCGAGACGCAGGGCGTCGTCGCCCTCGTCGCCGCCCACCTCTTCGTGCTCTTCTTCGCCCTCTCCTGGGGCGTGGTGGTCTGGGTCTTCCTCGGCGAGATGTTCCCCAACCGGATCCGCGCCGCCGCCCTCGGTGTCGCCGCGTCCGCCCAGTGGATCGCCAACTGGGCCATCACCGCGAGCTTCCCGTCCCTGGCGGACTGGAACCTCTCCGGTACGTACGTCATCTACACGGTCTTCGCCGTGCTCTCCATCCCCTTCGTGCTCAAGTTCGTGAAGGAGACCAAGGGCAAGGCGTTGGAGGAGATGGGCTAATCCCCGCTGCCCCTCTCCTCGACCTTCCGACTGCCCCGGCCCGCGCCCAGCGCGCGGGCCGGGGCAGTCGGCCGCAGGACGCCGTACACCGCGGCCGCCACCAGCGCTGACACCACCCAGCCCAGCCCGTGGCGGCCCGGCCAGCTGCCGGCCAGCGGCCCGGCGAACCAGTCGACCCGGGTGAACAGCAGCCCCGCCACCAGCGCCGCGCCCCACCCCGCCACGGCCGGCCACGCGAACCCGCCCCGGTACCAGTACGCGCTCGACGGCCCCCGGTCCAGCAGCGCCGCCCCGTCGTACGACCCGCGCAGGGCCAGGTCCACGCCGAACACCCCGACCCACGCGGCGAACGCCACCCCGAGCAGCGTCAGGAACGACAGGAACGTCCCGAGGAACCCGGCAGCGGCCACCAGCAGCCACAGCCCCAGCACCAGGCTGATGACCGCGTTCGCCCCCACCGCCCATCCGCGCGGCAGCCCGACCCCGAGCGTCTGCGCCATGAACCCGGCCGAGTACATCGACATCGCGTTGATCAGGAGCATGCCGATGAGCGCGATCAGCAGGTACGGCGCCGAGAGCCACGGGGGCAGCCGGGCGCCGATGAACCCCACCGGGTCCGCCGTCGACGCCAATCCCGGCGTCGACTCGGCCATCACCGCCCCCATCAGCACCAGTGGCACCACCACGACCACCGCCCCCGCCACGGTCACCGCGACCATCGCCCCGGCCCGTGCCGTCCGCGGCAGGTAGCGTGCGAAGTCCGGCGCCGACGGGGCCCAGCTGATCGCCCCGGCCGCCAGCGTCCCGACCCCCACCGCCACCATCGACGCCGGCCCCGGCGGGCGGCCCGCCACCGCGCCCCAGTCGGTCCGCGCCACGAGGTACCCGCCGACCAGCACCGAGAACGCCCCGAACAGGTACGCGGCCCAGCGGCAGCACACCCGCAGCGCCCCGATGCCGAGCCCCGACACGGCGAACGTCGCCCCGACGAAGAGCACCAGCGCCACCGCCGCCACCGGCGTGCCGACGCGCACCCCGCCCGCCAGCTCCACCAGCGTGAGCAGCGCGTACGCCCCCGTCACGGCGTTGACCGTCTCCCACCCCCAGCGGGCCGCCCAGATCAGCGCCCCGGGCAGCAGGTTGCCGCGCTGCCCGAAGACCGCCCGTGACAGCGCCATGCCCGGCGCGCCGCCGCGCTTGCCCGCCACCGACACGAGCCCGACGACGCCGTACGAGACGACGGGCGCCGTCACCGCCACGACCAGCACCTGCCAGACGTTCAGCCCGTGCAGCACCACGAGGCCGGCGCCCAGGGTCAGGAGCAGGACCGTGATGTTGGCCGTGACCCACGTCGGGAACAGCTCGCGGACACGGCCGACCCGCTCGGCCGCGGGGACGGGCTCAAGGCCCCGACTCTCGTACATTCCCCGCACCATTGCCTAAACGGGGCATAGCGGCAAGGAGCGGGGCGGCGGCGTCGCGCATACTGGTCGGACCATGGAATTCGTCATCCTTGCTGTAGTCATCGCCCTGGTCGCGGTCGGAGTGATCAGCGGCCTCGTCGTCGGCGGCCGCCGGAAGAAGCAGCTGCCGCCGCCCGCGGCCCCGTCGACCACGCCGACCATCACCGCCCCTCCCGCCGAGCCGCAGGTCGGCGAGGAGGCGGAGAAACCCCGTGAAGAGCCGCGCCGGACCATCGAGGAGGTCGACCTCCCGACGGCGGAGGAGGCCGTCGAGACGCCGGCCGCCGTCGAGGACCCGGTCGTCGCGGAGCCCCCGGCCCGCGAGGTCGAGGTCCCCGAGCCCACCGCGGGCCGCCTCGTGCGGCTGCGCGCCCGGCTCGCCCGCTCCCAGAACTCCCTCGGCAAGGGCCTGCTCACGCTGCTCTCGCGCGACAACCTCGACGAGGACACCTGGGAGGAGATCGAGGACACCCTCCTCACCGCCGATGTCGGCGTCGCCCCGACCCAGGAGCTCGTCGAGCGCCTGCGGGAGCGGGTCCGCGTCCTCGGCACGCGTACCCCCGACGAGCTGCGCGCCCTGCTCCGCGAGGAGCTGCTCGCCCTGCTGGGCAGCGACTTCGACCGCTCCGTGAAGACGGACGGCGGCGTGGAGACGCCCGGCGTCGTCATGGTCGTCGGCGTCAACGGCACCGGCAAGACCACGACGACCGGCAAGCTCGCCCGCGTCCTGGTGGCCGACGGCCGCTCCGTGGTGCTCGGCGCCGCCGACACCTTCCGCGCCGCCGCCGCCGACCAGCTCCAGACCTGGGGCGAGCGCGTCGGCGCCCGCACGGTGCGCGGCCCCGAGGGCGGCGACCCGGCGTCCATCGCGTTCGACGCGGTGAAGGAGGGCATCGCCGAGGGCGCCGACGTGGTGCTCATCGACACCGCCGGCCGCCTGCACACCAAGACCGGCCTCATGGACGAGCTCGGCAAGGTCAAGCGCGTCGTCGAGAAGCACGGCCCCCTGGACGAGGTCCTCCTCGTCCTGGACGCCACCACGGGTCAGAACGGGCTGGTGCAGGCGCGCGTCTTCGCGGAGGTCGTCGACATCACGGGCATCGTCCTCACCAAGCTCGACGGCACCGCCAAGGGCGGCATCGTCATCGCCGTCCAGCGGGAACTGGGCGTCCCGGTGAAGCTCGTCGGCCTCGGCGAGGGCCCGGACGACCTGGCGCCCTTCGAGCCGGAGGCGTTCGTGGACGCCCTGATCGGCGAACCGGCCTGACCGTGACGCTCCCGGGCCGGCCGCCCGCGGGGCCCTGACCCCGCCGGCCGGCCCGACCGCGCCCGCCCACCGCCGGCGCGCCCGCCGTCGGACAGGACACCCCCGGACGGTCGGCCCACCCGCCGCCCGTCGCGGGCCACCACCGACGTACGCGCGCGCCGGGACCCGACGTACGCGCGGGCCAGGACCGAGGTACGGCGCGCGCCGCCGTGGCCGACGCGCCCGTGCCCCTCCGTACGCCGGGGGTCAGGCCGCCGAGCGGTGGCAGATGTACGCCAGGGTGCCGAGCAGCAGCCGCGCCTGGGGCGCCGCGTGGCCCGCGTCGAGGGACGGCGCCCGCAGCCACCGCACCGGGCCGAGGCCGCCGTGGTCCGACGGCGGCGCCGTGATCCAGGAGCCCGGCCCCAGGCACCGCAGGTCGAGGTGGGCGTCATCCCACCCCATCCGGTACAGCAGCCGCGGCAGCTCGGCCGACGCCCCCGTCGCCACGAAGAACTGCGCCCGGCCGGTCGGCGTCACGCAGACCGGCCCCAGCGGCAGCCCCATCCGCTCCAGCCGCACCAGCGCCCGTCGCCCCGCCGCCTCGGCGACGTCCAGCACGTCGAAGGACCGCCCCACGGGCAGCAGCATCGAGGCGCCCGGGCACCGCGACCACGCCTCGGCCGCCGCGTCCATCGACGAACCCGCGGGCACCTCGGGCGCGAAGCCCAGCGGATGGGCGCCCGGCGCCGGGCAGGCCGCGTCACCACAGGAGCAGGCGCCGGCCGCGGCCCGTGCCCCCGGCACCACGTCCCAGCCCCACAGACCGGTGTACTCCGCCACCGCCGTCCACTCCGCCGCGCGGGTCGCGCGGCGGCGCGAGCCCGACAGCGTCAACCCGGCGAGCCCGGTGAACCCCGTCCATCCGGACCGCATTTCGCGGATGCGCGTGCCGCCGATCGTGAAGCCCATGTCTCCTCCAACGCGCCGAACTCGCCGGTGGTTACGACCTGGAGTTCCGTCGTGACGCTGTGTCGTCTCGCCCCTCGTTCGGGTGGCGCTCGACAGCCTGTGGGGTGGTGCGTGTGCTGTCCGCGCGCTGCCTTGCACTTCAGTGCGCCGGGCTCCCGATCGTCATGCGTCCAGTGAATCGCGCCCGGCGCCGGGGGAGTTCATTCGAAGGGGTGGCGAATGGTGGCGTTTGAGGAATCGGCCTCGCGGTGGCGGTGATCGTAGGATTACTTTCGGTGCACGAACCCCGGGTAGCGTCTCCGCCCATGGGTATGCCGGAGGCACGCGGCGTCCCGTCCGGAGGGATGCGAACCCCGGACGCCGGACCGCGACCGACGGCATCCTGGCAAGGGTTCGGGCAACACGGTGATTCGGCGGATGGGGGCCTTCCAGTGGGCGGCAGCGGCACAGACGGCACGAATGCCGGCAAGCGCCCGAACGAGCAGCTCGGCTCGTGGTTCGTCCGCAGTGGCTGGTCGAAGGGCGAGCTGGCGCGCCAGGTCAACCGGCGGGCCCGCCAGATGGGCGCGCACCACATCAGCACCGACACCTCCCGCGTACGCCGTTGGCTCGACGGCGAGCAGCCGCGCGAGCCCATCCCGCGCATCCTCTCCGAGCTGTTCTCCGAGCGCTTCGGCTCCGTCGTCGCCGTCGAGGACCTCGGCCTGCGCACCGCCCACCAGTCACCCTCGGTGTCCGGCGTGGACCTGCCCTGGGCCGGTCCCCAGACCGTCTCGCTGCTCAGCGAGTTCTCCCGCAGCGACCTCATGCTCGCCCGGCGCGGCTTCCTCGGTACGTCGCTCTCCCTCGCCGCCGGCCCCTCCCTCATCGAGCCGATGCAGCGCTGGCTGGTCCCCACCCCGGCCTCCGGGTCCGACCGCGGGGAACCGCCGGCGCCCGGCCGCCGCCCGTACCGGCTCTCCCGGGCGGAGCTGGAGATGCTGGAGTCCACCACGGCGATGTTCCGCAAGTGGGACGCGCAGTGCGGCGGGGGACTGCGCCGCAAGGCCGTCGTGGGGCAGCTGCACGAGGTGACCGACCTCCTCCAGGAGGCGCAGCCCGCCGACACCAGCCGCCGCCTCTTCCGCTGCGCGGCCGAACTGGCCCAGCTCGCCGGATGGATGAGCTACGACGTCGGTCTCCAACCCACCGCCCAGAAGTACTTCGTTCTCGCCCTGCACGCCGCCAAGGAGGCGGGCGACAAACCGCTCGGCTCGTACGTCCTGTCCTCGATGAGCCGTCAGATGATCCACCTCGGACGGCCGGACGACGCCCTTGAACTCATCCACCTCGCGCAGTACGGCAGCCGCGACTGCGCGACCGCCCGCACCCAGGCCATGCTGTATGCGATGGAGGCGCGGGCGTACGCCAACATGGGCCAGCCGGGCAAGTGCAAGCGGGCCGTCCGGATGGCCGAGGACACCTTCGTCGACGCCGGCCTCGACGACGAGCCGGAGCCCGACTGGATCCGCTTCTTCACCGAGGCCGAGCTGAACGGCGAGAACTCCCATTCCTTCCGCGACCTGGCCTACGTCGCCGGCCGCAGCCCCACCTACGCCTCCCTCGCCGAACCCGTGATGCGGCGCGCCGTCGACCTCTTCTCCGAGGACCGGGAGCACCAGCGCTCCTACGCCCTCAACCTCGTGGGCATGGCCACCGTCCACCTGCTCAAGCGCGAACCCGAGCAGGCCGGCGCCCGCGCGGAGGACGCCCTCGCGGTGGCCCGGCGGGTCCGCTCCGAGCGGGTCAACACCCGGCTCCGCAAGACCGTCGACACCGCCGTACGCGACTTCGGCGACGTACCCGAGGTCACCCGGATCGCCGAGCTCCTCGCCGAACAGCTCCCCGAGACCGCCGAGGCCGTCTGACCGCGGACCCCGGTCGCGGCGGCCGCCCACGACAGCCCGACTCGGTTCCCCCACCGCAGGTGACGGGCGCGGCCGCCGCGGCCGGTCCTCGACGGACGGGGACGACCGCCGCCGTGACCCGTCCGTGATCCGACGGTTCACGGCGACGTAACACACCCCACCCCTTCGTCACTGCGCCGAAACATCGGGCGGCATCCGCGGAAACGGCGCTGCGCGAATCTCCTGCGTCATAACCGGCCACTTCTCACAGCCGCGCAGCCCCGGCTCCGCACCCCGCACAGGCCGACCGACGACGAGGAGACGCCGATGCCCCCAGGCATCCTGACGCTCGCCGCAGAGGAAGCACCCACGCTCTCTGCCGCCAACACCGGCTTCATGCTCATCTGCTCCGCCCTCGTGATGCTCATGACCCCGGGCCTGGCCTTCTTCTACGGAGGCATGGTCCGCGTCAAGAGCACGCTCAACATGTTGATGATGAGCTTCGTCAGCCTCGGGATCGTCACGGTCCTCTGGGTGCTCTACGGCTTCAGCATCGCCTTCGGCAGCGACATCGGATCGGTCGTCGGCTGGTCCTCCGAGTACGTCGGCCTGAGCGGCATCGGCCGCGACCAGCTGTGGGACGGCTACACCATCCCCGTCTACGTCTTCGCCGTCTTCCAGCTGATGTTCGCGGTCATCACGCCCGCCCTGATCAGCGGCGCGCTCGCGGACCGCGTCAAGTTCGGCGCCTGGGTGCTCTTCATCACCCTGTGGGCCACCATCGTGTACTTCCCCGTCGCCCACTGGGTGTGGGGGTCGGGCGGCTGGCTCTTCGAGATGGGCGTCATCGACTTCGCCGGCGGCACCGCGGTCCACATCAACGCCGGCGCCGCGGCCCTCGGCGTGATCCTCGTCATCGGCAAGCGCGTCGGCTTCAAGAAGGACCCGATGCGCCCGCACAGCCTGCCCCTCGTCATGCTCGGCGCCGGACTGCTGTGGTTCGGCTGGTTCGGCTTCAACGCCGGCTCCTGGCTCGGCAACGACGACGGCGTCGGCGCCGTGATGTTCGTCAACACGCAGGTCGCCACCGCCGCCGCGCTGCTCGCCTGGCTCGCGTACGAGAAGGTCCGCCACGGCGCCTGCACCACCCTCGGTGCCGCCTCCGGCGCCGTCGCCGGCCTCGTCGCCATCACCCCCTCCGGCGGCTCCTGCTCCCCGCTGGGCGCCCTCGCGATCGGCGCCGTCGCCGGTCTGCTCTGCGCCATGGCCGTCGGCCTCAAGTACAAGTTCGGCTACGACGACTCCCTCGACGTCGTCGGCGTCCACCTCGTCGGCGGTGTCGTCGGCTCCGTCCTCGTCGGCTTCTTCGCCACCGGTGGCGTCCAGTCCGAGGCCCGGGGCCTCTTCTACGGCGGCGACGCCGAACAGCTGGTCAAGCAGGTCACCGGGGTCGTCGCGGTCCTCGCCTACTCCTTCGTCGTCTCCGCGGTCCTCGCCCTCGTCATCCACCGGACGATCGGCATGCGCGTCACGGAGGACGACGAGGTCGTCGGCATCGACCAGGGCGAGCACGCCGAGACCGCCTACGACTTCAGCGGTGCCGGCGGCGGCACCGCCCCCCGCAGGTCCGTGCCCGCCACCGGCGACACCGCGGCAGCAGCCCAGCACACCAGGAAGGTCGACGCATGAAGCTCATCACCGCGATCGTCAAGCCGCACCGGCTGGACGAGATCAAGGAGGCCCTCCAGGCCTTCGGAGTCCACGGCCTGACCGTCACGGAGGCCAGCGGCTACGGGCGCCAGCGCGGCCACACCGAGGTCTACCGGGGCGCCGAGTACACCGTCGACCTCGTCCCGAAGATCCGCATCGAGGTCCTCGTCGAGGACGACGACGCCGAACAACTCATCGACGTCGTCGTGAAGGCCGCCCGCACCGGCAAGATCGGTGACGGCAAGGTGTGGAGCGTCCCCGTCGAGACCGCCGTCCGCGTCCGCACGGGCGAACGCGGACCCGACGCGCTGTAAGGGAGCTGCCGGGTGACGAGCCTCGCGACGCACGAGAAGGACGACGACTCGGGACCCGGCGGCTACGCGGCGGCCCGGCTGGCCCTCCTCCGGCAGGAGGGCCGGCCCGGGCCGCCGCGCCGCGCCGCGCTGGCCCGGCTCACCGACGACTGGCTCGCCGCCCTGTACGCGGCGGCCGACCCGCCCCGCGGCACCGCGCTCGTCGCCGTCGGCGGCTACGGACGCGGCGAACTCTCCCCGCGCAGCGACCTCGACCTGCTCCTGCTCCACGACGGCTCGGCCGCGCCCGGCGCCGTCGCCGCCCTCGCCGACCGCCTCTGGTACCCCGTGTGGGACCTCGGGCTCGCGCTCGACCACTCCGTACGCACGCCCGGGGAGGCGCGCAGGACCGCCGGCGAGGACCTCAAGGTCCACCTCGGCCTCCTCGACGCCCGCCCGCTCGCCGGGGACGTCGGGCTCGTCGCCGCCCTGCGCACCACCGTCCTCGCCGACTGGCGCAACCAGGCCCCCGCGCGCCTCCCCGCCCTGCACGAGCTGTGCCGGGAGCGGGCCGAGCGCCAGGGCGAGCTGCCCCACCTGCTCGAAGGCGACCTCAAGGAGGCCCGCGGCGGACTGCGCGACGCCACCGCCCTGCGCGCCGTCGCCGCCTCCTGGCTCGCCGACGCCCCCCGCGAGGGCCTCGCCGACGCGGCCCGCACCCTCCTCGACGTCCGCGACGCGCTCCACCTCACCACCGGACGCGCCACAGACCGGCTCGCCCTCCAGGAACAGGACCAGGTCGCCGCCACCCTCGGCCTGGCCGACGCCGACGCCCTGCTCCGCCAGGTCTCCGAGGCCGCCCGCACCATCGCCTACGCCTCCGACGTCACCTGGCGCGAGGTCCAGCGCGTGCTCCGCGCCCGCTCCGCCCGGCCGCGGCTGCGCGCCCTCCTCGGCGGCGGCAGGACCCCCCGGACCCAGCCGGAACGCACCCCGCTCGCCGAGGGCGTCGTCGAGATGGACGGCGAGGCCGTCCTCGCGCGCACCGCCCGCCCCGAACGCGACCCGGTCCTCCCGCTGCGCGCCGCCGCGGCCGCCGCCCAGGCCGGGCTCCCCCTCTCCCGGCACGCCGTGCGCCGTCTCGCCGCCACGGCGAAACCCCTCCCCGTGCCCTGGCCAGCCGAGGCCCGCGAACAGCTCGTCACGCTCCTCGGCGCGGGCGAACCCACCGTCGCCGTGTGGGAGGCGCTGGAGGCCGAGGGGCTCGTCACCCGCCTCGTACCGGACTGGGAGCGCGTCCGCTGCCGCCCGCAGCGCAACCCCGTCCACACCTGGACCGTCGACCGGCACCTCGTCGAGACCGCCGTGCGCGCCTCCTCGCTCACCCGCCGCGTCGGCCGCCCCGACCTGCTCCTCGTCGCCGCGCTCCTGCACGACCTCGGCAAGGGCCGGCCCGGCGACCACTCCGTCGCCGGCGGGACCATCGCCCGCGACGTCGCCACCCGCATCGGCTTCGACCGGGCCGACACCGCCGTCCTCGCCACCCTCGTCCGCCACCACCTGCTCCTCGTCGAGACCGCGACCCGGCGCGACCTCGACGACCCGGCCACCGTCACCGCCGTCGCCGAGGCCGTCGGCAGCGTCTCCACCCTGGAGCTCCTGCACGCCCTCACCGAGGCCGACGCCCTCGCCACCGGGCCCGCCGCCTGGTCGTCCTGGCGGGCCGCGCTGGTCGCGGACCTCGTCGCGCGGGTGGCGGCCGCCCTCTCCGGCGACGCCCCGGTGGCGCCCGAACCGGCCGCGCCCGGCGCGCAGGAGGAACGCCTCGCCGTCGAGGCGCTGCGCACCGGTGAACCGGTCCTGGCCCTCCACGCTCAGCACGAGGACGACGCCGGCGGGGGCGGAGGCAGTGGCGGGGGCGACGGGCAGGACGCGGCCGGGGAGCCGGAGCCGGTCGGCGTCGAGCTGCTGGTCGCCCTGCCGGACCGGTCGGGCGTCCTGCCCGCCGTCGCCGGGGTCCTCGCCCTGCACCGGCTCACCGTGCGCTCCGCCGACCTGCGCGCCGTCGACCTGCCGATCGACCCGCCCATCGACCCGCCGGTCGGCAGGTCCCACGACCCGTCCGGCGGGCCGGGTCCGGGGGGGCCCGGTCCGGTCCTGGTCCTCAACTGGCGCGTCGCGGCCGAGTACGGCTCCCTCCCGCAGGCCGCGCGGCTCCGCGCCGACCTGGTACGGGCCCTGGACGGCTCCCTCGACGTCGCCGCCCGGCTCGCCGAGCGCGACGCCGCCTACCCCCGGCGCCGCGGTGTCCAGGCCCCGCCGCCGCGCGTCACCGTCGCCCCGGCGGGCTCGGCGGCGCGCGCCACGGTCCTGGAGGTCCGCGCCCAGGACGCCCCGGGCCTGCTCCACCGCATCGGCCGGGCCCTGGAGGGCGCGGACGTACGGGTGCGCAGCGCCCACGTCAGCACCCTCGGCGCGAACGCTGTGGACACGGTCTACGTCACGGACACCGGGGGCGCCCCGCTGTCGGACGGGGCGGCTGCGGAGGTGGCGCGGGCGCTGGAGGAGGCCCTGCGGGCGTGACCCGCCGCATGGCCGCGGGTGCACCGGGCTGGTACCGCGCGCGACCGTGTGCCGGTCGCATCGAGCGCGGTCGGGGGGTGGGTCGGGCGCGGGTCGGGGGTGGGCGCGTCGTCCGCCGTCTGCGGTGGGGCGGTGCCGGTGTGTCATCCGTGCCCGGGTCGTGGTGCGCGCGTGGTCCGGCGTCCCCGTCCGCCGGGATGCGGCAGGGGAGGGCGCCCCCGTCGCGCGGGCGGATACCCTTGACTCCGACTGTCCGCCTGCTTCCGAGACCCGAGGACCGACGAGCGCCGTGTTCGATACCCTCTCCGACCGCCTCTCCGCGACTTTCAAGACTCTGCGAGGCAAAGGCAGGTTGTCCGAGGCGGACATCGACGCCACCGCCCGCGAGATCCGCATCGCCCTGCTGGAAGCGGACGTCGCCCTGCCGGTGGTCCGGGCGTTCATCAAGAACGTGAAGGAGAGGGCGTCCGGGGCCGAGGTGTCCAAGGCGCTCAACCCCTCGCAGCAGGTCATCAAGATCGTCAATGACGAGCTGGTCTCCATCCTCGGTGGTGAGACCCGCCGCCTGCGCTTCGCCAAGACCGCCCCGACCGTGATCATGCTGGCCGGTCTGCAGGGTGCGGGCAAGACCACCCTCGCCGGCAAGCTCGGCCGCTGGCTCAAGGGCCAGGGCCACGCCCCGCTGCTCGTCGCCTGCGACCTCCAGCGCCCCAACGCCGTCAACCAGCTCTCCGTCGTCGCCGAGCGCGCCGGCGTCGGCGTCTACGCGCCCGAGCCGGGCAACGGCGTCGGCGACCCGGTCCAGGTCGCCAGGGACTCGATCGAGTACGCGCGGACCAAGCAGTACGACATCGTCATCGTCGACACCGCCGGCCGCCTGGGCATCGACCAGGAGATGATGCAGCAGGCCGCCGACATCCGGGACGCCGTCCGCCCGGACGAGATCCTCTTCGTCGTCGACGCGATGATCGGCCAGGACGCCGTCAACACGGCCGAGGCGTTCCGCGACGGCGTCGGCTTCGACGGCGTCGTGCTGTCGAAGCTCGACGGCGACGCCCGCGGTGGTGCCGCCCTGTCCATCGCGCACGTCACCGGCCGCCAGATCATGTTCGCCTCCAACGGCGAGAAGCTGGACGACTTCGACGCCTTCCACCCGGACCGCATGGCGTCGCGCATCCTCGGCATGGGCGACGTGATGTCGCTGATCGAGAAGGCAGAGCAGACCTTCAGCCAGGAAGAGGCCGCCAAGATGGCCTCCAAGCTGGCGAGCAGCAAGGGCAAGGACTTCACGCTCGACGACTTCCTGGCCCAGATGGAGCAGGTCCGCAAGATGGGCTCCATCTCCAAGCTCCTCGGCATGCTGCCGGGCATGGCGCAGATGCGGGACCAGATCAACAACATCGACGAGCGGGACGTCGACCGCACGGCGGCCATCATCAAGTCGATGACCCCGGCCGAGCGCCAGGACCCCACGATCATCAACGGCTCGCGCCGGGCCCGCATCGCGCGCGGTTCGGGCGTCGACGTCAGCGCGGTGAAGTCGCTGGTGGAGCGCTTCTTCGAGGCCCGCAAGATGATGTCGCGGATGGCGCAGGGCGGCGGCATGCCGGGCATGCCGGGGATCCCGGGCATGGGGGGCGGCGCGGGCCGCCAGAAGAAGCAGCAGAAGCAGGCCAAGGGCAAGCGGCGCAGCGGCAACCCGCTGAAGCGGAAGGCCGAGGAGGAGGCCGCCGCCGCACGCCGCGAGGAGCAGGCCCAGCAGGGCGGCGCGTTCGGCCTCCCGGCCGGGCAGCCGGGCCAGGACTTCGAGCTGCCGGACGAGTTCAAGAAGTTCATGGGCTGAGCAGGCCCAGGGGCTGGGCGCCCCTGCGGGCTGCCGTGCGGGCCGAGCCCCTCCCGGAGTATGCGGCCTGAACGCCGCGGCGGGGGCCGGAGCTCGGTGGGTGGGGTCGGTGCCGCGCGGGGTCGCCCCTCGGGGTCGGCGGCCTCGGGTCCTGGACAACGGCGCCCGACCGCCGCCGCCGACCCCTGCGGGGGCGCCCCCCCCGCACGGCCCCTCCCGGACCGTACGCGGTCTGAACGCCGAGGCGTGCCCGGTGTGTACTGCGTGCGGGCCTGTGCTGAGAACGGGGCGAGGGGCACCCACCAGGGCGGTGGGTGCCCCTCCCTCATGCCGCGTGCCTTCTCGGGCGGAACCGTTCCGGCGATGCGGGGCGGCTAGGGGATCCTGGCCACCAGGTACCGGAAGACGTTCGGCATCCACACCGTCCCGTCCGGGCGGACGTACGGGTGCAGGGCCTCGGTGATCTCCTTCTCCACGGTGGCCTGGTCGGCGGCCCGCACGGCCGCGTCGAACAGGCCGGTGGAGAGCAGTCCGCGCACCGCGCTGTCCGTGTCCGCGTACCCGAACGGGCAGGAGACGCGGCCGGAGCCGTCCGGGCGCAGCCCGGCCCGCGCGGCCACCTCCTCCAGGTCGTCGCGGAGGGCGGGCCGCCAGGCGTCCCGGCCCCGCAACCGCTCGGTCAGCCGGCCCGCGACGCGGAACACGGCCGTCGTCGCGCACCGCTCGGGCGGACCCCAGCCGGTGAGGACCACGGCGCCGCCCCGCTCCGCCATCCGGACGGCGGCGGTCAGGGAGGGGACGAGCCCGTCGGAGTCACCCGCGGTACAACCGATCGGCTGCAACGCCGTGACCAGGTTGTACGCCGTGCCCGCCGGGTCCGCGGCGATGTCGGGGGAGCCGCACAGGAGTCTGGGCTCCGGGCGCGCCGCGCCGTGCCCGCCCGGTCCGTGACCGGGCGGCTCGGGCGTGAGCCGCTCCCGCGCCAGGTCCACGCGCGCGCGGTCGGTGTCGACACCCGTCACCCGGGCCCCGCGTGTGGCGGCCATGAGCAGGGCGAGCCCCGAGCCGCAGCCGAGACCGAGGAGCCGTGTCCCGGTTCCGACCTCCAGGTGCTCGTACACCGCTTCGTAGAGCGGTACCAGCATCCGCTCCTGGATCTCCGCCCAGTCACGGGCACGCCGTGGCGCGTCCGTGGCCGGAGGGGCCGAGGCCGGGTGGGGGTGGTGCTGGACGAGCATAGGTGTCATCGAAAGCGCCCCAATCAGCCGAGAGGTTCAACTCTGCGTCCGTGCCCTGAAGGACAGCCCCCGTGTACGTGCGCCGGCACGTTCCGTAAGCCAGGGAATACCGCTTCCGCCCCGGCGTCCAGGGGGTTGGGCCGCAATGCTTGCGTGCCCCGGTCGTGCGCCCCCTGGCCCGGCACGAACCACTCCCATAGTGGGGCCGCCGTGCGAATCCCGCCATGGCAACGGGGTCGGTGCCACGCGGCCCCGGCCGTGGGGGTACTGTCGCCCGCGGCGATGCGCCTTCGCCGCCGCACGGTGAGCACGACCGGCGCACGAGCACGTGCGAGCGCCGGGGCGCGCACAGCGGGGGGAGCTCCGCGGACCGCGCCACTACGTACCACCTTGATGCGAGCTGTGTGGCTTCTCCGCAGATCAGCGCACTGGCCTCGTGAGGACACATCAATGGCAACTGACGGGTACGTGCAAAATATTTGGGATGCCCCGGAATGGAACCCGACGGCTTCCCGGCTCGTTGTTCACGACGTGAGCACGACACCACCTGTCCTCGCCGCGGAACTGGCACAGGCGTGGGCCGACATTCAGCGGCACCACCCCGAGCTGCCCGATCTCGCTGCGCCCGAGTCCCTGATCGGAGAGTCGTCGTCCGCCTGCGGCGCCGAGCTCTCCTTCGAGCGACTGCTGCATGAGGCAGTCCACGGCATCGCCGCCGCCCGGGGTGTTCGCGACACCTCGCGCGCCGGCCGGTACCACAACCGCCGGTTCCTGGCGATCGCCGAGGAGATGGGCCTGGACCACTCCGAGGAGCCGCACCCGAGCAGCGGCTTCTCCCTGGTCACGCTCAACCCCGAGGCGAAGCGCCGATACCGGCAGACGATCGAGCGGCTGCAGCGCGCCCTCAAGGCGCACACCGCCGCCACCGCGGCCGACACCAAGCGCTCCTTCCGCGGGCCCGCCGCCAGGCACGGCTCGTCGGGCGGTGGTGTCCGGGTCAAGGCGGTGTGCGACTGCGGCCGCAACGTCCGGGTCGTCCCGTCCGTCCTCGCCCAGGCGCCGATCGTCTGCGGCGGCTGCGGCAAGCCCTTCCGCATCCCGGAAGCGGTGGGCGCCGCCCGGTGATCCACCGGGCGGACCTGGGGCACGACGGCCGTACGGGGTGTGGCACAATGGCTAGCTGTACTCGACAGTCGAACAGGACCCCTCTCTCCTACGGCTGACGCGTCCATCGGGCACTCGAGTACCGCAACCCCACGCGGCATGTCGTCGTGCCCAACCACGTCAAGACCAGGAGACACCACACCCGTGGCAGTCAAGATCAAGCTGAAGCGTCTGGGCAAGATCCGTTCGCCTCACTACCGCATCGTCGTCGCCGACTCCCGCACCCGCCGTGACGGCCGTGCGATCGAGGAGATCGGCCTGTACCACCCGGTGCAGAACCCCTCGCGCATCGAGGTCAACTCGGAGCGTGCGCAGTACTGGCTGTCCGTCGGCGCCCAGCCGACCGAGCCGGTCCTCGCCATCCTGAAGCTCACCGGCGACTGGCAGAAGGTCAAGGGCCTCCCGGCCCCGGAGAAGCCGCTGCTCGCCCCGGCGACGAAGGAAGACAAGCGTCGTTCCTTCGACGATTTCGCCAAGGCGCTCGAGGGCGACGACAACAAGGGTGAGGCCATCACCCCGAAGGCGAAGAAGGCCGACAAGAAGGCGGACGAGGCCGAGGCCGCGTCCACCGAGTCGACCGAGGCCTGAGCATGCTCGAGGAGGCTCTCGAGCACCTCGTGAAGGGCATCGTCGACAACCCCGACGACGTGCAGGTCGCCTCGCGCACCCTGCGTCGCGGGCGCGTGCTGGAGGTCCGGGTCCACCCGGACGACCTCGGCAAGGTGATCGGCCGCAACGGCCGCACCGCACGCGCGCTGCGCACGGTCGTGGGCGCCATCGGCGGCCGTGGTATCCGGGTCGACCTCGTCGACGTGGACCAGGTTCGCTGAGCGAAGTTGAACACCGGCGCACGGGCCGGGGAGGGCAGCTGCCCGCCCCGGCCCGTCGTCGTCCGACAGGAGAGTCAAGGAAGTGCAGCTCGTAGTCGCGCGGATCGGCCGCGCCCACGGCGTCAAGGGCGAGGTCACCGTCGAGGTACGCACCGACGAGCCCGAACTGCGGCTCGGGCCCGGTGCCGTCCTCGCCACCGACCCGGCCGGCGCCGGGCCCCTGACCATCGAGAGCGGCCGCGTGCACAGCGGGCGGCTGCTGCTGCGCTTCGTGGGCGTGCGTGACCGGAACGCCGCCGAAGCGCTGCGCAACACGCTGCTCATCGCGGACGTCGACCCGGACGAGCGCCCCGAGGAGCCGGACGAGTACTACGACCACCAGCTCGTCGACCTGGACGTGGTCCTCGCCGACGGTACGGAGATCGGCCGGATCACGGAGATCAGCCACCTGCCGTCCCAGGACCTGTTCGTCGTCGAGCGGCCCGACGGCACCGAGGTGCTGATCCCCTTCGTCGAGGAGATCGTCACCGACATCGACCTGGAGGCGCAGCGGGCGGTCATCGTCCCGCCGCCCGGCCTCGTCGACGACCGGGCCGTCATCGCCTCCGCCCGCGGGGACGACGAGCACGCCGATGTCGAGGGCCCCGAGGCGGACGCCGAGGGCGGTCGCTGATGCGGCTCGACGTCGTCACCATCTTCCCGGAGTACCTCGACCCGCTGGACGTGTCGCTCGTCGGCAAGGCCCGCGCGAGCGGCCGGCTCGACGTCCACGTCCACGACCTGCGCCACTGGACGTACGACCGGCACAACACCGTCGACGACACCCCCTACGGCGGGGGCCCCGGCATGGTCATGAAGACCGAGCCCTGGGGCGCCGCGCTCGACGAGGTCACCGCCGCCGGGTACGAGGCGGGGCACCACGGACCCGTGCTCGTCGTACCGACGCCCAGCGGCCGCCCCTTCACCCAGGAGGTCGCCGTCGAGCTCTCCCGGCGGCCGTGGCTGATCTTCACCCCCGCCCGGTACGAGGGCATCGACCGGCGCGTCATGGACGAGTACGCCACCCGCATGCCCGTGTACGAGGTCTCCATCGGCGACTACGTGCTCGCCGGCGGGGAGGCCGCCGTCCTGGTCATCACGGAAGCCGTGGCCCGGCTCCTCCCGGGCGTCCTCGGCAACGCCGAGTCCCACCGGGACGACTCGTTCGCCCCGGGCGCCATGGCGAACCTCCTGGAGGGGCCCGTCTACACCAAGCCGCCCGTCTGGCGCGGCCGCGGCATCCCGGACGTCCTCCTCAGCGGCCACCACGGCCGCATCGCGCGCTGGCGACGGGACGAGGCCTTCCGCCGCACGGCGCTGCACCGCCCCGACCTGATCGAGCGGTGCGACCCCTCCGCCTTCGACAAGAAGGACCGCGAGATCCTGTCCATGCTCGGTTGGGCGCCCGAGCCCGGTGGCCGATTTTGGCGCAGGCCGTCGGCCGTGGAAGAATAGGCCGCTGCCGTACGTCCGGTCGGCGCCCCTGCCACAGGGGGACACGACGCCGCACCCCGCACGACGGCCACCCCATCCCTTTCACATGCCGCTGATGACCTGTGGCATCAGCGAGGAAGCAGACGATCATGTCTCACCTGCTCGACGTCGTCAACTCCGCGTCCCTGCGGACCGACCTCCCGCCGTTCCGTCCCGGTGACACCGTGAACGTCCACGTTCGCGTCATCGAGGGCAACCGCTCCCGCATCCAGCAGTTCAAGGGTGTCGTCATCCGCCGCCAGGGCTCGGGCGTCTCCGAGACCTTCACGGTGCGCAAGGTCTCCTTCTCCGTCGGCGTCGAGCGCACCTTCCCGGTGCACAGCCCGATCTTCGAGAAGATCGAGCTCGTCACCCGCGGTGACGTCCGCCGCGCCAAGCTGTACTACCTCCGTGAGCTCCGCGGCAAGGCCGCGAAGATCAAGGAGAAGCGCGACAACTGAGCTCCGGCTCACCCCGCCGCGTACGCTTCGGACGAGTCCCACAGGGACGCCGGTTAGGCTCTGGCCCCGATGGACACCGAAGCACAGCACACGGAGCGCGACCTTCCCGACGACGCCGACAGGCGTACGGCGGGGAGGTCGCGCTTCGCGCTTTCCCGGCGTGGGGCCGGCCTGCTCGGCCTCGCCTGGGCCCTCGGCATGCTGCTCGTCAGCCACTTCGTCATCCAGCCGTTCCAGATCCCCAGCGGCTCCATGGAACCCACCCTCCAGGTCGGCGACCGGGTGCTCGTCGACAAGCTGGCGTACCGTTTCGGCGACGTCCCCGCGCGCGGGGACGTCGTCGTCTTCGACGGAACCGGCTCGTTCGTCCGTACCGTTCCGCAGGAGAACCCCCTCGCCGGGCTGGTGCGCGGCGCCGCCGCGGGGCTGGGCCTCGCGGAGCCCGCCGACACCGACTTCGTGAAGCGCGTCGTGGGGGTCGGGGGCGACCGGGTGGTGTGCTGCGACGAGGAGGGCAGGATCGAGGTGAACGGCGTACCCGTGCGCGAGGGGTATCTGTACCCCGGCGACGCCCCCTCCCGGGTGCGGTTCGACATCGTGGTGCCGCAGGGCAGCCTCTGGGTCATGGGCGACCACCGCAGCAACTCCAGGGACTCCCGCGACCACCTCGGCGCCCCCGGCGGCGGGATGGTCCCGGTCGACATGGTCGTCGGCCGGGCCGAGTGGATCGCCTGGCCCGCCGGACGCTGGTCGACCGTCGAACCGACGGACGCCTTCGCGGGCGTACCGCGCCCCCCGGCCGAAGGGGCCGGCCATGGGTAACCGCGGCCGGCGCGCCGGGCACCGCGCCGACACCCGGCTGCCCACCGGGTCGCGGCCCACCGACGGCCGCCGCCCGCTCCCCGGCCGGGCCGAGCGGCGCAGGCTCGCCCGTCGGGTCAAGCGGCGCAGGCGCCGCTCCGCGCTGAAGGAGATCCCCCTCCTCATCACCGTCGCGGTGCTCATCGCGCTCGTCCTGAAGACGTTCCTGGTGCAGGCGTTCGTCATCCCGTCCGGCTCCATGGAGCAGACCATCCGGATCGACGACCGGGTGCTCGTCGACAAGCTGACGCCCTGGTTCGGCTCCCGGCCGGAGCGCGGCGACGTCGTCGTCTTCCGCGACCCCGGCGGCTGGCTCCGGGACGAGCAGACGCCACCGGCCGACGACCCGGTCGTCGTCGCCCAGGGCAAACGCGCCCTGACCTTCATCGGCCTGCTCCCGTCCGAGGACGAACAGGACCTCATCAAGCGCGTGGTGGCCGTCGGCGGGGACACCGTCAAGTGCTGCGACCGCGCGGGCCGGCTCACCGTCAACGGCGTACCGGTGAACGAGCCGTACCTCCATCCGGGGAACGCGCCTTCCGAGATCACCTTCGACGTACGGGTCCCCGAGGGGCGGCTGTTCGTCCTGGGCGACCACCGCACCGACTCCGCCGACTCGCGCTTCCACCTCGACGAGGAGTTCCAGGGCACCGTCGCCGAAGAGCAGGTCGTGGGTCGTGCCGTGGTCATCGCCTGGCCCTTCACGCACTGGCGGCGGCTCGGTGACGGCGACGCGTTCGCCGGGGTCCCGGACGCGCCGCCCGGGACCGCGACGGCGCTCGGCGCGTCGCATAGTGTGTCCCTTTGGCGTCCCATGGGATCGCCACGGCTCCCGACCCCTGCGGAACTCCCGCTCGTTATGGGAGTGGTGGGCCTTCCCCTGCTTCGGGGGAGGGCGAGAGTACGGACTGAGGAGTGGATGTGGGGGATCTGGCGGTCGGCGCGCGATCCGGGCGCGAGGAGCCGGAGAAGGGGCGCGAGCAGTTCGCCGGCCCGGTCCCCGGCCCGGGCGGGACAACCGCCCCGGGCGTGACCCCGGGCCCGGGCGGGACGACCGCCGCGGGCGCGACCCCGGGCCCGGCCCTCCCGGGAGACGACAGGAACGTGGACAGCGCGGGCAGCGCCGAGAACGCCGAGGGCGACAGCGTGGACGACGACCGGACCGGTGACGGCGGGGGCAGCGGGACGCCCGGGGACGGCGGTGACGGCGGGGCCGCCGACGGCGGCGAGCAGCCGCGCAAGCAGCGCTCCTTCTGGAAGGAGCTGCCGCTGCTGATCGGCATCGCGCTGCTGCTGGCGCTCCTGATCAAGACGTTCCTGGTCCAGGCGTTCTCGATCCCGTCCGAGTCGATGATGAACACCCTCCAGCGCGGCGACCGCGTCCTGGTCGACAAGCTGACGCCGTGGTTC
This sequence comes from Streptomyces kanasensis, assembly GCF_043077165.1. Classification (NCBI taxonomy): domain Bacteria; kingdom Bacillati; phylum Actinomycetota; class Actinomycetes; order Kitasatosporales; family Streptomycetaceae; genus Streptomyces; species Streptomyces kanasensis. Next base: position 62,091 of record NZ_JBIBSF010000014.1, read on the forward strand.
GGCTCGGAGCCCGAGCGCGGCGAGGTCGTCGTCTTCCACGACCCGGGCGGCTGGCTCAACGAGCCCGCCCCCGAGCCGAACCCGCTGCAGCGGTTCCTCAGCTTCATCGGCCTGATGCCGTCGTCCGAGAAGCAGGACCTGATCAAGCGCGTCATCGCGGTCGGCGGGGACACCGTCGAGTGCAAGAAGGGCGGCAAGGTCGTCCTCAACGGCAAGGAACTCGACGAGACCGCGTACCTGTACCCGGGCTCGACCCCCTGTGACGACGAGCCCTTCGGGCCGGTCAAGGTCCCCGACGGCAGCATCTGGGTGATGGGCGACAACCGGCAGAACTCGCTCGACTCGCGCTACCACCAGGAGCTCCCCGGCAACGGCACGGTCGCCCGGAAGGAGGTCGTCGGCCGCGCCGTCGTCGTCGCCTGGCCGATCGGCCGCTGGTCGACCCTGCCGGTGCCGGACACGTTCGACCAGCCCGGGCTGGGCGCCGCCGCGGCGGCCGCCGCGGGTCCGGGCGCCCTGGGGCTCGCCGGGGCGGTGCCGCTGGTGCTGTGGCGCCGCCGCCGCATCCTCGCCCGTGGCACGGCGCCCGTCGGGGCCCGCGGTCGGGCCTGAGCCGGCCCGGGCAGGCCGACGGTCGGGCCTGGGCCGGTCCGGGCAGGCCCGCGGTCGGGCCCCGGCAGGGGCCGGGCGGGTCCGAGCGGGTCTCGGCAGGGGGCGGCGGGCCGGCTTCGACCGGGCCTCCGTCCGTCCGCGGCCGGGGCCCGAGCCGCCGCCGACGGGGGCCCGCAGCTCGCGCGCCGCGGGGCGTACCGCCTGGTAGCGGGCGCGGGTAGGGTGCCGTCCCAGAGCACCGATCTCCTGAGGCGGGGAGCGCTGGGATGGGCGGAACGATACGTACGGGCGGCCACGGCCGCCTCGGCAGCGTGCTGTCGGGGCTGGTCGTGGCCGTCGGCTGTGTGCTCTTCCTGGGCGGGTTCGCCTGGGGAGCGCTCGTCTACCGGCCCTACACGGTGCCCACCGACTCGATGAACCCGACCGTCACGGCCGGCGACCGCGTCCTGGCCCAGCGGATCGACGGCGACGAGGTACGGCGCGGCGACGTCGTCGTCTTCACGGACCGCACCTGGGGCGACCTCCCGATGATCAAGCGGGTGGTCGCGGTGGGCGGCGACACCGTCGCCTGCTGCGACGCGGACGGCCGCCTCACCCTCGACGGCAAGCCGGTCGAGGAGCCGTACGTCCGCTCCCAGGGGTGGGGCGTCGACGAGGCGGCGTCGCCGTCGACGTTCTCCGCCACCGTGCCGGAGGGCCACCTCTTCCTCCTCGGCGACCAGCGCGCCGCGTCGCAGGACTCCCGGGTGCACCTCCAGGACCCCGGTCGGGGCTCGGTGCCCAGGAGCGCGGTCAGCGCGCGGCTGGACGCCGTCGTCTGGCCGTGGGACGGCGCCGCGGTCGTCGACCGGCCCCGGGCCTTCGCGGGGCTCCCCGGCGGGGTGTCGAAGCCCGGTCCGGTACGGGAGCTCGGCTGGGCCGTCGTGGCCGGCGCCGCGCTGATCCTGGGCGGGGCGGCGTACGGGCCGCTGGCCCGGCTCGGCTCGCGGTCCCGACCCGGGCCGCGGCCCGGGTCGGGGTCGGGCTCGTCGGGTGGGGCGGCGCCGCGTGGCTGACGGGACGGAGCGGCCGGAGCCGGTGGCGCCGGGCGGGGAGGGCGAGCCGGGGTTGCCGCCGGGGGAGGTGCGCCGCGTCGCGCGGGTCGTGCTGCTCGACCCCGACGACCGGATCCTGCTGCTGCACGGCCACGAGCCCGGCGACCCGTCGCGGACCTGGTGGTTCACCCCGGGCGGCGGTGTCGAGGGCGACGAGACCCTGGAGCTGGCCGCGCTGCGCGAACTGGCGGAGGAGACCGGTCTCACCGGCGTCGAGCTCGGGCCGGTGGTGTGGCGGCGGCTGTGTTCCTTCCCGTTCGACGGGCGCCGATGGAACCAGGACGAGTCGTACTACCTCGCCCGGACCCGGCACACGGCGGTGGCCCTCGGTGCCGACCTGACCGAGCTGGAGAAGCGCAGTGTCGCGGGGCTGAGGTGGTGGACGTCCGCCGAACTGTCGGCGGCCCGTGAGACGGTGTACCCGACACGACTCGCCGAGCTGCTGCGCACGCTGCTCGACGACGGCCCGCCGTCGGAGCCGGTCGTCCTGTCCCCGGAAATCGTCTGGGGGTCGGGGTGACTGGCGCACAATGGGGGCACGCACGGCTGAAGGGGAACATGCCATGAGCGCCGAGGACCTCGAGAAGTACGAAACCGAGATGGAGCTGAAGCTCTACCGGGAGTACCGCGACGTCGTCGGGCTGTTCAAATACGTCATCGAGACGGAGCGGCGCTTCTACCTGACGAACGACTACGAGATGCAGGTGCACTCCGTGCACGGCGAGGTCTTCTTCGAGGTGTCGATGGCGGACGCCTGGGTGTGGGACATGTACCGGCCGGCCCGGTTCGTCAAACAGGTCCGCGTCCTGACCTTCAAGGACGTGAACATCGAGGAGCTCAACAAGACGGACCTGGAGCTCCCGGGCAACTGAAACCACCCCTGCGGGTGACGGGGTTCTCCACAACGGGCGGGTTGTCCACCAAGATCCACAGCTGAGCGCCCGAGGCGTCACAGTCGGTGCCGGAGGTGGTGCCGCGATGAACGCGACGGGGGCTCTGGGACGGTACGGGGAACGGCTGGCGGTACGCCGGCTGGGCGAGGTCGGCATGGCCGTGCTCGCCGTGAACTGGCGGTGCGGCCGGGGCGGGGAGATCGACATCGTCGCCCGTGACGGCGACGCGGTCGTGGTGTGCGAGGTGAAGACCCGCAGGGCGGGCCGGTTCCAGCACCCGCTGGCGGCGGTCACGCCCGCCAAGGCCGAAAGGCTGCGCAGGCTCGCCGGATGCTGGCTGGAACGGCACGGCGGACCACCACCGGGCGGTGTGCGCATCGACCTCGTCGGGGTGGTGCTGCCCCGGCGCGGCGCTCCCGTGGTGGAGCACGTGCGGGGGGTGGCCTGATGGGGTTCGCCCGCTCGTGCTCGGTGGCGCTGGTCGGCGTAGACGGCGTGGTGGTGGAGGTCCAGGCGGACCTGGAGCCCGGGGTCGCGGCGTTCACGCTCGTCGGCCTGCCGGACAAGAGCCTCTCGGAGAGCCGCGACCGCGTCCGCGCCGCGATCGTCAACTCCGGCGCCGAGTGGCCGCAGAAGAAGCTCACGGTCGGGCTCAGCCCCGCCTCCGTACCGAAAGCCGGTTCGAGTTTCGACCTCGCCGTCGCTTGCGCGGTCCTGGGAGCGGCCGAGCTGGTCGACCCGCGCACGATCGCCGACCTCGTCCTCATCGGCGAGCTCGGCCTCGACGGGCGGGTCCGCCCGGTGCGCGGGGTGCTGCCGGCTGTCCTCGCGGCCGCCGAAGCCGGCTACGAACAGGTCGTCGTGCCGGAGCAGAACGCCGGGGAGGCGTCCCTGGTGCCAGGGGTGGCCGTCCTGGGCGTGCGGAGCCTGCGCCAGCTCCTCGCCGTCCTCACCGACGGGCCCGTGCCGGAGGAAGAGCCCGCTGAAGCCGGCAGGCCCGACCCCATGCTGGCGGGTCTCGTCATGCCCGGTGCCGGGCTCGGCACCGGCCTGGCGGCCGACCCCGGTGACAACCCCGACCTGGCCGACGTCGCCGGGCAGCGTGCCGCCCGGCTGGCCCTGGAGGTCGCCGCGGCGGGCGGCCACCACCTGCTGCTCTCCGGCCCGCCCGGTGCGGGCAAGACCATGCTGGCCGAGCGGATGTCCGGCCTGCTGCCGCCGCTCACCCCGGCCGAGTCACTGGAGGTGACCGCCGTCCACTCCGTCGCGGGCATCCTGCCGCCGGGAAAGCCCCTGGTCAGCAGAGCCCCCTACTGCGCGCCGCACCACTCGGCGACGATGCAGTCGCTCGTCGGCGGCGGCAACGGGGTGCCACGGCCCGGCGCCGTCTCGCTCGCGCACCACGGAATCCTCTTCCTGGACGAGGCGCCCGAGTTCTCGGGCCGCGCCCTGGACGCGCTGCGACAACCACTGGAGTCGGGCCACGTGGTGATCGCCCGCGCGGCGGGCGTGGTGCGGCTGCCGGCACGGTTCCTGATGGTCCTCGCCGCGAACCCCTGCCCCTGCGGCCGGCACAGCGCGCACGGCGACAGCTGCGAGTGCCCCTCGTCGGTGATCCGCCGCTACCAGGCCCGCCTGTCCGGGCCGCTCCTGGACCGGGTCGACCTGCGGGTCGAGGCGGAGCCGGTCAGCCGCGCCGACCTGCTGGCGGCGGACGGCGAGCCGACCGCCGTCGTCGCCGCCCGCGTCCACGCCGCACGGGCCCGGGCCGCCGCCCGCCTGACCGGCACCCCGTGGACGCGCAACGCGGACGTGCCCGGCCACGAACTGCGCACCCGCTGGCACCCCGCCCCCGGCGCGCTGGCCGCCGCCGAACGCGACATCGAACGCGGCCTGCTCACCGCGCGGGGCCTGGACCGGGTCCTGCGCGTCGCCTGGACCCTCGCCGACCTGGCGGGCCGGTCCCGCCCCGAGACGAACGACGTCGACCTCGCCCTGGAACTGCGCACGGGCATCTCCCGCGGCGTTCCCGTGGGGGCCGCCCCGGGCCGGGACGGTCGACGGTGACGGGTCCCGCCCCGCCACCCGGCGGACGGGTCAGGGGAGGGCGTGCGGTGTGCGCGCGGGCCGGGGGAGGGGGTGACGGCCGCGCGTGCGTATGGCCGGTCGTGACCGAGAGAGCGAGCGTCGTCGGCTGTCGGCACACGGCCGCCGGCCGTCGGCTGTCGACCCTCGGCCGGTGTGGCGGCCTGCGGGTGCGGCGGCAGGTGGGGTTGCTGATGGATCTCCAGGGGGAACGGGTGGAGCGGGTGGAACAGGCGGGGCACGAGGGTGCCGAGGTGACGGTGGCGGACGACGAGCGGGTCGCTCGGGCCGCGCTCTGTCGGGTCGTCGAGCCCGGGGACGAGCACGGCGGCCGGTGGCTCCGGGAGCTGGGTGCCGTGGAGCTGCTGCGGCGGCTGACCGCGGAGCCGTACCGGGCGGGGGCGCTCACCGGTGCCCGCGAGCGGCGGATCCAGGGCTACCTGGCCCGCGCGGCCCGAGTGAGGCCGCACCAGGACCTGGAGGGGATCGGACGCATCGGCGGGCGCTTCGTCGTACCGGGCGACCCGGAGTGGCCGAGCCAGCTCGACGACCTCGGCGACGCCCGGCCCGTGGGCCTGTGGGTGCGCGGAGGGCCCGACCTGCGGCGCTGGGCGCTGCGCTCCGTCGCCGTGGTCGGCGCCCGCGCCTGCACTCCGTACGGCGCGCACATGGCGGCCACCCTGGGCGCGGGGCTGGCCGAGCGCGGCTGGGTCGTCGTCTCCGGCGCGGCCTTCGGCATCGACGGCGCCGCGCACCGCGGCGCCCTCGGTGCGCAGGGCGCCACCGTCGCCGTCCTCGCCTGCGGTGTGGACGTGCCCTACCCGCGCGGCCACGCCGGGCTGATCGGCCGCATCGCCGAGCAAGGGCTCGTGGTGGGGGAGCTGCCGCCCGGCGACCACCCCACCCCGGCGCGGTTCCTGCTGCGCAACCGCGTCATCGCCGCCCTCACCCGGGGCACTGTCGTCGTGGAGGCCGCCTACCGCAGCGGCGCACTCGCCACGGCCCGCGACGCGCAGCACCTCGGCCGCCACACCATGGGCGTCCCGGGCCCCGCCACCAGCGGCCTCTCCGGTGGTGTCCACGAACTGCTGCGCGGCGGCGCCGTCCTCGTCACCGACGCCGACGACGTCGCCGAACTCGTCGGGGACATCGGGGAGCTCGCCCCCGCGCGCCGTGGCCCCGTCGTCCCGCGCGACCTCCTCGACCCGGTCACCGCGCGCGTGCTGGACGCACTCCCCCCACCCGGCCGGACCGCGAGCGCGGCCGACCTGGCGGCGACCGCCGGGACCAGCGTTGACGACGTACTCGGCAGACTGTACGAACTCCACTCCCTCGGACACGCCGAACGGCAGGGCGACGCATGGGGGTTGACGGATCCCGCCCGGCACCCCCCGAACGCCCGGCGAGGCGGTCCTTGACCTGGAGCATTCGGGTGAAAAGGTGAGCCCGATGACCCTCTTCGCCCCACCGGAGACGGCGGAAGGCCGTCGCGCGGCCGGCCACCCCCATTCGAAGATGCGGCCGACGGCGCGTTCCCGCCTGCGGTCGAACCCCTCAGCTTCGCTCACCGCAACGGCCCAGTCACGCTACGCTCACCGCTACCACCTCCCCGGCACCCCCGCACACCACGGCAGAACGGCTCAAGGCGACGCATGCCCCAGCACACCTCCGGGTCCGACCGCGCTGCGGTGCCCCGCGCTGCCCGGAGCAGCGTGCGGCCGGCCGCTCCCTCGTCCCTGGACGAGTTGTGGCGGTCGTACAAGGACACGGGTGACGAGCGGCTGCGGGAACAGCTGATCCTGCACTACTCGCCCCTCGTGAAGTACGTCGCGGGCCGGGTCAGCGTCGGCCTGCCGTCCAACGTCGAACAGGCCGACTTCGTCTCCTCCGGCGTCTTCGGGCTGATCGACGCCATCGAGAAGTTCGACATCGACCGGTCGATCAAGTTCGAGACGTACGCGATCACCCGGATCCGCGGCGCCATGATCGACGAACTGCGCGCCCTGGACTGGATCCCCCGCTCCGTCCGGCAGAAGGCCAGAGCCGTCGAGCGGGCCTACGCCACCCTGGAGGCCCAGCTGCGGCGCACCCCCTCCGAGGGGGAGGTGGCCGCCGAGATGGGCATCCCCGTCGAGGAGCTCCACGGCGTCTTCAGTCAGCTCTCCCTTGCCAACGTCGTCGCCCTGGAGGAGCTGCTGCACGTCGGCGGGGAGAACGGCGACCGGCTCAGCCTGATGGACACCCTGGAGGACACCACCGCCGACGACCCCGTCGAGGTCGCCGAGGGGCGGGAGCTGCGCCGGCTCCTCGCCCGCGCCATCAACACCCTCCCGGACCGCGAGAAGACCGTCGTCACCCTCTACTACTACGAGGGACTCACCCTCGCCGAGATCGGCAACGTCCTCGGCGTCACCGAGAGCCGCGTCAGCCAGATCCACACCAAGTCCGTGCTCCAGCTGCGGGCGAAGCTGGCGGATCTGGGACGTTGACCCCGGAGAGCCCCCCGGCGTCGAACGGACGGCCGTAGAGTTGGAGCCGTGCCAAGGATTCGAGCGGCCTCGGTGGCCGAGCACCGGACGATGCAGCGCGCCGCCCTGCTGGACGCGGCGCGCTCCCTGCTGTCCGAGGGCGGTACGGAAGCGCTGACCTTCCCCGCCCTCGCCGAGCGCACCGGCCTGGCCCGGTCGTCGGTGTACGAGTACTTCCGCTCGCGCGCGGCCGTGGTCGAGGAGCTGTGCGCGGTCGACTTCCCCGTCTGGGCCGCCGAGGTCGAGGCGGCCATGGCCGCCGCCGGCACGCCGGAGGCGAGGGTGGAGGCGTACGTGCGCCGGCAGCTGGAACTCGTCGGTGACCGCAGGCACCGCGCCGTCGTCGCCATCTCCGCCAGCGAACTGGACGACGGGGCCCGCGAGAAGATCCGCGCCGCGCACGGCGGGCTCGTCACGATGGTCGTGGACGCCCTGCGCGACCTCGGCCAGACCGAGCCGAGGCTCGCCGCGATGCTCCTCCAGGGCGTCGTGGACGCCGCCGTCCGCCGGATCGAGTTGGGCGCGGCCGAGGAGCCGTCCGCCATCGCGGACACGGCCGTCGCCGTCGCCCTGCGCGGCGTCACCCACACCTGACACCCGCCGCGGTCGGGCTGCCTGTCCGCGGCTCGGCACCGGCAGTCAGCCGAGCGGCAGGAGGCGGGACGGCGGGCGGCGCAGGAGGTGGGGCGGCAGCAGCGAGAGCGGGTCCAGGTAGGCGGCCCCGTGTCGCAGGCCCCAGTGCAGGCACACCCCCGCGCAGTGCGACGGGGTGTCCGCCGTCGTCACGGCCACCACCTGACCCGCCCGCACCTCGGCACCCCTGGCCACCACGGCGCGCACCGGCTCGTACGTGAAGCGCAGCGGCACCCCGCCCGGCGGCGCGGGCAGCGTTACCGACAGCACGCCCCGCCCCGCCACCGGGCCCGCGAACGACACCCGCCCGCCCGCCGCCGCCCGTACCGGGATACCCGGCGGCGCGGCCAGGTCGACGCCCCGGTGCCCCGGTCCGTACGGCGAGGCGGGCGGCTCCCAGCCCCGCACGACCAGCGCCCGCGGTGGCCCCACCGGCCACACCGCCTCCGCGACCGGCAGCGCACCGTCCCGGCTGCCGGCGCGGCCCGCCCCCGGCGCCCTGGCCCCCGCGGTCCCGGCCCCCAGCGGCTCCGCCCCCGCCCCCGCCGACCTCCCGCCGGGCGGTCCGCCGCCCGTCGGCACCGCGCCCGGCACCCGCTCACCCGCCCACCCGGCCGACGGCGCCCCCGGCCCCCGGTTCGCCGGCGCCCCGTCCGGGCGCGCCCCGGGTGGCGCGGAGCCCGGCGACCCGGCCCCCGCACCCCCCGCTCCCGGCGACCCGGCCCCCGCACCCCCCGCTCCCGGCGACCCGGCCCCCGCACGCCCCGCTTCCGGCGACCCGGCGCCCGCGAGCCCCGCCCCCGGCAATCCGGCGCCGGCTAGCCCCGCTCCGTGAGGCCCGCCCGGCACTGCTGAGGCCCCGGCGCCCGAAGCCCCGGTCCCCACCGGCCGTGCCGCCGCCTCGTCCGAAGGCCCCACCGCCCCGGCGCCCGCAGCTCCGACCGTCGGCGACCCCACCGTCCCCGCGCCCAGCGGCCCCACCGCCCCGGCGCCGCCCATGGACCCGTCCGCTCCCGCCCCCGGTGCGTGCTCCCCGAGCGTCGGCAGGGGCCCCGGCGGCCCGGTGTGCGGCCCCGGCGGCCGGGCCGCCGGGGGAAGCAGGGCCGGCACGGGGAGAAGGAGCGGCAGCAGGAGGGCCGCCAGGGTGAGGGGGCGGTGGCGTCGGGTCATGCCCGCACTCTCCCCCCGCACCGCCCGGCCGGGTGGATCATGACGCGGAACTGGGGATGACGAGGCCGGTTGTGGACAGCGCCGTCACCCGGCGGTGTCCAGGTCCCGTACACTTCTTCTGGCGACCCGGGCCACCGGGTCGACTTCGCACGCCCCGCCATCACCGTCGAAAGTCGTGGCAGCGCCCATCGGTCCATTCGTGGCACGGCGCGTCGGGGCGTCAGGACACAACCGAGAACCAAGGAGAAACGGCCATGGCCGTCGTCACGATGCGGGAGCTGCTGGAGAGCGGCGTCCACTTCGGTCACCAGACCCGTCGCTGGAACCCGAAGATGAAGCGCTTCATCTTCACCGAGCGCAACGGCATCTACATCATCGACCTGCTCCAGTCGCTGTCGTACATCGACCGCGCCTACGAGTTCGTCAAGGAGACCGTCGCGCACGGCGGCTCCATCATGTTCGTCGGCACCAAGAAGCAGGCGCAGGAGGCCATCGCCGAGCAGGCGACGCGCGTCGGCATGCCGTTCGTCAACCAGCGCTGGCTGGGTGGCATGCTCACCAACTTCTCGACCGTCTACAAGCGCCTGCAGCGCCTGAAGGAGCTCGAGGGCATCGACTTCGAGGACGTGGCCGCCTCCGGCCTCACCAAGAAGGAGCTGCTGGTCCTCTCCCGCGAGAAGGCCAAGCTGGAGAAGACCCTCGGTGGCATCCGCGACATGCAGAAGGTGCCCAGCGCCGTCTGGATCGTCGACACCAAGAAGGAGCACATCGCCGTCGGCGAGGCTCGCAAGCTCAACATCCCGGTCGTCGCGATCCTCGACACCAACTGCGACCCGGACGAGGTCGACTACAAGATCCCGGGCAACGACGACGCGATCCGCTCCGTCACCCTGCTCACCCGCGTGATCGCCGACGCCGTCGCCGAGGGCCTCATCGCCCGCTCCGGTGCCGCCACCGGTGACTCGAAGCCGGGCGACAAGGCCGCCGGCGAGCCGCTCGCCGAGTGGGAGCGCGACCTGCTCGCGGGCGAGAAGAAGGCGGACGACGAGTCCGCCGAGAAGCCCGCCGAGGCGCCGGCCGCGGAGGCCCCCGCCGAGGAGGCGCCGGCCGCCGAGGCCGCCGCCGCCGAGGAGGCCCCGGCCGCCGAGGCCGAGCAGGCCTGAACCGCGGTCCAGACCTCCGGGTCAGGGTCCGGGACTTCCGACCCGGCCTGACCGGTCCGGTCGTCGACGGAGGGGGCCACGAGCCCCCTCCGTCCACCCCCAGATCTTGGTAGATCTTCCAGACTTCGAGAGAGATTCACGAATCATGGCGAACTACACCGCCGCCGACGTCAAGAAGCTCCGCGAGCTCACCGGCGCCGGCATGATGGACTGCAAGAAGGCGCTGGACGAGTCCGACGGCAACGTCGACAAGGCCGTCGAGGCCCTGCGCATCAAGGGCCAGAAGGGCGTCGCCAAGCGCGAGGGCCGCTCCGCCGAGAACGGCGCTGTCGTCTCCCTGATCGCCGACGACAACACCTCCGGCGTCATCGTCGAGCTGAAGTGCGAGACGGACTTCGTCGCCAAGGGCGACAAGTTCCAGTCGGTCGCCAACCAGCTCGCCCAGCACGTCGCGGCCACCCGCCCGGCCGACCTGGAGGCGCTGCTCGCCTCCGAGATCGAGTCCGGCAAGACCGTGCAGGCGTTCGTGGACGAGGCCAACGCCAACCTCGGCGAGAAGATCGTCCTGGACCGCTTCGCGCAGTTCTCCGGCGGCTACGTCACCGCGTACATGCACCGCACCATGCCCGACCTGCCCCCGCAGATCGGCGTCCTCGTCGAGCTCGACAAGGAGAACGCCGAGGTCGCGAAGGGTGTCGCGCAGCACATCGCCGCCTTCGCCCCGAAGTACCTCGCCAAGGACGACGTCCCGGCCGAGGTCGTCGAGGCCGAGCGCCGCGTCGCCGAGGAGACCACCCGCGCCGAGGGCAAGCCCGAGGCCGCGCTCCCGAAGATCGTCGAGGGTCGTCTCAACGGCTTCTTCAAGGACGCGACGCTGCTCGGCCAGCCGTACGCGCTCGACAACAAGAAGTCGGTCCAGCAGATCCTGGACGAGGCCGGTGTCACCCTGAAGCGCTTCTCGCGCATCAAGGTCGGCATCTGAGTCCGTACCCACGGACACCGGGCCCCACCGGGGCCGTAGCAGTCGTCCGCGTCCGCGCCGGACGACCGCAGATCTGACGAGGAGGCCATTGCCGCACTGGGACACCCGCACCCCCGGCAATGGCCTTCTTCGTATGCGCACGAGGAGATCTCCAATGAATCAGGGCGCCGCACAGAGCGACGACACCACCGGTAAAAAGGCCGGCCGCTTCCTTCTGAAGCTGTCCGGCGAGGCGTTCGCCGGAGGCGGCGGCCTCGGCGTCGATCCCGACGTCGTCCACGCCATCGCCCGCGAGATCGCCGCGGTCGTCCGGGACGGCGCGCAGATCGCGATCGTCATCGGCGGGGGCAACTTCTTCCGCGGCGCCGAGCTCCAGCAGCGCGGCATGGACCGGGCCCGCTCCGACTACATGGGCATGCTCGGCACGGTCATGAACTGCCTCGCCCTCCAGGACTTCCTGGAGAAGGAGGGCATCCAGTCCCGCGTCCAGACGGCCATCACCATGGGCCAGGTCGCGGAGCCGTACATCCCGCTGCGCGCCGTGCGCCACCTGGAGAAGGGCCGCGTCGTCATCTTCGGCGCGGGCATGGGCATGCCGTACTTCTCCACCGACACCACCGCCGCCCAGCGCGCCCTGGAGATCGACGCCGAAGCCCTCCTCATGGGCAAGAACGGCGTCGACGGGGTCTACGACTCCGACCCCAAGGCCAACCCGGACGCGGTCAAGTTCGACGCCCTGGAGTACGGCGAGGTGATCTCCCGCGACCTCCGGGTCGCCGACGCCACCGCCATCACCCTCTGCCGTGACAACAAGCTGCCGATCCTCGTCTTCGAACTCCTCACGGCCGGCAACATCGCGCGCGCCGTGAAGGGTGAGAAGATCGGCACGCTCGTGAGCGACGAGGGCACCCGGCACTGACCCCCGGGTCGCCCCGCCCGGGGATGGACAAAGCCCTGCCGGTCGTACACCGTGCAGGGAAAGACGCGACGCAGGTTCCGCGGCCGTGGTGCACGCCGGGACAAACCAAGACACGCAGGAGCAAGTGGTGATCGAAGAGACCCTCCTCGAAGCCGAGGAGAAGATGGAGAAGGCCGTCCTTGTCGCCAAGGAGGACTTCGCCGCGATCCGCACCGGGCGTGCGCACCCGGCCATGTTCAACAAGATCGTGGCCGACTACTACGGTGCCCTCACGCCGATCAACCAGCTGGCCTCCTTCTCGGTGCCGGAGCCGCGCATGGCGGTCGTGACCCCGTTCGACAAGACCGCCCTGCGCAACATCGAGCAGGCGATCCGCGACTCCGACCTCGGCGTCAACCCGTCCAACGACGGCAACATCATCCGGGTGGTGTTCCCCGAGCTCACCGAGGAGCGCCGCCGCGAGTTCATCAAGGTCGCCAAGGGCAAGGGCGAGGACGCGAAGATCTCGATCCGCGCCGTCCGCCGCAAGGCCAAGGAGACCATCGACAAGTTCGTCAAGGACGGCGAGGTCGGCGAGGACGAGGGCCGCCGTGCGGAGAAGGAGCTCGACGACACCACCGCGAAGTACGTCGCGCAGGTCGACGAGCTGCTGAAGCACAAGGAAGCCGAGCTCCTCGAGGTCTGATGAACGACGCTTCCTGGGGGGCCCCGCCACGAGACGGCTTCTGGGGCCCACCCGACCAGGGGCTCGCTCCGGTCGTCCCGGCGGGTCCCGTCCACGATGAGCACGCCGCGCAGCAGACTCGGCCCATGCCCATCGTGCCCGACGTCCCCGCCGGCGGGGACCAGGACGACCACGACCGGGGGGCCGCCCCGCTGGGCGGCGGTCCCCTGTTCCGCGACGAGATGCCGCAGGAGCCCATGCCCCCGCAACCGCCGGAGCCCGCCCCGCCGCAGGGGCGTGCGCAGAAGAAGCAGGAGCGGCAGAAGAAGCAGGCCGGGCGCGACCTGCGGGCCGCCATAGGGGTCGGTGTGGGGCTCGGCGCGGTCATCGTCGCGTCGCTCTTCATCCAGAAGGCCGTCTTCGTCGGTGTCATAGCGGTCGCCGTCGTCGTCGGCCTGTGGGAGCTCACCTCCCGCCTCCAGGAGCGCAAGGGCATCAAGGCGCCCCTCGTCCCGCTCGCCGTCGGCGGCGCGGCGATGGTCGTCGCCGGCTACGTGCGCGGCGCCGAGGGCGCGTGGGTCGCGATGGCGCTCACCGCGCTCGCGGTGCTGGTGTGGCGGATGACGGAACCCCCCGAGGGCTACCTCAAGGACGTCACCGCCGGTGTCTTCGCCGCCTTCTACGTGCCGTTCCTGGCGACGTTCGTGGCGATGATGCTGGCCGCCGACGACGGGCCGCAGCGGGTGCTCACCTTCCTGCTGCTGACCATCGTCAGTGACACCGGCGCGTACGCCGTCGGCTGGCGGTTCGGCCGGAACAAGCTCGCGCCGCGCATCAGCCCCGGGAAGACCCGTGAGGGCCTGCTCGGCGCGGTGGCCTTCGCCATGGCCGCCGGCGCGCTGTGCACGGCGTTCCTGATCGACGGCGGCACCTGGTGGCAGGGGCTCGTCCTCGGTCTCGCGGTCGCCGTCAGCGCGACCCTCGGGGACCTCGGCGAATCCATGATCAAGCGGGACCTGGGGATCAAGGACATGGGCACGCTCCTCCCGGGCCACGGCGGGATCATGGACCGGCTCGACTCCCTCCTGCCGACAGCACCGGTGGTGTGGCTGCTGCTCGTGCTGTTCGTGGGAGCCGGATAGCCGGGGAAGAGGGGCTCGCTAGCCTCTCCGACCTGCGCTTTCGTCTCCGGAAGGCCCGTCGTCCACAGGGCGGCGGGCCTTCCGTCGCGCTTCTGCGACACTGGAAGCACCATGCCCAAGCCCGGAGAACTCACTTTCGTCGCGCCCCGCGGAGCCAAGAAGCCGCCGCGGCACCTCGCCGACCTCACGCCCGCCGAGCGCAAGGAAGCCGTCGCCGCGATCGGCGAGAAGCCGTTCCGCGCCAAGCAGCTGTCCCAGCACTACTTCGCGCGGTACGCCCACGACCCCGCCCAGTGGACCGACATCCCCGCCGCCTCCCGGGAGAAGCTCGCCGGCGAGCTGCTGCCCGAGCTGATGAGCGTCGTCCGGCACATCTCGTGCGACGACGACACCACCCGCAAGACCCTCTGGCGGCTGCACGACGGGACGCTCGTCGAGTCGGTGCTGATGCGCTACCCCGACCGGGTGACGATGTGCATCTCGTCGCAGGCCGGCTGCGGTATGAACTGCCCGTTCTGCGCGACCGGCCAGGCGGGCCTGGACCGGAACCTGTCGACCGCCGAGATCGTGCACCAGATCGTCGACGGCATGCGCGCCCTGCGGGACGGGGAGGTCCCCGGCGGCCCCGCACGGCTGTCGAACATCGTCTTCATGGGCATGGGCGAGCCCCTCGCGAACTACAACCGCGTCGTCGGCGCCATCCGCCGCCTCACGGACCCCGAGCCGGACGGCCTCGGACTGTCGCAGCGCGGCATCACCGTCTCCACGGTCGGTCTCGTCCCGGCGATGCTGCGCTTCGCCGACGAGGGCTTCAAGTGCCGCCTCGCCGTCTCCCTCCACGCCCCGGACGACGAGCTGCGCGACACGCTCGTCCCGGTGAACACGCGCTGGAAGGTCCGCGAGGTGCTCGACGCGGCCTGGGAGTACGCGGAGAAGTCCGGCCGCCGCGTCTCCATCGAGTACGCGCTGATCCGCGACATCAACGACCAGGCGTGGCGCGGCGACCTCCTGGGCCGGCTGCTCAAGGGCCGGCGGGTGCACGTCAACCTCATCCCGCTGAACCCCACGCCCGGCTCCAAGTGGACCGCGAGCCGCCCCGAGGACGAGAAGGCGTTCGTCGAGGCCATCGCGGCGCACGGCGTGCCGGTCACCGTCCGGGACACGCGCGGTCAGGAGATCGACGGCGCCTGTGGACAGCTCGCGGCCGCGGAACGCTGACCTTGTACCCTGAGCTCGAACACATCTGCATATTCCGACAGGGGAGCGCCACAGCGCTGAGAGTGCGGTGACCGTCAGACCGCAGACCCTCTGAACCTCGCCCAGGTCATTCTGGGTAGGGAGTTCGGTCGTTACTCGAGCTGTTGCGCCCTGCCCACCGGACGGATCCGGTGGGCAGGGCCGCGTCTTCTCCTGGTCACCCCCAGGAGGAATCTCAGTGAGCACCACCAGGAAGATCGCGGTCGGCACGCTCGCCGCCGCACTGGGCGTCTCGACGCTCACCGCCTGCGGCACAGACTCCGGCAAGGACGCCGGTGACGGCGGTACGGCGTCGAAGACCGTGACGCTCGTCAGCCACGACTCCTTCAACGCCTCCCCGGCCGTGCTGAAGGAGTTCACCCGGCAGACCGGCCTCACCGTCAAGGTCCTCAAGAGCGGCGACGCCGGCGAGGCGGTCAACAAGGCCGTCCTCACCAAGGGCGCCCCGCAGGGCGACGTCTTCTTCGGCGTCGACAACACCCTCCTCTCCCGCGCCCTCGACAACGACATCTTCGAGCCGTACGAGGCCAAGGGCCTGGACCGGATCCCCGAAGCCGTGCAGCTCGACAAGGGCGAGCACCGCGTCACGCCCGTCGACACCGGAGAGATCTGCGTCAACTACGACAAGAAGTACTTCGCGGACAAGAAGCTCGCGCCGCCGCAGACCTTCGACGACCTCGCGAAGCCCGCGTACAAGGACCTCCTCGTCGTCGAGAACGCCGAGCGGTCCTCGCCCGGCCTCGGCTTCCTGCTCGGCACGGCCGCCCGGTACGGGGACGGGGGCTGGCAGGACTACTGGAAGAAGCTCAAGGCCAACGGCGTCAAGGTCGTCGACAGCTGGGAGCTCGCCTACAACCAGGAGTTCTCCGGTTCCGCGGGCGGCAGGAAGGCCAAGGGCGACCGGCCGCTCGTCGTGTCGTACGCCTCCAGCCCGCCCGTCGAGGTGCTGTACGCCGAGCCGCAGCCCGCCGAGGCCCCGACCGGCGTCTCCACCGGCACCTGCTTCCAGCAGACCGAGTTCGCCGGACTGCTGGCCGGCGCGAAGAACCCCGACGGCGGCAAGGCCCTCATCGACTTCCTCATCGGCAAGAAGTTCCAGGAGGACATGCCGCTGCAGATGTTCGTGAACCCCGTCGCCGAGGACGCGGAGCTGCCCGAGCTGTTCACGAAGCACGGCGCCGAGGTCGACCGTCCGTACACCGTCGCCCCCGGAAAGATCGCCCAGAAGCGAGACCAGTGGATCCAGACGTGGTCCTCGCTCGTCCTGAAGTAGACACCCGCGGGCGCCGGGCGCTGCGGGCCGGGCTCATGGCCCTGCCCGTGGCGTTCTTCGCCGTCTTCTTCGCCTACCCCGTCACCGCGATCGTCGGGCGCGGGCTGAGGACCGACGACGGCTGGCAGCCCGGGCGGCTCGGCGACGTACTGGGCCGTCCCGACGTCCTGGACGTCCTGTGGTTCACCACCTGGCAGGCACTCGCCTCGACCGCCCTCACCCTGGTGGTCGCGCTGCCCGGCGCGTACGTCCTCGCCCGCTTCGACTTCCCGGGCAAGGGCCTGCTGCGGGCGGTCGTCACCGTGCCGTTCGTCCTGCCCACGGTCGTCGTCGGGACCGCGTTCCTCGCCGTCCTCGGCCGGGACGGACTCCTCGACGAGCTGTGGGGCGTGCGGCTCGACACCACCGTGTGGGCGATCCTCCTCGCGCACGTCTTCTTCAACTACGCCGTCGTCGTCCGCACGGTCGGCGGTCTGTGGGCGCAGCTCGACCCGCGGCAGGAGGAGGCGGCCCGGGTGCTCGGCGCCTCGCGGTTCGGTGCCTGGCGCCGGGTCACCCTGCCCGCGCTCGCGCCCGCCGTGGCCGCCGCCGCGCTGATGGTCTTCCTCTTCACGTACACCTCCTTCGGCATCGTCCAGATCCTCGGCGGACCCGCGTACCGCACGCTGGAGGCGGAGATCTACCGGCAGACCGCGCAGCTGCTCGACCTGCCCACGGCGGCGGTGCTCACGCTCGTGCAGTTCGCCGCGGTCGGCGCGATCCTCGCCGTGCACGCCCGTACGGTCCGCCGCCGGGAGGCCGCGCTGGCACTGGTGGACGCGGCCGGCACCGCCCGGCGGCCCCGCGGGGCCGGGCAGTGGGCGCTGCTCGGCACGGTCCTCGCGACGATCGTCCTGCTGCTCCTGCTGCCGCTCGGGGTGCTGGTCGAGCGGTCCTTCGACGGCGGGCTCGGCTACTACCGGGCGCTCCAGGACGCGGGCGCGGGCGGTGGCACGTTCCTCGTGCCGCCCGTCGAGGCCATCGGCAACTCCCTGGAGTACGCCCTCGTCGCGACCCTCCTCGCGCTCCTCATCGGCGGGCTCGCCGCCGCCGCGCTCACCCTTCCCCCCTCCCGGCTCCGCTCGGGCGGGGGGACCCGGACCCCGGCCGCCGGGCGGCTGGTGCGCGGCTTCGACGCGCTGCTGATGCTGCCGCTCGGGGTGTCCGCCGTGACCGTCGGCTTCGGCTTCCTCATCACGCTGGACGAACCCCCGCTCGACCTGCGCTCCTCGTGGATCCTCGTGCCGCTCGCCCAGGCGCTGGTGGGCGTCCCCTTCGTCGTGCGGACCGTGCTGCCCGTGCTGCGCGCGGTGGACGCGCGGCTGCGCGAGGCCGCGGCGGTGCTCGGCGCGTCGCCGTGGCGGGTGTGGCGCGAGGTGGACCTGCCGATGGTGGGGCGGGCCCTGCTGGTGGCGGCGGGGTTCGCGTTCGCCGTGTCCCTCGGCGAGTTCGGGGCGACCGTCTTCATCGCCCGCCCCGACAACCCGACCCTCCCGGTCGCCGTGGCCCGGCTCCTCGGCCGGCCCGGCGAGCTGAACTACGGCCAGGCCATGGCCCTCTCGACGATCCTGATGGTGGTGTGCGCGGTGGCCCTGCTGCTGCTCGAACGTGTCCGCGTCGACCGCTCCGGGGAGCTGTGACCATGCTCGCCCTCCAGGACGTGACCGTCCGCTTCGGTCCGCGCGCCGCGGTCGACGCGGTGTCGCTGGACGTCGCCGACCACGAGATCGTCTGCCTGCTCGGCCCGAGCGGCAGCGGCAAGTCGACCCTGCTGCGCGTGGTGGCGGGGCTCCAGCCGCTCGACGCGGGCCGGGTCCTGCTCGGCGGCGCCGACCAGGCGGGCGTGCCCGTGCACCGGCGCGGCGTGGGCCTGATGTTCCAGGACCACCAGCTCTTCCCGCAGCGCGACGTCGCCGGCAACGTCGCGTTCGGCCTGCGCGTGCGCGGGGTCCCGCGCGCCGAGCGGACCGCGCGCGTCGACGAGCTGCTGGACCTCGTGGGCCTGCCGGGCGCGGGCCCGCGACCCATCGCGGCCCTTTCCGGCGGCGAGCAGCAGCGCGTGGCGCTCGCCCGCGCCCTGGCGCCCCGGCCGCGGCTGCTGATGCTCGACGAACCGCTCGGCCAGCTCGACCGGGGGCTGCGCGAACGGCTCGTCACCGAGCTGCGCCGGCTCTTCGGGAGGCTCGGCACGACCGTGCTCGCCGTCACCCACGACCAGGCCGAGGCGTTCGCACTCGCCGACCGGGTCGTCGTCATGCACGAGGGCCGCGTCGCCCAGGTCGGCAGCCCCCTGGAGGTGTGGCGGCGGCCGGCGTCGGAGTTCGTCGCGCGGTTCCTCGGCTTCGACAACGTGGTCGCCGCCACCGTCCTCGGTACGGCCGCCACGACCGCGTGGGGCCCGGTCCCCGTACCGCCCGGCACCCGTGAGGGGGCCGTCCGGCTGCTGGTGCGGCCCGCCGGCGTACGGCTCGGGGACCCCGCCGACGGGCTGCGCTGCACGGTCGAGGGGCGTACGTTCCGGGGCCACCACGTCGCGGTGCGGCTGCGCCCCCTCGACGCCCAGGCCCCGCCCCTGGAAGCCGAGTGCGCCCTGCGGGACACCCCCGACGAGGGCGCGGTGGTCGGGGTGGCGTTCCGCCCCGACGAGGTCGTCGTCCTGGGCTGACGCCCGCCTCCGCGCAGGCCGCCGCACGGGCGGTGCGGGGCGCAGCCGGTACCCCGGCCGGTCGGCACCGCCGGTGTCCGACCGCAGCCGGAACGCCCCCGGCCGCTCGGCAGCGCCGAGGCGTCCGCAGGCCGGTACGTCCCCGGCCGCGCCCCCCGCCGGGTGCCTCAGCCGGTGGCGGACAGGCGGAGCAGCGCCTCCGGGGCCTCCTCCACGGTGTCGACCAGGGCGATGCGGGAGGCCATCGAGCGGCCCTCCGCGAGGGCCCGCAACAGCGGCCAGGCGGGCAGGTGCTCGGTCCAGTGGGCGCGGTCGACCAGCACCATCGGCGTCGGTTCGCCGCGCGACCCGTAGTAGTTCGGCGTGGCGTTGTCGAAGATCTCCTGCACGGTGCCGGCCGCGCCCGGCAGGTAGACGACGCCGGCCGTGCAGCGGGCCAGCAGGCCGTCCTCACGGGTGGCGTTGGCGAAGTACTTGGCGATGTGCCCGGAGAAGGCGTTGGGCGGCTCGTGGCCGTAGAACCACGTGGGGACGCCGATCGAGTCGCCGCCACCGGGCCAGCGGTCGCGCACGTCGAACGCGGCGCGCGCCCAGGCGCCGACGGACGGCACGTACGACGGCTCCTTGCCGAGCAGCGGCAGCGCCTCGTCCAGCATGCCGTCGGGGTGGGGGGCCGCGTACGCGCCGAGGTTGGCGGCTTCCATCGCGCCCGGCCCGCCCCCGGTCGCGACGGTCAGCCCCGCGCGGGCGAGACTCCGGCCGAGGCGGGCGGCGCCCGCGTACGCGTCGGTGCCGCGCGCCATGGCGTGGCCGCCCATCACCCCGACGACGGGCACGCCCGCGAGCCGCTCGTCGAGCGCGTCGGAGATCGCGTCGTCGTGCACGGCGCGCAGCATCGACGCGAAGACGTCGCCGTCCCGCATGGTCCGCTGGAACCACGCGTACGTCCGCGCGTCCGGCGTCGCCGCGTAACCGTGTTCCGCGTCCAGCCCGGCGAAGAGCTCGTCGGGGGTGTACAGCAGCCCCCGGTAGGGGGCGAAGGGCAGGTCGGGCACGGGCGGGAGCACCAGTGCCCCGTCCGCGCGGACCTTGGCCGCCGCTTCGGGCGCCATCGGGCAGCCGAGGAAGACGGCGGCGGTGGTGTCGGCCGCCAGCAGCGCCGCCGTACGGTCCGTCAGGTCGAGCGCCTGCAGCCGCCATCCGACGAGGCTGCCGCCCGCCGCGACCCGGTCGAATTCCTCCAGCGTCTCGATCTCACGGCCGTGCCGGTGGGGGTGCGCCATGGCGCCAGCGTAGCCGGGCCGGTGTGCCGGGGGCCGCCCGACCGCCGCCGCCCGACCGCCCCGCCCGACCGCCCCGCCCGCCCGGCCCCCCGTCAGGGCCGCAGCGGCAGGTGGGTCAGGAAGCCCACCGCCCAGGCCAGCGGCGCGAACACGGCGAGCAGGACGCCCGCGCGCAACACCGCCGCGGTGCGGAGCAGGCCCGCCGGGGCGCCCAGGCGGATCAGGGCGGCGGTCGTCCCGGCCCGGCTCTGCCGCGTCTCGACGGCGGCGGTGAGGAGGGCCGCCGTCGCACAGGCCAGGACGAGTCCGGCGCCGAGGCCGGTGAGCGGCCCGAAGGGCCGGGAGCCGGCCTGACCGGCCAGGGCGTGCGCCGTGATCGCCGCCGAGACCACCGCGCACAGCACGCCCAGCGGGCGGCCGATGCGCCGCGCCTCGTCCATCAGCGCCCGGCCGGACAGGAGCCGGGTGGCGCCCGGCCGGTACGCCTGGACGAGGCGCCCGCACAGGTGGACGACGCCGGGCCCGGCGACCGCGAGGCCCAGGGTGGTGAGGACCCAGCCGGCCACGACCGGGCCGGGGCTGCCGGGGAACCCGCCGGGCAGGGGGACCGCGCCGCCGTCGGGGCCGCGCGCCCCGTACACCTCGGCGGCCAGGCCGAGGGCGATCAGGGCGACGCCCCAGGGCAGTCCGGTCGGCGCGGGCGCCGGGTCGAAGGGGTCGCGGGCCTCGACGGGCGGGGCCGCGGCGTCGCTCCGCGCGGCGCCCCCGCGCCCGCCGACGCGCCGCGCCGGGGGGAGCAGGGCGAGGCCGGTCGTGGCGTACGCGACGGCGGGGACGACGGCCAGCAGGGTCAGCGCGGCCGGTACGGGCAGGGGCCGCCCGGCGCCGAGGAGGCCGGCGGCCGCCCCGTCGAACGGGAGCCCCGACAGGCCGCCGCGCAGGTGGAGGAAGAGGAGGAGCGCCACGGCCGAGCCGAGCGCGCAGACGAGGGCGGTGGACGCGGCGGCCAGCGCGGCGAGGCGGGCGGGGCCGAGGCCGACGGCGGAGAGCCCGCGCCGCGGCCGGGTGACCGGGTCGGTACGGGCGACGGCCACGGCCAGGTACACGGCCGCGGCGAGCGGCAGCACGCTCCAGCCGAGGCGCACCAGGGAGTCGGAGGACCGGTCGGGGTGCGCGACCGCGTGGCCGAGGGCGCCCAGCAGCAGGAAGCCCACCCCGGCGGAGGCCGCGGCGACCAGCAGGCGGCGCAGGACGAGGAAGGGGTGGCCGCCGCGGGCTAGACGGAGAGCGAGCACGCGTCGAGCCCCTCCGCGCCGTTGACGTGCAGGGAGTTGACGCGGCGCCCGTCGAGGAGGGCCACCGTCCGGTCGGCGAGCGCGGCGACGTCCGCGTCGTGCGTGGCGAGGACGACGGTGATGCGGTGCGAGCGGGCGGCGGCGGTCAGGGTCCGCAGCACCTGGGAGCGGTCGGCGCTGTACAGGGGGGCGGTGGGCTCGTCGGCGAAGAGGACGGCCGGGGTGGCGACGAGGGCGCGGGCGACGGCGACGCGCTGGCGCTGTGACTGGAGCAGGGCGTGCGGGCGGTCGGCCGCGCACGAGCCGATGTCGAGCCGTTCGAGCCATTCGAGGGCGGCGGACCGGGCGGCCCGGTGCGAGCAGCCGCGCAGGAGCAGGGGGAGCGCGGCGTTCTCCCAGGCGGTCAGCTCGGGGACGAGGGCGGGCTCGGGGTCGATCCAGCCGAAGCGGTCGCGGCGCAGCCGTTCGCGCTGGACGGCGCTCATGGTGTGGACGGGGACGCTGTTGAACCAGACCTCGCCCTCCTCGGGGACGACGTGGCCGGCGAGGCAGCGCAGCAGGGTCGTCTTGCCGCAGCCGCGCGGGCCGTGCACGGCGAGGACCTCGCCCTCGCGGACGCCGAGGGAGACGCCGCTGAGCGCGGGCGAGCCGTGGTGCGTGTGGTGCAGGGAACGCGCCCACAGGACGTCGTTGTCGGGCGGGGCCACCATGTCCGTCACACCTCAGATCAGCTCGGAGCCGTTCCTGTTCCCGTTCGTGTCCCCCCGAACCGGTCGGAACATAACACGCTGTTCACCGCGTCCTACGGTGTGTCGCCGGAACCGGAAACGGCCGCAGCCCGGATGCACCCGCGTGGGTGAATCCGGGCCGCGGCCCGTCGCCGGACGACGGTGAGCCGAAGTGAGGGAAGGTTTCGGCTCGGACCGGTCAGAGCTTGGTCCAGGCCTCGGTGAGGGTGGCCCGGAGGATCTGCTCGATCTCGTCGAACGTCGACTGGTCGGAGACCAGCGGCGGGGCGAGCTGGACGACCGGGTCGCCGCGGTCGTCGGCGCGGCAGTACAGGCCGTTGTCGAAGAGCGCCTTGGAGAGGAAGCCGTACAGCACGCGCTCCGTCTCGTCCGCGTCGAACGACTCCTTGGTGGTCTTGTCCTTGACCAGCTCGATGCCGTAAAAGAAGCCGTTGCCGCGCACGTCGCCGACGATCGGCAGGTCGTGGAGCTTCTCCAGGGTCGAGCGGAAGGCGCCCTCGTTGTCCAGGACGTGCTGGTTGAGGTTCTCGCGCTCGAAGATGTCGAGGTTGGCGAGGCCGACCGCCGCGGAGACCGGGTGGCCGCCGAAGGTGTAGCCGTGCAGGAAGGTGTTGTCGCCCTTGTAGAACGGCTCGGCGATGCGGTCGGAGATGACGCACGCGCCGATCGGGGAGTAGCCCGAGGTCATGCCCTTGGCGCAGGTGATCATGTCGGGCACGTAGCCGAACTTGTCGCAGGCGAACATCGTGCCGAGGCGGCCGAAGGCGCAGATGACCTCGTCGGAGACGAGCAGCACGTCGTACTGGTCACAGATCTCGCGCACGCGCTGGAAGTACCCGGGCGGCGGCGGGAAGCAGCCGCCGGCGTTCTGCACCGGCTCCAGGAAGACGGCGGCGACGGTGTCGGCGCCCTCGAAGAGGATCTGCTGCTCGATCTGGTCGGCGGCCCAGCGCCCGAAGGCCTCCGGGTCGTCGCCGTGGATCGGGGCGCGGTAGATGTTGGTGTTCGGGACCTTGTGCGCGCCCGGGACCAGCGGCTCGAAGGGGGCCTTGAGGGCCGGCAGGCCGGTGATGGACAGGGCGCCCTGCGGGGTGCCGTGGTAGGCGACGGCCCGCGAGATCACCTTGTGCTTGGTGGGCTTGCCGACGAGCTTGAAGTACTGCTTCGCCAGCTTCCAGGCGGTCTCGACCGCCTCGCCACCGCCGGTGGTGAAGAAGACCTTGTTCAGGTCGCCGGGGGCGTGGTGGGCGATCCGCTCGGCCAGCTCGACGGCCTTCGGGTGGGCGTAGGACCACACGGGGAAGAACGCGAGCTCCTGCGCCTGCTTGTACGCGGTCTCGGCGAGCTCCGTGCGGCCGTGGCCCGCCTGGACGACGAAGAGGCCGGCGAGGCCGTCGAGGTAGCGCTTGCCCTTGTCGTCGTAGATGTAGGTGCCCTCGCCGCGGACGATGGTCGGGACGGGGCTGTTCTCGTACGACGACATGCGGGTGAAGTGCATCCACAGGTGGTCGTACGCGGTCTGGGACAGGTCCTTGCTCACGGCTATCGGGTTCCCCACATGTAGGTCTGCTTCTTGAGCTTGAGGTAGACGAAGCTCTCGGTGGAGCGCACGCCGGGAAGGGTGCGGATGCGCTTGTTGATCACATCCAGCAGGTGGTCGTCGTCCTCGCAGACGATCTCCACCATCAGGTCGAAGGAGCCCGCGGTCATCACCACGTACTCGCACTCGGCCATGGCCGTCACCGCGTCCGCCACCTGCTCCACGTCGCCCTCGACGTTGATGCCGACCATCGCCTGCCGCCGGAAGCCCACGGTGAGCGGGTCGGTGACGGCGACGATCTGCATGACGCCCTGGTCGAGGAGCTTCTGGACGCGCTGGCGCACCGCCGCCTCCGACAGGCCGACGGCCTTGCCGATGGCGGCGTAGGGACGGCGTCCGTCCTCCTGGAGCTGTTCGATGATCGCCAGGGACACGGTGTCGATCGCGGGGGACGACCCACTACCGGTCCTGGACTCTGCGCTTCGGCTGGCCACGACTTCACTGTGCACCGAGACTCGTCGCTCACGCAACCCCGGAACGATGTTATTCGTTGTCCGGAGGTCTCGATCTCACTGAATCCGAAGTTCTGGAGCGTCGGGCCTGTCGAAAGCGTGGGCCCAGCGACTAGGCTTGGGTGTCTCACCCACCGGACAGGCCCCCCGCGGGGCCGGCGGGTGACCACGGACACCGAAATCGACAGGAGGGGTGGCCACGTGACCACCGAACTGCGTCGTCTGCGCAACTACATCAACGGCGAGTTCCGGGATGCCGCCGACGGACGGACCATCGACGTCGTCAACCCCGCCACCGGTGAGGTCTACGCCACCTCCCCGCTCTCCGGCCGGGCCGACGTCGACGCCGCCATGGAGGCCGCGGCCGCCGCGTTCCCCGCCTGGCGGGACACCACCCCGGCCGAGCGCCAGAAGGCCCTGCTGAAGATCGCGGACGCCTTCGAGGAGCGCGCCGAGGACCTCATCGCCGCGGAGTGCGAGAACACGGGCAAGCCCGTGGGCCTCACCCGCAGCGAGGAGCTGCCCCCGATGGTCGACCAGATCCGCTTCTTCGCCGGCGCCGCCCGCCTGCTGGAGGGCCGCTCCGCCGGCGAGTACATGGAGGGCATGACCTCCATCGTGCGCCGCGAGCCGGTCGGCGTCTGCGCCCAGGTCGCCCCCTGGAACTACCCGATGATGATGGCCGTGTGGAAGTTCGCCCCGGCCCTCGCCGCGGGCAACACCGTCGTGCTGAAGCCCTCGGACACCACGCCCGCCTCGACCGTCCTCATCGCCGAGATCATGGGGCAGATCCTGCCCAAGGGCGTCTTCAACGTCGTCTGCGGCGACCGCGACAGCGGCCGCCTCATGGTCGAGCACCCGACCCCCGCCATGGCCTCCATCACCGGCTCCGTGCGCGCCGGCATGCAGGTCGCCGAGTCGGCGGCCAAGGACGTCAAGCGCGTCCACCTGGAGCTGGGCGGCAAGGCCCCGGTCGTCGTCTTCGAGGACACCGACATCGCGAAGGCCGTCGAGGACATCTCCGTCGCCGGCTTCTTCAACGCCGGCCAGGACTGCACGGCCGCCACCCGCGTCCTCGTCCACGAGTCCATCCACGACGAGTTCGTCGCCGCCCTCGCCAAGGCCGCCGCCGACACGAAGACCGGCGCCCCGGACGACGAGGACGTGCTGTACGGCCCGCTCAACAACGCCCACCAGCTGAAGCAGGTCAGCGGCTTCATCGACCGCCTCCCCGCCCACGCCAAGGTCGAGGCCGGCGGCCACCGCGTCGGCGACAAGGGCTACTACTACGCCCCGACCGTCGTCTCCGGCCTCCGCCAGGACGACGAGATCGTCCAGAACGAGGTCTTCGGCCCCGTCATCACCGTCCAGCCGTTCCGCGACGAGGAGCAGGCGCTGGAGTACGCGAACGGCGTCGAGTACGCCCTCGCCTCCTCCGTGTGGACCAAGGACCACGCGCGCGCGATGCGCATGTCCAAGGCCCTCGACTTCGGGTGCGTGTGGATCAACACCCACATTCCGCTCGTCGCCGAGATGCCGCACGGCGGGTTCAAGAAGTCCGGCTACGGCAAGGACCTGTCGGCGTACGGCTTCGAGGACTACACGCGCATCAAGCACGTGATGACCTCGCTGGGCTGACACCCGCGCCCCGGCGGTCCGGCGCCCCGCGCCACCGCGCCGGAGGGCGGGCCCACCACGGGCCCGCCCTCCGGCGCGCCGTGCGTCACGGGGGCGGCGCGGCCGGTGTCAGGGCGTGCGGAACAGCAGTGCCGCGCTGTGCCCGCCCAGCCCGAACGACGTGCTGAGCGCCGCCCGCACCGGCCTGCGCCGTGGCGACTTGACCACCACGTCCAGCTCGATCTCCGGGTCCAGCCGGTCGAGGTTCGCCGTCGGCGGGATCGCCTGGTGCTGGAGGGTCAGCACCGTGCACGCCGCCTCCACCGCGGCCGCGCCGCCGCCCGCGTGGCCGAGCACGCTCTTCACGGCCGTGACCGGGGGCGGCGTCCCCCGGAACACCCGGCGCAGGGCCCGCGCCTCGGCCAGGTCGTCCAGCGCGCCGCCACTGCCGTGCGCGTTCACGTGGTCGACGTCCTCGGGGGCGAGCCCGGCGTCCGCGAACGCCGCCCGCACCGCCCGCTCCACCCCCCGCCCCTGCGGGTCCACCCCGGCCCGACCCGGCACGCACCGCGCCTCCGCCGACGCCCCGTATCCGGAGAGGACCGCCCGCACCCGCGCCCGCCGCGCCCGCGCGTCCGCCAGCCGCTCCAGCACCAGCACCCCCGCGCCCTCGCCCAGCACGAAGCCGTCCCGCTCGGCGTCGAACGGGCGGGAGGCGCCCGCCGGGTCGAACGTGCGCGACGACAGGCTGCCCGCCCGGCCGAGCCCCGCCGCGGCCGCACGCCCCGGGACGCCGTCGCAGCCGCCCGCGACGGCCACGTCGCACGTGCCCGCCCGCAGCAGGTCCCGCGCCACGCCGATGGCGGTCGCACCCGAGGCGCACCCGCCGGACGTCACGAAGCTCGGGCCCAGCGCGCCCAGCTCCGTACTGACCTCCGCGGCGCTCACCCCGCGCGCCGCGCCCCCGCCCGGATCGCACCCGGTGCCCAGCACCACCGCCACCCGCGCCCCCTCCCAGCCGCCCTCCGGCCAGGACGCGTCGGCGACCGCCTCACGGGCCGCCGCGAGGCCCAGCCGCGCGGGCCCGTCGAAGCCGGCGACCCGGCAGGAGAAGTCGACCGGCAGCCCCGCCAGGCGTACGTCCCGGGCCGCCGTCGGGACGCCGTCGAGCAGCCCGTCCCACGTGCACTCCGCGGTCCGGCCGGCCGGAGTGACCAGACCGATGCCGGTGACCGCGATGTCGGTCAGCTCTCGCGCGCGGACGCGCTCATCGACGTGCACGACGGGCTCCAGAAGGGGGGCGACGACGGGGGAGGAGCGCCACCCTACGGGCGGCCCGACCGGACGCGGGGCCGTCGCGGCACCGATCGGCGGCCCGCCCGGGGCAAAAGCACCCGCGCGGGTGACGCCGCGTCCCCGCCCCCGCGGGTGACGACGTACCGCCGATCGCGCGGACGGCCACCGGAGGCGTCAACTCCGGTTCGAACACGCCCACATGAAGGATGACGGACCGACGCCTGCCACGGCCGCCGCCGCCCTCCCCCCACACCCCGACCGCAGCGCCGCCGGGGCCCGGTGAGCGGTGCCCGGACCCGGGCGTACGCTGCGGACATGAGCGAAGCGAACGCCCTGTCGAGGCGGATACGCGCGTGGTTGGCGTTCTTCGTCGTGTGCCTCGTGCTGAGCGGGGTGACGGCCTTTCCGCTCGTCACCGAAGTGCGCCTGATGCACGAGGCCCTGACCGGCTGGGCGTCCCCCGTCGGCGACGCCCTCCCCGGCCTCCTGGAGTGGATCGGGCGCGTGCGCGCCGGCCTCGACACCGCCGACGCCCGGTACCCGTTCCTCCTGTACGGCACCGACTGGCTGGCGTTCGCCCACCTCGTGATCGCGGTCGCCTTCTACGGACCGTACCGCGACCCCGTACGGAACATCTGGGTGATCGACTTCGGCGTCATCGCCTGCGCGGGGATCGTGCCCCTCGCCCTGATCTGCGGCCGGATCCGGGACATCCCCTTCTGGTGGACCGTCATCGACATGGCGTTCGGGGTGTTCGGCGTGCTCCCGCTGCTGGTCGTCCGCCGCCACATCAAGCGGCTGGAGGCGCTGACGGCACCGGCCGGGTACGCGGTACCGGTGGCGCCGCCCGCGACGCCGGAGGCCCTCGCGGCACCGGCCGGGCCGGCGCCCGGGACGCCGCGGTCCTGAGCCGCGCCCCGGGGAGCGGCGGCGCCGGGCCGGGCCGCGGACGGTCAGGGCTTGCGGGCCACCGCGCCGAACTGGGCGACCTCGGGGCCCGCGTCGGAACGCCAGCGGGAGCACGACACGATGCCCGGCTCCAGGACCTCCAGGCCGTCGAGGAACGACGCGAACTCCTCGCGGCTGCGGGCGGTGATGGGCGGGGTGGCGTTCGCGTTCCAGAAGGCCATCGCCTCGGCGTTGCCCTCGCCGCCCAGGGCCGGCTCCAGCGTGGGGTGCGTCAGCACCAGGTGGCTGCCCGGCGGTACGGCGTCCATCAGGGTGCGCACGATGGAGCGGGCGGTGTCGGTGTCGAGGACGAAGTTGAGGATGCCGAGCATCATCACGGCGACCGGCCGGTCCAGGTCCAGCGTCCGCCCGACCGACTTCAGGATCCGCTCCGGGTCGTGCGCGTCGGCGTCGACGTACTCCGTGACCCCCTTGCGGGAGCTGGTGAGCAGCGCCCGCGCGTGGGTCAGCACGATCGGGTCGTTGTCGACGTACACCACCCGCGCCTCGGGGGCGACGCGCTGCGCGACCTCGTGGGTGTTGTCGGCGGTCGGCAGCCCGGTGCCGATGTCGAGGAACTGCCGGACGCCCGCCTCGCCCGCGAGGTACCGCACCGCGCGGCCCAGGAACGCCCGGTCGGCGCGGGCCACTTCGCCGATGCTCGGGTACAGCGAGGTCACCTGGTCGCCGACCGCGCGGTCGACGGAGTAGTTGTCCTTGCCGCCCAGCCAGTAGTTCCAGACGCGCGCGTTGTGGGCGATGTCGGTGCGGATCCGGTCGATGTGCGGCGACGTCACGTGGGGGCTCCCGTCAGTACGGAGTTCAGGGTGTCCACGCGGTTGGTGGTGATCGAGTCCACCCCGTTGTCGATCAGCTTACGCATGGTCCTGCGCGTGTCGGCCGTCCAGGCGGAGACCAGCAGTCCGTCACGGTGCACCCGGTCCGCGAGCTCCCGGCCGACCAGCCCGAAGCGGTAGTTCAGCCAGCGCGGCGACACCGCCTCCAGGAGCACCGGCCGGGCCGGGGCGAGCGACGTCCACGTCAGGGCGATCTCGGCGGCCGGGTCGGCGGCGCGGACCAGCAGCATCGCGGCGGCGCCGGAGCAGTAGAAGACCCGGTCCTCCGCGTCGCACTCGCGGACCGTGCCCACGACCGCCCGCACGGTCTCCTCCGTGGCGCCCGGCAGGTCGATCATCACGCGGTGCGGGGCGGCCGCGGCGAGCGCCTCGTAGAGCGTCGGGACGCCCTCCGGCCCGGTCAGCCGCCGCACCTCGGCCAGCGAGAGAGCGGCGAGCGGCCGGTCGATCCGCCACAGCCTGCGCAGCGTCTCGTCGTGCAGGAGGACCGGGACGCCGTCCCAGGTCAGTCGCACGTCCACTTCGACGGCGTCCGCGCCGCGCGCCAGCGCCGACCGGATCGACGCGGTCGTGTTCTCACGGACCCGGTAGGGGTCGCCCCGGTGCCCGACGACGGTGACGGTGCGCATGTGCTCCATTGTCGGCACGGCGCCCGTCAGCGCGCGAGCCACTCCTCCGTGTACGTGTCGATCTCCCGCTTCAGGTGCTCCTTGCCGGCCCGGTCCAGGAAGGACGCCTCGACGGCGTTCACGGCGAGGGCGGCGACCCCGCGCGCGTCGAGGCCGAGGAGGCGCGCGGCGATGGCGTACTCGCCGTTGAGGTCGGTGCCGAACATCGGCGGGTCGTCGGAGTTGATGGTCACGAGGACGCCCGCGGCGACCATCTCCTTGATCGGGTGCAGGTCGAGGTCGGTGACGGCGCGGGTGGCGATGTTGGAGGTGGGGCACACCTCCAGCGCGATGCGGTGCTCGGCGAGGTGGGCGAGGAGGCGGGGGTCCCGCGCCGCGCTCGTGCCGTGGCCGATGCGCTCGGCGCGCAGGTCGCGCAGCGCGTCCCACACGGTCTCGGGGCCGGTCGTCTCGCCGGCGTGCGGGACGGAGTGCAGCCCGGCCGCGATGGCCCGGTCGAAGTACGGCTTGAACTGCGGGCGGGGCACGCCGATCTCCGGGCCGCCCAGGCCGAACGACACCAGCCCCTCCGGCCGCAGGTCGACGGCGAGCCGGGCGGTCTCCTCAGCGGCCTCCAGACCGGCCTCGCCGGGGATGTCGAAGCACCACCGCAGGACCACGCCGAGCTCGGCCTCGGCGGTGGTCCTGGCGTCCTCGATGGCCTCCATGAACGCCTTCGCGTCGATGCCGCGCCGGGTCGAGCTGTACGGCGTGACGGTGAGCTCGGCGTAGCGGATGTTCTGCCGGGCCATGTCCCGGGCGACCTCGTACGTCAGCAGCCGGACGTCCTCGGGGGTGCGGACCAGGTCGACGACCGACAGGTAGACGTCGATGAAGTGGGCGAAGTCGGTGAAGGTGAAGTAGTCGACCAGCGCCTCGGGGTCGGTGGGCACCTTGGAGTCCGGGTGCCGCGCGGCCAGTTCGGAGACGATGCGGGGGGAGGCCGACCCCACGTGGTGGACGTGCAGCTCCGCCTTGGGCAGCCCGGCGATGAAGGGGCGCAGATCGGTCATCGGGGTCCTCCGAGTGGGTGAGCCGTCCCTGGTCAGGGGTCATCGTAGGCCGGTCGTTAGCATGGCCGGAGACGATGGGGGAGGCTCATGCCAGACGACAACCACCGGAACGACCCCTGGGCGCCGCCGGAGAGCCGGCCGCCCGCGCCGGGGGTGGACCTCGGCAAGTCCGCGACCCCCCAGCCCGCGCCGGGCCCGGCGGCCCCGCCGCACGACCAGCCGACGGTGGCGGCGATGCCCGGTGCCGGCTTCGGCCCGCCGGGGGCCGGCGACCCGCTGCCCCCGCCGCCGATCGCCCCGGGCGGGCCGGGCCGGCCCGCCCCCGGCCCGTACGGCTATCCGGCGCCGGCCGCACCCGCGCCCGGCTACCCCGCCCACCCCGGCGCCTACGGTCCGTACGGCGCCGGTGCCTGGGGTCCGGCCCCGGCCAACGGGCTGGGCGTCGCGTCGATGGTCCTCGGCATCATCTCGGTCGTCGGCTGCTTCATGTACGGCCTCGGCATCGTCCTGGGCGTCCTCGCCCTGATCTTCGGCATCGTCGGCCGCAAGCGCGTCCAGCGCGGCGAGGCGAACAACGGCCCCGTCGCCACCGCGGGCATCGTCACCGGCGCGGTCGGGATCGCCCTGGGCGCCCTCGTCCTCGGCGGGCTCATATGGGCCATCACCGAGGAAGTGAAGAAGGACGACGGCCTCGACCGCGACGACCCGTACGCCACCTCCCTGGTGATCAGCGGCACCGGCCGCTGACCGTGCGGCCCCGCGGACCCGCCCGGGCGGTCGGCGACGCCCGTCCGCCGCCCGGGACCGGGCCCCGGGACCGGGCCCCGGAGCTGATCGTCGGGCCATACGATGGGCCGACGAAGTCCTTGGAGGGGAGACCACCCATGTCCGATCCGAACCAGCAGCCCGGCGGCTTCGGGCCGAGCCCGTACGGCCCCGGCCAGCCGCAGCAGCCCGGTTACGGGTACCCGGCCTCCCCCGCCCAGCCGCCGCAGCCGGCCTACGGCTACCCGGCCGGCGGAGCGCCCGCCCAGCAGCCGGCCTACGGCTACCCGGCGGCCGCAGCGCCCGCCCAGGCCCCGGCCTCCTACCCGCCGCCGCCCTCCCCGTACGCCGCGCCCGGGTACGCCGCCCCGCGCCCCAGCAACGGCATGGGCACGGCGGGCCTCGTGCTCGGCATCATCGGCGTCGTCTGCAACGTCATCATGGTGCTGTGGTTCGTCGGCATGATCCTCGGCGTCCTCGCGATCATCTTCGGCGCCGTGGGACGCGGCAAGGCCAACCGCGGCGAGGCCACGAACAAGGGCGCGGCCACGGCCGGCCTGGTCATGGGCATCATCGCGACGGTCCTGCTGCCGGCCCTCATCCTGCTGCTCTTCGCCGGCGCCATGGGGGCGGCGAGCGGCATCTGACCGACGGCGCCCACCGGCCGCGCCGGTACCCCGGCGGCCCGGCACGCCCCGCGTGCCGGGCCGCCGCCGTACCCGGCCGCCGTACCCGGCCGCCGTACCCGGCCGCCGTACCCGGCC
>NZ_JBIBSF010000015.1:0-81729 GCF_043077165.1 Streptomyces kanasensis
TCCAGCCTAGCAGATCCGATTTCTCGTTCCTGCCACCCGCTGGAGCGGGCTGCCGGGCCGTTCTCCGCTTTCGCGTTTCCCTTTCCGGCGGTTCCAACCCTACCAGATCCGTTTTCCGTTCCGTTTCCGGTTCGGATTTCATTTCCGGTGGCCGTTGGGGGCCTTTGCCTTTCGGCGCGTCCCGACTTTATCAGAGGTTCTGAGTCGG
Organism: Streptomyces kanasensis; assembly: GCF_043077165.1. Classification (NCBI taxonomy): domain Bacteria; kingdom Bacillati; phylum Actinomycetota; class Actinomycetes; order Kitasatosporales; family Streptomycetaceae; genus Streptomyces; species Streptomyces kanasensis. The sequence goes on from NZ_JBIBSF010000015.1 coordinate 209, forward strand.
AATTCCCGCCCGGTTCCGGGCGGCCCCTCCGGCACGTAGCCATGTCGGGTTCCCCTCGGGCGGAGCCGTAAACCTACTGGAGCGGGGCGCCCCGATGCAAATCGAGGTCGCCCCGCTCCGTTTGCCCTGGTAAGGGGTCAGACCTCGACCACCACGGGCAGGATCATCGGCCGGCGGCGGTAGGTGTCCGACACCCACTTGCCGATGACGCGGCGGATCAGCTGCTGGAGCTGGTGCGGCTCCACCACGCCGTCCTGCGCCGACTTGTTCAGCGCCTCGCCCACCTTCGGGAGGACCGCGTCGAACGCCGCGTCGTCGATACCCGAGCCGCGGGCGTGGACGAACGGGCCGCCGACGATCTTGCCGGACGTGGAGTCCACGACGAGGAAGACCGAGACGATGCCCTCCTCGCCCAGGATGCGGCGGTCCTTCAGCGCGCCCTCCGTGACGTCGCCGACCGAGAGGCCGTCCACGTACACGTAGCCGGCCTGGACCTTGCCGACGATCTTCGCCTTGCCGCCGACCAGGTCGACGACGACGCCGTCCTCGGCGATGACGATGCGGTCCTTCGGTACGCCGGTCAGCGCGCCGAGCTCCGCGTTGGCCCGCAGGTGGCGCCACTCGCCGTGGACCGGCATCAGGTTCTTCGGCCGGCAGATGTTGTAGAAGTACAGCAGCTCGCCGGCGGAGGCGTGGCCCGAGACGTGGACCTTGGCGTTGCCCTTGTGGACGACGTTGGCGCCCCAGCGGGTCAGGCCGTTGATCACGCGGTAGACCGCGTTCTCGTTCCCCGGGATCAGGGACGACGCCAGGATGACCGTGTCGCCCTGGACGATGCGGATCTGGTGGTCCCGGTTGGCCATGCGGGACAGGGCCGCCATCGGTTCGCCCTGCGAGCCGGTACAGACGAGCACGACCTCGTGGTCGGGCAGGTCGTCCAGCGTCTTGACGTCGACGACCAGGCCCGGCGGCACCCGCAGGTAGCCCAGGTCGCGGGCGATGCCCATGTTGCGGACCATCGAGCGGCCGACGAACGCCACGCGGCGCCCGTACTCGTGGGCGGCGTCCAGGATCTGCTGGATGCGGTGCACGTGGCTGGCGAAGCTCGCCACGATGATGCGCTTCTGGGCGTTCGCGAAGACGTTCCGCAGCACGTTCGAGATGTCGCGCTCCGGCGGGACGAAGCCCGGCACCTCGGCGTTGGTCGAGTCCGACAACAGGAGGTCGATGCCCTCCTCGCTGAGGCGGGCGAACGCGTGCAGGTCGGTGAGGCGGTTGTCCAGCGGGAGCTGGTCCATCTTGAAGTCGCCCGTGTGCACCACCATGCCCGCGGGCGTGCGGATGGCGACGGCGAGGGCGTCCGGGATGGAGTGGTTGACCGCGATGAACTCGCAGTCGAACGCGCCCAGGACCTCCCGGTGCCCCTCGGCCACCTCCAGGGTGTAGGGGCGGATGCGGTGCTCCTGGAGCTTCGCCTCGATGAGGGCGAGGGTCAGCTTGGAGCCGATCAGCGGGATGTCGGGCTTCAGGCGGAGCAGGTACGGCACGCCGCCGATGTGGTCCTCGTGCCCGTGGGTGAGGACCACCGCCTCGATGTCGTCGAGGCGGTCCTTCAGCGTCGTGAAGTCCGGCAGGATCAGGTCGACGCCCGGCTGCTCCTCCTCCGGGAAGAGGACGCCGCAGTCGACGATCAGCAGGCGGCCGCCGTACTCGAAGACCGTCATGTTGCGGCCGATCTCACCGAGACCGCCCAGCGGGGTGACGCGCAGGCCGCCCTGGGGGAGCTTGGGCGGGGCACCGAGTTCAGGATGCGGATGACTCAAAAGACTCTCCTCACCACGCGCGCCACGTGCCGCTCAGACACGTGGCGCGGGTGACTTTTCATGCGTGTGCGTAGGACTGTTCTGTTGTCTGTGGAGTTGTGAAGTCCGTTGTCACACCTCTACCCCGCCGGCGGCGAGGTCGCTCCTGAGCTGGGCGGTCTCGGCCGGGGAGAGCTCCACCAGGGGCAGGCGCAGCGGGCCGGCCGGGAGTCCCTGGAGGGCCAGGGCGGCCTTGGTGGTGATCACGCCCTGGGTGCGGAACATGCCGGTGTAGACGGGGAGCAGCTGCTGGTGGATCTCGGTCGCCTTCTGGACGTCGCCGGTGAGGTGGGCGTCCAGGAGGGCGCGCAGCTCGGGGGTGACGACGTGGCCGACGACGGAGACGAAGCCGACGGCGCCCACGGAGAGCAGCGGCAGGTTGAGCATGTCGTCGCCGGAGTACCAGGCGAGGCCGGAGCGGGCGATGGCCCAGCTGGCGCGGCCCAGGTCGCCCTTGGCGTCCTTGTTGGCGACGATGCGCGGGTGCTCGGCGAGGCGGACGATCGTCTGGGTGTCGATCGGGACGCCGCTGCGGCCGGGGATGTCGTAGAGCATCACGGGCAGCTCGGTGGCGTCGGCGATGGCCGAGAAGTGCCGGTACAGGCCCTCCTGCGGGGGCTTGTTGTAGTACGGCGTGACGGCGAGCAGGCCGTGCGCGCCGGCGCGTTCGGCGGCGCGGGCGAGCTCCAGGGTGTGCCGGGTGTCGTTGGTGCCGATGCCGGCGACGACGTGGGCCCGGTCGCCCACGGCCTCCAGGACCGCCCGTACGAGCTGGTCTTTCTCCGCGTCGCTGGTGGTCGGGGACTCGCCGGTGGTGCCGTTGACGATCAGGCCGTCGTTGCCTGCGTCGACGAGGTGGGCGGCGAGCCGCTGAGCGCCGTCGATGTCGAGTCCGCCGTCCGCCGTGAACGGCGTGACCATGGCGGTGAGGACCCTCCCGAAGGGGGTCTGCGGAGTGGAGATCGGAGCCATGGGTAACACGCTACTCGCTGCTCAGCGCCAGGGGTCCCCTCGGGGACGTGCGGAAGAGGAGCCCGGCACTGCCTGCTCGGGGGTTCAAGCAGTGCCGGGTCCGTTTGATCAGCCTAGATGAACTTCGCAGAATGCCGCAATACGGACACTTCAGACGGCTGATCCGTACATCCGTACAGGACCCGGAACGGAATTCCGGCGGGTCCGGGACGGGCGGTGCTACGGCGCCACGCGGCCGTTCTTGTTGAAGGCGGCGTGGGTGAGCGGCATGAGCTTCGCCCACTCGGCCTCCATCCGCTCCCCGACCATCTCGATCTCGCGCTGCGGGAACGACGGCACCTTGGCCAGCTCGTGCTGGGTGCGCAGCCCGAGGAAGTGCATCAGCGAGCGGGCGTTGCACGTGGCGTACATGGACGAGAACAAGCCGACCGGCAGGACCGCGCGGGCCACCTCGCGGGCGACGCCGGCGGCCAGCATCTCCTGGTACGCGGTGTACGCCCGGACGTACGACTCCTCCATCGTGTGGGAGACCAGCTTGTGCTGCTGCTCCGTGCCCTCGACGAAGACGTACTTGCCCGGGCGGCCCTCCTGGACCAGCTTCCGGCCGGTGTCCGGGACGTAGAAGACCGGCTCCAGCTCCCGGTAGCGGCCCGACTCCTCGTTGTACGACCAGCCCACGCGGTGCCGCATGAACTCGCGGAACACGAAGATGGGGGCGCTGATGAAGAAGGTCATCGAGTTGTGCTCGAAGGGGCTGCCGTGCCGGTCCCGCATCAGGTAGTTGATCAGGCCCTTGGAGCGCTCCGGGTCCTTGCTCAGCTCGTCGAGGGACTGCTCGCCCGCCGTCGAGACCCGCGCCGCCCACAGCACGTCGGAGTCGGCCGCACTGTGCTTGACCAGTTCGACGGTCACGTCGCTGCGGAAGCTCGGCCGGAGCGCCGGGGGCTCCTCGGGCTGCTGGGGGGTCGCGGCGGGGGTGTCGGTCACCGGCGGGGTCCTTCCGAAGTCGCGTCGCACGGGGCGCGCCCACTCTACGTTGCCGGACCGAGATCGATTCACGGGCACCAAACGGTGCGTACACGCGTCTGAAGGGGTAGCAGCCCCGAAGCACCCACAAGCCACCGAAGGAGAACCCCGATGTTCCGCCGGCGTGAGGCAGTCCCGTTCGCGTTCGTCGCCGAGTCCGACCGCTTCCGCAGTAACGTCACCCCTCCGGCCCGGCAGCGTCCCAGTCTCCCGGAGGTCGCCGGTCGTACCCTGATCGGGCTGACCGTGGTGGCCGGGCTCGTGGGGTCGCTGCTCTTCGGGATGCCGGCGATGCAGGCGGGCCCGTCGGCCGGGCACACCCAGCAGTCCGAGGCCGCCGAGGGCCGTTGACCCGTATGCGCCCCTGCTGTGGCCGGGCCCGGGGGCGCTGGGTAGCCTCACCGGGCACAGCCCGAACGAGCGTGCAAAGAGTTAAGGAACAGCCGTGCCCCTGCCCTTCCTGACGGCCGACCGTGCTTTCGACGCCGCGAGCGACGACACGGCGCTGCCGTTCGACGACGACCACGACCAGTGGCGTCGCCCCTACCGGCCGGGCCCCTGGCGGGTCGTGGCCGCCGCCCTGGCCCTGCTGATCGCCTCGTTCATGCTGCTGGCGACGCTGATCATCGCCGTGGCCGGGGCGCTGCCCGCGGCGGGCGTGTGCCTGGGCGCCGCGGTGCTGGTCGTGCTGGTCGCCCTGCGGCTGCTGCGCGTCGGCACGTGGGTCAGCCGGCACGGCGTGCGGCGCGTGCGGTTCTTCCGCACGACCACGGTGCCGTGGTCGCGTGCCGCGTCGGTCCGTACCGTCCAGCAGCCCGTGCGGTGGCTCGGCCTGCCGCGCACCGTGCAGGGCCAGGCCCTGGTGCTCCACCGGCAGGGGGACGGGGAGCCGCTGACGCTGCTGACCGACCACAACGCCGACTTCCTGTCGCGCGTGGAGGCCTTCGACCGGGCGGCCGACACCGTCGAGGCGTGGAACGCGGAGTACACCCCGGCCTCGTAGGGGGTGCCTCCCGTGCCGCCGGCGCTGTACCCCTTCCGGGTGCGGCGCCGGTGGCGTGCCGGGACGGGTCCGTCCGCGTCGGTCGCCGAGGCGGACGGGACCGGCTCAGTGCGGGGTGGGGCGGCCGTCGTGGAGCGCGATGGCGTGCTGCATCGCCTTGCGGGCCCGCGGGGTGTCGCGTGCGTCGCGGTAGGCGACGGCGAGCCGGAACCAGCACCGCCAGTCGCCCGGGGTGTCCTCGGTCTCCGCGCGGCGCCGGGCGAACACCTCGTCGGCGGAGTCGCGGTCGATCCGGCCGTCGGGGGTGCGGCGCAGTTCGTCGACGGGCAGGCCGCCCTCCGCCTCCAGCTCGGCCGCCAGGCGGTTGGCCCGGGTGACGAACCGGGTGTTCATCCACAGGAACCACACGCCGATCGCCGGCAGCACGAGCGCCGCGACCCCGAGGACGACGGTGACCGCGGTGCCCTGCCGGATCAGCGCCAGGCCCCGGCCGCCGACCAGGACGAACCAGACCGCCAGGAAGGCGGCCATGACGAAATACGTGATCTTCGCGCCCATGGGGGTCAGCCGAGGTCGAGGAAGTGCTCCAGGCCGAAGGTGAGGCCCGGAGTGGTGACGACGCGGCGGCAGCCCAGCAGGATGCCCGGCATGAAGCTGCTGTGGTGCAGCGAGTCGTGGCGGACGGTGAGCGTCTCGCCCTCCCCGCCGAGGAGGACCTCCTGGTGCGCGAGCAGGCCGCGCAGGCGTACGGAGTGGACGGGGACGCCGTCGACGTCGGCGCCGCGCGCTCCCTCCAGGGCCGTGGTGGTCGCGTCGGGCTGCGGGGCGCAGCCCGCCTCGGCGCGGGCGGCGGCGATGAGCTGCGCGGTGCGCGTGGCGGTGCCCGAGGGGGCGTCGACCTTCCGCGGGTGGTGCAGCTCGACGACCTCGACGGACTCGAAGTAGGGGGCGGCGAGCTGCGCGAACTTCATCGTCAGCACGGCGCCGATGGAGAAGTTCGGGGCGATGAGGACACCCGTGCCGGGGCTGGCGTCCAGCCCGGCGCGCAGGTGCGCGAGGCGTTCGTCGGTCCAGCCCGTCGTGCCGACGACGGCGTGGATGCCGTGGCGGAGGCAGTGGTCGAGGTTGTCCATCACCGAGTCCGGCGTGGTCAGTTCGACGGCGACCTGGGCGCCTGACTCGGTGAGCGCGTCCAGCGAGTCGCCCCGGCCGAGGGCCGCGACGAGCTCCATGTCGTCCGCGGCCTCCACGGCTCGTACCGCCTCGGAGCCGATGCGGCCCTTGGCGCCGAGGACGGCCACGCGCAGCTTGCTCATGCTTGCTTCCTTACGGGTTGCGGCGGGGGGTCGGTTCAGGAGACGGCCGTGTGGAGGCGGTCCGCCTGCTTGTCCTTGAGCGGGCCGATCACCGCGAGCGAGGGCCGCTGTCCCAGGAGGTCGGACGCCACCGCGCGGACGTCGTCCGGGGTGACCGCCGCGATGCGGGCGAGCATGTCGTCGACCGACATCTGGTCGCCCCAGCACAGCTCGCTCTTGCCGATGCGGTTCATCAGGGCCCCGGTGTCCTCCAGGCCGAGGACGGTCGACCCGGAGAGCTGGCCGACGGCGCGGTGGACCTCGTCGTCGGTGAGGCCCTCGCGGGCGACCAGGTCGAGCTCGTCGCGGCAGATCCGCAACACGTCGTGGACCTGGCTCGGGCGGCAGCCCGCGTACACGCCGAACAGGCCGCAGTCGGCGAAGCCCGAGGTGTACGAGTACACGCTGTAGGCCAGGCCGCGCTTCTCGCGGACCTCCTGGAAGAGGCGGGACGACATGCCGCCGCCCAGGGCGGTGTTCAGCACGCCGAGGGCCCAGCGGCGGTCGTCGGTGCGGGCGAGGCCGGGCATGCCGAGGACGACGTGCGCCTGCTCGGTCCTGCGGCCCACCAGCTCGACGCGGCCGGCCGTGCGGATCGCGCGGCTCCCGTCGCGCGGGGCGACCGGGGTGGCGTCCGTGCGGCCGAGGGCGCCGGCCTTCTCGAAGGCACGGCGGACCAGGCGGACGACGGTGGCGTGGTCGACGTTGCCCGCGGCGGCGACGACGAGGTGCGTGGGGTCGTAGTGCTTCTTGTAGAAGCGGGCGATCTGGTCCCGGGTGAGGGCGTTGATCGTGTCGACCGTGCCGAGGACGGGCCGCCCGAGGGGCGTGTCGCCGAACATCGTCCGGGCGAAGAGGTCGTGGACGACGTCACCCGGGTCGTCCTCGGTCATCGCGATCTCCTCGAGGATGACGCCGCGCTCGGCGTCGACGTCCTCCTCGCGGATCAGCGAGCCGGTGAGCATGTCGCACACCACGTCGATGGCGAGCGGCAGGTCCGTGTCGAGCACCCGCGCGTAGTAGCAGGTGTACTCCTTCGCCGTGAAGGCGTTCATCTCGCCGCCCACCGCGTCGACGGCGGAGGAGATGTCGAGGGCGCTGCGTCCGCGGGTGCCCTTGAAGAGGAGGTGTTCCAGGTAGTGCGTGGCGCCGTTGAGGGTCGGCGTCTCGTCGCGGGACCCGACGTGCGCCCAGATGCCGAAGGTGGCGGAGCGCACGGACGGCAGCGTCTCGGTCACGACGCGCAGACCGCCCGGGAGGGTGGTGCGGCGGACGGTGCCGATGCCGTCGCGGCCCGGGAGGAGCGTTTGGGTACGGGCGACGGCCCGCGCCTCCGAGGAGGTGCGGGCCGTCGCCTTCGAACTACGGGACGTCACTGGTCGGTGTCGTCCTTGTCGCCCTCGGCGCCGTCCTCGTCCGCCATCACGGGGATGAGGGAGAGCTTGCCGCGCTGGTCGATCTCGGCGATCTCGACCTGGACCTTGGAGCCGACCGCGAGCACGTCCTCGACGTTCTCCACGCGCTTGCCACCGGCGAGCTTGCGGATCTGCGAGATGTGCAGCAGGCCGTCCTTGCCGGGCATCAGGGAGACGAACGCACCGAAGGTGGTGGTCTTGACGACCGTACCCAGGTAGCGCTCGCCGACCTCCGGCATGGTCGGGTTGGCGATGCCGTTGATCGTGGCGCGGGCGGCCTCGGCCTGCGAGCCGACCTGGGCACCGATGTAGATCGTGCCGTCGTCCTCGATCGTGATCTCGGCGCCGGTGTCCTCCTGGATCTGGTTGATCATCTTGCCCTTGGGGCCGATGACCTCACCGATCTTGTCCACGGGGATCTTCACGGTGATGATCCGCGGGGCGTTGGGGGACATCTCGTCCGGCGTGTCGATCGCTTCCATCATCACGTCGAGGATGTGGAGGCGGGCGTCGCGGGCCTGCTTGAGGGCCGCGGCCAGGACGGACGCCGGGATGCCGTCCAGCTTGGTGTCGAGCTGGAGGGCGGTGACGAACTCCTTGGTGCCGGCGACCTTGAAGTCCATGTCGCCGAAGGCGTCCTCGGCACCGAGGATGTCGGTGAGCGCGACGTAGTGCGTCTTGCCCTCGATCTCCTCGGAGATGAGGCCCATGGCGATGCCGGCGACGGGGGCCTTCAGCGGCACACCGGCGTTCAGCAGGGACATGGTGGAGGCGCAGACCGAACCCATGGACGTCGAGCCGTTGGAGCCGAGGGCCTCGGACACCTGGCGGATCGCGTACGGGAACTCCTCGCGCGTCGGGAGGACCGGCACGATCGCGCGCTCGGCGAGCGCGCCGTGGCCGATCTCGCGGCGCTTCGGCGAACCGACGCGGCCGGTCTCACCGACGGAGTACGGCGGGAAGTTGTAGTTGTGCATGTAGCGCTTGCGGGTCACCGGGGAGAGGGTGTCCAGCATCTGCTCCATGCGGAGCATGTTGAGGGTGGTGACGCCCAGGATCTGGGTCTCGCCACGCTCGAACAGCGCCGAGCCGTGCACGCGCGGGATGGCCTCGACCTCGGCGGCCAGCGTGCGGATGTCCGTCAGGCCACGGCCGTCGATGCGGACCTTGTCCTTGATGACACGCTCGCGGACCAGCTTCTTGGTCAGCGCGCGGTACGCGCCGGAGATCTCCTTCTCGCGACCCTCGAACTGCGGGAGCAGCTTCTCGGCGGCGATCTCCTTGATGCGGTCGAGCTCGGCCTCGCGCTCCTGCTTGCCGGCGATGGTGAGCGCCTGCGACAGCTCGCTCTTCACCGCGGCGGTCAGCGCCTCCAGGACGTCGTCCTGGTAGTCGAGGAAGACCGGGAACTCGCCGACCGGCTTGGCGGCCTTGGCGGCGAGGTCCGACTGGGCCTTGCACAGGACCTTGATGAAGGGCTTCGCGGCCTCGAGACCGGCGGCGACGACCTCCTCGGTCGGCGCCTCGGCGCCGCCCTTGACGAGCTCGACGGTCTTCTCGGTGGCCTCGGCCTCGACCATCATGATCGCGACGTCGCCGTCCTCCAGGACGCGACCGGCGACGACCATGTCGAAGACGGCGTCCTCGAGCTCGGTGTGCGTCGGGAACGCGACCCACTGGCCGTTGATCAGGGCGACGCGGGTGCCGCCGATCGGGCCGGAGAAGGGCAGACCGGCCAGCTGCGTGGAGCAGGAGGCGGCGTTGATGGCGACCACGTCGTACAGGTGGTCGGGGTTGAGCGCCATGATCGTCTCGACGATCTGGATCTCGTTGCGCAGGCCCTTCTTGAAGGAGGGGCGCAGCGGGCGGTCGATCAGGCGGCAGGTGAGGATCGCGTCCTCGGAGGGCCGGCCCTCACGGCGGAAGAAGCTGCCGGGGATCTTGCCGGCGGCGTACATCCGCTCCTCGACGTCCACCGTCAGGGGGAAGAAGTCGAGCTGGTCCTTGGGCTTCTTCGACGCGGTCGTGGCCGACAGCACCATGGTGTCGTCGTCCAGGTACGCGACGGCGGAGCCGGCGGCCTGCTTGGCCAGGCGGCCCGTCTCGAAGCGGATGGTGCGGGTGCCGAAGGAACCGTTGTCGATCACGGCTTCGGCGTAGTGGGTCTCGTTCTCCACCAACGATGTCTCCGTCTACTCGTCGTCTTTTCGCCCCGGCGCCCGTGTGGCGCGGGACGGGGGCGGAGAGATGCGCCTTCTGTGCGGGCCGGTCTTCGATCGAAGCACCCGGGTGTACCCCTGGGACTGCGTCCCGTGGGGCCCGGGGGCCACTACCGAGGACCGGCGACGGCGGGGGGCGTCCCTCCGCTTGCACCGCGACCGCGCGGGGTGCGCGTCACGGTGGCGTCATGTCGTGTCGCCGTGCGGCGCCACGACATGCGGTGTGTGGGTCGTGCGGTGTTCCGTTGTGTCGTCGTGCGACCAGATTACTGAGCTTCCACCCAGGATCGCATGTCCGGTCGCCGCGTGGATTACACGCGTACAGCAAAAGGAGCGGCTCCCGGTCGGTCGGGAACCGCTCCCTTCACGGCGTCTTACTTGGCGCCGCCGGCCGCACCGCGGCGGATGCCGAGGCGGTCCACCAGGGCGCGGAAGCGCTGGATGTCCTTCTTGGCCAGGTACTGCAGCAGGCGGCGGCGCTGGCCGACGAGGATCAGCAGACCACGACGGGAGTGGTGGTCGTGCTTGTGCGTCTTGAGGTGCTCGGTCAGGTCCGAGATGCGGCGGGAGAGCATCGCGACCTGGACCTCGGGGGAGCCGGTGTCGCCCTCCTTGGTGCCGAACTCGGCCATGATCTGCTTCTTCGTGGCGGCGTCGAGAGACACTCGGTACTCCTCAGGGTGTTCGATGCGCCCGCGAGTGCCCCTGGTCTTGATCTCAGGGGGACTTCCGTGACTCGGGGGCGAAGGCACGATGAGCGCTGCTCCCAGATGCTCCGGGGGCGCGTACACAAACGGCCGTCACACAGCGTACCAGCCGGCGCGGGTCCGCCGGACGTGGCCCCTGGCCGGGGCCCGTCCACCCGGCCCGCCCCCTGAGGCCGGGTGGACGGGCCGGGCGGGCGTGCGGGCCGGGGGCCGGGGCCGGGCGGGGTGTTCGGGGGCCCTCAGGAGGTGAGGGCGCGGATGGAGTGGTACACGTCGAAGACCGCGAGGCAGAGCGGGACCAGCGTGAGCAGGAAGAAGCCCTCGGCGATCTCCAGGAAGCGACCCCAGAAGGGGGTGACGCCCTTGTTCGGCACGATCAGCCCGATGGCGACGATCAGGGCGGCGATGGCGGCGATGGCGGCGGCGAGCCAGACCGTGCGCAGGTCGAGCGCCCCGCCGTCCCCGCGCAGCGCGGCGCGGACGATGTCGCCCGGCGGGTTGACGGCCAGGCCGAGGCCGAGGAGGACGAGGGAGCCGAGCCCGGCCGCGAGGGCGCAGCCGACCTGCGCCGAGTAACGGAACAGGTGCGCGCGCGTCATCATCGCGATGCCCGCGGCCAGGGCGAGCAGCTGGCCCCAGACGTTGTCGGAGAAGCCGAGCACGCCGGCCGCGGTCACCGTGACCAGGGCGCAGCCGCCGACGAGGCCGACGAGGAGCTCGTGGCCGCGGCGGGCCTGGGCGGCGATGCGGGCGGCGTCGACGGGGCCCTGCGGCGCGGTGTCGCCGGCGTCGTACCCGCCGACGGCGGTGCGGGGCGGGTCGAAGCCGATGGGCAGACGGGCGAAGCGGGTCGACAGGCTCGGCAGGAACGCCAGGGCGCCGGCGGCGACGGGCGGGCACACGGCGGCGGTCTCGACGGGCGTCATGCCGGTGAGGATCGCGACGAAGGAGACGATCAGTCCCACGGTCGAGGCGAAGACGAACGCGACGAACGGGCTGTCACCGGCCGGGGCGACCAGCATGAGGATCAGCGACGTGACGAGCACGGCGGCGCAGGCGAGGAGGAACTGCAGCCGGCCCGGCCCGTGCCCGGCGGCGAGCGACAGCAGCCCGGAGCCGCCGACGGCGGCGCTCGCCATCGCGCCGACGCCGAGGGCGACGGCCGAGCCGCGGTCCTCGTACACGCGGGCGCGGACGCAGGCGAGGGAGAGGAGGAGGAGCGCGGCGACGCCGGCGAGGACGCCGGGCAGGCCGTGCATGTCGTGGCGCGGGTCGGCCTGCCACAGGACGAACGCGAGCAGGACGAGCAGCACCGAGCCGCCGAAGAGGCCGGAGCCGCGCATCAGGCCGTCGGTCCAGAACCTGCGGTCGCGGGCGACGGCGGAGGCGACGGCGTCCGAGACGTCGTCGAAGACCGCCGGGGGCAGCGACTCGGCGAAGGGCCGCAGGGAGAGCAGTTCCCCGTCGAGGATGCGCTGCGCGGCCAGCGAGCGGGCGGCGTCGAGCACCGTCCCGTCGCGGCGCACCAGGTGGTACCCGACCGGGCCGCCCTCGACCGGGCTCTGGCCGGAGAGCCTGAGGATCTCCGGGTACAGGTCGGCGACCGGGATGTCCTCGGGCAGCGCCACGTCGACGCGCCCGTCCGGCGCGACGACGGTGACGCGGCAGAAGCCGGTTCCGCCGCCGGACGGCGTCGCGGGACCCGGGTGACCGGTCGTGGTGGCCGCCGCTGGGGCCGTCATGCTCACCTTCTGCTTCCCCTCGTGGTTCTGTGGCCCGGTGGTTCCCGTGGCCCGGTGGTTCCGTGGCCCGGTGGTTCTCCGTGGCGCGGTGGTTCTCCGTGGCGCGGTGGTCCGGGACGTCGCGGAACCGGGACCGGCGCCCCGTCGTGCGGGGTCCGGCCCGGTGGCGTTCGGGGCCCGTACGGCCGGGTCCCGGCGCCGCCACGGACGCGTTGCCCGGGATGCGCTCCGAATGTCCTTTGTTTTGCGGTAGTTCACGGCTGCGCAAATCCGTCGCGTCACCCTACCGCCCGGCCCCCGACCCCCACGCAAGTAGGATCCCCATCCGCGGATGGAACCCGTCGCCACGGGGGCGCCGATAGGAACGTTTCCGTCCGGCAAGGGAATTGGTGAGCTGTGAGTCAGATCGTCGTCAAGCGCCCACCACGGGTCCTGCCGTCCGAAGTGCCCAGTACCCAGGTGCAGGTGCAACCACCTCCCGAACTGCCCCGCGGGCAGCAGGAGGGCGCTCTGATGCAGATCCTGCCGATGCTCGGCATGGGCGGGTCCGTCGTGTTCTTCTTCATGACGCCGAACCCGATCATGCGGATCATGGGCATGGTCATGATCGCGTCGACCCTGGGCATGGGCATCGCCATGCTGGTGCGCTACCGGCGCGGCACGCAGGGGCAGCTGGCGGACCTGCGGCGCGACTACCTGACGTACCTGAACCAGACGCGGCGCGCGGTGCTGCGGACGGCGCGGATCCAGCGGGACGCCCAGTTCTACCTGCACCCCTCCCCCGAGCAGCTGTGGGCGCTCGTCGCCGAGGGCAGCCGGGTGTGGGAGCGGCGCGTGGGCGACGACGACTTCGGTCAGGTCCGCGTCGGCCTGGGCAGCCAGCAGCTGGCCACGCCCCTCGTCCCCCCGGAGACGGCGCCGGTGGACGACCTGGAGCCGCTGACCGCCGGGGCGATGCGCCGCTTCCTGACCACGCACGGCACGCTCGACGGGCTGCCCATGGCGGTGTCGCTGCGGGCGTTCTACCACGTCACGGTGAGTGGTGAGCAGGAGTCGGTACGGGCCGCCGCGCGCGCGATGGTCGGCTCGCTGGCGTCGCTGCACTCGCCGGAGGACCTGGTCGTCGCCGTCGCGACGGGTCAGGACGCGGCCGCCCAGTGGGAGTGGGCCAAGTGGCTGCCGCACGTGCAGGCGCGCGGCGCGGTCGACGGGGCGGGCACGCGCCGTCTCATCACGACGGACCCGACGGACCTGCAGGACCTCCTCGCCGGGCTGCTGGAGGGGCGGCCGCGGTTCCACGGCGGGGACAACCCGCTGCTGGACCAGCCGCACCTGGTGGTGGTCCTCGACGGGCAGACGGTCCCGCCGATGTCGCCGCTCGCCGCGCCGGAGGGCCTCCAGGGCGTCACGATCATCGAGGTCGTCCGCGGTGAGGGCGCCGGGGCGCGCGGGCAGCTGTCGGTGGTCGTGCACCCCGGTGAGCTGCGCCTGGAGTCGGGCCACGGTCACGTGTACGAGGGCACGCCGGACGGGCTGAGCCTGGAGGCGGCGGAGGCGCTCGCCCGGCAGATGGCGCCGCTGCGGGTGGCGTCGGGCGGGGACGACGACGAGCCGCTGCTGGCGAACCTGGAGTTCACCGACCTGCTGAACCTGGGCGACGCCGCGTCGGTCGACGTCAGCCGCACCTGGCGGCCGCGTTCGCAGTCGGAGCGGCTGCGCGTGCCGATCGGCGTCGGCGAGGACGGTTCGCCGGTCATGCTCGACCTGAAGGAGGCCGCGCAGGAGGGCATGGGCCCGCACGGACTGTGTGTCGGCGCGACCGGTTCCGGCAAGTCCGAGCTGCTGCGCACGCTGGTGCTGGGCCTCGCGGTCACGCACTCGTCGGAGACGCTGAACTTCGTCCTCGCGGACTTCAAGGGCGGCGCGACCTTCGCCGGCATGTCGCAGATGCCGCACGTCGCCGCCGTCATCACCAACCTGGCGGACGACCTGACGCTCGTCGACCGCATGGGCGACTCCATCCGCGGCGAGCTCAACCGCCGTCAGGAGATGCTGCGCGACGCGGGCAACTACGCGAACATCCACGACTACGAGAAGGCGCGCGCGGCGGGCGCCGCGCTGCAGCCGATCCCGTCGCTCGTCCTCGTCATCGACGAGTTCAGCGAACTGCTCACCGCGAAGCCGGACTTCATCGAGATGTTCGTGCAGATCGGCCGCATCGGCCGGTCCCTCGGCGTGCACCTGCTGCTCGCGTCGCAGCGTCTGGAGGAGGGCCGGCTGCGCGGCCTGGAGACGTACCTGTCGTACCGGGTCGGTCTGCGGACCTTCTCCACGGCCGAGTCGCGGGCGGCGATCGGGGTGCCCGACGCGTACCACCTGCCGAACGTGCCGGGTTCCGGCTACCTGAAGTACGGCACGGACGAGATGGTGCGGTTCAAGGCCGCGTACGTCTCCGGCGTGTACCGCTCCGGCACGCAGGCGCTGGCCGACTCCGGCGGCCCCCTGCCGGTGGACCGGCGGCCGGTGCCGTTCACGGCGGCGCCGGTGCCGATCCGGTACGTGCAGCCGTCGGCGCGGGCGGTCCGCCCGGAGGGCGGCCGGGTGGAGGACGAGGCGCTGGCCGACTCGGTCCTCGACGTCATCGTGCGCCGGCTGGAGGGGCGCGGCGTGGAGGCCCACCAGGTGTGGCTGCCGCCGCTGGACAACCCGCCGCCGCTGGACGAGCTGCTGCCGGGCCTCTCCGAGGTGCCGGGCCGCGGGCTGACCCAGCCGGGCTTCGAGGGCGCGGGCCGGCTGGTCGTGCCGCTGGGCGTCGTCGACAAGCCCTTCGAGCAGCGCCGCGACACCCTGTACCGGGACTTCTCCGGCGCGGCCGGCCACATGCAGATCGTGGGCGGCCCGCAGTCCGGCAAGTCGACGCTGCTGCGGACGCTCGTCTCGGCGTTCGCGCTCACGCACACGCCGCAGGAGGTGCAGTTCTACGGCCTCGACTTCGGTGGTGGCGGCCTGTCGTCGGTCGCCGGCCTGCCGCACGTGGGCGGCGTGGCCTCCCGCCTCGACCCCGAGCGGGTGCGGCGCACGGTCGCCGAGGTGTACGGCATCCTGTCGCGCCGCGAGGAGTACTTCCGCGCCTCCGGCATCGACTCGATCGGCACGTACCGGCGGCTGCGGGCGCGCGGCGACATCTCCGTGACGGACCAGCCGTTCGGCGACGTGTTCCTCGTCATCGACGGCTGGGGCAGCTTCCGCACCGACTACGAGGGGCTGGAGCACCTCGTGATGGACATCGCGGCGCGCGGCCTCGGCTACGGCATCCACCTGGTCCTCACCGCGTCCCGGTCCATGGAGGTGCGCGCCAATCTCAAGGACCACCTGATGAACCGGCTGGAGCTGCGGCTCGGTGACCCGATGGACTCCGAGCTGGACCGCCGGGTCGCGCAGAACGTCCCGGCCGGGGTGCCGGGTCGCGGACTCACGCCGGAGAAGCTGCACTTCATGGCGGCGGTGCCGCGCATCGACAGCATCAACTCCGACAGCGACCTGTCGGAGGCGACCGCGGCGATGGCGCAGGAGGTGTCCCGCCACTGGACGCTGCCGGGCGCCCCGGCCGTACGCCTCCTGCCGCGCGAACTGCCGGCGCAGAACCTCCCCGCGGGCTTCGCCCAGCCGGAGCGCGGCGTCGCCTTCGCGATCGACGAGAACAACCTGGCCCCGGTCTTCGTCAACTTCGAGAAGGACCCGTTCTTCCTCGTCTTCGGCGAGAGCGAGTCCGGCAAGACGAACCTGCTGCGGCTGCTCATCAAGCAGCTGAGCGAGCGGTACGACGGCGACAGCTGCAAGCTGTTCGTCATCGACAACCGCCGCGCGCTGCTGGACGCGACCCCGGCGACGCACCTGGCCGAGTACGTGCCGATGTCCAACAACATGGACCACCACGTGGAGGCCCTGTCGGGGCTGATGCGGCGCCGCACCCCGTCGGAGGACGTCACCGCGCAGCAGCTGCGGGACCGCAGCTGGTGGCAGGGGCCGTCGGTGTACGTCGTCGTGGACGACTACGACCTGGTGTCGACGTCCAGCGGCAACCCGCTGGCGGCGCTCACCGAACTGCTCCCGTTCGCCCGGGACGTCGGCGTCCGCTTCATCATCGCCCGCAACTCGGCGGGCGCGAGCCGCTCGTCGTACGAGCCGTTCATGCAGCGCATGATGGAGCTCGGCGCGCAGGGCGTGCTCCTGTCGGGCGACCCGCACGAGGGCGAGGTGCTCGGTGGGGTCCGCCCCCGCCCGATGCCCCCGGGCCGCGGCGTGTTCGTCTCCCGCCAGCGCGGCAACCCGCTGGTGCAGACCGGCCTCATGCCGTCGGACGTGCGGTAGGGGCGGTAGCCGGGACGGGTACCGGGTCCGGGCGCGGACCTGGGCTCGGTCTCGGGCCCGGAGTACGGCTCGGGGTAGGGGTCGGGTCCTGGATCGGGTCCTGGTACGGCGCTGGGGGCGCTCGCTGTGGCGGGCGCCCCCTCGGCGTGTGCCGGTGTCGCGTGGCTCCGGGCCTGGGGCCTTCGGGGCTCGCGGCTGGGGGCTGGGGCCCGTTGCCTCGGGTCCTTGTCCCTGGGGTCCGGGTCGGTCGTGGGCATGGAGAAGGGGCGGACACCTCCCGCGCGTGTCCGCCCCTGTCACTCAGGCCGCTCGCGGCCTGGCGCGCTCACTGGAAGTTCGACGCGGCCTTCTTGTCGCCCTGCTGGTACGCCGGGGCCGCCTCGCGGACCGCGTTCGAGATCTGGATCAGCGAGGTGTGGATGGCCATCGCCTTGCGGTCCCACTCGGCCTGCGCGGTGTTGTACGCCTCGCGGGCGTCACCCTGCCAGAGCTCGGAGATCGAGTTGATCTTGGCCTTGATGGCCTTCAGGCTCTGGTCGAGGCGGTCCGCCTGCTTCTTGATGTCACGCGCGGCGTCCTCGAGCCGCGCGTAAGTGACGATCATCGTGCCGTCGTTGTTGTTCGCCATCGGTCCTCCAACCGCGTCAAGCTTGGTGTACCGGCCGAGACGTGCACGGCCGGGGGTGGATCAGTAGTTGTTGAGGTTCGAGGTGCGGGCCTCGGCCTTGGCGTCACCGGAGTAGCCGTCGACGACGTCGACACCGCGGAGGGCGGCCTCGACCTCGGTGTCGGTGTTGCCCGCGATGGTGCGCGCGGCCTGAATGGCCTCCTGGTAGTTCAGGAGGAGCTTGCCGATGTCCACCATGTTCCGGTTGATCGCGTCCTGCTTCTGGTTGAACGCACCGGCACCGATACCGGCCCAGGCGCCTTCCAGGCTGTCGATCGTGGCCTGCAGGACGGACAGCTGGCTCTTGACGTCGTCGAAGTTGCTGGAGAGCTCGTCCTGGAGCCCCTTCAGCGCAACGCCATTGACCTTCTGGACTGCCATGCGGTGTCTTCCTCTCTGGAGGGTCTCGGTGGTCCGGTTCACCACCGTCGAATGCGGGCGGGCTCGGACCCGCCGCTCGTGGGTCCGGCTAGGGGGTGCGGCGCCTGCGGGCGAGGACGAAGGCGCCTCCCGCCACGACGACCACGGCCGCGGCGCCGCCGAGCACGAGGCCGAGCGGCATGCCGTCGTCGGCCTTCGCGGCGTTCTCGCTGGAGCCTGCCACGGTCGAGCCGGGAGCGGGCGCGTCCTGCGGGCTCTGTGACGAACCTGGTGCAGACGTGCCGGGTGAGGCGGATGCGGCGGGCGAGGCGGACGAACCGCCGTCGGCCGCCGCGGTGTTCTCGCCCGCGAGCGGACTCACACCCGGATCGCCGGGCTTGCCCAGCCCGCGGGTGAGGTGGGCGTTGGGGCGGACCACGCCGTGGCCGGCGTGGCTGCTGACCTTGCCCTTCCAGTCCTCGCCCTTGCCGGCGCTCTCGAACATGACGCGCAGCACCTGGTTGGCCGTCCAGTCGGGGTGCGCGGACCAGATGAGAGCGGCGGAGGCGGAGGCGATGGCGGTGGCGTGGCTGGTGCCGTACTGGCCCACGCAGTAGTCGGTGAACTTCGCGTCACACCAACCGGGGATGTCCTTGCCAGGCGCCGCGATGTCCACATAGGCGCCATGCTGGGAGAAGTCCGCGACGACCCCTTCGCTGGTGGTCGCGGCTACCCCGACGACCTCCGGGAAGGCAGCGGGAAACTGACGCACGTTGTCGTCCGCTCCGTTGTTCCCCACGCCAGCGAACAGGAGCTTGCCCTTCGCGTGCGCGTACTTGACCGCTTCCGCCAGACGCTGTGTCTTGCTGGGATAGGCGAAAGACATGTTGATGATCTTGGCGTCGCTGTCTGCCGCAGCCCGGATGGCGTCCTCGACGGCCCACCGGTTCTTGGCGAACTTCTTCGAACCCGCGATGTTGGTACGGAAGGGAATGATCTTCGCCCCGGGCGCGAGCCCTTGCACGCTGCCGCCACGCCCTGTACCGGCGATCAACTCGGCCATCGTGGTTCCGTGGCCACTGATGTCGTCCGTCTTGCCATCGGTCTTCGTGGCATCAAGGCCTGCGAGTACCTGCCCCTTCAGAGCAGAGGTGGAGGCGTTGACCCCCGAATCGATGACGGCGACCTTGATGCCCTTGCCCGTGCTCTTCTTCCAGATGTCCTCGACGTGCATCGCGTCCAGGTACCACTGCTCGGCACGCATGTCGGCGGCCGCGGCGGAGGGAGCCAGGCCGGCGAACCCGACGGCCCACGCACCCACAAGCGCGAGGCTGCACGTCAGGCGCTTGCGCGACCGCGTCGTCTTTCCTGCTGCCATCCTGGCTCCCTGCACCTTTCGCACGATCAGTTGATCACTGGCGGAACGGCACCACGCCGTCGCACCGCCCATGTCTCTTCGTCTTCGATCAGGTAGTCCGGACGCTCGGAGCCGGTGTTCTCCTCATCGTTGCCCGCGGGCCGCTGGGCCCGGGGTGCGACACCGCCTCGAGGCGTACCCACCACTCCGTTGACACTCGGGGTGCCGCGACCAGCCGGACGCGGACCAGCCGCACCCGCTGCGCCGACCACGCCGCTCTGACCGGGACGGACGGCGGAACCGCGCGCCTGGGCGGAGCCCTCGCCACCGATCACCGTTCCACGCGGGATGCGGGAGCCGGAACCGGAGGGACCCGACGCCGTGCGCTGCTGTGGCGTACCGCCCACGATGCCGGTCGGCCTGCCGACGGCCGGCGCCGGACCGCCGCCCGCACGGCCGGTCATGGGACCGGAAGGGCCGGAGGTGGCGCGTCCCGTGACGGGCTGCTGTCCCGGTCCGCCGACCACGTTCGGGCGCCCGGGCGGGCCTGCCGTCGGAGCGCCGGTGGGCCGACCGACGACGTTCGTCTGCCCCGGCCCGGTCGGACGGGGTGCCACAGGACCGCTCTGGCCGCCACCCGCACGCCCCACGGCCTGCGGGGGACCACCGGTCTTGGGGACGGACGGCGGGTTGGCGAACCGGCCGCCGCCTCCCCTGCGACCCTGGCTCGGCAGTCCGGGTGCCACGGGCGGCATGAGCGGGCCGGTGCCCCCACTGGGGGGCCCGGCAGGGCTCGGAGGCGGCGTTGAGGTCGGCAGCGTCGGCGTGGGTGGAGTGGCGACGGTGTCGATCCGCATCGACGGGTCGAGACTCGCTGGAGGTGGTGTCGGGCCCAGGACGTCCCTGCGAGGAAGCACGCCGCCCGTGTAGCCCGTGGGCGACCTGTCCACCTGGGGCGCGCTCTCGCCCCCCTGGGGGTCGCCTGGCAGAGCAGCCGCCCGTGCGCCTCCGCTACCCGAGACCTCTCCACGGCTGGTGGGCGCCGGCACGTCCACCTTCAACCGGTCCGGCAGCTTCGGGGGCTCCTGGCCGGCCAGGGTCATCTCCGAGACCGCGTAGAACGACGCCAGGCGGTTGATCTGGTTGATCGCCTCCTGGCGGTCGCGCTCCGCCTTGACGGCCTTCTGGTAGTCCTCGTTGTCCGCCGTGCGCTTGTCCGGGGGGAACTCCGTGGGCTTCTTCGGGTCAGGGCGGCCGTCGCGGGGCGGCCTGGCGTTGCGGACGGAGGTGAGGCCCTCGCTCGCGACCTTCATCTGGGCGCCGACGACGTTGGCGAAGCTCGCGAGGTTGAAGGTGTAGGTGGCGAGCTCGCCCGCGTACCGCTGGAACTCGCTGCCCGCCTCGCCCTTGAGGTCGACGACCGCGGCGTCCTTCTTGAGCGCGTTCGCGGCCTTGTTGAGCTCCTTGCACGCCTGCTGGAGGGCGTCGCCCGCGGCTTCGAGGTCGCTGGGGTTGGCCGCTTCGAGGACGTCCAGGATGGCGTTCAGCTGGGCGTTCTCGAAGTTCGACTTGCCGAGGAGGCCGCCGGGACCGCTGCCGGGGCCCATGCCCATGCGCTCGAACGCGGCCGAGAGGCGCTCGGCGGTGTCGGTGGCGGTGAAGCGGGCCTTGATGGTCGAAGCGTCCTGGACCTGCTGCTGCTCGGGCGTGAGGTTCTGGTTCTTCTTCTCGTCGCTCGTCATCGGCCTTACCCCATGTCCTTCGCGACGGTGTTGGACTGCTCGTCCGGCTTGTGCTGCTTGTCGCGCTCCTGCTGGGCGTCGACGGCCACGTCCACCCGGCTGGCGATGCTGTGGAAGCGGCGGCGGGTGTCCTCGTCGACGTTGTCCAGGCCGACGTCGGTCGCGCGGACGCCCAGGCGGAGCAGTTCCATCTGGTCGGCGAGGAGCTTGGAGAGGGACACCAGCTCCTTGTGGACGCGGGCGTACTGCTTGTAGAAGCCGTCGGCCTCCGCGAAGGGGAGGTTGCCACCGCTGAAGGCGCCGCGCTCCACGGTGTGCTGGGCCACCTTGGAGCTGCTGCCCGGACCGGTCTCGAGATCGCTCAGCAGGCCGTTGATGCTCGACTGGAATTTCTGCAGCGCGCCTGCGCCGCGCTCAAGGTCGCCCATGACCCGTCTTCCTCCCCGTTGTCACCGCTGTCACGCATTGCGTTCGCACTCGTGTAGCAAGGTGCCGATCGCACGCGTGTCACTCTATCCAGTGCCTCTGACAGCCCCAAGTGCCGTGTGTGTCACGCGCCTTCCGTCGGAGGACGACGGAAGGCGGGGCTCCGGTTGCATGTACACCGTCATCGCGGTCCCCCCGGTCGTCCGTCGCCCCCGGTCGTCCGGCAGCCGTCGACCGTCAACCGTTCGCCGTGCGAACGGAGCCGCGGCGGCGGGCGTCGCGGATGGCGACCGCGATACCGGCGATGGCGGCGACGAGGACGCCGCCGCCCACGACGACGTAGGTCGCGAGGCGGGCGTCGCGCTGTTCGGGCGTCTCGCCCAGGTGGAGTGCGGCCGGTGTCGGCGGCTCCGCCTTGGTGACGCCCTCGTGGGCGACCGGGGCCTCCAGGGGCTTGTCGTCCTCCGTCAGGGCCCGGACCGGATCCACGACGCCCCACCCTACAAGCCGGTCGTGGCCGGCCACCGACCGTTCCGCGGTCTGCTGGAGCTGCGCGACGATCTGTTCCTGCGTCCAGTCGTCGTGCTTGGCCTTGACGAGGGCGGCGACGGCCGCGACGTACGGGGCGGAGAAGCTCGTGCCGTTGTCGGCGCAGTGGCCGCCGCCCGGCACCGTTGTGATCATGTCCACACCCGGCGCGGCGATCCCGACGAAGTCGCCGGACTGGGAGAAGGCGGCCCGCTCGTTGTTGCGGTCGGAGGCGGCGACGGCGAGGACACCCTCGTAGGAGGCCGGGTACGTCTTCTTGTCGGTGCCGTCGATGCCGTCGTTGCCCGCCGACGCGACGACGACGATCTCCGCGTCCAGGGCCTTCTGCACGGCCTGCTTCAGCAGGGGCGTCGGCTCGATGGCGTTCGCCGTGTCCTGCGAGATGTTGATGACGTCGGCCTTCTCGTCGATCGCGTGCTGGATCGCCGTCGCCAGGGTCTTGGCCGTGCCGTTGCCGGTAGCGTCGTTCTGCTGGATGGGGATGATCGTCGCGTCGGGCGCCAGTCCGACGAAGCCGGTGCCCGGCGCGGGGCGGGCGGCGATGATGCCGGCGACCTTCGTGCCGTGGCCGACGGTGTCGGTCGTCCCGTCCTCCTTGCCCCGGTCGAC
Source organism: Streptomyces kanasensis (assembly GCF_043077165.1). Taxonomy (NCBI): domain Bacteria; kingdom Bacillati; phylum Actinomycetota; class Actinomycetes; order Kitasatosporales; family Streptomycetaceae; genus Streptomyces; species Streptomyces kanasensis. The sequence goes on from NZ_JBIBSF010000015.1 coordinate 22,591, forward strand.
CTTGTTGCCGTGTTCGTCCTTCGCGTCCTTCGGGATGAGGTTGACGCCGCTCTTGGTGTCGACGGCCGCCTTCAGCTGGGGGTGGCGGACGTCGACGCCCGTGTCGATGACGGCGACGCGCACGCCCTTGCCCGTGGACTGCTTCCACACCTCGTCGAGCAGGACGCGCTGCAGGGCCCACGGGCGGCCCTCGTACGGTTCGGCCGGGAAGGTGCACTGGCCGGGCGTGTCCGCCGCGGCCGGGGCGGCGGGCAGGCACAGGACGGTGAGCGCGGCGGCGGCCGTCGCGGTCACCAGGCGTCGGGTGCCGGGGCCGGGGCGGGCGCCGGTGAGGGCGCGGGCCTCGGTGTGGGCGCGGGCGCCGGTGAAAGCGCCGCGGGCGGGGGTGAGGATCCGGGTGCGGGTGCGGTTTCGGTTCATCGCGGTGACCTCCGGCCTCACGAGCCCTGCGGCTGGCGCGCCGCGGACGTCGACAGGCGGGGACCGGTCGGCAGGAACGCGGACCAGGCCGCCGGTACGGGCACCGGGGCGACGTCCTTGTAACCGAGCCGGTTCTGCGCCTGCTGCGCCTCCAGCAGGCGCGCCCGCTTCTCCTCGTCGGAGCCGGAGGAGCCGATGCCGGAGTCGCCGGCGGAGCTGTCGCCGTTGGACTGCATCGCGTACCGCAGACCGGTGTCGGTGACGAGGAAGAGGAAGCCGGTGTCGGTGCGGGAGCCGGTGAACTGGCGGAAGAGTTGTCCCGCGCCGGGCGTCACGTAGGCGCTGCTGGAGCCCGTGGGCAGCGGCGCCGGGAAGTCCTCGCCGGCCCAGGTGGCGAGCTTGGTGGAGCCGTCGTCCTCGTCCACCTCGTGCAGGACGTTGCAGACGGTGTTGCGGCTGCCCTCGCCCGTGCCGGCGGAGTTGACGGCGCGGGGTGCGGCCCGCGGCCACTTCTTGTCCTGGTTGAACGCCTCGCCCGGCACGAAGGCGCCGGGGCTGACCGACGCCGCCTGGCCGTTCTGGCCGAGCTCGACGAGGTCGCGGCTGGCCAGCAGCAGCTTCGCCGTGAAGTCGGAGACGGGCGCCACCCGGCCCGGCAGGACGACGTAACTCTGCTTCTTGGTGCCGTCGGTCGCGGTGAGGACCATGCCGACCCTGTTGATCTCGTCGTCCAGGCCGCCGGGCGCGTCGGCGGGGGCGCCGGGGCGCCCGTCGACGGTGGGGAAGGTGATCTCGTCGCCCTTGTGGAGGGTCTCCAGCCACGCCGCGGAGACGCGCTGCGGGACGCGGCCCTGGCCGACGAGCTGACGCAGGAGCAGCTCGTTCTTGCCGACCGGGTAGGCGGTGCCGCCGGCGTCGACGATGTAGCGGGTGCGCTCGGGGGCCGGGCCCTCGACGTAGAGGAGGTCGCCGCCGCTGAGGCGGTCGCTTCCCTCGGTGCGGTTCTTCTCGCGCTCGGCGAAGACGAACGCGGCCTTCTGGATGGCGCGTCCGCCCTCCACGGGGCGCTCGCACACGGCCCACCGCTTCGCCGCACCGGCCTCCTTCGGCTCGGGGAGCCGGTCGGGCGCGTACGGGATGCCGAGGGTGGCGCCGTGCGGGATCTTGCCGCTGTCGAGCACCGACTCGTCGACCTTGATGACCGTGCCCTTGTCGGGGAGGAGCAGGAGCTTGGCGGACGCCATGTTGAGGACGGGGTGGAGCTGGGTCGTCCTGCCGGTCTTCAGGACCACGTAGCGGGTCGTGGACTTGCTGGCGATGATGACGTTCTCGCCGGGCTTGTCCCAGCTCTTGGGCGCGACCGGGCGGAACATGCCCCACGCGCCGAACACGGCGAGGACGACGACACCGACGATGACCCCGGGCAGGACCGCGCGCAGGGGGCGGGGCGCGCCCTCCTCGGAACCGGTGGCGTTGGGCTGGAGGAATTGGGCGACGAGTCTCCGCTTCGCGAAGGTGTAGGCGTTGAGTTCGTCCCGGCGCGATGCCATGTGTCCGCTGTCCCTCTCCCCGCTGGGCTGCCGCGTTCCCCTGGTCGACAAGGGGCGGCCTCCGTCGTTACCGCCCCCCTACTATGCCTGCTGGCAGTGGGCCGCCTTTGCTCAGGTAGGGTGATCGCCCGGTCAACAGCCGTGGGAAATTCGGCTTTTACGGACACGAGGGGGCAACGCGGCGATGGGTACGGGGACGCGTGCGCGCACGAGGCGGTCCGGCGAGGGACGCCCGGCCCGTTCCCGGCGGCAACGCAGCAATGCCCACCAGGCCGGCGGTACCCGCCCGGCCCCGTCCGCCCCGGCCACGCCCGGTGGCGGCGCCGCGGGCGGCGGCCCGGTGCCGGCCCCGCGCCCGCTGTCGCGGGTGGGTCGTGTCGGACCGTTCCAGCTGCGGCAGCTGGTGCTGGTGGAGCTGGCCCTGGCGCTCGCCGCGGTCGGTGTCGCGCTGGGCGGCCTGTGGATGGTCCCCACGATCAGCGTCGCCGTCGTGCTGCTGCTCCTCGCGGTGGTCCGCCGGCGCGGCCAGGCCGTCCAGGACTGGTCGTCGACGGCGCTGGCGCTGCGCGCCCGCCGCCGGGCCTCGGAGGCGGCCGCCGTGGACGTGGACCCGTCGCTGGCACCGATCGTCGAGGGCCTGCCGGGCTTCCGGCCCTTCCCGTACGTCGACCGGAAGCGGCGCACCGTCGGCATGCTCGGTGACGGCTCCTTCCTCACGGCGGTCGTGCGCGTCGAGGCGAGCGGCGCCGCGCCGCGGCCGGCGTTCGGCGCGCGGTCGCTGCCGCTGTCCCTGCTGGGCGGGGCGCTGGAGGTCGACGACATCGTGCTGGAGTCGGTGCAGTTGGTGCAGCAGGTGCGGTCCGCGCCCGCGCCGCACCTGCCGCAGCAGGCCGTGGCCCGGCTCTCGTACGTCCCGCTCCAGGAGCGCACCGGGGCGCCCGCCCTGCGGATGACGTGGGTGGCGCTGAAGCTGGACCCGGAGCGCTGCCGGGAGGCCATCGAGGCGCGCGGCGGCGGGATCGAGGGCGCCCAGCGGTGCCTGGTCCGCGCGGCCGACCACGTCGCGAGCAGGCTCACGGGTGCCGGTTTCGAGGCCGTCGTCCTGGACCAGGAGGAGCTGAACTCCACCATGGCGACGGCGGCCTGCGCGAGCCCCCGGCTGGCGGCCCGCGCCCACCGCCCGGACGCCACGCCGCAGCGCCGCACGGTCGAGACGGCCCGCGTCTGGCGGTGCGACGACCGCTGGCACACCACGTACGCGGTGGGTCGCTGGCCCGACCTGGGCGGGAGCGGGGGCACCCCGCTGGCCGGCCTGGTGTCGCTGCTCACCGCGACGCCCGCCCACGCGACGACCTTCAGTCTCGCCCTGCACCGCGGCGTGCGGCAGGGCGCCGTGGACGTGGCCGGGTACGTCCGGATCACCGGCGGCTCGGACACCGAACTCATCGGGGTGCGGCGCGCGTTGGAGCAGGCCGCGCGGTCGGCGAAGGTCGGCTTGGTGCGGCTCGACCGCGAGCAGCTGCCCGGAGTGCTGGCGACGCTGCCGCTGGGAGGGACGCAGTGATGTTCGGATCGCGTACGCGACGTGCCCCGCGCGGGTTGATCGGCCCGCGCCACGCCGGCCACCGGGTGGCCGCGGACGGCCTGGGGGCGCTGGCCCTGCCCGTCGGCGACGACGGCGTGGTGATCGGGGACGACGCCGAGGGCAATCCGCGCATCGTCGGCTTCCACCGGTCCACGCCCTACGACGTGCTGCTCATCGGCGGACTGTGGACGGCGCAGGTGCTGGCGCTGCGCGCGGCCGGCACGGGCGCGCGGGTGGCGGTCGAGACGGGCCGGGCGCAGGCGTGGACGACGCTGGCGCACGCGGCGGGCGCCGGCCTGGAGTGCGTCACGCTCCACGACGTGGGCCGCGTGCCGCCGATGGGCGCCACGGTCGGCAGCCCGGTCGTGGTGGTCCGCGACTGCGGCATGCGGCCGCCGCGCGGCCGGGTGGTGTCGTCGCCCTGGCAGTCGGTGCTGACGCTGCTGCCGTACCTGAGTCCGGTCGCGCCGCGGCTCATGCGGGCCGCGACGCTCGTCGGCGTCCAGCGGGTCTCCCCGCAGGAGGCGGAGCAGATCGGCCGCATACTCGGCCTGGCGCGTGCCGAGTACGAGGCCCTGCCGACGCTCGCCGACGGGGTGACCCTGTGGTGCGCGGGGCGGGAGCGGCACTGGGTGATGACGGGCGCGACCGACGCCGAGACGGGTTTGCTGGGCGTGGCCCGCCGCATGGACTGACGGCCCTGCGGCCCCCGTCGGCGCTGAGGGCGCTGTGGGTGATCCGGGTGGTTGGGACCGTGACGGGTGGCCTTTGACGGGTGGCCCTGGCGCTTGGTCTTGACGCGGGGCCCTGGCGCGTTGCCCCGGCGGTCCCTAAGGGACGGGGTGGCGGCCTGTCAAGCGCACCGGGGTGGGCGGTCGTCCACGGCCTAGGATGCCGGAGGACGTGGCGCGGACCGCACGCGCACACGACCGGGCGGGGCCCCGACGGGACCGTGTCCGCCCCAGCCGTTACCGAAAGGAACTCGAGCGATGGGCAGCGCACAGGAGAAGGACGAGCTGTACGCCCTCGACATCTCCGGGGTCGAGTGGCAGGGCGCCCCCGGCACGTCGCCCGACGAGGAGCGCGTCGAGATCGCCCACCTGCCGGGCGGCGCGGTCGCGATGCGCTCGTCGCTGGACCCCGACACGGTGCTGCGCTACACGGAGGCGGAGTGGCGGGCCTTCGTGCTGGGCGCGCGGGACGGGGAGTTCGACCTGAAGTGACCCGCCGCGGCGCGGTGGTGAGCGGGCCCGTCGGCCCCGGTACTCCCGGGGGCGGCGGGCCCGCGTCCTTCGGCGCGGGGGCGCGGAGTGACGTGCGGGGCGGTGTGGGTGCGGCGGGGGTGGGCGGTGGTGTGGGTGCGGCGGGGCGCGGTACGGCCACCGTGGACGGGACGGCGTTCGAGACCTGATTGTTGGATAGGCCGCACTGGTGTCCGGTGACGTGAGCAGCCATCAGTTCATGTCTGTTCGACCCGTTTTGCCGGGGGCGGTGTTCACGGAGCGGTGTGGCGGCGTCACATGGTGGTGCGGTCGGGCGGTCGGGCGGTGCCCCCGCGGACCGACGGCCCTGACGCGCGGGCGCCGTCGGCGATTAGGGTGGGAAGGGCCGGCCATGACCCCGCTCGGGCGTGTGGCGCCCAGAGGGGGAGAGCCGGGCTGACGGACGACAGGAACGGTCGCCCCACCCATGACGGCACAAGGGTGCTCGACCACACCAGGAGGCAACGTGAACGGCGATCGGGACGAGATCCACCGGGGATGGAACGCTCCTCCCGTCGACGATCAGTCGGATGTGGACGCCGCCGAGATGACGGGTGAGTTCACCATCGACTACACCCCGCCCGCCTGGTACACGCAGAACGCCGGCGGCGCGGACACCTCGTCGCAGGGCGCCACGCCTCCGCCCCCTCCCCCGCCGCCGACCGGGCAGCCGATCGCCGTTCCCGGGCTGCCGCAGACGGGCGGTTTCCAGCCGTACCCGGCGCACGCCGCGCCGCCGGCACTGCCGGATCAGGCTTCTCCCCCCGTTCCGCCGGCCCCGCCGTCGACGGCCCCGGCGTCGGTGCCGGAGCCCGTCGCTCCCCCGGCCGGGCCCGTAGGGTACGAGCCCTCCGGCGGCGGTGACACCGGGGGCGGGGCCACCATGCTCTTCTCCCCCGCCGCCCCGAGGCCCGAGGCGGAGGCCGGCCACCCGGCCCCCGGCGTACCCGACGCCTCCGCGCCTGCCGGCGACCGACCGGAGGGGGCCGCTCCCGCCGACCCCGCGGCGACGACGGGAGGCGAGCCCTCCGACGCGGCCACGTCCACCGCTCACGCCGTCGCGGACGGTTCGGTGGCGGCGTACCCGGCCACCGCCGTCGCGGACGCCGACCGGACGCCCGACGAGACGCCCGACGCGGCCACCACCGACGTGGCGCCCGTCGCCCCGTACGCGTCCTCGGAGGACGCGCCCGCCACGGACGCCCCCGGAGACGACCAGGTCGGCGACGACGCACCCGCCGGCGGCGGCACGGCCGGTGCGGCGCCGAGCGACGGCCCGGCGGCCGACGCCCCCACGCCGGACCAGGACGGCAGGTCCGAGGACAGCCCGTCCGCGGACGACGCTCCCGCGGACGACGTCCCCGCGGACGAGCCGGCGACCGCCGACGCCCCGCTGGGCGAGGCCCCCGCCGACCACGGCGACGGCCCTTCCCCGTCCGGCGACGGCACGGCCCCCGCACCGCAGCCGCAGCCGCAGCCGCAGCCCGACGCGGTGGCCGCGCCCGCCGCTGCCGCCGTACCGCCCGCCCAGCCGTGGGCGCCGCAGCCCGAGGCCCCCGGCGCACAGGTGCCGGGGCTGCCGCCGCTGCCGCCCGCGTTCCAGCCCGCGGCTCCGGCGGCCGCCCCGCAGTGGCCCGCCCACTCCCCGGGCCCCGACGCGTCGGCCCAGCCCGCCCAGGCACCGCCGGCCACCGCGTGGCCCCCGTCCGTGCCCGCGCCCGGCGTACCGACCCAGCAGGAGCCGACCGCGCCCGCGCCGCAGGACGGTCACGGGTTCCCGCATCCGCACGCCCCGGCCGCCGCCCCCACCGGCCCGCAGCCGGGCCATCACGGGCAGCCGGCCCAGCCGCCCGCCGGATACGGCTTCCCCCACGCCCCCGCCCCGACCCCGGGCCACCCCGGGCAGCCCGGCCACCCCGGGCAGCCGGCCCAGCCGCCCGCCGGGTACGGCTTCCCCCACCCCGACGCCCAGGCCCACGTCCAGCCCCGGACGGCCCCGGCCCAGCCCCAGCACCAGCAGCCGCAGCACCAGCCGCCGCAGGCCCCTCCGTCCGGCGCCGTGCCGCCCGCGGATCCCCGTGCCGCCGACCCGCGTACCGGTGCCGCCTGGCCGTCCGCCGTGACGCACGACCAGCGCCAGGCCTCGGTACCGGGCGCCCCGCTCGGGTACACCGCAGCCGTCGAGCTCTCCTCGGACCGCCTGCTCCGCAACACCAAGCAGAAGCCGAAGAGCAGCCGCAACCCGGCCGCCGCGTCCCGCTTCAAGCTCGGCGGCAAGAAGGAGGAGGCGGAGCGGCAGCGCAAGCTCCAGCTGATCCGCACGCCCGTCCTGTCCTGCTACCGGATCGCCGTCATCTCCCTCAAGGGCGGCGTCGGCAAGACCACGACGACGACGGCGCTCGGTGCCACCCTCGCCAGCGAGCGGCAGGACAAGATCCTGGCGATCGACGCGAACCCGGACGCCGGCACGCTCGGCCGCCGCGTGCGCCGCGAGACCGGGGCGACCATCCGCGACCTCGTGCAGGCGATCCCGTACCTCAACTCCTACATGGACATCCGCCGGTTCACGTCGCAGGCGCCGTCCGGTCTGGAGATCATCGCCAACGACGTGGACCCGGCCGTCTCGACGACGTTCAACGACGCCGACTACCGGCGCGCGATCGACGTCCTCGGCCGCCAGTACCCGGTCATCCTCACGGACTCCGGCACGGGTCTGCTCTACAGCGCCATGCGCGGCGTCCTGGACCTCGCCGACCAGCTCATCATCATCTCCACGCCGTCCGTCGACGGTGCCTCCAGCGCCTCCACCACGCTCGACTGGCTCTCGGCGCACGGGTACGCGGATCTGGTGCAGCGCTCCATCACGGTCATCTCGGGCGTCCGCGAGACCGGCAAGATGATCAAGGTGGAGGACATCGTCCAGCACTTCGAGACGCGCTGCCGCGGTGTCGTCGTCGTGCCGTTCGACGAGCACCTCGCGGCGGGCGCCGAGGTCGACCTCGACATGATGCGGCCGAAGACGCGGGAGGCGTACTTCCACCTCGCCGCGATGGTCGCCGAGGACTTCACGCGCGCGCAGCAGGCCCAGGGGCTGTGGACGGGCGCGGGCCACGGCGCTCCGCCGCCGCAGATGGCGCCGCCGATGCCGGGCCACCAGGGCCAGCCGATGCCGGGTCAGCCGATGCCCGGCCAGCCGTACGGCGGCCAGCCGACGCCCGGTCAGCCCGCCCCCGCGCAGCCCTACGGCGGCCAGCCGCCCGTACCCGGCCAGCCCGCGGCCCCTGGTGCGTACGCGCCCGGCCAGCCGGGCGCGGCCCAGGCGGCCGGCCAGCCCCTGCCCGGCGGCCCGTACGCCCAACCGCAGCCCGTCCCGGGCCAATTCGCGCCGTACGGGCACCCCGGCGTGCCTCCGCAGGGGTGGCCGCAGCAGCCCCCGACCGACCAGCAGCCCCCTCAGGCCCAGCAGCCGCACCCGTACCCCGGGCAGCAGCCGCAGCCGGACCCCCACGCCCCGGCCTCCCCGCCCGCGTGGCCCGAACAGCCGCAACAGCAGCCGCAGCAGCCCCACCAGGCCCCGCCCCAGCAGTAACGGCGCCAGGGAACGCGTCCCGCCCGAGCGGCGGGGCGCACGCCCGGCGGACGACGAGAGGGCCCGCACCGTCCACACGGTGCGGGCCCTCGGTCGTCCGTCGTCCCCGGGCAGCAGGCCGTCGCCGGCCTGCCTGCCGTACGCGCGTATGGGCGTACGCGCCGCGCCGTTACGGCGCCGCGTCGTACGCGCCGGTGAGGTCGCGGCAGCGCTTGACGTCGTCCCCGATCGCCTCCAGCAGCGCCTCGATCGACGCGAACTTCCGCTGGCCGCGCACGTACGCGAGGAAGTCGACCGCCACGTGCAGCCCGTACAGGTCGAGCCCGACGCGGTCGATGGCGTACGCCTCGACGGTCCGCTCCGTCCCGTCGAACTGCGGGTTGGTGCCGACCGAGATCGCCGCCGGCATCCGCTCGCCGCCGGCGGTCAGCCAGCCCGCGTAGACGCCGTCGGCGGGGATGGCGGTGTGCGGCAGGGTCTCGACGTTCGCCGTCGGGTAGCCGAGCTCGCGGCCGCGCTGCGCACCGCGGACGACCACGCCCTCGACGCGGTGCGGGCGGCCCAGGATCTCGGCGGCGCCCGTCACGTCGCCCTCGGCGACCAGACGGCGGGTCAGCGTGGACGAGAACGGCTGTCCGCCGCCCGCCTCGCCCGTGACGTACAGGTCGACGACCTCGACCTCGTAGTCGTACGTCGCGCCCAGCTCGGTCAGGTAGTCGACGGTGCCGGCGGCGCGGTGGCCGAAGCGGAAGTTGGGCCCCTCGACCACGGCGCGGGCGTGCAACTTGTCGACGAGGACCTTCACGATGAAGTCCGCCGGGGACAGCTTCGAGAACTCGGCGGTGAAGGGGAGGATCAGCACCGCGTCGACACCGAGCTCCGCCATCAGCTCGGCCCGCCGGTGGTGGGGGGCGAGCAGCGGCGGGTGGCTGCCGGGACGGACGACCTCCGAGGGGTGCGGATCGAAGGTGACGACCACGGCGGGCACGCCCAGCTCGCGGGCGCGCTCCACGGCCCGCCCGATGATCAGCTGGTGTCCGCGGTGGACGCCGTCGTAGGAACCGATGGTGACGACGCTGCGCCCCCAGTCCTGGGGAATCTCCTCCAAGCCTCGCCAGCGCTGCACTGTGACCGCTCCTCGCCCGAACCCGTGTACGTCAGTACGTCATGACCGATACGCAGGTCTAAGGGTGCCATGCCCGCGTGGTCCGTCCGGCATCGGCATAGCGGTCGGTACCCGCGCGGCCACGGTGGCGGCCCGTGCGGCCGGGCCGGAGGCGGCGAGCCGCTCGACCGCGCGGCGGGCACCGGGGCCGACGACGGACGCCCAGCTCCGCGGGTCGCGGGCGACCCAGCCGCTGACGAGGGCCGCGAAGCCCGGCACGTCCCGGGCCAGCTCCGTCAGGACCAGGTCCAGGTGGGCGGCGCCCTCGGCCGTGCGCACGAGCAGCCGGCCGGCGCGCAGGACCAGCTCGCGGGTGCGGGCCTCCGCACGGCCGGCGGCTCCGATGGCGGCGGCGCGCAGCACCGTGTCCGGGAGGGCGGGGTCGCGGCGGTCGTCGTGGGAGAGGTCCAGGAGCGCGTCGAGCAGGTCGTCGCGCAGGGGCCGCGAGCCGGGCGTGCCGGGTGCGGCCAGGACGCGGACGAGGGCCGCGCGGGCCTCGGCGGTGCTGCCGCGCAGCAGGTCGGCGACGAGCGGGAACAGGACGGCGCGGGCGGCGGGGCCCCGTTCGAGGCGCCGGTCGACGTACGCGGCGGCGTGCCCGGCGCCCGCGGGGTGGCGGTCGGCGTACTCGCGGACCAGGGCGGCGGCGCGGCGGGCGAGCGCGGGGGCGCGGACGTCGGCGAGCGCCGTCAGTACGTCGGCGGCCGTGGCCGGGTCCCCGTCGCGCAGCCGGGCGCGGAAGGCCGCGAGGACCGGCTCGGGGTGGGTGGTGAGCGCCGCGGCGAGGGCGCGGGCGGTCACCCCGGTCACCCCGGTCATGCCGGTCATGCCGGTCATGCCGGTCACTCCAGCCCCTACAGTCGCTCCGCTCGCCCTGGCCCCGGCGGTCACGACCCCGGCCCCACCGGTCGCCCCGGTCACTCCGGCCCCGCCGGCTCCGTCGGCCTTGCCACTCCCGTCGGTCCCACCCGTCCCCGCGGCGCGGAACGCGGCCAGCGCCTGCGGGAGGTGGGCGGCGCGGCTGTGCGGATCGCGCAGGAGGACGGTGAGGGCGGCGCCGTGGAGGTGCGGGTCTCCGGGCCGGGCGAGCAGGGCGAGGGCCGCGTACCGCAGGAGTTCCCGGTCGGCGTCGCGGGTGACGCGCTCGGCGAGGACCCGGCCGTACGCGGCGGCCGCGGCGCGCCGGGCCGGGCGGACGTCGTCGTGCGCCCAGCGGTCGACGGCGCGGCACAGGGCGGACGGCTCGTCGTCGGCGAGGCCGGCGAGGAGTTCGTCGGCGCGCGGGTGGGCGGTGGTGACGAGCGCCTCGCACAGGTCGTCGACGGCGAGGTCCCGATGGGTGTGCAGGAGGGCCTGGGCGACGCCGGCGACGGTCGGCCGGAGGCGGGAGCCGGGCTCGGCGGGCAGCGGTCGCTCGTCGGTGAACCAGCGGCACAGCAGCGGCTGGACACCGCGCGGGTCGGCGGAGAGCCGCCGCGCGACGGCCTCCAGGTAGCGGGGGCGGCGCGGGCCCCCGGGCGGGCCGTCGGCGGGCAGGAGGAGGCGCAGGAGGTCGAGGAGCTCGTCCTCGCCGAGGCGCAGCCGCTCCCAGAACCAGGGGCCGAATGCGTCGTCGGGGGCCGCCGCGGCGGGCCGGGCCGCGAGCCGGGTGGCGAGCAGCCGCAGCACGCCGCCGTACGGGCGGGCGTCCGGGACGCCGAGGAGCGTCCCGCACAGCAGCCGGGTCCGCCACCAGACGGCCTCCGAGGTGGACGCGCCGGAGTCGACGAGCCGCTCCAACCGGCGCGTCAGGGCCGCCGGGCCCCGGTCGCGCCCCAGGTGCAGCAGGGCTTGGAGCACGGTGCCGAGTCGATGGCGCGGCACCGGCCCGGCGGGCGACCGGGGCCCGGGGAGGGCGACGCACCCGGGCGGTGGAGCGTCCCCGGGACGTACGGCGTCTCCGGACGGCAGCGCCATCCCCGACGGCGCCGTCCCCACCGGCGGCACGGCGCCCCCGACCGGCACGGGGTTCCCGGACGGCGCGGGGGGCGCCGGTGGTACGGGGTTCCCGGACGGCGCGGGGGGCGCCGGTGGTACGGGGTTCCCGGGCGGGTGGTGCGGCAGCCGGTCGGCGCGTGCCGGGGGCTCGTCGACCCGCGGCACGAGCACGTCCAGCGCTGTGTCCACGTCGACGTGGGCGCCCTGGATCCAGTCCGCGAACTCCTCGTGCGCGAAGCGGTATCCGGCGCCGGCCGGGACGAGCAGCCCTTCGGCGAGCGCGGCCGACGCCCAACTGGTGCCCCACGGGAACAGCTCCTCGAAGGAGGCCCGGTCCAGCTCGCCGTGGCCGGACACCAGGCACCGCCGGGCGGCTTCGTGGACGCGGCCGGCGACGCGGGCGGCGAGCCGTCGGACGTCCGGTTCGGACAGCGGCGGCCGGCAGCCGGCGGCGATGCGCCCCGCGACGCGCAGGCACAGCAGGTCGTGGTGGGCGGCGAGGACGTCGGCCCGGGCGGGCCGCCCCGGCACGGCCCCGGGGAGCGCGGTGCGTACCTCGGCGAGGAGGCGCAGGGTCAGGGGGTGGCGGCCGTCGGCCTCCGCGAGGAGGTTCGCGGGCAGCCCGTACCGCTCCCGGGCCTCCTCGGCCTCGCGGTCGGTGAGGTCGCCGAGGTGCACGGCGCCGGGGAGGCGGCCGCCGGGCCCGTCGGGACGGTCCGGCGCCTCGGGCCCGCCGGGACGGTGGAGGCTGCCCGGCGGGTACAGGGGCGCCGTCCCCTCCCAGTACTCGGGGCGGCAGGCGACGACGAGCCGCGCCCCGTGCGCGCGCAGCCAGCGGACCGTGGCGGCGGTCCAGGCGGGTAGCCGGTGGGCGAGGAGCGGCGGCATCTCCTCGGGGGCGTCGAGCAGGACGACCAGCGACCGGCCCGCGTCCCGGGCGAGCGCCGCGACCCGCCGCGCCATGTCGTCCAGGGCGCCCCCGCCGGCTCCGGGGTAGGCGCTCCAGTCGCCGTGGGCCGCGGCGACCGCGCGCCCGGCGCTGCCGAGTGCCCGCCCCACCGCGTCGCCGACGGAGGCGTCCCCGGGGCGGAGGTCGGCGCCGCGCAGCCACACCGTCGGCTCGGGCGGGTCGCCCGCGTCCCGCCGACGGGCCAGGGCGGCCAGCTCGGTGGTGCGCCCCGTGCCGGGTGCCCCGACGAGCCCGCAGACGACCGGCCGCTCCGAACCGGCGCCGCGCTCCTGACCGGTGCTGTCGTACGGACCCGTGCCGCCGCACGGCCCGATGACACGCCCCCGCCCGGTGTCACCGTGCGCAACGGCAACGCCGTGGAGACCGCCGCCGCCGTGCGGACCGGGGCCGGACCCCGCGATGTCGCGCTCCCGCCCGGTGCCGCCGTCCCGTCTGGTGTCGCGGCCGAGGACGACGGTCGCGGCTGCCCGACCGGAGTCGACGGACCCGTGCTCCTCCGCTCCCGCGCCGACGGGCCCGTGCCCCGCCTCTCCAGGATCGGCGGCGGCATGGCCGGCGCCGGGGCCGGCGAAGCGGTCGAGCCCGCGGGCGACGGCGGCTCGTGCGACGGGTTCCCCCCCGGCCGGGGCGGGCAGGGTGCCCGCGGTGAGTTCCAGTGCTCCCGCGAGGTTGAGGGCGGAGCCGTACGCCGGGACCGTCGCGGCGTTGCGGCGGAGCAGGTCGGCGAGGGGTCCGCCGGGTGTCCGTGCGGCGGTCGCGGCGAGGGGCACGGCGAGCCCCGCCGCGTGGTGGTCGGTGTGCAGGGCGGTGACGAGCACCGCGACGACCGCGCCGGTCGCGGCGTCCAGGACGGGTCCGCCCGCCGCTTCCCCGCCGCGCCGCAGCGCCTCGCTGCCATCGGTGCCGATGGCCAGTTCGACGACCTCGTCGACGGTGTGGAACCCCTCGGTGCCGGTGTACCGGGCAGACGTGGTGCCGAGGACGCGCGCCTCGCGCCGGCCGTGGGCGTGGACCCGTACGTACGTACCGGCGCCGGGTGCCGGGTCGTCGGCGACGGGGAGGGCACGGACACCGAGGCCGTCGGTGCGGACGAGGGCGAGGGCCTGCGCGGGGAGGGCGGTCACGTCGTCGGCCGTGGCGGTCCACTCCCGCCCGTCCGGCCCGCGCACCACGACCCGTTCGAGTCCGTCGACGGTCTCGTGGGCGGTGACGACCGTGCCGCGGGCGTCGGCGACGAAGCCGGTGCCCCGCGTCCGGCCGGCTTGATCACAGATGATTACCAGCGTCGCCCGGTCACCGCGTCCCATGGGTCGACCGTAGGACCGGGGTGATCAACGGGTGAAGGACGTCACCGGAACGCGCCCCCGAGCACCCCCGCCGTTCACTCCGAGCGCCCGCCCGAGTGGGTGAATACGCCTACTGGCGCGGAAAGAGTTCGTGTGGGGGGCGTGGGGCGGTCAGCCGTCAGGACGGCTGACCGCCCCGCGGTCACCGCGGCGCCCGGGCCCCGCCCCGCGCTCATCGGCATCCGGCGAACGGCCCGGCTGACACCTGCACGGCCGCGGGGGCGCCGGGACCACGGACAGAGCCCCGGACTGCCGGCGCCCCCGCGACCGACCGGGCCACGGACCGCATGCCCCGAGCCGCGAACGACCCGGAACCGCGAGCACCCCGGACCCCCGCGCCCCGAAGCCACCCGCGACGCCGGACCACCGCACCGCCGCACCGCCGGACCCCGGACCGCCGCACGACCGCCGCGGGCCGCCCGGCTCAGCCGAAGACGGCCACGCTCTTCGCCTTGCCGCCGCGCTCCTCCACGAGGACCAGGAAGCGGCCCTCCGGTCCGAAGACGGCGACGGGTCCCGTCGTCCCGTGGGCGGGCATGTCGATGCGCACGCCGTTCAGCAGCAGCTTCGCGCGCCGCTCGTCGACGTCCCAGCGCGGGAACGCCGCGGCCGCGGCCTCGGCGATCGGCATGACCGCGAGCTCCTCCTGGAGCTGGTCGAGGGTGCGTGCGGCGTCGAGCCCGTACGGACCGACGCGGGTGCGGCGCAGTGCGGTGAGGTGGCCGCCGACACCGAGGTCGGCGCCGACGTCGCGGGCGAGCGCCCGGATGTACGTACCGGACGAGCAGACGACGGAGACGACGAGGTCGACGACGGGCGTGCCGTCGTCGGCGACGGCGTCGCGCATGTCGTAGACGGTGAACTGGGAGACGGTCACCGGGCGGGCGGGGATGTCGAACTCCTCGCCGCCGCGGACGCGGGCGTACGACCGCTTGCCGTCGATCTTGATGGCGCTGACCTTGGACGGCACCTGCATGATGTCGCCGGTCAGCTTGGCCACGGCGGCGTCGACGGCCTCGCGGTCCACCCGGGAGGCGTCGGTCGACGAGGTGGTCTCGCCCTCGGCGTCGTCGGTGACCGTGTTCTGGCCGAGCCGGATCGTGCCGAGGTACTCCTTCTCGGTCAGCGCGAGGTGGCCGAGGAGTTTGGTGGCCCGCTCGACGCCGAGGACGAGGACGCCGGTGGCCATGGGGTCCAGGGTGCCGGCGTGGCCGACGCGGCGGGTGCGGGCGATGCCGCGCATCTTGGCGACGACGTCGTGCGAGGTGAAACCCGACGGCTTGTCGACGATGACGAGGCCGTCGGGCACCCGTGTTGTGCTGCTCATCAGGCGCCGGCGCCGTCCTCGTCGTCCTCGGCCTCGATCGCGTCGTCGTCCTCGGGCTTGCGGTACGGGTCGGCTTCGCCGGCGTACGTCTTGCCCGTGGAGACCTCGCGCACCTCGGCGTCCTTGGCCCGCGCCTTGTCGAGGAGGTCCTCGATGGTGCGGGCGTTGTCCGGGAGGGCGTCCGGGACGAAGGTCAGCGTCGGGGTGAAGCGGACGCCGGTCTGGCGGCCCACCTCGGAGCGCAGGACGCCCTTGGCGGACTCCAGCGCGGCCGCGGACGCGGCACGCTCCTCCTCGTCACCGTAGACCGTGTAGAAGACCGTGGCCTCCCGCAGGTCGCCGGTGACCCGGGCGTCCGTGATGGTCACGAATCCCAGCCGCGGATCCTTGATTCGCCGGTCCAGGGTCTCCGCGACCACGACCTGGATGCGATCGGCCAGCTTGCGGGCCCGCGCGTTGTCGGCCACCGGTCCGTCTCCTCTTCCGTCTTGCGTTCACTCTTCATCGGTGTGCAGTCGCCGCCGTACGGACAGCAGCTCCACCTCGGGCCGGGCGGCGACGAGGCGCTCACACCGGTCCAGTACCCCCGTGAGGTGCCCGACGTCCCCGGAGACCAACGCGATGCCGATCTCGGCCCTGCGGTGGAGGTTCTGGTTGCCGGTCTCCGCCACGCTCACCGCGAACTTCCGCTGGAGCTCGGCGACGATCGGCCGGACGACGGAGCGCTTCTCCTTCAGCGACCGTACGTCGCCGAGGAGCAGGTCGAAGGACAGCGTCCCCACAT
Organism: Streptomyces kanasensis; assembly: GCF_043077165.1. Classification (NCBI taxonomy): domain Bacteria; kingdom Bacillati; phylum Actinomycetota; class Actinomycetes; order Kitasatosporales; family Streptomycetaceae; genus Streptomyces; species Streptomyces kanasensis. The sequence goes on from NZ_JBIBSF010000015.1 coordinate 38,566, forward strand.
ACATACGAGCCCGGATGTCCCGCCGGTTCGGGTTCGGTTGTCGCCGCCGTGGACCGGCGGGGACAGCTGAACCGTACACGCAGCGGCCGGGGCCGATCGACGGAAATACTTCCGCCGACCGGCCCCGGGGTTCCGCTCGTCAGTCGCGTCGGCTGTGTCAGCCGCGCGGCTTCTCGCGCATCTCGTACGTCGCGATGACGTCGTCGACCTTGATGTCGTTGAAGTTGCCGAGGTTGATACCGCCCTCGAACCCTTCGCGGATCTCGGTGACGTCGTCCTTGAAGCGACGCAGACCCTCGATGTTGAGGCTCTCCGCGACGACCTTGCCGTCGCGCAGGAGGCGCGCCTTGGTGTTGCGCTTGACCAGGCCGGAACGGATGAGGACACCCGCGATGTTGCCCAGCTTGGACGAGCGGAAGACCTCGCGGATCTCCGCCGTACCGAGCTCGACCTCTTCGTACTCCGGCTTGAGCAGACCCTTGAGGGCCGCCTCGATCTCCTCGATGGCCTGGTAGATCACCGAGTAGTAGCGGACGTCGACGCCCTCGCGCTCCGCCATCTGCGCGGCACGGCCGGCCGCGCGGACGTTGAAGCCGATGACGATGGCGTCGGAGCCCATCGCCAGGTCGATGTCGGACTCGGTGACCGCACCCACACCGCGGTGCAGGACCCGGATGTCCACCTCTTCGCCGACGTCGAGCTGGAGCAGCGAGGACTCGAGGGCCTCCACCGAACCGGACGCGTCGCCCTTGATGATGAGGTTGAGTTCCTGGATCTGACCGGCCTTGAGCACCTTGTCGAGGTCCTCGAGGGACACCCGGCGGACGCGCTTGGCGAAGGCGGCGTTGCGCTCACGCGCGGCGCGCTTCTCGGCGATCTGGCGGGCCGTGCGGTCCTCGTCGACGACGAGGAAGTTGTCGCCGGCACCCGGGACGTTGGTGAGGCCCAGGACGAGGACGGGAGTCGACGGGGTCGCCTCCTCGACGTTGTTGCCCTTGTCGTCGAGCATCGCCCGGACGCGGCCGTACGCGTCGCCGACCACCATCGTGTCGCCGACCCGCAGCGTGCCTCGCTGGACGAGGACGGTCGCCACGGCGCCGCGGCCGCGGTCGAGGTGCGACTCGATCGCGATGCCCTGCGCGTCCTGCTCCGGGTTGGCCCGCAGGTCGAGCGAGGCGTCCGCCGTGAGGATGACGGCCTCGAGCAGGGAGTCGATGTTCAGACCCTGCTTGGCGGAGATGTCGACGAACATGGTGTCGCCGCCGTACTCCTCGGCCACCAGGCCGTACTCGGTCAGCTGACCGCGCACCTTGACCGGGTCGGCGCCCTCGACGTCGATCTTGTTGACCGCGACCACGATCGGCACGTCGGCCGCCTTGGCGTGGTTCAGCGCCTCGATCGTCTGGGGCATCACACCGTCGTTCGCCGCCACCACGAGGATCGCGATGTCGGTGGACTTGGCACCGCGGGCACGCATGGCGGTGAACGCCTCGTGACCCGGGGTGTCGATGAAGGTGATCTTGCGGTCTTCGTCGTTGACCTGGGTCGCGACCTGGTAGGCACCGATGTGCTGGGTGATGCCGCCGGCCTCGCCCGCGATGACGTTCGTCTTGCGGATCGCGTCGAGCAGTCGGGTCTTTCCGTGGTCGACGTGACCCATGACGGTGACGACCGGCGGACGCGGCGCGAGGTACTCCTCGCCGCCCTCGTCCTCGCCCCACTCGAGGTCGAAGGACCCGAGCAGCTCGCGGTCCTCCTCCTCCGGGGAGACGATCTGAACGGTGTAGTTCATCTCGTCGCCGAGGAGCTGCAGCGTCTCGTCGGAGACGGACTGCGTGGCCGTGACCATCTCGCCGAGGTTCATCATGACCGCGACGAGCGACGCCGGGTTGGCGTTGATCTTCTCCGCGAAGTCGGTGAGGGACGCACCGCGCGACAGGCGAACGGCTTCGCCGTTGCCGCGGGGGAGCATCACGCCGCCCACGGACGGGGCCTGCATGGCCTCGTACTCCTGGCGCCTCTGACGCTTCGACTTGCGACCGCGACGGGCGGGACCGCCCGGACGGCCGAACGCGCCCTGCGTGCCACCACGGCCGCCGGGGCCGCCGGGGCGACCGCCGAAGCCGGGACGACCGCCGCCGAAGCCGCCGCCGCCACCCGGGGCACCGGGACGGCCACCGCCGCCACCGCCACCACCGGGACGGCCGGCGAAGCCGCCGCCGCCACCGCCGCCGCCGGGACGGCCGGCGAAGCCGCCGCCGCCGCCGGGACGACCGGGACCGCCGGGACGACCGCCGGTCGCGGGGCCGCGGCCGCCGGGGCCGGGACGCGGGCCGGCAGCGGGACGCTGCGGCATCATGCCCGGGTTCGGGCGGTTGCCGGCGGGGCCGCCACCCGGGCGCGGGGCCTGGGGACGCGGCATGGAGCCGGGGGTGGGACGCGGACCGCCGGGACCGGCCTGGGGACGCGGACCGCCGGGCTGGCCGGGGGTCTGCGGACGCGGGCCGCCGGGGGCACCCGCGGCGCCGCCGGGACGCGGGGCGCCGCCGGGACGGGGCGCCTGGGGGCGCGCCATGCCGGTGGAACCGCCGGAGGTGAAGGGGTTGTTGCCCGGACGCGGACCGGCCGGACGGCCACCCGGTCGGGGGGCCTGCTGGCCGGGGCGCGGGGCGCCCGGACGGGCAGCGCCCTGACCCTGACCCTGACCGGAGCCCTGGGGGCGCGCGGCGGGGCGGGGGCCCGGGGTGGCACCGGGCCGGGTACCGGCGGCGGGAGCCGACGGCGGCGCGGTGAACTCGGGCTTGGCCGGGGCCGGGGCCGCCGGGGCCGGCTTGGCAGCCGGGGCCGGGGCGGGCTTCGGACCCGGGGTGGGACGCTGGCCGGCGGCCGGCGTCGCGGGCTTCTCTGCGGCCGCGGGCTTCGGCGCGGGGGCGCCGGGCTTCGGGGCGGCCGGACGTGCCGCCTGCGCCGGGGAGGGCGCGGCGGGCTTGGCAGGCGTGGGGGTGCCCTCGCGCTTGGCGGGGGCGGCGGGGGCGGCCTTGCGGGGCGCCCCGGGCTTCGCAGCGGACTTGCCGGCGGAGCCGGGTCCCTGCAAAGCGTCGGTCAACTTGCGGACAACCGGCGCCTCGATCGTCGATGACGCCGAACGCACGAATTCACCGAGTTCCTGGAGCTTGGCCATGACGACCTTGCTCTCCACACCGAACTCCTTGGCGAGTTCGTATACCCGGACCTTAGCCACATCGCTCCTTTGAGGTCCGGTTAACCGCCGGACCGTCGCTACTTCATGGGCGTACTCATCGCGTACTCATCGAGTGCTCATCGCAATCTCGACCTACTTCCATCTCGCGAGGTACCTGACGCACGGGTTGACCCCGTGCCGTGCTTCTTTCTTACGGTGTCGCCTGCTCGACGTATCGGCGGACGTCCGCGGTGTCGAGCGGACCCTGGACCCGGAGGGACCGGGGGAACGCCCGGCGGCGGACCGCCAGATCGAGACAGGACCGGACGGGATGCACGTAGACACCCCGACCGGGCAGCGTACCGCGAGGATCGGGGGCACATGCGTCCCCGACCGCCACGATGCGCAGCAGATCGGTCTTGGCCGCCCGCTCCCGGCATCCCACACAGGTTCGCTCAGGGCATGCGCGGGCATGCGTCCGGCCAGACACGCTTAAGTCTACCTCCCCGCACCGACCTCACCCCTTTGGGGCAAGAATCGAACGGATGTTGTCGTGATCCCGTCGTGGTCTCGTGGTTGCCCAACGTGACCGCGGTCGATCCTATTCCCGTCCGGCCGGCACCGCTCGCGGCCGGACGGTGCCGGCCGCGCGGTACCGTCGGCCGGCGGACCGGCCGGGACGGGTCGTTCAGTCTGCCCCACCCGCCCCGCTCCGGTCGCGCGGATTTCCGCCGGCGGCCGGTGGGGGCGGGGCCTGGATCAGGAGGCGTCCGGGGCCGGCTGCTCGGTGTCCGGGCGGATGTCGATGCGCCAGCCGGTCAGACGGGCGGCAAGGCGGGCGTTCTGGCCCTCCTTGCCGATCGCCAGCGACAGCTGGTAGTCGGGCACGGTCACCCGGGCGGACCGGGCGGCGAGGTCGACGATCTCGACCTTGGAGACCCGGGCCGGGGAGAGGGCGTTCGCCACCATGTCGGCCGGGTCGTCCGACCAGTCGACGATGTCGATCTTCTCGCCGAGCAGTTCGGCCATGACATTGCGCACACGACTGCCCATGGGGCCGATGCAGGCGCCCTTGGCGTTCAGCCCGGACCGGGTGGCCCGGACGGCGATCTTGGTGCGGTGACCGGCCTCGCGGGCGATCGCGGCGATCTCGACGGAACCGTCGGCGATCTCCGGGACCTCCAGCGCGAAGAGCTTCTTCACCAGGTTGGGGTGGGTGCGCGAGAGGGTGACGGAGGGGCCGCGCACGCCCTTGGCGACGCGGACCACGTACGTGCGCAGCCGCAGGCCGTGCGTGTACTCCTCGCCCGGCACCTGCTCCTGCACCGGGAGGATGGCCTCCAGCTTGTCGTCCAGCCGGACCAGGACGTTCCGCGGGTCCTTGCCCTGCTGCACCATGCCGGCGACGATGTCGCCCTCGCGGCGCGCGTACTCGCCGAACGTCACGTCGTTCTCGGCGTCGCGCAGCCGCTGCTGGATGACCTGGCGGGCGGTGGTCGCCGCGATGCGGCCGAAGTCCGACGGGGTGTCGTCGAACTCCTTGGGCTCCTGCCCCTCCTCCAGGTCGGCCGGGTCCTCCTTCGCCCACACCGTCACGTGGCCGGTCTGCCGGTCCAGCACGACACGGGCGTGGCGGCGGGCTCCCTCGGTGCGGTGGTAGGCGATGAGGAGGGCCGACTCGATCGCCTCGACCAGCAGCTCGAAGGGGATCTCCTTCTCATGTGCCAAGCCCTTGAGAAGCTTCACATCGATGTCCACGGCTACGCCTCCTCCTCTTCCTTCTTGTCCTTGCGGTTGAACTCGATCTCCACGCGCGCCTTGGCGATCTCGGGGAACTCCACGCGCCGGGCGGTGGGCTTGCGGCCCTTCACTCCCGGCACCTCCAGGTCCAGGCCCTCATCGTCCACGCCGAGGACGCGGGCGACCAGCTCGGCGCCCTCGTGCAGCCGCAGCCGCACCAGACGGCCGGTGGCGCGCACGTAGTGGCGGTGCTCGGTGAGGGGGCGGTCGGCTCCCGGGGAACTCACTTCGAGGACGTACTCGCCCTCGCCCATCGCGTCCGTCTCGTCGAGCTTCTCGGAGAGGGCGCGGCTCAGCTCGGCGCAGGCGTCGAGCTCCACGCCGTCGTCCGAGTCGACGATGACCCGCAGCACCCTGCGCCGGCCCGCCCGGGACACGTCGATCTCCTCGAGGTCCAGCTGCCTGGCGGCGACCAGCGGTTCCAGCAGCCCGCGCAGCCTCTCGCTCTGGGTGGTGCTCATCCGGGTGACTCCTCGGCCGCGTGTGCTGTTGTGGGTTCGTCGCGTGTCAGACAAAGGGTATCCGGTCGCGGAGGTGTTGCCGTCCACCCCGTGCCGGGCCGCGGGTACGCTCGCCAGCGGTGATCTTGCCGGATGTACCCGAAGGAGTGACGTGGAGCGCACGGGGCTGACGCGCAGGCGTGCGCTCGCGGTGGCCGCGGCCGGGGCGGTACCGGCGGGCTGCACGGGTGCGGGGCCGGACGGCGGCGGGGGCGCGGCGCGCACGACGGCGGCCGACCGCGCCCGGCGCGCGGAGGCGGCGCTGCGCCGCCGGTCCGCCGCGGCGAGCGGTGGCCTCCTGGCCGGGTACGACGCGGTCCTGGCCGCGCACCCGTCGCTCGGCGCGCGCCTCGCGCCGCTGCGGGAGGCGGCGGCGCGGCACGTGACCGCGCTGGCCCCGGCCGGCGTGGCGGCCCCGGATGACGGCCTCCGCGGCTCGGGCGCCCCGGGGGCCAGGGGCGCGGGCCCGTCGAGCACCGGCGCGCCGAGCGCGAGTGCCGCGGCGACGGGCGGTCCGGCGGGCCCGTCGGGGGTGGCCGTACCGGCACCCGGGGCGCCCGCCTCGTCCCCCGGCCCCGGTGTGTCCCCGGGTGGCGCCGTGCCCGCCGATCCGCGGGCCGCGCTCGCCGCGCTGGCGGCGTTGGCGTCCCGCACCGCCGCGGCGCACACCGCCGCGCTCGACGCCGCACCGCCGGAGCTGGCACGGCTGCTGGCCTCGGTCGCCGCGGCGGGCGCCGCGCACGCGTACCTCCTGACCCCGGGGACGCGCCCGTGAGCGCGCTGGCGGCCGCGCAGGCGGCGCTCGCGGCGGAGCACGCCGCGGTGTACGGGTACGGCGTGGTCGGCGCGCGGGTCGGTGACGGACGCCGCGCGGAGGCCGCGGAGGCCCACGCCGCGCACCGGGCCCGGCGGGACGCGCTGGCCCGGACGGTACGGGAGCTGGGGGGCGTGCCCGCCCCGGCGGCGCCGGCGTACGGGCTGCCGTTCGCGGTGGCGGACGGCCCGGCGGCGGTGCGGCTCGCCGCCGAGCTGGAGGACCGGGTGGCGGGCGTGTACGCCGACCTCGTGCGGGCCGCCCGGGGGCCGCTGCGCCGGGAGGCGGCCGCCGCGCTGCGCGAGGCGGCGGTACGGGCCGTGCGCTGGCGCGGTGGGGGCGGCGTAGCCTTTCCTGGGCTCGCCGAGCGACCGTGAGCCGCTCGGACGACTCAGCAGCGCAGGGAAGGGAACCCCGCACGCATGGCCCACGCCGGTGACGCCCCCGCCTTCGCTCCGCCGCGCCGCCTCGTGCGGGCGCTCGGCGAGACGTACGGCGAGGGCGGAGGAACGGCCGGGTGGCTCGCCGGGCTGCCCGCGGCCGCGCACGGGGAGTTGGCGCGGCACGGCGCGGTGGCGGAGCGGGTGGTGGAGCCGGGCGGCCGCAGCAGCGTCGTGCTGCTCGTGCGCCGGGCCGACGGCGAGCCGGCCGCGCTGAAGCTGGCACCGCCCGCGGCCGGGCCGGAGCCGGAGCGGGCGGCGCTCGCCCACTGGGACGGCTGGGGCGCCGTACGGCTGCTGGACCCGGCCGACGGCGCGGACGTGCGGGACGGCGCGCACGGGCGCGGGCCCGGGGACGCGGGCGGGCCGGGCGGGCGCGGCGGCGCGGAGGGCTCTGCGGGGTTGCTGTTGGAGCGGCTGCGGCCGGACGTGTCGCTGCGGTCCCTGCCGGACGCCAAGGCGCTGCTGGAGGCGGCGGGCACGGTGCGGCGGCTGTGGATCGAGCCGCCGCCGGGCCACGCCTTCGAGTCCGTGGCGGACCGGACGGAGCGCCAGGCGGCGGCCATGACCGCGTACCACGCGGACCCGACGGCGGGGCCCCTGGTGTCCGCCGCGCTGGAGGCGCGCGGGGAGCTGGTGGCGTCGGGAGCGGAGGGTCTGCTGCTGCACGGCTGCTTCCGGCAGGGCAAGGTGCTGGCCGGTGAGAGGGCGCCCTGGCTGGCGGTCGGTCCCGAGCCGGTCGTCGGGGAGCGGGCGTACGACCTGGCCCGGCTCGTCAGGGACCGCGTCGAGGACCTGGTGGCGGAGGCGTCCGGCGCGGCGACGGGACGCCGGCGCGTGAACAAGCTGGCCGACGCCCTGGAGGTCGATCGCGACCGCCTGCGCGGCTGGACCCTGTTCCGCGCCGTGGAGTCCGCGGCCCGGGCGATGGCCGCGGGCCGGGGGCGCGAGGCGGAGAACCTGCTGGAGTTCGCGAGCTGGCTCTGAGCCGGCCCCCACACCGCCCGACCTCGACCGTTATGGTCCGTTTGGGTGCAGTATGGGCGTATCTGCTCGTGCCCATCCGGGTCGCACCCGACGACAGGGGGTCGTCATGGTCGAGGAAGCACTGACCGCCGTCATCCTGGCGGGCGCGGCCGGCGGGGCGTACCTCGCGGCCGCCGCCAGGGTCGTCAAACAGTACGAGCAGGGCGTCGTCCTGCGGCTCGGGCGGTTGCGCAGCCGGGTGCGGGGCCCGGGGCTGACGATGATCGTCCCCTTCATCGACCGCATGCGGAAGGTGAGCATGCAGATCGTGACGATGCCGGTCCCCGCCCAGGACGGCATCACCCGGGACAACGTCACCGTGCGGGTCGACGCGGTGATCTACTTCAAGGTCGTCGATCCGGTCGACGCCGTCATCCGCGTCGAGGACTACCGGTTCGCGGTCTCGCAGATCGCGCAGACGTCGCTGCGTTCGATCATCGGCAAGAGCGAGCTGGACGACCTGCTCTCCAACCGCGAGAAGCTGAACGAGGGACTGGAGCTGATGATCGACAGTCCGGCGGTCGAGTGGGGCGTGACCATCGACCGGGTGGAGATCAAGGACGTGTCCCTGCCGGAGACGATGAAGCGCTCCATGGCCCGGCAGGCGGAGGCCGACCGTGAGCGCCGGGCCCGGTTGATCAACGCGGACGCCGAGTTCCAGGCGTCGAAGAAGCTGTCGGAGGCGGCCCGCGAGATGGCCGACACGCCGTCCGCGCTCCAGCTGAGGCTGCTGCAGACGGTCATGGCGGTCGCGGCCGAGAAGAACTCGACCCTCGTGCTGCCGATCCCGGTGGAGCTGCTGCGGTTCCTGGAGCGGTCCGCCGAGCGGGCGGAGTACGAGACCGGGGGGCACGGACGGGACCGGGACCACGGGGGCCGGGACCGGGGCGACGGGGACGGCGGCCCCGGGCAGGTCGGTGCCGCGCGGGGCGAGGGCGCGCAGGCGCGGGACGGCGTCGAGGCGGGTGGCGGCGAGCGCGGCCCGTCGACCCTGGGACCGGCGGGGCGCGAACCGTCCGGGCTGGACCCGGCCGGGTGGGAGTCCGCCGCGCACCCCTTGGGGCGGCGGCCGGACCACGGCCACCGCGAGGTCCCCGCGACGCACGTGGCGCACCCCGCCCACCCGGTGCCGCCCCTGCGGATCCGGGACGAGGACGCCGGCACGGCCGGGTGCCTCTGACACCCGTCAGGACGGGGCCGGCTGGGTGCCTCGGACGGCGGGCAGCGCGGGGGTGGGCGGGACCACGCCGGGGGGCGCTGCGCGGGGCCGACGGGCGTCTGTGGAGGCGGCACGGCGGGGCCGGCGGGGTGCCTCGGACGGCGGCAGCGTGGGGCCCGCCGGCCTCTCCGAGGGCGTCACCCCGGGACCGGCGGGGCGAGGCCGGAGGCTCGCACCGCGGAAGTCGGTCGGCGGGCGCCTCTGAAGGCGGCAGCGCGGGGTCGGCGGGGCACCCCTGACCCGCCTCGCCGGTGGGCGCCCCGACGGAGGCACAGCGAGGCCGCGCGGCGGGTTGCCCCCTGCCGGCCGGGCCCGGACCCCACGACGCCGCTGCGCCGCCCCCGGGGGGCGGCGCAGCGGCGGTCGTCGTGCGCTCCCGCGACGGCGGGCGCATCACCCGCCCGGGAGGGCGGGAGGTCAGGCCGTGAGGCGGGCCAGGGCCTCCTCGACCGTCAGCTCCTCGCGCTCACCGGTGCGGCGGTCCTTGAGCTCGACGACGCCCTCGCCCGAGCGGCGGCCGGCGACGAGGATCTGCGGCACGCCCAGCAGCTCGGCGTCGGTGAACTTCACGCCCGGCGACACCCCGGCGCGGTCGTCGACGAGGACGCGCAGCCCGGCCTCGCCGAGCTTCTCGGAGACCTCCAGGGCCAGCTCGGTCTGGAGGGCCTTGCCGGCGGCGACGACGTGGACGTCGGCCGGGGCGATCTCCCGGGGCCAGCACAGGCCCTTGTCGTCGGCGGTCTGCTCGGCGAGGGCCGCCACCGCGCGGGAGACGCCGACGCCGTACGAGCCCATGGTGACGCGGACCGGCTTGCCGTTCTGGCCGAGGACGTCCAGCTGGAAGGCGTCGGTGTACTTGCGGCCGAGCTGGAAGATGTGGCCGATCTCGATGGCACGGTCCAGCTTCAGGCCGGCGCCGCACTGCGGGCAGGGGTCGCCGTCCTCGACCACGACGACGTCCAGGTACTGGTCGACCTCGAAGTCCCGCCCGACGACGACGTTCCTCGCGTGCGTGTCGGGCTTGTTGGCACCGGTGACCCAGGCCGTGCCGGGGGCGACGCGCGGGTCGGCGAGGTACCGGACCTTGTCCAGCCCCTGCGGGCCGACGTAGCCGCGGACCAGGTCGGGGCGGCCCGTGAAGTCCTCGGCGGTGACCATCTCGACGACGGCCGGGGCGAGGTGGTCCTCCAGCTTGCCGAGGTCGACCTCGCGGTCGCCGGGCACGCCCACGGCCACGATCTCGCCGTCCACCTTCACCAGCAGGTTCTTCAGCGTCGCCGACGCCGGCACGCCCAGGTGCTCGGCGAGGGTCTCGATGGTCGGCGTGTCCGGGGTGTCGAGCTCCTCGACGGGGCCGTGCGCCGAGCCGTCGGCCGGCTCGCCGCCCGCGAAGGTCACGGCCTCGGTGTTGGCGGCGTAGTCACAGGACGGGCAGTGGACGAAGGTGTCCTCGCCCGCCGCGGCGGGGGCCAGGAACTCCTCCGACGCCGAGCCGCCCATGGCGCCGGACACCGCGGAGACGATCTTGTGCCTCAGGCCGAGGCGCTCGAAGATCCGCACGTACGCCTCGCGGTGGAGGCGGTAGGACTCGGCCAGACCCTCGTCGGTGGTGTCGAAGGAGTACGAGTCCTTCATCTGGAACTCGCGGCCGCGCAGGATGCCCGAGCGCGGACGGGCCTCGTCGCGGTACTTCGTCTGGATCTGGTAGAGGATCACCGGCAGGTCCTTGTAGGACGTGCACTGGTCCTTGACCAGCTGGGTGAAGATCTCCTCGTGCGTGGGGCCGAGGAGGTAGTCGGCGCCCTTGCGGTCCTGGAGGCGGAACAGCTCCGCGCCGTACTCGTCCCAGCGGCCGGTCGCCTCGTACGGCTCCTTCGGCAGCAGCGCGGGCAGCAGGACCTCCTGGGCGCCGATGGCGTCCATCTCCTCGCGCACGACGCGGGCGACGTTCTCCAGGACCTTCTTGCCCAGCGGCAGCCAGGACCAGATGCCCGCGGCGTTGCGGCGGACGTAGCCGGCGCGGACGAGCAGCTTGTGGCTGAGCGTCTCGGCGTCCGCCGGGTCGTCGCGCAGTGTCTTGACCATCAACCGGGACATGCGCTGGACCTGGGCCATGGGGAACTCTCTCCTGCGGTCAAAAGTGTGATGGGCAGGAGGTTAGCCGGGCGGCCCCGGCGGGCGGAAATCAGTTGGTCCGGTGCGCCGTGTCCGCACGGGTCCCGGCCGGGCCGGGCCGCTCCCCCGCCGCACCGGCGCGACCAGCCCCGCGCTCAGCGCAGGCGCAGCGGCAGCCGGGCGCCCATCACCGCGTACGGCCGTGCCGCGCTGGGGAAGTGGACCTGGCGGGCGAGGTCCGTGTAGCCCAGGGAGCGGTAGAGCCGGCGGGCGGGGCTCTCGACGTCGATGGCGGAGAGGATGGAGCGGGGCTCGTCGGCCGTACCGGTGATGGTGGTGATCAGCTCCGTGCCGATGCCCCGGCCCTGGAAGTCGGGGTGGACGTGCAGTTCGGTGATGACGAAGGCGTCGTCGAGCCAGAACTCGCCGCCCTCGCGGACCAGGTAGGGCTGGACGACCGTCGACCACCAGTGGACGCGGTCGTTGGGCATCCCGTACACGAAGCCGACGAGACGGCCGGACGGGGTGGTCGCGCCGTACGCGCGGGCGCCGCGGCAGGCCATGTGCCGGACCACGATGTGGCGGCGCACGGCGACCTCGCCCGCGCTCAGGCCGAAGGCGACGGCCTGCACGGCCAGCGCGTCGTCCACCCGTGCGACGAGGTCGAGCGGTCCGACCACCACGGCGTCATCCATGGTCGAACCCTACGTCGCCGGGCCGCCGTCCGGACAGCGCAACCGGAAGGGCGCGGTGGGGAGGGACGGTCCGGTCAGAAGAGCACGCTCATGAACGCGCCCACCTCGCGGAAGCCGACCCGGCGGTAGGCGGCGCGGGCGGGGGCGTTGTAGTCGTTGACGTACAGGCTGACGACGGGGGCGACGTCGGCGAGGGCGTGGCGCAGGACGGCCGCCATGCCGATCTCGGACAGGCCGCGGCCGCGGTACTCGGGGTCGACCCACACGCCCTGGATCTGGCAGGCGCGGGGCGTGGCCGCGCCGATCTCGGCCTTGAAGACGACGCGGTCGTCCTCGAAGCGGGCGAAGGAGCGGCCGGCGGTGACCAGTTCGGCGACGCGCGCCTGGTAGAGCAGTCCGCCGTCCCCGGCCATGGGCGAGACGCCGACCTCCTCGGTGAACATCGCCACGCAGGCCGGCATGATCAGGTCCATCTCGTCCCTGCGGACGCGGCGGACCAGCGGGTCGGGTTCGACGTCCGGGGCGGGCCGCTCGGTGACCATGAGCGGCTGGCGCGGGCGCACGTCGCGCGCCGGGCCCCAGCTGGGTTCGAGCAGCCGCCACAGCTCGGCGGTGGCCTCCGCGGGCCCGACGATCGAGGAGCAGCGCCGCCCGGAGCGGCGGGCGCGGTCGGCGAAGGCGCGGACGGCCTCGGGGGTGGCGCAGATGGGGACGAGGTTGGCGCCGGCGTAGCACAGGGAGCGCAACCGCCCCTCGGAGTACCAGCCCCACATCTCGCCGCCGAGGCGCCACGGGTCGAGGCCGGCGGCCTGGACGCGGGCGGTGACGAACGCGTTGGCGACCGGGTCGCTCTCCAGGACGGCGAGCGCGGCGCCGAGGTCCCCGGGCTCGAGGACCCGGGTGGTGGTGTGCGTCAACACGAGGGGGCCTCACCAGTGGGTCTGTCGGTCACCGCACTGTACCCGGCGCTCCGGCGCCGTAACGGGCCCGCGGGCGGGGGAATGCCGGCGGCCCTCCGGGGGACGTCGGCGGGCCGGTGACGCCGCGCGCGGACCCCGCGCCCCGGCTGCCCTCGCGCGGGCGCGCGTGCCGGCGGTTCCGGGCGGGCCCCTGGGCCCGTTGCCCCGCGCCGGGCCGGGCCGGTGTGCCGGTTGCCGGGCGCCGTCCACGGTCCCGGGACGGCGCCCCGGGGCCGTGGACGGCGGCTCGGTCCGCGGACGGGCCGGGCCGATGACGGCCCGCACCGCAACGGCCCGGGCCCGGGGCGGCGGGGGTCAGCTGATGGAGACCTCGGGCTCGCCGGACGGCACGCCGTCCTTCTCCATCTGCTCGGCGATCTTCATCGCCTCCTCGATGAGCGTCTCCACGATCTTCGACTCGGGGACGGTCTTGATGACCTCGCCCTTGACGAAGATCTGGCCTTTGCCGTTGCCGGAGGCGACGCCGAGGTCCGCCTCGCGGGCCTCGCCCGGGCCGTTGACGACGCAGCCCATGACGGCGACGCGCAGCGGCACCTCCATGCCCTCCAGACCGGCGGTGACCTCGTCGGCGAGCTTGTACACGTCGACCTGGGCGCGGCCGCAGGACGGGCAGGAGACGATCTCCAGGCGGCGCTGGCGGAGGTTGAGGGACTCCAGGATCTGGATGCCGACCTTGACCTCCTCCGCCGGGGGCGCGGAGAGGGAGACGCGGATGGTGTCGCCGATGCCCTCGGACAGCAGTGCGCCGAAGGCGACCGCGGACTTGATGGTGCCCTGGAAGGCGGGACCGGCCTCGGTGACGCCGAGGTGCAGCGGGTAGTCGCACTGGGCGGCGAGCTGACGGTAGGCGTTGACCATCACGACCGGGTCGTTGTGCTTGACCGAGATCTTGATGTCGCGGAAGTCGTGCTCCTCGAAGAGGGACGCCTCCCACAGGGCGGACTCGACGAGCGCCTCGGGGGTGGCCTTGCCGTACTTCTGGAGGAGCCGGCGGTCGAGGGAGCCGGCGTTGACGCCGATGCGGATCGGGGTGCCGGTCTCGCGGGCCGCCTTGGCGATCTCCTTGACCTGGTCGTCGAACTGCTTGATGTTGCCGGGGTTGACCCGGACGGCCGCGCAGCCGGCGTCGATGGCGGCGAAGACGTACTTGGGCTGGAAGTGGATGTCCGCGATGACCGGGATCTGCGACTTCTTCGCGATGGTGGCGAGGGCGTCGGCGTCGTCCTGCGTGGGGCAGGCCACGCGGACGATCTGGCAGCCGGAGGCGGTCAGCTCGGCGATCTGCTGGAGCGTGGCGCCGATGTCGGAGGTCCGGGTGGTGGTCATGGACTGCACCGACACGGGTGCGTCGCCGCCGACGGCCACCGAGCCGACCTGGATCTTGCGGCTGACCCGGCGGTCGGCCAGCTTGGTCGGAACGGACGGCATGCCGAGAGAAATCGCGGTCATCTGCTGTGCAACCCCAAGGTGTGGATCGAGGTCCCGTATCGGCGGGCTCCAGGGCTTCGAGATTACAGGTGGCGTACTGCCGCCAGCACATCGCGGCGGGGCGCGCCTCCGGGTGGCGGGCGGCCGGGCGCGCCCCCCGCGCCCGGCCGTGCACCCGCCGTCCGCCCGTCCGTCGACGGCCGGACACCCGGCGGGGTGCCAAGGCAGTGCCCTGCCGAGCCGGTCGGACCCGGGGCGCCCGGCGGGCACCCCGGTCCGGTCCGACCGGACGAGGCACTCCCTAGGAGATCTTCACCGGGTTCACGATGTCGGCGAGCAGCACGAGCACCGTGAAGCAGATGAAGACGCCGGCGACGACGTACGCGACCGGCATGAGCTTCGCGACGTCGAACGGGCCCGGGTCGGGGCGCCGGAAGAGCCGCGCGACGTGACGGCGCACGGACTCCCACAGGGCGCCGGCGATGTGGCCGCCGTCCAGGGGGAGCAGGGGCAGCATGTTGAAGAGGAACAGCGAGAGGTTGAAGGTCGCCAGCACCAGCAGGAAGGACGCGACGATGTTCTGCGTCGGCACGTCGAGGTTCATCACCTCACCGCTGATGCGGGCGGCGCCCACGATCCCGACCGGGGAGTCGGCCTTGCGCTCGCCGTCGCCGAACGTCGCGTTCCACAGGTCGGGGATCTTGCCGGGGAGCGCGATCACGGCGTGGACGCCGTCCTCGATCATGTCGCCCATGCGGTCCACCGACTCGCCGAAGCCGAGCGGGACGATCTCCGTCTTGGCGGCGAAGCCGAGGTAGCCGGCGGCGACGTACTGGCCGGGGACGGCCTCGCCGTCGGCGTCCTTGCGCACCACGAGGTTCTTCTCGAGCGTGGGGTGCAGGTCGAGCCGCTGCCCGTCGCGCTCCACGGTGACGGTGGCGGGGCCGATGGTGTCGCGGATGCGGGCGGACAGCTCGGCCCAGTCGGCGACGGGCTCGCCGTCGAAGGCCACGATGCGGTCGCCCTGGCGCAGCCCGGCGGCGTGGGCCGGGGAGGGCCGGTCGCCGGAGGCGCAGGTGTCGCGCTCCTCGCTCTGGGCGATGACGCACTTCTGCACGCCGGCGACCTCGGTGGTCTGGGTCGCGAAGCCGAAGGACATGGCGACGCCGAGGAAGATCGCGACGGCGAGGACGAGGTTCATGAACGGGCCGGCGAACATGACGATGACGCGCTTCCACGGCTTGCGCGTGTAGAAGAGCCGGTCCTCGTCGCCGGGGCGCAGCTCCTCGTACGCCGCGGAGCGGGCGTCCTCGATCATGCCGCGCCAGGGGGAGGTCGAGCGGGCCTCGACACGGCCGTCCGCGCCGGGCGGGAACATCCCGATCATGCGGATGTAGCCGCCCATCGGGATGGCCTTGATGCCGTACTCCGTCTCGCCCTTGTTCCGCGACCACAGGGTGGGGCCGAAGCCGACCATGTACTGGGGCACGCGGATGCCGAACAGCTTGGCCGTGGAGAGGTGGCCGAGCTCGTGCCAGGCGATGGAGAACAGCAGCCCCACGGCGAACAGCACGATGCCGAGGACCGTGAGAAGAACCGTCATGCGCCGACCTCCACCGTCGTCCCGGCGGCCTTCGCCGCCAGTTCCCGGGCCCTCGCACGGGCCCACGTCTCCGCTTCCAGGACGTCCGTGACCGTCAGCGGGGTTCCCGTGGCGGGCGCGCCGTGCTCGGCGACGACCTCGGTGACCGTGTCCATGATGCCGGTGAAGGGGAGCCGGCCGGCGAGGAAGGCGTCGACGCACTCCTCGTTGGCGGCGTTGAAGACGGCCGGGGCGGTGCCGCCGAGCTCCCCGACGTGCCGGGCGAGGCCGACGGACGGGAACGCCTCGGTGTCGAGCGGGAAGAACTCCCAGGTGGACGCCGTGGACCAGTCGAAGGCGGGGGCCGCGTCGGGGACGCGCTGGGGCCAGCCGAGGCCGATCGCGATGGGGCCGCGCATGTCGGGCGGCGTGGCCTGGGCGAGGGTGGAGCCGTCGGTGAACTCCACCATCGAGTGCACGTACGACTGGGGGTGGACGACGACCTCGATGCGGTCGAAGGGGATGTCGTAGAGCAGGTGGGCCTCGATGACCTCCAGGCCCTTGTTGACGAGCGTGGCGCTGTTGACGGTGATCACCGGGCCCATCGCCCAGGTGGGGTGGGCCAGCGCGTCGTCGCGGGTGACGCCGGCCAGCTCGGCGCGGGTGCGGCCGCGGAAGGGGCCCCCGGAGGCGGTGACGACGAGCTTGCGGACGTCCGCGCGGGTACCGGCGGCCAGCGCCTGGAAGAGCGCGGCGTGCTCGGAGTCGACCGGGATGATCTGGCCCGGCTTCGCGAGGGCCTTCACCAGCGGGCCGCCGACGATGAGGGACTCCTTGTTGGCGAGGGCCAGGGTGCGGCCCGCCCGGAGCGCGGCGAGCGTCGGCGCCAGGCCGATGGAGCCGGTGACGCCGTTGAGCACGGTGTGGCAGTCGGAGGCCGCGAGCTGGGTGGCGGCGTCCGGCCCCGCGACGATCTCCGGCAGCGGCTCGGAGCCGTACAGCGCCCGCAGCGCCTCCCGCAGCGCGGGGACCGCGTCCTCGCGGGCCACGGCCACCGTGCGGACCCGCAGCCGGTGCGCCTGCTCGGCGAGGAGGCCGACCCTGCCGCCCGCGGCGGACAGCGCGGTCACGCGGAACCGGTCGGGGTTGCGCAGGGCCAGGTCGATGGCCTGGGTACCGATGGACCCCGTGGAGCCGAGGACGACGACGTCCCGGCGGCCTTCGGCCGGATCGAAGGCGATGTGCGGGTCGGCGAGGGGTGCTGGACTGTCGCTCATGCCCCCCATTCTTGCCGCATCCGCCCCGGCGTTTGACCGGGTCCCCCGGCGGCATCCCCCGGAGGGTCCCACTCCGCTCCGTCCTCCGCTCCGTCCCGCGCCCCGTCGCGGGTGGCGTCGGGGGCGGTGCCCTCCCCGGCGTCGCGGGGGCCCTCCCCGGCGTCGCGGAACCGGGCGAACGCCTTGGTGGCGCGGTAGCCGGGTCGGCCGGACGGTCGAAGTCCCCGTGGCCGGCGGCGGCGTGCGTGGGCGGGAACCGGGCCCGGGTGGCGCGGTCGCGGCGGTGGACGTCGGCCGAGGCGGCGGGGCATGTCGGGCCGCCGGTGACGTGCCAGGCGCCGGGGGTCCGCTCCACCGCGTAGCCGCGGGCGGTCAGACCCGCGGCGAACCCCTCGGAGGCGAGGGGCGCATGAGGTGGCGGTGCCGTCGGCCGCGGCGGCCGGGAACAGTGCGCGGGCCGTGACGGACCCGGAGCCGGTATGACGGTGACGGTCACGGCGCCCCCTCCTGCCGGGCGGGGCGGGAGGGGCGCCGGACGCCTCAGGTGGTGGTCGGCGCCCGGTGGGAGGCGCCGCACGGGGGTGTCGCGGCACCGTCGCCGCGCAGGTGGTGCGGGGCGACACGTCGGAACCGCTTCACTCGGCGCGCCGGTCCGGGGAACATGTCCGCGGACACCAGGGCCGGGGCCGCGCGGCTGTTCGGGGGACGCGGCCGGGTCACGCCATCCGGGGGGATGCCATGGAGACAGCCGTACGCGCGGGGACGACGGGCGGGGGACGCGGGGTGCTGGAGGGGGCGTTCGCCCTGCTGGAGGCCCTGCGGCAGCACGGCGACGAGGCGGGGGTGACCGAGCTGGCGGTCGCGTGCGGCCTGCCGAAGAGCACGGCGCACCGGTTGCTGGAGCAGTTGGTGGCCCTTCAGGCCGTCGAGCGCCGCGGTCTGCGCTACCGGCTGGGCGCCCAGCTGTACCGGCTCGGCCAGGCGTGGCAGCCGCACCCGGGGCTGCGGGCGGCGGGGCGCCTGCCGCTGCACCGGTTGCGGGCCGCCACGGGAGGGAGCGTGCTGCTGTCGGTGCTGCGTGAGGACCGGGCCCTGACGGTGTGCTCGGTCCCGGGCCGGGTGGAGCCGCTGGTGCCGGTCCGTGACGGCGGGGCGTTCGCGCTGGACACGGCGCTGGGCAAGGCGTTGCGCGGCCCGGTGCGTGGCGGCGCCGTCCTGGACCGGGAGGAGGTGGTGGCGGGGGTCTGCTGCGCCGCCCTGCCGGTGCGGTCCCCGTCGGGGACCGTGGTGGGGGCGGTGGCCGCGATGGTCGAGGCGGGGCAGCGGCTGGAGGTGGTGGCGGGCCGGGTCGCCGAGGCGTCCGCCGCCGTCACCCGCGCGCTGGTCCGGTCGGGGATCGAGGTGCGGCCGTGAGGGCGCGTCCGGCCGCGTTCCGCTGAGTGGAACGCGCGTGGAGCCGGGGCGGTGGCGGCGGGCAGGGTGGAGGCGTGCCGGGGGAAGGCACGGGCCCCGCGGGACGACGCGGGGCCACCACACCGGAGGGGGAACCAACCATGCGTGGAATCGTTCGAGTGGCCGCGGCCGCCCTCGTCTCGCTCGCCGGCGTCGCCGGCTTCGCCGGGACCGCACAGGCCGAGCCGGTCGACTACGTCCGCATCGAGCTGCTGCAGCTGACCTGCCACCAGCAGAGCGAGGGCGATCACGACGAGGCCTACCTGAAGGTCACCGACGCCAACGGCAACGCCGTCAAGGTGTGGCCCGGGAGCCTCAAGTACCAGACGATGGGCCCGGGTTACGTGCGGTCGATGACCGACGGGAACGGCAACGCCGCCCTCGTCCTCGGCAAGCAGCAGGCCCGCACCATGACGCTGTGGGACGACGACACGACGAGCAGCGACGACAAGCTGGGCTCGACGCTCGTCACCGGCAGCGAGGCGGGCGCCGAGACCCAGTACCGCTCGTTGGAGGGGTCCGGCGGCGTCTACACCATCGCCTACCGGGTCATCGACATCTGACGGTCCCGGCGCCCCGCGCGCCGGTCCGCCGGGCTGGTGCCGCGCACCCGCCCGGCGGCGCACCGCACGCCGCGCCCGCGCCCCGTCAGCGGATGGGGCGGTGGACGTTCTCCCGGGTCGACGGGCCGGGGGTGGCGTCGGCGATCCACGGGCCGTCACCGCTGGGGTCGAGGACGCCCTCCTCCAGCCAGGTGTACCGGCCGGCGAGGACGCCCTTGACGATCCGGCCGTCCAGGTCGTCGGTGTTGGCCCACAGCCGGCCGAAGAGCTCCTCCACCCGCAGCCGGGACTGGCGGCAGAAGGCGTCGGCCAGCTCGTACGCCGCGCGTCCGTCGTCGCCGGTGGTGCGCAGCAGTTCGGCGCGCACGCAGGCGGCGCTCATGGCGAACAGTTCGGCGCCGATGTCGACGACGCGCCCGAGGAAGCCCTGCTTCGTCTCCATGCGGCCCTGCCAGCGGGACATCGCGTAGAAGGTGGAGCGGGCCAGCTTGCGGGAGGTGCGCTCGACGTAGCGCAGGTGGGTGGAGAGGTCGGCGTGACCCGTGTGGCGGAACTCGCCGTACGCACCGGGCAGCCGGCCCGGTCCCGTGACGAGCTTGGGCAGCCAGCGGGCGTAGAAGACGCCGGCCTGGGCGCCCGCCCTGGCCTTGTCACCGAGGGTCTTGTCGGGGTCGATGATGTCGCCGGCGACGGCGAGGTGGGCGTCGACGGCCTCGCGGGCGATCAGCAGGTGCATGATCTCCGTCGAGCCCTCGAAGATCCGGTTGATGCGCAGGTCGCGCAGGAGCTGTTCGGCGGGGACCGCGCGTTCGCCCCGGGCGGCCAGGGACTCGGCGGTCTCGTAGCCGCGGCCGCCGCGGATCTGGACGAGCTCGTCGGCGATGAGCCAGGCCATCTCGGAGCCGTACAGCTTGGCGAGGGCGGCTTCGATGCGGATGTCGTTGCGGTCCTCGTCGGCCATCTGGCTGGCGAGGTCGACGACGGCCTCCAGGGCGAAGGTGGTGGCGGCGATGAAGGAGATCTTCGCGCCGACGGCCTCGTGCCGGGCGACCGGCTTGCCCCACTGCTCGCGCACGGAGGACCACTCGCGGGCGATCTTCAGGCACCACTTGCCGGCGCCCACGCACATCGCGGGCAGGGAGAGGCGCCCGGTGTTCAGGGTGGTGAGGGCGATCTTCAGGCCGGCGCCCTCGGGGCCGATGCGGTTGGCGGCGGGGACGCGGACCCGGTGGAAGCGGGTGACGCCGTTCTCCAGGCCGCGCAGGCCCATGAAGGCGTTGCGGTGCTCGACGGTGACGCCCTCGGAGCCGGCCTCGACGATGAACGCCGTGATGCCGCCCTTGTGGCCCTCGGACCTCGGGACGCGGGCCATGACGACCATCAGGTCGGCGACGACGCCGTTGGTGGTCCACAGCTTCACGCCGTCGATGACGTACGCGTCGCCGTCGGGCACGGCGGTGGTGGCCAGGCGGGCGGGGTCGGAGCCGACGTCGGGCTCGGTGAGGAGGAAGGCGGAGAGGTCGGTGCGGGCCAGGCGCGGGAGGTACGTCTCCTTCTGCTCCGGCGTGCCGAACTGTTTGAGCGGCTGCGGTAGGCCGATCGACTGGTGTGCCGAGAGCAGGGCGCCGACGGCGGGGCTGACGGACCCGACGAGGGCGAGGGCCTTGTTGTAGTACACCTGGGTGAGACCGAGGCCGCCGTACTTGGTGTCGATCTTCATGCCGAGCGCGCCGAGCTCCTTGAGGCCGTCGACGACGGCGTCGGGAATGCGGGCCTCGCGCTCGATCAGGGCGCCGTCGATCTTCGTCTCGCAGAAGTCGCGCAGCTTGGCGAGGAACTCCTCGCCCCGCTGGGCGTCCTCGGCGGGCGGCATGGGGTGCGGGTGGACCAGGTCGAGCCGGAAGCGGCCGAGGAACAGCTCCTTGGCGAAGCTGGGCTTGTGCCAGTCCTGCTGGCGGGCGGCCTCGGCGACCTGGCGGGCCTCGCGTTCGGAGACCTTGGGCTCGTGGTGTGGGCCGGACATGGGGGCTCACCTCACCGCGTTCGGGGGCGGCCGTCCGGTGGGCGTGCCGGACGGTGCTACCCGACCGTATTACCCGATGGCGAGGGGTACGAAAAGGCGGCCGGAGCCCCCGCACCGCGGCTTCCCCGCCCCGTCCGCGACCTGCCGGGCTCCACTGGCCCGCGCGAATGCCGAGTACATCCGCCCGCATGTTCACCCGTCCGCACGCATCCCGCCGTGCAGCCGGGCTCAGTCGGCGGACATCCGCCCCCGGCCCGGCGCCTGGGGCGACTTCGCGGCCGCCGCCTCCGCCTTGGCGTCGCTCACGGCGGCGTCGGCCTGCTTCACGGCCTCGTGGGCAGCCGTGGCGGCGTCGAACGTGACCGCCGGGCCCGCCTCCAGCGCCGGAGGCAGCCCTTCGTCCGAGGTGCCGTCGGTGTCGGCGGTCACTGCTCCCCCACTTCGTGCGGGCTGGGCAGGGCCCGCCGCCGACCGGTCACCGAACGCGCCGGTGACGGTTCGGATCGCCTCGGTCAGCTCCCCGGGGATCACCCAGAACGTGTTGTTGTCGCTGCTCGCCAGGTGCGGGAGCGTCTCGAGGTACTTGTAGGCCAGGACCTTCGCGTCGGCGTTGTTGCGATGGACGGCCTGGAAGACGAGCTCCACCGCCTTCGCCTCGCCGTCCGCCCGCAGGATCATGGCCTGCTGCGTGCCCTGCGCCTCCAGGATGTCCTTCTGCTTCGTGCCTTCCGCGGTGAGGATCTTGGCTTGTCGCTCGCCTTCGGCGTGCAGGATGGCCGCGCGCTTGTCACGCTCCGCCCGCATCTGCTTCTCCATCGCCTCCTTGATGGTGTGCGGTGGGTCGATGGCCTTGATCTCGACGCGGTTGACCCGGATGCCCCACTTGCCGGTGGCGTCGTCGAGGACGGCGCGGAGCCGCGAGTTGATCTCCTCACGGGAGGTCAGCGTCTCCTCCAGGTCCATGCTGCCGATGACGTTGCGCAGCGTGGTGACGGTGAGCTGGTCGATCGCCTGCAGGTAGTCGGCGACCTCGTAGGCCGCCGCCCGCGGGTCGGTGATCTGGTAGTAGAGCACGGTGTCGATGTTCACCACGAGGTTGTCCTCGGTGATCACCGGCCTGGGGTCGGACGAGTAGACCTGCTCGCGCACGTCGAGTTTGGTGTTGACGCGGTCCGCCACCGGCAGGACCAGGTTCAGGCCGGGCTGGAGCGTCCGGCGGTAGCGGCCGAACCTCTCGATGTTGTAGCGGCGCGCCTGCGGGACGATCCGCACGCTGGAGGCCACGAGGAAGACGACGACGATCGCCGCCACGAGGATGGGGATGACCACGGGGTCCACGGTGCCTCCACTGCCGGGTTCAGCCGTTCATGGAAGGAGCTCTCGGGGATAGACGACGGCCGTGGCGCCTTCGATCTCCATGACGTCCACCAGCGCCCCCACCGGGATCACATGGCTTTCGTCGAGGGCTCGGGCGGACCACTCCTCGCCGGAGAGCTTGACCAGGCCGCGGGTCGCGGTGACCTCCTGCACGACCTCCGCCCGCTTGCCGATCAGCGCGTCGCTGCCCTCGCGCGTGACGGACTGCTGTGCCGTGAGCCGCAGGGCGAGGGGACGGACGAGGGCGAGACCCGCTGCCGCTGCCACTCCGAAGGCGATCAGCTGGCCGAGGACACCGATGCCCACACCGGCGACCACGGCGGCGACCAGCGCGGCGCCCGCCAGCAACCCGAAGACCAGCGTCAGGGTGAAGAACTCCGCGGCACCCAGCGCCCCGGCGGCGAGCAGCCACACGAACCACGGCATCGGATCGCCCTCCTTCAAGGGGCTTCTCCCCAAGCTACTCCCAGGACCGCCGGGCTGACGGAGACGGCGGCCACGGTCCGTGATCGTCCGGGGGGGGAGCCGCCGCATCGCGCAGCCCCGCGCCCGGCCCGGGTGTCCGCCCGGCCACCGGACGCGAAAAAGGCGGCCGGAGCCCCCGCACAGTGGGCTCCGACCGCCGGCTCGGCCGAGCGGGTGACCTACAGGGCCAGGCCCGTGAGGACCAGCACCCGCTCGTACGTGTAGTCGTCCATCGCGTAGGCCACGCCCTCGCGGCCGACGCCGGACTGCTTGACGCCGCCGTAGGGCATCTGGTCGGCGCGGTACGACGGGACGTCACCGACGATCACGCCGCCGACCTCCAGCGCCCGGTGGGCGCGGAAGGCGGTCTGCATGTCGTGCGTGAAGACGCCGGCCTGGAGGCCGAACTTGGAGTCGTTGACCGCGGCGAACGCGGCGGCCTCGCCCTCCACCCGGTGGAGGGTCAGGACGGGGCCGAAGACCTCCTCGCGGGCGAGGGTCGTGTCGGCCGGGAGGTCGGCCAGCACGGTCGGGGCGTAGCTCGCGCCCTCGCGCTTGCCGCCGGTGAGGAGGGTCGCGCCGGCGGCGACGGCCTCGTCGACCCAGGACTCGACGCGCCGGGCAGCGTCCTCGCTGACCAGCGGGCCGACGTCGGTGGACTCGTCGGTCGGGTCGCCGGTGCCCTGCGCCTCGACGGCGGCGACGACCTTGGCGACGAGCCGGTCGTACACGGCGGCGTCGGCGATGACGCGCTGCACGGAGATGCAGGACTGGCCGGCCTGGTAGTTGGAGAAGGTGGCGATGCGGCCCGCCGCCCAGTCCAGGTCCTCCTCCGAGGACCAGTCGGCGAGGACGACGGCCGCGGCGTTGCCGCCCAGCTCCAGCGTGCAGTGCTTGTGCGGCACGGACCGCTGGATGGCGTAGCCGACCGTGTCGGAGCCGGTGAAGGAGATGACCGGCAGGCGCTCGTCCTGGACGAGGGCGGGCATGCGGTCGTTGGCGACCGGCAGGACGGACCAGGAGCCGGCGGGCAGGTCCGTCTCGGCCAGCAGCTCGCCGAGGACGAGCGCGGAGAGCGGGGTGGCCGGGGCGGGCTTGAGGATGATGGGCGCGCCGACGGCGAGGGCCGGGGCGACCTTGTGGGCGCAGAGGTTCAGCGGGAAGTTGAACGGCGCGATGCCGAGGACGACGCCCTTGGGGAAGCGGCGGGTCAGGGCGAGGCGGCCGGTGCCGCCGGCGTCGGTGTCGAGGCGCTGGGCCTCGCCGCCGTTGAAGCGCCGGGCCTCCTCGGCGGCGAAGCGGAAGACGGAGACGGCGCGGCCGACCTCGCCGCGGGCCCACTTGATCGGCTTGCCGTTCTCGGCGGAGATCAGCCGGGCGATCTCCTCGGTGCGCTCGGCGAGCCGCTTCGACACGTGGTCGAGGGCGGCCGCGCGGACGTGCGCGGGGGTCGCGGCGAACTCGTCGACGACGGCGTGCGCCGCGGCCACGGCCTCTTCGACCTGGGCCTCGGTGGGCACGCTCACCCGGCCGACGAGGTGGCCGTCCCAGGGGGAGGTGACGTCGAAGGTGGTCTCGCCGGTGGCCTCGCGGCCGGCGAGCCAGAAGGCGTGGGTGGCGGTCATCGCGGTCCCGGCCCTTCGCAGTAGTTGGGGGTGTTCAGCGCAGGCGCTTGCGCTCAGGGGACACCGTAGGCCGGGTGGAGGGGCCGGGGGCTTGTCCGTCGTGGAGTGGTCGGGGTGTCGGGTCCGCCGCTTCGGCAGGTGGGCCGCCGCGTTCGGCGCGGACGATCTGCCACACGCCCGCCACGACGACGGCGCCGCCCACGGCGATGGGCCAGGTCAGGGCCTCGTCGAGGACCAGCCAACCGAGGAGGACGGCGACGACGGGGTTGACGTAGGCGTAGGTGGCGACGAGGGAGAGCGGGGCGGTCTGGAGGAGCCAGGCGTACGCGGTGAAGGCGATCAGCGAGCCGAAGACGACGAGGTAGGCGAGGGCGGCCCAGGAGCGGGTGGAGACCTCCGACAGGTCGAGGCCGCGCTGCTCGCCGCGGGCCAGGCCGACCAGGGCGCAGGCGAGTCCGCCGGCCATCATCTCGTACGCGCTCGCGGTGAACGGGTTGCGGGGCATCGGGATGCGGGCGGAGGAGAAGGAGCCGGCGGACCACATGAGGGTGGCGGCGACGACCGTGAGGACACCGCCCAGGTGCACGTCGCCGCTGAGTCCCGGCAGGGTCAGGACGGCGAGCCCGGCGAGGCCGAGGAGCACGCCGGCGTACGCGCCGGCCCCGGGGCGTTCGCCGAAGACGGTGCGCAGGACGACCACCCAGGCCGGCATGACGGCGACGAGCAGGGCGGCGAGGCCGGACGGCACGGAGGTCTCGGCGAGCACGACGAGGCCGTTGCCGCCGAGGAGCAGCAGCACGCCGACGACGGCGGCGGAGGCGAGCTGCGCCCGGGTCACCCGCAGGACGGACGGGCCGTGGCGCCAGACGAGCAGCGCGGCGAGGAGGAGGCCGGCGACGACGAAGCGCGCCCCGGCGGAGAGGAAGGGCGGCAGGGTCTCCACGACGACGCGGATGCCGAGGTAGGTGGAGCCCCACACGAGGTACACGATCGCCAGCGCGGCCCAGACGCTGCCGCTGATGCGCGCGGTTGTCATGACCAGGAGACTAGGGAGTCGGTCGGCCGATCGGCAAAGAATTTGCCCGAGTTCGGGCAGCCGGCGACCGTACGGGCCGGGCCCGCACGGCCCTCCGGGGCCGCGCGGCACGCGGCGCCCCGGGGAGCTGCCCGGGGCGCGACGCCCTGGGGGCACCTCGGACCGCCTGGGGCCGCCTCCGCTCCAGGAGGGCCTCCAGGACGCCCGGGGCCGGGGCCGCGGGGGTCACCTGCGGCGCGGCCGCCAGGTCACCTGGGGGGCTGGGACGGCTGGTCACCGGTGGTCTTGAGGGCGAGCCACAGCTCCATGCGGACGTCCGGGTCGTCCAGGGAGCGGCCGAGGATCTCCTCGACGCGCCGCATCCGGTACCGCAGCGTGTGCCGGTGGACCCCGAGGTCGGCGGCGGCCGCGTCCCACTGGCCGTGCCGGGAGAGCCACGCGCGGACGGAGGCGACGAGGTCGCCGCGGCCGGTCGCGTCGTGTTCGTACAGCGCCCGCAGCAGGCCGTCCGCGAAGGCCCGCACCGCGTCGTCGGCGAGCAGCGGGAGCAGGGAGCCGGTCGCCAGCTCCTCGTGCTCGACGAGCGCCCGCCCCCGCCGGCGGGCCACCGACAGGGCCTGCTCCGCCTGCTTGTAGGCGGTGCCGGCCGCTATCGGGCCGGCCGGCGCGGACAGCCCGACGACGGCGCAGGCCTCGTCGGCCTCCTTCGCCGCGTACGCGGCGCAGGCCGCCACCACCGCTCCCCCGTCCTCGGCGAGGACCACCAGCCGGTCGTCGCCCTCCGGCACGGTCAGCACCGCCTCTCCGGCGTGGGCCGCGGCCGCCTCCAGCACGTCGGCGAACGCGGCCAGTGGTGCCTCGGCGGCCGGGTCGGCGTCACCGGCCGCCTCGGCGATCAGCAGCCGGAAGGGGGCGTCGAGGAGCCCGCCGTACAGGTCCCCGGCGACCGTCCGGGCGTGGTCCGGCTGCCCCGCGAGCATCATGCGGAGCACCGCGGCGCCGAGCCGCTGTTCGGCTGCCTGCAGGGACCGCGACCGCTCCGTGGTGAGGGTGAGCAGGGCGACGGCCGAGTGCACCGCGTACCGCTCCGCCGTGCCGAGCGGCGCCCCCGTGCCCACCGCCAGCGCGCCGCGCACCCGCCGGCCGGTGCCGAGCGACTGCAGCTCCACCCGGTCGTCGGTGCCGCCGACGACGGTGCTGGCCGGCGCGGCCCGCTCCCGCAGCCGCTCCACGTCCGGGGTGAGCCGAGCCGCCCGCCGCGCCGCCCAGTCGGGGGCGGCGGCCAGGACGGCCCCGGAGGCGTCGTAGAGCGCCGCCCAGCCGTCGACGTGGGCGGCCAGCCGGGCCACGACGGCACCGGGCCCCTCGGCGAGCGCCGCGCGGGTCAGCTCCCGCTGCGCCTCGAAGCCGGCGGTCACCGCCCGGTACTGGTCGGCGGCGAGCGCGGCGGACACCGCCTTGGAGATGGCGAGGAAGGGGGTGCGGCGGGGCACCTCCAGCAGGGGCAGGCCCTCGTCGTGGGCGGCGTCCAGCAGCGCCTGGGGGATCTCGTCGTGGTTCACTCCGACGGCGAAGCCGACGCCGACCACCCCCGCCCCGGCGAGCCGGCGGACGTAGCGGCGCATGGCCTCGGCGTCCGTCGCGTCGAGCGTCATGGCGGTGGTGAGCAGCAGCTCGCCGCCCTCCATGTACGGGACGGGGTCGGCGAGCTCGCTGACGTGGGCCCAGCGCACGGGGGTGTCGAGGCGCTCGGCGCCGGCGCGCACGGCGAGCTTGAGCGCCGGGTGCTGGACGAGCGAGGCAAGGGTGAGCGGCATGGGACCGGCCGGCCTTCGGGGAGGTGAGGAGGAGGGGGACGGCGTGGAGGGGGGCGGACGAGGTTCCCCGCCGCTCCCCGCCGATTTCGCCGTCCCGTATGAACGGCTCCCTCCAATTGTGCCAGGACGTACCAGTGTCCCTCGCGACGCGCGCCGGTCAGCCCCGCAGGTCGACCAGGACGGGGGGCGCGTGCTCCCCCCGGACGTCCGCCACGGACAACACCGCGTGCCCGGCGGGCACCCCGTGCGCCAGCTCGGAGGCCGACCAGCGCTGCCGTTCCACCTCGCGCACGGTGACCGCCTCCGCGGTGGCCGCCCGGCCGGTCACCAGACGGCGCATGAAGTGCATCGCCTTGGTCAGCGGCTCGTCGGAGATGATCTGCCGGTTGGTGACGTCCCGGGTCTGCACCCACTCGGTCCCCCACACCTCGGCGAACCTGCCGCCGTCCCACGGGGCGAGCCCGGAGAACGCCATGCGGCAGCCGACCGCGCCGAGCAGCGGCCCGCGCAGGTGCTCCGGCACGTCCTGGAGGGTGCGCAGGGCGAGCACCACGCCCGCGTGCGCGGAGCGCAGCCGCTGCACGGCGCGGACGGAGTCGGCGGTGACGGTGTCCGTGGCGTCGTCCAGCACCAGGCAGGCGAAGAGCGACCGGTCGGCGCGGGCGAGCGCGGCCTCCGTGAACTGGGCCAGCAGCAGCCGCGCCACGATCCGCGACGCCTCGGCGTGGCCGCGCTCGGGCAGGTCGACGCGGACGCGCAGCGGGTGCTCGATGGCGCGCAGCGAGAAGGGGCGGCCGGCGCCGTCGGTGCGGAAGGAGTCGGCGAAGGCGGGGCGGTCCAGGAAGGCGATGCGCTCGGCGAGGAGCACCGCGACGTCGTCGCCGCGCCCGGCCTGCCGGGCGCGCGCGTCCAGCTCGCGCAGCTGCGCGGGGTCGCCGGCGACGGCGGCCCGCAGCTCGGCGAGGGCCCGGGGGTCGCCGCCGAGCAGCTCGCGCAGCTCCGGTACGCCGGGGAAGCGCCCGTGCGCGGCGCGGTGCGGGCCGATGAGCTGGGCGAGCGCCGTCGCGGCGCGGCGGCTGTCGGGGACGAGGTCGCCGACGAGCGCCTCGGCGAGCGTACGGGCCGCCTCGTCGGCGTCGTCCGCGCCGCCGTACAGGTCGAGGTCGTACCGGGAGCCGGGGCGGCCGACGGGGATGACCACGTCGAACGCCGCGTCGGGGGCGAGCGGCGATCCCTGCGCCGTCACGGCGACGACGGCGGCGCGGTTGGCGAGCGCCTGCAGGCACAGCCCCTCGGTGACGGGGCGCACGAGCCGCTCGGTCTTGCCTGATCCGGCGGGCCCCACCGCGAGGAGGGAGGTGCCGAGCAGGGCGGGGTCCAGGGCGACGCCCGTCGTTCGTCGCGCGTACGGGTTTCGGGGGTGGTCGGCGGCGGTGCCGATGCGCACCTGCCCGGTGGCCAGGTCGTGGGTGGCGGTGCGGGCCGGCAGGTCGCGCGCCCCGGAGGGGTGGGCGCAGGCGGCCGGCCCCTGGGCGCGCACGGCGTCGGTGAACGCGGCGATCCGGTCGGGGCGGGCGCGCACGCCCTGCCATGCCCGCTGGATGCGGGCGTAGTCGACGTCGCCGAGGGTGCCGGCGCGGACGGCCCCGGCGAGCCGGTCGGCCGCCTCGCTCAGACCGGCGTCGCGCAGTTCGGGCCAGTCGGCGGGGTCGGCGCCGGTGCGGGGCGGCGGGACGGCGGCGGCCCGGGCGCGGGAGCGGCGGGCGTAGCGGCGCCAGATCTCCGGGACGTGGCCGACGCGGGCGAAGAAGACGAGCAGGCCGCCGCCCACGAGGACGTAGTACACGTCGCTGGCGGTGGCCCAGGTCTCCCCGTCGGAGCGCCAGGAGTCGGGGGTGAGGACGACGAGCGGCCAGATCCAGTAGTGGCCGAGGTAGCCGTTCCACAGCAGGGACCACAGGAGCCAGCCGCTGAGCAGCGCGATGACCGCCCCGGCGAAGAGCCTGCGCGCCGGGACGTCCTCGGGCTCCTCCGCCGGCCGGGGCCGGTGCCCCAGCCGCCAGACCCCCGGTTCCGCCTCGGGGCGCGGGGTGCGCAGCCAGTCGAGGACGGACGGTGCCGCCGCGGGCGCGTGGCGCGGCGCGGGCGGCGCCGCGGGGCTGCCGGGGCGGGCCCCGGAGGGCGCCGGGGCCCGGACCGCCGGCGCCGCGGGCGGGGCGGCCGGCAGCGGCGGGGGGACGGCCGGGTGTGACGGGGCCCCCGCCGGGTGCGGCGGGGGGACAGCCGGGTGCGGGCCGGGGTCGGCGTGGGTGCCCCGTGCCTCGTACGACGTACCGTCCCTGTCCATGATTCCCCTGCCCCCTGACCCGCCAGGCCGCCCGCGTGCGTGCACCGGCCAATGTAGTGCCCGGAGCGGCCGGGGGGACCGGTCGACGCGGACCCGGGGACCGCGCCCCGGGCGCTATGTCCGCCACGGACAACGACGCGCGGCCCACCACTCCCGAACGGCGCATGCCTCGTCCCCCCGCGCGGGCCTAGCCTGCCGGAGGAAGTAGAGCCATCGCGCCGTCAAGCACCCCCAGGAGCCCCGCATGACCGAAATCCCGCAGGAGCGCCGCGTCGTCACCGCCATCCCCGGCCCGAAGTCGCAGGAGCTCCAGGCCCGGCGCCTCGCCTCCGTCGCGGGTGGCGTCGGCTCCGTGCTGCCGGTGTTCACCGCGCGCGCGGGTGGCGGTGTCATCGAGGACGTGGACGGCAACCGTCTGATCGACTTCGGCTCGGGCATCGCGGTCACCTCCGTGGGCGCCTCCGCGGAGGCCGTCGTGCGCCGCGCGTCCGCGCAGCTGCAGGACTTCACCCACACCTGTTTCATGGTCACCCCGTACGAGGGGTACGTGGAGGTCTGCGAGGCGCTGGCCGAGCTCACCCCCGGTGACCACGAGAAGAAGTCGGCCCTGTTCAACAGCGGTGCCGAGGCCGTCGAGAACGCGGTCAAGATCGCCCGTTCGTACACCAAGCGCCAGGCCGTCGTCGTCTTCGACCACGGCTACCACGGCCGGACGAACCTCACGATGGCGCTGACCGCCAAGAACATGCCGTACAAGCACGGCTTCGGTCCGTTCGCGCCCGAGGTGTACCGCGTGCCGGTGGCGTACGGCTACCGCTGGCCGACCGGTCCGGAGAACTGCGGCCCCGAGGCCGCCGCCCAGGCGATCGACCAGATCACCAAGCAGATCGGCGCCGAGAACGTCGCCGCGATCATCATCGAGCCGGTGCTCGGCGAGGGCGGCTTCATCGAGCCGGCCAAGGGCTTCCTCCCGGCGATCGTCGAGTTCGCCAACGCCAACGGCATCGTCTTCGTCGCGGACGAGATCCAGTCCGGCTTCTGCCGCACCGGCCAGTGGTTCGCCTGTGAGGACGAGGGCATCGTCCCCGACCTGATCACGACGGCCAAGGGCATCGCGGGCGGCCTGCCGCTCGCCGCCGTCACGGGCCGCGCCGAGATCATGGACTCCGTCCACGGCGGCGGCCTCGGCGGCACCTACGGCGGCAACCCGGTGGCCTGCGCCGGCGCCCTCGGCTCCATCGAGACGATGCGGGAGCTCGACCTCAACGCCAAGGCGAAGCGCATCGAGGAGGTCATGAAGGGCCGCCTCGCCGCCCTGCAGGAGAAGTTCGCCGACAAGGTCGGGTGCCACATCGGTGACATCCGCGGCCGGGGCGCCATGATCGCGATCGAGCTGGTCAAGGACGCCGCGACCAAGGAGCCGAACCCGGAGGCCGCCGCCGCGCTCGCCAAGGCGTGCCACGCCGAGGGTGTGCTCGTCCTGACCTGCGGCACCTACGGCAACGTGCTGCGCTTCCTGCCGCCGCTGGTGATCGGCGAGGACCTGCTCAACGAGGGTCTGGACGTCATCGAGGCCGCGTACGCCCGCATCTGACGCGCTCCTCCGCGCCCCCTCCGGGCGCTCCCCGCGCCGGCTCCGTCGGCCCCGGGGAGCGCCCGGACGCACACGTCGTGAAGAAGCTGTGGGGGGCCGATGGCGGCTTGGGGGTCCGCCTGTCGGTCCCCCAGGCCGTGGCGTACGGTCGGCACGGATGAGAGAAGAAAGCCGCTCGCAGGGGACTGCGGGCGGATCCAGGTCGGGACCTCCCCAGTTCCGCCCTGGCCGTGCCCTCGCGCACCGCGCCGGCGCCTCTGGCTCCGGCACTCCTCACCGATCGGACGGTCGCCCGCCCCATACCCCCCGGGGCGAGCGGCGCACCGGTCCTCCCGGCCGTCCCGGAACAACCCCCCCTGTTCCGGGACGGCCGGCTTTCGTCTGCGCGCTCCTGCTGCTCTGCGGCTTCCTTCTGGTCACCTGGCAGGTGGCCGTCCACGGCCCGCTGGCGGCGCTGGACGAGCGGTGGGGCCGCGCCCTCGTCGGCCGGGGCCCCGCCCCGCTCGCCGAGCTGGGCGCCGACCTCGGCAACGTCCCGGTCGCCCTGCCCGTCCTCGCCGCCGCCGCCGCGTACGCCGCGTGGCGCGGGCGCCGGCGCCGGGCGCTGTACGCGCTCGCCGCGATGGCGCTCGTCCCGGCCCTGGTGGTGCCGTTGAAGCTGCTGCTCGACCGGCCGGGGCCGCTGACGCAGGCGACCGGCTACTACCCGTCGGGGCACACCGCGACCGCGCTGGTGGCGTACTGCGGGGCGGCGCTGCTGGTGCACCGGCGGGTGCTGCTGCCCGTCGCCGCGGTGCTGACGGCGGCGACGGGCGCGGGGCTCGTGCTGCGCGGGTACCACTGGCCGCTGGACGTCGCCGGCAGCCTGCTGCTGTTCGGCGGCGGCTACCTGGCGGTCAGTTCCACCGGTAGGCGTCGAAGTTCCGGGAGAACTCGCCGCCGTTGAAGCGGTCCCAGTTGACGGACCAGGTCATGAGGCCGCGCAGGCCGGGCCAGGTGCCGTGGGTGCGGTAGGTGCCGCAGCCGGTGCCCTTGGTGAGGCAGTCCAACGCCTTGTTCACCTCGGCGGACGGGGTGTGGCCGTTGCCCGCGTTCGGCGAGGCGGGCAGGCCGATGGCGACCTGCTCGGGGCGCAGGGCCGGGAAGAAGCGGCCCGGGTCGCGCGCCACGGGGAAGCCGGTGAGCAGCATGTCGGTCAGGGCGATGTGGAAGTCGGCTCCGCCCATGGAGTGGTACTGGTCGTCCAGGCCCATGATGGGGCCGGAGTTGTAGTGCTGGACGTGCAGGAGGGTGAGGTCGTCGCGCAGCGCGTGGATGACCGGCAGGTAGGCGCCGGCGCGCGGGTCCTGGCCGCCCCAGGGGCCGGAGCCGTAGTACTGGTAGCCGAGCTGCACGAAGAACGTCTCGGGCGCCATGGTCAGGACGAAGTCCGCGCCGTACCTCGCCTTCAGCGTGCGCAGCGCCGAGACGAGGTGGACGATGACCGGGGTCGTGGGGTTGCGGAAGTCGGTGTCGCCGGTGTCCAGCGAGAGGGAGTGCCCCTCGAAGTCGATGTCCAGGCCGTCGAGGCCGTACTCGTCGATGATCTTCGCGACGGACGCGACGAAGGCGTCGCGGGCGGCGGCGGTGGCGAGCCGGACCTGGCCGTTCTGGCCGCCGATGGAGATGAGGACCTTCTTGCCCGCCGCCTGCTTGGCGCGGATCGCGGCCTTGAACTCGTCCTCCGTCTCGACGTTCGGGCACTCGGTCCGCGGGCAGAGGCGGAAGCGGATGTCGCCGGAGGTGACGGCGGTGGGTTCGCCGAAGGCGAGGTTGACGACGTCCCAGGAGTCCGGGACGTCGGCCATGCGGGTGTACCCGGAGCCGTTGGCGAAACTGGCGTGGAGGTAGCCGACGAGGGCGTGGGCGGGGAGCGCGGGGCCGGGGCCGGTGCCTCCGTCGGCCGTGCGCGCGGTCACGGCCGGGGAGCGGGGGGACTCGCCGGCGCTGTTGGTCGCGGTCACCTGGAAGGCGTACGACGTGGCCGCGGCGAGGCCGGTGACGGTCGCAGAGGTGCCGGTGACCGTCAGGGCCCGCGCGCCGTCGCGGTACACGGTGTAGCCGGTGGCGCCGGCGGAGGGCTGCCAGGTGAGCGGCACGCTGGAGGAGGTGGGGGTACCGGCGGCGAGGCCGGCGGGGGCGGCGGGGAGCTGCACCGGGTCGCCGCTCGGACCGGTGAGGGACAGGTCGTCGGCGTGGTAGGCGGCGGTGCCGTACCAGCCGTGGGTGTACAGGGTCACCGACCGGGTGGCGGGGCCGGTGCGGAAGGTGGTGGTGAGCTTCTGCCAGTCGGGGGCGGACGGGGTCCAGGTGGAGACGTCGGTGGTGCCGGTGCCGGACGCGCCGAGGTAGGCGAGGCCGCCGCGCACCCAGCCGCTCAGCGTGTACGCCGCGTCGGGCCGGACGGCGACGGTCTGGGCGCAGCGCGCGTGGTCGCCGCCCGCGGGGGTGGCGCGCAGGGCCCGGGTGCCGGTGCGTACGGGCGCGTCGACCGCCGCGCCGCTCCCCGCCGAGCAGGTCCAGCCGTCCAGGCCGACCTCGAAGCCGCCGTTGCGGACCAGTTCGGTGTCGGCGGCGGGCGCGGCCTCGGCCCGCGCGGCGGCGGTACCGGCCCGCGCGGCGGCGGTACCGGCCCGCGCGGCGGCGGTATCGGCGGGCGCGGGCACGGCATGGGCCGGTGCGGGGGCGGTGGGGAACTGCTCCGGCGCGGGCCGGGTGCGGGGGTGCGCCTGGGTGGTGGGCGCGGCGGCGGCGAGGACGCCCGCCGCGAGTACGGCCGCCAGCGCGGCGGCGAGGGGTCTGGGGCGACGTGTGCGGTCCACAACTGCTCCCGGGGGTGGGGGTGTCGAGGGTGCGGCGCGCACAACATGGTCCAGACCAATCCGGTTGTCAAGCCCTCCCGCCGCCACCGGCGATGCGCCCCGCGGCCTCGTGCAGCGCCAGCTCCAGCAGGGCCGGGTCGGTCAGCGTGCCGGAGCCGTCCGGCACGACCAGCCAGCGCGCCGCGCCCACCACCCGGCCCGGGTGCGGCACGGCGATCCAGGCACCCCGGCCGGCGGCACGCGTACCGGTGCCGACCCACCGCGCGGCCGTGCCGACCGGGACGAAGAAGCCCGTCCGCTCGCCGCCGAAACCGCGGAGCACCGGGCCGGGGCGCTCCACCAGCCGTTGGAGCACGTCCAGCGCCGGGTGGCCGAGCCACCCCGGGACGATCAGCACGTCCCAGCGCCGCCCCGCCGGGAGGAGGGCGGTCCCCAGCGGGTCGCGCTCCCACTCCCAGCGGCAGGCGTCGGGGTCGGGTGCCACCGACGCCAGCCACTCCACCGCCGCCCGTGCCCCCGCCGAGCCGGGCCTGCCCGAAGCCCCCGTACCTGTCATCGCGCAGCCTCCTCGTCCGTGGCCGACTGCCCGTCAGGGCAGTGCCGTCACACGGGGAGAGCCGGGCGGGCAGGGATCATTACGCGGCTTCGGCCACCACGAAGGGGTGAACCGGCCCGCGGGGCGCGCGCCGGCGCGTACGGGGGCGTCCGGGGGCCCGGCGGCAGCGTCCGACGGCACTCCCGGGAGCGCCCCCGGCGGCAGCGTCCGGCGGCGCCCCCAGCGGCACCCGCTAGCTGTCGAAGCCGAGACCGAGGCGGTCCATGGCGCGCAGCCAGAGGTTGCGGCGGCCGCCGTTGGCGTCGGCGCGGGCCAGCGACCACTTCGTCACGCCGATGCCCGCCCAGGCGAACGGCTCCGGTGGGAACGGCAGGGGCTTCCTGCGCACCATCTCCAGCTCGGTGCGCTCCGTGCGCTCACCCGACAGCAGGTCCAGCATCACCTCCGCGCCGAACCGGGACGCGCCGACGCCGAGCCCGGTGTAGCCGGCGGCGTACGCGACCCGGCCGCGGTGCGCCGTGCCGAAGAAGGCCGAGAAGCGGGAGCACGTGTCGATGGCGCCGCCCCAGGCGTGCGTGAACCGCACGCCCTCCAGCTGCGGGAAGCAGCGGAAGAAGTGCTCCGCCAGGGTGAGGTAGGTCTCGGGGCGCTGGTCCAGCTCCGTCCGCACGCGCCCGCCGAACGGGTAGATCGCGTCGTAGCCGCCCCACAGGACGCGGTTGTCGGCGCTGAGGCGGAAGTAGTGGAACTGGTTGGCGCTGTCCCCCAGGCCCTGCCGGCCGCGCCAGCCGACGGAGGCCAGTTGCTGCGGGGTCAGCGGCTCGGTCATCAGGGCGTAGTCGTAGACGGGCACCGTGTACAGCCGCGTGCGCCGCACCAGGGACGGGAAGACGTTGGTGCCGAGGGCGACCTGCCGGGCGACGACCCGGCCGTACGGCGTCCGCACGGCCATGGCGGCGCCGTCCGGGGCGAGGTCGAGGCCGCGGGTGTTCTCGTACACGCGCACCCCCGCCTCCAGGCAGGCCCGCTTCAGGCCCCAGGCGAGCTTCGCCGGGTGCAGGAGCGCGACGCCGCGCCGGTCCCACACGCCGCCGAGGAACGAAGGGGAGTCGACGTGCGCGCGCACGGCGTCCCGGTCCAGGAGCTCCAGCCCGTCGGCGAGGCCGAGGCGGCGGGCCTCCTCGTACGTGGCCCGCAGCTCGGCGAGCTGGTGGGGCTCGGTGGCCACGTCGATCTCGCCGGTCCGCTCGAAGTCGCAGTCGATGCCGTACGCGGCGACGGCGGCCTCGATGGCGTCGAGGTTGCGCGCGCCGAGCTCCTCGAGCTTCGGCAGCTCGTCCGGCCACCGGGCCAGGCCGTTGCCGAAGCCGTGGGTGAGGGAGGCGGCGCAGAAGCCGCCGTTGCGACCGGAGGCGGCCCAGCCCGCCTCCCGTCCCTCGATGAGCACCACGTCCCGCCGCGGGTCGCGCTCCTTGGCGAGGAGCGCCGTCCACAGTCCGCTGTAGCCGCCGCCGACCACGAGCAGGTCGCAGTGGTCGGTCGCGGCGAGGGCGGGGCGGGCGGCGGGCTTGCCGGGGTCTTCCAGCCAGAAGGGGACGGGCTGGGCGTCCGAGAGCGATCGTGCAACGGTCCGCATGGCGACGGGGGCCATGGCTTCCAACTCCCTCAGGGTGCGGGTGTTACCGGAGGTGTTCCGTACGCTTGCGCCGGGCGGCGAGGAGCTGCCCGGCGACGACGAGCAGCACCGCGATGACGAACATCGCCGTGCCGATGACGTTGATCTGCACGGGCGTGCCGCGCTGGGCCGAGCCCCACACGAACATGGGGAAGGTGACCGTCGAGCCCGCGTTGAAGTTCGTGATGATGAAGTCGTCGAAGGACAGGGCGAACGCGAGCAGCGCGCCGGCCGCGATGCCCGGCGCCGCGATCGGCAGGGTGACCCGCAGGAAGGTCTGCACCGGTCCCGCGTACAGGTCCCGGGCCGCCTCCTCCAGGCGGGGGTCCATGGACAGCACCCGGGCCTTGACCGCCACGACGACGAAGCTCAGGCAGAACATCACGTGCGCGATGAGGACGGTCAGGAAGCCGAGCTCGGCGCCCATGTTGAGGAAGAGCGTGAGCAGCGAGGCGGCCATGACGACCTCGGGCATGGACATCGGCAGGAAGATCAGCGAGTTGACCGCGCCGCGCGCCCGGAAGCGGTACCGGACGAGCGCGAAGGCGATCATCGTGCCGAGGACGGTCGCGCCGAGCGTGGCCCAGGCGGCCAGCTGGAGGGAGAGGGCGAGCGAGCCGCAGAGGTCGGCGACGCCGCACGGGTCCCGCCAGGCGGCGGTGGAGAACTCCTGCCAGGAGTAGTTGAACCGCCCCACCGGGTCGTTGAAGGAGAACACCGTCACGACGACGTTCGGCAGGAGCAGGTAGGCGAGCGTCAGCAGTCCCGCCAGCGGGACGAGCTTCTCGCGGAGCCGGCGCATCAGACCAGGTCCTCCGTTCCGGCGCGGCGGATGTAGACGGTGACCGCGACGAGCACGGCGGCCATGAGCAGGAAGGAGAGCGCGGCCGCCGTCGGGTAGTCGAGCACCCGCAGGAACTGCGACTGGATGACGTTGCCGACCATCTTGGTCTCGGTCGAGCCGAGCAGCTCGGCGTTGACGTAGTCGCCGCTCGCCGGGATGAAGGTGAGCAGGGTGCCGGAGACGACGCCGGGCAGGGAGAGCGGGAAGGTCACCTTGCGGAAGGTGGTGGCGGGGGACGCGTACAGGTCCTTGGCGGCCTCGTGCAGCCGGCCGTCGATCCGCTCCAGCGAGGTGTACAGCGGCAGGATCATGAACGGCAGGAAGTTGTACGTCAGTCCGCACACGACCGCGAGCGGGGTGGCGAGCACCCGGTCGCCCTCGGTCCAGCCGAGCCAGCCGGTGACGTCCAGGACGTGCAGCGCGTTCAGGGCGCCCACGACGGCGCTGTCGTCCGCCAGGATCGTCTTCCACGCGAGCGTCCGGATGAGGAAGCTGGTGAAGAAGGGGGCGATGACGAGGACGAGGAGCACGGTGCGCCACCGCCCGGCCCGGAACGCGATGAGGTACGCGAGCGGGTAGCCGAGCAGCAGGCACAGCACGGTCGCGGTCCCGGCGTACAGCAGGGAGCGGACGAACTGCGGCCAGTACTCCCGCAGGGCCTCCCAGTAGGTGGGGAAGTGCCAGGTGACCTCGAAGCCCGCCTCCAGGGAGCCGGTCTGCACGGAGGTCGACGCCTGGTAGACCATCGGCAGCACGAAGAAGACGAGCAGCCACAGGACGCCGGGCAGGAGCAGCCAGTACGGGACGAGCCGCCGGCGGACGGGCCGCCGGCGCGGCGCCGGCGGCGTGCCGGGGGCCGCGGGCGACCCGGTCGCGCCGGGCGTGCCGGGCGTGCCGGGTGTCTCGGTGACGGTCACGTGGCGTCCTCCACCTTCTCCACGCCCGCGTCGATGTCCTGGGTGGCGTCCAGCCCGAAGGTGTGCGCCGGGTTCCAGTGCAGGACGACCTCGGCGCCGGGGGCGAGGCGCGGGTCGCGTTCGACGTTCTGCTCGTACACCTGGAGGCCGGTGCCGGCGGGGCCGTCGACGACGTACTGCG
Organism: Streptomyces kanasensis; assembly: GCF_043077165.1. Classification (NCBI taxonomy): domain Bacteria; kingdom Bacillati; phylum Actinomycetota; class Actinomycetes; order Kitasatosporales; family Streptomycetaceae; genus Streptomyces; species Streptomyces kanasensis. The sequence continues at coordinate 76,956 of NZ_JBIBSF010000015.1, forward strand.
TGGAGACGCCGATGAAGGACGTCGTGACGATCCGGCCGGTGACGCGGTTGCGGCCCGCGTCGACGGCGCCGGCGTCGTCGGCGTGGGCGAGCGAGATCTTCTCCGGGCGGATGCCGACCAGCAGCCTGCCGCCGGTGGTGGCGGGCGCCTGGCAGCGGCTCGCGGGGAGCCGCAGCGTGCCGCCGCCGGCCCGCACGACGAGGTCCCGGCCGCCCGACTCGGCGACCTCGGCCGCGATGAGGTTGGAGGTGCCGAGGAAGTTGGCGACGAAGGTGGTGCGGGGGTTGTCGTAGAGGTCGGCGGGGGCGCCCAGCTGTTCGACGCGCCCGCCGTTCATCACCGCGACGGTGTCGGCCATGGTCATGGCCTCCTCCTGGTCGTGGGTGACGTGGACGAAGGTGATGCCGACCTCGGTCTGGATCCGCTTGAGCTCCAGCTGCATCCGGCGGCGCAGCTTGAGGTCGAGGGCGCCGAGCGGCTCGTCGAGCAGGAGCACCTGGGGGTGGTTGATGAGCGCGCGGGCGACGGCGACGCGCTGCTGCTGGCCACCGGAGAGCTGGTGCGGCCGGTGCCCGGCCTTGTCGCCGAGCTGGACGAGGTCGAGCATCTCGCCGACCTGCTTGCGGACGGACTTGATGCCGCGCCGGCGCAGTCCGAAGGCGACGTTCTCGTGGATGCTCAGGTGCGGGAAGAGGGCGTAGGACTGGAAGACGGTGTTGACCGGCCGCTTGTGGGGCGGCAGGTCGGTGACGTCCCGGTCGCCGAGGAAGACCGTGCCCGTGGTGGGGTCCTCCAGGCCGGCGATCATGCGCAGGGTGGTGGTCTTGCCGCAGCCTGACGCCCCGAGGAGGGCGAAGAAGGAGCCCTGCGGGACGGTCAGGTCGAGCGGGTGGACGGCGGTGAAGGAGCCGTAGGTCTTGCTGATGCCGGTGAGGCGGACGTCGCCGCCGGCGGTGTGCGTGTCAGTGGTCATGGAGGGTGGTCCCGGAGGTCGAGGGGCGGGCGGCGGCGGTGGGTGCGGCGGGCTCAGGCACCGATGAGCCCGGCGAACTTCTCCTCGTACGCCGTCTCCTGCGCGCTGGTGAGGGAGCGGAAGGCGTGCGACCTCGCCGCCATGGCCTCGTCCGGGAGGATCAGCGTGTTCGACGCCAGGGCGGGGTCGATCTTCGCGAGTTCGTCGCGCACCCCGTCGACCGGGCAGACGTAGTTGATGTAGGCGGCGAGCCGGGCGGCGACCGGGAGCTCGTAGTAGTGGTCGATGAGCCTCTCCGCGTTCGTCTTGTGCCGGGCGCCGACGGGCACGAGGAGGTTGTCGCTGGAGGTGATGTAGCCGGCCGCCGGGATCGCGAAGCGGATGTCGGGGTTGTCGGCCTGGAGCTGGATGACGTCGCCGGCCCAGGCGAGGCAGGCGGCGAGGTCGCCCTTGTCCAGGTCGGAGGTGTAGTCGTTGCCGGTGAAGCGGCGGATCTGCCGGGTGGCGGTGCCCTTGCGGAGCCGGCCGATCGCGGCGTCGTAGTCGGCGTCGGTGAACGCGCCCGGGTCCTTGCCCATGTCGAGGAGGGTCATGCCGACGGTGTCGCGCATCTCGGTCAGGAAGCCGACGCGGCCCTTGAGCCGCGGGTCGTCCAGCATCTGGCCGACGGAGTCGACCTTGCGGCCGCCGGTTGCCTTGACGTTGTAGGCGATGACCGTCGAGATGCCGGTCCAGGGGTACGAGTGCGCCCGGCCCGGGTCCCAGTCGGGGCGGCGGAACTGCGCCGAGAGGTGGGCGTACGCGTGGGGCAGGTTCGCCGGGTCGAGCTTCTGCGCCCAGCCCAGCCGGATGATGCGCGCGGCGAGCCAGTCGGTGACGCAGATCAGGTCGCGCCCGGTGTCCTGGCCGGCGGCCAGCTGCGGCTTGATCTTGCCGAAGAACTCGACGTTGTCGTTGATGTCCGCGGTGTACTTGACCGCGATCCCGGTGCGCCGGGTGAACGCCTCCAGGGTCGGGTGGCCCTTCTCGTCCTCGCCGACGTCCATGTACTCGGTCCAGTTGGAGAAGGCCAGCCGCTTCTCCGTCGCCGAGAAGTCCGTCGGGGCGGGACCGCCGCCCTCCCGCTTGGCGGGCGGGATCCCGCAGGCGCTCACCCCGGCGAGGCCGCCGACGGCGAGTGCCCCGAAGCCCGTGGCACGCAGCACGGACCGGCGGGTGAGGGACCCCCTGCCGTCGGTCAGGCTGCGCCGCATCGCGGCGACCTGGGCCGCGGAGGGGGTTTCGGGCTGGTACTGCTCCATGCGCTGTGCCCTTTCGGGATGGGTGGGTGGCCACGGGTCCGGCGGTTCGCCGTCACCGCGCGGCGGCGGCCGCCACGGTCACGGTCGGTCCCCGAAGACCGTGCGGTGCCAGTCCTTCCTGGCGACCGCCGTGTTGTCGTACATCACATGCTTGACCTGCGTGTACTCCTCGAAGGAGTAGGTTGACATGTCCTTTCCGCTGCCCGAAGCGCCGTACCCCCCGTGCGGCATCTCGCTGATGATCGGGATGTGGTCGTTGACCCAGACGCAGCCGGCCCGGAGCTCGCGGGTGGCCCGGCCGGCCCGGTAGACGTCGCGGGTCCAGGCGGACGCGGCCAGCCCGTAGGGGGTGTCGTTGGCCAGGGCGAGGCCCTCGTCGTCGGTGTCGAAGGGCAGCACGACGAGGACCGGGCCGAAGACCTCGGCCTGGACGATCTCGCTCCCCTGCGGCGCTCCGGTGACGAGGGTGGGCCGGTGGAAGGCGCCGTCACCGGGCGGGACCGTGCCGTCGGTGACGACGGTGGCGTACGCGCGGGCGCGCTCCACGAACGCGGCGACCCGGTCGCGGTGGGCGTGGGTGACGAGCGGTCCGAGGTCGGTGTCCGGAGCGAAGGGGTCGCCGAGGCGCACCCCCGCGAACAGCGCGGCGACCCGCTCGACGAACGCCTCGTACAGCGGGCGCTGGACGTACGCGCGGGTGGCGGCGGTGCAGTCCTGGCCGGTGTTGATCAGCGCGCCGGCGACCGCGCCGTGGGCGGCGGCCTCGAGGTCGGCGTCGTCGAACACGACGAACGGCGCCTTGCCGCCGAGTTCGAGGTGGAGGCGCTTGACGGTGCGGGTGGCGATCTCGGCAACGCGCCGGCCGACGGCGGTGGAGCCGGTGAAGGACGTCATCGCGACGCCCGGGTGCCCCACGAGGTACTCCCCCGCCTCCCGTCCCGTGCCGTTGACGACGTTGACGACGCCGTCGGGGATGCCCGCGTCGGTGGCGGCCTGCGCGAACATCAGCGAGGTGAGCGGCGTCGCCTCGGCGGGCTTGAGGACGACGGTGTTGCCCGCGGCGACGGCTGGGAGGATCTTCCAGGCCGCCATCTGGAGGGGGTAGTTCCAGGGCGCCACGGAACCGACGACACCGATGGGCTCGCGCCGGACGTACGAGGTGTGGTCGCCGCTGTACTCGCCGGCCGACTGTCCCTGGAGGTGGCGGGCGGCCCCCGCGAAGAAGGCCGTGTTGTCGATCGTCCCCGGCACGTCGAACTCGCGTGTCAGCCGCAGCGGCTTGCCGCACTGGAGGGACTCGGTCCGCGCGAGGTCCTCGGCCAGCTCGGTCAGGCGGGTGGCGAAGCGGTGCAGCGCGTCGGAGCGCTCGCCGGGGGTGGCCCCGGCCCAGCCGGGGAAGGCCGCCCGGGCGGCGGTGACGGCCGCGTCCACGTCGGCGGCGGAGGCGAGCGCGTACGTGAGGACCTCGTCGCCGGTCGCGGGGTCGACCACGGTGTGGGTGTGGTCCGAGGTGCCGGGGCGCAGCCGCCCGCCGACGTACTGCGCGCCCGCCGCGAAGCGCCGGCGTGCCCGGTCGGCGGTCAGGGCGCGGACGCCCTGCGACTGCTCTGTCTCCGCTGTCCGAAAGCGGTCTTCCATGGACGCTCTCCGTTGCTCCAGCCCGAGTTGAGTGCCGATCCTGACAGAGGCATCCCCGCCCAACAAGGGATTCCGTTGTTGCCTTTTGATTACGCGACGGATTCGGTCGACCATGTGTCGCGTGCGGGCGGAAATCCCCGTACGGAGTGTCCGTGGCGGCTGCCATGCTGGCGTGCATGGAGCGTCTGGAGGCACTGACCCAGCAGGTCAGCAGGGGTGAACGGGTGAAGTGGCTGCACTTCTGGGGGCACCGGCCCCGGCCGGACGGACGGCTCGGACCGAGCTGTCTCAGCCAGTGGTGGCCCTCGCCGTTCACGGTCGACGGGGTGCGGTACGCCACGGCCGAGCACTGGATGATGGCCGCCAAGGCCCGGCTCTTCGGTGACGCGCGGGCCGAGCGGCAGGCCGTCGAGGCGGCGAACCCGGCCGTCGCGAAGAAGGCGGGCCGGCTGGTGCGCGGCTTCGACGAGGAGGTGTGGCGGCGCGAGCGGTACGGGATCGTGGTGGCGGGCAGCGTCCACAAGTTCGGGCAGGACCCGCGGCTCGCGGGCTACCTGCTGGGCACCGGCGGCCGGGTCCTGGTGGAGGCGAGCCCGGTGGACCGCGTCTGGGGCATCGGCCTGGCCGCCGACGACGAGCGGGCGTGCGACCCGGCCCGCTGGCGGGGGCTGAACCTGCTGGGGTTCGCGCTGATGGACGCCCGCGACCGGCTCGCCGACCTGTAGGCCGGCCCCCGGGACCGCCGGGTACGGCGGCCGGGTACGGCGGCCGGGTACGGCGGCCGGGTACGGCGGCCGGGTACGGCGGCCGGGTACGGCGGCCGGGTACGGCGGCCGGGTACGGCGGCCGGGTACGGCGGCCG
>NZ_JBIBSF010000016.1:0-81514 GCF_043077165.1 Streptomyces kanasensis
GCGCCGCCGAAATACACCGCGGGGGCCCCCCGCCCCCCCCCTGGGGGGCGGGGGGCCCGGGCCCCCCCCCCGCCCCCGCCCCCCGGGGGGCCCCCCCCCCCCGGGCCCCCCCCCCCCCCGCGGCTTTGGCGTACCACCGCCACGCTCCCGCACGCCCGGCTGCGGCTCCCGGACGCACGCCCGCCGACGGCTTCGGACGTGCCCGCCCGCAGGCCCCGGAACCCCGGCGGTGCCGTCGACGGGGCCGCGTACGGCGGCACGGCGGCGGCCGACGACGCAGGCGCCGGCCCCCGCAGAGGGGGCCGGCCTGGCGTTCAGGAGGTCAGCGGCGGCCTGGCGTCGCGGCCGGCCGGGCCGGACCCGGCGGGTTCGTCGCGGATCACCTCGCCCTGGACCACCCGGCCGTCCGGGCGGCGGACGCGGGCCTGCTGGAGGAGGGACCCCATGCGGCGGTCGAGCGTCCGTTCCGCGTGCCGCGCCGCGGCCGTGCGGACCGCCGGCACGAGCAGGAGCAGGCCGGGCACGTCGGAGAGGAAGCCGGGCAGCATCAGCAGCAGACCGCCGAGCATGAGCATGCCGTTGCCGCCGCCGGCCCCGGCCGCCTCGGGCGGCTCGCCCGACCGCTCGCGCTGGAGCGTCCCGGCCAGCGTGGAGAAGGCCCGGCGGCCGGCCCGCTTGACGACGGTGGCGCCGAGGACGCCGGCGCCCACCAACAGCGCGAGCACGGTGAGACCCCCGGCGGCGTCCGCCACCAGGGTGAGCAGCCAGATCTCCAGCACCAGCCATACGGCCAGACCGAGGGGTACGAGGGTGCGGGCGCGTGAGCGCCCGCGTGTGGCGGGGGGCGGGGCACCGGTCGTCATGCTCCCAGTGTGCCGGGAGCCGTGCCGGGACGGTGTAAAGGCCCCCGGCCACGGCGACGGGAGCCGGCGGCGGTCAGCGGGGCTTGCGACCGGTCAGGCGGCCGGCACGGTCGCCCACGCCCCATGCGGTGACGCGCCACAGCGCCTCGACCACGATGTCCCGGCTCATCTTGGAGTCGCCGTGCTCCCGCTCCACGAACGTGATCGGCACCTCCACCACGTGGAAGCCTGACGCGACCGCCCGCCGCGCCAGGTCGATCTGGAAGCAGTACCCCTGGGACGCCACGTCGTCCAGCCCGAGCCCCTGCAGGGTCTCCGCGCGGAACGCCCGGAAGCCGCCGGTGACGTCGCGGATCGGCACGCCGAGCAGCAGCCGCGAGTACACGCTCGCGCCGCGGGAGAGGTACTCGCGTGACTTCGGCCAGTTGACGATCCGGCCACCCGGGATCCAACGGGAGCCGAGCACCAGGTCCGCGCCCTTGAGGGCGGTCAGCAGCCGGGGCAGCTCCTCCGGGCGGTGGGAGCCGTCGGCGTCCATCTCGACGAGGACGCCGTACCCGCGGTCCATGCCCCAGCGGAACCCGGCGAGGTAGGCGGCGCCGAGCCCTTCCTTGCCCTTGCGGTGCAGCACGTGGACGCGGGGGTCCTCGGCGGCCAGCTCGTCGGCGATCTTGCCGGTGCCGTCGGGGCTGTTGTCGTCGGCGACGAGGACGTCCGCGTCGGGCACGGCGGCCCGCACCCGGGAGACGATCGGCCCGATGTTCTCCGCCTCGTTGTAGGTCGGAACGATCACCAAGGCCCTGCCGAGCGGTCCGTACCGCCGCTGACTCTGACCGTCGTCTTTCACTACTGCCCCTCACGTCCTGTCGCGGATGCCCACCATAGCGAGCCCGCGCGGCGGGCCGGTCGTGGTGTCGGGACGTCCGTACAAGCGGCGGCACGGCCCGGTCCGCTCGGGGGCCCGGCGTCCTTCGGGCCGACCTGGGGCCCGCTGGCTGCGGGTCGTCCGAGAGCCGTTGTCTACTGAACGTCCGGGCCCCACCCGGGTCGCACCCCGCCCCGGCTCCGGGAGCCGGGGGGACGCCCCGTCCGGATCGACCCCGCCGCGCCGCGGGACGCTCGCGCTGAACCTGGCTCCCAGCGGTGGTGCGCCGGTGCGGCACACCACCCCGCGATCCAGCGGCGCTCTGCGGCCACGGGCAGGCCGTGCTCTGCCGGTCGGACGTCCGTGGTGGACCCGGCCGAACCTACCGGCCGTTCACCGTTGCCTGTCAACACCTGCCTGACCTGCGGTCCTCATGGGAACGGCCAGGTCAGCGACGAAGATCCGCAGGTCGCGCCCGACCGCGCCGCGGGCCGCCCGGCGACCGGAACGCCCCCATGTCACTCGTTCGGTCGGACGAACACCGTTTGCCCGGAGACCACCGTTCGGAGGCATACGGGCAGCGGGGTGCCCGGCGTGAGGTCCGGCAGCCCCGGCGTGCCGGAGCGGGGGTCCGTGGACCAGCGGGCCACCCGGTCGTCCGGGGCCTGCACCACCAGGTCACCCGCGCGCCACACGGCGTAGTCGGCGGGTGCACCGGGCACGAGGACCCCGGCGTCGTCCCGGCCCGCGGCCCGCCAGCCGCCGCGGGTGTGGGCGGTGAAGGCGGCACGCACGGAGACGCGGTGTTCGGGCGTGCGGTGGAAGGCGGCGGCGCGGACGCCGCCCCAGGGGTCCAGCGGGGTCACCGGGCTGTCGGAGCCGAAGGCCAGCGGCACGCCGGCGCGCAGCAGCGCCGCGTACGGGTTGAGGGTGCGCGCCCGCTCGGCGCCGAGGCGCTCGGCGTACATGCCGTCCTCCCCGCCCCAGGCCGCGTCGAAGGCCGGCTGCACGGAGGCGGTGAGGCCGAGTTCCGCGAAGGCGGCGATCGTCTCGGGCGTGAGCATCTCCGCGTGCTCCACCCGGTGCCGGGCCGCGCGGACGCGGGACAGGCCGACGGTCTGCGCGGCGGCCCGGACGCCGTCGACGACGGCCGTGACGGCGGCGTCGCCGATGGCGTGGAAGCCGGCCTGGAGCCCGGCCCGCGTGCAGGCGGTGACGTGCGCGGCGACGGCGGCCGCGTCGAGGTGGGCGGCGCCGGTGTGGGGCGCGTCGGCGTACGCCGTGTGGAGGCAGGCGGTGTGGGAGCCGAGGGAGCCGTCCACGAAGAGGTCGCCGGCGGCGCCGACGGCCCCCAGCGCGCGGACGCGGGCGGCGTCCTGTTCCCCGGCGACGGGCTCCGCCCAGTAGCCGACGACCCGCGGCAGGTCCTCCGTCCGGGCCAGCGCCAGCAGGGCGGTGAAGTCGTCCTCGTCGGAGATCTCGGGTCCGCCGCACTCGTGGACGGTGCCGATGCCCAGGGAGGCGGCGTGGCGCAGCGCGGCGCGCTGGGCCGCGGTGCGCTGGGCGGGGGTGACCGCGGCGTGGGCGGCGGCCCGCACGGCGTGGTGGGCGGCGCCGGTGAGGGGTGCCTCGGGGTGGTAGCCGTCGAGGGCGGTGACACCGGGGACGAGGTCGAGCAGGGCGGTCGTGACCACCGCCGAGTGGACGTCGACGCGCGGCAGGTACAGGGGGCGGCCGTCGGTCGCGGCGTCCAGCTCGGCACGGGTCGGGTGCCGCCGTTCGGGCCACCGGGCGGCGTCCCAGCCGTGGCCCAGCAGGACCCGGTCGCCGGGGCGGGCGGCGGCGAACTCCCGTACGAGAGCGAGGGCGTCGTCCAGGGTCCGGGCACCGGACAGGTCGAGGCCGGTGAGGGCGAGCCCGGTCGCGGTGGTGTGCACGTGGGCGTCGGTGAACGCGGGGGTGACCAGGGCGCCTTCGAGGTCGACCACCTCGTCCACGCCGGGGGCGAAGGCGTCGGCCGCGCCCTCCGACCCCACCCAGGCGACGTGGCCGCGCTCGACGACCATCGCGGTGGCGAAGGGGTCGGCGGGGCTGTGGACGTCTCCACCGCGCAGCAGCACGGTGCGGTGTTCGGGTTCGCGCTCGGTCATGGTGACCAGCGTAGACAGCGGCTGCCGCCGCCCCCGGCCGGGGCCCGGGACGGCGGCCGGACCCCCGTCGGGACGGCCGGACGCAGCTCGGGACGGCGGCCGGCGCGAGACCGGGTCCAGGGACGGTGCCCGGCCCCGTCGGGGCCCGGTGAGGTGGGGCGGGCGAGGCGGGGCGCGGTGCCGTCGCGGCGGGTCAGACGCGGGGCGGGCGGGCTTCGTAGGGGGTGGAGAGCACCACCGTCGTGCGGGTGGAGACGCCCGACTGCGAGCGGATGCGGGTGAGCAGGTGCTCCAGTTCCAGCGGGGTCGCGACGCGGACCTTGAGGATGTAGTTCTCGTCGCCCGCCACGCTGTGGCACGCCTCGATCTCGGGGATGTCGGCGAGCCGTTCGGCGATGTCGTCGGGGGCGCTGGGGTCGAAGGGTTTCACCGAGATGAACGCGGTCAGCGGCAGCCCCACCGCCTCCGGGTCGACGACGGCCGCGTACCCGCGGATGACGCCGCGGTGTTCGAGGCGGCGGACGCGCTGATGCACCGCCGACGTGGACAGGCCCGTGGCCTTGCCCAGGTCGGTGTAGCTCATGCGCCCGTCCTTGACGAGCAACTCGACGATCTGACGATCCAGCTCCTCCATGCGGTCAACCTATTGCCCCGGGTGCCCTCCGGCCCAGTCGGCGGCACACCGTACGGGCACCTGCGAGCGGCATGTGACCAAAGCCACAGGTCATGGTCACGGTCGTTCGGTACCGGACGGTTATCCGCGCGCGTGAGGGGGAATTGCTTGCTGTGGTCGGGGCCGCATGCCTGGTCGGCCCGCCTGAGGGGGAGATTCTCCATGCAGGAGCCTGTTGATTCGGTAGAGGCCGAAGAGCTCGACGCGTACGACACGTTCGAGATGTTCCGGGTCGTCTGCCCGGACTGCGCGCAGCCGATCGCGCTGCTGGCGGACGAGGAGGTCCTGCCCGAGCACGCGCTGTGCCCCACGCCGTGGAACCCGTTCGTGCTGTCGGTGTGCGGCGGCTCGGGACGGGACGCCGCCGACGCGCGGCCCGTGGACGCGGCGTCCGGGCCGCACGAGCAGGAGTTGGGGCTGCTGTTGACGCTCCCTCAGGGGCTCGACTGGCGCACGCAGCCGTTCTCGCACGTGGGCGGGCCCGGGTCCCGTCCGATCAAGGTGCCGCGGATGCGCGGCACCGCGACCCCGCGCCTGCGCCGGGCCGCCTGACCCGCACCGGTCCCCGCCCGTACGCCCCGGCGCGCGCCCGCGCCGCCGGGGCGCCCCGCGGCGGGGCACCGTACCGGGGTGCGCCCCCGGGCGCCGCGGGTACGCCGCGAACTGGCGGCCTATTGCCACCGGGGGTGACCCGGCATGCCGGTGCGCGTTGCCCTGGTATGACCTCGCTGTACACGACGTACTCGACGAGCGGCTACGTCCAGGGCCGCCTGGTGGTGCCCGGCGCGGCGGCCGGTGGCGACGCACCGCTCCCGCAGGCGGGGGACCCGCCGATCTACCGGGCGCTGCTGCGCCACTGGGCCGGCTCGGGACGTACGCTGCCGGGCCGCCGCGACCAGGAGTGGACCAGGCTCACGGCGGCGCCGGTGTGGGCGCACCCCGGCGACGTGGGGGCCGCGGAGTTCAGCGGCTCTCGGGCCCCGCGAGGTGGCGGGCGATGACCACCCGCTGGATCTGGTTGGTGCCCTCGACGATCTGCAGCACCTTCGCCTCGCGCATGTAGCGCTCGGCCGGGAAGTCGGCGGTGTAGCCGTAGCCGCCGAGCACCTGCACGGCGTCGGTGGTGACCTTCATCGCCGCGTCCGTGCAGAACAGCTTCGCCATCGCCGCCTGCCGGGAGAACGGCCGGCCCGCGTCCCGCAGCCGGGCGGCCGCGAGGTAGAGGGAGCGGCCGGCCTCGATCTGCGTCGCCATGTCGGCGAGCATGAAGCGCAGCCCCTGGAAGTCCGCGATGGGGCGGCCGAACTGCCGCCGCTCCCGTGCGTACGCCACGGCCTCGTCCAGGGCGGCCTGGGCGACACCGATCGCGCACGCCGCGATGCCCAGCCGCCCGGAGTCCAGCGCCGACAGGGCGATCGTGAAGCCCTGACCCTCGTCGCCGATCCGGCGCGCGTCGGGGACGCGTACGCCGTCGAAGTGGATCTGGGCGGTGGGCGAGCCCTTCATCCCCATCTTCTTCTCGGGCGCGGCCGCGGTGAGGCCCTCGGCGTCGCCGGGGACGAGGAACGCCGTGACACCGCGCGGCCCCTCGGGGCCCGTGCGGGCCATCACCGTGTAGAAGTCGGCGACGCCGCCGTGGGTGATCCACGCCTTGGTGCCGGTGATGACCCAGTCGTCACCGTCCCGGACGGCCCGGGTGCGCAGGGAGGCCGCGTCGGAACCGGAGGCCGGTTCGGAGAGGCAGTACCCGCCGAGCAGTCCGCCGCCCAGCATCGCGGGCAGGTGCTCGGTCTGCTGCTCCTTCGCGCCGTAGCCGGCGAGGGCGTGGCAGGCGAGGGTGTGGACGCTGACGCCGAGGCCGACGGTGAGCCGGGCGGCGGCGAGCTCCTCCAGGACCTGGAGGTACACCTCGTACGGCTGGTCGCCGCCGCCGAGGCCGGAATCGTAGGGCAGGCCGAGGAGGCCCGCCTCGGAGAGCAGGGAGAAGACCTCGCGCGGGAAGTGCCCGGCGTCCTCCTCGTCGGCGGCCCGGGGGGCGATCTCCCCCCTGACGACGTCACGCACCAGGGCGATCAGATCCCTGGACTCCTCCGTGGGCAGCTGGCGGTCCACCGGCTGCGGGGCGCGGTCGGGCATAGCGGCGCTCTCCTCCCTGTCGGGCGCTGCGGCGGGCGCGCGCGAAGGGTCGGGCGGCGCCGCCGTGTCTCACTGCTTCGCCGATGCTGCCCGTCCGGATCACGGAATCGGCAGTTCAGCGGCTGTGGCGGCACGAGTATGCCCGATCGGGTGGCTCCCGTCACCAGCGGAAAGACACCCTTCGATAACGCTCGTTCACTGACCGCCCGGCGGGCCGGGCGGGACGGTGCGGGAACGTCAGATGAGGCCCGTGTCGGTCACCAGCATGGCGACGACGATCACGAGGACCCAGCCCAGGGCGTGCTCCAGCCACGTGGGGCCGTCGTCCTTCGGACCACCGGTGCGGGCACGGACGAAGGGCGCGGCGGCTGCGTTCGCGGTCATGGCTTCTCGCTGTCAGTCGGTTCGGCTGAGGAGGTCCCCCTACGACACTCCAATGTGCCAGCGTCGGGGCCACCGCGGGGGGAGACGTTGCTCACGCCGGGACGCCGACCTCCGCGAGGGCACGCCGCTGGGCGGGGGTGGCCTCCGTGGGCCAGTACAGATAGCAGACGCCGCCCGGACCGGTGACGGTCCTGCCGGAGGCGTCGTGGCGCCTGGTGCGGAGCCAGACCGTCTCCCACTCGCGTCGGCGGTAGACGCGGCGGACGGCCTGGTTGGTGGGCGCGGAGGGGTCGTTGGCGATGACGTCCCCGTCGGCGGTGAAGCCGACCACGACCATCAGGTGTCCGGTGGTGCCGTACCCCGCCCCGGTCAACTCGCCCTCCAGGAACGACTGGGAGGTGATCACGGGGATGCCCGCCTCGATCAGCGTCTCCAGGTCCGTGAGCGAGCGCAGACGCGTCACGACGGCTTGGAGGTCCTCGTAGGTGGCGGCGTAGGCGGCGTTGAACGGCCAGTTGCCGCACCCCCGGTACTGGCTGTCGTAGGTGTGGCGGGCGGCGTGGCACACCTGGGGGTCGGCGTAGTCGGGGTTCACCCAGGCCAGCTGGCGCGCGGTGGGGCGGCGGCCCCAGTACTCGACGACCATCTGGGAGGAGGTGGGGCTGCACCATGCCTCGCCGCCGTTGTCGTACTCCGGGTACTGGCCGGTGTGGACGGTCTGCGAGTAGCGCGGGACGATCAACTCGCGGACCACCCGGTGCGCGGCGGCGGGGACGGTGAAGCGGTCGGGGACGTCGGAGGCCATCGCACCGAGCCGCCACACGGTCGGCGTGCGGTCGGTGCCCGGTGCGCGGTGGAGGGTGACGCGCAGCCGGTAGGAGGTCATCCGCAGGCCGCTCGCGGGGTCGCGCACCGCGAGGGTGTCGGTGGAGACGGCGGTCCGTCCGTCGCCCTGACCGTCGACCGAGGCCCGCCTGACGTCCCGGTCGCCCGCAGCCCAGCGGGCCATCGTGTACCAGGGACTGTCGGTGCCGTCCCCGTAGCCGCAGGAAAGCTCGACCGCGATCCACGTGCCGTCGGGGGTGTCGGCGTTCCAGGAGGCGACCACCTCGGTGGCGGGGACGGCCGGCGTGTGCCGGGGCGAGGTCCAGGTGGCGTACTCCCAGCCGGCGGTGGCGCCCGTGTGCGGGTCGGTGTGGTCCAGGCGGCCCGCGGGGGCGTCGACCACCAGGCCGGGACGGCGGCCCGCCTCGACCCGTACGCCCTCGCCCGTGCCGGAGTGCCAGTCGGCCGGGGAGGTCCAGAAGCGGTTGTCGACGGGCGGCCCGCCGGGCGCACCGACCGCGCCCGCGGGCGTCGCGGTCGGGTCGACGGCGGGGGCGGCGGGGTCGACCGGTGGCGGGGCCGCGGGCGCGACGGCCCGGGCCGGGGAGGCGGCGGAGGCCGCGACGGTGGCGGAGGCCGTGGCGAGGGCGGCGGCGAGCACGGTCCTGCGCGAGGTCGGGTCGGGCATGCGGGCATTCCCCCTGTCGGGCGGGCCCCGGTCGGCGCGGGACCGGTCACGGAACGGGTCGGCGGGCCCACTATCCACGGCGGACACCCCCGTGGCCAGGCAACCCGCGCGGGCCCCCGGACGGCTGCCCTCCGCCCGGCCCAGTCCGGGCCGTCCGCCCCGGCGGGGTGGAGGCCGGCGCGGTGCGGCGCGTGGGGCCGGAGCGGCGCGTTGCTGCGTGACGCGGCGCCGTCCCGCCGGGCCCGAGGGGGCGGGGCGGGCGCTGGCGGCTCGATGGTCGGGACGGCCGCGTCCAGCGCGGTGCGGCCCGGCTCCGGTGTCGTACCGCGTCGTAGGGTGGCGGCATGTCCGCAGCCGTCCCCGCACCTGGTCCCCCACCGGGCCGGAGCCCCGCCGACCCCGGCGCGTCCGGAACGCCCGGCGCGCACGGCGGGCTGGGCGCGCTCGCCGGTGGGTTGCGCGCGCTGCCGCCCTCCTGCGGTCCGGTGCGGCTGGTCGGGGTCGACGGGCACGCGGGGTCCGGCAAGTCGACCTTCGCCGCACGCCTCGCGGCCGCGCTCGGCGGGGCCCCCGTCCTGCACCTCGACGACCTCGCCACGCACGACGAGCTGTTCGCTTGGACGGGCCGACTGCGGGAGCAGGTGCTCGAACGGCTGAGTCGCGGCGAGGCCGCGGAGTATCACCCGTACGACTGGACCTCGCGCCGGTTCGCGCCGCCCCGGCGGCTGCCTCCCGCCCCCGTCGTCCTCGTCGAGGGCGTGGGCGCGGGGCGGCGCGCCGTGCGGCCCCACCTCGCGCGGCTGCTGTGGATGGAACGCCCGCCCGAGGAGTCCTGGCGGCGCGGGCGACACCGGGACGGGCCGGGGCAGTCCACGTTCTGGGACGGATGGACAGTGGCGGAGACCCGCCATTTCGCCCACGACCCGTCGCTGCCCTTCGCGGACATCCTGGTACGCGAGTGCACCGGGGGGTACGAGTGGCGTCCGAGGCGCCTTCCGGCCGTCGATGAGGAACCAAATCGTCACTCTTGGTAACGACCTTCCGGGTGGCTCCGGAGGTGTCGGAAAACAGCCGGGCAGACTGCCTCAACTTCGCTTGACCGACGAGGCTTACAGGTCTTACGTTCTCAATGTGCGGCTTTTCGGAGTCGCCGCAGACGCGAAGCCCCCGGTTGTTCCCCCGTGATCGGGGGCTTCGTTCTGCCCACCACCCCCGCCCCGCGGCCCGATCGGCCACCCCGTGCTCACCCTGGGTCACCGGTCCGGGCGCGCCCGCGACCGCCCCCCGAGCGCTGGTTGCGCCCTTAATCGCGCGGCTTCCCCGCAGGTACGATGCCTTCCGGTGCGGTCAAAACCCGTCCACGAGAAGGCGATTGGGAAGACTTCCGACGGGCGCCCGCCCGGCCGGGGGGCTCCGGGGACACGTGTTGTGGGGGACCCGATGGACATCGGCACGCAGGGCACACAGGCCCCGGCCGAGCTCGCCTGGCTGCGGGGCGTCGACGCCTACACCATGGGGGCGTACCCGCAGGCCGAGGAGGAGTTCCGGACCGCCGTGCGGATCGACCCCGGCATGGCCGACGCCTGGCTCGGGCTGCACGCCCTGCGAGTCGACACGACGACCGCCCTGCTGCGCATGTACCACCACCGGGACCGGTTCTGCGAGCAGCGCCGGCGACACCGGCGGACGCTGAACTCCTGGTACTGGCTGGGCTGGTGGGTGCAGCCGGTGCTGGAGAGCCCCCGCGACCTGCTGCTCGCGCACGCCTCGCACTGGCTGGACGGCCGCCACGTCCCCGAGCTCGACCGGGCGCTCGCCGGGCTGCCGCCCGTGGACACCGACCCGCAGGTGCGGTTCCTGCACGCTTGCCGGGCGTACCTCGTCAAGGACTGGGACCAGCTCGTGCGGCACACCGAGCCGCTCGTCGACGATCCGCTGCTCGGGATCGAGGCCGGCCTCTTCGGCGGCATGGCGCGGGTCCGGCTGGAGATGTACGGGCAGGCCGAGCCGCTTCTGTCGGCCGCGCTGATGCGGTGCCGCAGCGAGCAGCCGCAGCGCAAGGAGCTGCGCTACTGGCTGGCGCGGGCGCACGAGGGCACGGGCCGCACGGCCGCCGCCCTGCCGCTGTACCGGGCGGTGCACCGGGTGGACCCGGCGTTCATGGACACCGCGGCGCGGTTGGCGGCCATCGCCGAGTACGACGGGTTCGACGGCTCGCCGGAGGAGTCCGCGGGCGTCGCGGCCGTGTCGCTGGCGGGCGCCGGGGCCGGCATCGGCGGCGACGGCGGGCTCGGCGCCGACCTGCTCGACACAGCGCTGGACGGGCAGGATTACCCGGCCCCCGACGCCTCGCCGCAGGGCGTTCCGGGCCCGGGCCCCGGCGGGTCCTCGGGGCCGGCCCCCTCCGTGCCCGGCGTGCCCGCGCCGTCGGGCGGGGCCCGGCAGAAGGCGGCGGGGGCCGTGGCCGGCCGGCCGACCGCTCCCCCGTTCCCGGCGAGCCCCGTCGACCCGGGGCTGCTCGGCCAGGCCATCGCCGAGCTGGAGCGGATGGTGGGGCTCGAACCGGTGAAGCGCCAGGTGAAGGCGTTGTCCGCGCAGCTGGAGATGGCACGGCTGCGCGCGGCGCAGGGGCTGCCGGTACAACCGCCGAAACGTCACTTTGTCTTCTCGGGCCCCTCCGGTACCGGGAAGACCACCGTCGCCCGCATCCTCGGCCGGGTCTTCTACGCGCTCGGGCTGCTGGGCGGCGACCACCTCGTCGAGGCGCAGCGGGCCGACCTGGTCGGCGAGTTCCTCGGCCAGACGGCGGTGAAGGCCAACGAGCTGATCGACTCCGCGCTCGGCGGGGTGCTCTTCGTCGACGAGGCGTACTCCCTGTCGAACACCGGCTACAGCAAGGGCGACGCCTACGGCGACGAGGCGCTCCAGGTCCTGCTGAAGCGCGCCGAGGACAACCGCGACCACCTGGTGGTGATCCTCGCCGGCTACCCCGAGGGGATGGACCGGCTGCTGGCCGCGAACCCCGGACTGTCGTCCCGCTTCACCACGCGGGTCGACTTCCCCTCCTACCGGCCGCTCGAACTGACGGAGATCGGCCGCGTGCTGGCCGCCGGGAACGGCGACCTCTGGGACGAGGAGTCGCTGGAGGAGCTGCGCTCGATCAGCGGCCACGTGGTGGAGCAGGGGTGGATCGACGAGCTGGGGAACGGCCGGTTCCTGCGGACGCTGTACGAGAAGTCGTGCGCGTACCGGGACCTGCGGCTGTCCGGGTACGCGGCGACGCCGACGCGGAAGGACCTGGCGACGCTGCGGCTGCCGGACCTGATGCAGGCGTACGGCGAGGTCCTCTCGGGCCGCGGGCCGGCCTCCCACGGCCCGCAGGACCCCCCGCCCCCCGGGTACTGACGGGCGGGGTCCCGCGCACGGGCCGGCCCGCCGCGTGCGGGCGGGGGCCGGGTGCCGTGCGGAGGGCCGTCAGCGCTGCTCGGCGCCCGTCCCGCGGTTCTCGACGAGGGCGCGCAGCGCCCGTGCGTCGCGGATGGCCTGGGCCCGGCCGATGCCGGGCTGGATGCCGAGGGCGGGCAGGCTGGTGCCGTCGCTCAGGTCGAGGAAGACCCACGGGTCGCCGACGCGCAGGTTGACCCGGAGGATCTCCGGCCACGACAGGCGGCGGCTGCGGGTCAGGTTGACGACGGTGACGCCGTCCTCGTCGGCCACCACCTTCGGGCGGCTCATCAGGATGAGCACCCCGTAGAACAGGCCGGCCGTGAGGATGAAGCTCATGCGCTCCCCCGGGTGGAGCCGCTCCAGTATCAGGGCGACCGCCGTCAGTACGGCGAACATGACGGCGCCGACGGTGAGGAGCACGGCGCGCGTGCGCCGGGGGCGGAAGGTGACGGGGAGTGCGGGGACTTCGCTGGGCGCGTCGGTCGTCATGGTGGGCGGGTCGGCTTCCGGACTCAGAGGCGGCAGGCGTGGATCGCCGTGGTGAGGATGGCCCGCGCGCCGAGGGCGTACAGGTCGTCCATGATGCGCTGCGCGTCCTTGGCGGGGACCATCGCGCGGACGGCGACCCAGCCCTCGTTGTGCAGCGGCGAGATGGTGGGGGACTCCAGGCCCGGCGTGAGGGCGACGGCCTGCTCCAGGTGCTCGGCGCGGCAGTCGTAGTCCATCATCACGTAGCTGCGGGCGACCAGGACGCCCTGGAGGCGGCGCAGGAACCGCTGCACGCCGGGGTCGTCGGCGGGAGCGCCGGTGCGGCGCACGACGACGGCCTCGGAGGTGAGGATGGGCTCGCCGACGATCTCCAGACCGGCGTTGCGCAGGGACGTGCCGGTCTCGACGACGTCCGCGATGACCTGGGCGACACCCAGCTGGACGGCGGTCTCGACGGCGCCGTCGAGGTGCACGACGGACGCGTCGATGCCGTGGTCGTCGAGGTGCTTGGCGACGATGCCCTCGTAGGAGGTGGCGATCGTCATGCCGTGGAAGTCGGCCGGGCCGCTCGCCGTGCCGGGGCGGGTGGCGTAGCGGAAGGTGGAGCGGGCGAAGCCGAGCTGGAGGATCTCCTCGGCGTCGGCGCCGGAGTCCAGCAGCAGGTCACGGCCGGTGATGCCGATGTCGAGCTTGCCGGAGCTGACGTAGATCGCGATGTCCCGGGGGCGGAGGTAGAAGAACTCGACCTCGTTCTCCGGGTCGACCAGCACGAGCTCCTTGGACTCCTTGCGCTGCTTGTAGCCGGCCTCATGGAGCATCGCCGACGCAGGCCCGGACAGTGAACCCTTGTTGGGGACGGCGATGCGCAGCATGGGACGTGCTTCCTTTGCGTCGGAGTGCTTCGGGGTGGGTGCGGCGGTGCGGCCGCGGTCCCGGCCGGACCGGACGGCCCGGCGGGACCGGTGGGCGGCCCGGGCGTCGGGCGCCCGGGCGGCTCAGAGGTGGGCGTAGACGTCGTCGAGCGAGATCCCGCGGGCGACCATCATCACCTGGACGTGGTACAGCAGCTGCGAGATCTCCTCGGCGGCGGCGTCCTTGCCCTCGTACTCGGCGGCCATCCAGACTTCGGCGGCCTCCTCGACGACCTTCTTGCCGATGGCATGGACCCCCTTGTCCACCAGTTCGGCGGTGCGGGAGGTGGCGGGGTCGCCGGTCCTGGCCTTGAGCTCCAACTCGGCGAAGAGCTGTTCGAAGGTTTTGTTCGCCATGATGTCCTTAGGGTACGGGGTGCGGGACCCGCACTCAGCGCCAGGGTTCGCTGACGGTGCGCAGCGTCGTCGCGGTGGCCACGGCGGCGGTGACCGCTTCGTGGCCCTTGTCCTCGTTCGAGCCCTCCAGTCCGGCGCGGTCGAGGGCCTGCTCCTCGGTGTCGCAGGTGAGGACGCCGAAGCCGACCGGAACGCCGGTGTCGACCGAGACCTGGACGAGGCCCTGGGTGACGCCCTGGCACACGTAGTCGAAGTGGGGCGTGCCGCCGCGGATGACGACGCCGAGGGCGACCACCGCGTCGTAGCCGCGACCCGCGAGGACCTTGGCGACGACGGGCAGCTCGAAGCTGCCGGGGACGCGCAGCACGGTCGGCTCGTCGATGCCGAGCTCGTGGAGGGCGCGCAGGGCGCCGTCGACCAGGCCGTCCATGATCTTCTCGTGCCACTGGGCCGCGACGACGGCGACCCGGAGGTCTCCGCAGTTCTTCACGGTCAGTTCGGGTGCGCCCTTGCCGCTCACATCTCTCCTCGGGTGGTGCGTGTCGCTTGCTCTGACGGGTGGTGCCTGGTGGCGTCGTGCCGGGTGGTGCGTCGTGCGTGGTCGTGGTGCCGTCCGCCGGTCGTGCGCGCGCCGGGGCGTGCGCGACCGGTGGTGCGGGATGGTACGGGGGTGGCGCGGGCCCGGCGCTACTGGGTCGCGCAGGGGGACACGTCGGCCGCGGGGTCCAGCCAGGGCAGGTCGTGGCCCATGCGGTCCCGCTTGGTGCGCAGGTACCGGACGTTGTGCTCGCCGGCCTGCACCGGCATCGCCTCCCGGCCCAGCACGGTGAGGCCGTGGCGGCTGAGGGCGGCGGTCTTGTCCGGGTTGTTGGTCATGACGCGGACGCTGCGCACACCGAGGTCGGCGAGCATTTCGGCGCCGGCGGCGTAGTCGCGGGCGTCGGCGGGCAGGCCGAGCTCCAGGTTGGCGTCGAGGGTGTCCCGCCCGCGCTCCTGCAGCTCGTACGCGCGGAGCTTCGACAGCAGGCCGATGCCGCGGCCCTCGTGACCGCGCAGGTAGACGACGACGCCCCGGCCGGCCTCCGTGACGCGGTCCATGGCGGCGTGCAGCTGGGGGCCGCAGTCGCAGCGCAGGGAGTGGAAGACGTCGCCGGTGAGGCACTCGGAGTGGACGCGGACGAGGACGTCCTCGCCGTTCCCGAGGTCGCCGTGGACGAGGGCGACGTGCTCGACGCCGTCGGTCGTGGAGCGGTAGCCGTACGCGGTGAAGTCGCCGTGCGCGGTGGGCAGCCGCACCTCGGCCTCGCGGCGGACGGTCGGCCGCGGGGCCGGGGCGGGGGCGGCCGCGGGGGTGCCGCCGCGCAGGTGGGCGACGAGGTCCGCGATGGAGATGATCGTCAGGCCGTGCTTGCGGGCGAACGGGACGAGCTCGGGCAGCCGCAGCATGACGCCGTCCTCGCCGGCGATCTCGACGATCGCCCCGGCCGGGCGGAGCCCGGCGAGCCGGGCGAGGTCGACGGCGGCCTCGGTGTGGCCGTCGCGGGCGAGGACGCCGCCGGGCCGGGCGCGCAGCGGGAAGACGTGGCCGGGCCGGACGAAGTCGGCCGGCTCGGCGGTACCGCTCGCCAGGAGCTGGAGGGTGGTGGCGCGGTCGGCGGCGGAGATGCCGGTGGTGACGCCGTGGGCGGGGGCCGCGTCGACCGAGACGGTGAAGGCGGTCCCCATGGACTCGGTGTTGTCGGCGACCATCTGCGGCAGCCGCAGGCGGTCCAGCTCGTCGCCCTCCATGGGGGCGCAGATCAGACCGCGGCACTCGCTCATCATGAAGGCGACGATCTCGGGCGTGACCTTCTCGGCGGCGATGACGAGGTCGCCCTCGTTCTCCCGGTCCTCGTCGTCGACGACCACGACGGGGCGCCCGGCGGCGATGTCGCGGACGGCCTGCTCGACGGGGTCGAGGGTCAGGTCGGCGGGGGCCCACACGGACAGCTCGGGTGCGGTGGTCATGCCGGTGCTCCTTCCAGAGCCTTGGCCGGGGTGCGCGTGCGGAGCCACCAGTCGCGCATGCCCCACAGGACGAGGGCGAAGTAGACGACGTAGACGAGGCCGGAGAAGGCCAGGCCGCTGCCGAAGGCGAGGGGGACGCCGACGACGTCGACGAGGAGCCACGCGAACCAGAACTCGACGAGGCCGCGGGCCTGGGCGACCATCGCGACGAGCGTGCCGACGAAGATGTACGCGTCGGCCCACGGGCTCCACGACAGCGACGGGTAGAGGGTGAACAGGCCGCCGACGGCGAGGGTGCCGGCGACGGCGCCGGCCACGAGGAACCCGCGCTCCCGCCAGGTGGCGAAGCGGACGGCGACGGAGCCGTCCTGGGCCTGGCCGCGGCCGAGCCGCCACTGCCGCCAGCCCCACAGGGCGACGGTGATGACGAGGAGCTGCTTGCCGACCCCGCCGGAGAGGTGGGCGGAGGCGTAGGCGGCGACGAGGACGACACCGGACAGGAGTTGGGCGGGCCACGTCCACAGGGAGCGGCGCCAGCCGAGGGCGAGGGCGGCGAGGCCGATGGTGTTGCCGAGCAGGTCGGACCAGATGATGCGCTGTCCGAAGGCGGTGAACGCCTCGCTGTTGAGCCAGTCCAGGGCGCTCACCGGCTGCCTCCCCGGGTGCCGAGGAGGCGCTCGACGTACTTGGCGATGACGTCGACCTCCAGGTTGACCGGGTCGCCGGGCTGCTTGGTGCCGAGGGTGGTGAGGGCGAGCGTGGTGGGGATGAGGCTGACGGTGAAGTGGTCGTCGCCCGCCTCGACCACGGTGAGGCTGACGCCGTCGACCGTGATGGATCCCTTCTCCACGACGTACCGGGCGAGTTCGGCGGGGAGGGAGACCTTGACGACCTCCCAGTTCTCGGAGGGGACGCGTTCGACGACGGTGCCGGTGCCGTCGACGTGGCCCTGGACGATGTGTCCGCCGAAGCGGCCGTCGGCGACCATGGGCCGCTCCAGGTTGACGGGGGACCCGACGGTGAGGGCGCCGAGGCTGGAGCGCTTGAGGGTCTCGGCCATCACGTCGGCGGTGAACTCGTCGCCCTCCTGCTCGACGACGGTGAGGCACACGCCGTTGACGGCGATCGAGTCGCCGTGCTTCGCGCCCCGGGTGACCACGGGGCCGCGGAGGCGGAAGCGCGAGGCGTCGTCGAGGGTCTCGACGGCGGTGACCTCACCCAGTTCTTCGACGATTCCGGTGAACACTCACGTCTCCTTGGTGGTGGGGCGGGGGCGGGCGGTGACGCGCAGGTCGGGGCCGATCCGCGTGGTGTCGGTGACGCTCAGCCGCAGCGCGTCGGCGATGGTGGCGATCCCGGCGTCGCCGAGCGCGGCGGGCCCGGCGCCGAGGAGGACCGGGGCGAGGTAGCCGACGACCTCGTCGACGGCGCCCTCGGCGGCGAAGGCGCCGGCGAGGGTGGGGCCGCCTTCGAGGAGGACGGAGCGGACGCCGCGCTCGTGCAGGGCGGCGAGGAGGGCGGGGACGGAGAGGCCCCGTCCGCCGGCGGCCCTGGGCAGCCGTACGGTGTCGGTCCCCGCGAGGTGGTCGACGGGAGCGTCGTCGGCGACGGCGACCAGGGTGGGGGCGGCGTCGTCGAGGACGCGGGCCCCGGGCTTGACCGCGGTCGCCCCGGTGTCGACGACGACCCGCAGCGGCTGGACGGCCCCGTCGACGCCGCGGACGGCGAGGTGCGGGTCGTCGGCGCGGGCGGTTCCGGAGCCGACGACGACGGCGTCCGCCTCGGCGCGCAGGCGGTGGACGTCGGCGCGGGACTCGGGCGACGTGATCCAGCGGCTGGTGCCGTCGGCGGCGGCGACGCGGCCGTCGAGGGTGGCGGCGTACTTCCAGCGGACGTGGGGGCGGCCGAGGCGTACGGAGGTGAGCCAGGCGGCGTTGCCCGCCTCGGCCTCGTCGGCGAGCAGGCCCCCCTCGACCCGGACGCCCGCCGCGCGGAGGGTCTCGGCTCCGCCGGTGGCCTGCGGGTCCGGGTCCGCGACGGCGTAGACGACGCGCGCGATCCCGGCCTCGATCAGCGCCTGGGCGCAGGGGCCGGTGCGGCCGGTGTGGTTGCAGGGTTCGAGGGTGACGTAGGCGGTGCCGCCGCGGGCGAGGACGCCCGCCCGGCGCAGGGCGTGCACCTCGGCGTGCGGGCCGCCGGCGCGCTCGTGGTACCCGGTGCCCACCTCGTGGCCGGAGGCGTCGACGATGACGCACCCGACGACCGGGTTGGGGCTGGTGGAGCCGAGTCCGCGGGCGGCGAGCGCGACGGCTCGGCGCATGGCGTCCACATCGGCTACTGGGGCCACCGGGTCCTCCTGCCTCGTCGGGCACGGACTCCGGGGCTGTCGATGACGACAGGGAGCGGGTACGACACCGCCGTCCGGGTACGCCACGGCGCCGACCGGCGACCGGGAACGCCCGGCGACCGGCAGACGGCCGGCGCGCCCCTGGTGGGGTCGCCCGCCGCGCACTGCCTCCCATCCGGACTTTCACCGTCGGTCCAGGAGTTTCACCTGGTCAACCGGCCACTGGATGCGGCCGGGTCGCGGACTGTAACCGCCGGTTCGGAATTACACCGACCCCGGAGTGCGCTGCTGCTGATACAGGGCAAGTGTGCCACGGCGACGCACCGGCCATGCGGGTGATCCTCTGTGGAGTGACTCACAGCGTCCGGCGGCTCGGCGTGCGGTCACCGGCCACCACCTCCGCGCGGACCAATTGGTCCAGACCTATTGACGCTCTGGTCTAGTCCTCTTAATGTCTGCGTCACCTCTCCGCGGAGACCGCCCTCCGGTGTGCGCACACCCGGGCCCGGCACGACCAATCCCCTGCCATACGCCGCACGTTGTGTGAAGCCCGACTCCCCAGGAGGAGCCGACCGTGCTGTCATCCCCCCGTGCGAGGGCCTCGCTGCTCGCATCCGGCGCCGCCGTCGCCGGACTGCTGCTCAGCTCGCTCTCGGGCGGCGTCTCCCACGCCGCCGTCGACAACGAGTCCTGTCGCCCCGACGGCCTGTACAAGACCCCCGGCGTGGACGTCCCGTACTGCTCCGTGTACGACGCCCAGGGCCGCGAGAAGATGGGCGCCGACCACCAGCGCCGCGTCATCGGCTACTTCACCGGCTGGCGCACCGGCAAGGACGGGACCCCCGCGTACCTCGCCTCGAACATCCCGTGGGACAAGATCACCCACATCAACTACGCCTTCGCCCACGTCGGGGGGGACAACAAGATCTCCGTCGGCGGCGACTCCCCCACCAACGCCGCCACGGGCATGACCTGGCCGGGCGTCCCGGGCGCCGAGATGGACCCGGGCCTGCCGTACAAGGGCCACTTCAACCTGCTCACCAAGTTCAAGAAGCAGCACCCGGACGTGAAGACGCTGATCTCGGTCGGCGGCTGGGCGGAGACCGGCGGCTACTTCGACGACGGGGGCAAGCGCGTCGCGTCCGGCGGCTTCTACTCGATGGCGACCAACGCCGACGGCTCGGTCAACCACGCCGGGATCAACACCTTCGCCGACTCGGCGGTCGCGTTCATCAAGAAGTACGGCTTCAACGGCGTCGACATCGACTACGAGTACGCGACGACCATGAAGGACGCGGGCAACCCGCTCGACTGGTCGATCGCGAACCCCCGCCGCGCCGGCCTCGTCCAGGGCTACTCGGCGCTGATGAAGACCCTGCGCGAGAAGCTCGACCGCGCCGGTGCCGCCGACGGGCGCCACTACATGCTGACCGTCGCCGCCCCGTCCTCCGGGTACCTGCTGCGCGGCATGGAGACGTACCAGCAGCAGAAGTACCTCGACTACGTCAACATCATGTCGTACGACCTGCACGGCGCCTGGAACGAGTACGTCGGCCCCAACGCCTCGCTCTTCGACGACGGCAAGGACGCCGAGCTCGCCGCGGCCAACGTGTACGGCAGCCAGCAGTACGGCGGCATCGGCTACCTCAACACCGACTGGGCGTACCACTACTTCCGCGGCTCCATGCCCGCCGGCCGCATCAACATCGGCCTGCCCTACTACACGCGCGGCTTCAAGAACGTGCAGGGCGGCACCGACGGCCTGTGGGGCAGGGCGGCGGCGACCAGCTGCCCGGCCGGCTCCGGGCTGACCAAGTGCGGTGACGGCGCGGTCGGCATCGACAACCTCTGGCACGACAAGGACGACAACGGCAAGGAGTCCCCGGCGGGCTCCAACCCGATGTGGCACGCCAAGAACCTGGAGAAGGGCGTCACCGGGGACTACCTGAAGAGCTACGGCTTCCCCGCCGACACCCGCCTGACCGGCACCTACGCCCGCAAGTACGACTCGACGCTCGTCGCGCCGTGGCTGTGGAACGCCGAGAAGAAGGTCTTCCTGTCGACGGAGGACGAGCAGTCGGTGGCCCGCAAGGCCGACTACGTGGTCGACAAGGGCATCGGCGGCACGATGGTCTGGGAGCTGGCCGGCGACTACGCGTGGAACGCGACGAAGGGCCAGTACGAGCCCGGCTCGACGCTGACGACCCTGATGTACGACAAGTTCAAGACGGCCGCCCCGTACGGCGCGAAGGTCTCGAACAAGGCGCTGCCCACCAAGGCCGTGGACATCGGCGTGCAGTTCGGCGAGTTCAAGCTCGGTGACTCCAACTACCCGATCACACCCAAGGTGAAGATCACCAACAACACGAAGACGACGCTCCCGGGCGGCACGGAGTTCCAGTTCGACTACGCCACCTCCGCCCCCGGCAACGCCTCCGACCAGTCCGGCTTCGGCACGAAGGTGATCAGCAGCGACCACACGGGCGGCAACGTGGGCGGGTTGAAGGGTGACTTCCACCGCGTCTCGCTGAAGCTGCCGGCCTGGCAGACCCTCGCGCCGGGCGCCTCGGTGGAGCTGTCGTTCAACTACTACCTGCCGGTGTCGACGCCGTCGAACTGGACGGTGAACATCGCGGGCACGACGTACGCGCTCGCCGGCGACCTGGCGCGCGGCACCACCGTCGTGGAGCCCGGCACGGGCACCGGGCCGACGCCGGGGCCGACCGACCCGACGCCGACGCCCACGCCCACGCCCACCCCGGGCGCGTGCACGGCACCGGCGTGGGACGCGGCGGCCGCGTACGGCGGCGGGGCGACCGTGTCGCACAGGAACCACACCTGGAAGGCGAAGTGGTGGACGCGGGGCGAGGAGCCCGGCTCCACCGGCGAGTGGGGCGTCTGGCAGGACCTGGGGTCCTGCTGACGTCCGACGACAGCGCCTGACGACAGGCGGAGACCCGGTGGCGGTGAGAAAGGCCCTTGCCCGCCACCGGGTCTCCTTGTCGTCCCCGGGTCTCCCTCTCGTCCCCGGGTCGCTGCCGTCGTCCCCGGGTCGCTGCCGTCGTGTCCGGGCGCTTCCGCCGTGTCCGGGCGCTTCCGGTCGTCCCCGGCCGCTCCCGGGCGTTCGCCTCCCGGGCGGGCTGGTCACTCCCGGTCGGGCCGGTCGCCCCGGTCACTCCCGGGTCTTCGCTCCCGGGCGCTCCGGTCGTCGCCTCCCGGGTCGGCCGGTCCCCTCCTCGCGTGGCAGGCTGTCCGGTGTGAGCGCCGCAGCCGAGCCAGTCGACGAGTTCCAGAGCCACCGCCCGCGCATGTTCGGTCTCGCCTACCGCATGCTCGGCTCCGCCGAGGAGGCCGAGGACGTGGTCCAGGACGCCTACCTGCGGTGGAGTGGCGCCGACCGGCGACACGTCGAGCGCCCGGGGGCCTGGCTGGCGAAGGTGGTGACCAACCTGTGCCTGAACCGCCTCACCTCGGCGCGCGCCCGGCGCGAGACGTACCCCGGCCCGTGGCTGCCGGAACCGGTCGTCACGGAGGGCGAGCCGGGCGGGGTCCTGGGACCGCCGGAGTCCGCGGAGCGGCGCGAGGCGGTGTCGACGGCGCTGCTGGTGCTGCTGGAGCGGCTGACGCCGACCGAGCGGGCGGTGTACGTGCTGCGGGAGGCGTTCGCCTACGGCCACCGCGAGATCGCCGGGCTCCTGGACGTCAGCGAGGCCCACAGCCGCCAGCTCCACCACCGGGCCGCGGCGCGGGTGGCCGCCGCGGGGGCGCGGTTCCCCGGGCCGGACGAGCGGCGTCACCGGGAGCTGGTCGAGTCCTTCCTGGCGGCGGCGCGGGAGGGCGATCTGGCCGGGCTGGAGAAGACCCTGGCCGCCGACGTGACCTGGTGGGGCGACGGCGGCGGCGCCGTCTCCGCGGCGCGCCGTCCCATCACCGGCCGCGAGAAGGTTCTGCGCTTCCTCGCCGGGCTCCTCACCCGCAACGCCGGGATGAGCCTGACGTGCACGGAGGTCAACGGCGCGCCCGCGCTCGTGGCCCACACGGGTGACAGGCTCGTCGCGGTCACGTCGTTCGAGGTGCGCGACGGGGCCGTCACGGCCGTGCACAACGTGGTCAACCCGCGGAAGCTGGCCTTCGCCGCACGACAGCTGGCACGGCTGTCACATCCGGGGGCACCCGTCCGGTCGTAGCCGGTGACACACCCCGGCAAGGGAAGGACGGACCCATGGGCAGCATCGTGGTGACGGGCGGTACGGGCACACTCGGGCGGCACGTCACCGAACGGCTGCGCGCGGACGGGCACGAGGTGCGCGTGGTGAGCCGTCACTCGGCGCCGTACGCCGTCGACCTGCGCGACGGCAGGGGCCTGGACGCGGCGGTGACCGGCGCCGGCGCGGTCGTCCACTGCGCCAGTTCCCCGCGCGGCGGCGACGAGCGCGCCGCCCAGCACCTGCTCGACGCGGCGCGGCGGGCGGGGGTCGGCCACCTGGTGTACATCTCGATCGTCGGCGTCGACCGCGTCCCCCTCGGCTACTACCGGACGAAGCTGGCCGTGGAGCGGCTCGTCGAGGCGTCGGCGACCGGGTGGACGATCCTGCGGACGACGCAGTTCCACGACCTCGTCGTGCGGGTGCTGGAGGGGTGCGCCCGGCTGCCGGTGCTCCCCGTGCCCGCGGGCGTCGCGGACCAGCCGGTCGAGGTCACGGAGGTGGCGGCCCGCCTCGCGGAGCTGGCCGTGGCCGGCCCCGCCGGGCGCGTACCGGACCTCGGAGGCCCGCAGGTGCTCCCCTTCGAGGAACTGGCCCGCGCCTACCTGCGGGCGAGCGGGCGGCGCCGGCGCGTGGTGCCGGTACCGCTGGCGGGCCGGACGTACCGCGCCTTCCGCGCCGGGGGTCATCTGGCGCCGGAGCGTGCGTCCGGCACGGGCACCTTCGAGCAGTACCTGGAGCGCCGCTTCGGGGCGGGCGCGCCGCCGCGTTGAGGACGGCCGGCGCTGGGCGCGCACCGGGGCCACGCCGGCCCTGCGCCGGGCGGCCGCTGGGCTCGCACGGGGCCCTGCGCCGGCGGCGCTGGGGGCTCGCACGGGGCCTGCTCTCGGCGGCGCTGGCCTCGTGAGCGCCGGCCTCGTGAGCGCTGAGGTGGCGGGCTGAGGTGGCGGGCGCCGGGCTCGCACCTGACCGGGGGCGCCGGGGCCGGCAGGGGGCGGTCGGCCCGCGCTGGGCCGGGGGCGGGCAGGACGGCCGGTGGTGACGGGCCGGCGCGGCGGGGTCCGTGGGCCGTCGCCGCCGGCCGGTGCCGGAGGGCGGCAGGAGTCAGTGGGCCGTCACCGTCGGCCGGTGCCGGAGGGCGGCAGGAGTCAGTGGGCCGTCGCCGCCGACCCGCCGAAGAGCTCGTCCTGGGCGGCGTCCCGTGCGGTGAGGAGCGCGCCGCGCAGTACCGCCGCGCCGCCCAGGGTGCTGGCCCTGACCTCGGTGCGCAGCGGGGAGAGCGTCGCGAGGCGGGCCTCGACGCGCTCGGCGAGCGCGGCGCCGCCGGCCTGGCCGAGCTCGCCGCCCAGGACGACGCAGCCGGGGTCGAGCACGGCGGTGACGGCGGCGGCTCCGAGGGCGACGCGTTCGGCGAGGGCGTCCAGGAAGGCCCCGGCCGCGTCACCGGGTCCGTCCCCGACGCGGCCGTCCGCCCGCCACCGGCCCGCCGGACCGCCGTCCGCCGGGTCGGCCGCGCCGTGGGTACCGTCCCGGCGGACCGGTCGTTCCCGTGCTGCCCGGACCACTGAGGCACCCGCCGGTTCGCCCTCGTCGTCGGGGCCGCCGGCCTCGATGCCGTACGCCTGCGCCAGCTCCCGTACCGCCGCCGATCCGGCCAGGGCGTGGAAGCCCCCGGCGCAGTCGGTCGCCGACGGGAGGGCGCCCGTGCCGGGCACCGGGAGGAAGCCGATCTCGCCGGCCCCGCCCGACGCGCCGCGGCGCAGGGCGCCGTCGAGGACGACGGCGGCGCCGACGCCGTGCCCGAGCCACAGCAGGACGAACGTGTCGCGGTCGCGGGCGGCCCCCTCGCGCAGCTCGGCGGTCGCGGCGAGGTTCGTCTCGTTCTCCACGAGCACGGTCGCGGAGAGCCGCTCGCGCAGGGCGGTCACCAGGCGGCGGTGCCAGGCGGGCAGACCGGCCGAGTCACGCAGCGCTCCCGTGACCGGGTCGACGAGGCCCGGGGCGCCGATCCCGACGGTGTGCAGCCGGGTCGCTCCGGCCTCCCGGACGGTGCGCTCCAGCAGGGCGACGGCCCGCTCGACGGCCGGCCCCGTCTCCGTGTCGCCGCCGATGGGCGCGGCGGCCTCGGCGAGCGGCCCGCCCAGCAGGTCGGTGACGGTGACCGTGACCCCGCGCAGCCGCACGTCGAGGGCGGCGAGGTGGGCGCGGTCGGCGACGAGCCCGTAGACACGGGCGTTCGGGCCGCGCCGCTCGGCTCCTGACTCCCCGACGATCCGTACGAGCCCGGCACCCTGCAGCCGTTCGACGAGGTCGGCGACGGTCGGCCGGGACAGCCCGGTGAGCCTCTTCAACTCGGCGGCCGTCAGAGGCCCCTCGTCCTGGAGCAGACGCAGGGCGAGCCGGTCGTTGATGGCCCGGGCGGTGCTGGGGGACGCGGGGGCGGAGGGCATGCCGGGATCCTTTCAGACCTTACTTTCAGGCAGGGTTCCTGATAATTTACGCGGCGCGGCACCCGCGTGTGCCGGCACCACCGAGACACCACACACCCGAACACACCAACACACCAACACCAGGGGAACCGGGGAGGGTCCGTGCCGTACGGCGTGGAGAAGGTCAAACGGGCGCGGTACGCCGTCGCCGCCGTGTTCTGCGTGCACGGGGCGGTCACCGGCAGCTTCGCGACCCGCATTCCGTGGATCCAGGAGCACGCGGGGGTCAGCCCGGGACAGCTGGGCCTCGCCCTGGCCTTCCCCGCCCTCGGCGCGTCCCTGGCGATGCCGCTGGCCGGGGCCGTCAGTCACCGGTTCGGCGCGCGCGCGGCGCTGCGCGGGCTGCTGGCGATGTGGACGCTCTCCCTCGTCCTGCCGTCGCTGGCGCCGAACCTGCTCGGCCTGTGCGCCGCGCTGTTCGTGTACGGCGCGACCTCCGGCATGTCCGACGTGGCGATGAACGCGCTGGGCGTGGAGGTGGAGAACCGGCTCGGCCGGTCCGTCATGTCCAGCCTGCACGGCATGTGGAGCGTGGGCGCGCTGGTCGGCTCCGCCGCCGGTACGGTCGCCGCGCACCTGGGCGCCGACGCCCGCCTGCACCACCTGCTGGCCGCGGCGGTGCTCACCGTGCTCGGCCTGGTGTTCTGCCAGGGCGTGCTGGACCTGCGCAGCCCGCCGGGCGAGGCGGCGCCGCCGCGGTTCGCGCTCCCGCCGCGCTCGGCGCTGGTGATCGGCGCGATCGGCTTCTGCGGGGTCTTCGCGGAGGGCGCGAGCCTCGACTGGTCGGCGGTGTACCTGGAGGACGTGCTCGGCGCGTCGGCCGGCGCGGCCGCGGCGTCCACGACGGCGTTCACCCTGACCATGGCGGTGGCGCGGCTGGTGGGCGACCGCGTGGTGGACCGCTTCGGCGCCGTGCGCACGGTGCGGACCGGCGGCGTCGTGGCGACGGCGGGCGGCGTCCTGGTGGTCGCCGCGCCGCACCCGGTGGCGGCCATGGGCGGGTTCGCCCTGATGGGGCTCGGGGTCGCCGTCGTCGTACCGCTCGCGTTCGCCGCGGCCGGGCGCAGCGGGCCCAACCCGAGCCAGGCCATCGCGGGCGTCGCCACCATCACGTACACCTCCGGGCTGATCGCCCCCTCCGCGATCGGCGGGCTGGCGGACGTCACGTCGCTGACGGTGTCGTTCGGGCTCGTCACCCTGCTGGCCTTCGGCCTGGTGCTCGGCGCGAACGTGCTGGGCCCGCGCGGGCGCCGCGGCGGCGGTGCGGCGACCGGCACCCCCGCGGGCCGCACCACGAGCAGCGGTGACCGCGGCGCCTGAGCCGCCCCGACCGCCGCTCCCGCGGCGCGCCACCGCCCCCGACCGGAGCAGGACCACCGGGCGGGGGCCGCCCGACGGTCGCGCGCCCGGACGACCGGCGCCCGGCGACCGGCCGCGACCGCCGTGGCGGCGCCCCGGCACGCGGGCTTCCCGGACCCGACCGGAACCGCACACGCGTCGCATTACCATGGCGTCCGTTCACCTCCGGGCGCCACGCCTCACGCGGCGCCGTCCACCCCACCGGGCGAGCCCCGGAGAACGGGAGCGACCCACCCATGAACCTCGGCGTGCGCTGGACCCTGCACGGCGACGGGCGGACCCCCGCTCCCGGCGCCGTGGTGCGCCCGGACGAGCGGTTGTCCTGGCCCCGGACCGCCGGACTCGGCGCCCAGCACGTGGTCGCCATGTTCGGCGCGTCGTTCGTGGCGCCCGTGCTCATGGGCCTCGACCCGAACCTCGCGATCATGATGTCCGGCGTCGCGACGATGATCTTCCTCCTCGCCACGCGCGGCCGGGTGCCCAGCTACCTCGGCTGCTCGCTGTCGTTCGTCGGGGTCGCCGCCGCGATCCGCGCCTCCGGCGGCGACAGCTCCACCGTCACCGGGGCGATCCTGGTCGTCGGGCTCGCGCTGTTCCTGGCGGGTGTGGCCGTGCGGCGGTTCGGCGCGCGGGTCATCCACGCCGCGATGCCTCCGATCGTGACGGGCGCCGTGGTGATGCTGATCGGGTTCAACCTGGCGCCGGTGACCGCCGCCACCTACTGGCCGCAGGACCAGTGGACGGCGCTGCTGGTGATGCTCTTCACCGGACTCGCGGTGGTGTGCCTGCGGGGCTTCTGGTCGCGGGTGGCGATCTTCCTGGGACTGGTCTTCGGGTACGTCCTGTCGTGGGTGCTCGACCTGACCCTCGGCCGCATCCACTCCCCCGTGGGCGGCGGCGAGGCGGTCGACCACTGGCGCCTGGACCTCTCCGCGGTCGGGCAGGCCGACTGGATCGGCCTGCCGTCCTTCCACGCGCCGAGCTTCGAGTGGTCCGCGATCCTGGTCGCCCTGCCCGTGGTCATCGCGCTCATCGCGGAGAACGCCGGGCACGTCAAGGCCGTCGGTGAGATGACGGGCGACCCGCTGGACGACCAGCTCGGCACCGCCATCGCCGCCGACGGCGCGGCGTCCATGCTCTCCACCGCGGTCGGCGGCCCGCCCAACACCACCTACTCCGAGAACATCGGCGTCATGGCCGCAACCCGCGTCTACTCGACCGCCGCCTACTGGGCCGCGGCCGGCTTCGCGCTCCTCTTCGGCCTCTGCCCGAAGTTCGGCGCCGTGGTCGCCGCCATCCCCGGCGGCGTGCTCGGCGGGATCACGGTCATCCTGTACGGCATGATCGGCCTCCTCGGGGCGCAGATCTGGATCAACGCCGGGGTGGACCTGCGCAACCCGCTCAACCTGGTGCCCGCGGCCGCCGGCATCATCATCGGCGTCGGCGGCGTCAGCCTGAAGATCACCGACACCTTCGAGCTCGGCGGCATCGCCCTCGGCACGATCGTCGTGATCACGGGCTACCACGCGCTGCGGGCGTTCGCCCCGGCCCACCTGAAGGGGCAGGAGCCCCTGCTCGACGCGGGCACCTCGGCGTACGACACCGCGGCCCGCAAGGAGCACGGCGACGAGGACGGGGACGGCGGCGAGCCGGCGGCGCGGCGGTAGAAGCACCCCCGCACACAGGAGCGCGCAGGCGCACGCGAGCGCACGCCGTGCGCACGGAGGACCGGCGGGGCCGCGGCAGCGGCCGGCCGGTCCTTCGCCCGTTCCGGGGACGCCGCGCCCGGCGGCTTCCCCCCGGGCTCGGCGGCTGGGACCCTGCCCGCATGGCGCAGATCGACGAGTTCACCCCGAGTGCCGGTGCCGAACCGCCGGGGGTGCGCGCGGTGGCCGACCGGATGCGGGGCTTCCGGTCCCTGTGGCCGGCGGGCGACGGGGTCGGGGTCTTCAACGACGTCTACCTCGCGGTCACCCGCGAGATCGGGCGCCTCGTCGGTGAGGGGGCCTTCCGGGACCACGACGGCGCCGCCACGCTCGCCGTCCGGTTCGCCGAGCGGTACGTGGCGGCGGTCGACGCGGCGGCGTCGGGCGGGCGGCCCCCGGCGTGCTGGCGGCCGCTCTTCGCGTACCGGCGCCACCCCGGCGTGCGGCCGCTGCAGTTCGCGCTGGCCGGCATCAACGCGCACATCGGCCACGACCTGGCGTTGGCGGTGGTGGACACCTGCCGCGCCCTCGACTGCGGCCCCGACCGGCTGGAGGCCGACTTCGAGCGGGTCGGCGAGGTCCTCGTCCTGCTGGAGGAGCGCATCCGCGAGGAGCTGATGCCGGGCCCGGACCTGCTGGAGGTCGCGGACCCGATGACGCACCTGCTGGGGTGCTGGAGCCTGGAGCGGGCCCGGGACGGGGCGTGGCTCGCGGCCCGCTCGCTGTGGCAGCTGCACCGGGTGCCCGGGCCGTGGGGCACGGAGCTGGCCGAGGGGTTCACCGAGCGCCTCGACCGCTCCGTGGGGCTGGTGGGGCGGATGCTGCTGACGCCCCTGGGGAGTGCCGTACCGCGCGCTGCCCTGCCGCGCGGCGCGTGGACCGGCGGGCCGTCCTGCGCCGCGCGGCCCGGCAGCGGCTCCCACGGCTCCGGGTCGCCGGTCGGTTCGGGCCCGCGCGGGCCCGAACCGACCGTCGTCGGCACTCCCCCGTGGCTTCAGTCCTCCGGCAGCTCCACCGGGGCGATCTCGTCGTAGACGTCGCCCGGGCCGGGGTTGGACGGGTCGGTCCCGCCGCCGAGGTGGTGCATGACGCCCCACACGGCGTTGAGCGCGGTCTGCACGGCGCCCTCGGCCCAGCCGGCCGTCCAGGAGATGTCGTCGCCGGCGAGGAAGATGCCCCGCTTGTCCTCGGGCAGCCGGTCCTGCATGAAGTGGGTGTACAGGCGGCGCTGGTAGCGGTAGTGGCCCGGCAGGTTCGCCTTGAAGGCACCCATGAAGTAGGGCTCGTTCTCCCACGACACGGTCACCGGGTTGCCGATGATGTGCTTGCGGATGTCGACCTTCGGGTAGATCTCGCCGAGCGACTTCAGCATGACCTCCATCCGCTCGTTCGCGGACAGCGGCAGCCACTTCAGGCTGTCGTCGCACCACGTGTACGACAGGCAGATGACGGCCGGCTTGTCCGGGCCGTTGTCCAGCAGGTACGTGCCGCGGGTCATCCGGTCGGTGAGCGTCATCGACATGACGTCCCGGCCGGTCTCCTCGTCCTTGTCCAGCCAGAACGGCCGGTCGACGGGGACGAACAGCTTCGACGACTCCATGTAGTGCGTGCGCTCGATCGCCGTCCAGTGGTCGATCGGGAAGAGCGAGTCGTCGCACTCGATCTTCGACAGCAGCATCCAGGACTGCGCGGTGAAGATCGCGGCGCGGTAGGTGCGGATGTCGCCGTTCGCGTCGGTGACCGTGATCCGGTTGCCGGCGGTGCGGTGCAGCCGGGTCACGGCCGGCTTGGGGTCGCCGCCGTGCAGCGAGCTCAGCGAGGTGCCGAGCGGCCAGTGGACGATCTTCTCCGGCTCGCGCTCCCACAGCCGCACCGGGAGCTGCTGGCTGCCGCCGACGATGCCGCGGTGGTAGTCGTCGGCCTCGGTGTAGACGACGCGGAGGATCTCCAGGATGGAGTTCGGGAAGTCGGTGTCCCAACCTCCGGTGCCGAAGCCGACCTGGCCGAAGATCTCGCGGTGCCGGAAGGACTTGAACGCCTCTGAGTCGCACAGGAAGCCGTAGAAGGTCTGGTTGTCGAGCTTCTCGACGAGCTTGGCCCAGATCTCGCGGATGCGCGGCACGTCGCGCTCGCGCATGGCGCGGTTCATGTCGGAGAAGTCAGCGCCCTCCTCCAGGCAGGCGCTCCACGCCTCGGCGACGTCCCGGTAGACCTGCGGCAGGTCGGCGATGGTCTCCGCGTAGTGCGACTCGCCCTTGAGGTCCACCACGGTCGACGGGGTCGACTCGGCGAGCGGGTTCGGGAACGGCCTGGTCTCCAGCCCCACGAGGTCGATGTAGTGCTGCAGGGCCGTCGAGGACGGCGGGAAGCGCATCGCGCCCAGCTCGC
Source organism: Streptomyces kanasensis (assembly GCF_043077165.1). Classification (NCBI taxonomy): domain Bacteria; kingdom Bacillati; phylum Actinomycetota; class Actinomycetes; order Kitasatosporales; family Streptomycetaceae; genus Streptomyces; species Streptomyces kanasensis. The sequence continues at coordinate 30,290 of NZ_JBIBSF010000016.1, forward strand.
AGTTGAGCTCTGGGTCGCAGCCGTCGAAGCCGACGGTCCGCAGCCGGCCACCGAGCTGGTCGGCCTCGTACACGACCGGCTTCAGGCCCATCTTCATCAGCTCGTACGCGGCGACGACGCCGGACAGGCCGCCGCCGATGACCGCCACCTCCGTGCCGTGCTCGGTCGCCGGTATCTGGCCGAGGCCGGCCGGGTGGGCCAGGAAGTCGTCGTACGCGTACGGGAAGTCCGGGCCGAACATGGTGATGGGCGGCTGCGCGTCGGTGTGCTGGACGGCGGTGGGCACCGTGGACGTCATGGGGTACGGACTCCTTGCACGGGTGGAGAAGAAGGGGGAGCTGGGCGGGGGCGCTGGGCGGGAGCGCTCAGACGAGGGAGGTGTAGAGGCCGGGGCGGCGGTCCCGCAGGTACGGGTTCTCGGCGCGCGACCGGCTGAGCAGGTCGGGGTCGACGTCGCCGGTGACGAGCTCCTCGCCGAGGCCGGCGCGCGCCCGGGCGGAACCGTCGGGGCCGGCCAGGGCGGACATGCCGACGAACTCGAAGTCGCCCTCGGGGCCGGTGCGGTTCGCGTAGGCGATGTACAGCTGGCTCTCGAAGGCCCGCACGGGGACGACCGACCGGGCGACGACCTGCGCCGGGTGCATCAGGGCCGTCGGGACGAGGAGGAGGTCGGTGCCGGCCAGGGCGTGCGCGCGGACGTTCTCGGGGAACTCCACGTCGTAGCAGATCATGAGGCCGACGCGGACCCCGGCCAGCTCGGCCTGGACGACGGCGCGGTCACCGGGCGTGAACCAGCGCTGCTCGAAGTCGCCGAAGAGGTGGGTCTTGCGGTAGTTGGCGAGGCGGGTGCCGTCGGGGCCGATCAGCTGGGCGGCGTTGTACACCGTGTCGCCGTCGCGCTCAGGGTAGCCGTACGCCAGGGCGATGCCGTGCCGCCCGGCGATCTCGGCGACCGCGTCGGCGGCGTCCCCGTCGGCCGCCTCGGCCAGCCGGTGGACGTCCTCGTCGATCGCGTACCCGGTCAGGAACATCTCGGGGGCCACGAGGAGGCCCGCGCCGGTGGCCGCCGCGCGGGCGGCGGCGCCGTCGAGGAGCGTGAGGTTGGCGGCCACGTCACCGAGCTGTCCGGAGCTCTGGAGCAGGGCGGTGCGCAGCGGCGGCATGGGCGGACCTCACGGGGTGCGGTGAGCGGGGGGATTACCCAAGAAAGGTACGGTCCGGACTTCTCGCCGGACAAGGCGTGACCGTTGCGGACCGACCGCCGAAGCGTTGCGTGATCGGGCACCCCGCCGGTGATTCGTTGCGCGGCGCTCCCCCGCGGCACCGGTGGCCGCCGGACGGACTCGCGGGCCGGTGGCCGCGCCCGCGCGCGGTCCGGTGCGGGCCCGGGCGGGGTGGCGGCGCCGGCCCGGCCACCCGGGGCGGCACGCGGCGGCGCGGGACCGGGGCGGGGCGGCTGGCGTCACACCCACACGGGCCGGGGCCGCCGCGGCGGCCGCAGGCCGGGAAGCCGGGGCCGCCCGGCGGTGTCACGCCGGGGAGCCGGGGCCGCCCGGCGGTGTCAGGCCGGGGAGCCGGAGGAGAAGCGCCGCAGGAGCGGGGAGAGCACCAGGACCGACTTGGTGCGCTCGACGAACGGCTCGCCGGCGATGCGCTCCAGGACGCGCTCGAAGTGGCGCATGTCGGAGGCGAAGACCTGGACGATCGCGTCCGCCTCCCCCGTGACGGTGGACGCGGACGCGATCTCCGGATAGCGCTCGAGACCGCGCTGGATGGTCTCGGGCGAGGTGTTGCCCCGTGCGTAGATCTCGATGAACCCCTCGGTCTCCCAGCCGAGCGCCGCCGGGTCCACGCGGACCGTGAAGCCGGTGATGGCCCCCTCGGCCCGCAGGCGGTCCACGCGCCGTTTCACGGCCGGCGCGGAGAGTCCGACGAGCGAGCCGATGTCGGCGTAGCTGCGGCGGGCGTCTTCGGCCAGGGCGTGGACGATGCGTTCGTCGAGGTCGTTCAGTCGCACGGGGGGTGGATCACTTCTCTGCAGTGGCCAATCGGGAGCGGCGCATGCCGTACAGGAAGTAGAACACGAGGCCGACGACCATCCAGACACCGAACACGGCCCACGTGACCATGTCGAGGCTGTACATGCTGTAGCCGCAGAAGAGGAAGCCCAGCACCGGGAAGAGGGGACCGAAGGGGACCTTGAAGGTGCGGTCGAGCTCCGGCCGGGTGCGGCGCAGGATGATCACGGCGACGTTGACCAGGGCGAAGGCGAAGAGGGTGCCGATGCTGGTGGCGTTGACGAGCTCGCCGAGCGGGACGGCCGCGGCGAGGACGCCGCAGAAGACGGAGACGAGCACCGTGTTGACGCGCGGGGTGCCGGTCTTCGGGCTGACCCTGGCGAAGACCTTCGGGATGAGGCCGTCGCGGGACATCGCGAAGAGGATGCGGGTCTGGCCGTAGAGCACGGTGAGGACGACGCTGGCGATGGAGATGACCGCGCCGGCGGCGAGCAGCGTGCCCCAGAAGCTCTGGCCGGTGACGTCGTTCATGATCGCGGCGAGGGTGGCCTCGGAGCCCGCGAACTTCTTCCAGTCCCAGGCGCCGACGGCGACGGCCGCGACGAGCACGTACAGCGCGGTGACGATCACCAGGGAGAGCATGATCGCCCGGGGGAGGTCGCGCTTGGGGTCCTTCGCCTCCTCGCCGGCCGTGGAGGCGGCGTCGAAGCCGATGTACGAGAAGAACAGGACCGCGCCCGCGGCGCCGACGCTGCTGATGCCGAGCGGCATGAAGTCCGCGTAGTTGCCGGACTGGAAGCCGGTGAAGCCGATGGCGCAGAAGAGGACGAGCGCGCCGATCTTGACCGCGACCATGATCGTGTTGGCGCGGGCGGACTCCTTGGCGCCGCCGAGCAGGAACACCATGGCCAGCATGACGACGATCAACGCGGGCAGGTTGAAGATGCCGCCCTCACCGGGCGGCGCGGTCAGCACCTCGGGGAGGGTCACGCCGATGGTGCCATCGAGGAGCTGGTTGAGGTAGTCGCCCCAGCCGACCGCGACGGCGGCGACGGACACGCCGTACTCCAGCAGCAGGCACCAGCCGCACACCCAGGCGACGAGTTCACCCATCGTTGCGTACGCGTACGAGTAGGAGGAGCCGGCGACGGGGATGGTGCCGGCCAGCTCCGCGTAGGAGAGGGCCGAGAAGAGCGCCGTCAGGCCCGCGAAGACGAAGGCGAGCGTGACCGCGGGGCCGGCCTCCGGCACGGCCTCGCCGAGGACGACGAAGATGCCCGTACCCAGCGTGGCACCAATGCTGATCATGGTCAGCTGCCACATGGACAGCGAGCGGCGGAGCGAGCCGCCCTCACCCTGGCCACCCTCCGCGACCAGGTCTTCCACCGGCTTGCGACGGTTGAGGGCGGAGAACCGGGACGCTCCGGCGGTCTTCGGTGCGGAGGGCTCGGTGGCCGGTGGGGCTGCGCCGTGATCGAGCACTGCGGGGCTCCTTCATCGCTGCGGTCGGGGGGGTACGGCGGGACCGACGGCGGCGCGCGGGCAGCGGGGAGACAGCCCACGAAGGGACCCAGGGGAGGGGGAACCGCCGAGCAGGCGGTCACCGCCACTCCAGGTACGGGCCCTGAGCCTACGAGGCGGAGGTTCGCTTGTGTAATGCAGGGTTGTTGCGCAGTGCCGATCGATCATTGCGCACTTCGGGAACGGACGGGGAAACATTGCGCGCTGCCGCATGAATCGACACATCGGGGCATTCGAGGGCATGACACGGACAGGTCGGAGGGACGAGGGGAGGCCGCCGATGGCGTCACCGAGGAGCGGCGAGGACTGGCTGGATCCGCTGCCCTTCCTGCGGGGCACGGCGTGGCTGGACGGCCCCCGCGCGGTGCGGGCCGACCCCGCGTCGCTGGGGGTGCTGCCGTGGGACGTCTCCGAGCGGGCGGCGCTGCCGATCGGGGTGCGCCTGGAGTTCACCGCCGGGCCCGGTACGCGGGCCGTGGAGCTGCGCTACCGGGCCCGGGTGCCCGAGCCCGAGGAGCGACTGCGTGACGTGGCCCACTCCTTCGCCCTGTGGCGGGAGGGGCGCTGCCTCACCGAGACGTCCGGGGAGCCGAACGACGGGGAGGCGGTGGTGACGCTGCCGCTGCCGGCGGGCCGGGAGGGCGGCGGCGCGTACACCGTGCACCCGCCGGAGAGCCAGGCCCCCGTGGTCCTGGGGATACGGGCCGTGGGCGGCGAGGTGCGGCCGGCGCCGCCGCGCCCGCGCTGGGTGGTGCACGGCGACTCGATCACCGAGGGCTGGTGGGCCACCCGGCCCGCGCACGCGTGGCCCGCGGTCGCCGGGCGCGCCCTGGGGCTGGACACGGTGAACCTCGGTTACGCGGGGTCGGCCCGGGGCGAGCTGCCGGTCGCGCAGCAGTTGGCCACGCTGCCCGCCTCGCTGCTGACGTTGGCCTGGGGCACGAACTGCTGGGAGCCGGTGCCGACGTCCGCGCCGCTGATGTACGAGGTCACGCGGGCGTTCCTGACGCTGGTCCGGCGGGGCCACCCGGACACGCCGCTGCTGGTGCTCTCCCCGCTGCTGCGCCCGGCCGCCGAGTCGACGGCCAACGCCCTGGGCGCGACGCTGGCGGACCTGCGCAGGGCCATGGAGGAGGCGGTACGGGACCTGCGGGCGGAGGGGGACCGGCGCCTCGCCCTCCTGCCCGGACTCCCGGTGCTGGCCTGCGAGCACCTGGCGGACGGCCTCCACCCGAACGACGCGGGCCACGCCCGGATCGCCGCGGCGGTGGCCGACGCGGTACGCGCGCACGGCTTCCTCCAGGCGCCCGCGGCTGCCTAGGGCGTCGTGCCGCTCAGGTCGGATCTCAGGTCGGATCAGGGAGCGGTGTCCGGTGCGGGCGCTCGCCCGGCAGCGGAGGGAGTCGACGCGGAGCGTCGCCGACCGACGACGACGCCGCGAGGGCTCGTGCCGGACACCGCGGGCCCGACCTGATCGACGAAGCCCCCGGAAGGTGTCCTCCCCATCGGACCGTGCCCGCGGCGGCTCGCGGACAGGGGGGCATGGGACGGCCGCGAGGGGGTAGGGGCGCACCCGGAACGACGGTGACGGGACGGACCGCGCGAATTCGCACCCGCCACCGGCGAACCCTACGATGTCCGACTGCGTTGTACGAAGGTGTAGGGGGCCCCGGCCAAGTTCCGTGGGCGCCGGTCGCGTTCGCGGTGCCGGGCCGGGGCCGTCTCCCGTCAGGTGCGAGAGGTGCGTGTGAACTTCAGCGAATCGAGTGTGCGGGACCGCCTGTGCGAGGCACTGCGCGATCGCGAGGAGGAGATCGCGGACCGGTGGGTCCGGCTCCAGCTGGAGCAGGCCGTGCTCAGTACGGACATGAGCGAGCACGAGGTCCGCGAGGAGGCCGACCTCCTCATCTCCGCGCTCGCCGCCGGGCTCGCCAGCGACGTCCCCGTGGAGCGGCTCGTCACCACGCGCAACGACCTGCGGCGCACCGTCATAGAGCTCTCGCTGCGGCGCGCCCGCGCCGGGGTGTCGCCGACCGCGACCTCGCTCGCCGTGCTCTCGCTCAAGGAGGCGCTGCTCACGGCGGTCCAGCACACCACGCGCGACTCCGCGGAGCTGTTCTCCGCCGCCATCCTCATCAACCGGCTCCTCGACGCGGCGGGCGTGCTCTCCTTCGAGACGTACGTGGAAGGCCGCGAGGAGATCATCCAGCGGCAGAGCCGCCAGCTGCTGGAGATCTCCACTCCGGTGGTGCGCCTGTGGCGGCACGTGCTGGCGGTCCCGCTGATCGGGACCCTGGACACCGCGCGCACCCAGGTCGTCATGGAGAGCCTCCTCCAGGCGATCGAGGACAACGAGGCCCAGGTGGCGATCATCGACATCACGGGCGTCCCGGCCGTCGACACGGCGGTCGCCCAGCACCTGATGCACACGGTGAACGCGGTGCGGCTGATGGGCGCCGACTGCGTCATCAGCGGCATCCGGCCCCCCATCGCGCAGACCATCGCGCAGCTGGGCATCGACCTGTCCACGATCCTCACCCGGGCCACGCTCGCCGACGCCCTCGCTGCCGCCGTCCGGCTCACCGACCAGCCCTCCGTCGACACGGGTGCCACCGCACGGCCGGTGACCGAGTGACGCCCCCGCGCGCCACGGGCGTACCGATCCTGCGGCTCGGCGACGTGCTCGTCACCGGGCTGCTGAACGAGCTGGACGACACGTCCGCGCTGGCGTTCACCGCCGAGCTCACCGAGCGCATCGCGGCGGACGGCGCCCGCGGCGTGCTCATCGACATCTCCCGCCTGGAGATCATCGACTCCTTCGTCGCCCGCACGCTCATGGAGCTGACGACCATGTCCCGGCTGCTCGGCGCCCGTGTCATCGTCGCCGGCATGCGGCCGGCCGTCGCGATCACCCTGGTCGAGCTGGGCCTGCAGCTGACCGGCGTCGAGACGGCGCTCAACGCCGAGCAGGGGCTGACCGCGCTCGGCTGGCAGCGGATGCCGCACCCACCCGGGGAGGGCCGCCCATGACGCGGGGAGGGGACGCCCTGGCGGCGGACCTGGTGGGCCGGCCCCGTTCGCGGGTGGGGGACTTCGGCGGACTCGCGCCGGACGCGGCGGACCTGGCTGAGGGCGACGGCGAACTCGGCGAGGAGTGCTTCCGCCACGACGTGCGGTCCGAGGAGGACCTGCTGACGGTCCGTCATGCCGTGCGGGCCGCCACGGTCCGGGCCGGCTTCGGCATCGTCGACCAGACCCGCGTGGTCACCGCCGCGAGCGAACTGGCCCGCAACGCCTACGTGCACGGCGGTGGCGGGACGCTGGAGGTGCGGCTGCTCTCCCCCGGCGGCCGGCGGGGCCTGCGGCTGACGGTACGGGACGAGGGGCCGGGCATCCCGGACGTGGAGACCGCCCTGCAGGACGGCTACACCACCGGCAGCGGGCTCGGGCACGGCCTCGGCGGCGCCCGGCGGCTCGTGCACGACTTCCAGATCCGCACCGCCCCCGGGCAGGGCACCACCGTGGTGGCCACCCGGTGGAACGACCGGTGACGGCGCTCACCACCCGGGTCGGCGTCCACGACGACGGAGCGGTGGGCATCGCGGCCACCGCCGCCCGCCGGGCCGCCGCGGCCGCGGGGCTGCCCGGGCCCCTCGCCGACCGCGCCGCCGAGTGCGCCGGGGCGCTGGCGGGCGCGCTCGCCGCCCGGCAGCTGTGCGGCGCCGTGTACATACAGCCGCCGGCCCTGCGCCCGGGGCTGGACATCGTCGCCGTCGGGGAGGGACCGGCGCCGGAGGGGGCCGCCCACGCCGCCCACGCCGCCCCCTGGCCGTCCGGCGCGGCCACCTCCGAGGAGCCCCTCGCCCGCGACCTGCGGTCCGTGGGCGGCCTCGCCGACCACTTCCTGCTGCGGTCCGTGCCGGGGCGCGGCACGGCTGCGTGCGCGCACCTGAGCCCGCACGCGGAGCCGGCCGGGGAACGGGCCGGGGAGCCGCCCGCCGGACGGGCCGCGCCCCCGCCCGACGCCGGGTCGGTGCTGCTGCCCGCCGAGGGCGAGACCTCCTGCGGGGACGTGTGGGCGTTGGAGACGTCGGCCGACGGCGGGACGGTGACGGCGCTGGTCGCCGACGGCCTGGGCCACGGCCCGGCCGCCGCAGAGGCGGCCGACCACGCCGTGTGCGCCTTCCGGGACTCCCCCGGTCTACCGCTGCCCCAGCTGATACGGACGATCCACACGGCACTCCGCGGCACCCGGGGCGCCGCCGTGGGGCTCCTGCGGCGGACGGCCGACGACGCCGTGGAGCACTGCGCCGTCGGCAACGTCCGCGCCTGCGTGGTCGGCCACGACGGGGTGCGCCACCGCTTCGGCGCGCAACCCGGCGTGGTCGGCTGGAACATGCCGCCGCCGACGGCGCACCGGCTGCCGGACGCCGGCGGCGGCACCCTGCTGATGCACAGCGACGGCGTCCGGGGCGGCTGGGCCGGGCAGCTCCCCCCGGGGCTCACCGCCCTGCCCGCCCCCCTGCTCGCCGTCGTCCTCGCCCACCATCACCGCGCCACCCGGGACGACGTCACCGTGCTGGCCGTGGGCCCCGCCCGGAGAAGACCATGAGACCCCAGTGCACCACGCACCACTCGCTGGACGAACTGCGCACCACTCTGCGCCGGTTGGCGCACCGGGCCGGGGTCGAACCGGACCTCCGCTCCCGGCTCGTGCTGTCGGCGAGCCGGCTCGCCGCCGGTGAACTGGCGGCCGGCCGGCCCGTGTCGCTTGAGGTCCTGCCGTCCCCGAGGGTGGAGGCGGCGTCCCTGACGGTGCGTCTGCGGCTGCCCGGCGCGGACGCCCCTCCCCCACTGTCCGGGCTGCCCCTCCCCGCCCTTGACGCGCCGCCCGCCGGGGCGGCCTGGACCGTCCCCCTGCCGGCGCCCGTCGACGCCGCCGCCCCGGCCTGGTCGGCCGATGGCGCGGCGCCCGACCCGGTGGCGCTGCTGGAGGAGGAGGCGGCCGTCCTCGTGGAGCGACTGGACGCGCTGACGCGCGAGCACCGGCGGCTGAAGGACGAGCTCTCCGAGACCAACAGCGGCGTGCTCGCCCTGTACGTGCAGCTGGAGGAGCGCGACGAGCAGCTCCGCAAGGCGCACGGCCGGATGCTGCACCGGCTGGAGGACGCCCTGCGGCCTCCGCCGGTACGGGCGCCCGGCCTGGAACTGGCGGTCCGCTACGAACCGGCCGAGCGCCACGCGCCGACCGGCGGCGACCTGTACGACTGGTTCCGGCTCCCCGACGGCACGGTCCACGTCACCCTCGTGGACGCCCTCGGCCACGGACTGGCCAGTACCCGCAGCGCCCTCAACGTCACCCACGCGGTCCGCACGCTGGCCCTGGAGGGCCACGACCTGCGCACGCTCGTCGCCCGCGCCGCCGAGGCCCTGGCCGACTTCGACCACGAGCTCATGGCGACGGTGCAGGTGGTGCGGATCGACCCGGAGACGGGCGACCTGCGCCTGGCGAACGGCAGCCACCCCCCGGCCCTGCTGGTGCGGCGCGACGGGGACACCCACTTCCTGGAGGCGGCCGGGCGCGGGGTCGGCTTCCCGCTGCCCGGAAGCGAGGCGGTCGTCGAGGACCGTCTCGACCCCGGTGACCTCCTCCTGCTCTACACCGACGGCCTGACCGAGAGCCGCCGCGACCCCCGGGAGGGCGAGCGCCGCCTCACCGAGGCCGCGCGACGCCACCGGAGCCTGCCCATCGAGGAGGTGCCGGTCGCCATCGCCGAGGAGATGCACACGCTGATCCTGCACTCCGACGACACGGTCGCGCTGGCCGTCCGCCGCCGGGACGACGACGCCGTGCGCGGGTGACCCCGCCGTCGGAAGCACCCCGCAAGCACCACCGCACGTCCGTACACCCACGGTGACGCTCTGGTCGCACTGGTGAGTCCTCGCCACACGGTGGTGAACACCGCGGTCGACGGGTACGCGGAGCCGGGAAGGAGGCACCGTGCTTGTACTGGACTCACGCACCGCCGACAGCGGTGAGGTCCGCGACGTCGTGACCGGCTTCGTGGCCGACCGCTGTCCCTGGGCCGACCTCGCGGCCGTCCGCCTCGTCGTGACCGAACTCCTGGCGAACGCGCTGCGCCACACCGACGGCCGGTGGCGGCTGCGGCTGCTCGTCCAGGGGCGCCGGCTCACGCTGGAGCTGGACGACGCCAGCCCCGTGCCACCGGAGGTGCGGCGGCCGGACTTCGGCGGTGGGGGCGGGTTCGGCTGGCCACTGGTGCTGCGTCTGGTCGACGAGGTCGACGTACGGCCGGGGCCCACGGGCAAGACGGTCCGAGCCGTGTGGTGGGAGCCGGACGCCGACCGGCCGGAGGAGCGCTCCGACGGGCGGGGCCGGGGGACGACCGACGGACGGGGCGGAGGCTCGGCCGGTACGGAGGAGCCGTACCTCAGCCCTCGCTCAGCATCCGCTCGCGCATCCGGGTCGTCATCCGGGACAGCAGACGACTGACGTGCATCTGCGAGACGCCGAGCCGTTCGCCGATCTGCGCCTGGGTCATCTCCTCCATGAACCGCATGTGGAGGATGGCCCGGTCGCGGTCGTCGAGCTCCTCGACCATCGGCTTGAGGGCGTGGAGGTCCTCGGTCAGGCGCATCGCGCGGTCCTCCTCGCCGAGGAGGTCGGCGAGGGTCGCCGACGCGGGCTCGCCGGAGTCGTCGAGCGGCATGTCGAGCGAGGCGGCCGAGTACCCGTTGGCCGCGACGAGGCCCTCGACGACCTGGTCCTCGTCGATCCCGAGGTGCGCGGCGAGCTCGCCGGCGGTCGGTGAGCGGTCCAGCCGCTGGAAGAGCTCGTCGGTGGCGCGGGCCAGGTCGATGCGCATCTCCTGCAGGCGCCTCGGGACGTGCACCGACCAACTGGTGTCGCGGAAGAAGCGCTTGATCTCACCGATCACGCACGGCATGGCGAACGAGGCGAACTCGACCTGACGGGTCAGCTCGAACCGGTCGATGGCCTTGATCAGGCCGATGGTGCCGACCTGGACGATGTCCTCCATCTGGTCGGACCGGCTGCGGAAGCGGGTGGCCGCGTACTTCACGAGGGACAGGTTCAGCTCGATGAGCGTGTTGCGCACGTACTGGTGCTCCGCGGTGCCCTCCTCCAGGACGGCCAGACGCGCGAAGAACAGCTTCGAGAGTTCCTTGGCGTCCCGGGGCGCGACCTCCGTGGGGTCCGGGATCCGGGGTAGGGGAGCCGCCGGTGCCGTTTCCGTCGGGGCCGTGGTCGCCATGGACACGGTGCCCTCCCTTCCTGTCGACGTTGCCGGAGGCGCGTCTACCCCCGAACGGACCGGGCACACCCGGAGGGCGTGACTTTCGGCCACGCGTGGGCGCCACGCGCGGGAGCCGTCCCCACGCGGACGGCGGGGACGGCTCCTCGGGTGCGGGGGTGGGCCCGGCGGGCGGGGTCAGCTCCAGCTGGCGTGCAGCGGCTTGCCCTCGGCGTAGCCGGCGGCACTCTGGACGCCGACGACGGCCTTCTCGGCGAACTCCTCCAGGGAGGCGGCACCCGCGTACGTGCAGGAGGAGCGGACGCCCGCGATGATCGAGTCGATCAGGTCCTCGACGCCCGGGCGGGACGGGTCGAGGAACATCCGCGAGTGCGAGATGCCCTCCTCGAAGACCGCCTTGCGGGCCCGGTCGTACGCGGACTCCTCGCTCGTGCGGTTGCGGACGGCGCGCTTGGACGCCATGCCGAAGGACTCCTTGTACAGGCGTCCGCCGGCGTCCTGCTGGAGGTCGCCCGGGGACTCGTACGTACCGGCGAACCAGGAGCCGATCATCACGTTCGACGCGCCGGCCGCGAGCGCCATGGCGACGTCGCGCGGGTGGCGGACACCGCCGTCGGCCCAGACGTGCTTGCCGTACTTCTTCGCCTCGGCGGCGCACTCCAGGACGGCGGAGAACTGCGGGCGGCCCACACCGGTCATCATGCGGGTGGTGCACATGGCGCCGGGGCCCACACCGACCTTGATGATGTCCGCGCCGGCCTCGATCAGATCGCGCACGCCCTCGGCGGCGACGATGTTGCCGGCGACGATCGGCACCTGCGGGTCGAGGCCGCGGACGGCCTTGACCGCGGCGATCATCGACTCCTGGTGGCCGTGCGCGGTGTCCACGACGAGGGTGTCGACGCCGGCGTCCAGCAGCTGCTTGGCCTTGCCCGCCACGTCGCCGTTGATGCCGACGGCGGCGGCGACGCGGAGCCTGCCGTTCGCGTCGACGGCCGGCGTGTAGAGCGTGGCGCGCAGCGCGCCCTTGCGGGTCAGGATGCCAGCGAGGCGGCCCTCCCCGTCCACGGCCGGGGCGTACCGGCGGTTGTGGTGGTCGAGGGTGTTGAACGCCTCGCGCGGGTCGATGTCGGCGTCGAGCAGCAGCAGCTCGTCCTTGGACATGACCTCGGAGAGCTGGGTGAAGCGGTCCACGCCGGACAGGTCCTGGTCGGTGACGACACCGATGGGCCGCTGGTCCGCGTCCACGACGACGCCCGCGTTGTGCGCGCGCTTGGTCAGCAGCGACAACGCGTCGGCGACGGTCTGGTGGGGGTCGAGCACGATCGGGGTGTCGAGCACGTGGTGGCGGCTCTTCACCCAGGAGATCACGTCGGTGACGACCTCGATCGGGATGTCCTGGGGAATCACGACGAGCCCGCCGCGGCGGGCGACGGTCTCCGCCATGCGGCGGCCGGCGATGGCGGTCATGTTGGCCACGACCAGCGGGATGGTGGTCCCGGTGCCGTCGGGGGTGGTGAGGTCGACGCCCTGGCGGGAGCCCACGGCCGATCGGCTAGGCACCATGAACACATCGTCGTACGTCAGGTCGTACGGCGGCTTCAGGTCATTGAGGAAACGCACGTGCTGAACATCCCAGTCGTTCGGAGTTGGCCCCCGGGCATCTCAGCCGGGGGGAAAACGCACGTACTTCATTGTCCCATGCCGACGCGCGTTCGACCCCCGGGCGGAACCTCCAGGTCACGCGGGGTGACCTGGTGGGTTCCTCCAACTCCGTCGGATCCGGCGGGACGGCCCCCGTCCCGGCCGGCTCAGTTGTCCGGGTCGGCACGCTCCAGCGCGGGCCGCGGACCCGGCTCGGACTCGGTCAGCAGGTACTCGGCGGCGGCGGTGTCCGTGACGAGGCTGGTGACCAGCCCGGAGCGGAGCACCGCGCCGATGGCGGCCGCCTTGCGGTGGCCGCCGGCGATGGCGACGACCTCGGGGATCCGGCGCAGCCGGTCCGCCTCGACGGTGATGCACCGCTCGCCCAGGTCGCGCCCGACGCGACGGCCGGAGGCGTCGAAGAGGTGCGCGGACATCTCCGCGGCGACGCCGAGCGACGCGTAGTGGGCGCGCTCCTCGTCGGTGAGCATGTCGTGGACGGTGGAGATGCCCGGCTCCCAGGAGCCGATGGAGACCGCGGCGACGGTCACCTTGTCGAAGTAGTCGAAGGCGCGGGCGATGCCCGTCTGGTTGCGCAGTGCGGCCGCGGTGGCCGGGTCGGGCAGCAGCATGGGCGCGTAGATGGGGTGGGCCTCGCCACCGGAGACCTGGGCGGCGCGCCGCACGGCCTCGACCGAGCCGCGCTCCGCGGTCCCCGCGTCGTACACGCCGGTCAGCTGGACGACGGTGCAGGGAGGCAGCCGGTCGAGGGCGGCGGCCATGTGGATGGTGGACCTGCCCCAGGCCAGGCCCAGCACGTCACCCTCGGCGACGAGCTCGCCGAGCAGGTCGGCCGCGACCTCGCCCAGGTTCTCCGGGTCCGGCGACTCGTCCTCGGCCTCGGCCGGGGACTCGACGACGACGGCGTGGCGCAGGCCGTACCGGGCGCGCAGGGCGTCGGAGCGCTCCGCGTCCAGCTCGGCGGGCACGCGGATCTCGATCCGTACGAGGTCGCGCTCCAGGGCGGTCTCCAGGACGCGGGCCACCTTGAAGCGGCTGACGCCGAACTCCTCGGCGATCTGGATCTTGGATTTGCCCTCGAGATAGAAGCGGCGCGCCATGGCCGCCGCCTGCACCAGCTCCGCGGGTCCCATCCGCAGGGCTGGACGTCCCGCCGACATTGCAGACACCGCGTTCTCCTCACTGCTCTTCACACTACGGATGGCCATCCTTGCAGATCCGACGACCCCTGATCAGTCCTGTTGGTTCGCGTTCATCTGCCGGTGACCCGGTGGTGGCTCAGTGTCCGCACGCCCACGCGGCGGAGGCGGTCGCGCGCTCGGCGTCGGCGCGCAGCGCCCGCACGGCCCCGGCCGGGTCGTCGGCCCCGTAGACGGCGGAGCCGGCGACGAAGACGTCGGCCCCGGCCTCGGCGCACCGCTCGATCGTGGCCGCGGAGACGCCGCCGTCGACCTGGAGCCACAGCTCCAGGCCGTGCTTGGAGATCAGCTCACGGGTACGTCGGATCTTGGGCAGCATGATGTCGAGGAAGGCCTGCCCGCCGAAGCCGGGTTCGACGGTCATGATGAGCAGCATGTCCAGTTCGGGGAGCAGGTCCTCGAACGGCTCGATGGGCGTGGCGGGCTTGAGCGCCATGGAGGCGCGCGCGCCCTTGGCCCGGATCTCCCGCGCCAGCCGCACGGGAGCGGCGGCGGCCTCCACGTGGAAGGTGACCGAGCCCGCGCCCGCCTCCACGTACTGCGGGGCCCAGCGGTCGGGGTCCTCGATCATCAGGTGGCAGTCGAGGGGGATGTCCGTCGCCCGGCTCAGCGACTCCACGACCGGTACGCCCAGGGTGAGGTTGGGCACGAAGTGGTTGTCCATGACGTCGACGTGGAGCCAGTCGGCGCCCTCGACCGCCCTGGCCTCCTCGGCGAGGCGGGAGAAGTCGGCGGACAGGATGCTGGGGTTGATCTGGGCCATGGGCCCAAGCCTGCCATGTTCCGGGCCCCTTCCTCGCCCCGATCCCGCGGTCTCCCGCCCCCGGGCTGGGACAGTCCGCCTGATTCCCGGCGAATCCGGGCGGGACGTTCGCCGTACCGGCGGACGGGGCCCGCCGGGGGCGCCCGGCGGCCGCACCCCCCGCGGAGCCCGGCCCCGCCGGGAGACCGTCAGGCGGTGCGGCGCAGGAGCGCCAGGTACATGGCGTCCGTGCCGTGCAGGTGGGGCCAGAGCTGGACGTCCGGTCCGTCGCCGAGCGCGGGCACGCCGGGCATCAGGGGGCGGGCGTCGATCAGCTCGGCGCTCGTCCCCTCGGCTCCCCCTCGCCCCTTCAGGATGTCGTCGACGACCGCCCGGGTCTCCGCGAGGTGCGGTGAGCAGGTGGCGTACCCGACGACGCCGCCGACGCGCACCGACGCGAGCGCCTCGGCCAGCAGCGACCGCTGGAGCGGCGCGAAACCGTCCAGGTCCTCGGGGCGGCGGCGCCAGCGCGCCTCGGGGCGGCGGCGCAGGGCGCCGAGGCCCGAGCACGGCACGTCGACGAGGACGCGGTCGAAGGAGCCCGGGCGCCACGGCGGGCGCGTGCCGTCGGCGGTGACGACCCGGTACGGGCCGGGGTTGCCGTCCAGGGCGCGCGCGACGAGACGGGCCCGGTGGGGCTGCTTCTCGGCCGCGAGCAGGAAGGCCCCGCGCCCGGCGGCGAGCGCGCCGAGCAGCGCGGCCTTGCCGCCGGGCCCGGCGCACCCGTCGAGCCACCGCTCGTCCGGACCGTCGAGGGGGGCGTTGGCCAGGGCGAGCGCCACGAGTTGGCTCCCCTCGTCCTGCACGCCGGCCCGGCCCTCCCGGACGGCGTCCAGGGCGCCCGGTTCGCCGCCCTCGGAGAGGCGCACGGCGTACGGTGACCAGCGGCCGGGGAGGCAGGCATCCTCGCCGAGCGTCTCCAGCAGCTCGTCGGGGGTGGCCCGGCCGGGGCGGGCGACGAGCGTCACCTCGGGCCGTTCGTTGTCGGCCTCCAGCAGGTCCTCGATGCCCGCGCGGCCGCCTCCCAGCGCGTCCCACAGCGCGGACACCACCCAGCGCGGATGCGCGTGCACGACGGCGAGGTGGTCCTCCGGGTCCTCGTCGTACGGCGGCGCGACCCGCTCCAGCCAGGCGTCCATGTCGTGTTGGGCGATCTTGCGCAGGACGGCGTTGACGAACTTGGCCCGCCCGTCGCCGAGCACCACGCGCGCCAGCTCGACGCTGGCCGAGACCGCCGCGTGTGTGGGGATGCGCGTCCCGAGCAGCTGGTGCGCGCCGAGCGCCAGCACGTCCAGCACCGGCGGGTCGACCTCGCGCAGCGGCCGGTCGACGCAGGCGGCGACGATGGCGTCGTACGTGCCCTGGCGGCGCAGCGTCCCGTAGACCAGCTCCGTCGCCAGCGCCGCGTCCCGCGCGTCGAAGCCGTCCTTCTCCCGCGCCTTGCGCAGGAGGGGCGGCAGGACGAGGTTGGCGTAGGCGTCCCGCTCGTCGACGGCGCGCAGCACCTCGAAGGCCAGGATCCGGACGGGGTCCTTCTTGGGACGCCGGTGGGGCTTGGGGGGACGGCGACGGGCTTGCTCGCTCAAAAGGTGCTCCGCTTTCGCATTCGGTAGAACCCTTCCAGCGTAGTGCGCCGGCCCGTGCGCCCCGGCCCCCGGGACACCGGCGACCGGGGCGGGCCCGCCACCCGGGGGGCCACACCCCCCGGCCCGGCACCCCGGTCCGGCGGGGGCCGGGTCGACCCCGCCAGACGCCGGCACCGCCCGGGGCCGCACCGCACGCCCGCACCGCACGCCCGCACCGCACGGGTCGGCACCGTCCCGGTCCGGCGGGGCCGGACGGCGGCCGGGTCCGGGAGCGGGGCGCTGCGGGCCGGGAGGGCCGGAGCCCGGGACGGCCGGGGCCCGGGGCGGGCGCCGGGCGCGGAGCGGGTCCGGACCGGGAACGCCCGGCCCGCGCGGGTCCGGGGCGGGGCCGGTGCGTCAGTCGGCGCCGAGGCGCTCGCCCGCGCCGATGCGCACGCCGCGCGCCCAGTCCGCGGCACGCATGGGCTTCTTGCCCTGGGCCTGGACCCACAGCAGCTCGACGGCGTGCGAGCCGGTGCCGACGTGCACGTCGTTCTTGCCGACGGCCAGCTCGCCGGGGGCCAGCTCCGTGCGGCCCGGCGCGGGCACGGCCTGGACCAGCTTGAGGCGCTCGCCGCGGAAGAGGGTCCACGCCCCGGGGGCGGGGGTGCAGCCGCGGACGACGCGGTCGACGCGGAGCGCCGGGGCGGTCCAGTCGATCCGGGCGTCCTCAACGGTGATCTTCGGCGCGAGCGTGACGCCCTCGGCGGGCTGCGGGACGGCCGTGAGGGTGCCGTCCTCGATGCCGTCCATGGTCGCGGCGAGCAGCCCGGAGCCCGCGAACGCCAGCCGGGTGAGCAGGTCGCCGCTGGTGTCGGTGGGGCGGACCGCCTCGGTGACCACGCCGTACACCGGCCCGGAGTCGAGGCCCTCCTCGATCAGGAAGGTCGACGCGCCGGTCATCTCGTCCCCCGCCATCAGCGCGTGCTGGACGGGCGCGGCGCCGCGCCACGCGGGCAGCAGGGAGAAGTGCAGGTTGACCCAGCCGTGCGCCGGGATGTCGAGCGCCACCTTGGGCAGGAGCGCCCCGTAGGCGACGACCGGGCAGCAGTCCGGGGCGATCTCGCGGAGCCGGGCGAGGAAGTCCTCGTCACGGGGCCTGGCCGGCTTGAGGACCTCGATCCCCGCCTCGGCGGCCCGCTCCGCCACCGGGCTCGCGACCAGCCTGCGACCCCGGCCCGCGGGCGCGTCGGGCCGGGTGACGACGGCGGCCACCTCGTGCCGGTCGGAGGCGATGAGGGCGTCCAGTGCTGGTACGGCGACCTCGGGGGTGCCTGCGAAGACGAGCTTCACTCCGTAATACCTCGCTTGTTCGTCGGAGCGCGGCGGGAGAAGCCCTGCCGGATCCGCGGGGGCGGTGGGCAACGCACCAGTCTAGGACCGCCGACGCACCCACCCGGCACCGATGGCGCGGCGTGATCGACGGGAGTCCGGGCCTCCGGGGTTCCGGGAGCCGGGGGGCCGGGGCCGGAGGTCGAGAAGCCGGAGGCCGGTGCCTGGCAGGCCGGGGGGGGCGGGCCTCCGGGTTTCCGAGGGCCGGAGCCCGGGGGCCGGAGGCCGAAGCCCGGGGGGCGTACGCATATGCGTGCGCCCTGCGCATATGCGGATACGCCCCCGCTGCGTGACCCCGGCCACGGGTGGCGCGTTGTCAAAGCAGATTGACCGTATCGGGTCGCTCCCGACCGCGACCCGCCCCCTTTCAACGCCGGTTCGAGAGGCTTGTCAATGGCCGACCACGCAACCCACGACGCCCAAGCCCGGGCGAGCCTGCACCTGCTGGTGCGGGACATCGAGCGGGTCCGCCGGCAGGTGGACGCTCTGCGCACGCTCACCGCCCAGCTGGGCAACGTCTACCGCCCGCGTCGCTCCGGCCCTTCGACGGGCTTCGTCGTCTACGGCAGGGCCCCGGCCCCCACGGTCCGGCTCGCCCAGGAGCTGCGCGACAGCGTGGAGACGCTCGTGACCGCGGCCGTGGACTTCGACCGCTCGCTCGGCTTCTCGTGGGACGCGGTGGGCTCGGCGCTCGGCGTGACCAAGCAGGCGGTGCACCGCCGGTACGGCGCCCGCCGGGCGTCGGCGCAGCAGCCGGCCACGGCCGGCGCGGACCACGCGGGCGAGGCCGGCACGACGCGCACCCTCCCGGTCGCCGCGCCCGTGGCGTCCGTCCCCGCGGCCCGCTCGATGCCGCCGCAGCCGACGGCCCAGTCGCTGCGGGACCCGTCCCACCGCGAGGAGATCCGCCCGGGCGCCTTCCCCGGCCCGCGCAACGGCTGACCCTCCCCTCCCCGGCCGCCCGGCCCGCCGCCCCTCCCCCGCGGCGGGCCGGGCGGCCGTTGCCGTGCAGGGCCGGCCCGCCCGCAGCCGTCAGCCGATGTCGGGCGGGTCGATCCGGACGCGCACGGGCGTGGTGCCGCCCTTCGCCAGCCGGGCCGCCTGCGCTGCCTTCAACGCCGCCGCCAGGGCGGCCCCGCTGCCCGGCGGCACCCGCAGCAACGCCCGCTCCCACACCTCACCGGGCGGTGGGTCGCCCGGACGCCGCGGACCGCCCGGGGCCACCTGCCGCAGCGGGACCGGTCCGAGGACCTCGGCGTCGGCGGGGAGCCGCACGGCCGTCAGGAAGTCGGCCACCGCCTCGGCGGGCCCGGCCACCGCGGCCATCCGGGAGACCGGGGGGAAACCCAGCTCGGCCCGCTCGGCCAACTCCCGCTGGGCGTGGCCGACGGGGTCCCACCGCACCAGTGCCTGCACCGGCCGCAGCGTCGGTTCGGCGACGACCACGACCGTCCCCCCCTCGGCCTGACCGCGCACCAGCGACGCCGCGTCGATCCAGCGGCGCAGCGCCTCCTCTCCGGCCCGCAGGTCGGGCCGGGACAGCAGCGCCCAGCCGTCCAGCAGCAGTGCGGCCGCGTACCCGCCCTCGGCGACCGGTTCGGCGCCCGGCGTACTGACCACGAGCGCCGGCCGGGCCGGTACGGCGTCGAGGACGTGGTCCCGCCCGGAGGTGCGCACCGGCACGGCCGGGAAGGCGCGCCCCAGTTCCTCGGCGGTGCGCCGGGCGCCCACCACCTGGGCGCGCAGCCGGGTGGACCCGCACTCGACGCAGTGCCAGTCCGGCTCCCCGCGCCCGCACCAGCCGCAGCGCAACTCCCGCTGCTCGGGCGCCTCCAGGGGGCCCGCGCAGTGCCGGCACCGCGCCGGAGCGCGGCACCGCTCGCACGCCAGCCGCGGCACGTACCCCCGCCGGGGCACCTGCACCAGCACCGGACCGCTCTTGAGCCCGTCCCGTACGGCCTGCCACGCCAGGGACGGCAGGCGGGCGGCGCGCGCGGCCCCGTCCCGCGCCAGCTCCCCGTCCCCCACCGTCCGTACGAGCGGCGCCGCGGCGCGCACCTGGTCGCGCGGGGCGACCAGTGGCCCCGCCCAGCCGCTCTCGACGAGCTGGGCCGCCTCGACCGTGCAGCCCGTACCGCCCAGCAGGAACCCGCACCGGTCGTGCGCGGCGCGCAGCAGCAGCACCTCGCGGGCGTGCGGCAGCGGCGCGTGCGGCTCGCTGTGGCTGGAGTCCCCGTCGTCCCAGATCGCGACGAGCCCGAGGTCCCGCACCGGGGCGAACATCGCGGCGCGCGTCCCCACGACGGCGCGCACGGCCCCGCGCCGGACCGCGAGCCACTGCGCGTACCGCTTCTCCGGCCCGGCCTCGGCGGTCAGCACCGCGTGCCGCCCCTCACCGAGGACGGCGGTCAGTGCCGCGTCCACGCGCCCGGCCGCCCGCCCGTCGGGCACCACGACGAGCGCGCCGCGGCCCGAGGCGAGCGTGGCGCCGACCGCCCGGGCCAGCTCCTGCGCCCAGTGCGGCCCGGGGAGCGCGTTCCACACGGCCCGCGGGGAGGCGCCCTTCGCGAGGGCCGCCAGGAACGCCTCCCCGCGCGCGTACCGCGACCACGTCCCCGGCTCCGGCGCGGCGGGCGGTGGCAGCGGCTCCGGGGAGGGGCGGCCCTCCGCGCGGGCGCTGCGCGGCGGGACGGCCAGCTGGAGGACGTCGGCGAGGCTCCCGGCGTACCGGTCGGCGACGGCCCGGGCCAGGGCGAGCAGCTCGGCGCTGAGGACGGGCTCGGGCGAGACCACGTCGGCGAGGGCCGCCAGGGGCCCGGAGTAGTCGGAGTCGGCGCGCCGCTCCACCAGGAACCCGTCGATGAGGCGCCCGCCCTCGCGCCGCCCGCCCCGCACCTGGTGCGCCCCGGCCCCGAACCGCACCCGCACCCGCACACCGGGCTGGGCGACGGCGTCGAGCTCCGCGGGCACGGCGTAGTCGAAGAACTGGTCGAGGTGGAGCACGCCCTTGTTCACCACGACCCGCGCGACCGGCAGCTGCGCGGCGAGCGCGGCCCCCCGCCACGTCCGCGGCCTGGCCCGCGGCGCCTTCGCCGCCCGGACGCTCTCCCGTATCAGCGCGAGCTGCTCGGGCGGCTCGGCCCCCGGCCCCCGGCCACCCTCCACCTTCCCGTCCTCGCTGCTCACAGCCCCATTCCTACCAGAGCCCACCGACAGCGCCGGCTGTCAGCGGGGTGCGCTTGGATGTCCGCGTGACCGTTCACGACACCGCCGCGCTCCTGCCGCCGATCCCCGTCCTGCGCGACCACTGCCGCGCCCTCGCCATGCTGGAGGCGATCCTCTGCCGGGACCCGGCGTACCGGCGCTTCACCTTCGACGCGCGCTGGTCGGCGACCGAGGAGCTCGCCGCGATGAGCAACGGCTCGGGGGACGATTACGCGATCGTCTTCGCCCCGGCGGGCGCGTTCGTGCGGGGCTTCGACCACGAGTCGCCGATGAGCCCGTACGTGGACGACCGACCGTGGCCGGGTGTCGTCGACGAGGTCCCGGACGTCTTCCGGCGGTACGTGGACGCGCCGGCCTTCGGCGACGACGTCGGCTTCCCTAACGTGACCGCCTGCCTGTGGCGGACCACCGGGGACGACTCCTGGCGTACGGGCACGATCGACTTTCCCGACGCCTGCGACCCGGACGGGTCCGACCACCTCTTCGAGCAGCTGACGGACCGCTCCGCCGAGAGCTATCAGGACGTCGCCACGTACCTGCACGAGGTTCCGGTCGACCTGGCCGCCGTGCGCCACGTGCTGGCCCTGCGTCCGCTGACCGACGGGCTGGTCGCCGCCCTGGACCCGCGGCTGACGCTCGCCGACCTCGCCGCGGACGTCACCGCCGTCGGGTATCCGCCGGCCGAGCGCTGACACGCCGAAGTCCGGCGACCCCGGGCGCGGGGTGCCGGACTTCGAGGGGGCCTCAGAGCCCCGCGGCCCGGCGGAGGGCGTCGACGCGGTCCGTGCGCTCCCAGGTGAAGTCGGGGAGCTCGCGGCCGAAGTGGCCGTACGCCGCGGTCTGCGAGTAGATCGGGCGGAGCAGGTCGAGGTCGCGGATGATCGCGGCCGGGCGGAGGTCGAAGACCTCGGCGATGGCGTTCTCGATGCGCTCCACGTCGACCTTGGCGGTGCCGAAGGTCTCGACGAAGAGGCCGACGGGCTCGGCCTTGCCGATCGCGTAGGCGACCTGGACCTCGCAGCGGGCGGCCAGGCCGGCCGCGACGACGTTCTTGGCGACCCAGCGCATGGCGTACGCGGCCGAGCGGTCGACCTTGGACGGGTCCTTGCCGGAGAAGGCGCCGCCGCCGTGGCGGGCCATGCCGCCGTAGGTGTCGATGATGATCTTGCGGCCGGTGAGACCGGCGTCGCCCATGGGGCCGCCGATCTCGAAGCGGCCGGTCGGGTTCACCAGGAGGCGGTAGCCCTCGGTCTCCAGCTTGATGCCGTCGTCCAGGAGCTGCTTCAGCACGTGCTCGACGACGAACTCGCGGATGTCGGGCGCGAGCAGCGACTCGAGGTCGATGTCCGAGGCGTGCTGCGAGGAGACGACGACCGTGTCGAGGCGGACGGCCTTGTCGCCGTCGTACTCGATGGTGACCTGGGTCTTGCCGTCGGGGCGCAGGTAGGGGATGGTGCCGTTCTTGCGGACCTCGGTGAGCCGCTTGGACAGCCGGTGCGCGATGTGGATCGGCAGCGGCATCAGCTCGGGCGTCTCGTCCGAGGCGTAGCCGAACATCAGGCCCTGGTCGCCGGCGCCCTGCTTGTCGAGCTCGTCCTCATCGCCCTCGACGCGCTTCTCGTACGCCGTGTCCACACCCTGCGCGATGTCCGGGGACTGGGCGCCGATCGAGACCGAGACGCCGCAGGACGCGCCGTCGAAGCCCTTCTTCGAGGAGTCGTAGCCGATCTCCAGGATCTTGTTGCGCACCAGCGTGGGGATGTCGGCGTACGCCTTGGTCGTCACCTCGCCGGCCACGTGCACGAGGCCGGTGGTGATCAGCGTCTCCACGGCGACGCGGGAGGTGGGGTCCTCCCGCAGCAGCGCGTCGAGGATGGTGTCGCTGATCTGGTCAGCGATCTTGTCGGGGTGACCTTCGGTCACGGACTCCGAGGTGAACAGACGACGGGACACAACGCTCCCTGGGTTTGCAGCGGCTGCTGGCTGATCGTTGGCGGACCGGCAGGGGGCTGCGCCCCGCGTCGTTCCGGGAACAGTTTATCGGGCACTCTCGGGCATTGGACCAGGTGTCTCGCACAACGGGAGCCTGATTGGCCACATCGGCCGCACCGGCACCGGCAAGATCACCCGCCCGAGCGCGGGAGTTCGCCCTGCTCGCGGGCGTCGGGGGCTGTGAGCGGAATCACGGCGGGGCGCCCTCAGGCGAGGCGGGGAACGACCAGGTCCCACACGGTGTCCGCGAGGGCTTCCTTCGGGCCGTGCGGCACGGGGGTCTCGCTGCCGTCGGCGCCGAGGACGACGGCCTCGTTCTCCTCCGAGCCGAAGGTCCTGCCCTCCCCCACCTCGTTGACGACGAGCAGGTCGCAGCCCTTGCGGCGGAGCTTGTCGCGACCGTTGGCGAGCACGTCGTCGGTTTCGGCGGCGAAGCCGACGACGATCTGGCCGGGGCGGGCGCGGTCGGCGGAGAGCTCGGCGAGGACGTCGGGATTGCGGACGAGGGCGACGGGTTCGGGCTCCTTCCCCTCCCGCTTCTTGATCTTCCCCTCGGCGTACGCGGCGGGGCGGAAGTCGGCCACGGCGGCGGCCATGACGACGGCGTCCGCGTCGGCGGCGGCCTTCAGTACCGCCTCGCGCAGCTGCACGGCCGTGCCGACCGGGACGACGTCCACGCCGGCCGGGTCGGGCAGGCCCGTGTTGGCGGCGACGAGGGTGACGCGGGCACCCCGGGCGGCGGCGGTGCGGGCGAGGGCGTAACCCTGCTTGCCGGAGGAGCGGTTGCCGAGGAACCGGACGGGGTCCAGCGGCTCGCGCGTGCCGCCGGCGCTGACGACGACGTGCCGGCCGGTGAGGTCGGGCGCGGTGACGCCGCGGGCGAGGACGCGGCGGCACACCTCGAAGATCTCCCCGGGGTCGGGGAGGCGCCCCTTGCCCGTGTCGACGCCGGTGAGGCGGCCGACGGCGGGCTCGATGACGACGGCGCCGCGGCGCCGCAGCGTGGCGACGTTCTCCTGGGTGGCCGGGTGCTCCCACATCTCGGTGTGCATGGCCGGGGCGAACACGACCGGGCAGCGGGCGGTGAGGAGCGTGTTGGTGAGGAGGTCCCCGGCGAGGCCGTGGGCCGCCTTGGCCAGCGTGTCGGCGGTGGCGGGGGCGACGACGACGAGGTCGGCGGTCTGCCCGATGCGTACGTGCGGGACCTCGTGGACGTCGTCCCAGACCTCGGCCGACACCGGGTGGCCGGAGAGCGCGGACCAGGTGGCCGCGCCGACGAAGTGCAGGGCGGACGCCGTCGGGACGACCCGGACGTCGTGGCCCGACTCGGTCAGCCGGCGCAGCAGCTCGCACGCCTTGTAGGCGGCGATGCCGCCGCTGACGCCGAGGACGACCTGGGGCTTGGACTCGGACACTGCGCCTCCCGCTCTGAGGTTCTGACGACTTCCGGGACACACCTCAGGCCCGGCGGTCGTGCCGCCGGGCCTGGTGATGTCGTGTAGGAGCGCTTACTGCGCCGGGCCTTCGACGGCCTCGGAGGTCAGCAGGCCCGCGTTGATCTCCCGCAGGGCGATCGAGAGGGGCTTCTCGTGGACGTGCGTGTCCACCAGGGGCCCGACGTACTCCAGCAGGCCCTCACCGAGCTGCGAGTAGTACGCGTTGATCTGCCGCGCGCGCTTGGCCGCGTAGATCACGAGGCTGTACTTCGAGTCAGTGGCCTCGAGCAGCTCGTCGATCGGCGGGTTGATGATGCCCTCGGGCGCGGTGATGGAAGAGGACACGCTCTACCTTCCGAAAAAGTGGACAAGAATCAGACAACGTCCATCAAGGCTAGCAGCTCACGCGCCACGTCCTCGACGGAGGTGTTGACGAGGGTGACGTCGAACTCGGACTCCGCGGCCAGTTCGATCTTGGCCGCCCCGAGGCGTCGCTCGATGACCTCCGGCGACTCCGTGCCCCGGCCGGTCAGTCGCCTGACCAGCTCGTCCCAGCTCGGCGGGGCGAGGAAGACCAGCTGGGCCTCGGGCATGGACTCGCGGACCAGCCGCGCGCCCTGGAGGTCGATCTCCAGCAGGACCGGCTCGCCGGACTCCAGACGCTCCTGGACCGCGCGTCGCGGCGTGCCGTAGCGGTTGCCCGCGAACTCGGCCCACTCCAGCAGCTCGCCGTTGGCGACCAGCTTGTCGAACTCGTCGTCCGAGACGAAGTGGTACTGGACGCCGTCCTGCTCACCGGGGCGCGGCTGGCGGGTCGTGGCCGACACCGAGAGCCAGACCTCCGGGTGGACCTTGCGCATATGGGCGACGACCGTGCTCTTGCCGACCCCGGAGGGGCCGGAGAGCACGGTCAGCCGCGGACGTACGTCCGGGGGCTCGGGGGTCGTCCCCCGGGATGTTGCAGCCATGGGGCGATTATTCCAGCTTCCGGGAGCGCCCAGGACGCCGGTACCGGCCGTCAGGCGCCGGAGCCGCCGAACTCGCGCTCCAGGGAGGCGATCTGGTTGGAACCGAGCCCGCGCACGCGGCGGCTCTCGGAGATGCCGAGCCGCTCCATGATCTGCTTGGCGCGGACCTTGCCCACGCCCGGCAGGGACTCCAGCAGGGCGGAGACCTTCATCTTGCCGATGACATCGTTCTCCTGGCCCTGCTTGATGACCTCGTGGAGCGAGGCACCGGAGTGCTTGAGTCGATTCTTGACCTCGGCCCGCTCCCGGCGAGCCGCGGCGGCCTTTTCGAGCGCGGCTGCGCGCTGTTCAGGGGTAAGGGGCGGAAGAGCCACGCCTACGTCACCTCGGATGTCGAACTGTCGGATACGGACCGGTGAGGAACCTAGTCGGCCCACACCAAGGGAGCAACGAGCAACGCAGTGACCGCTGCGAACGCTGACTCTCGTCGGAGACTAGCGGCCATGAGGGTCTGAGTCAGCGAGAACAGCGGAAAAGTCCTGGTCAGCATCGAGCTTGCCCGACAAACGGGACATAACGCACAGGTTTGGGGTGCGAATCCGTCAACAGCCGTCACGGCCCGTCCCGGGGGCGTCACGCGGGGGCAGCATGCCTGGTGCGCGGCGGTGCGCCGGGGCGCAGTGAGGTGCGTCACAGTGCGGTCCCGGGCCGCCGGGGAACCGACGGGAACCGGCCGGTGGCGGCCGAGGGATCGGCCGGTACTGGCCGGTGACCCGCGGCGTGACGAGGACCGGTGAACGGGTCGGCGGTGGTGGTCTGACCGCCCGGTGGTGGCCGACGTACCGGGCGGCCGGTGACCGACGGACCCGGCAGTGGTGACCGACGCACCGGCACGGCTGGTGACCGACGGACCCGGCCGGTGGTGCGCGTCGGCCCGGACGGCCGGGGTGACCGAGGGACCGGCCGGCACCGGCGGCCGGCGCCCCTCGACCGGCACGTCGGCCGGCGGACCGGCCGGCCGGGCCCGTGGTGCGGCGGGACGGCCGGGGTGACCGAGGGATCGGCCGGCACCGCGGCCGAACGCGCCGGTCGGGGCGCGTCGGGCCACGAGTTCACCGACCGCACGCACCGGCGCCGCGGCTCACGTCCGGCCCGTCGGCGTCCCCGGTGGCCGTGGCGGGCGGCCGGGCCCGCCCGGAGTGGGCGCGTACGGCGTGCCTGCTGCCGTCGGTGCGCCGCGGGCCGGTCGGCCCGGCCCGCGGTGCGGCGGGGCGGGTCAGGAGGCGACGGCCGCCCGGACCTCGTCGGCGTACCGCCGCGCCGCGTCGCGCAGGGCCGCGGTGTCCGGGCCGTGGCGCAGGACGCCGCGGCTGACGTTCGGGACGACGTTGCCCACCGCGGCGCCGAAGACGGCCGGCAGGTCCGCGGGGGTGGCGCCCTGGGCGCCGATGCCCGGGGCCAGGAGCGGACCGTTGACGTCCAGGTCGAAGGAGGACAGATCGCCGAGGGTGGCGCCGACGACCGCGCCGAAGGACCCCAGGGGCGTCTGTCCGGCGTTCTCCTCGGCCAGGTGCGCCAGCATGGTCGCGGCGACGGTCCGCCCGTCGCCGCGGACCGCCCGCTGCACCTCGGCGCCCTCGGGGTTGGAGGTCAGGGCGAGGACGAACAGTCCGGCGCCGTTCTCGCGCGCCAGCCGCACGGCCGGCTCCAGCGAGCCGTAGCCGAGGAACGGGGAGACCGTGAGCGCGTCCGAGAAGAGCGGCGCGTCCGGACGCAGGTACGTCTCGGCGTAGGCGGCCATGGTGGAGCCGATGTCCCCGCGCTTGGCGTCCATGACCACGAGCGCCCCGGCGTCGCGCAGGTCGGCGACCGCCCGCTCCAGCACCGCGACGCCGCGCGAGCCGAACCGCTCGAAGAAGGCGCTCTGGGGCTTGAAGACGGCGACGGTGCCGGCGAGGGCGTCGACGACGGTGCGGGTGAAGGTCTCCAGCCCGTCCACGTCGTCCTTCAGACCCCAGGCGGAGAGCAGGGACGCGTGCGGGTCGATGCCGACGCAGAGCGGGCCACGGGTGTCCATGGCCTCCCGCAGCCGGGCGCCGAAGGGGACGGGGGTGGCTGTCACTGGACCGCCTTTCGGGTGTCCGCGCCGACGGCGTCGGCGAGGGTCGCGTACGGGGATGCCTGGAGCCGGGCCGCCAGGCCCTTGTGGAGGGCGCGGGCGTAGAAGGGACCCTCGTAGACGAAGGCGCTGTAGCCCTGGACCAGCGTGGCGCCGGCGAGGATGCGCTGCCAGGCGTCCTCGGCGTTCTCGATGCCGCCGACGCCGACGAGCGTGATGCGGTCGCCGACGCGCGCGTAGAGGCGGCGCAGGACCTCCAGGGAGCGCTGCTTGAGCGGGGCGCCGGACAGGCCGCCGGTCTCGCCGGTGAGGTGCGCCGGGGAGGTCAGGCCCTCACGGGAGATGGTGGTGTTCGTGGCGATGATGCCGTCCAGGCCCAGTTCGACGGCGAGGTCGGCGACGGCGTCGACGTCCTCGTCGGCCAGGTCGGGGGCGATCTTGACGAGGAGGGGGACGCGCCGGTCGGTGACGGTGCGGTCCGCGGCCTCGCGGACGGCCGTCAGCAGGGGGCGCAGGGACTCCGTGGCCTGGAGGTTGCGCAGGCCCGGGGTGTTCGGCGAGGAGACGTTGACGACCAGGTAGTCGGCGTGGCGGGCGAGGCGCTCGGCCGACTTCACGTAGTCGGCGGCGGCCTCCGCCTCGGGGACGACCTTCGTCTTGCCGATGTTGACGCCGACGACGGTCCGGAAGACCGGCACGCGGGCGCCCAGGCGGTCGGCGACGGCGGCCGAGCCGTCGTTGTTGAAGCCCATGCGGTTGATCAGGGCGCGGTCCGGTACGAGGCGGAAGAGGCGCTTCCTGGGGTTGCCGGGCTGCGGCTCGCCGGTGACCGTGCCGATCTCGACGTGGTCGAAGCCGAGCATCGCCATGCCGTCGATGGCGACGGCGTTCTTGTCGAAGCCGGCGGCGAGGCCGAACGGGCCGTGCATCCGCAGGCCGAACGCCTCCGTGCGCAGCTCCGCGTACCGCGGCGCGAGCACGGCGGCGAGGAAGGTGCGCAGGACGGGGACGCGGGCGGCGAGCCGGATCCAGCGGAAGGCGAGGTGGTGGGCCCGCTCGGGGTCCATCCGCGTGAAGAACAGCCGGAAGAAGAGCTTGTACATGGTGGTGGTGTCCTCATGAGGAGGGGGACACCGTTTCCGGTGTCCCCCTCGTTCGGGCTGTCAGTCGCGGGCCGCGATCAGGTGCTGCGCGTGTTCCTGGAGCGAGCGGACGCCGACGCCGCCGTGGTTGAGCGCGTCGATGCCCTGGACGGCCGCGGCGAGCGCCTGGACCGTGGTCAGGCAGGGGACGCCGCGGGAGACGGCCGCGGTGCGGATCTCGTAGCCGTCGAGGCGGCCGCCGGTGCCGTACGGGGTGTTGACGATGAGGTCGACCTGGCCGTCGTGGATCAGCTGGACGATGGTCTTCTCGCCGTTCGGGCCCTCGCCCTCGCTGAGCTTGCGCACGGCGGTGGCGTTGATGCCGTTGCGCTTGAGGACCTCGGCCGTGCCGGACGTGGCGAGCAGCTCGAAGCCGTGCGCGACGAGCTCGCGCGCCGGGAAGATCATCGAGCGCTTGTCGCGGTTGGCGACCGAGATGAACGCGCGGCCCTTGGTGGGCAGCGGGCCGTACGCGCCGGCCTGCGACTTGGCGTAGGCGGTGCCGAAGACGGAGTCGATGCCCATGACCTCGCCGGTGGAGCGCATCTCCGGGCCGAGGACGGTGTCGACGCCGCGGCCGTGGATGTCACGGAACCGCGACCACGGCATGACGGCCTCCTTGACGGAGATCGGCGCGTCCAGCGGGAGCGTTCCGCCGTCGCCGTTCCTCGGCAGCAGGCCCTCGGCGCGCAGCTCGGCGATGGTGGCGCCCAGCGAGATGCGGGCGGCGGCCTTCGCCAGCGGCACGGCGGTCGCCTTGGAGGTGAAGGGGACCGTACGGGAGGCGCGGGGGTTGGCCTCCAGGACGTAGAGGATGTCGCCGGCCATCGCGAACTGGATGTTGATCAGGCCGCGGACGCCGACGCCCTTCGCGATGGCCTCGGTGGAGGCGCGCAGGCGCTTGATGTCGAAGCCGCCGAGCGTGATCGGGGGCAGGGCGCAGGCCGAGTCGCCGGAGTGGATGCCGGCCTCCTCGATGTGCTCCATGACGCCGCCGAGGTAGAGCTCGTGGCCGTCGTAGAGGGCGTCGACGTCGATCTCGATGGCGTCGTCGAGGAACCGGTCGACGAGGACCGGGCGGGTCGGGGAGATCTCGGTGGACTCGGCGATGTACGCCTCCAGGCGCGCCTCGTCGTAGACGATCTCCATGCCGCGGCCGCCGAGCACGTACGAGGGGCGTACGAGGACGGGGTAGCCGATCTCGTCGGCGATGGCCTTCGCGCCGGCGAAGGTGGTCGCGGTGCCGTGCTTGGGGGCGGGCAGCCCGGCCTCGGCGAGGACGCGGCCGAAGGCGCCGCGGTCCTCGGCGGCGTGGATCGCCTCCGGGGAGGTGCCGACGACGGGCACGCCGTTGTCCTTGAGCGCCTGGGCGAGGCCCAGCGGGGTCTGGCCGCCGAGCTGGACGACGACACCGGCGATCGGGCCGGCGAGGGACTCGGCGTGGACGATCTCCAGCACGTCCTCGAGCGTGAGCGGCTCGAAGTACAGGCGGTCGGAGGTGTCGTAGTCGGTCGAGACCGTCTCCGGGTTGCAGTTGACCATCACGGTCTCGTAGCCCGCCTCGCTCAGCGCGAAGGAGGCGTGGACGCAGGAGTAGTCGAACTCGATGCCCTGGCCGATGCGGTTCGGGCCGGAGCCCAGGATGATCACCGCGGGCTTCTCGCGCGGGGCGACCTCGCTCTCCTCGTCGTAGGAGGAGTAGAAGTACGGCGTCTTCGCGGCGAACTCGGCGGCGCAGGTGTCGACCGTCTTGTAGACCGGGCGGACGCCGAGGGCGTGGCGCACCTCGCGGACGACGTCCTCCCGCAGGCCGCGGATCTCGGCGATCTGCTGGTCGGAGAAGCCGTGGCGCTTGGCCTCGGCGAGCAGCTCGGGCTCCAGCCGGTCGGCGGCGGCCAGCTCGTCGGCGATCTCCTTGATGAGGAAGAGCTGGTCGACGAACCACGGGTCGATCTTCGTGGCGTCGAAGACCTCGTCGCGGTCGGCGCCGGCGCGGATGGCCTGCATGACGGCGTTGATGCGACCGTCGGTGGGGCGGACCGCCTCGTTCAGCAGGTCCGCCTTGTCGCCGGGCTCGCCGACGAAGGTGAACTGGCTGCCCTTCTTCTCCAGGGAGCGCAGGGCCTTCTGGAGGGCCTCGGTGAAGTTCCGCCCGATGGCCATGGCCTCGCCGACCGACTTCATGGTCGTGGTGAGGGTGGAGTCGGCGGACGGGAACTTCTCGAAGGCGAAGCGCGGGGCCTTGACCACGACGTAGTCGAGCGTCGGCTCGAAGGAGGCCGGGGTCTTCTCGGTGATGTCGTTGGGGATCTCGTCCAGCGTGTAGCCGACGGCCAGCTTGGCGGCGATCTTGGCGATCGGGAAGCCGGTGGCCTTCGAAGCGAGCGCGGAGGAGCGCGAGACGCGCGGGTTCATCTCGATGACGATGATCCGGCCGTCGACGGGGTTGACCGCGAACTGGATGTTGCAGCCGCCGGTGTCGACGCCGACCTCGCGGATGATCGCGATGCCGATGTCGCGCAGCCGCTGGTACTCGCGGTCGGTGAGCGTCATCGCCGGGGCGACGGTGATCGAGTCGCCGGTGTGCACGCCCATGGGGTCGAAGTTCTCGATGGAGCAGACGACCACGACGTTGTCGGCCTTGTCGCGCATCAGCTCCAGCTCGTACTCCTTCCAGCCGAGGATGGACTCCTCAAGGAGCACCTCGGTGGTCGGGGAGAGCGTCAGGCCCTGGCCTGCGATGCGGCGCAGCTCGTCCTCGTCGTGGGCGAAGCCGGAGCCGGCGCCGCCCATGGTGAAGGAGGGACGGACGACGACCGGGTAGCCGCCGAGGGTCTCCACGCCCTTGAGGACGTCGTCCATGGAGTGGCAGATGACGGACCGGGCGGACTCGCCGTGGCCGATCTTCTTGCGGACCTCCTCCACGACGCCCTTGAAGAGGTCGCGGTCCTCGCCCTTGTTGATGGCCTCGACGTTGGCGCCGATCAGCTCGACGCCGTACTTCTCCAGCACCCCCTGCTCGTGCATGGAGATGGCGGTGTTCAGGGCGGTCTGGCCGCCGAGGGTGGGCAGGAGGGCGTCGGGGCGCTCCTTGGCGATGATCTTCTCGACGAACTCGGGGGTGATCGGCTCGACGTACGTGGCGTCGGCGATCTCCGGGTCGGTCATGATCGTCGCCGGGTTGGAGTTGACGAGGATGACCCGCAGGCCCTCGGCCTTGAGGATGCGGCACGCCTGGGTGCCGGAGTAGTCGAACTCGGCGGCCTGGCCGATGACGATCGGGCCGGAGCCGATGACCAGGACGGACTGGATATCGGTGCGCTTAGGCACGCTCGCCCTCCATCAGGGAAACGAAGCGGTCGAAGAGGTAGGCGGCGTCGTGCGGGCCGGCGGCCGCTTCGGGGTGGTACTGGACGCTGAAGGCCGGCTGGTCGAGCAGCTGGAGGCCCTCCACCACGTCGTCGTTGAGGCAGACGTGGGAGACCTCGGCGCGGCCGTAGGGGGTGTCGGACACCGTGTCGAGGGGGGCGTCGACGGCGAAGCCGTGGTTGTGCGCGGTGACCTCGACCTTGCCGGTCGTGCGGTCCTGCACGGGCTGGTTGATGCCGCGGTGGCCGTACTTCAGCTTGTAGGTGCCGAAGCCGAGGGCGCGCCCGAGGATCTGGTTGCCGAAGCAGATGCCGAACAGGGGCGTCCGGCGCTCCAGCACGGCCCGCATCACGGAGACGGGTCCGTCGGCGGTGGCGGGGTCGCCGGGGCCGTTGGAGAAGAAGACGCCGTCCGGGTTGACGGCGTAGACGTCGTCGGCGGTGGCGGTGGCGGGCAGCACGTGCACCTCGATGCCGCGCTCGGCCATCCGCTGCGGGGTCATGCCCTTGATGCCGAGGTCGACTGCGGCGACGGTGAAGCGCTTCTCGCCGATCGCGGGGACGACGTAGGGCTCCTTCGTGGCGACCTCGGCGGAGAGGTCGGCGCCCTTCATCTGCGGGGCGGCCTGGACCTTCGCGAGGAGGGCCGCGTCGTCGGCGACGGCCCCACCGGAGAAGATGCCGACGCGCATCGCGCCGCGCTCGCGCAGGTGGCGGGTGAGGGCGCGGGTGTCGACGCCGCTGATGCCGACGACCCCCTGGCGCTCCAGCTCCTCGTCGAGGGTGCGGGTGGAGCGCCAGTTGGAGGGGGTGCGGGCGGGGTCGCGGACGACGTAGCCGGCGACCCAGATGCGGGCGGACTCGGCGTCCTCGTCGTTGACGCCGGTGTTCCCGACGTGCGGGGCGGTCATGACGACGACCTGGCGGTGGTACGAGGGGTCGGTCAGGGTCTCCTGGTAGCCGGTCATGCCGGTGGAGAAGACGGCCTCGCCGAAGGTCTCCCCCACGGCCCCGTAGGCGCGGCCGCGGAAGATGCGGCCGTCCTCCAGGACGAGTACGGCGGGAACCCTGGTTCCCCGGGTGGAGGTCGTCATCGTGCGGCGCCTTCCGTCGTGGTGTTCTCGGTGGTGATGGAGTCGATGGCCTCGACCCAGGCGGTGTGCTCGGCGGCCCGGTCGGACCGGAAGCCGGAGTCGATCAGGGTGTCGCCGTGCTCCCAGGTGACGACCAGCAGGCCGCCCTCGGCGAGGACCTTGCCGGCGATGCCCTTGTCGAGCCGTGCTCCGCGGAGCTTGTCGGCGGGGACGAAGAAGTCACGCGCGCCGGGGCGGGTCACCACCAGGCCGGCGTCGGTGAGCGTCAGCTCGGCGCGGCTGCGGGTGCCGAGGCCGTGGGCCACGATCCGGTCGAGCCACTGCCCGGCCGTCGTGGACCCGTGGTAGCGCCCGCTCATGCCCAGTCTCGCCGGACCGGGCTCGTCCGGCGCGGCGGGGAGCTCCGGCACGTCCGCCTGGAGGCGGGCGCGCCAGGTCCAGCCCTGGCGCATGAGCCAGTAGACGAGGGCGATGAAGAGCAGCAGTACGCCGACCCAGCCGAGGCGGGCGGCCCAGTCGGTCACTTCCGCCGACTGAGGCTCGGCGGCGAGGGGGATCAGAGGTGTCACGCGAGCTTCCCGTCCATGAGCGTTGCCCGGCCCCGCAGGAAGGTGTGGGTGACGCGACCCGGCAGCTCGCGGCCCTCGTAGGGGGTGTTGCGGCTGCGGGAGGCGAAGCCCGCGGGGTCCACGGCTCCACGGTATGCCGGATCGACGAGCGTCAGGTTGGCGGGCTCACCAACCGAGACGGGGCGTCCGTGGCCGGTGGCGCGGCCGATCCGCGCGGGCGCGTGCGACATGCGGTCGGCGACGCCCGCCCAGTCGAGGAGTCCGGTGTCGACCATCGTGTGCTGCACGACGGAGAGCGCGGTCTCCAGGCCGACCATGCCCATGGCGGCGGCGGCCCACTCGCAGTCCTTGTCCTCGTGCGGGTGGGGGGCGTGGTCGGTGGCGACGATGTCGATCGTGCCGTCGGCGAGCGCCTCGCGCAGGGCCATGACGTCGCGCTCGGTGCGCAGCGGCGGGTTGACCTTGTACACCGGGTCGTACGTGCGGACCAGCTCGTCGGTGAGGAGCAGGTGGTGCGGGGTGACCTCGGCGGTGACGTCGATGCCGCGGGACTTGGCCCAGCGGACGATCTCGACGGACCCGGCGGTCGACAGGTGGCAGATGTGGACGCGGGAGCCGACGTGCTCGGCGAGGAGGACGTCGCGGGCGATGATCGACTCCTCGGCGACGGCCGGCCAGCCGCCGAGGCCCAGCTCGGCGGAGACGGCGCCCTCGTTCATCTGGGCGCCCTCGGTGAGGCGGGGCTCCTGGGCGTGCTGGGCGATGACGCCGCCGAAGGCCTTCACGTACTCCAGGGCGCGGCGCATGATCACCGCGTCGTCGACGCACTTGCCGTCGTCGGAGAAGACGGTGACGCCGGCGGCGGACTCGTGCATGGCGCCGAGCTCGGCGAGCCGCTTGC
Source organism: Streptomyces kanasensis (assembly GCF_043077165.1). Taxonomy (NCBI): domain Bacteria; kingdom Bacillati; phylum Actinomycetota; class Actinomycetes; order Kitasatosporales; family Streptomycetaceae; genus Streptomyces; species Streptomyces kanasensis. The sequence goes on from NZ_JBIBSF010000016.1 coordinate 64,561, forward strand.
CCTCCAGGCCGACGGTGACGGCGCCGATGGGCTGCACGTCGCAGTAGCCGTGTTCCCGGCCGAGCCGGTGGACCTGCTCGACCACGCCGGCGGTGTCGGCGACGGGTGAGGTGTTGGCCATGGCGAACACGGACGTGTAGCCGCCGGAGGCGGCCGCGCGGGTGCCGGTGAGGACCGTCTCGGAGTCCTCGCGGCCCGGCTCGCGCAGGTGGGTGTGGAGGTCGACCAGACCGGGCAGCAGGACGCGGCCCTCGGCCTCGACGACGGTGGCGCCCTCGGCGTCCAGGCCCGTGCCGACGGCGGCGATGGTCTCGCCGTCGACGAGGACGTCCTGGGCCTGGCCGCCGAGGACCTTCGCACCACGGATCAGGGTCTTGCTCATGCTGGGTTACTTCTCCTCGGTACGGGACGACGGCTGGGTGAGGGCGGGTTCGCTGCCGCCCAGCAGCAGGTAGAGGACGGCCATGCGGACGAAGACGCCGTTGGCGACCTGTTCGACGACGGTGCAGCGGGGCGAGTCGGCGACCTCGGCGGTGATCTCCATGCCGCGGACCATGGGGCCGGGGTGCATGACGACGGCGTGGTCGGGAAGCCTGGCCATGCGTGCGGCGTCGAGGCCGTAGCGGCGCGCGTACTCCCGCTCGGTGGGGAAGAACGCGGCGTTCATGCGCTCGCGCTGGACGCGCAGCATCATCACGGCGTCGCACGCGGAGAGGGCGCCGTCGAGGTCGTAGGTGACCTCGCAGGGCCAGTCCTCGACGCCGACGGGGACGAGCGTGGGCGGGGCGACGAGGGTGACCTCGGCGCCGAGGGTGTGCAGCAGGTCGACGTTGGAGCGGGCGACCCGGCTGTGCAGGACATCGCCGACGATGGTGACGCGCCGGCCGGAGAGGTCCCGGCCGCTGCCTCCGCGGGCGGTGCCGTCGCCGGTCGGTCGGCCGGTCGCGGAGCCGCGGCCGACGAGGCGGCGGCGCAGGGTGAAGGCGTCCAGCAGCGCCTGCGTGGGGTGCTGGTGGGTGCCGTCACCGGCGTTGATCACCGGGGCGTCGATCCAGCCGCTGGTGGCGAGCCGGTAGGGGGCGCCGGAGGCGTGGTGGCGTATGACGACCGCGTCGACGCCGATGGCGGCGAGGGTCTGGGCGGTGTCCTTGAGGGACTCGCCCTTGGAGACGCTGGAGCCCTTGGCCGTGAAGTTGATGACGTCGGCGGAGAGGCGCTTCTCGGCGGCCTCGAAGGAGATGCGGGTGCGGGTCGAGTCCTCGAAGAAGAGGTTGCATATCGTCCGGCCGCGCAGGGTGGGCAGCTTCTTGATCGGACGGTCGGCGAGCCGGGCCATCTCCTCGGCGGTGTCGAGGATGAGGACGGCTTCGTCGCGGGTGAGGTCGGCGGCCGAGATGAGGTGGCGCTTCATCGGGGGGTGGGGCTCCGGGGTGGGTCGGTTCCGTGGGCGTGACCGGGCAGGGGTGGGCTCGGGCGCGGCCGCCGGCGGGGGTGTGCCCGCGGGCTCGCGGCCTGCGGGTCCGCCGCCAGCCGCGGCTCTGCGGGCTTGCTGCGGGCTTGCCGGTGGCGGGCGGCGCGGCTCCGCGTGCCCGTCCGCCGTGCCGCGCACGGGGCGCGTGGGGGGCGTACGGGGTGGCGGGGACGCGCTGGGCGCGCGTTGGCTAGTTCTCGCCGGTCGGGGCGGGCTCGGGGCCGGGCTCGCGCACGCCGAGCAGCACGGCGTCGCGGCCGTCCTCCTCGGTGAGCTGCACCTTGACCGTCTCGCGCAGCGACGTCGGGAGGTTCTTCCCGACGTAGTCGGCGCGGATGGGCAGCTCCCGGTGGCCGCGGTCGACCAGGACGGCCAGCTGCACGGCGCGGGGGCGGCCGATGTCGCCGAGGGCGTCGAGGGCGGCGCGGATGGTGCGGCCGGAGAAGAGCACGTCGTCGACGAGGACGACCAGGCGGCCGTCGACGCCCTCGTCGGGGATCTCGGTGGGGGCCAGCGTCCGGGCGGGGCGCAGGCGCAGGTCGTCCCGGTGCATGGTGATGTCGAGGGAGCCGACGGGAGCCGTGCGGCCGGTGATCTGCCGGAGCTTCTCGGCGAGGCGCCGGGCGAGGAAGACCCCCCGCGTCGGGATGCCGAGGAGGACGACGTCGTCGGCGCCCTTGGCGCGCTCGACGATCTCGTGGGCGATGCGGGTCAGGACCCGCGCGATGTCCGGACCCTCGAGTACGGGTCGGGCATCGGACTGCTGGATGGCGTCCATACGGAACGGACCTCCTTCTCCGCCTCACGGGACGGACCTTAAAGGACGTCGGAATTGCGTCAGCCACGGTACCAGGGGTGAGGAGGGCGTCGGGACGGACCACCCGGCTTGACGCACCCCAGTAACGCTGCGTAACCTCACAGTGAGTTACCAGCCACGCGGCGGCGCCGCACGTTGTAACAGTGTCCAGGGAGCTATATGTCCAGCGAATACGCAAAACAGCTCGGGGCCAAGCTCCGTGCCATCCGCACCCAGCAGGGCCTCTCCCTCCACGGCGTGGAGGAGAAGTCCCAGGGTCGCTGGAAGGCCGTCGTGGTCGGTTCGTACGAGCGCGGCGACCGCGCCGTGACCGTGCAGCGCCTCGCCGAGCTGGCTGACTTCTACGGGGTCCCGGTGCAGGAGCTGCTGCCGGGCACCACGCCCGGCGGTGCCGCCGAGCCGCCGCCGAAGCTCGTCCTGGACCTGGAGCGCCTGGCGCACGTCCCGCAGGAGAAGGCGGGCCCGCTGCAGCGCTACGCCGCGACGATCCAGTCGCAGCGCGGCGACTACAACGGCAAGGTGCTGTCGATCCGCCAGGACGACCTGCGGACGCTCGCGGTCATCTACGACCAGTCCCCGTCGGTCCTCACCGAGCAGCTGATCAGTTGGGGCGTGCTGGACGCGGACGCGCGGCGCGCGGTCGCGCACGAGGAGAGCTGAGGCGCGGCGTCGGCTCTCGCCGCCCGAGCAGAAACGTTGCCGCCGGAGGGTGGTCCCCTTGCGGGACCACCCTCCACGCGTCGATGCGGCCGGCCGGGGGCACTCGGTGGCGCGGCGCCGTCCCGCCGCCGTGCGCCGGGCGGGTGCGTCGCGGTCGCGGCGGTGGGTACCGGCGCGGGCCCTGCGGAGATGCCCACCGGGTGCCCGGCAGGCCGTCCGCGGGGCGGGGGCGGTGGGCACCGACCGGCCCGGGCCCAGACCCGGCCCCGTACTCGACCTGCGCCCCCGCGGGACGCGGCACCGACGGCCCCCGCAGGTCCACGCCCTTCCGCCACGAGCGGCGGACGAGGCGCGCTGCGGCAGCCGGGCGGGGCTGTGGACCGTTCGTGCCCACCCGTTCCGCCCTGCGGAACGCCTACCCACGAACTCCCCGCCGCCCCCGTGACCGCGCTGCCCACCGCCGAATGGGCACGGGCCCCACGCCCGCCCACCGCCCGGACGCACACCTCCGCGGCCCTCCGGCGCCCCCGTGACCGCACCCACCGGCGCCGGGCCGCGCTCCCCAGCGCCGCACCGACGCCTGGCCACACGCCCCACCGCGCGGAACCAACTCCCCGCCGCCCCCGCGACCACGCCCCCGCCCGGCGCCGAACCGGAGTACGGGCCACACGCCCCACCCCGCCCGCAGCGCGAACGCGCACCCGCGAACTTCCCGGCCCCCGTGTCCCTTGGCGCCGGGCCGGAGTACGGGCCGCACGGCTCGTCCGGCCTTCGCTCGCGCGGACGGCCCGCCCGCGCGAGCGAAGGCCGCCCTGGGATCGGGTTCTCGGGCGCCACTGTCGGGGCACGGGCCTGGGCAGCGCCGGCCGGCTCCTCCCCCGTGCGGAGCGCCCGCCCAGGCGGCATCCAGGACGCGCGGCGCCGGCGGGGGCCGCGCGGCCCCGCCCGGTGTCCGCGTGCGGGACGCTCGCGGCGCCCTGCGGCGACCGCGCTCCCGGACGGCGTGGGGCAGCGCACGGTTCCGGCACCCGGCTGCCGGGGCTGTGGTCGTCCCAGCGGGCCGAAGCGGAGGGGCGGGATGCCGAAGGGCCCGCAGCAGGCGTGCTGCGGGCCCTTCGAGGCGTGGTCAGGCTCGGCGGAGCCCCGGCTTCAGGTCCTTGAAACGGCCCAGCAGGCCGTTGACGAAGGACGGGGAGTCGTCCGTGGAGAACTCCTTGGCGAGCTGGACGGCCTCGTCGATGACCACCGCGTCCGGCGTGGCGTCGACCCAGACCAGCTCGTACGCGCCGAGGCGCAGGATGTTCCGGTCGACGACCGGCATCCGGTCGAGAGTCCAGCCCACGGAGTAGGTGGAGATGAGGTCGTCGATACGGCGGGCGTACTGGGAGTACCCCTCGACGAGCTCCATCGTGTACTCGTTGACCGGCGGCTGCCGTTCGTCGGACCGGGCATGCCGGATCCAGTCCGCGAGGACCTCCTGCACGGGCACCCCGCGCTGGTCGGCCTCGAAGAGGATCTGGAAGGCGCGCTTGCGGGCCTTGTTGCGGGCGGCCACGGTTAGCTGTTCACCCGGCCGAGGTAGTCGCTCGTACGGGTGTCGACCTTGATCTTCTCACCGGTGGTGATGAAGAGCGGGACCTGGATCTGGTGGCCGGTCTCCAGGGTGGCGGGCTTGGTGCCACCGGTGGAGCGGTCGCCCTGGACGCCCGGCTCGGTCTCCTGGATGGTCAGCTCGACGGCGGCGGGGAGCTCGACGTACAGCACCTCGCCCTCGTGCGTGGCGACGGTGGCGGTGAAGCCCTCGACCAGGAAGTTCGCGGCGTCGCCGACGGCGGCCCGGGAGACGTGCAGCTGGTCGTACGTCTGCATGTCCATGAAGACGAAGTACTCGCCGTCCATGTACGAGAACTGCATGTCGCGGCGGTCGACGGTGGCCGTCTCGACCTTCACACCGGCGTTGAACGTCTTGTCGACGATCTTGCCGGACAGCACGTTCTTGAGCTTGGTGCGCACGAAGGCCGGGCCCTTGCCGGGCTTGACGTGCTGGAACTCGACCACGGACCAGAGCTGGTCGTTGTCGAGCTTGAGCACCATGCCGTTCTTGAGGTCGTTCGTGGAAGCCACGGTTGCGGAATCTCCTGGACTGACGCTGGTGGACGACCGAGGCGTGGTGCGTCACGCGCTACAGCGCGAGCAGCTCCTTGGTCGTGATGGTGAGTAGCTCGGGTCCGCCGTCCGCCTCCTGGCGCACGACGAGCGTGTCATCGATCCGGACCCCGCCCCGTCCCGGGAGGTGAACCCCTGGTTCGACGGTGACCGGCACGCAAGCGTCCAGTTTACCCATGGCCGAGGGGGACAACTGCGGGTCCTCCTGGATTTCGAGGCCGACACCGTGGCCGAGGCTCGGTGCGAGGGAGGCTCCGTGGCCCGCCGCGTCGAGGAGTTGGCGGGCCGCCCGGTCCACGTCGCGGTAGGCGGTGCCCGGGGCGAGCGCCTCCCGCGCGGCCCGCTGGGCGGTGAAGACGAGGTCGTACAGCTCGACCTGCCAGTCGGCGGGGGCCGTGCCGATGACGAACGTCCGGCCGATCTCGCAGCGGTACCCGCGGTAGTCCGCGCCGAGGCAGACGGAGAGGAAGTCGCCCTCCTCGACACGGCGGTCGGTGGGGCGGTGGCCGCCGCGTCCCGAGTGGGGGCCGGTGGCGACGGAGGTGGGGAAGGCGGGGCCGTCGGCGCCGTGGTCGACGAGGCGCCGCTCCAGCTCCAGGGCGAGGTGGCGTTCGGTGCGGCCGACGAGGATCGACTCCAGGAGCTCGCCGAGGGCCTGGTCGGTGATCTCGGCGGCGATGCGCAGGCAGGTGATCTCGTCGTCGTCCTTGACGACGCGTTCCTGCTCGACGGCGTTGCCGAGGTCGGCGAGGCGCAGGTGCGGGGCGGCGGAGCCGAGCGCCCGGTAGCGGGCGACGCTCAGGTGGTGCTCCTCCACGGCGAGGCCGTCGGCACCGCTCCGCTGGGCCAGGTCGGCCGCGGCGACGGCCGGGTCACCGCCGGAGGACGGCAGCACGACCTGTCGCAGCGCCTCGTCGACGCGCCCCTCGGTGGGGTCGTCGCCCGGCGCGCGGGGAGACAGCAGCACGTCGTCCTCCGCGCCGATCAGCAGGACGGAGCCGGGCGGCGAGCCGCCCGCGAGGTAGCGGACGTTGGCGGGGCGGGAGACCAGCGCCGCCGCGGATCCGGCCGCCGCGCACCGGCCGCGCAGCCGCCCGCGGCGGTCCGCAAACACCTGGGACATGACCCGAGCCTACGAGCGCGGGCGCGACCCGGCAGTGCGGAGGGGGCCGATCGGGACCGGCCCCCTCGTTCACCAGCTCGGCGGGCTGGCCAGGGAACGGGCGAGGACGTCGTCGAGGGCCCGGGCCGTGGTCTCGACGTCGTAGTGGGAGTTGTCGATGATGGGCAGGCCCGAGGCGTGCCAGCCGGCCATGCGGCCGTGGATGCCGGCGACCTCCTCGTCGGAGAGGCGGCGGTTGCCGGAGCGCTCGGCGTTGCGCTCCAGGACGATCTCCAGACCGGGGAGCAGCACCACGGGCAGCAGGCCGGGGCCCACGTGGCGCTTCCAGCCGCCGAGTCCGACGACCGGGCGGTCGGGGAAGACGGCGTCGTCGAGGATGCAGGAGATGCCGTTGGCGAGGAAGTTCCGCGCGGCGAAGCCGCAGGTGCGGCGGGCCAGGCGGTACTGGGCCTCCGACTGGTCGTTCCACCCCGACTGCGGGTCGGCGAACCCGGCACACACCCACTCGCGCACGTCGTCGAGGCTGATGTGGGCCGTGGGGACGCGGCGGTGCTGCGCCCAGTACCGCGCGACGGTGGTCTTGCCGGCGCCGGCCGGGCCGATGAGGAGGACCGCCAGGGTGGCGGTGCCCGTGCCGGCGGTGGGGCCGGTGCCCGGCTCGGGGACCGGGGCGGTGACCGGCGCGCCCGCCGGGAGCCGGACGTGGCCCGTCGTGTCGGGCGGGGGTGGCACGGGCGCCGCGTGGGGCACGGGGTGCGGGGACGTCCAGCCGCCGGGCGCCTGGCCGGGCTGCTGCTGGGGCGGGGGCGGCGCCTGCGGCACGTGGCCGTGCGGGGCCTGCTGGCTGTGCGGGGCCTGCTGAGCGTGCGGCGCGTGCGGGGTGTGCGCGTGCGGCGCGGGGGGTCGGGCCGGGGGCGGGGGCGGCGGACCCGGGTGGTGTCCCTGCTGGGCCCACCCGGCCGCCGCGTGCCCCGGCTGGTGGGGCGGCGGCAGCGGAGCCCCCACTGCGTGCTGCATCCGGTGCCACTCCGTCTCGTACGACTGACGCTGATCGGGCGGCCGTTCGGGGCGCCCGCCATCGAACCGTACCCTCCCGCGCCGTCAGACGGTGAACGGCCCGGGAGGGTTCCGGCTGATCGTCAGTCCGTCAACTCGTCGGCCAGCGCGTGCAGTGCGAGCCGGTACGAGCCGATGCCGAAGCCGGCGACCGTCCCCGTGGCGACCGCGGCGACGACGGACGTGTGGCGGAACTCCTCGCGGGCGTACGGGTTGGAGATGTGCACCTCGATCAGCGGGGCCGTCCGCTGCGCCGCCGCGTCCCGCATCGCGTACGAGTAGTGCGTGAAGGCACCCGGGTTCAGAACGACCGGAACCGAGCGGTCGGCCGCCTCGTGCAGCCAGCGCACGAGCTCGCCCTCGTCGTTCGTCTCGCGCACCTCCACGTCGAAGCCGAGCTCCTTGCCGAGCTCCTGGCAGCTCGCCACGAGACCGGCGTAGGAGGTGGCGCCGTACACGTCGGGTTCGCGGGAGCCGAGCCGGCCGAGGTTCGGGCCGTTGAGGACGTACACCGTGCGGGCGTCCGCCGCCGTGCGGTCCCTCACGCCGACACCTCCCCGTACGCGGCGAGCAGCACCGCCGGGTCCGGGCCCTCCAGGACGGTCGGCTTGGCGAGCCCGTCGAGGACGATGAAGCGCAGCAGGTCACCGCGGGACTTCTTGTCGACCTTCATGGTCTCCAACAGCTTGGGCCACTGGTCCCCGCGGTAGGTCAGGGGCAGGCCGACCGACTCCAGCACCGAGCGGTGCCGGTCGGCGGTCGCGTCGTCGAGCCGGCCGGCGAGCCTGCCCAGCTCGGCGGCGAACACCATGCCGACGGAGACGGCCGCGCCGTGCCGCCACTTGTAGCGCTCGTTCTTCTCGATCGCGTGGGCGAGGGTGTGGCCGTAGTTGAGGATCTCGCGCAGGCCCGACTCCTTGAGGTCGGAGGAGACGACGTCCGCCTTGACCCTGATGGAGCGCACGATCAGCTCGGCCGTGTGCGGGCCGGCGGGCGTGCGGGCGGCGGCCGGGTCCGCCTCGACCAGGTCGAGGATCACCGGGTCGGCGATGAAGCCGGCCTTGATGACCTCGGCGAGGCCGCTGACGTAGTCGTGGACCGGCAGCGAGTCGAGCGCGGCGAGGTCGCACAGGACGCCGGCCGGCGGGTGGAAGGCGCCGACGAGGTTCTTCCCCTCGGCGGTGTTGATGCCGGTCTTGCCGCCGACGGCCGCGTCGACCATGGCGAGGACGGTCGTCGGCACCGCGATCCAGCGCACTCCGCGCAGCCACGTCGCCGCGACGAACCCGGCAAGGTCGGTGGTCGCGCCGCCGCCCACGCCGACGATCACGTCGGTGCGGGTGAAGCCGGTCTGGCCGAGCGCCTTCCAGCAGTAGGCGGCGACCTCGACGGTCTTCGCCTCCTCCGCGTTCGGCACCTGGATGGCGACGGCCTCGTACCCCTGGTCGGCGAGGTCGGCGCGCAGCGCCTCGCCCGTCCCGGCGAGCGCCTCCGGGTGGATCACGGCGACGCGCCTGGCCCGTGGGCCGATCAGTCCGGCCAGCTCGCCGAGGAGCTGCCGTCCGACCAGCACGTCGTACGGCTCCGAGCCGGCGCTTCCGCCGACGTGGATGCGGGTGACTGCCTGGTCCGTCATTCGTCCTTCAGCTCCAGTGCGTCGAGGACCGCCTCGGCGACCTCTTCGGGGGTGCGCTCGTCGGTGGCGACGACGACGCGCGCGACTTCGGTGTACAGGTGGCGGCGCGCCTCCATCAGCTCGCGCCACTGACGGCGCGGGTTGATCGCGAGGAGCGGCCGGGCGGCGCCGAGGCCGACCCGCCGGACCGCCTCCTCGACGTCCATCGAGAGGTAGACCACGGGCAGCCCGGTGAGCAGGGCGCGGGTCCCGTCGTCGAGGACGGCGCCGCCGCCGAGGGCGAGGACGCCCGTGTGCTCGGCGACGGCGGCGCGGACGGCCGCGCGCTCCAGCTCGCGGAAGCGCGGCTCGCCGTCCTCGACGAAGATGTCGGACACCTCCCGGCCCTCGGCGGCGACGATGTCGGCGTCGGTGTCCCGGTAGGCCACGCCCAGGCGCTCCGCGAGGAGGGCGCCCACGGTGGACTTGCCGGAGCCCATCGGGCCCACCAGGACGATCAGCGGGCCGGTGCTCACCGGATGTGGAGGTTGTCGAGGTAGGAGCGGACGTTGCGGCGGGTCTCGGTGACGCTGTCGCCGCCGAACTTCTCCGCGACCGCGTCGGCGAGGACGAGGGAGACCATCGCCTCGGCGACGATGCCGGCCGCCGGGACCGCGCAGACGTCGGAGCGCTGGTGGTGCGCCTGGGCCGGCTCGCCGGTGACGACGTCGACGGTGCGCAGCGCGCGCGGCACGGTCGCGATGGGCTTCATGGCGGCCCGTACGCGCAGCAGCTCGCCGGTGCTGAGCCCGCCCTCGGTGCCGCCGGCGCGGCCCGAGGTCCGGCGCAGGCCCTCGTCGGTGGTGACGATCTCGTCGTGGGCCTGGGACCCCGGCACGCGCGCCAGGTCGAAGCCGTCGCCGACCTCGACGCCCTTGATCGCCTGGATGCCCATGAGGGCGGCGGCCAGGCGGGCGTCCAGCCGCCGGTCCCAGTGGACGTGCGAACCGAGGCCGACGGGCACGTCGTACGCGAGCACCTCGACGACGCCGCCGAGGGTGTCGCCGTCCTTGTGGGCCTGGTCGATCTCGGCGACCATCGCCTTCGACGCGTCGGCGTCGAGGCAGCGCACCGGGTCGGCGTCCAGCTTCTCCACGTCGGCGGGGGTCGGGTAGACGCCGTAGGGGGCCTTGGCGGCCGCCAGCTCCACGACGTGCGAGACGATCTCGATGCCGGCGGTCTCCTTCAGGTACGACCGGGCCACCGCGCCGAGCGCGACGCGCGCGGCCGTCTCGCGGGCGCTGGCGCGCTCCAGCACCGGCCGTGCCTCGTCGAAGCCGTACTTCTGCATGCCGGCGAGGTCGGCGTGACCGGGGCGCGGGCGGGTCAGCGGCGCGTTGCGCGCCATCTCGGCGAGCTCCTGCGGGTCGACGGGGTCGGCGGACATCACCTTCTCCCACTTCGGCCACTCGGTGTTGCCCACCATGACCGCGACCGGCGAGCCCATGGTCAGACCGTGGCGGACGCCGCCGAGGAACGTGACCTCGTCGCGCTCGAACTTCATCCGCGCGCCGCGTCCATAGCCCAGGCGGCGCCGGGCCAGGTGGTCCGCCACCATCTCCGTGGTGATCGGGACACCGGCGGGAAGACCCTCCAGCGTCGCCACCAGCGCGGGGCCGTGCGACTCCCCCGCCGTAAGCCAGCGCAACCTGCTCAACGGTGCTCCTTCTCTCGGGCCGGATCTGCGGACGGCTCGGCCGGTACGCGGCCCGCGCCTCCACCCCCGATCCTCCCATGTCCGCCCGCCCCTCAGGCCGCCGTCCCAGGTTCCGGACAGCGCGACCGACGCGACGCCACGGGGGCGCGGCCGCCCGGCGGCGCGGAGGGGGTCACTCCGCGGCGGCGCGCAGGGCCCGCTCCCCCGCCTCCCGCATGGCGCGCAGCGGGGCCGGGGCGCGTCCGGTCATCTGCTCGACCTGGAGGACCGCCTGGTGGACGAGGAGGTCGAGGCCCCCCACCACCCGGCCGCCCCGCGCGGACCAGGCGGCCGCGAGCGGCGTGGGCCACGGGTCGTACAGCACGTCGAAGAGGGTGCCCGGCCGCTCCGGCACGTGCGGGGCGAGGGCGTCGGTGGTGCCGGCCGGGGTGGTGGCGACGACGAGGGGGGCGGTGAGGGCGCGGGCCGCATCCGACCAGTCGGCCGTGCGCACGTCCACGCCGAGCCGCTGGCCCCAGCCGCGCATCTCCTCGGCGCGGGCCGCGCTGCGCACATAGGCGGTGACGGGTCCGGAGCAGACGCGCGCCAGGGCGGCGAGGGCGGAGGAGGCGGTGGCCCCCGCGCCGAGCACGGCGGCCTCCTCGACCTTCTCCACACCCCGCTCCTTCAGGGCGGCGATCATGCCGGGGATGTCGGTGTTGTCGCCGACGCGGCGGCCGTCGCCGGTGACGACGACGGTGTTGACGGCCTCCACCGAGCGGGCGGTGTCGCTGACCGCGTCGAGCAGCGGGATGACCGCGCGCTTGAGCGGCATGGTGAGGGACAGGCCGGCCCAGGAGGCGTCGAGCCCCTGGAAGAAGTCGGGCAGTGCCGCCTCGTCGACCTCGAACCGGCCGTACGTCCAGCCGGTCAGGCCGAGCTCGGCGTAGGCCGCCCGGTGCAGGACCGGGGAGAGCGAGTGGGCGATGGGCGAGCCCAGGACCGCCGCCCTGCGCCCCCCGCCGACCGTCTCCCGCTCGGCCCGGTCCCCGTCGGGGAGGTCCCCGTCGTTTCGCCCCCCGTCGGCCCGGTCCCCGTCAGCCCCCCTGGTTGTCATTGAACTTGTCCTTCAGCTTGAGGAAGTCGTCGTGCGTCTTCGCGAACTCCGTCTTGTTCATGCCGTCGGTCGCGACGAAGTACATCCAGCCGTCCGAGGTCGGTTCGAGCGCCGCCGCCAGCGCCTCCGCGCCGGGGTTGCCGATCGGACCGGGCGTGAGGCCCCGGTGGTAGTACGTGTTGTACGGGTCCGGGTTGCTGTTGATCTCGGACTCGCTGATCTCGATCTTGCTCTGGCCCCTCAGGTAGTTGAAGGCCGAGTCGAACTGCAGCTTCTGGTTGGTCTCGGTGTTGTCGGGCTTGAGCCGGTTGTAGACGACCTCGCTCATCTTGCGGAAGTCGTCCTCCGTCTTGCCCTCCGCCTGGACGAGACTCGCCACCGTGACGAGCTCCCACGGGCTCTTGAGCCCGAGGCCCTTCGCCTTCGCGGCCAGGTCGACCTTGCCGTACTCGCTGTTGGCGCGGGTGACCATCCGCTTGAGGACGTCCTCGGGCTTGTTGCCCTTGGCGACCGGGTAGTCCGCGGGGAAGAGGAAGCCCTCCAGGGGGTCCTTGACGTTCGGGTGGCCGGTCGCCCACGCGGGCAGGCCGAGGCTGCCGGCCTTCTCCAGGGCGATCTTCTTCGTCGTGCCGGGCGCGAGCTCCAGGCGCTTGTCGATCTGCTCGTACACCCAGACGTTGCGCCGGCCCTCGGGGATGATCAGGACGTTGCGGCTCTTGGGGCTGAGCATGGCCTCCACGGCGGACGCGGCGGACATGCCCTTCTGCAGGGTGTAGAAGCCCGGCTGGATCGAGAGGCCCTTGGGGTTCTTCTCCTGCGCGGTGACGAACGCGTCGACGCTCTTGACGACGCCCGCCTTCAGCAGGATGCCGCCGATCTCCGCGCCCACGGCGTCCTTGGGCACCTCGATGGTGACCGCCTCGCCGGTGCCGGTGCCCGTGAAGTCGGGCGAGGGGCCGAAGCGGTCCTGCCAGAACTGGTAGCCGAAGTAGCCCACGCCGCCGAGGCCGCCCGCGAGGACGAGCGCGACGAACAGGCAGGCCACGCCGTTGCGGCTCTTGCGCTTCTTGGTCCGGCCGCGGCTCTCGCGCGCGGCGCGGCGGCTCTCGGCCGGCTCGTCGTCGTAGCCGTCGTCGTCGTAGCCGTCGGGCCCGTCGCCGCCGGCGCCGTCGGCGTGACCCTCGTCCCGGCGGTCGTCGTCGCCGGGGCCGTCGAAGAAGCCGCGGCGCTCCTCCCGGGGGGCGCCGTCCCGCCACTCTCCGGTCCCGTCGTCCGCCCCCTGGTCGGGGTGCGCGTCGTGGGTCTGCGGCTCGGCGCGGCGCTGGCCCGGGGGCTGCGGCGGCGGGTACGCCTCGGGGGTGCTGTACGGGTCGGCGCCCTGCCCGCCGTAGGGGTCGGTGGGGGGCGGGGGGCCGTAGGGCATGGCGGCCTGCTGTCCGGTGCCGGTGTCCCAGCCGCCGCCGTACTGCTGTCCGCCGTGCGTCCCGGGGTCGTACTGCTGCTGCGCGTGGGCGCCGGTGTCGTACGGCTGGGCGTGGCCGGATCCGTACTGCTGGTCGTGGGTGCCGGCGCCGTACTGGTCGCCGGCCGCGGCGCCGGTGTCGTACGGGCGGCCCGCCTCGTCGTGGCCCTGCCCGCCGTATCCCTGCTGGTACGGGTCCTGGTGGCCGCCGTACTGCGGCTGCTGCTGGTAGTGGGCGCCTCCGGCCTGCTGACCACCCCAGCCCTGGTCCCCGTACAGGGGGTCCTCGGGGTGCCAGGGCTGTGAGCCGGGGTTCCGGCCGTACTCAGTCATCGATCCCCAAACAGCCGTGAGGCTTCCGGGACGTCCGCCTCTACGTCGTGCGGCGACTGTTCGAACGCCACCGCATCGCGCGGAACGTTACCGTATCGCGATCAGATGACCACTTCGACGCCCTCGCCGGGCGGATTACCCGATACCCGTTCGGACTCAAGAGCGTTCTGCAGGATGATCACAGCGGCGGCCTGGTCGATGACCGAGCGGCCCTTCTTCGACCGCACGCCCGAGGCGCGCAGACCCTGGGTCGCTGAGACCGTGGTCATGCGCTCGTCGACCAGCCGGACGGAGACGGGGGCGACGCCCCTGGCCAGCTCCTGGGCGAAGGCGCGGACCTTGGCGGCCGCCGGGCCCTCGCCCCCGTTGAGGGAGCGGGGCAGCCCGACGACGACCTCGATCGGCTCGTACTCCTCGACCAGCTGCCGGAGCCGCCGGTGGGCGGCCGGGACGTCGCGCCCCGGCACGGTCTCCACCGGCGTGGCGAGGACCCCGTCGGGGTCGCACGAGGCGACCCCGATCCGGGCGTCCCCGACGTCGACCGCCAGGCGGCGTCCGCGTCGCATCGCGTTCATCAGGCCGTCTCGGCGACCAGGCGCTCGACGGCCTCCACGGCGGCGCCGACGGCCTGCGGGTCCTGGCCTCCGCCCTGGGCGACGTCCGGCTTGCCGCCACCGCCGCCGCCGAGGGTCTTGGCCGCGGTGCGGACCAGGTCGCCGGCCTTGAGGCCGCGCTCGCGGGCGGCCTCGTTCGTGGCGATCACGGTCAGCGGGCGGCCGCCCGCGGTGGCGAACAGGGCGACGACGGCCGGGCGGTCGCCCGGGATGCGGCCGCGGACGTCGAGGACCAGCCTGCGCAGGTCGTCGGCGCCGGTGCCGTCCGGGACCTGCCCGGTGACCAGGGCCACGCCGCGGACGTCCTTGGCGGACTCGGCGAGGCCGGCGGCGGCCTGGAGCACCTTCTCGGCGCGGAACTTCTCGATCTCCTTCTCGGCGTCCTTGAGCTTGCCGAGCATGGCGGAGATCTTCTCGGGGAGCTCCTCCGGACGACCCTTGACCAGCTCCTGGAGCTGGGCGACGACCGTGTGCTCCCGGGCGAGGAAGTTGTAGGCGTCGACACCGACGAGGGCCTCGATGCGGCGCACGCCGGAGCCGATGGAGGACTCGCCGAGCAGCTTCACCAGGCCGAGCTGGGCGGTGTTGTGCACGTGCGTGCCGCCGCACAGCTCCTTGGAGAAGTCGCCGATGGTGACCACGCGGACCTTCTCGCCGTACTTCTCGCCGAACTCGGCGATGGCGCCCTGGCGCTTCGCCTCGTCGATCGGCAGGACCTCCGCGTGCACGTCGAGCTCGCGGGAGAGCACCTCGTTGATCTTCTGCTCGACGTCCGTCATGACCGCCTGGGGCACGGCGGACGGCGAGCCGAAGTCGAAGCGGAAGCGGCCGGGCTGGTTCTCCGAACCGGCCTGGGCGGCCGTCGGGCCGAGCGCGTCGCGCAGCGCCTGGTGGGTGAGGTGCGTGGCGCTGTGGGCGCGGGCGATGGCGCGACGGCGCCGGACGTCGATGGCGGCGTAGGCGGTGGCGCCCACGGTGACCTCGCCGACCTGGACCGAGCCCTTGTGCACGGACACGCCCGGGACGGGCTGCTGGACGTCGCGGATCTCGATGACGGCGCCGCCGTGCAGCCGGATGCGGCCGGTGTCGGCGATCTGGCCGCCGCCCTCGGCGTAGAACGGCGTGCGGT
The DNA here is from genome assembly GCF_043077165.1 of Streptomyces kanasensis. Taxonomy (NCBI): domain Bacteria; kingdom Bacillati; phylum Actinomycetota; class Actinomycetes; order Kitasatosporales; family Streptomycetaceae; genus Streptomyces; species Streptomyces kanasensis. Next base: position 79,820 of record NZ_JBIBSF010000016.1, read on the forward strand.
CGAGGACGACCTCGACGTCGTCGCCCTCCGACGCGGCCGGCGACGGGACGCCGTTGACGAGGAGGCCGACGACCGTGGTCTCGCCCTCGGTGTTGGTGTAGCCGGTGAACTCCGTGGCGCCGGACGCGTCGGCGATCTCGCGGTAGGCGGTGACGTCGGCGTGGCCGGTCTTCTTGGCCTTGGCGTCGGCCTTGGCGCGCTCGCGCTGCTCCCGCATCAGACGGCGGAAGCCGTCCTCGTCCACGGAGAGGCCCTGCTCGGCGGCCATCTCCAGGGTGAGGTCGATGGGGAAGCCCCAGGTGTCGTGGAGGAGGAACGCCTTGTCGCCGGGGAGGACCCGGCCGCCGACGGCCTTGGTCTCGCTGACGGCCGTGTCGAGGATGTTGGTGCCGGCCTTCAGCGTCTTGAGGAAGGCGGCCTCCTCGGCGAGGGCGACGGTCTCGATCCGCTTGCGGTCGGTCTCCAGCTCCGGGTACTGCTCGCTCATCGTCCGGATGACCGTGTCGACGAGACGGCCGACGACCGGGCCGGTGGCGCCCAGCAGCCGCATGTTGCGGATGGCGCGGCGCATGATGCGGCGCAAGACGTAGCCGCGGCCCTCGTTGCCCGGGGTGACGCCGTCGCCGACGAGCATCACGGAGGTGCGCATGTGGTCGGCGACCACACGCAGGGACACGTCGCTGTCCTGGGCCTCGCCGTAGCGGACGCCGGTCAGCTCGGTGGCCTTGTCGATGACGACCTTGAGGGTGTCCGTCTCGTACATGTTGCGGACGCCCTGGAGGATCATCGCCAGGCGCTCCAGGCCGAGGCCCGTGTCGATGTTCTTGCTCGGCAGGTCGCCGAGGATCTCGAAGTCCTCCTTCGAGGTGCCCTCGCCGCGCTCGTACTGCATGAAGACGAGGTTCCAGATCTCCACGTACCGCTCGTCGTTGACGGCCGGGCCGCCCTCGACGCCGAACTCGGGGCCGCGGTCGTAGTTGATCTCGGAGCAGGGGCCGCAGGGGCCGGGGACGCCCATGGACCAGAAGTTGTCCTTCTTGCCCAGGCGCTGGATGCGCTCGGCGGGGACGCCCACGACGTCGCGCCAGATCTGCTCGGCCTCGTCGTCGTCCTGGTAGACGGTGATCCAGAGCTTCTCGGGCTCCAGGCCGTAGCCGCCGCGCGCGACCGGGGAGGTGAGCAGCTCCCAGGCGAGCTTGATGGCGCCTTCCTTGAAGTAGTCGCCGAAGGAGAAGTTGCCGCACATCTGGAAGAACGTGCCGTGACGGGTGGTCTTGCCGACCTCTTCGATGTCCGGCGTGCGCACGCACTTCTGGACGCTGGTGGCGCGCGCGTACGGCGGCTTGACCTCGCCGAGGAAGTACGGCTTGAAGGGGACCATGCCGGCGGGGACGAGGAGCAGAGTCGGGTCGTCCGCGATGAGCGACGCCGAAGGGACGACGGTGTGCCCGCGCTCCTCGAAGAAGCTCAGCCAGCGGCGGCGGATTTCAGCCGACTCCATCAGTGGTCCTCATTCCGGTTGTACGGGTGGGTGGGGTGCGGGTGCTCGCGGCGGCCGGGGGCGTGGGCGCCCCGGCCGCGGGGCGGGGGGGGGGGGCCGGGGGGGGGCGGGGGGGCCGGGGGGGGGGGGGCCCCCGGCACTTACAGCTCCCGCTCGCGCGGGAGCATTACCGCGCGGCCGGGGGGGGGGGACAA
>NZ_JBIBSF010000017.1:0-79046 GCF_043077165.1 Streptomyces kanasensis
CAGCGGCTCGATCCGGTCCCACATGGCATCAGTGATCACTAATCGGACACACACATCCGATCAACTGATCAACCCATCAAAGAGACACGCGCTAGGGGCCACCCCGCCGCCCGGGTCGGCGAGGCACCCCGGTGCCGGGCCGCCCCCTCAGGCCGGGGCGGCCCCTCACGCCGGGGCGGCCCCTCACGCCGGGGCGGCCCCGGCGTGGGCGGGCGGGGCCGGTGGCCGGGTCTCCGGCGGCAGGAGGGCCGTGCGGGCCAGGTGGAGCCGCACGGCGCACGGGACGTTTCCGTCCGGTCCCGCGATCCGCTCCGCCTCCGCGAGGAACGCCGTCCGCAGGGCTTCGACCTCCGGCGGCCGCAGCGGCCCCAGGTCGTAGTAGCCCGACACGGACGCCCACACGGCCGCCACGGGCCCGTCGAGCCGCAGCGGGACGGTCTCCCACACCAGCGGCCCGAAGCCGGCGGCCCGCAGCAGCGCGCCCAGCGCCCCGGCGTCGCGCGTCCTCGGGTCGCCGATCCGCGGGAGGCGCCGCTCGGGCGGGAGCGCGTCGACGGCCGGCCGCAGCAGGCGCAGGAACGTCCCGTACGCGTCGTCGTCGGCGACGGCCCCGCCGCCCACCACGCAGGCCAGCGTCCCGCCGGGCGCGAGGACCCGCGCCACCTCGGCGAGGACCTGCTCGACCTCGCCCATCAGCATCAGCGCCAGGTGCGACAGGCACGCGTCGAACGTCCCGGACGCGAAGGGCAGCCGCTGCGCGCGCCCCCGCACCAGCGCGGCGCCCGCGGGCACCCCCGCCCGGCGCCGCGCCAGGGCGAGCGCCTCGGGCGAGAGGTCCACCCCGGCGAGGGTCGGCACCCCCGCGCGGGCCAGCAGCTCCAGCAGGACGCCGTCCCCGCAGCCCAGGTCCAGGACGGAGCGCGCCCCGGTGGCCCGCTCGCAGAGCAACTCGTAACTGGACAGGCCGTCGGGGGTGCGTCCGCGCCCCATCGTCTCCGCCGTGACGGCGGGCCACCGGGCGTGGAAGGCCCGCAGGAAGTCCTCGGGGTGAGTGGTCGTCATGCCCCCACCCAACCAGCGTCCGGCGCGCCGCGCCCGGCTATCGCACGGGACGCGCGGAGCCCCCGACACCCACCCACCCACACGCCCCCCGCACCCACCCACCCACACGCCCCCCCCGCAGCCGTCCGCCGCGGGATGTCCGCGCCGGGTGGTCCGGCCGGGTCTCCTCACGCCGGCAGGCCGCGAGGGCCCGTCCCCATCGGGGACGGGCCCTCGCGGCCTGCCGGTGCGGTGCGCGGCGGGGTCACTCCTCCAGGGTGAGGCCCTTGCGGAGCTTGCCGAGCGTGCGGGAGAGCAGCCGGGACACGTGCATCTGCGAGATGTTCAGCTCCTCGCCGATCTCCGACTGGGTGAGCCCGCCGACGAAGCGCAGGGACAGGATGCGGCGGTCCCGCGCCGGCAGGGAGGCGATGAGCGGCTTGAGGGACTCGATGTACTCGATGCCCTCCAGGCCGTGGTCCTCGTAGCCGATCCGGTCGGCCAGGGCGCCCTCGCCGTCGTCCTCGTCGGGCTGGGCGTCCAGCGAACTGGCGGTGTAGGCGTTGCTCGCGGCCATGCCCTCGACGACCTCGTCGCTGCTGATGCCGAGCCGGTCGGCCAGCTCGGCCACGGTCGGCGAGCGGTCCAGCTCCTGGGCCAGCTCGTCACCGGCCCTGGCCAGGTCGAGGCGGAGTTCCTGGAGCCGCCGCGGGACGCGGACCGACCAGGAGGTGTCGCGGAAGAAGCGCTTGATCTCACCGACGATGGTCGGCATCGCGAAGGTGGGGAACTCCACCTCCCGCCCGACCTCGAACCGGTCGATCGCCTTGATCAGGCCGACCGTGCCGACCTGGACGATGTCCTCCATCGGCTCGCTGCGGGAGCGGAAGCGGGAGGCGGCGAACTTCACCAGGGCGAGGTTCAGCTCGACCAGGGTGTTGCGGACGTACGCGTACTCGTGGGTGCCCTCTTCGAGGGTCTCGAGCCGCGCGAAGAGCGTCTTGGAGAGCGCTCGCGCGTCCGGGGGCGCCACCTCGTCGAACGGGGGGATCTCGGGGAGGTCCGCGAGCCCGTCGGGGTGCGCCGCGCCCGGGGCGCAGGACGTGGGGGGGAAAAGGATCTCTTGCGGGGATGTTGCCGACGCCGCGTCGTGGGTACGCGTTCCGTCGAGCCGGGGTGACATGGTCTCCTCCATCGTTCTCGGCATAAGGCCGCCGATGCCCATACGTCAGCCTGCGGTGTGCGGCGCCTCCAAAGCCGGCCGTGTCGGTGTTCCCTACTAGCCCTACCGGGTCCGCACGCACCGGTGCAAGTGTCTTTTGTTCCGTATATACCCTTTACGGCAACCTTCGACTACCCGACTGCGCAGATTCGTCGTAGGGTTCTACCGACCCGTAGGCATCGGCGAAGAGGGGCGGAATGGGCCGCGAGACGGTCGGCAGCGCGAATCAGGGCCGACTTCAGGTCGAGGTCCGGACGGAAGGTCCCAGCGAGGTCCTCACGCCGGCCGGTGAACTCGATCACCACACGGCGGACCTCCTGCGGGAGCCCCTGGAGGCGGCCATCGCCCGGGGACGGACCCGCCTGGTGGTCGACTGCTCGGAGCTGGAGTTCTGCGACTCGACGGGGTTGAACGTGCTCCTCGGGGCGCGGTTGAGAGCGGAGGAGGCGGGCGGCGCGGTACACCTCGCCGCGATGCGCCCCGCCGTCGCCCGGGTGTTCGAGATCACGGGCGCGGGCGCCGTCTTCCCCGTCCACGAGTCGCTGGACGACGCCCTGGAGTGAGGGGTGCCGGCGGCCCGCAGGGGCCGGTGAGCGCTCCGATCCGAGGGGTGTCGCCCGCGGACGGCCGGGCAGAAGAACGCAGAAGGCACCCCCGGTGGCCCGTCGAGGGGCCACACTTTTTGTGACGAAGCAAACGAAGCAGACGTCGACGTAATGACGACCTGGTGAATCGGTGAGGTGACGCGCTGATGGGTGCCACCCAGCAGCAACCGCCGAGCGGTCTCGGCCCCGAGCCGGACGGCTCCGGCGCCCCGTCCACGCGCGAGGGGGCACCTTCCGGCGCGTCCGACGAGCGGGGGCCGCACCGCGAGACGCGCCGGCTCGCGCTGGACGGCGCCAGCGGGGTCGTCCCGCTCGCCCGCGACTTCACCCGCCAGGCCTTGTACGACTGGGGCTGGCTCCCGGCCGCCACCGCCGACCGGCGCGCGGCGGCCGAGGACGTCCTGCTGGTCGTGTCGGAACTCGTCACCAACGCCTGCCTCCACGCCGACGGACCGGACGAGTTGAGGGTCTCCCTGCACGCCAAGGCGCTGCGGCTGGAGGTCACCGACCGGGGCAGTGGCCAGCCCGCGCCCCGCACTCCGCACCGGGCCGGCCGGCCCGGCGGGCACGGCATGTTCATCGTGCAGCGGCTGTGCCTCGACTGGGGCGTCCAGCGGCCGCAGGAGGCGTCCGGCAAGACCGTCTGGGCGGAACTGGCCGCGCCCGCGTAGGCCGTTCCGCGCACCCTCGGCGCACTCGGACGCTTAGCGCGCCCCCCGTGCACCCCTGCGCTCCCCGCGTACACCGACCGGCACCGCACCCGGCAATCGCTTTCCGGGTGCCGCTGACCTGTGTCCGGAAACGGTGCGTATACGAAAGCTTACGAAAGAACGTGTTCTGTAGGACGTGCGTGTGCCGTAGTGTGCCCTCGCGTGAAGGAATTGTGTGAACCGCTCACGCCTTCGGAGCGGGGCGCGCGGTTCTCGGGGCCTGGGGGGGCGTACGAATCTTGGGAGACACGGGAACTTACGGGGTCCGCGCGGCACGGCTGACCGGCGTCCGCGCCGCCGTGCCCGGACACCGCCACACCGCCGCGGCCGGCCGCCGCGCCAAACCGCGCTGGTACCTGCCGGCCGTCCTCGGCGTGGACGCCGGGGTCACGGCCGCGTCCGCCGCGCTGGTGCTGTCCCGGACCGGGCAGCCGCACCCGGGGCTGTCGGCCCTCGTCGCCATGGCGACGTGGGTCGCGGTACGGGCCTTACGGCACCGCTACCGGCAGGACGAACTGGGCGAGTCGCGCGGCGCGCTGCCCGTCCTGCACGACTGGTTGATACTCGTCGCCGCGCTGGCGGTGCTCAGCGTCGGCACGGCGCAGACTCCCGAGCCGTACCCCGCGCTCGCCGCGCTGGCACCCGGCCTGGTCTGCACGCTGGTCTGCCGCCGCTGGATCCACCGCCACCTGACCTCCGCCCGGCGCGTCGCGCAGGCCGTCGACCGCGTCCTCGTGGTCGGCGAGCCCGGCGTGCTGGACGCCGCCGTCCAGCGGCTGGCCTCCCGCACCGACCACCCGTACGCCGTCGTCGGCACGGTCGTCATCGGCACCGGTACGGCCGGTGCCGCCGCGGCGCCCACGGGCGCCGGCGACCGCCTCGACCCGGAGCTCGACGGCCGCGGCGCCGGCCACCGCGTCGTCGACGCCGCCCGGCGCCACCACGCCGCACTGGTGCTCCTCGCGCCCGGCGCCCGTCTCACCGGCGACCGGCTGCGCGAACTGTGCTGGGCGCTGCACGACGCCGGGCTCGACGTCGCGCTCACGCCCGGCCTGGTCGAGACCTCGGTCAAGCGGCTCGCCGCCACCTCCGTCGCCGGTCTCACCGTGCTGCGGGTCGAACCTCCGCTCGGCCGCGGCGCGCAGGCCGCCCTGAAGTCCGCCGTCGACCGCTGCGGCGCCGCCCTCGGGCTGCTCCTGCTCGCCCCGGTGCTGCTCCTGCTGGTCGTGTTGATACGGCTCGACTCGCCCGGCCCCGCCCTCTACCGGCAGGTGCGCGTGGGCCGGGACCAGGCGGCGTTCACCATGTGGAAGTTCCGCAGCATGGTCACGGACGCCGACCGGCGCAAGGAGGACCTCGCCGGGCGCAACGAGTGCGACGGGCTGATGTTCAAGATGCGCCGCGACCCCCGGGTGACCCGGGTGGGCCGCTTCCTGCGCCGCACGTCCCTGGACGAGCTGCCCCAGCTCGTCAACGTCCTGAAGGGTGACATGTCCCTGGTAGGACCGCGCCCGCCGCTCCCCGACGAGGTCGCCGCCTACGACGCCACGGCGCTGCGCCGGCTGCGCGTGCGGCCCGGCATGACGGGGTTGTGGCAGGTCAGCGGACGCTCGGACCTCTCTTGGGACGAAACGATTCAGCTTGATCTGCAGTACGTGGACAACTGGTCGTTCAGCAGCGACCTCGATGTGATGAGCCGTACGCTCCGCGCCGTCGTCGACGGCCGCGGAGCGTACTGAGGCACGGATGGCGCGACCAGTGGCGCCGGCACCGGCCCTACCCGCGGTCCGCCGAGCCCTCGCCCGCCCGCCGGGCCAGCCACCACGCGTACGTCGCGGCGATGCCGTCGCGCAGCGGGACGCGGGGCCGCCAGCCGAGCGCGGTGAGCTTCGAGACGTCCAGCAGCTTGCGGGGGGTCCCGTCCGGCTTGCCCTTGTCCCAGGCGATCCGGCCGGTGAACCCCGTCACGTCGGCGACCGTTTCGGCCAGCTCGCGGATCGTGAGGTCCTCGCCGCAGCCGACGTTGACCGGCGCGTCCCCGTCGTACCCGGCGAGCAGCGTCAGACAGGCGTCCGCCAGGTCGTCGACGTGCAGGAACTCGCGGCGCGGGGTGCCCGAGCCCCACAGGGTCACCTCGTCGCGGCCGGCCTCGCGCGCCTCGTGGAACCGGCGGACCAGCGCGGGCAGGACGTGGGAGGTCGCCAGGTCGAAGTTGTCGCCGGGACCGTAGAGGTTGGTCGGCATCGCCGAGATGTACGCGGCGCCGTACTGCCGGCGGTACGACTGGACCTGGCAGATGCCGGCGATCTTCGCGAGCGCGTACGGCTCGTTGGTGGGCTCCAGCGGGCCCGTCAGCAGCGCCTCCTCCCGGATGGGCTGCGGCGCGTGCTTGGGGTAGATGCACGACGAGCCGAGGAACAGCAGCCGCGCCACGCCGGCCGCGTGCGCGCCCGCGATGACGCTGAGCTGGATCCGGAGGTTGTCCTCCAGGAACGGCACCGGCTGGGTGCTGTTCGCCAGGATCCCGCCGACCTTGGCGGCGGCCAGGACGACCGCGTCCGGCCGTACGTCCGCCAGGAACGCCGCGGTGCCCGCGGCGTCGCGCAGGTCGAGCGCCGCACGGTCACGGGTGATCACCTCGTGGCCCTCGGCGGTCAGCCTGCGGACCACCGCGGACCCGACGAGTCCGCGGTGGCCCGCCACGAATATCCGGGCCTGCCGCGGCAGGTACGGCGACGACGGGCTGGGGGGCGGCGGTACCGCCTGCGAGTCGGTCATGAGCCGGATCATGCCAGGAGCGGTGGCGACGCCGCCGCCCCCGGCCGCGCTTTTCGCACACCACGCAACAGAACGCTGCGGACGGGGCCGGCGCGCGGCTCCTCCGGGAGGAGACGCCACGCATGAGCAAGACCGCTTTGATCACGGGGGTCACCGGCCAGGACGGGTCGTACCTGTCCGAGCTGCTGCTGTCGAAGGGGTACACGGTGCATGGTCTCGTGCGCCGTTCGTCCACCTTCAACACCGAGCGGATCGACCACATCTACCAGGGCCCGCAGGAGGCCGGCCGCTCGTTCGTGCTGCACCACGCCGACCTCTCCGACGGGGTGGCGCTGGTGAACCTGCTGCGCGAGATCCGCCCCGACGAGGTGTACAACCTCGGCGCCCAGTCCCACGTGCGCGTCTCCTTCGACGCCCCGCTCTACACCGGGGACGTCACCGGCCTCGGCGCGCTGCGGCTGCTGGAGGCGGTGCGCGCCTCCGGCATCGAGACGCGCGTGTACCAGGCGTCCTCCTCGGAGATGTTCGGCGCGACGCCGCCCCCGCAGAACGAGCGGACGCCCTTCCACCCGCGCAGCCCCTACGGCGTCGCGAAGGTCTTCGGGTACTGGGCGACCGTCAACTACCGCGAGGCGTACGGCATGTACGCGGTGAACGGCATCCTGTTCAACCACGAGTCCCCGCGCCGCGGCGAGACCTTCGTGACCCGCAAGATCACCCGCGCGGTGGCCCGCATCAAGGCCGGCCTCCAGGGCGAGCTCTACCTCGGCAACCTCGACGCCGTCCGCGACTGGGGGTACGCCCCCGAGTACGTCGACGCGATGTGGCGCATGCTCCAGCAGGACGAGCCCACCGACTACGTCGTCGCGACCGGTGTCGCGGCCACCGTCCGCCAGTTCCTGGAGACCGCCTTCGGCCACGCGGGCCTCGACTGGCAGGAGTACGTCCGCTACGACGCCAAGTACGAGCGCCCCAGCGAGGTCGACGCGCTCATCGGCGACGCGAGCAAGGCCGAGGAGCTGCTCGGCTGGAAGCCCGAGGTCAGGGTCGACGACCTGGCCCGGATCATGGTCGACGCCGACGTGCGCCAGGTGCAGGACGAACTGGCCGGGACAACGGTGCGCGTCGACCGCTGAGCCCACCCTCCGGGAATTCTTCCGGAGTTGGCCAGAAATGGCCGAAGAGCCGCTACTCTACGGCTCATTCACTCTTATGGGCGATCGGCAGGACGCCGGGAACCGCGCCGCCGACCGCCCACTGCGTCAAGGCGCTCTGTCTTGGGGGGTACATGAAGAGATCCAGGGGGCTGCACGCTGCCCTCGCCCTGTCCTTGGCGGCCGGTCTGGGGGCGGCCGCCGCCCCGCAGGCCGCCGCGCTCACCGAGCCGGTGGCCTTCACCGCCGACGACCTGCCCACCTGGCAGACCAACGGCATCGTCTGGGCGCTCGCCCAGGCGAACGGGGTGGTCTTCGCCGGCGGCACGTTCTCCGCCGTGCGGCCCCCCGAGGGGGCGGCCGGCGCCGAGCGGCAGGCGCTGAACTTCGTGGCGATGGACGCCGCGACGGGCGCGCCCACCGACTGCAAGCTGTCCTTCACCGTCGCGTCGGGCACCGCCACCGTGCGCGCCCTGGCCGTCTCGCCGGACCAGCGCACCCTGTACGCCGGCGGCTACTTCGGCGCGGTCAACGGCATGCCCGTGTCCAGCGCCGCCGCCATCGACATCGCCACGTGCACCCCGAAGGACGGCTTCAACGCCGCGTTCCCCGCGACGGTCCGCGCCCTCGCGGTCACCGGCGACACCGTGTACGCGGGCGGCGACTTCGGCACGGTCAACGGCGCGACGCGGCAGCGGTTCGCGGCGGTCGACGCGACGACCGGAGCCCTGCGGCCGTTCCGCGCGGACGCCGACGAGCCGGGCCGGGCCGTCGAGATCACCCCCGACGGGCGCCACGCCCTGCTCGGCGGCGACTTCTTCACGGTCAACGGCGCCGACTCGCACGCCCTCGCGGTGGTCGACGCCACGACCGGCGCCAACGCCAGGACGTACCCGGGCTTCATCATGAACAGCTCGGTCGTCAAGGACATCGACACGGACGCGACCGGCTTCTACACCGCCAACGAGGGCACCGGCGGCTTCGACGGCCGCATCGCCCTGGAGCTGAACGGCTTCGACCAGCGCTGGCGCGACACCTGCCTGGGCGCGACGCAGGCGGTCGAGTCGCACAAGGGCGTGCTGTACAGCGCGTCCCACGCGCACGACTGCGGTCTCGTCGGCGAGTTCCCGGACGGGCGCCGGTACCACTTCCTGGCGCAGCCGACGACCTCCGTCGGCAAGCTCGGCTGGTTCCCGGACACCAACGACGGCCTCGGTGAGGGCATCGGCCCGCGCGTGATCACGATCGCCGCCAGGAACGGCGTCGAGTACCTGTGGTCCGGCGGCGAGTTCACCACCGTCAACGGCGCCCCGGCGCAGGGACTGACCCGCTTCGCCTCCACCGGCGACACCGGGAAGCCCACCACGCCCGTCGCGAGCGCGGCGAGCGTGAAGCCCGGTGAGATCCAGGTCCGCTGGCGCACCAGCCTCGACCTGGACGACAGCCGGCTGACGTACCGGGTGTACCGCGACGGCGCGGCCACCCCGATCGCCACCCTCGACGCCGAGTCGCTGCCGTGGCACCGGCCCCAGGCGTCGTTCACCGACACCGGCCTCGCCCCCGGCTCCGCGCACACCTACCGGGTGACCGCGACGGACGGCGCGGGCAACGTCAGCGCGCTCTCCGCCTCCGTCACCGCCACGGCCGCCGTCTCCGCCCAGCCCTACGCGGCCGCGGTCATCGGCGACGGCGCGTCGCTGTACTGGCGCTACGACGACACGACCACGCCGTACACCGCCGACTCGTCCAAGGGCGACATGAGCGGCCTGCAGGCGAACGGGCCCGTCCTCGGCCAGGGCCCGGGCGCCACGGCCGACGGCAGCAAGGCGTACGCCTTCGACGGCACCGACTCCGTGGTCCACAGCGACCGCCGCACCACCGTGGGCGACGCGTACACGATCGAGACCTGGTTCAAGACCACCACCAACCGCGGTGGAAAGCTCATCGGGTTCGGCAACAACAGCACCCGCAACAGCGGTCGGTACGACAAGCACCTCTACATGAACAACTGGGGCCAGCTGTACTTCGGCGCCTACGACGGCACGGCCCGCACCCTGTCGACCCTCTCCTCCTACAACGACGGCAAGTGGCACCACGTCGTCGGCACCCAGGGGCCGGGCGGCATGACCCTGTACGTCGACGGCAAGCGCGTCGGCGGCAACACCCGCTCGGGCCACGAGCGGTACGCCGGGTACTGGCGCATCGGCGGCGACGCCGTCGGCAGCTGGCCGTCCCGCCCGTCGAGCAACTACTTCGCCGGGCAGATCGACGAGACGGCCGTCTACCCGACGGCGCTCACGGGTGAGCAGGTCGCCGCGCACTACCTGCGCGCCGTGCAGCAGGGCGACACGGTCACCACGCTGCAGCCCGTCGCGGACGCCTACGTCAACGAGGCCTCCACCGGTACCAACCACGGTGCCGCCACCTCCCTCGCCGTGCGCGGCAGCGCCGCCTACGAGACGTACCTGCGCTTCGCGCTGCCGGCCCTGCCGGCCGGCAAGCAGCTGACGGGCGCCTCGCTGGAGGTGCGGACCGACTCGTCGGCGAGCGCCGGGTCGACCGACGCGGTGCGGGTCGGCCCCGTCACCGGCGCCTGGTCCGAGACCGACGTCACCTTCGCGACGAAGCCGGCGGTCGGGGCGCAGACGCTGGGCACGCTCACCCCGCCCACCGGGCCGTCCACGGGCGCCTCGGTACAGCTGGACAAGGCCGCCGTCGCGGCCGCCCTGGGCGGTGAGTACAGCATGGCGCTGACCGGGCAGGGCACGGACGCGCTGTGGCTGTGGTCCCGTGAGGCACCCGCCTCCGGGGGCACGCCCAAGCTGGTCCTCACCTTCTCGCCGAAGTAGGACGTGGCGGGGGCGGCGCCGCGCGCGCCGCCCCCGCCACGCGATCCACGGAGCAGGAGCACACTCACACATGCGTACCCACCTCCGCCGCCCGGCCGCGGCCACGCTGCTGCTGGCGGCGGTGCTCACCGCGACGGGCTGCTCCTCCGGCGGGTCCGACCCGGCCGACCGCGCGGGCGCCTCCCCGTCGGCCTCGGCCCCGGCCCTGTCCGACGCCGAACGCGTCGCCCGAGAGCAGGAGGGCGCCACCGCCCCGCCGGCCCAGCGCCCCGGAGCGTCCGCGCCGGCGGGCCCCCGCGCCTCCGCCCCCGCGGCCCCGGTCCGGCCCGACGCCTCGCTCACCCCGGCCACGGGCTCCTTCACCCCGCGGGAGAAGGAGTACCTGAGCGGCCGCGTGCCGCGCTCCGTCGACCCCGCCGCCGTGCTGGACGTCGGCAAGGAGTCCTGCCAGCGCATCGAGCGGACCGCCCGGCACGACAAGGACGCGGCCGTCGCGGCCGTCGTCGCCGGGGACGTCCGTGACGCCCGCGACGCCGTCACCCACCTCTGCCCCGAGCAGCGGCCCGTGCTCGACGCCGCCGAGGGCGGCTACCCGGACGGCACCCACGCCTCCCCGGCCGCCGGCCGCTACCGCACCGCCGCAGCCAGGCCGGGCTGCACCTGGCGGGTCACCGGCGCCGGGGGCCGCGACCTGGCCGCCGGACCGGCGCCCGGCGCCTCCGGGGAGCGGCACACCCTGACGATCCCGGCCGGCGCCGCGGCGTTCACCTCGTCCGGCTGCTACGCCTGGCTGCGCGGCTGACCGACCGCCTGACCGACCGCGCGGACGTACACGTCCAGCAGGTCCTCCACCACGGCGTCCAGGGAGAAGGCCGAGACGGCGAGCGCGTGCGCCGCCGCCGAGGCCTTCTCCGCCGCCTCCGGTTCCAGCAGCTCCAGCACGGCGCCCGCGAGGCCCGAGGCGTCCTCGACGACCCGGCCCGCGCCCGCCTCACCGACCGCCGGGGCCAGTCCGTTCGACACGGTCACCACGGCCGGGGTGCCCACGGAGAGCGACTCCAGCACCGACATCGGGAACGGCTCGTCCACCGACGGCAGCACGTACACGTGCGCCCGGCGCAGCTCCTCCAGCACCTGCGCCGCGCCCAGCGGCCCGACGAGGTCCACCCGGTCCCGCAGCCCCAGGTCGTCGACGAGCCGCTCCACCGCGGCCCGTTCGCCCTCGTCCGGGCCCGCGACGACGAAGCGCGCGTCGGGGTGGCGGCGCAGGATCTCCGGCGCGGCCGCCACGAAGTCGCACGGCCGCTTGCGGGCCTGGAGCCGGGCCGCGTACAGGATCCTCGGCGGCCCCACGGGCGCGGGGCGGGGGCTCTGCGCGGGGACGCCGTTGACCAGCCGCACCGCCGTGCGCAGCGGCGCGCCGAGGACGGCGTCCAGGCCGCGCCGCTCGTGCGCGGTCAGGTGGAGCACCGCGGCGGCGCCGCGCAGCACCCGCCGGACGGCCAGGGCGTCGAGGACCTTGGCGAGCAGCCGGTCGCTGGGGTCGACCATGCCGTGGGTCTGGAGCACCAGGGGCACGCGGGCGCGCAGCGCGGCCAGGGCGACGGGCAGCGTCACCAGGTCGCGGGCGAGGTGGACGTGGACGACGTCCGCGCCGCGCACCAGGCGCCCCGCCTCCGCGAGCAGCGCGGGCGAGGTGATGCCGCTGAAGCCGAGAGGCAGCAGCCGCCGCGCCGGGTGGAGCCGGGCCGGTACGCCCTCCACGTCGGTGGGCGGCGTGGGGCCGAAGCCGTCGGCGAGGGCCAGCAGCCGCGGGTCGTGGCCCCGGGCGCGCAGTCCGTGGGAGAGGTTCAGGGCGACGCGCACCGGACCGCCGAACGCCCCGGTGGGGGAGTGCAGGGTGACGGCGTGCAGGACCCGCAGGGGTGCGGTGCTCACTTCGGCTCCTCGACGGGCCGGCGCGTGCCGTCCGCGGTGTGCAGGGTCAGTTCGGGCAGGTCCTGGTGGAGGACCGCGCCGGCGCCGACGACCGCGTGGCGGCCGACCCGGGTGCCGGCGAGGACGGTGGCGCGGGTGGCGATCCAGGCGCCGTCCTCCACCGTGATGGGCGCGTTGCGGTAGCGGAAGTCGGCCGCGCGGTGGTCGTGGCTGCCCGTGCAGAGCAGGGCCTCCTGGGAGACGCACACGTGCGCGCCGAGGGTGACCGGCTCCAGGTTGAGCAGCCAGGCCCCCTCGCCGATCCAGGTGTGGTCGCCGACGGTCAGCTTCCACGGCCACAGCACGCGCACGCGGTGGCGGATCAGCACGTCCTCGCCGATCGTCGCGCCGAACGCGCGCAGCAGCGCCACCCGCAGCCGGGCCGGACACCACCAGGTCGTGAACACCAGATTGAGCACGGCGAACCACAGGGCCTGCGTCAGCCTGCCCCGGCCCTTGTCGTACCCGGCCAGCGTGAATGCGGACAGGTCGCGCATGGCGCCGGACTCCCCCCTGTGCGCGCTGTGCGGGAAACCGCGACGCGCGGCGAAGGCCGCACGTACGGTGAACGAACGTCAGATTATCGGTTCGTACGCCTACGTCCAGGGTGTGGCTCCGGACCGCTCGTTAGACTGCGCGCGGAACAGGGGCGCGGGCGACGGGGGTACGGGCATGACGGTCTCGACCACGCCCCGCGCGGCGCCCCCGCCGCGCCCCCGCACGGTGCCGCTGCCCCCGCCGTTCGCGCCGCGCACGCTGCTCTCCCGGGCGCTCGCCGTGCCGCTCGTGCTCGGCCTGGCCCTCTTCCTGCCGCTCGTCGTCGTCTCGCAGCCCGGCGACGGCCCGCGGGACGCCGCCTTCTGGCTCCAGGTGGTCCTCACGGTCTACTGCGGCGTGCGGCTCTCCGCGATGGTCCTCACCACCCGGCGCAAGCTGCTCCAGGCGACGTTCTGGATGTTCTGCTACATGGCGATGGGCGTGGCCCCGCTCGCCCAGGCGGTCCTCGGCCGCGTGCCGACGCCGGTCGTCGGCCCCCGCGAGCACCTCGTCCAGGCGGTCGCCCTGGTCCTGCTCGGCTGCTTCGCCTTCGACGTGGGCGCCCTCCTCGCCCGCTACCGCACGCCCTGGCACCGTCGCGGCCGGGGCACGGGGGAGCCGGCCAGGGGCGGGTCGCCCGACGACCGGCCGGTGCTGATCCACCGCCGGCGGCTGCACCTGCTGGTGCTGGCGGCCTTCGCCTGCGGCGGCCTGCTCATCGTCAAGCTCGGCGGCCCCGCCGTCTTCTTCAGCAGCCGCCAGGAGATCATCGCCGGCATCGAGGAGGCGGGCGTCTCCGGCGACGGCGGCCAGGCCGGCCAGGCGTTCCTGCGCGGCTTCGGCACCGTGCCGCCGCTGATCGCCCTGCTCGTCCACACCCGCTGGCTCATCACCTCCCGCCGGGCCCGCCGCACCTGGTCGGTGGTGGCGGTCTTCGGCGCCCTGGTGGTGCTGAACGCGGTGGTGAACAACCCGATCTCCAACCCGCGCTACTGGTTCCTCACCGTGCTGTTCGCGCTGCTGTTCACCGCCTTCCCGACGAGCGCCGCCATGTACCGGGCGTCGCTCTCCCTCGGCGTCGTCGTCGCGCTGCTCGTCTTCCCCTTCGCCGACCGGTTCCGGTACGACGAGAACAACACCCCGCAGATCGAGACGACCTCGTTCCTGGAGCCGCTGGCGCTCAAGGACTACGACCAGGTCGGCATGTTCGCCAACACCATCACCTACGTCGAGTCCGGGCAGGGCCACTCCTACGGCTACCAGGCCGCCGGCTCCCTGCTGTTCGCCGTGCCGCGCTCGATGTGGGCGCAGAAGCCGTCCGACACCGGGGTGACCGTCGGCGAGTGGATGGGCGCCGTCAACACCAACCTGTCGTCGCCGGTCTGGGCCGAACTGTGGATCGACTTCGGACCCGTCGGCATGACGGCCGGCATGGCGGCCCTCGGCTACGCCGCCGCCCGCGTCGACCGGCGGGTGGCGCGCCGCGCCGTGCGGGGATCGCCCCCCGGCAGCCTGCTGCTGATCACGGCGCCGCTGGTGGCGGGGTACTCCTTCATCCTCGTCCGGGGCCCGCTGCTCCAGGCGACCGGCAAGGTGGCGATCGCCGCGCTCTGCCTCGCCCTGATCGCCACCTACCGGCGCGACCGGGGCGCCCGCCTCGGCTGACCCCCGGACGGCCCGGACGGCCCGGACGGGTCCTCCGGCTGCTCCGGCCGACCCGGCGGCTGCGGCCGACCCCCTGCGTCCGGCTGCTCCGGCGTCCCCGGGCTGCCGGGCGCCTCCGGCCGGCCCGGTCCGTCCGCTTGCGCCGGTCCGTCCGGCTGCCCCGGTGCGTGCGCCTCCTGCGGCGCGGCGGCCGCGCGGCGGCGCAGCCGTGCCACCCGGACCCACGCGGCCAGCGCCTTCGCCGCCGAACCGCCCGCCAGGCCCCACGCCGCGCCGACCGCCCCGCCCAGGACGAACCCGGCGTACAGCAGCGCCACCGACAGCAGCGAGAAGACCACCTGCACCGGCAGGGTGTCGCGGGGGCTGAGCACCCGCAGGGTGAGCAGGGCGCTCACCCCGAGCCCCATCAGCGTGTACTGCGCCGCCGACGCCGGCAGCAGCGCGGCGACCGCCGGCCACGTGTCGCCCAGCACCGCCCGGCCCGCACCGTCGGGAAGCAGCCACCACACGCCGCCCCAGACCGCGCCCGTGGCGGCCAGCGCCCCGCCCAGCAGCAGCGTCGCCCGGACCACGGCGCGGTGGCCGCCGAGCCGGTTCAGCAGGGGCGGCCCGAAGCCGTTGGCCGCGCCGAAGAAGACGTTCAGGGGCCCGAAGAGCGCCGAGGCGCCGCGCAGCGCGCCCACCGCCAGCGGGCTGCCGAACAGGCCCAGGCAGAGGACCGCCAGCTGGCTGGAGCCGTTGCCGACGGCGAACTCGACGGCGAACCGCCGCCCCAGGTGGCCCCGGCGGACGTACCGCCGCCAGTCCGGGCGGGCCCCCGCCAGCGGCCGGCGCAGCAGCAGCGCCGCCACCGCCAGCCCCGGCAGGGCGGCGAGCCCCCACGCCAGTACCAGCCGGGACGGCGACGCCCCGGCGGGCTGGAGCGCCAGCACCGCCACCGTCGACACGAGCCGCAGCCCGTCCGCCGCCAGCGCGTGGTGCGGCCGCCCCAGCAGCGAGAAGCAGAAGCGGGCGGCGTCCTGGAGCAGGACGACCGGCAGGACCGCGCCGAGCGCCGCCAGCGCCCGCCCGCCGGGCGGCAGCGCCGCCCCCGTGGCGGCGAGGGCCGCGCCGGTGGCCAGCGCCGCCACGGCCGTGAAGCCCAGCGCCGAGCGGCAGGCCGCCGCCACCGCGCCGGCCCCGCCGCGCACCAGCACCAGCTCCTGCCCGACGTACGCCATGAACAGCCCCAGCGCCACCGTGAACACCAGGTACACCATGGAGAACTCGGCGAACCCGGAGGCCGTCGACAGCCGCGCGGCCAGCACCAGCACGAGGATGTTGGTCAGCCCCGCCGCGCCCTGGTCGAGGACGGAGACGAGGGCCGCCGTACGCCCCCGCAGCGCCCCGCCCGCCGCGTCGCTCACCGGCGGTCGGGGGGTGAGACCGCCCGCAGCGCCATCGTGGTGGCCGGGTCGTCGTGCGCCGCCCCGTCGGCCGCGCCCGTACGCGCGCCACCGCCCGCGCCCCGGCCGCCCGCGCCCCGGCCGTCGGCTTCCGGGCCGGCCGCGTCCCGGTCCGGGCGGTCACCGGCCGCGCCGCGCGACGGCCCGCGGGCCCCCTTGCCCCGCCGGGTGCCGCCGCTCTGCTGGCCGCGGTGCATGACGGTGCCGAGAACCGTGCCGCCCGCGCCGGTGATGAGGTCGCGCAGCCGGGCCAGCTGCGAGCGGTGCACGCCCCGCGGGTCGCACACCACCAGCACGCCGTCGACCCGGTCCACCAGGGCGAGCGCGTCGGCGTACGCGAAGACCGGCGGCGTCAGCACGATCACGGTCACCCCCGGGTCGTCGGCCTCCTCCACCAGCCGCGACATCTCCGGCGACGTCAGCGCCCGCGCCACGTTGCGCACCCGCGCCCCGGGCACCAGCTCGAAGCTGCCGGACTCCCCGGCGTCCACGGTCAGGCGCCGCCCGCCGGGCCAGGCGTCCGTCTCGCCGTCCTGCGTCCACGCCGGGCGGCTCACCTCCCGGGCCCGCAGCTGGTTCTCCAGCGACGGCCGGCGCAGCTCGGCCTCGACGATCAGCACGCGCTTGCCGGTCTCGGCGAACGACGCGGCCAGGTTGACGGCCACCGCCGCCGCCGTGCGGCTGGAACCGCGCGGCGCGGCCACCAGCAGCCGCCGCCGGTCGGCGAACCGCTGGTCGTAGGCGAGCCGGTAGGCGATGGACCGGTACTCCTCGGCGAGCGGCGACTCCTCGCGGTCCTCCGTCAGCAGCGGGTCGGTGTCGCGGGTGCGGGGCAGCGAGCCGAGCACCGGGGCGCGCAGCGCCCGCGCCACGTCGCCCTCCGAACGGGCCGCCGGGTCGAACACCAGCCGCACCCAGGCGATGAGCAGGCCGAGCGCGATGCCCACGGCGCCGCCGAGCCCGAGGGACAGCGCCCACCCGGGGCCGTCGGACGAGGTGGGCGGCGTCGCCGTCCTGATCACCTTGCCGGGCGTCACGTCGAGCGCCTTCAGCTTGCTGATGCGGTTGCTGAGCTCGGTGATGCGGTTGAGGAGGTTCGCCTTGACGGTGTAGTCCGCCTCGGCGTCCGACTCCGCACGCCCCTCCAACTGCTCCGCGAGCTCGTCGTGCTGCTTGGCCACCGGGTCGAGCTGCGCCTGCAACCCCTTGATCATGGTGTCGCGGGTCTGCTCGGTCTGCTCCCGCCGGTCGGCGAGGTACGCCGCGACGAGCGCGTTGGCGCGGCGCGCCGACTCGGCCGGGTCGTCGTCGGTGTAGGAGAAGCGCAGCACCTGCGACTTGGGCGGGTTGGTCACCTGCAGGCCCGAGACGAACCCGGCCGGGTCGCCCTCGTAGCCCAGCTCGTCGGCGGCCCGCCCGGCGGTGCGCCGGCTCGTGGCCGCCTGCCGCTCGGTGTTCATGTCGAGGGTCTTCTCGACGGCGATCGTCGGGTTGAACGGGTCCTCCGTGGGCACCCGCAGCACCACGTCGCTCGTCGCCACGTACGTGTCCGAGGTGCTGTACCCGAGCCAGGCACCGCCGAGCAGCCCCAGGAGCACCCCGCCGGCCATCAGCCGCGGGTAGCGCAGGAGCTGGCGGAACTGGTCGCGCAGCAGGTCCGGTTCGTCGTCCGCCGGCCCCGTGCCCGCGGCCGCGGGGCCGCCGTGGGGGTGTGTCACCTGCCCGCTCCTTCCGCCGCCGCGCCCGTCGCCGCCAGCGCCTCGTCGAGCAGCGCGTCGTACCGCGCCAGCCCCGCCGCCCGGCCCAGGTGGGCCGCCACGTGCCGCGGTCCGGCCGCGCCCCGCTCCGCCGCCGCCACCGGGTCGGCGGCCAGCTCCCGTACGGCGGCCAGCAGGGCCGCCGGGTCCTCGGGCGGCACCAGGACGCCCGCCCCGGAGCGCCGCACCTCCTCGGCGGTGCCGCCGCCGTCGGCGACCGAGGCGATCACCGGCCGGCCGGTGGCGAAGTACGAGGTCAGCTTGGACGGCACGCTCATGTCGAGCACCGAGGCCCGCTGCGTCACGGCCAGCACGTCCGCGGCGGCCAGCACCTCGGGGAAGTCGGCGTCGTCGACGGCGGGCAGGAACCGCAGGTTGGGCACGCCCTCGGCGAGCCGCTCCAGCGAAGCGCGCTGGTTGCCGTCGCCCATCAGCACCACGCGCACCGAGGGGTCGAGGCGGGCCGTGGCGACGAGCACCTCCAGGCCCTGCTTGAGGCCCATGTTGCCGGAGTGCAGGACGACGGTCTCGGCCGGACCCCAGCCGAGCCGCCGGCGGGTCTCCTCGCGCGGTCGTGTGGGGGCCGCCACGTGCGACCAGTTCGGGACGGCGCGCACGCGCTCCGCCGGCACCCCCAGCGCGGTGACCCGCGCCGTGAACGTCTCGTGGATGACGCCGACGAGCGTGGCCCGGCGCAGCACGTACGCCTCGACGCGCGCCGCGGCCGCCGCCGCCCGGTCTCCCCCCTCGATGCCGCTCTGCGCGGCCGCCGCCCCCATCAGGTCCTGCACGACGGGTATGTACGGCACCCGCCAGCGGGCCGCGAGCCGGGCACCCACGACGCCGCCCGCGAGGCTGGGCAGTTGGGCGACGACCGCGTCGGGTCGCGGCATCCGGGGCGGCGCGGCGAGCTGGTGGGCGAGCAGCGACGCCTCGAACAGCGCCCGCCGCGCGGCCGTCTGACGGGCCGGCACGGTGTGCCGGCGGCGGTGCACGGTCACGCCCGCCCGCCGCTCGGTGCGCCGCCACGCCCCCCGGTAGGCCGGGTCGACCGACCAGGACGGGTAGTGCGGCATGCCGGCCAGGACGTGCGTCTCGTGGCCCCGGGCCGCCCAGTGCTCGGCTATCTGCGTCGCGTAGGGGCCTATGCCGGTGTGCTCCGGCGCGTAGTTGGTGGACACCAGCAGCAGACGCCGACGTCGCCGGCCGGTGTCGTCCTGGTCGCTCTGGTCCGCGTCCCGCATCCGGATGGCCCCCTCGTGACGAACGATCGCTCGTGCACCCTAATCGTTCACCTGTCCTGCGCGAAGTGTGCACGGTACTGTCAGCCCGGACGCACGGGGGCGGACCGTTCCAGAGGGGGGCAAGCACGTCATGTCGGAGCGCAGACCGTATCGGGTGGGGTACGCGCCGGGGGCCTACGACCTGTTCCACATAGGCCACTTGAACGTCCTCCGCCACGCCAGGCAGCAGTGCGACTACCTGGTGGCGGGAGTGGTGTCGGACGAGATGGCGGAGCGGGCCAAGGGCCACCGGCCGGTCATCCCGCTCATCGAGCGGCTGGAGATCGTCCGCAACATCAAGTACGTCGACGCGGCGTTCGTCGAGACGGTGCCGGACAAGCTGGAGACCTGGGAGCAGGTCCGGTTCGACGTCCTGTTCAAAGGCGACGACTGGCGCGGCACCGCCCGCGGCGACCGTCTGGAACGGGACTTCGCCACCGTCGGCGTCGACGTCGTGTACTTCCCGTACACCGTCCACACCTCCAGCACCCAACTGCGCCGGGCGCTGGACGCGCTGACGCGGCAGGGGCCGCCGCAGTCCCAGGCGGCGGCCGAGGTCGTCAGCGTGCCGGAGACGGCCGCGGGCCCGGGGCGGGCGGCGCGGCCGGCGGCGCGGCCGGGCGGTTGAGCTCGCGGAACCACTTCGCGAGGAAGAGCGGCAGGTAGAGCACGGCGGCGGCGCCGAGCAGCCCGTACCCCCACAGGAACAGCGGGCCGCCGCCCAGCAGCAGGAACACCAGGCAGAAGACCCCGTGGTCGACCGGGAGGAGCGCCACCGCCCGCAGGGTGGACGGCGCCGGCGCCGGGCCGCCCGGGGCCGGCGCCCGCCGCTTGAGCTGCTCGGTGAGGAGTCCGCCGAAGAACGTCACGGTCGACGCGCTGAGGAAGACGAGCGGCACCAGCAGCAGGACGTCCGCGCCCGTGCCGAAGTGGCCGGGGTGGCGGTGGAAGGCGACGAGGACCGCCGTGTGCAGCACGGTCGTCTTCGCGCAGTCCACGACGTGGTCGAGCCACTCGCCCGCCGGGCTGCCGCCACCGCGCAGCCGCGCCAGCTGGCCGTCGGCGGAGTCGAAGGCGAAGCCCACGGCGAGCGCCAGCCACACCAGCGCGCCCGTCCACCACGTGGGCGGGGCCACCGCCACGGTGGCGATCCCGGCGAAGCTGAACACCGCGCTGACCAGCGTGACCTGATTGGGCGTGAGCCCGGCGAGGTACGAGCCGGCCGCGAGGAACCGGCCCGCGGGCCGGTTGACGAAGCGGGAGTACAGGGACACCCCCTTCGCGGTCTTCTGCGCGCCGCCGAGCCGCCCCAGCGCCTCGCCCCACGACATCCGCGCCGCCATCGCGGCCGCGCTACCGCCCGTCCCCGTCACCATCCCGCCCCCTGTGCCGCTCTCGCCCGCCGAAGCGTTCATGATGACAGCCCCGCCCGGCGCGCGGCGGCGGGTCCGGAGCGCGGGGCGCGAGGGCGGTGGGGAAGGGCCGGGGCGCGACGCGGGGGCCGGCCGGGGCGTGGGGCGCGGGGGTGCGCGGTCCGGGCCCGGGGCCGGGCGGTCGGGTCAGCCCGCGGACGCCGGGGAGCGCCGGGCCGACGCCGGCACGGGGGCGTCCTCCCGCAGGGCCCGCCACACCTCGTCCGCCTGCGGCTGCGCCGGGACCACGCGGTTGGGGTCGGTCCGGTCGTAGGCGACGGGCAGCATCACCGTGTCCATGGACGCCGGGTCGATGCCGCGCATGCTCCGCCCGAACTCGACGAGCGCGGGGAGCGAGGCCAGCTCGGAGTCGGTCGTCAGCGAACCGGTCAGCGACCGGGCGATCCGGAACGACGTGGCCGGGCTGCCGAGCAGGTCCTGCCGCTGCACCTCGCGCAGCAGGGAGGTGAGGAACTGCTGCTGGAGTCCTATGCGGCCCAGGTCGCTGCCGTCGCGGTAGCCGTGGCGGGTGCGGACGAACTTCAGCGACTCGGTGCCGTCCAGCCGGTGCGTGCCCGGCTCCAGGGCGAAGCCGCCCTTGGTGTCGCGGATCGGTTCGCGGACCTCCACGGTCACCCCGCCCAGCTCGTCGACGAGCTCCTTGAAGCCCGCGAAGTCGATCTCCATGAGGTGGTCGATGCGGACGCCCGACATCTTCTCGACGGTCTTCACCACGCAGGCGGGGCCGCCCGTCGTGTACACGGAGTTGAACATGACCCGGGACGCCGGCCCGCTCTCGCCGCCACCCGGGCGGGTGCAGGCAGGGCGGTCCACCAGGGTGTCGCGGGGGATGCTCACCGCGACCGCGTCCGTGCGGTCCGCCGACACGTGCACCACCAGCGCCGTGTCGGAGCGGGCGCCGCCCACGTCGCCGCCGTCGAGCGCGGCGTTGTCACCGGCCCGCGAGTCCGAGCCGAGCACCAGCAGGTTCGTCGCGCCGAGCGCGCCGGGCGCCTTCCGCGGCCGGTCGTCGCCCAGGGCGCGGCCGATGTCGACGCCCGTGAGGGCGCCGTCGAGGCTCGTGTACGCCCACCAGCCGGCCGCGGCCGCGCCGAGCAGGACGACCGCGCACCCCGCGCCCGCGACGCGCCACGCGCGCCGGCGCCGGCCGGGCCGCCCGGCCCGCCGCTCCGGCGCCGCCGGACCGGTGTCCGTCGTGGGGCGGGAGCCCTCCGCCGGGCCGGAGCCCCCGTCGATCGTCCCGTTGCTGTCCGGTGCGGTGTCCGGCATCGCTGGCCCCCCTGGTGCTGTGCTGACGCGCCGGCCCGCCCTCGCGTACGGCCCCCCCGGGCCGACCGGTCGGTGAACTATAAACGTCCCCCCGCGGCACGGGGAGGGCCGTGCGCGGGGGCGCATGCGGAAGGGGCGCCGCACCGGACCGGTGCGGCGCCCCTCGTGGTCGCGAGGACCGGGTGGCGGTCGCCCCCTAGTGCACGCCGCCCATCAGCGGCTGGACCCGCTTGCGGTACATGAAGATCGCGAAGCCGCCGGCCATCGCGATGGCGCCCTGGCTGGCGAACCACCACTCGGTGTCGGTCGGCGCGCCCACCAGCTGGAGGAGCGAGATGACGGACGAGCCGGCGGTCACGGCGAGGAACCAGACGCCCATCATCTGCGACGCGTACTTGGCCGGGGCCAGCTTCGTCGTCAGGGACAGGCCGACGGGGGAGAGGGTC
Organism: Streptomyces kanasensis; assembly: GCF_043077165.1. NCBI lineage: Bacteria > Bacillati > Actinomycetota > Actinomycetes > Kitasatosporales > Streptomycetaceae > Streptomyces > Streptomyces kanasensis. The sequence goes on from NZ_JBIBSF010000017.1 coordinate 22,172, forward strand.
AGCTCGCCGATGGTCTGGATGAGGTAGACCGAGCACAGCCACAGCGGGGTGACCTTGACGCCGCCCGCGGAAGCGGTCTGCGCCAGCATCATCACGAAGAAGGAGCCACCGATCATGAGCAGACCGGTCGCGAACTTGCTGAGCGTGCTCGGCTCCTTGCCGCGGCGCGAGAGCGCCACCCACAGCCAGGCGAAGACCGGCGCGAGCGCCATCACGTACAGCGGGTTCAGCGACTGGAACCAGCTCGACGGGAAGTCGAAGCCGAACAGCGAGCCCTCGGTGTTGTCCTTGGCGAACAGCGTCAGCGTCGAACCGGTCTGGTCGTAGATCGCCCAGAACGCGGCGGCGGCCACGAAGAACCAGACGTACGCCGACATCCGGGTGCGCTCGACCGGCTCCAGGTCGCTGTCACGCCGCACCCGCACCAGGTAGTACGTCGGCAGGGCGAGGCCCAGGATCGTCAGCGGCCACAGCACCCAGTCGATCGTGAACGAGCCGCTCAGGCCGACGAGCCCGTACGCGACGGCGGCGACGGCCAGCCAGATCACGGCCCGCTTGATGATGCCCGCGCGCTCGGTCTCCGACAGCGGGGCCGGCACCTGGTTCGACTCCGGCGCGAGGTTGCGGAAGCCGAGGAAGTAGAAGGCGAGGCCGACGGCCATGCCCACGCCGGCCAGGGCGAAGCCGTAGTGCCAGTCGACCTTCTGGCCGACCCAGCCGATGGTCAGCGGGGCGGCGAAGGCACCGACGTTGATGCCCATGTAGAAGATCGTGAAGCCACCGTCGCGGCGCGGGTCGTTCTTGTCCCGGTAGAGGTGGCCGACCATCGTGGAAATGTTGGCCTTGAGCAGTCCGGAACCGGCGGCGATGAACGCCAGGCCGATGAAGAACGACACCGTCGTGGGCAGGGCCAGCAGGAAGTGGCCGACCATGATGATCGTGCCGGACACCGCGACCGTCTTGCGGGCGCCCCAGACGCGGTCACCGAACCAGCCGCCCGGCAGGGCGAGCAGGTACACCATCGCGTTGTAGACGGAGTAGATCGCGATGGCGGTCGCGTCCTCGAACCCGAGACCGCCTTCGGCCACCTCGGCCGACAGGTACAGCACGAGCAGGGCGCGCATGCCGTAGTAGCTGTACCGCTCCCACATCTCGGTCATGAAGAGGTTGGCCAAGCCGCGGGGGTGGCCGAGGAAGGTCTTCTCGGTGACGGGGCTGCTCGCCGAGTCCTTCGTCAGGCTGGACGCCATGGTCGATCCTTGTTCGTTCGGGACGCTCGTCGCTTCGTGGGCGACCGGCGCCCGCTCCGGGACGGCCGGCACCGGCACGGTCGCAGCCGTGCCGGGATCCACACCCCGTCGCGTGGTCACGCGGCGGAGCCCGGCCGACAGGTCATTCCTACGCCGAGCAGAAAAGAGACCTTTGGGGCGTCAACGAGTGATGCCGCCAAAGGTCCCCGATTGCCTACTACAAGCGTCTCGCCACCATACGCCACGACACTGCGGCATATGGAAGGACTTGAGACATGGATCACAGGCGGCGAAGGAACCGCGCACCCAGTTTCGAAGGTCATTGCCAGGATGCCATCGATGACATCCTGGTACGGACGATCTTGACGTGATCTCTCCACGACCCGCACGCCACGCGGACTACCATCACTCCATGACGCGTGTACTGCTCGCCGAGGACGACGCATCGATCTCGGAGCCGCTGGCCCGCGCGCTGCGGCGCGAGGGGTACGACGTCGAGGTGCGCGAGGACGGACCCAGCGCGCTCGACACCGGACTGAAGGGCGCCGTCGACCTCGTCGTGCTCGACCTGGGCCTGCCCGGCATGGACGGGCTGGAGGTCGCCCGCCGGCTCCGCTCCGAGGGGCACACCGTGCCGATCCTCGTCCTGACGGCCCGCGCCGACGAGGTCGACACGGTCGTCGGCCTCGACGCCGGCGCCGACGACTACGTCACCAAGCCGTTCCGCCTCGCCGAGCTGCTCGCCCGCGTCCGCGCCCTGCTGCGGCGCGGCGCCGCCGAGCCCGCGCCGCAGCCGCCGTCCACGCACGGCGTGCGCATCGACGTCGAGTCGCACCGCGCCTGGATGGGCGACGAGGAGCTCCAGCTCACCGCCAAGGAGTTCGACCTGCTGCGCGTCCTGGTCCGGGACGCCGGCCGGGTCGTCACCCGCGACCAGCTGATGCGCGAGGTCTGGGACACCACCTGGTGGTCGTCCACGAAGACCCTCGACATGCACATCTCGTGGCTGCGCAAGAAGCTCGGTGACGACGCGGCGAACCCCCGGTACATCGCGACCGTCCGCGGCGTCGGCTTCCGCTTCGAGAAGAGCTGAGGCGGACCCCCCGTGCGCCGCCGCCTGATCAGCTCCACGCTCGCCGTGGTCCTGGTCGTCATCTCCGTCTTCGGGGTCTCCCTCGTCATCGTCGAGACCCGCACCATCACCAGCAGCGCCCAGGAGAGCGTCGAGCTGGAGGCGATGCGGCTCGCCGGGATCGTCGACGGCCGCCTCGTCGGCGGCGAGCCCGTCGACCCCGACATCCTCTCCGACCACGGCGGCGCCGACCGGTACGCCCGCATCGAGATCCCCGGCCGCCCGCCCGTCGAGGTCGGCACCCGGCCCGAGGGCGGCGTCATCCGCGGCACCGCGGTGGGGGAGCGCGGCGAACGGGTCGTCGTGGAGGAGTCCCGCTCGTCCGTGACCCGCGAGGTCGGCCGTACGCTCCTGATCATCGGCGCGGTCGCGCTGCTCGCGGTCGTCGCCGCCGTCCTGCTCGCGGTACGGCAGGCCAACCGGCTGGCGTCGCCCCTCACCGACCTCGCCGAGACCGCCGAGCGGCTCGGCTCGGGAGACCCCCGGCCACGGCACCGGCGGTACGGGGTGCCCGAGCTGGACCGGGTCGCCGACGTCCTCGACGCCTCAGCCGAGCGCATCGCCCGGATGCTCACCGCCGAGCGCAGGCTCGCCGCCGACGCCTCCCACCAGCTGCGCACCCCGCTGACCGCGCTGTCGATGCGGCTGGAGGAGATCTCCGACACCGACGACCTGGAGACGGTCCGCGAGGAGGCGACGATCGCCCTCGCCCAGGTGGAGCGGCTCACCGACGTCGTCCAGCGCCTCCTCACCAACGCGCGCGACCCGCGCACGGGCTCCGCGGTCGGCTTCGACCTCGACGAGGTGGTCAAGCAGCAGATCGAGGAGTGGCGGCCCGCCTACCGCAGCGCCGGCCGGGCGATCGTCCGCTCCGGCCGCACCGGCATGCGCGCCGTCGGCACCCCCGGCGCCGTCGCCCAGGTCCTGGCCGCGCTGATCGAGAACTCGCTCATGCACGGCGGCGGCACGGTCGCCCTGCGCACCCGCGTCACCGGCAACCAGGCCGTCGTCGAGGTCACCGACGAGGGCCCCGGGGTCCCCGCCGACCTCGGTGCGCGGATCTTCGAGCGGACCATCAGCGGCCGCAACTCCACCGGCATCGGCCTGGCCGTCGCCCGCGACCTGGCCGAGGCGGACGGCGGGCGGCTGGAGCTCGTACAGCTCAAGCCCGCCGTGTTCGCCCTGTTCCTGAGCCGCGAGTCGCCGCGCCGCGACGACGAGAGCCCGCAGCGCCCGATCCGTTAGGGGCGACCGTCGGGGGGCGCCCCACCGGTCGTCCGGGTCGCGGCGCCCCGGTCGGGGGACGCGCGGGATCACCGTCCCGGTCGGGGGGCTCGCGGGGCCACCGCCCCGGTCAGGGGACGCGCGGGCCCACCGGGGCCGGGGACTCCTCGGGCCGCCGCTGCTCCAGGATCGCCGGGCCCGCCGTGGCGGCCCCGGCCTCCCCGTCCTCCGCCCCGGCCGTGCCCCCGGCGCCCGGGATCGTCCGGAACACCCACGTGCGGTACGACCAGAACCGGAAGAGCGTCCCGATGCCGATCCCGAGGAACTTGAAGAAGTTGTTCTGCAGCGGACTGTCCCAGCCGAAACCGTAGGTCGCGGCGTAGAGGATTCCGTTCTCGATCACCATTCCGGCGGCGCTGAACGCGAAGAACAACGACGCCTCACGCGTGCGCCGCGTCTTGTCCCGGTCCCGATAGGTGAAGTGGCGGAAACCGACGTAGTTGCACGCGATGGCGATCACCGTGGCCAGCAGGCTGGCCCGGACGACGGGCAGGTCGGTGGTCTGGCGCAGCACGTTGAAGGCGGCCATGTTCACCAGCAGCCCGATACCGCCGACGAGACCGAATTTCGCTATCTCACGGACGAGCTGTTCCAGCCGCACCCGCAGGGCGCTCTGTTCACTCATAATGATCTTTCAATCCCGTCCGCCGGTCGCATGCGTCAACCCGGTCATGCTAACCATCACCCACCCGGCGACGCGCGGACGCCGGATGCCGCGCCGCCGCCCGTGCCGCCCACCGCGCCGCACGCCCTGCTGCCGCCCGTGCCGCCCCCGCCGCCCGCCGTGCTGCCCGCCGTGCCGGGTCCGCGTGGCCGGCGGATACCCTAGGAGGGTGACGTTCCCGGTAGTCGGCATGGTCGGCGGCGGTCAGCTCGCCCGTATGACCCACGAGGCGGGCATCCCCCTCGGCATCAGATTCAGGCTTCTCAGTGACACCCCCCAGGACTCAGCGGCGCAGGTCGTGAGCGACGTCGTCATCGGCGACTACCGCGACCTCGACACGCTGCGCGCCTTCGCGCGCGGGTGCGACGTGATCACCTTCGACCACGAGCACGTACCCACCGAGCACCTCAGGGCCCTGGAGGCGGACGGCATCCCCGTCCGTCCGGGGCCCGACGCTTTGGTGCACGCCCAGGACAAGGGCGTGATGCGCGCGAAGCTCGACGCGATCGGCGCGCCCTGCCCGCGCCACCGCATCGTCGCGGACCCGGCCGACGCCGCGGCGTTCGCGGCGGAGGGCGACGGCTTCCCGATCATCCTCAAGACGGTGCGCGGCGGGTACGACGGCAAGGGCGTGTGGTTCGTCCGCTCGGAGGACGAGGCGCGCGACCCCTTCCTCGCCGGCGTGCCGGTCCTCGCCGAGGAGAAGGTCGACTTCGTCCGCGAGCTCGCGGCGAACGTCGTCCGTTCCCCGCACGGCCAGGCCGTGGCGTACCCCGTCGTGGAGTCCCGGCAGGTCGACGGCGTGTGCGACACGGTGATCGCGCCCGCCCCGGAGCTGTCGGCCGAGCTGGCCGGCCAGGCCCAGGAGCTGGCGCTGCGCATCGCGCGGGAGCTGGACGTCGTCGGCCACCTCGCCGTCGAGCTGTTCGAGACCCGCGACGGCCGCATCCTGGTCAACGAGCTCGCCATGCGCCCGCACAACTCCGGCCACTGGACCCAGGACGGCGCGGTCACGTCCCAGTTCGCCAACCACCTGCGGGCCGTCCTCGACCTGCCCCTCGGCGACCCGCGCCCCCGCGCGCGGTGGACGGTCATGGCGAACGTCCTCGGCGGCGACTACCCGGACATGTACCAGGCGTACCTGCACTGCATGGCCAGGGACCCGCAGCTGAAGATCCACATGTACGGCAAGGACGTGAAGCCCGGCCGCAAGGTCGGCCACGTCAACACCTACGGCGACGACCTGGACGACGTGCTGGAGCGCGCCGCCCACGCCGCCGGATACCTGCGAGGGACGATCGTTGAGTAACGCACCCGGGCCGCTGGTGGGCATCGTCATGGGCTCGGACTCCGACTGGCCCGTCATGGAGGCCGCCGCCCAGGCGCTCGACGAGTTCGAGATCCCGTACGAGGTCGACGTCGTCTCCGCCCACCGCATGCCGCGCGAGATGGTCGCCTACGGCGAGCGGGCCGCCGACCGCGGTCTGAAGGCGGTCATCGCGGGGGCCGGCGGCGCCGCGCACCTGCCGGGCATGCTCGCCTCCGTCACGCCGCTGCCGGTGATCGGCGTGCCCGTGCCGCTGAAGTACCTCGACGGCATGGACTCGCTCCTGTCGATCGTGCAGATGCCGGCCGGCGTCCCCGTCGCCACGGTCTCCGTGGCCGGCGCGCGCAACGCCGGTCTGCTGGCGGTGCGGATGCTCGCCGCGCACGACGCGGACCTGCTGGCCCGGATGAAGGACTTCCAGCAGGAGCTGAACGACCAGGCGACGGAGAAGGGCAAGCGGCTGCGGGCGAAGGTCGAGGGCTCCACGTCCTTCGGCTTCGCCCGGTGAGCGCCGCCCGCCTCCTCGGCGAGGCCCTCGACCTCCTCGCCGAGCACCCCGTCGTCGACGGCCACAACGACCTGCCGTGGGCGCTGCGCGAGAAGGCCGGCTACGACCTGGACCTCCTCGACGTCGCCGCCGACCAGCGCGGCCGGCTCCACACCGACCTGCCGCGGCTGCGCGCGGGCCGGGTGGGCGCCCAGTTCTGGTCGGTGTACGTGCGCAGCGACATGGCCGGCGACGACGCGGTCAGCGCCACGTTGGAGCAGATCGACTGCGTCGACCGGCTGCTGGCCCGCCACCCGGCGGAGCTGGCTCCCGCGCTGACCGCGGACGACGTGGAGGCGGCCCGCGCCCAGGGCCGCATCGCGTCGCTGAAGGGTGCCGAGGGCGGGCACTCCATCAACAACTCCCTCGCCACCCTGCGCGCCCTGTACGCGCTCGGCGTGCGGTACATGACGCTCACGCACAACGACAACATCGCGTGGGCCGACTCGGCGACCGACGTGCCGGCCGTCGGCGGGCTGTCCCCGTTCGGCCGCGAGGTCGTGCGGGAGATGAACCGGCTGGGCATGCTCGTCGACCTCTCGCACGTCGCCGCGACGACGATGCGCGACGCGCTGGACACCACCGAGGCGCCGGTCGTCTTCTCGCACTCGTCGGCCCGCGCGGTCTGCGACCACCCGCGCAACGTCCCCGACGACGTGCTGGAGCGGCTGCCCGGCAACGGCGGCGTCGCCATGGCGACGTTCGTGCCGAAGTTCATCCTGCCCGCCGCGGTGGAGTGGACGGCCCGCGCCGACGAGAACCTGCGCGCGCACGGCTTCCACCACCTGGACACCACCCCGGAGGCGATGCGGCTGCACGCGGCGTTCGAGGAGGCGCACCCGCGCCCCGTCGCGACGGTCGCGACGGTCGCCGACCACCTCGACCACATGCGGGACGTCGCCGGCGTCGACCACGTCGGCATCGGTGGCGACTACGACGGCACGGCCTTCACCCCGGCCGGTCTCGACGACGTGTCGGGGTACCCGAACCTCGTCGCCGAGCTCCTCGCCCGCCGCTGGTCCCGCGCCGACGTGGCCAAGGTGACCTGGGGCAACGCCGTGCGGGTCCTGCGCGACGCGGAGGCGGTCGCCCGTGACGCCGCGTCCCGTCGGGGGCCCTCCACGGCGACCCTGGCCGACCTGGACGGCTGACCGGCCCGTACGGAACACGGAAGGCGTAGGGACGCGACGCGGCCCCCGGCGGCGTGCCGGGGGCCGCGTCATGTGGCCGCGCCGCCGCGCCGGGGCGGGCTGTGGCGGGTGGGGCGGGCCGTGACGTGCGGCGGCGCGCCGCCGTGCCGGGGGCCGGACGGAGGGCGGGGAGGGGCCGCGGCGGGTCACCTCCTCGGGGTCGGCGGCCTCGGGTACCGGAGAAGTGACCCGGGTGACGCCGCCGACCCCTGCGGGGGCAACCCACCACGACCCCTCCGCGGGCCGTCGGCCGGGTGACCGGGGGGGGGGGGGGCTTCAGGCCCGCGGGCGGCCCATCGCGCGGAACGTCCAGCCCGCGGCGCGCCAGCGGGCGGCGTCCAGGGCGTTGCGGCCGTCCAGGATGATCCGGGCGTTCACGACCGCGCCCAGCTCCTCCGGGTCGACCTCGCGGAACTCGCTCCACTCGGTGAGGTGCAGCACCACGTCCGCGCCGCGCACGGCCTCCAGGACGCTCTCGGCGTAGGCGAGGGTCGGGAAGACGCGGCGGGCGTTGTCCATGCCCTTCGGGTCGTACACGGTGACCTGGCCGCCCTGGAGGTGGATCTGCCCGGCGACGTTGAGGGCGGGGGAGTCGCGCACGTCGTCCGAGTCGGGCTTGAACGCGGCGCCGAGCACCGCGACCCGCTTGCCCAGGAACGTTCCGTCCCCGAGCGCCTCGCGCGCCATGCCGACCATCTGCCCGCGCCGCCGCATGTTGATGGAGTCGATCTCCCGCAGGAAGGTGAGCGCCTGGTCGGCGCCGAGCTCGCCCGCGCGCGCCATGAAGGCGCGGATGTCCTTGGGCAGGCAGCCGCCGCCGAAGCCGATGCCGGCGCGCAGGAACTTGGCGCCGATCCGCTCGTCGTGACCGATGGCCTCCGCCAGCTTGGCGACGTCGCCGCCGGCGGCCTCGCAGACCTCCGCCATCGCGTTGATGAAGGAGATCTTCGTCGCGAGGAAGGAGTTCGCGGCGGTCTTCACCAGCTCGGCCGTGGGGAAGTCGGTGACGACGAACGGCGAGCCCTCGCCGACCGGCACCGCGTACACCTCGCGCAGCAGCTTCTCGGCACGGCCGCTCTCGACGCCGACGACGATCCGGTCCGGGTGCAGGGTGTCCCGCACGGCGAAGCCCTCGCGAAGGAACTCCGGGTTCCAGGCCAGCTCCACGTCCGCGCCGGCGGGCGCCCGCTCGGCGAGGAGCCGGGAGAGCCGCTCGGCGCTGCCGACCGGCACGGTCGACTTGCCGACGACGAGGGCGGGCTTCCTCAGGTGCGGGGCGAGCGCGCCGAACGCCGCGTCGACGTAGCTCATGTCGCAGCCGTACTCGCCCTGCTTCTGCGGGGTGTTCACGCAGACGAAGTGGACGTCGCCGAAGTCGCCGACCTCCTCCCAGGAGGTGGTGAAGCGCAGCCGCCCGGTGGAGCCCTCCATGCCCACGACGTGCCGCCGCAGCAGCTCCTCCAGCCCCGGCTCGTACATGGGGACCCGGCCCGAGGCCAGCATCTCGATCTTCTCGGGGACGACGTCGAGCCCGAGGACGTCGAAGCCGAGTTCCGCCATGGCCGCTGCGTGGGTGGCGCCGAGGTAGCCGGTGCCGATCACCGTGATCTTCAGGGCCATGTGTGCTGCTCCAGTGCTGTACGGGCCGGGAATGCGTGCCTGAGCATAGTCGGGCGCCGCCCGGGGCATGGTTCCGGCGGTCCTGCCGCTGTCGGCAAGCTCACGTGATCCTCACATATGCCGAGCCCGTGGCGGACTACTAAAATTGGGGTTACTTAACGGTAGTTAGCACCGCAGCCCAGGGGAGTGACGCAGACATGGCGGGAACGCCTGACTTCGACCTGTACCGCCCGTCCGAAGAGCACGACATGCTCCGGGACACCGTCCGCTCGCTCGCCGAGGCGAAGATCGCGCCGCACGCCGCCGCCGTCGACGAGGAGGCCCGCTTCCCGCAGGAGGCGCTGGACGCGCTCGTCGCCTCCGACCTGCAGGCCGTGCACGTCCCCGAGACGTACGGCGGCGCCGGCGCCGACGCCCTCGCGACCGTGATCGTCATCGAGGAGGTCGCCCGCGTCTGCGCGTCGTCCTCGCTGATCCCGGCGGTGAACAAGCTCGGCTCCCTTCCGGTGATCCTCTCCGGCTCCGAGGAGCTGAAGAAGAAGTACCTGGGCCCGCTCGCCAAGGGCGACGCGATGTTCTCCTACTGCCTCTCCGAGCCGGACGCCGGTTCCGACGCCGCCGGGATGAAGACCCGCGCGGTGCGCGACGGTGACTTCTGGGTCCTCAACGGCGTCAAGCGCTGGATCACCAACGCGGGCGTCTCCGAGTACTACACGGTCATGGCCGTCACCGACCCGACCAAGCGCTCCAAGGGCATCAGCGCCTTCGTCGTCGAGAAGGGCGACGAGGGCGTCTCCTTCGGCGCCCCGGAGAAGAAGCTCGGCATCAAGGGCTCCCCGACGCGCGAGGTCTACCTCGACAACGTCCGCATCCCCGCCGACCGCATGATCGGCGAGGAGGGCACCGGCTTCGCCACCGCGATGAAGACCCTGGACCACACCCGCATCACCATCGCGGCCCAGGCCCTCGGCATCGCCCAGGGCGCCCTGGACTACGCCAAGGGCTACGTCCAGGAGCGCAAGCAGTTCGGCAAGCCGATCGCCGACTTCCAGGGCGTGCAGTTCATGCTCGCCGACATGGCGATGAAGATCTCCGCGGCCCGCGCCCTCACGTACCAGGCGGCCGCGGCCTCCGAGCGCGTCGACGCCGACCTGACCTACCTGGGCGCGGCGGCGAAGTGCTTCGCCTCGGACATCGCCATGGAGGTCACCACGGACGCCGTCCAGCTGCTCGGCGGCTACGGCTACACCCGTGACTACCCGGTCGAGCGCATGATGCGCGACGCCAAGATCACCCAGATCTACGAGGGCACGAACCAGGTCCAGCGCATCGTCATGGCCCGCAACCTGCCGTAGCGGGGTCTTCGCAGGCCGCGGCGCCGTCGGGTGGCTGCTCCCGGAGCTGTGATCGGTTCCCGGTCCGTTCCGCCAGCCACGTTCCCGGGCGCCATGCCGGGGAAGTCGTTTCCCCGGCCGTGTGGAACCCCCCGCGCCTCGAAGGCGCGGGGGGTTCTCTGTCTCCCAGCCCGCTCGGTCGGGCGGTGTAGGGCGTGGGACGCGGCGTGACCTGGTCGGGAGTGAGCCCTTCCACGGCCCCTGGGGTCAGTCCTGATCTTGGGTGTACTGAGCCGCGTACCAGCTGGAGTCGATGGCGGGGTTGCGCAGCGCCCCCCAAAATCGGTCGTCAGGTACCGGTGGCAGTGGCGGATTGCCCAAGTCCGCATGCAGATCCGCACGCCAGTCGAGAGTGAAGTGGCTCCGGGTCTCCGCGCTCTCGCACACGGATCTGTAGGGGGATCCCCAGAGCCCGAGGGCTATCTTCTCCGCGGCCCACCTGCGAGTGACGTCTCGGCCGGTGTCGGCCTGTGCGAGCACCGCGCGGAGTCGCAAGGCGAGCGGGCCGGTTTGGTCCGGCCGCGGTAGGGCCACACCACGTTCCCACGCGTCCAGGGCTGCCCTGACCTCCGGGTAGTCGTTCAGCCCCGTTTCGACCGCCAGTCTGCGCAGTTGCTTCCGCGCGGCCTCAACCACCCGCTCATACGGCAGGACTGCGATCAGTGCCCCGAGTTCCTCGTGTCCGTCCAGGTGGCTCACGTGGAGGAGGTCGGTGGGACGGTGGGACAGGTCCAGCTCTGGCAACTGCTCATCCGGTGCAGGAAGGGGCTCGTCGCCACTGTGCTGCGGCCTGGCAGGCAGAGGCGCCTCCCAGAACAGTCGGCCGTTGAAGGTGACGACACCAGCCTCCTGGCCGCGCTCAAGCGTGTCGGCCAGTTCGGCCAGGTACCCACCCAGCGAGTCGGCCTGCCCGAATCTGGTGCCGGTCTCGTCGAAGAACCGTCCGATCGCACCGAAGGAGTCGCGCTCAGTGCGGCAATCCATCAGAAGACCGTCCGACGTCACGTCGTAAGAACCGAACTTCACGTAGTCGTGAAGCCAGTAGCCCTCGGTCTCCCCGTCGAGGCCCTGGTCGATACCGCGCATGAACCCGGTGTCCCCGAGGATTCCGCTCACTCCGAGCAGCCGGTCGCCCGTACTGAACCGGAAGGCCTCAGGTCCCTCCAGCGCCCCGTCGTGCCGGTGGAGTGAAGCGACCAGGTCCGGAGGAAAGGTGACCCCCAGTTCCTGTTGCGCTGCTGCGATCTCCTCGTCTCCTGCGGGCGGCCGAAGCGTGGCGAAAGTGCGGGGCGCGTGCTCGCGTAGCCACGCGTCGATGCGAGTCCATGAGTCCTGGACCTGGCCTGATGTCATAAGGCCGACCATAGGGCCAGCGGCTGACAACAGCTTGATCGTCGCTCACCGGCCTTGCCGCCGGGTTGGCGTTCAGGCCGGCAAGCTCGAGTGGACCCTGCAGCCGCCCACTCGACACAGAAGCGCTCAGTCGCATCCACCCGATCGGTGGCCAACTCGAAGAGGCCCACTGGCTCGGACAGGGCGATGCACGCTGTGAGGCGCCCGGATGCCCGAGGGCAGCCAGGGCCAGCGCGTCGCGATGGCGCGAGACCTCCCGTCCCACCGTGGCACCCCCGCGACCGCACAACACGGCCCCCGGCGATCCACCGGGGGCCGTTGCGGTTACGCTGCGCTGCCGCACAAGCGGCACGGCACAGCCCAGCACGGCACGGCACAGCCCAGCACGGCACAGCACAGCACCAGGTGGGAGTCTCCATGAGTGTGGATCGCCAGATCTCCGCACTGCTCAAGCAGATAGCGACCCAGGACGTCGTCGTCGTCACCGACGAGTTCTCCCGCGCCGGACGGGCCGCCACGCTCGCGCACGTCGTCGAGCACTACGGCTTCGAGTACGGCGAGACCCGGCGCGAGGGCCACAACAGCCAGACCCTCGCCGTCCACCTCTACCGCGACTCCGCGCCCGAGGCCCGCGCCCGTGAGGCGGCGACCATCGCCGCGCACCCGCAGGCCGGCATGGGCGGTACGGTGCCCGGCCTCCTGCCCGGGACGCTCAAGCCGACCGCCGAGGCGGCGGAGGCGGTCGCCCTGATGAAGGACCGCATCGGCTTCGACGTCATGACGCAGATGGCCGGGGCGCGCAAGATGGGATTCGCCTGGTTCTGCGTGGCGGGCCTGGTGGTGACGCTGCTCATCTGCCAGATGTACGTCGGCGCCGTCGCGGGCGGCGCCGCCCTGGCCGGGCTCCTGGTGGGCGGTGTGAAGATCGGCGAGATCCGTCGGCAGCGCATCGCCCAGCGCCTCCGGGCGGCCGGGTTCACTCCGGTACGGGACGAGACGGGGCGGCAGCGGTTCCTGCGCCCGGGCCAGCAGCTCCCGGGCCACGCGAACCCGTTCGCCGGCTGACGGGCGGGGCGGTCAGGGAGATCAGGGAGGCCGGCGCGGTGGGCGCCGGTCACGCGTCGGCGTACCGGGGGAGGTCCGTGGTCGGGATGGTCCACTCGCCGATGGTGACGTCCTCGCCGTACAGGAATTCCTTGCGCGTGGCGTAGCGCGGGCCCGACGGGGTCGGGTGGATGTCGGACAGGACGGCCCCGGAACCCGTGCGCGGATCGAAGATCACGTAGACGGGGATGCCGAGCAGCGCGTAGTCCCGCACCTTGCCGACCCAGTCGTTGTCGGGGTTGGAGCGGGACACGACTTCGATGGCGGCGATGACCGCACGCGGATCGATGGAGCCCTCGACAGCCAGGTCCGCCCACGGGATCACCGTCACGTCCGGGTGGCGCATGATGCCCTCGGGCTCGTGCTCGACGTCAGGCGTGCCGGTGTGGGCCAGCAGTTCATCCGGCATGACACGCTCCAGGCGGCGGCTGACGCGCGCAGCGGTCACCTCGTGGGGCCCTCCTGGCGACATCATGTCGTGGACGATTCCCTCCTTGGTGATCTCGAACTTGCCGGGAAGGGTGTCGTCCATCGAGGACACGAAATCCCGCATCGTCCGGTACAGGTAGTGCGTCTCCCGCTGCGCGTCGTCCGGGGCGATGCTCATGGCGTGCGCTCCTCGTCGTCGGTGCCCGGGGGCAAGGATCGTCACGTTCATGCTAGGCGGCCTCCGGGAGATCGGATCGGCAGTCGCGGCAGCGCCCCGGCTCCGGTGCCCGGAAGGCGCGGTCGCAGGTGTCGCAGGTCTGGAACGGGTCTCTCGCGGCCATCGTCGCGGCTGCCGGTAGTGGGGGCGGCAGGAGCACGGTGAGCCGGTGGGCGAGGAGGCCGGCGGGCTGTTTCAGCCGGCCGGGCAGGGCGGCTGTCAGCACGTGGCGTACGGCGTCGGGGTGCGCGTCGCGCTCCAGCCAGGCGGCCACGGCGGGGGCCAGGCGCCGGACGTCGTGCTCGCCCAGTAGCAGGCGGGGTTCGTCGCGGCGCAGCCCGGCGAGAAGGTCGCTGGCCGCCCGGTGTCGCTCCGGGTCGGGGGTCTGCGGCTGGGGGAGCGGCGGGCGGGGGCGCTCCGGGGCCCGCTGCGGTACGGGCGCGGGCGCGGGCTCCGGTGGTGGCGCGGGGGGCGGTGGAGGCGCTGCCGGAGCGTGGGCCGGGGCCGGGGCGGCCGGGGTCGGGGCCGGGGCGGGGGCCGGGTGGTCGTACGCCACCGTGCGGGTGACCAGCTCGCCGCCGGGGAGGCGGACCCGGGTGCGCTCCAGGTAGCGGTGCTCCTCCAGCTCCCGCAGCGCGGCGGCGATCCGGGTCTCGCTCTCCGGGAACCGGTCGGCCAGCACCTTGATGCCGACCTTCGCCCCGTCGGGCAGCGACTGGATGTGCACGGCGAGCCCGATCGCCGTCAGGGACAGCTCGCGGTGCTGGGCGAGATGGTTGCCCACGACCGTGAAGCGGTCGGTGTGGCGTGCCCGTACGTGGCGGACACCGGAACCGGTGACGCGTCCGGGAAGGCGGGACGGGGCGCGCGAGGGCGCGCTAATCTGCTGGGTATCCATCGGGAAGGTACTGCTTCCTTGATGGTCAGGCCCTCGATCGGGATTGCCGTCCCGGCCGGGGGCCGACGTCTGTCTGTGGTTGTCGCCGCGAGCATATGCCCGCCAACCCGCCGGAAATCCAGCCCCATTGGGCAAGGTCACCCGGGAGAGTGACCGGCGGCGGTGGGGTGGGGTGGGTGGTTTTCCCGTTCCTCACAGACGTTCTTTGATCTTTTGCATCGTGCGCCACCGCGTCGCGGAACACCGGGTCGTGGAGGCCCGCGACCCGGTGCGACCGGTCACGGTACGAGGTCGAGCTCGGCCCAGACGGTCTTGCGGGGCACGGGTCCGGCCGTGACGCCCCACCGGTCGGCGAGTGCCTCGACGATCAACAGGCCGCGCCCCCGCTCGGAGTCGGGAGCGGGTGGCGTGACGGCGCCGGGACCCGGTGGCAGCCGGTCCCCGCGCGTGTCGGTGACCGCGATCCGCAGGCACGTGCCCCCGCCCTCGACCGCGAGGTCCAGGCGGAAGTCCCTGCCCGGGACGCGGCCGTGGGCCCGTGCGTTCGCCGCCAGTTCGGCGACGATCTGCGCGGCCGACTCCGACGGGATTCCCCAGTGCGCCAGTTGGGCCGAGGTCAGCAGGCGGGCGAGTCGTGCGCCACGGCGGGTGGGGGAGAGCAGCACGGTGAACTGCCGGGCGCGGGCGGAAGGTTCGGTTCGGGTGATTTCCAGGTTCACGTGACTCAGCGTGGCCGTCTCGCGCTTACGCTGACCAGAGCGACGCGTGTACGGACAGTGACTGTCCAGTCGGTGTGCGGCCCTGTCCATGCGGTACGGCGTCGCCCTCGGACGCGGGCGGAGGCGGGTGTCGTATGACGGACGAACCGGAGCAGGACGTCGACCTGGAGGACGACTCGGGCGCGGTGATCGCGGCGGTCGGTCGGCAGGTCAGGCTCTGGCGCGAGGCCGCGAAGATGCGCGCGGCGGACCTCGGCGCGGCCATCGGGTACGGCGAGAACCAGGTCTACAAGGTGGAGGCCGGCAAGCGCATCCCGAGGCCGGAGTTCCTGGACAGGGCGGACGAGGTCCTGGGCGCGGGCGGCAAGCTGGCGGCGATGAAGAAGGACGTGGCGGAGGCCCGGTACCCGAAGAAGGTCCGCGACCTGGCCAAGCTGGAGGCCGACGCGGTCGAGATGGGGGCGTACGCCAGTGTCACGATCCACGGCCTGTTGCAGACGGAGGAATACGCCCGCGCGTTGTGCGGAGAACGCCGGCCCGCTTTCTCCGAGGAAGAAGTGGAGCGGCGGGTAGCCGCGCGCATGGCCCGGCAGTCGGTATTCGAGCGGCAACCGGCCCCGCTCCTCACCTTCGTTCTGGAGGAGGCGACTCTGAGGCGGCCGACCGGGGGCAGAATGGTGTTGCACCGCCAGCTCGAACGCCTGTTGCAACTAAGCTCGTTGCGGCACGTGGAGATTCAGGTCATGCCGACGGAAACCGAGGAGCACGCGGGCCTCGACGGCTCGCACCGGGTGCTTAAGCTGAGTGACGGTACGGCTGTGGGCTACAACGAAGTTCAGCTCACCAGCCGACTGATCAGCGATCCCAAGGAGGTCCAGATCCTTGAGATGCGGTACGGCCTGATCAGGTCCCAGGCCCTCACGCCTCGGCTGTCACGGGCCTTCGTCGAGAAACTGCTGGGAGAGACATGAAGACTGAGCTGACCTGGGTCAAGAGCAGTTATAGCGGGGCCGACGGCCCCGACTGCGTCGAGGTCGCGGCCGCGGAGGACACCGTCCACGTCCGCGACTCCAAGAGCGTGCCCGGCCCGCAGCTCGGCTTCGCGCCCGACGCCTGGGCGGCCTTCGTGACGTACGCGTCCGGGAGCTGACGTGGAGCCGGCCTGGGTCAAGAGCAGCTACAGCACCAATGACGGCCCTCAATGCGTCGAGGTCGCCGCCGCGCCCGACACCGTCCACGTCCGCGACTCCAAGAACGTGCCCGGCCCGCGGCTCGGCTTCACGCCCGACGCCTGGGCGGACTTCCTGGCGTACGCGTCCCGGAGCTGAGCGCCGGGAGCGGATCAGGCCGGCTGGGGCGCCGGAGGTGCGTGGGTGGGGGCGCGGCGTCGGTCAGCGGGGCGACGTGGTCCGTAGGTAGACCGTGATCCGTCTGCCGCGGACCTGTTCGTCGGCCACTGCGGTGAAGTGCTGCTCCAGCACCGCGGTCTTCGTCCTGTCCCGCTCGGCCGACACCGGTCTCGCCACCTCGGGGGCGTCCGTCACGAGGAGTATGCGTTCCTGGGTGAGCATCGCCGTGCGTATGCGCTCCGGGGCCGCCTCCACCCCCTTCAGCGTCCCGGACTCCTCCGGGGTCTCCGCCAGGGCTATGTCGCGCAGTCCGGCGAAGGCGTCGGGGGAGACGGATTTGGTGTCCCGGCGCGCTGACGGGATGAAGAGCACCGCGTTCCCGGCCTCGGCCAGCCGCCGTACCTCCGACGCCACCGCCAGGACGTCGTCCACCCGGCTTGCCGGGGAGCGTTTGGCCAGGGACTGCGGCAGGAGTGCCGCCGTCGCCGCGACGACCGCCACCGGCACGACCCAGGTCGACAGCCGTGGGGACCGGGACGTGACCGCTCGTACCGCCGAACCCAGCAGTGTGCCGATCAGCAGCGCCAGGCCGAGCAGGCTGAAGAGGACGTACCGGTCGAGGAACAGCGGCTGGATCAGGGAAAGGCCGATGAGGCCGACGTGCGGAACCACCAGCAGCGGTAGCCCGACGGCCGCCACCGACAGCCGGCCCGTACGGGGCCGGTCCACCAGGGCGCCGACCCCGCCGACGGCCAGGAGGACCGCAGGGCCGATAAGCATGTGCCAGGTCAGGGGCGGGATCCACGACACCTGCGCCGACTGGCTTCGGCTGAAGAGGATCAGGGGCAGGACGCAGACGGTGGCCGCTGCGGAGGCCGCCGCCCAGCGGATCCACACCGCGCGCCCGGCACGGGTCCAGAGGAGCGTCGCGGCGTGTGCCGGCAGGATCATGAGCGAGAGCCAGTTCAACAGGCCGCACAGCAGGACGATGCCGCCGTAGGCCACCCACCGGACCCGCCGGACGCGCCCTTGCAGCGCGGTCACGAGGAGCAGCGTGGACACCCCGGCCCCTGCGGCGACCAGCGCGTAGGGGCGGCCTTCCTGGAGGTGGAACTGCACGGCCGGGAGCAGCGCCAGGGCCATCCCGCCGCCGAGGCCCGCCCATCCGCCCGCCAGGCGACGGCCGATGACCGCCACACAGGCGGCCGCCACCGCCGTGGCCAGCACCGAGGGCAGCCGCAGGGTCGTGGTGCCGGGCCCGAACGCCGTGAAGAGCGTGTGCATCAGCAGGTAGTAGCACCCGTGGACGACGTCGACGTTCCCCAGCATGTGCCAGATGTCGGTCGTGCAGCGCTTGGCCACCTGCCAGGTCGCGGCCTCGTCCCGCCACACGCTGCCCTGCCGCGACAGCCCCCACAGGCCGAGGGCCACCGTCCACAGCGCGGGGACCGCCCAGACGAGGGCCCCGCGGGCCGGGGCGCCGAGCGGGCGGTCCCGGGGTGCGTCCCCGGCCGGCGGCAGGCGGTGCGACGGAGGTGCTGCGCTGTCGACGGACATCAGGACGGCTCCCGGGGGGCGCGGTGCGTGGGACGCCAGGGAGACGGGCGGGCGCTCGCTGACACGATCTTCGACGAGGACCGTACCGGTGGTGTTCGGACGCGTGGGCGATTTCCGGACGTCATCGCTCACGCGTACGGCGGCGCATGTGCGACGGCCCCCGGCGCGTGTGCGCCGGGGGCCGTCTGACGTGTGGCGTCGGGTGGCTCAGGCCGCCGTGCGGACCGCCGGGCGGCGGCTCGCGATGACCTTGCGGGCCAGCGAGCGCGGGCTCGTCAGGAAGCCGTACCCCCACGACATGTGCATCGTCGCCAGCGCGACCGGGATCCGCACGCGCGCCTTCAGCGGCAGGCCCTTGCCGGCCGGGATCGAGCCGGCGGTGATCGCGGCGAGGTAGCCGCCGGGGACGACGAAGCCGAACGCCGTGAGCGTCGCGCCGACCACCACGCCCGCGGCGATGGCGCAGACCGCGGCCGGCGGGGCCAGGTAGCGCAGGTTGATGGAGCCCTGGTGGTAGCGGGCCACGACGTGGCGCCAGCGCCCGTAGTCCTTGTACTGCTTCGCCAGCGCGCGCACGCTCGGCCGCGGCCGGTACCGCACCCGCAGCTCCGGGGAGAACCAGATCAGCCCGCCCGCCTCGCGGATGCGGAAGTTCAGCTCCCAGTCCTGCGCGCGGATGAACTCCTCGTTGTACCCGCCCTGCTGCTCCAGCGCCTCGCGCCGGAACACCCCGAGGTACACCGTCTCGGCCGGGCCCGCCTCGCCGCCGGTGTGGAACGCGGCGTTGCCCACGCCGATCCGGGAGGTCATCGCGGCCGCGACGGCGTCCTCCCAGGCGTTCTCGCCCTCGGCGTGCATGATGCCGCCGACGTTCTGCGCGCCGGTCTCCTCCAGCAGCCGCACGGCCGTCGCGATGTAGTCCGGCGAGAGCATGCCGTGCCCGTCGACGCGCACCACGACCGGGTGGCGCGACGCCTTGATCGCGGCGTTGAGCGCGGCGGGGGTGCGGCCCGTCGGGTTGGGCACGGTGTGCACGCGGGGGTCCTCGCGGACCAGCTCGGCGGCGATCTCGTCGGTGCGGTCGGTGGACGGGCCGAGCGCGATCACCACCTCCATCTCGCCCTCGTACTCCTGTTCGAGGATGTGGCGGACCGCGTCGCGCAGGTGCCGCTCCTCGTTGAGGACCGGCATGATCACGGAGACCGGGGGCAGGGACATGGCTCCTCGGGAGGTGCGAAGGTTCGTCCCCGGGCGGACGGCGGCCTCGGGGAGCCGGGTGCGGGCCCCGGCGGGTATCGCCCGCCACGTTACCGCGAACGGGGGACCCCGGTGCGCGCCGCCCGGGTCGGACGGCAGGTCGCTGATCGTATGGGCCTACTGTGCTCACGGTCCGCCCCAGTGCCCGCGGAGGTGTCCCCCGTGCCCGTGCCGCCCCGCCGTCCCGACCGCCCGGAGCCCCGGCCGCCCGCCCGAGGGGCGGGGCGGCGGGCCCCGGCGGCACGGCGGCAGGCTCCGGCGACCCGCGGGCAGGTCCCGGTGGTACGGGCGCGGCAGGCCCCGCGGCGGCAGCGGTCCCGCTGGGGGGCGCGCGTGGCGACGACCCTGTCGGTCCTGGTCCTCGGCGCCGGCGGCATCGGGCACGCCGTCGTCACCAGCTTCGACACCGGCATCGGCCGGGTGGACGCCTTCAAGGACATGAAGAACCGGCCCCGCGCGGGCAACGGCACCAACATCCTGCTCGTCGGCACCGACGGCCGCGACCGGATCACGATGGCCGAGAAGGTCCGCTACCGGCTCGGCGGCGCCCCCTGCCGCTGCACCGACACGATCATGCTGGTGCACGTCTCGGAGGACCGGAAGCGGGCCAGCCTGGTGTCGCTGCCCCGCGACTCGTACGCCGAGCTCCCCGAGCACACCGACGCCACGACCGGCAAGCGGCACGGCCGGCACCCCGTCAAGCTGAACGCCGCCTACGCGGAGGGCGGCCCCAACCTCACCGTGCGCACCGTCGAGCGGATGACCGGCGTCAAGATCGACCACTACCTGGAGGTCGACTTCACCAGCTTCATGCGCACCGTCGACGCCATGGGCGGCGTGCAGATCTGCACCGCCCGCCCCATGCACGACCCCTACACCGGCCTCGCCCTGCCCGCCGGCACCCACACCCTCGACGGCGGGAGGGCCCTCCAGTACGTCCGCTCCCGCCACGTCGACGGGGCGTCGGACCTGGGGCGGATGCAGCGCCAGCAGCGGTTCGTCGCCGCGCTCATCGACCGGGCGACGAGCAACGGCGAGCTGCTCCACCCGGTGCGCTTCCGCAAGGTCCTCGACGCCATGGCCGGCTCCGTCCGCGCGGACCGCGGCTTCGGCACCGAGGAGATGCTGACGCTGGCCAAGGCGATGCGCGGCTTCACCACGGCGTCGTCCGAGTTCACGTCCGTCCCGGTCGGCGCCGTCGGCGTACGCGTCAAGGGCATCGGCTCGACGGTGAAGTGGGACGCGGCGGGGGCCAAGCGGGTCTTCGACGCGATCCGCGCGGACCGGCCGCTCGCCACCCGCCCGGCCAAGACGGCCCCGCGCCGCAAGCCCGTCGAGGTCGCGCCCCGCGCGGTGCGCGTCCAGGTCTACAACGGCACCCGGGTGCACGGGCTCGGCGCACGCGTGGACGCCGCGCTGCGGGCCACCGGCTTCCGGACGACCGGCACGCCGTTCAACGCCGACCGGCGCGACACGGCCCGCACCGTCGTCGCGTACGACCCGCTCTGGGACCGCTCCGCGATGTCGCTGGCGGCGGCGCTCCCCGGGTGCGAGCTGCGCGCGGTGGCCGGGCAGGGGCCCGTGCTGAAGGTCACGGCCGGCGAGGACTACCGGGCCGTCCAGCCGGTCCGCGCCGAGACGCCCGCCCCGGAACGGCGCACCGGCGGTGTGCCGGCGGCCGTCACGGGCGACCAGGTGGTCTGTCCCTGATCCGGCCCGCCGCCGGCGCGCGTCCCGACGCGCTCCGCTCAGTCGTCGAAGCCCTCGGCGGCCCGCCGCTCCCGCAGCTCCTTGATCGCCCGCCGGCGGGCCAGCCGGTGCGTACGGCGGATCTGCGCCTCCTGGTAGCGCCGCTCGTCCCGCTCCGTCTCGGGGATGACCGGCGGCACGGTCCGCGGCTTGCCGTCCGCGTCCACGGCGGCGAACACCAGGTACGCCGAGCCGACCTGCGTGGCCGGCGTCGACTCGTTCCAGCGCTCCGCCAGCACCCGGACGCCGACCTCCATGGAGGACCGGCCGGTCCAGTTGACCTGTGCCTTCACATGGACGAGGTCACCGACGCGCACGGGCTCCAGGAAGACCATCTCGTCCATGGACGCGGTCACCGCGGGCCCCCCGGAGTGGCGTCCGGCGACGGCTCCCGCCGCGTCGTCCACCAACTTCATGATCACACCGCCGTGTACCGTGCCGAGCAGGTTGGTGTCGCTGCCGGTCATGATGTGGCTGAGCGTGGTGCGGGACGCCGAGGTCGGCTTGCCCTCGAGCATGGACTGGTCTGTCATGCCCTCCACCATATGCCCGGAGTCGGACTCGTCCGCATTGCATCAGCTTGGCTACAGCGCCGCCCCGATTTCCTACCCGCCCTGTAAGGGCCGCCGGGCCGCGCGGCACACTGTTCGGCATGAATGACTGGCCTGAAGGACGGTCCCACGACCGCAACGCGCGCTACGGCCGCGGCAGCGCTGACGCCCAGCCCGAGGGCGCCCGCGTCATGCCGCACGTGCGGCCCGGATCCGTCCCGCCGCAGCAGCGACCGGGCTACGACGACGCGCCCCGCAACGCTCCCGGCTTCGACAGCGGCTACAACACGGGCCAGGTCTACGGCATGCCGCGCGGCGCCCAGGGCGCCGGCCCCGGCGCGGGGCCCGGCGGCGGCGGGCGGGGCCCCGGCGCCCCGTACGCACCGCCCCCCGGCGGCGCGCGCCCCGCGCCGAACTGGGGCCGCCGCGTCAAGGTCGGGGCGATCACCGTCGCCGTGGTCGTCCTGGCCACGACGATCGGCACGTACTTCTGGGCCGACGGGCGCATGCGCCGCGAGGTCGACCTCTCCAAGGTCATCGAGCGCCCGCAGGAGGGCGACTGCACGACGTACCTGATCGTGGGCTCCGACAGCCGCGAGGGCATGACCGCCGAGGACAAGAAGCGGCTGCACACCGGCTCCGCCGACGGCAAGCGCACGGACTCCATGATGATCCTCGCCGCGTGCGGCAGCGGGAACACCATGATCTCCCTGCCCCGCGACTCGGACGTGGAGATCCCCACGTTCGTCGGCTCGCAGTCCGGCAAGACCTTCAAGGGCAGCGGCCGCCGCGTGAAGCTGAACGCCGCGTACGCGGAGGACGGCCCCGAGCTGCTCGTCCGCACCGTCGAGCACAACACCGGGCTGCGCATCGACCACTACGCGGAGATCGGCTTCGCCGGCTTCGCCAACATCGTCGACGCGCTCGGCGGGGTCGAGATCACCATCGACAAGGGCTTCAAGGACAAGAAGTCCGGCGCCGACTTCCAGGCGGGCAAGCAGACCCTCGACGGTGAGCAGGCCCTCGCCTTCGTCCGCACGCGGTACGCCTTCGCCGAGTCGGACCTCGCGCGCACGAAGAACCAGCAGAAGTTCCTCGCCGCCCTGGCCGGCCAGGCCGCCACGCCCGGCACGGTCCTCAACCCGTTCGCGTTCTACCCGACGCTGGGCGCCGGACTGGACACGCTGATCGTCGACAAGGACATGTCGCTGTTCGACCTGGCGGAGATGTTCTTCGCGATGAAGGGCGTCAACGGCGGCGACGGCACGTCGATGAACATGCCCGTCTCCGGCAGCCGCGGCGGCAACCTCGTCTGGGACAAGGCGAAGGTCCGTGAACTGGTCCGCCAGATCCAGAACGACGAGAAGGTCACGGTCACCGGGAACTGACCCCGCCTCCGCCGCCGGCGCACCCGCCGGGCGGTCAGTGGCCCACCCCGCCGCCGGCGGGGTGGGCCACTGGGCGTTCGGGCGCGGCCGGTCGGGGTGCCGTGTGTGCGGGCCGTCCGCTGTCCGGCTCCTCCCTCGCCGGGCGGCCGGGTCCACCGCTCCCCGCCGGCCGGCGGGGAGCGGGGTGCTCCGGCGGGCGTCGGGCCGGCGGGCGGGCTTCGGCGGGCGTCGCTGACTGCCTCCGCCGGGGCGGCCGGGCCAGCCGACCTGCCTCCGCCGGCGGCCCGGCCAGCCGCGGCGTGCCGTCCGGCGGTGGGGTGGGCGGCGATCGGGCGGGGCCGCACGCGGGTGTCCGGCCCGCGTGCGAGGTGCCCGGGCTACCAGCGGTACGGCTGGTAGACCTCCATGCACGCCTTCGTGTCCGCGCCGTTGGAGTTCTCGGCGTCGTCCGGGAGGTCGCCGGCCTTCGGGCCCTGCTGCTTCGGGAACACCTCACCCTCGCGCCAGTCGGCGCCGATCGTGAGCGTCGGCCCGGCCACCCCGTCGGCGGCCCGTACCGCGGTGGCCGGGAGGCCGATCGCCTTCGCCACGGACAGCGCGTCCGCCTTGCCCTGCGCGCCCGACGCCTTCGGGTACTCCAGGCGGGTCTGCGGCGCGGAGGCCGCGGCCTGGGAGGCGTCGGCCCGCGTGAAGCCCTTGCCGCGCAGGGTCTCGGCGACCGCGCCCGCGCGGCCCTTCACCGGGTACTTCCCGTCCGCGCCGGTGCCGTTGAGGACCGTGACGGCCAGGGACGCCGGCGCGGCCGCCGCCGGGCCGGCCTCCTTCGGCGGCGCCGACGGCTTCGCGTCCGCCGCCGTGCCGTTGTCGTCGAACGGGACGTCCTCGCGGAGCATCTTCCAGATCCGCTCCGCGGAGTTCGGCTCCGGCAGCAGGTGGGCGCGGTTCGCGTGGTCCTCGACCGTGGGCAGCGTCGTCATGGTGATGCGGTTGGTGGGGACGTGCTTCAACTCCATGGCGAGGTCGAAGAGGCTCGGCACCGAGTCCAGCTCGTCGGAGACCTGGATCGCCTTCGTGGCGGCTTCCGCGAGGTCCTTGATGCGGCCGGTGTCGGTGAAGGCGTTCTGGTCCTTCAGCTGGCGGAGCATCGCGTTCATGTACATGTGCTGCGCCTTGGCGCGGCCCTGGTCGTTGAAGAAGGCGTGCCGGGTGCGCAGCCACTGGAGCGCCTGCTCGCCCTTGACGTACGTCGTGCCCTGCTTGAGCCGCAGGCCGGAGCCGCCGGGGACCTGCGCGGTGGGCCGGTCGTGGACGTTCTGCCGGACGCACACGGGGACGCCGCCGACCGCGTCCGCCATCCGTACGACGCCCGCGAAGTCGACCATCATCCAGTGGTCGATGTAGACGCCGGTCAGCTTCTCCCAGGTGGTGAGGGTGCAACCGGGGCCGCCGCGCTGGAGCGACTCGGTGATGATGCGGTTGGTGGCGGGGAACTTCTCGCCGGTGTCGTCGTCCTGGCAGGCCGGTATGTCGACGCGGGTGTCGCGCGGGATGCTCACGACGGCGGCGCTCTTGCGGTCCCTCGCGACGTGCAGCAGCATCTGCACGTCGCCGCGCGGCTTGTCGCCGACGGTGTCCTTGGCGCCGCCGAGGGCGAGGTTCTCCTTGGAGTTACGTCCGTCGGCGCCGATGAGCAGGATGTTCAGCGGGGTGTTGCCGAAGGCGTCGGGTGCGGCCTTCTCCACGCCGCTGTCGCCTCCGCTGCGGCCTCCGCTGCGGATGTTGCCGTTCAGGTGCTCGATGTAGAGGTAACCGGCGCCGGCGGTGCCGAGTATCAGCAGCGACAGGACCGAGGCGACCCAGCGGAGCACGCGCCGCTTGCCGGGGCGGGCGCTGCGGCGCGGCCGGCGGCCGGCCCGGCGCCGACCGGACCCCGCGCCGCGCGAGCCGGGCCGGCCCCCCTGCCCGGGCCCGCCGGCGGCGCCGTCGCCGTCCGGGCCGTCGGGGGCCGCGCGCCGGGCGCCCCTGCGCCCGGCGCGGGCACCGGCGCCCGCGTCCGCTCCCGTACCGCCGCCGGTACCGACCGCTTCGCCGTCGTCGTTCCGGTCCGCCGCCGGGCCGGCACCGTCTGCGGTGTCGTCGCCCCGGCCGCGCTCACGGGCGTTCCGGGCGTGCGGGACGCTCTCCCGCGTCCCCTCCCCACGCACGCTGCTGTGTCCCACCCAATGTCTCCCCTGGTGATCAGGTCCGCGTCACTTCGCGCACACCTGCTTGTCCGCCACTACCTTCTGCACACCCTCCGGCGCCTTCGCCGGACCGGTGAGGGGGACGCCCGCTCCCCTGAAGTCCTCGCCGAGGGTGAGCGTCATCGGCTCGCGCTCCCCGGCGTCGGACGTCCCCTGCTTGAGTGCCGTCGCCGGCAGCCCCATCAGGTCCGCGAGCTTGCGGGCCTGGTCGGCCTGGTTCGGCGCGTACTCCAGCGTCGTCTTCGCGATGTCCGACGGCGCGTTGGCCTTGTTGGTCGACTTCAGCACGCCGGCGTCGTTCTGCAGCCAGTTGATCGTCGACTGGGCGCCGCCGCGGATGCCGCTGCCGTTGTACACGTCGACGCGGACCGCGGACGCCTCCGCGCGGGGCCCCTTGAGGAGGGCGGCCTGCGCGGCCTTCTCGGCGTTCTTCGCGTCCTTCTCCTTCTGCTCGACCTCGGTGAGCGAGACGTCGTTGCGGATGATGGAGAAGAGCGGCTCGGCCTTGGCCTGGTCGAGGACGACGGTCGCCTTGATCTGCTCGGCCGGGTTGTCGAGGACCGGGAGCGTGGCGAAGGTGATGTTCTTCGGGTCGACCTTGGCGACCTCCAGGCCCAGTTCCTGGAGCTTCTTGACGCTCCCTATGCCGGAGTCGACGGTGAGCGCCTTCGTCGCCGCGTCGGCGAGGTCCAGCAGCTTCGACGGGCTGGTGAGGGTGTCGCTCGACTTCATCTTGCGGAACATCGAGCCCATGAACTGCTGCTGCGTCTGGATGCGGCTCAGGTCGCTCTTGTTGCCGAACGCCTGCCGGGTGCGGACGAAGGCGAGGGCCTGCTCGCCCTCGATGGTGCTCGTGCCCGCCGGCAGCTCCAGCCCCGACTTCTTGTCCTTCACCGGCTGCTCGACGCACACGTCGACCCCGCCGACCGCCGTCGACAGCGTCTTCACGGCGTTGAAGTCGACCATCATGAAGTGGTCGACGGGGACGCCGGTGAGCTCGTGGACGGTGGCCATGGTGCAGCCCGGGTCGCGGTCCAGCTGGCCGAGGCTGGTGTTGAACCGCACCCCGCTCTGCGCCGGGATCTTCTTCTTCGTGCCGTCCGGCAGCGTGGCCTCGCAGCTCGGGATGTCGGTGATCAGGTCGCGGGGGATGGACAGCGCCGTGGCGTTCGTCCGGTCCTTGGAGACGTGCAGCAGGATCGTCGTGTCTGCGTGGCCGGGGCTGTTCTTGTCGCCGTAGCCGGAGTTGCCGTCACCGGTCCGCTTGTCCGTGCCGATGACCAGGATGTTGATGGCCTGGTCCTTCTTGAAGCCGGAGCCGCCGCCGGCGCCCGCGACGTCGATGGTGCTGAGGTTGCCGTCGAGCCGCTCGTACAGGTAGTACGCGGCGGCGCCGGTGGCGACCAGGGCGAAGGCGGTGACCCCGCCGGTCCACACGAGGGCCTTCTTGGTGCGGGTGTTGCGCGCCTTGGCCTTCCCCCGGCGCCGGCCGGCCGCCGCCGGGGCCGCCGCGCGGCGGCCGCCGCCCTGTCCGGACGGTTCGGCGGTGCGGCGCCTGCGCTGGCCGGGTACCTCCGCGGCGCGGCGGCGGGAACCGGTCGACGCCTCGGCCCCCGACGCCGACTCCGCGGCCTTGCCCGAGCCCCTGCCCGTGGCCTTGCCCGCGCCCCGGCCGGTACCCGCGGCCTTGCCCGCGCCCTTGTCCGGGGTGGACGGCGCGGACGACGCCGGGGATTCCGGCGACGAGGACGACGTACGGGCGGAACGGCCCCCCTGGGCGGGCGGTCTGGCCGCGGTGGTGGCGCGGGGCGCGGAGGCGGGCGACTGCCCAGTGGAATGGTCCAGTCGCAGTTCGTAGTTACCGGTCTGCGGGTTCAGTACCCACTGGTCGGCGGGGTCGATGTCCTCCGCCCCTCCACGGCTGTGCGCGTCCACGGTTGCTTGAATCCTCCGTCGGTGCCACGCGAGGCGCCTCCCCCGCCAGGCGCTCGGTCTCTCGATCCACGGTGCGCGTCCCACGGGGTCGCCCGCACCGGATCGCGTCACACTATCCGCCCAGTTCAGCGTGGGGCGACGTCCGTGACAAATTCCACGCCCCTTACAACCGGGCATTCCGCCCAAAGTTCATGCACCGCCACCTCTGGCACGTCCCTTCCTCTCACCGTCCCCCTCCACCCCGACGACCCCGCCCGCTCACGGGCACGCGCTCGCCGCGGCGTTCGTGCCGGTGTACGTCGGCGCCGGCGACGGGCTGCCCCGGCCGTCCGGCGTCGCCCCTGGTGAGGGGCTCGTTTCCGGGGTGGGGTCCGTACCGCGCGGCGGCGTGGTGGCGCCGCCGTCCCGCTCCTCCGGGGGCCGTACGACGACGGGGGCGTCCGCGCGCAGCCGCTTGAAGAGCCGCCCGGCGTCCGGCTGTACGAGTTCGTCCCGGTTCCGGTCGGCGTGGTACGGCTTGCGCGGCACTGTGAGGAACTGCACCTTCTCCGTCGGTACGCTGCGCAGTCTTCGCGCCAGGTCGTACAGGTCCTTGAGGGAGTCGAGCCCCGGGTCGGTCGTGAGGGACTTCGTGGCCGCGTCCAGGACCGGGTAGAGCCGCGCCGGGTTGAGCAGGACGCCGTTGCTCTGCACCTTGGTGACCAGCGCGCCGAGGAACTGCTGCTGGCGGTCCATGCGTTCGGTGTCGCTGCCCCCGCCCAGCGACTTGCGGGCCCGCACGTAGCCGAGGGCCTGCTCCCCGTCGAGCGTCTGCGCCCCGGCGGCCAGCCTCACGTGGGCGTCCGGGTCGTCGATGGGCTCGCGGACGCAGACGCGCACGCCGCCGACCGCGTCGACCATGTCCTTGAAGCCCTGGAAGTCGATCACCATGTGGTGGTCGACGCGGATCCCGGTCAGCTGCTCCAGGGTGCGCACGGTGCAGGCCGTCCCGCCGACCTGGAAGGCGGTGTTGAACTGGGCGACCCGCGGTGCGGTCCGCTTCCCGCCGGCGGTGCGGCAGTCGGGGACCTCCACCATCAGGTCGCGCGGGATCGACACGGCCGTCACGCCGTGCCCGCGCGCCGACAGGTGCAGCAGGATCGTGGTGTCGGACCGCTGGGTGCCCTGGTCCTGCCCGTACTCGGCGTTGCCGTCCCCGGCGCGCGTGTCGGAGCCGATGAGCAGGATGTTCCTGCCGCCGCGCGGGACGGGCGCCGGGCGGTCCCGCTCGTACCGCTTGAGCTCGGTGACCGCCCTGTCGTCGGTGGTGATGTTGCCGTCGAGCTTGCGGTACAGCCACCAGCCGGTACCCGCCGCGACGAGGACGACGACGGAGGAGCCGAGCGCCGCCCAGCGCAGCCACGACGGCCGGTTGCCGGCCGAGGTGTCCGGGTCGTCCGGGGGAGTGCCGGCGGTGTCCGTCACGTCGTCTGTCCGTCCTTCGGGGCGTCGGCGGCCTCCGGGGCCGCCGTCGCATGGTGAGACGGTCGAGCCCCGCGCGGGGTTGCGCGCACGGGGGTGCGCTCCGCCGATGATGTACCGGACGGGACCCGGGAACCCGGCGGACTCGGCACGCGGTCCGCCGGACGGGTGGCCGGGGCGCGGGCCCGCGCCCCGGCCGTCGGGCGCCGTCAGGCCCGGTCGGTGACGCGCTCGGTGGCGGTGCGCCGGTCCAGCTCCTCGGGGGAGAGCCGGTCGAGGTGACGGCACAGGACGACGGACCCGCCCGCCGCCAGCGGTGCGTACAGCCCGGCCGACACGCCGTCCCAGTCCTGCCACGGCAGCCCCGACAGCAGTCGCGAGCCGGGCGCGAGTCCGCGCCGTGCCGCGTCCCGGCGCGCCCGCGCGACGAGGTCGGCGCCGGTCAGCTCGGTGTGGCCGCCGGCGGCGTCGCGCACGGCGAGGGCCGGCGCGTCGGGGTCGACGGGGGCGTACGGGGCGAAGCGGTCGCCCTGGCTCGGGACCTCGACGGCGTAGTCGTCGTAGCCGGCGGGCGGCGCGGGGAAGCGGCGCCCCAGCGGGGCGAGCGACAGGGCGAGGCGGCCGCCGGCGCAGGCCAGGCCCTCGTCGAGGCGGTCGGGTCCGGCCACGACGTGGTCGGCGGAGGCCGGGTCGCCGTCCAGGTCGGCCACCACGCCGACCGAGGCGCAGGCGAGCAGCCAGACGGCGGTCTGCCAGTGCGCGGGCAGCAGCAGCGCGACCCGCTCGCCGGGCTCGGCGGAGAGCCCGTCCTGGAGCAGGTTCGCCGTCTTGGCCACCCAGTTGGCGAAGGTGGCCACCGAGAGTTCGACGCGCTCACCGGTGGCGTCGTCGTAGTACGTGACCAGGGGGCGGGCCGGGTCCGCGGCGAGCGCGGATCGCAGCAGGTCGGCAGGGGTGCGGTCGCTGGCGTTCACCCGCGCAAGACTACGCGGGCGGGGTGCTCGCGGAAGGGCCGAGCGGGTGACGCGGTCCTCCGTACGGACCGATGGGCCGTCAGGGAAATCGGGAAGCGCAAGTCAGGGCAAATGTCCAGTATCTGGCTATGCGTTCCATTCGTATTCCCTTGATCGGCGTAGCGGTCGCGGTCACCACCGCCTCCTCGCCCGCCCTCGCGATGCCCCTCTCCCCGGCCCACGCGGCCACCGCGGCCCCGACCGCCTCCACCGCCCCGCCCTCCCTGAAGGCGGCGGACGACACGCCCGACCCGGGCGCCACCCGGTCCTTGCCGCTCGTCCCGCTGCCCGGCGACGAGCGCAGTACGGCCCCCGGCGGAGGCGCCGCCCGGGGCCTGCCCCGCCAGGAGGTCGACCCGTTCTCGATGGTCGGCGTGGTGTGGGACGACCCCGAGGCCGAACTGCACGGCACCGTCCAGGTGCGTACCCGCGCCACCGGGACCGGCGCGTGGTCGCCGTGGCAGGACCTGGAGACCCACCAGGGCGACCACGGTGCCGACCCCGGTTCGGCGGAGGCCCGCTCCACCGCGGTCCGCGGCGGCACGGCGCCGCTGTGGGTGGGCGACTCGGACGGCGTCGAGGTACGGGTCCTGCCCGAGCCGGCCGAGGACCGCGCGGGACGGCCGCCCGCCCTGCCGGGCGGCCTGCGCGCCGAGCTCGTGGACCCGGGCGGCGACCCGGCACCGGAGCCGGGCACGGACGACCCGACCGCCCAGGACGCGCCGGACCCCGCCGGCGACGTGAACACCGGCCAGGGCGCGACCGCCGACACGGATCCGGCCACCGGGCCGGCGACGGACGCCGGTCCGGGCACTGCGACGGACCCGGCCGCGGACCCCGCGACCGGCACCGGCGCGGACCAGAGCGCCGACCCGGCCTCGGACACGGACACCGGAGCCGACGCGGGCGCGGACGCCGACGCCGACGCCGACGCGGACACGGCCACGGACATGGACACGGACCAGGGTGCCGAAGAGGTCACCGACGGACCCGCCGACGAGCCCGTCGACCCGCCCACCGAGGTGGAGGAGAGCGCGGACCACTCCATCGACCCCGACGCCGTCGCCCCCGTCTCGGGCGCCGCGCTCTCCCCGGAGGAGACCGCCGCCTCGGCGGCCAACTCCGAGCTCGGCGCCTCTCTCGGCGCCGTCGAACTGCCCGAGACGACCGAGGCGGAGTGGGAGGCCGCCGGCCCCGCCGCCGCGTACGCCGCCCCGCGGCCGGGCATCGTCACGCGGAAGGGCTGGGGCGCCGACGAGAAGCTCCGCGAACCGTCCTTCCTCTACACCAAGTCGGTCCAGGTGGCCTTCGTCCACCACAGCGCCACCGGCAACAACTACACCTGCGCCCAGGCCCCCTCCGTCCTGCGGGGCATCTACCGCTACCACGTCAAGAGCATGGGGTGGCGCGACCTCGGCTACAACTTCGCCGTCGACAAGTGCGGCAAGATCTACGAAGGCCGGGCCGGCGGCGTGGCGAAGGCCGTCCAGGGCGCCCACACCCTCGGCTTCAACACCAACAGCACCGGCATCGCGGTCCTCGGCTCGTACGGCGGCACGACCCCGCCGGCCAAGGCCGTCACGGGCGTCGCGAAGCTGACGGCCTGGAAGCTCGGCCTCTACGGCAAGGACCCCAAGGGCAAGAGCACCCTGGTGTCGGGCGGCGGGAACCGGTACGCCAAGGGCACGAAGGTCAAGCTCAACACCATCTCGGGCCACCGGGACGGCTACTCCACCGAGTGCCCGGGCGCGAAGCTGTACGGCAAGCTCGGCACGATCCGCACCGCGGCGGCCACGTACCAGGGGAGGTCCTGACCCGAAGGCCGTGTCGAACCGTCTGTCCAGGTCTGCCTAGGATCTGCCTACACTGCCTGGTCGTGCCGATCATTTGAGCGATCCGATCTCCGACGAGGTCAGCCCGCCGGATCGGGCCACCACCCCAACGACCGGCCCAGCAGGAAGCAGAGACGACAGGTGACAGAAGCGATCCTCCTGGTCGGCGGCAAGGGAACCAGGCTGCGACCGATGACGGTGAACACGCCGAAGCCGATGGTGCCCGCGGCGGGTGTGCCCTTCCTCACGCACCAGCTCGCCCGGGCCCGCGCGGCCGGCGTCGAGCACATCGTCCTGGCGACCTCGTACCTGGCCGAGGTGTTCGAGCCGTACTTCGGCGACGGATCGTCCCTCGGCCTCCACCTGGAGTACGTCACCGAGGTGGAGCCCCTGGGCACCGGCGGCGCGATACGCAACGTCGCCGAGCGGCTGACGTCGGGGCCGGACGAGCCGGTCCTCATCTTCAACGGGGACATCCTCACCGGCCTCGACATCCGCGCCCTGGTCCACACCCACGAGACGTCCGGCGCCGACGTCTCGCTGCACCTGACCCGGGTCGAGGACCCGCGGGCGTTCGGGCTCGTGCCCACCGACCCCACCGGGCGGGTCACGGCGTTCCTGGAGAAGCCGCAGACGCCGGAGGAGATCGTCACCGACCAGATCAACGCCGGCGCCTACGTCTTCCGCCGGTCGGTCATCGACTCCATCCCGACCGGCCGGCCGGTCTCCGTGGAACGCGAGACGTTCCCCGGCCTCCTGGCCGACGGCGCCCACCTCCAGGGCATGGTCGACTCCACGTACTGGCTGGACCTCGGCACCCCGCAGGCGTTCGTCCGCGGCTCCGCCGACCTCGTCCTCGGCCGCGCCCCGTCCCCGGCCGTGCCGGGCCGCTGCGGGGACCGGCTCGTCGTGGACGGCGCCGAGGTCGCCGCCGACGCCAAGCTCACGGGCGGCACCGTCGTCTGCGCGGGCGCCGTCGTCGGCGAGGGCGCGCGGATCGACGGCAGCGCCGTCATGGCGGGCGCCGTCGTGGAGCCCGGCGCGGTCGTCACGGACTCGCTCGTCGGGGAGGGCGCCCGGATCGGCGCCCGGACCGTGCTGCACGGCGCGGTGATCGGCGACGGCGCCCACGTCGGCGCGGACAACGAGCTGCGCGACGGCGTACGCGTCTGGTGCGGCGCCCACCTGCCCGCCGGCGCGGTGCGCTTCTCCTCCGACCAGTAGGCCCCCGCGCGGCCGGCCGGGCGGCCCGGTGGGTCTCCCCGCCGACGTGTCGGCGTGTGGGGCCGGTGCGTGGGCCCCTCGGCTGCCGCCGGGTGGCCCTGGGCGCGGTGGGTCTGCTCTCCGGGGCGTGGGCGTGGGCGTGGGCGTGTGGCGCGGCGCCCGCCTGCCCGCCGGCGCGGTGCGCTTCTCCTCCGGCCAGTAGGCCCCCGCCGACGCGTCGGCGTGTGGGCCCGTCGGCGTGTGGGCCCGCCGGTGCGTGGGCCCCTCGGCTGCCGCCGGCGGGGTGGCCCGGGGCGCGGTGGGCGCCTCCTCACGGCCGGTGGGCGGGGGCGGGGACAGTCGAGCGGTGCGGGCTTACCCTGTTCGGGACCCCGCACCCGACGACTCCCGGACTTCCGGACCCCCCGGACCTCCGCGTCCCCACCGCAGGAGCCCCCGTGGCCGGCCGCTACGCCCCCCGCCCCCCGCGCACGACCGTGCGCGGCGGCGCCACCGGCGTACCCGGACACCGTGGACCCCGCCCCGCCGCCGGCCCGCAGCCCGCGTCAGGCGGGCCGTCCGCGTCCGCCGGGACGCCCGGCGAGGGACGGGGAGGAGCCTCCGGAGGCCGGCGGCCCGTCGTGCCCCCGCAGGCGGGCGGGCAGCACAGCCCCCGCCACCGCGTGTGGTCCCCGCCCTGGCCGCTGGACCTCGGTCTCACCCTCGGCCCGCTGCGCCGCGGCCCGGCCGACCCCACGTACCGGGCGACGCCCGACGGCGCGTTCTGGCGCACCTGCCGGACGCCGGAGGGCCCCGGCACGCTGCGCGTCACCGCACGCGGCGGCACGGTCGAGGCGGACGCGTGGGGCGCCGGCGCGGACTGGCTCCTGGACCGGCTGCCGGTCCTGCTCGGCTCCCTGGACGAGCCGGACGCGTTCACGCCCCGCCACCGGCTGCTCGCCGTGACCCGGCGACGCCGCCCCGGGCTGCGGCTGCTCCGCACCGGGCTGGTCCTGGAGTCGCTCATCCCCTCGATCCTGGAGCAGAAGGTCACGACCGACGAGGCGTACCGGGCGTGGCGGCTGCTGGTTCGCGCGTACGGCGAGCCCGCGCCGGGCGCCCCCGCCGAGCTGCGCCTGGCCGTGGTGCCCGAGCCGCGGACGTGGGCGCTCGTCCCGTCGTGGGAGTGGCACCGCGCGGGCGTCGACGGCAAGCGCTCCGCCACCGTGCTGCGCGCCGTACGGGTGGCGCGCCGCCTGGAGGAGGCGGCCGGCATGGAGCCCGAGGCGGCCCGGCGCAGGTTGGAGCTGGTCCCGGGCATCGGCCCGTGGACGTCAGCGGAGACCGTCCAGCGCAGCAACGGCGCCCCGGACGCGGTGTCGACCGGCGACTACCACCTGCCGGGCATCATCGGCCACGCCCTGGCCGACCGCCGGGACGCCGACGACGCGCAGATGCTGGAGCTGCTGGAGCCGTACGCCGGCCAGCGCCACCGGGCCGCCCGGCTGGTCCTGCTCAGCGGCCGGACCCCGCCCCGCCGCGCCCCGCGCATGACCCCGCGCGACATCGCCCCGCTCTGACCGCCACGGGCCCCACCGAGCGCCACCCACCGCGGCACGCCCCGCACCACGACACCCGGGCCCGGCACCTGCGGCCGCACCACGCGGCCGGGACGGCCGGGACCAGGCGACAGGCGACAGCGGCCGGGACCAGGCGGCACCCCGGCACCCGGGCCGCGCACCACCTCACCGCACCGTGAGGAACGCCTCCGGATCGCGGGCCGGGCGGGGGCGCGGGGGCTCCGCCGGGCGGCCGACGGCGACGGCGCCCATCGGGTCCCACTCCTCCGGCAGGTCCAGCACGCGCCGTACGACGTCGCGGCAGAACATCGTGGACGACACCCACGCCGAGCCGAGCCGCTCGCCCGCCAGCGCGACCAGCAGGTTCTGCACGCCGGCCCCCGCCGCGACGACGAACATCTCCCGCTCGGCGGCGGCCCGGCGCGCGTCCGGGTACGGGTGGGCGCCGGTCGCCACCAGGCAGGGCACCACCAGGTACGGCGCGTCGCGCAGCACGTCCCCGCGGCGGACCCGCCGGGCGATGGCCTCCTCGCCCAGCCCGTCGGCCCGCAGGTCGGCGACCCACGCGTCGCGCATCGCGTCCAGCAGCCGTAGGCGCGACTCCGCGGACTCCAGCAGCACGAACCGCCACGGCGTGGTGTGGTGCGGCGCGGGCGCCGTCACCGCGGCGGCGACCGCGCGCCGTACGGCGCCGGGATCGACCGGGTCGTCGGTGAAGGCCCGCACGGTACGGCGTCGGGTGACGGCCTCGCGCACCGCCTCCGACGTGCCGAGCCGGAACATGTCGTCGTCCGCGCCGCGCACCAGGGCCCGCGCGCCGGGCGCGTCCTCGCCGTCCCCGGCCACCAGGTGCGGCAGGCCGCGCACGACGGCGACGGGCCGCCCGGCGGTCTTGCCCTTCACCAGGTCCCCGGCGGCGGCCAGCTCGTCGGCGCTGGCCACGACCGTCGCGACGAGCGGGTTGCCGTGGGCGTCGGTACCGCCGCGCAGGTCGTCCAGGACGCGCACCCCGGCCGCCCCGATCGCCACGTCCGTCAGCCCGCTGCGCCAGGGCCGCCCGAAGGTGTCGGTGACGACGACGCCGACGTCGACGCCGAGCAGGGCCCGCAGCCCGGCGCGGAGCGCCCGTGCCGAGGCGTCGGGGTCCTCGGGCAGCAGCAGGACCGTCCCGGCGGGGGTGTTCGACGCGTCGACCCCGGCCGCGGCCATGACGAGGCCGTTGCGGTTCTCGACGATCCGCAGGGCGCCGCGCCGGGCGACGACGCGGACCGTCTCGGCGTCGATGGCGGCCTCGCGGTCCGCGGCGGCGACGACCCGGCCCTCCGCCTTGCTCACGATCTTGGAGGTGACGAGGACGACGTCGCCGTCGGCCAGGTCGGGCTCGGCGGCGGCGATCAGCCCGGCGAGGTCGTCGCCCTCGGCGACCTCCGGTATCCCGGCCGGCGCCCAGACCCGGTAGCCGGCCGTCACCCCCGTACCTCCTCGGCGAGGGCGAGGGCCTCGCGGGCCATCGCCGCGGCCGCCTCCACGTCGGTCATCATCAGCGGCACGGCCCGGCAGCGGATGCCCGCGGCCTCCACCTCGGCGACCGCGTCCGCGTCGACGGTGTCGACGAGCCAGCCGTCCAGCAGGCCCGAGCCGTAGTGCCGGGCGACCGCCGAGGCCGTCGCCTCGACGCCGACCGCGGCGAGGACCTTGTCGGCCATGCCGCGCACCGGGGCGTTCCCGACGATCGGCGACAGGCCGACGACCGGCACGCCCGCCTCGGCGACGGCCTCCCGGATGCCGGGCACGGCGAGGATCGTGCCGATGCTCACCACCGGGTTGGACGGCGGGAAGAGCACCACGTCCGCCTCGGCGATCGCCTCCAGCACGCCGGGCGCCGGCTTGGCCTGCTCCGCGCCGACGGGCACGACCGCGTGCGCGTCGACGGAGGCGCGCAGCCGTACCCAGTACTCCTGGAAGTGGACCGCCCGCCGCTCGCCGTCCAGCTCGACCGCGACGTGCGTCTCCACCCGGTCGTCCGACATGGGCAGCAGCCGCACGCCCGGCCGCCACCGGTCGCACAGCGCCTCGGTGACGGCGCTCAGGGGATAACCGGCGCCCAGCATCTGGGTGCGGACGATGTGCGTGGCGAAGTCGCGGTCGCCCAGGCCGAACCACTCGGGCCCCACCCCGTACGCCGCGAGTTCGGCCTTCACCTGGAAGGTCTCGTCGGCCCGCCCCCAGCCCTGCTCCTCGTCGATGCCACCGCCGAGGGTGTACATGACCGTGTCGAGGTCGGGGCAGACCTTCAACCCGAACAGATGGATGTCGTCACCCGTGTTGCCGATGACCGTGATGTCCGCGTCGGGCGCGGCCCGCTTGAGGCCGCGCAGGAAACGGGCACCACCGATGCCACCGGCCAGAACCACCATGCGCATGCGGGCAGTTTGTCAGGCGGAGGACCCGCTCCGGGCACGCGGGGCGGATCTGTGGAAGACCGCGGCGCCCTCGTGCATCGGCATCTCGGTCAGGCCCGGGTAGTAGACGTGCAGGCTGACGGCCGGTTCGAGCGAGTCGTTGACGATTCCGTGCGCGTAACCGGGCGCGAAGACCCGCTGCGCACCTCGGCCGAGCGTCCGTACGCCCGTCGCCGTACGTTCCGTCAGCTCCCCCTCCAGCACGGTCAGGACACCGGACGACCTGCCGTGGTCGTGGGTCCCGCCGGTGCCCTGCCCGGGCAGCCAGGACAGCAGCCACACCTCGTACCCGGGGCCGGTGCGCAGCCGGTGGTACCAGCGCGTGGTGGCGTCGTACGCGACGAGGTGCGCCCACCGGGAGCGGTCGGCGGCGATGGAACGGGCGAGCCCGGCGTACTCGGCGACGGTGTCGGGGTGCTCCTTCTCCGGCTGGAGGAGGTGCTGGACGGCGAGGATGTCGCCGGCGATCTGGAGGTCGCTGTCGCTGTTCATGGGTGGGGTGTGTCCTCGGCTGAGCGTGGTCTGCGGGAGGGCGGTGCGGGTGCGGCTGGGCGCGGGCCCCGGGGGACCGGGACGTGCGCGCGTGCGGCGTGGGACGCGCCGGGGGAGGGGGCTGGAGCGCTAGGGCATCAACAGCAGGAACAGCAACAGCGAGCGTGGACAGCGCGGCGGAACCCACGGGCAACGTGGGTCGCGAAGGGCGCTGTGGTCGCTGGCATGCCTTCAAAGGTGGCCTGGCGCGAATCCGCTGTCAACCCGATGCCCGGTTTGGGCGCAATGTTTCACCTCATCCGGTTACCGCGCGGGGAGAAAGGTTTGTGCGGCGGCGGTCGGGGACACATGGCGCAGGAACCACCCGCGCAAACGCCCGCGAGCGGTCGTGACCTGACTGTGATCCGGATCGCTTCGGCGAACCGGCCGCAACACGACCGACGTTAGGGACGTCCTTCTCGGGAGAGACGTCATGGACGGAGCGCGGAAGGAGCGGCGGGTGTCTCATTTTTACCGATATGAACACTTTCCGCACACCTTTGGTTCCGCAGAGTGAATACCGGGCCCAATAGCAGATCCCAGCTTGACTGCCCCGGAGCTACACACTTGTAATTTCACTCGTGTCGTTCGGCCGGAATTTGCGAACGGCGGCATCACGGGGACGTTAATGACAGACGAGGGGCGCACATGACCGAGTTGTTCCAGGAACTGCTGGTCGAGGACGCGGACGAGGAACTCGGCTGGCAGGAGCGCGCGTTGTGCGCCCAGACCGACCCCGAGTCCTTCTTCCCCGAGAAGGGCGGATCCACGCGTGAGGCCAAGAAGGTGTGCCTCGCCTGTGAAGTCCGTTCGGAATGCCTCGAATACGCACTGGCCAACGACGAGAGATTCGGAATCTGGGGCGGTCTCTCCGAGCGTGAGCGCCGCCGCCTGAAGAAGGCGGCCGTCTGACCCTGCCCGGGGCCGACCCCCGCGGCGAGCGCCCCGCCGGCGCCCGGGCAGCCGGAGACCGGGCCCGCGCCCGGTAGCCCCGCACCCGTGGGCAGCGCCCTGCGGGCCCGCCGTGAGCAGCCGTGGCAGGCGCCGGGCCCCCCGCGGGGCCGCCCCGGCACCACCCGGGGGCCGAGGGGGCCGCCATCGCCACCCGGCCACGCCGTCCGACCGCCGCCCCGCTGCCCGGCCGTGACCGGGCCGCCGGCCACTCCACCGACACCGACACCGCCACCGGGCCCCCGGCCGTCACCGCACGGTTCGCCGCCACCAGGCCGCCCGGCCGCCGCCCGGCCGCAGCCGGGCCACCCCGCCCCGGCTTCCGCCCGGCCCGCCCGCCGGCCCGTGCCGACCCCCGATCCCCGGATCCCCCGGTCCCCGGATCCCCGGATCCCCCGGTCCCCGACGGCCTTCCGACCGCGGGGAACGACCGCTCCACACCCCGCCAACGGTCCGCCGCCTGTGCTCCGTCCACAGGCGGCGGACCGCTGTCGTGCCAGCCATTAGTGTGGAGCCCCGTCAAAGACGCTCCGACGCCCCGCGACGCGGGCGACCCCCCGGCCGGAGGGCCCGTACCTCGATGTCCGCCACCACAGCCGCGTTTTCCGCCGCATCCCCGCCGCAGCAGCCCGAGTTCCCGCGGCACGTCGTCACCGCCGTGCTCGTCTCCCACGACGGGGCCCGCTGGCTGCCGGACGCCCTCGCCGGACTCCTCGGCCAGGAGCGGCCCGTGCAGTACGCCGTCGCCGCCGACACCGGCAGCGCCGACGACTCCGCCCGCCTCGTCGGCGAGGCCGTCGGAGAGGAGCGGGTCCTGCACCTTGCCCGCCGCACCGGCTTCGGCGCCGCCGTCGACGAGGCCGTGCGCTCCGTGCCCGTCCTCGGCCCCGACGACCTGCCGTACCTGAAGCGGCCCAGCGGCTGGGACCCCGCCAGCAGGACCTGGCGCGACGACGCCTACGACCAGCCGGAACTGCCCCACGGCGAACCGGTCCAGTGGCTGTGGCTCCTCCACGACGACTGCGCCCCCGCCCCCGACGCCCTCGCCGAGCTGCTGCGCGTCGCCGACTCCGACGCGTACGCCGCCGTCGTCGGCCCCAAGCTCCTCGGCTGGTACGACCGCAAGCAGCTCCTCGAGGTCGGCGTCTCCATCGCCAACAGCGGCCGCCGCTGGACCGGACTGGACCGCCGCGAGCAGGACCAGGGGCAGCACGACCAGATCCGCCCCGTCCTGTCCGTCTCCAGCGCCGGCATGCTCATCCGCCGCGACGTCTTCGAGGAGCTCGGCGGCTTCGACCGCCGCCTGCCCCTCATGCGCGACGACGTCGACCTGTGCTGGCGCGTCCACGCCGCGGGCCACCGCGTCCTCGTCGCCCCGGACGCCGTCGTCCGCCACGCCGAGGCGGCATCCCGCGAGCGCCGCACCGTCGACTGCGCCGGCCGCTCCGTCGCCAACCCCCACCGCGTCGACAAGGCCGGCGCCGTCTACACCCTCCTCGCCAACGCGCGCGGAGCGGCCCTGCCGTACGTCTTCGTCCGGCTCCTGCTCGGCACCCTGCTGCGCACCCTCGCCTACCTCGTCGGCAAGGCGCCCGTCCAGGCCGTCGACGAGGTCATGGGCCTCTTCGGCGTCCTGCTCCGCCCCGAGCGGATCATCGCCGCCCGCCGCAGACGCGCCTCCCGCGCCGTCGACGCCGCCGAGCTGCGCCCCCTCTTCCCGCCCCCGGGCGCCACCGTCCGCGCCACCGTCGAGCAGGTCGCCTCCAACATGGGCGGCGGCGACGCCGACTCGGGAGGCTCGCGGCACGGCGCCGTCGAGTCCGGCCCCGGCGGCGACGACGCCGACTACCTGGAGATCGAGCAGTTCTCCCGGCTCAAGAAGATCGCCCGCAAGCCGGGCCCGGTCCTCTTCGCCCTGCTCCTCCTCGTCTCCCTCGTCGCCTGCCGCGGCCTCTTCGGCGGGGGCTCCCTCGCCGGCGGCGCCCTCCTGCCCGTCCCCGACACCGTCGGCGACCTGTGGAGCCGGTACGCCGACGCCTGGCACCCCCTCGGCACCGGCGGCACCCAGAGCGCCCCGCCGTACCTCGCCCTGCTCGCCGGCCTCTCCGGGCTCTTCCTCGGCTCCACCGGCTTCGCCCTGACCGTGCTGCTCGTCTGCTCGGTGCCGCTCGCCGGTTTCACGGCCTACTTCGCCTCGCGCTCCCTCGTAGAGTCCCGGCTCCTGCGCGCGTGGGGCGCCACCGCCTACGCCTTCCTGCCCGCCGCCACCGGCGCCCTCGCGACCGGCCGGCTCGGCACCGCCGTCCTCGCGATCGTCCTGCCCCTGGCGGCCCGCGCCGCAGTCGCCGCCTACGGGCTGCGCGGCGGCGGCCCCGGCGCCCCCCGGGGCAGCTGGCGCGCCACCTGGGCGTACGCCTTCCTGCTCACCTTCACGATGGCGTTCACACCCGTCGTCTGGCCCCTCGCCGTCGTCCTCGGCGTCGCGGCCCTCGTCCTGCGCCGCGACGACTTCACCGCCTACGGGCTCCGCCTCGTCGCCGTCGCCGGCACGCCCCTGCTGCTCCTCGCCCCCTGGTCGCTGACGCTGCTGACCGACCCGACCGCCTTCCTCGCGGAGGCCGGCACGCAGATCCGCACCGGCCCGGCGTCGGCGCTCGACCTGCTCGGCACCAGCCCCGGCGGCCCCCGCACGGTGGGCGGCCTCGTCCTGATCGGCCTGGTCCTCGCCGCCCTCGCCGCGCTGCTGCGCGCCGAGCGGCGCTTCGCCGTCCACTGCGCCTGGGCCGTCGCCCTCGTCGCCCTCCTCTTCGCCGTCCTCACCAACGGCTCCGGCGACCACGCCACCGGCTGGGCCGGCCCCGCCACCCTCGTGTACGGCCTCGCCCTGCTCGCCGCCGGCATGCTCGGCGCCGAGGGCGGCCGCACCCGCGTCGCCGCCCAGAACTTCGGCTGGCGCCAGCCCGTCGCCGCGCTCATCGCCCTCGCCGCCGCGATCGGCCCCCTGGTCTCCGCCACGACG
The DNA here is from genome assembly GCF_043077165.1 of Streptomyces kanasensis. NCBI lineage: Bacteria > Bacillati > Actinomycetota > Actinomycetes > Kitasatosporales > Streptomycetaceae > Streptomyces > Streptomyces kanasensis. The sequence goes on from NZ_JBIBSF010000017.1 coordinate 63,381, forward strand.
TGGATGATCGGCGGCGCCGCCGGACCACTGGAACGCCGCGACCCCACCCAGGTCCCCGCGTTCGTCGCCGAGGAGAGCACCACCCGCGACCAGCCGCGCACCCTCGTCCTCGACGGCCCCTCCGCCGCCCAGGTCGGCTACGCCCTCGTCCGCGGCTCCGGCGCCCGCCTCGGCGACGCCGAGCTGACCGCCACGGCCGGCGGCGACCCCCGCCTCGACAAGGTCGTCGCCCACCTCGTCGCCGGCTCCGGTGCCGACCAGACCGCCGAGCTGAGCGGCTTCGCCATCCGGTACGTCCTCGTCCGCGACGGTGCCCCGCGCGAGATGGGCCGCGTCCTCGACGCCACCCCCGGGCTCAGCCGGCTCAGCCAGCGCGACGGCAGCGCCCTGTGGCGGGTCGACCGTCAGGTCGCCCGCGCCGTCATCGTCCCCGGTGCCGCCGGAACCGCCGAGCCCCAGCCCGTCGGCTCCGGTCCCGTCGAGGCCCACAGCGACATCCCGGCAGGCGGCGAGGGCCGGATCCTGCGCATCGCGGACCGCGCCGACGACGGCTGGCGGGCCACCCTGGACGGCGAGCCCCTGGACAAGACCACCGTCGACGGCTGGGCCCAGGGCTTCGAACTCCCCGCCCGAGGCGGCCGCCTCGACCTGACGTACGAGACGCCCCTCACCCACACCGCGTGGATCTGGGCCCAGTGCGCCCTCGCCGTCGTCCTGCTCGTCCTCGCCCTGCCCGGCCGCCGCCGCGACGTCGACGACGACCTGCCGGAAGAGGCCGTCGCCCTCCCCGCCCAGGACGCGACCGGGGACGGCCGTCGAGCCCGCCGGCTGCGCGCCGCCGCCGAGACCGGGACCGACGCCCCCGAGCCGGACCCGGCGGCCGACGCCGACCCGTACGCCATGCCGGCCCCCGGCACCCGCCCGGCCCCCGACTGGGGCGCCACCCACGCCACCTCGGGCACCCGCGGCGTCCCCGGCCCGCAGACCGCCCCCGACCACGGCGGCGCGCCCCCCCAGGAGCCGTACGCCCCGCCCACCCCCGGCGACCCGGGACCGGCCCACGCCCAGCAGCCGTACGCCCAGCCGTACGACGGGCAGCCGTATGCCCAGCAGCCCTACGCCCAGCAGCCGTACGCCCAGCCCCACGACGGCGCCGCGTACGGCCAGTACGACCCGTCCGCGTACGGCGGCCCGTACGACCCGCAGCAGCCCGACCCGCAGTACCCGTACCCGCAGGACCAGTACGACCCGTACGGGTACGAGAACGAGCAGCGTCCCGACGGGAGCAGCCACCAGTGAACCGCAGCACCCTCTCCCTCCTCGCGGCCGCGACGGCCCTGGCGGCCCTCACCGGGGTCGCCACGCTCACCGCGCCCGCCCCCGACGCCGCCACCTCCGCCGGCGCGGCGCCCGCCCGGCTGCCCGTCGAGCGCAGCAGCCTGCTGTGCCCCGCGCCGAGCTCCTCCGAGGTCGCCGAGACGACGTACACGTCCTTCACCCCCGCCGCCGACGACGCCCCCGGTGGCACGGCACCCGGCACGGGTGGGGCCGGTGGGCCGGAGGTGCCGGACAGGGCCGAGCTCAAGCCGTCCGCCGCCGTCCAGGACACGACCGCCGCCCCCAAGAAGGCCGACGAGCGGAAGGCGGACGCCGAGCAGGCCGACGCCAAGAAGCCGCCGGCCGCCGAGAAGGCCGTCGTCACCGCCACCGCACCCGGCAAGCCCGTCGCGGCGCAGGCGGACGGCGCCGACGCGCCCGCCCTCATCGGCGTCGCCTCCGGCCGCCTCGCCCCCGGCTGGACCACCCAGCAGACGACGCTCGTCCCGGCCGGCGGCGCGCGCGGCCTGCTCGGAGTGGGGTGCTCGGCGCCCGACACCGACTTCTGGTTCCCCGGCACCTCCACCGCCGAGAACCGCCGCGACTACGTCCACCTCACCAATCCCGACGACGGCGCCGCCGTCGTCGACGTCGAGCTGTTCGGGCCCGAGGGCCCCCTCAAGTCGCAGCTCACCGACGGCATCCCCGTCCCCGCCCGCTCCAGCGTCCCCGTCCTGCTGTCGACGCTGACCGCCGACCCGGCCACCTCCGACGTCACGGTCCACGTCACCACCCGCAGCGGCCGCGTCGGCGCCGTCGTCCGCTCCGCCGTCGACCAGCTCGGCAGCGACTGGCTGCCCGCCTCCGCCGACCCGGCCGACACGCTCGTCCTGCCGGGCATCCCCGCCGACGCCACGTCCGTCCAGCTCATCGCCTACACACCGGGCGAGGACGACGCCGAGATGAAGATCCAGCTGGTCGGCGCGACCGGCACCATCACCCCCGCCGTCCAGCAGACGATCCGCGTCAAGTCAGGGATGACCGCCTCCGCCGACCTCAAGGGCCTCACCAACGGCGAGGCCGGCGCACTGCTGCTCACCCCCGCCCAGAAGGGCAGGGCCACGCCCGTCGTGGCCGCGCTCCGCGTGATCCGGGGCTCCGGCGAGAAGCAGGAGGTCGCGTTCATCCCGGCGACCGGCCCGGTGGGGGAGCAGGCGACCGTCGCCGACAACCGCGCGAAGGGCACCACCCTCTCGCTCACCGCGCCCGCCGGGACCGCCGAGGTCTCGGTGACGGCGTCGGCCGGCACCGAGGGCGGCACGCCCACGACCAAGACGTACACGGTGAAGGCCGGCACCACCGTGTCCGTGGCGCCGCCCGCGCCGGCCGGGCTCAAGGGCTCCTACGCCCTGACCGTCCGGACCGTCTCCGGCGGCCCCGTGCACGCGGCGCGCATGCTGGCCCTGCCGCAGGACGGCATCGCGATGTTCACCGTCCAGACCCTCGCCGACGACCGCGGCAGGGTGGCCGTCCCGCGCGCGGAACAGGACCTGTCGGTCCTGGAGGACTGACCGAACGACGCCGGAGGCCCACGCCCGGGGTCCGACCGTCAGCCGGCCGACCGCCTGCGGAAGGGCCGTGGCGGGGCGCCCCGGCAGGGGCCGGCGGCGTCACCCGGGTTCCCTCACGCCGCACCCGGACCGCCGACCCCGAGGAGGTGGCCCGCCACGGCCCCGGCCCCACCCACCGACCGGGACCGCCGCGGGCGCGACGCCGACGGGACCAGTCGGGGAACGAGCCGCGGAGGACCGCCCGCAGGGCCGGCGTCGGTCAGTCCTGCCCGTACCGCGGGTCCACCGACTCCGGCGCCAGGCCCAGCAGGTCCGCGACCTGCTCGACGACCACCTCGTGGACGAGCAGGGCCCGCTCGTCGCGGCTCTTGGCGCGCAGCTCCACCGGCCGCCGGTAGACGACCACGCGCGCGGGTTCCTCGCGCGTCGCGGGCGCCGAGCTGCCCAGCGGCACCGAGTCCTCCTGCGCGGCCGGCACCTCCAGCACCATGAAGTCCACCTCGGAGAGCTGCGGCCACCGCCGCTCCAGCCGCTCCACGGAGTCCTGCACCAGGTCCCGGAACGTGTCCCCACGGGAGACTGACAGCGGTACCTGGGGCGGGGCCACGGGCCCGCGCATCCCACGGCCGTGGCGGTCACGGCGGCGCGGTCGGGGCTCGGTCGGACGGGGTGCTCCGGGACTGTCCATCACCTGACGCAGCGTAGCCCTCCCGAGCGCGCTGCGTGGCCCCGCACACTCCCACCACCCCGGCGCCAGGCGACCCGCCCCGCCGCCACCGCACCCCTCCGCCACCCCATCCCGGCCCGGGCGACCCACCCCTCCGCCACCCCGCCCCACCCCCCTGTCCGCGAACCGTCCGGGGCGCGATCCGGCCACACACCGGCGCGATCCGGTACGCCTCCCCGATCGGCCCACATCCCGCGAGCCCCCTGACCACCCGCCGCGCCTCCGCCGGACCGGCCACCCCGCACCCCGCCGCACCGCCTCGCGCACCCGTCACCGCAGGTCGCGACGGCCCTCCGACACCCCCCTGTGCCCGACGTCACACCGCGACACGGGCGAGTGACCTGGTGGAGAGTCGTCGCGGCCCGCTCAAGAGTGCGGTACCGTCCAACGTCGTGAGCCCTGTACGTCGCTGTTCGCGCACCGCGTGCGGCCGCCCTGCCGTCGCGACACTGACGTACGTCTATGCCGACTCGACCGCGGTCCTCGGCCCGCTCGCCACCTACGCCGAACCCCACTGCTACGACCTGTGCGCCGAGCACAGCGAGCGCCTCACCGCGCCCCGCGGCTGGGAGGTCGTCCGCCTCTCCGACGCCTCCGGCCCCTCGCGCCCCAGCGGTGACGATCTGGAGGCCCTCGCCAACGCCGTGCGCGAGGCCGCCCGCCCGCAGGAACGCACGGCCCAGGCCGGCGGCAAGACCGGCGGCCGCGGCGGGGACCCCGTCGAGGTCGGCCGCCGCGGTCACCTGCGTGTGCTGCGCTCCCCGGACTCCTGACGACGCCTGCCCCCAGGTCCGCCCCCGCCCGGCCCACCCCGGGGCCGCCCGGGCCCCGCGCCCGTCGATACGCCTCGGTACGTCCCTCCGCGCTTCTCCGTGACACCGGCGGGTAGCTTGTGTACTCCACACAGGCTCGCAGGAGGTTGGTCAGTGACTGCTGATCTGTCGCAGATCGTCAAGGCGTACGACGTCCGCGGAGTGGTGCCGGATCAGTGGGACGAGGTGCTCGCCGAGCTGTTCGGCGCCGCCTTCGTCCGCGTGACCGGCGCCGACGCCGTCGTCGTCGGCCACGACATGCGCCCCTCGTCACCCGGCCTGTCCGGCGCCTTCGCGCGCGGGGCGGCCGCCCAGGGCGCCGACGTCACCCTGATCGGACTGTGCTCCACCGACCAGCTGTACTTCGCGTCGGGGCACCTCGGCCTGCCGGGCGCCATGTTCACGGCGTCCCACAACCCGGCCCAGTACAACGGCATCAAGATGTGCCGCGCCGGCGCCGCCCCGATCGGCCAGGACAGCGGCCTCGGCGAGATCCGCGCGCTGGTCGAGGGCTGGCGCGACTCCGGCGCCCCGGCACCGGCCGCCACCCCCGGCGAGATCACCCGGACCGACACCCTCACCGACTACGCGGCGTACCTGAAGTCGCTGGTCGACCTCACGTCCATCCGCCCCCTGAAGGTCGTCGTCGACGCGGGCAACGGCATGGGCGGCCACACCGTCCCCACCGTCTTCGAGGGCCTGCCCCTCACGCTCGTCCCGATGTACTTCGAGCTTGACGGCACGTTCCCCAACCACGAGGCCAACCCCCTCGACCCGGCCAACATCGTCGACCTCCAGCAGCGCGTCCGCGAAGAGGGCGCCGACCTGGGCCTGGCCTTCGACGGCGACGCCGACCGCTGTTTCGTCGTGGACGAGAGGGGCGAGCCCGTCTCCCCGTCCGCCGTCACCGCCCTCGTCGCCGCCCGCGAGCTGGCCAAGCACCCCGGCGGCACGGTCATCCACAACCTGATCACGTCGCTTTCCGTGCCGGAGGTCGTCCGCGAGAACGGCGGCACGCCCGTCCGCACCCGCGTCGGCCACTCCTTCATCAAGGCGGAGATGGCCCGCACGGGCGCCATCTTCGGCGGTGAGCACTCGGCGCACTACTACTTCCGCGACTTCTGGAACGCCGACACCGGCATGCTCGCCGCCCTCCACGTCCTCGCGGCGCTCGGCGGGCAGGAGGGCACGCTGTCCGCCCTGGTCGCCGAGTACGACCGGTACGCCGGGTCCGGCGAGATCAACTCCACCGTCGCCGACCAGGCCGCCAGCGCCGCCGCCGTACGCGAGTCCTTCGCCGGCCGCGACGGCGTCACCACCGACGAGCTGGACGGCCTCACCGTCCAGGGCGACGGCTGGTGGTTCAACCTGCGGGCGTCCAACACCGAACCGCTGCTCCGCCTCAACGTCGAGGCCCAGGACGAGCCCACCATGGCGAAGATCCGCGACGAGGTCCTCACCCTCGTCCGCGCCTCCTGACGCCACCCCCCGCGCCACCCTCCCCTGCGGGAGGGACGACGCGCACACCACCCCGGGCGGCCACCCCGCCCGGGGCCCGCGCCACCACCCGTCCCCCGCCCCCCGGCGGTAGGCTGGCGTCGCCACGTACACCGGCGCAGCCCGTACACAGCACGTACCCGGCGCACCACGACGCGGCACGCACGACGCGCACGAACGCAGCACACCACGACGCCGCACCGGCCACCCGGTACGCGCCCGGACCCACCGGCCGCCGCACCGACCGGCCGCCGCCCGGCGCCGACGCACCCGAAGGGACCCACCCCATGCCGCTCGAAGCCGGCCTCCTGGACATCCTCGCCTGCCCGGCCTGCCGCGCCCCCCTCGCCGACCGCACCACCGACGAGACCCCCGAGCTGCTCTGCACCGGCGACGGCTGCGGCCTGGCGTACCCCGTACGGGACGGCATCCCGGTGCTCCTCGTCGACGAGGCCCGCCGGCCCGCCTGACCCGCGACGCGCACCGCCCCGGCGACACCCCGCAACGGCGATCGGAGGCCCCCGCCCATGCTCGACGAGTCGCTGCTCGACGACCCCGAAGCCCTCGCCCGGGCCGACCGCCGCGGCCTCCTGCGCGGCGCCGCCGAGGCCGGGGCCCGCGTACGCACCGCGGCCCGGCACGCGACCGAGGCCGGAGTCACCGCCCTCCAGGCCGAAGGCCGCCCCCGCACCGTCCTCGTGGCCGGTACCGGTACGGCCGCGAACGGCGTCGCCGACCTGATCGCGGCCCTCGCCGGGGCGTCCGCACCCGTGACCCGGTTGCACCCCACCGGTGTCGCCCCGGCCGCCGGCGCCCTGCGCTGGACCCTGCCGGGCTGGGCCGGCCCCGTGGACCTGCTGCTCATCCCGACCACCGACGGTTCCGAACCCGGCCTCGCCCTCCTCGCCGAGCAGGCGTACCGCCGGGGCGTCACCGTCGTCTCCGTCGCCCCCGAGGGCTCCCCGATCGCCGAGGCCGTCGACGGCACCCACGGCCTCGTCGTCCCCCTGGCCGCCGCACCTCACGAGCGGTACGAGGAGGAGGCCCAGCAGGCCCCGGGCCCCGGTGCCCTGTGGGCGCTGCTCACGCCGCTCCTCGCCCTCCTGGACCGCGTCGGCTTGTTCACCGCGCCCGCCGACGCCCTGGAGAAGGTCGCCGACCGCCTCGACCGCGTCGCCGAACGCTGCGGCCCCGCCGTCGCCACGTACGGAAACCCGGCCAAGACCCTCGCCGCGGAGCTCGCCGACACCCTGCCCCTCATCTGGACCGAGGGCACCGCCGCCGCCCCCGTCGGCCGCCGCTTCGCCGCCGTCCTCGCCGAGATCGCCGGCCGCCCGGCACTCGCCGGCGAACTGCCCGAGGCGCTCCCCGCCCACGGCGGCCTCCTCGCCGGGGACTTCGCCGCGGGTGCCGACCCCGACGACTTCTTCCGCGACCGCATCGAGGACCCGCAGGCCCTGCACGCCCGCGTCGTCCTCCTGCGCGACCGGCCGGTCGACGCCGGCGGCCTCACCGCCGCCCCCGCCGCCCGGGAACTGGCCCTCGGCCACGACACGGCCATCAGCGAACTCGAACCGGAGGAGGGCAGCGAGCTCGAAGCCCTCGCCGAGCTGCTCGCCGTCACCGACTTCGCCGCCTGCTACCTCGCCCTGGCCTCCGCCGGACGAGCCTGAGCCCCACCGGCCCGCCGCCGCCCGGACCGGCCCGCCCCGGCGCCACCACCGGGCGCACCACCCCGACCCGGCGCCACCGGCCCGGCACCCCGGTCCACCACCCCCGGTCCACCACCCCCGGCCCGGCACCGCGGTCCACCACCCCCGGCCCGGCACCCCGGTCCACCACCCCCGGCCCGGCACCGCGGCCCCACCCCCGGCCGGCAGTGCGGACCCGCCACACCGGTCGCACCCCGGCCGCCGCCAAGCCCGAGGGCCCGCCCCAGGGCCCACCGACTCACCACCCGACCACCACCCGCCCCCGCCAGGCACCCGGCCCGGCGCCTCGCCCGGCATGCCGCCGGCCACCCGCCCGGCACCCGGCGCGGGGGCCGGCACCACCGACCCACCGCCCGGCACCCGGCCCGGGGCCGCGCCGGCCCCGCCCGCCCGGCACGCACACGAAAGCACCGCCATGGACCGCCTCTCCAACACCGTCCGCCCCTACGCCTGGGGCTCCACGACGGCCATTCCGGAACTGCTCGGCACCGCCCCCACCGGTGAGCCCCAGGCCGAGATGTGGATGGGCGCCCATCCCGGCGCACCCTCCCGCGTCACCCGCCCCACCCCCGACGGCGACCGCGAGGTACCGCTGACCGCCGTCATCGCCGCCGACCCGGAGAGGGAACTCGGCCCCGCCACGGTCGCCCGGTTCGGCCCCCGCCTGCCCTTCCTCCTCAAGCTCCTGGCCGCCGCGGCCCCCCTCTCCCTCCAGGTCCACCCCGACCCCGGCCGGGCCCGGGCCGGCCACGCCGCCGAGGAGCGCGCGGGCATCCCCCTCGACGCCCCCCACCGCAACTACCGCGACGGCAACCACAAGCCCGAGCTGATCTGCGCCCTCACGCCCTTCGAAGGCTTCTGCGGCTTCCGCGACCCCGTCCAGACCGCCGACTTCCTCGCCGCGCTCGATGTCGACTCCCTCAAGCCGTACGTGGACCTCCTCCACGCCCGCCCCGAGGACGCCGCCCTCCGCGAAGTCCTCACCGCCGTCCTCACCGCCGACCCCGAGGCCATGGCCGCCACCGTCACCGAGACCGCGGCCGCCTGCGAGCGCCTCGGCGGCGCCCACGCCCCGTACGCCGCGCTCGCCCACCACCACCCCGGTGACCGCGGCGTCCTCGCCGCGCTCCTGCTCAACCACGTCCTGCTCCAGCCCGGTGAGGGCCTCTACCTCGCCGCGGGCGTCCCGCACGCCTACGTCAGCGGACTCGGCGTCGAGGTCATGGCCAACTCCGACAACGTCCTGCGCTGCGGCCTCACCCCCAAGCACGTGGACGTCCCCGAACTCCTGCGCGTGGTCCGCTTCACCGCCGGCGACCCCGGGATCCTGCGCCCCGAGGCGTCCCCCTCCGGCGAGGAGGTCTACGACACCCCCGTCGACGAGTTCCGCCTCTCCCGCTACGCCCGTCCCGAAGGCGCGGCCCCCGTGGACCTGACCGTCCCCACCCCGCAGATCCTCCTCGCCACCGCCGGTACCCCCCGCGTCGGCGACCACACCCTCGCCCCGGGCCGGTCCGTGTTCGTCCCGGCCGGCGAACCCGTCGAACTGTCCGGCGCCGGCACCCTCTTCCGGGCCACCGTGGTGGCCTGAGTCACCCCCGCTCCCCGGGGCTGCAACAATGACCCGCCGTAAAGATCAGGCCGAACACACGGGCCCACCGGGGACCGGCGAAGGGACAGGACACGCATGAGCGCGTCAGGCGGAACCAAGGCGATCGTGGCGGCACTCGTTGCCAACCTGGCGATCGCGGTGAGCAAGTTCGTGGCGTTCCTCTTCAGTGGTTCGTCGTCGATGCTCGCCGAGTCGGTGCACTCGCTCGCCGACTCCGGCAACCAGGGACTCCTCCTCCTCGGCGGCAAGAAGGCGCAGCGGGACGCGACGCCGCAGCACCCCTTCGGCTACGGCCGCGAGCGGTACATCTACGCCTTCCTCGTCTCCATCGTCCTCTTCTCCGTCGGCGGCATGTTCGCGCTCTACGAGGGCTACGAGAAGATCAAGCACCCGCACGAGATCACGGCCTGGTACTGGCCCGTCGGCGTCCTCGTCTTCGCGATCATCGCCGAGACGTTCTCCTTCCGCACCGCGATCAAGGAGTCCAACGAGGTCCGCGGCAAGCGCTCCTGGAAGGACTTCGTCCGCACCGCCAAGGCCCCCGAGCTGCCCGTCGTCCTCCTGGAGGACCTCGGCGCCCTCATCGGCCTGATCCTCGCCCTCGTCGGCGTCAGCCTCGCCCTCGTCACCGGCGACGGCGTCTGGGACGGCATCGGCACCCTCTGCATCGGCGTCCTGCTGATCCTCATCGCGATCGTCCTCGCCGTCGAGACCAAGTCGCTCCTCCTCGGCGAGTCCGCCGGCATCGAGGAGGTCCGGAAGATCGAGAAGGCCGTGGTCGACGGCACCACCGTCACCGGCATCATCCACATGCGCACCCTCCACCTCGGCCCCGAGGAGCTCCTCGTCGCCGCCAAGATCGCCGTCCAGCACGACGAGACCGCCTCCCAGGTGGCCGCAGCCATCGACGCCGCCGAGGCGCGCATCCGCGAGGCCGTCCCCATCGCCCGGGTGATCTACCTGGAGCCGGACATCTTCAAGGGCACCCACTGACCCACCCGCACCCGCGCACCCGTCCCTCGTGACCGCCGCCGGTCCACCCGGCACCCGAAGGCCCCGGCTCCCACGCCGGGGCCTTCCCCGCACCCGCCCGGCCCGCCCGCGCAGCCGACCGACCCTTGCCCCGGACGGGCCGGCCCGTCGGGACGTCGGGACTGTCCGGCCCGCCCGGACATCGGGACTGTCCGGCCCGCCCCGGCCGCGCCCGCGTACGCCCCGGCCGCCGCACCCACCCCCGGCCCGACTCGCCCGGCGCGACTTCCCGGCCCCTCACCGTCCGGAACCCACCCCGGCGGACTTGAAGCCCGCGCACCCCGTCGGTGTAGATTCGAAAAGAGCCAGACGTCGCTGCTGATGGCGGTCGGGCGGTCCCGACGGACCGGCCGAGGGAGAGAGGGCCTCCGACGACTGCACCGCGCGTGCCCGGGCATCCTTGTGTCCGCCACGGCGGAGCCAGCCCTACCCACCTCGACCCGTACTACGAGGAGCAGCCCGAAATGACGACTGTCGACAACCGACAGGACTTCAAGGTCGCCGACCTCTCCCTGGCCGAGTTCGGCCGCAAGGAGATCACCCTCGCCGAGCACGAGATGCCCGGCCTCATGGCGATCCGCGAGGAGTACGCCGCGACCCAGCCCCTGGCCGGCGCCCGCATCACCGGCTCCCTGCACATGACCGTGCAGACCGCCGTGCTCATCGAGACCCTCGTCGCCCTCGGCGCGCGGGTCCGCTGGGCCTCCTGCAACATCTTCTCCACCCAGGACCACGCCGCGGCCGCCATCGCCGTGGGCCCCGACGGCACCCCCGACAACCCCCGGGGCGTCCCCGTCTTCGCCTGGAAGGGCGAGACGCTGGAGGAGTACTGGTGGTGCACCGAGCAGGCCCTGACCTGGCCGGACGCCGCCACCGGCGGCCCCAACATGATCCTCGACGACGGCGGTGACGCCACCCTCCTCGTCCACAAGGGCGTCGAGTTCGAGAAGGCCGGCGAGGCTCCGGACCCCTCCACCGCGGACAGCGAGGAGTACGCGCACATCCTCCGCGTCCTCAACCGCACCCTCGGCGAGAACCCGCAGAAGTGGACCCGTCTCGCCTCCGAGATCCGCGGCGTCACCGAGGAGACCACCACGGGCGTCCACCGCCTGTACGAGATGCACCGCGACGGCACGCTCCTCTTCCCGGCGATCAACGTCAACGACGCCGTCACGAAGTCGAAGTTCGACAACAAGTACGGCTGCCGCCACTCCCTCGTCGACGGCATCAACCGCGCCACCGACGTCCTCATCGGCGGCAAGGTCGCCGTGATCTGCGGCTACGGCGACGTCGGCAAGGGCTGCGCCGAATCCCTCCGCGGCCAGGGCGCCCGCGTCATCGTCACCGAGATCGACCCCATCTGCGCCCTCCAGGCGGCGATGGACGGCTACCAGGTCACGACCCTCGACGAGGTCGTCGAGACGGCCGACATCTTCATCACCACCACCGGCAACCGCGACATCATCATGGCCTCGGACATGGCCAAGATGAAGCACCAGGCCATCGTCGGCAACATCGGCCACTTCGACAACGAGATCGACATGGCCGGCCTCGCCCGCATCCCCGGCATCGTCAAGGACGAGGTCAAGCCGCAGGTCCACACCTGGACCTTCCCCGACGGCAAGAAGATCATCGTCCTCTCCGAGGGCCGCCTGCTGAACCTGGGCAACGCCACCGGCCACCCGTCCTTCGTGATGTCCAACTCCTTCGCGGACCAGACCCTGGCCCAGATCGAGCTGTACACGAAGCCCGAGCAGTACCCGACCGACGTCTACGTGCTGCCCAAGCACCTCGACGAGAAGGTCGCCCGGCTCCACCTCGACGCGCTCGGCGTCAAGCTCACCACGCTCCGCCCCGAGCAGGCCGACTACATCGGCGTCAAGGTCGACGGCCCCTTCAAGCCGGACCACTACCGCTACTGATCCGTCCGGGCCCCGGCCCGGCACCGCGGCCCCCGAGCCGCCGCAGCAGCAGGTACCCAGGCAGGCCCCCGCACCCCCGTGCCGGGGGCCTGCCCCGTACCCGGCCGACCCGGCCGGCGCGCACCGCCGTCACCGCCGGCGCCGCGACCCCGACCAGAACCCCGAGGACCCATGCCCCGCGGCCGCTATTCGCTCCACGACCCGCACGACCACACCCCCCTCGGTGAAGAACACTTCCACTGCGCGCCCGGCCCCTCCGGCTGGCGCTACGTCGCGCAGACCACCACCCCCTCCGGCGACCACGCCGGCTCCGTCGACCTCACCCTCGACGACCTCGGCCGCCCCCTGCGCCTCGAACTGCACGCGGGCGGCTGGCAGGTGCGCGGCGCCGCACTCGACGGCGTCACCTGGGTCCGCACCGACCCCACCGGCGACCACGCCACCGAAGGCAACGTCCCCGCCCACGCCTTCACCGGCACCTCCCCGGCCTTCCTCGTCGCCCTGACCCGACTGCTGCGCCTCACCCCGGGCGCCGGCGCCACCCGCGTCCGCCTCGTCGCCCTCACGGACCCGGTGCTCGCCCCCCTCACCGTCGACCAGTCCTGGGCCCTGGTGACGAGTGAAACGCACCCCACTGACAACGGCCCCCTGACCGTGGACGAGTACGAGGTCACCACCCTCGACACCGGCGAACGACACACCGTCCACATCGCCGGGGACGTCGTCCTCGCGGCCCCCGGCATCGAGCTGGAGGACCTGCAGACCCCACCCTCCACCTTCACCTGACCCCCACCGGCACCGCCCGCCACCCGCAACGTCGAACGCCCGCACCACCCCGCAACCGCACCGGCCCACCCCGCGCCCCCGCCGCGGCACCTCCGCCACCCCCGCAATCGCACCGCCTACGACCGCGCCGCGCAGCGCCGTCACGAGACCGCGCCGCCCTACGACCGTGCACTCCACGGCCCGCGGCAGTGGCCCACGCGGGAGCGGCCCGTACCGGGACCGCCTACGCGGGCGGCGCGAACCCGGTCGCGGACGAGCCGGCCCGGTCCGCCCCGTCCGACCCGCCCACAGCCGCCCGTCCGGAGTCCCCGCCACCAGCCGCCACCACCGCCCCGGTCCCGGCCCCGGAACCGGCCCCGCCACGGAACCCGGACCCGGCCACCCCCACGCCACCGGCACCGCCCGACCCCGAGCCACCCGGCCCCGGCGCCCCCGGCCCGGCCACCCCCGCGCCCGCCGAACCCACGCCCGGCGCCACACGCCGCGCGTCCCGCGTCTGCCGCTCGTGCACCACGGCCGCCAGGAACGCCGCAGCGGGCACCCCCGGCGGCGGAGGCGTCCCCGTACGGGCCACCAACTCATCCGCCAGCCGCTCGGCCAGCACCCGCCCGGCCGCCGGGTCCAACTGCCCCATCCGCGTCAGGTACTGCCGTATCCCCAGCCACAGCGCGTCCGGCACCGCCGACAGGTCGAGCTGCGTGAACCGCCCCACCAGCCACGGCGGCGGCGGAGGCACCGGCGCCGTACGCCCCACCGGCACCCGCTCCCGCACCACCAGCGTCCCCGCGAACACGTCACCGACCCGCCGCCCGCGCGCCGACACCAGGGAGGCGACACACGCGATCACCCCGAAGCTCATCAGGATCTCCACCATCCCGATCAGCCCCCGCACCAGCGCGTGCCGGAACCGGATGGGCCCCCCGTCATCCCGCACCACACGCAACCCGCACGCCAGCTTCCCCAGCGACCTCCCGTGACTCAACGTCTCCACGGCTATCGGCCCACCCACCAGAACCAGCAGGAACGACGCGATCGACACCGCCATCGCCGCAGCCTCGTCCAACGACGCCGTGGCGAACGCGAGCCCGATGGACACCGCCAGGAACGCCGCCCACACCACCACCAGGTCGATGAACAGGGCCAACGCCCGGCTCGGCAGCCGCGCCGGCCGCAAACCCAGGACGACCGCGTCCCCCGTCACGACCTCACTCACGCCGCCCACCCCTTCTCCGACCTCGCCCGACCGCTCCCCACGCCAGTCTGCCAAGCTGGCCGACAACGCGCCGCAGGAGTACGCACCGTACGCATCCCGTGCCCAGGAGCCGCAGCCGATCATGGACCTCGACGTCTACGTCACCGCCCACCGAGCCGAGTGGGACCGCCTGGACCACCTCCTGGGCCGTGGGCGCCGCCTCACCGGCGCCGAAGCGGACGAACTCGTCGCGCTCTACCAGCGCACCGCCACCCACCTCTCCGTCGTCCAGACCACCGCGCCGGACCCCGCGCTCACCGCGCGCCTCACCCAGCTCGTCGCCCGGGCCCGTGCCACCGTCACGGGAACCCGCCGCGCCTCCTGGCGCGACGCCGCGCACTTCCTGACCACCGGCTTCCCCGCCGCCGTCTACCGTTCCCGCCACTGGTGGGTCCCCACGGCGGTGCTCTCCACCCTGCTCGCCGCGCTCATCGGCTGGTGGATCGGCGCCCACCCCGAGGTCCAGTCCGCCATCGCGGCCCCGGACGAACTCCGCCAGATGACCCGCCCCGGCGGCGAGTACGAGACCTACTACTCCAGCCACCCGGCGGCCTCCTTCGCCGCCCAGGTGTGGACGAACAACGCCCGCGCCGCCGCGCTGTGCCTCGTCCTCGGCGCCTTCCTCTGCGTCCCCGTGCTGTGGATCCTCTTCCTCAACATGCTCAACCTCGGCGTCGGCATCGGCCTCATGTCATCCGCCGGCCGCCTCGACACCTTCCTCGGCCTGGTCCTCCCGCACGGCCTGCTGGAACTCACCGCCGTCTTCGTCGCCGCCGGGACCGGCCTGCGCCTGGGCTGGACACTCATCGACCCGGGCCCGCACTCCCGCCGCACGGCCCTCGCGCAGCAGGGCAGGGCCGCCGTGGGCATGGCCGTCGGCCTGGCACTGGTCCTGTTCGTGGCCGGCCTCATCGAAGGCTTCGTGACCCCGTCCGGCCTGCCCACCTGGGCCCGCATCGGCATCGGCGTCGCCGCGGAGACGGCGTTCCTCCTGTACGTGTACGTCCTCGGCGGCCGAGCGTCGCGGGCCGGCGAGGACGGAGACGTGGAGGCCGCCGACCGCAGCGCCGAGCTGCCGACCGCCGCCTGATGTGCGTCGGACCCGGCCGACCTGCTACTGTCCTCTTCGCCCGCCAAACCTGTTGACACGGGAGCGGTGGGGAGGTAGATTTGAACGGTTGCGTCGGACTGGACAAGTTCGAGCGCGACGGCTAGATTCTCTCTCGCTCCGAGACGGAACCCATCAGGTTCTCGCCGGAGTCGATCGATTCCCTTTATCTGGATCCCCCGCCGGTAATTCGGTGGAGATCAGTCTGATAAAGTCGGATCAAGCCGAAAGGCAAAGGCCCCCAACGGCCACCGGAAATGAAATCCGAACCGGAAACGGAACGGAAAACGGATCTGGTAGGGTTGGAACCGCCGGAAA
>NZ_JBIBSF010000018.1:0-14945 GCF_043077165.1 Streptomyces kanasensis
TCGTCGTCCGCCGGCGCCGTGGTGGCCGGGGTGAGGGGCTGAGGTCGAGGAGGGCCTGGAGGAGCTGCGCGACGTCGAAGGGTGCGGGCCGGCCCGGGGCCGGGGGAGGGAAAGACGGCTGGCTGGGAGGGGGGTCGGCGGAGGCCCGGACGCCTCCTGAAAGATCATGGAACTTCCGGGAAAAACCCTGGTCAGACCCCCTTTTCGGCTATGCGATCCGGCCCAATACTGGTAATATAGAGCTTGTTGGAAGGGGGTGGCACCCCGGACAACGAGAACCACTCGAAACTCACACCGGAGGCAGACGACATGACCGCGACCGCGACCCGCGCCCCCCAGCTCTTCACCTGCACGTGCGACGCGAAGCCGGAGCCGCACCTGGCTCCCGTCCAGCGCATCCTGGTCGCCGGTGTCCCCGACGTTGACCCGGATCTGGTGCGCCGGGCCCTGGAGGAGGTCCGCTACGACCTGTCGCTGTTCTTCGGCTCCGACGTGGCCATGGTCGTCACGTTCGAGGGGGAGGAGACCGGCACGATCGCTGCCGCCCGAGCCTGGGCCACCGCGAACGGCATTGCCGAGGAGCCGCGCGGCGAGGAGGCCGTGAGCGCGAACCTGACCTTCACCGACCCCGCCGACCGCCCCGCATGGGGCGAGCGCCGCCCGGTCGACCGGCCGACATTCTTCTATGACGCGGCCTGACGAAACGCGGGCGGGGGCCTGGAAATACCTGGTCAGGCCCCCTTTTCCGCTCGCCAATCCGGCTCAATGCTGGTAATATTGAGCTTATTGGAAGGGGGTGGCTCCCCGGCCGACACCACCACTCGAAACCCAGCAACCGCAGGAGGACACCATGTCCCGCACCGACCACCACCGCCGCCCCCGCCCGGTCCGCAAGGGCAACCCCACCCGCGCACTCGGGGTCAACGACCAGGCCGCCGCCCGCGCCGGAATGCTGACGACGGCCGTACGGCTCGACGACGGGAACCCGCAGTACAGCCGGAGCGCGAGCGTGTGGGCGACCAAGCCCGGCACGCGGAAGGCGTACCAGACCGCCACCCACCGCGCGGACCGCGCCGCCGTCCGCGCGGCACTCTCCACCACCGCGTACCGCCGCGACCCGGCCCGCCGCCAGGCCCTCCGCATGGAGCGCGCCCTTACCCCGGTCACGCGCCGCCGCGTTGACTGGGACATGAACTGATACGCCCGGCCGGGGCGGCGGATGGCACCGCCGCCCCGGCCCCTCGAAACCCGCCCCGTTCAGCCAGCCAGAGAGAGGCCCCGGTGACCACCGCGACCGCCACCCCCACCATTCACGTCCGCGCAGTCGCCACTACGCCGCTGTACGGGGCCACCTGCGACCGGTGCCCCTCATGGGCCGGGAAGGTCACGGACGACCGCGACGCCCACATGTGGGACGTACGGATGCACGCGGCGAAGCACCCGGACCCGACCGCCGGAGCCCGGTGGACGCCCGGCAGCGTCGCGCCCCGCCCCGCGACGCGCGGCCAAGAGGTCGGGGAGGTGCCGATCTACCGCGTGATCTGCGACGAGTGCCCGCGATACGTGGGAGGCGGAGGCACCGACCGCGACCGGGTGACCGGCCATTGCCGCCCACCGAGCCGCCGTCCAGGCCGACCCCGGCCGATGGGCCCACCGCACGTGGTGAGCGCGGCGGCCGCCGCCGAGCGGTAACCGGCGGCGGCCGCGCCGACCACTCCCCGACCGACCCCACCGCGCGCCCGTCCGTCCGCCAGCCGGCCGCCGGGCGACGGCCGCACGTTTTCACCGCCCCCGGCGCGCATCCCGCACTCCGGTACCTCCCGGGCCGCGCCCGCAGGGCACCTTCTCCACGACAAGGAACCCGATGAACACCACCATGTGCGAAGCCAGTTCCACCAGCCTGCGCATGGCCGTCGAGGCCGCCCGCGCGGCCGCCAAGGCCGCCGCGCACACCGCCGCCCTGATCCTGATCGAGGCGGATGGCGGCCGGGGCCGCATCCACGACGGCTCGCACGAGCAGCACGGCGATACCTGGTGCGTGGTCAGGTCCGCGCACTTCACCGCGCACATCCTGTCCGAGTCGCACGGCGACCGCGCGCACGTCACGCTGACCGGCATCACCCCGGCCGCCTACGAGCAGATGCGGACATGGGCCGAGGACCGCGACGAGTGCCGCCACGATCACGGCTGCGTCTGCCTTGACGACCCGTGGCCCACGCTCGCCTTCCTCTCCGAGTCCACCGAGGAGTGCCGGATTGACTACCGCCGCGCCGACGAGGATGAGCGCGGCAGCGCCCGCCTGGCGTTCAACCGCATCACCGTCACGCTCTTCGACGAGCCGGTAACGGTGGTGGACACTCTGCTCCGCATCGCCCGATCCACTCCGGCGGCTGACCCGGAAAAGTCCAGGTGAGGCACCCTTTCCCGCTTTCGAAGCCGGCTTAAAGCTGGTAATATTGAGCTTGCTGGAAGGGGGTGGCGCCCCGACCGGCGCGACCACTCGAAACCCATACTGGAGGACCCCATGGGCCGAACCATGACCGCTGCCGAGCGCGCTGCCCGAGACGCGCTGCAGCCCTACGTGAAGGCCGGGCAGATGCGGCAGAGCGAAGTGAACAAGACCATGCGGGACGGGCTGCCGATCATCGAGCGGGTCATCCGGGCCGAGCTTCAGCGGCACGAGTTCGGGAGCACCTTCTACTACGGGACGAAGGTGACCCGGGCCCGCGAGGAGTACGAAGCCGCCACGACCGCGACCGCGCGGCACATGAAGCGGGCGAGGCTTGCCACGGCGGAGGTAACGGCAGCCGTCTACAAGGCCGTGCGCGCCGAGTACAAGACCGCCGAGGAGATCGAACGGGAGGACCGCGAGGCCCCGCTTATGGCCGCCGCCCTGGATGTGGTCAGGGAGGAGGCCGAGCAGGCCGCCGCCTCCGCCCCGCAGGCGCCGCCCGCCGCCGCCTGACACTCGAACCCCGGCCGCAGCGCCCCGGCACTCCGCCGGGACGCTGCGGCCCCGCTCGGAACTGACCATCGCGGAGCGCGGCCGCGCCGACAGGCCCCAGGCACCCCGGCGCGGCCGCGCCCCACGGTGGTCACTGCCCACCACGGGCGACGGACGGCCGCCCGTGGCCGGCACCGTGCGCCGCCACGTCCCGGCACCACCTACAGGTGGTGCCCCACCTTGCGAGAGGAACCCATGACCGACCTGATCAAGCTGCCCCACACCGGGCTGCACGTCCCCCACGACCGCTACACCCTCGCCGACTTCCAGCAGGTGACGACGCGCTGCGGCATCGCCTACAACGCCACCCTTTGCGAGAGGGACCGCTGCGTGGGCGTCATCGAGAACGAGGGCAACGGCGGAGGCACCTGGTTCTTCCCGGCCACCGCCGCCGACCGCCAGGCTGTTCACAGCTTCGCCGCCGCCTGCCGGATGGACGGAGAACCGCTGTTCGAGGAGGAGGTGCTGGACCACCTCATCACCGAGCACGAGACGGCCCAGGAAGTCGCGAAGTGCGCGCGTCGGCGCGCGAGCCTCATCCGCGGGTTCGAGGAGGACGGGTTGCCCGCCGTCAGCGTCGCCGTCGGCGTCCCGCCGGTCTGGCTCGACCGCTCCGACTCCCCGTTCCTGCCACGGATCGCCCGCGACCTGAAGGCCAGCGACCCCGACGTAGCTGTCTGGGAGTTCTGGACCGGCGACCAGTGGAAGTCGCTCAGCCTCCCCGCCATCACCGACTGAAAACCCCTGCTCAGGGACCCCTTCTGCTAGGCGATCCGCTCCAAGGCTGGTAATATTACGACTGTTGGGAGGGGGTAGCGCCCCGACCAACGGCACCACTCGAAACCCGAACCGGAAGGCACCTGATGCCTGCATACATCGACGACCTCGAAGAGCTCTGTATCGACTGCGGCGCGGACGAGGGGGAGCCCTGCGACCCCGAGTGCGAGCACTACGACGAGGAGCTCCACGGCGGATACACCCGCGAGATCGAAGCCCCCTCGCAGTACGAGGAGCCCGTTCCGCCCGGCTGGTAGAAGACGGCCCCCACCGGGGCGGCGGATGGCACCGCCGCCCCGGCCCCCTCGAAACCCACACCACGGAGGAACCGTGAAGTTCACGCTGGTCCACATCTTTCCCAACGGCACCGAGCAGCCCGTATCCGTGCCGATGCCCACGATCGGCAAGGCCGCCGCCCTGGCCGCCCAGTCGCTCCTCGACAACCGGCGCGCAACCAAGGACGAGGCGCAGTCGTTCGCGGACTACCTGACGACCCACATGCACGTCGGCAAGACCCTGATGCACTGGCCGTCCCGGTACGCCGCCCGCATCGAGTGCGCCGAGACGATCGCGGAGCCCGACCCGAGCTCGCTGCGCGTCACCAAGCCCCAGAAGCGCACTTACCTCGGTGTCGAGGCGGAGACGTGGGAAGTCCGCACCGGCGGCCCCCTGTCCCTCCGGACGATCTACCTGCGGTGGACCACTGACGATCGGCACTGGGTCACCGAAGACCCCGTCATGCTCGACAACGGGAGCTTCTTCACCGGTGGCAGCCCGCAGCCGCACCAGGCCGGAGACCTCACCGCCTGGACCATGCGAGGAGACGGCCGTAGGGGTTCCTCCTGCCACATCCTCGTTCCGGATCGACAGCTTCCCCAGGACGCCCCCACGGACCGGCTCCTTCTGCCCGCCAGGTAACCGGCGGACAAACCCCGGCGACCCGCCGGGAAAGACCACCTGACCGAAGGCCGGTCCGCCCTGCCGGGGCGGCGGTTGGCACCGCCGCCCCGGCCCCGCTCGAAACCCACGCCCGATGAGAGGAACACCCCTTGACCACGACCACCACGGCCGACGCACCCGCCGCGAAGCGCTACGAGCTCGGCACGCGCGCCGCCAGCGGCCGCTACCCCGTCACCGTCGACGGCCGCCCGGCCGGTGACATCCACCGCTTCCACGGAGAGTGGTACGCCCGCCCCCACGGCCACACCGAGGAGAGCCGCCACGACGACAAGGACGCCGCCGCCTCGTACCTGGTCGACCTGGTCGACTCCGGCGCCATCGACCCCGCGGCCGCCCCGGCCAAGGCCCCGGCCAAGGCCCCGGCCGCCGCGGCGCAGGGCATCGTCCCGTGGCTGTCCCCGCGCCTGAAGCCGACCCGACGCAACATCCTGAGCGCGGGCATCGCGCTCGCCCGCATCGCCGAACTCGCCTGGCTGCCAGAGGACGAGGACGGGAACGCCACCGGCTACCCGGGATCTGACAACCCGTGGGAGCTGACGTGCCGGTTGGACGGGAAGGTCGTCGTCCGCTGGTGGTCGCACCTGCGCGGCCGCAACGGCGACAACACCCCCCGGCCGGTGTACCGGCACGAGGGGTGCATCGACTTCGAGGACCAGGCCGGGAAGGTCGCCGCCTTGGTGGGCGAGCCCCCCGCCAGCTGCCCCTGCCGCGAGATCACCCACCCGACCACGGCCGAGGACGTCGAGAAGCTGCTGGAGCGCGCCGAGCGCGCCCGCAAGGCCGACGACGTCGAGACCCTGCGGCCGCTGCTGACGCAGCTGCTCGGACCCTGCCCCGCCAGCAGCGCCCGCGCCCAGTCCATGAAGACCTTCCTGCCCAAGCCCAAGCCCAAGAACTGACCGACCCCGACCAGGTGGGGCGGCGGCCGCCACGCCGCCCCACCGCCCAACGGAGAGGAGCGCGATGCCGCGCGTCACCCGCCAGCACACTGTCGCCCACCACCTGGTCCAGGGCGGCCTTACCGACCTGAAGCTCACCGAGGCCGCGCAGAAGAAGGACCGCCCCAGCCTCTACCGCGAGGACGGGTTTTCCGTCCGCAGCTACCACGCCCCGGACGGCACCCTGCTCACGGTGGCCGGCGCCTACGGGCCGGACTGGGTCATGACCCGGGCCGAGATCCGCAACCGGCTCGAACAGCCCTACATCCGGTACACCGTCACCGACGACGCCCCCGGCCTGGCCGACCACGAGCAGCTCGTCCGTTGGGCCACCGGCGAGGAACTCCAGGCCCGCAGGCGGGCCGCGGCCGCGCGCCAGGCCCCGCTCGTCGCCCATCTGCGCCGCCAGCAGAGCGAACAGGACGCCGAGGACGCCGGACAGTCGGCCCTGTTCTGACCCCCGGGCCGGGTCCGCGCCACACCCGGCGCGGGCCCGGCCCCTCCGCTCCCGGTGCCGGCTGCGGAACTCCGCGCCCGAAGACAGCCGTAGCTAAAACCCCTGCTCAAGGGTCCAATTCCGCTAGGCGATCGGGTTCAAGGCTGGTAATATTGAGCCTGTTGGAAGGGGGTGGCGCCCCGACCAACGCCACCACTCGAAACCCGTACGAACGAAAGGCAATACCCCGTGACTGAAACCCCTGCGAAGGGCGTCATCACCATCACCCACACCCGGGCGGAGGGCACGATCCTCACCGGGTCCCGCAAGGGTGACGGCATCTTTGAGATCGTCCGTGAGTACAACTTCTGGTCCTCCAGGAACGTGGACGGCCTGTTCCTCAAGCGCTCCCGCGACAAGGAGGCCCAGACCTGGCGGATCAACGCGGCGGCCGAAGCTCTCCGGGCGGCTGGCCACGAGGTGACCGTCGAGATCGACGAGGACACCCGGCGGTCCTTCGCCGAGGCCGAGGCCGACCGCGAGGAACGCGCAGCGGAGAGGGCCGAGCGGTTCAGCGGCCGCGCGGGCCGGGCCACCGCCTCGGCAGACGCCAAGCGAGCGGCCGCCGACCGGCTCTCGAAGCGGTTCGAGTTCGGCCAGCCGATCCTGGTCGGTCACCACAGCGAGGGCCGCGCCCGCCGCGACGCCGCCCGGATCGACGCCAACATGAGGGCCTCGTTCGAAGACCGGGACCGCGCGGGGTACTGGTCCAACCGGGCCCAGGCGTCGGAGAGCTACGCCCAGCACCGCAACGACCCGTACCGCACGCTACGGCGCCTGGAGAAGCTGCGCGCCGACCTGCGCGCCCAGGAGCGGCACCTTGCGGCCGAGACCGCAGCGGGCCGGGACGGAGCGCGGCACACCCGGCTCATCGAGGAGATCACCGACGAGATCACCCACTGGGAGGGCATCGTCGAGAAGGCCAAGGCCGAAGGCGTGAAGGTCTGGACGCCGGACGACTTCACCCCGGGCGACTTCGTCCGGATGCGTGGCTCCTGGTACGAGGTGATCCGCGTCAACCCCAAGACGCTGTCGATCGCATGGAACCTGCGACTCGCCCCGAAGCCGGTCATGACCCGGGAGGACGCCACACCGCCCGGCTACCGCCTCGGCACCTTCACCATCGACTACACGAACGTGCGGGCCCGCTGCCCCGGTGAGGTGATGCGCGCCTTCCTCGCCGACGGGAAGGTCCCCGGCACCAAGACCGCGCACGAGGCGTCCGAGAAGCTGCCGGCGAGCGCGGTCCGGGCGGCCGAGGCCGCGAAGCCGAAGACGAAGAAGCGCAGCGACCCGAAGACCCCCAAGCGCGTCCGGGTCGAGTGCACCCCGGACCGCACCGCGGCCACCCTGACGTTCCTGACCGGGCGCAGCCAGCCGCACAAGGACTTCGAGCCGGTGACCCTCACGCCCCCGGAGGACGAGAAGTTCTCCGAGGTCATGTGGGCGAACACGCTGCGGACCGCGGCGGTCGAGTACCTGGCCGGGCGCGGCTTCCGGTTCCGAGACGCGGGGTGGAGCGGCGAGTCGATCCAGGGAGCCAGCCGCGCCATCGAGGAGATCCCGGCGGCCGAGCCCATGCCCGAAGCGGCCGAGGGCGAGAAGCGGGACGAGCGGGCCCCGGCCGCCGAAGCGCAGCCCACCCCGGCGGCGGAGACGTGCCCCATGTGCCACTCCGACCAGTGGAACCCGCAGGCGCGAGTCTGCGGGCACTGCCACCACAACCCGACGGCGACGGTGGCGCCCGCGCCGGCCCCCGCTGCGGGAGAACGGGACTGGCAGGAGGCCATGGCCATGGTGTTCATCGTCTCGAAGAACACCCGCCGGGCCCGAAAGCGGGCCCTGTGGGCGATGACCCGGCGAGAGGCGCAAGCCGTGTGCGGCGACCCCCGCACGTCGGGCCGCTCGTACATGCTCACCTGGTCCGGCAGCCCCGGCGAGGAGGGGACCGACTGGGAATGGGTGCCGGACAACGGGAGCCTTGACGCGGTCCTCGCGGACCTGGGCATCACCCCGCGCCGCGAGTGGACCGCCGCCCCGGACGCCCCGGACGCCGTGGCCCCCGCCACGGCCTAGCGGGCACAGCCGGGGTCCGGCCGCCGGTCCTGGCGGCCGGACCCCGCAATCCGTCCAGATCGGAGCCCCCAGCCTCTTGGGAATCAGGTCTGAAGCTGGTAATATTGAACTTGTTGGGAGGGGGTGGCACCCCGACCGGCACTACCACTCGAAACCCATCACCGGAGGCATCCGTGAGCACCACAGCCGAGCAGACGACCGCACACCCCACCGGCATCGCACAGCGCGTCGCCGATGTCGTGATCAACCTGGTCCGCTTCCTCGGCCCCGACCCGGCCGCCATCGTCCGCAAGGGCCGTCCGCAGCGCTGACCCGCTCACCCCGGGGGGCTGGCGGATGGCACCGCCGGCCCCCGCCTCGCCCGCTCACCGTCGAACTGGAGAAACCCTCATGGCCCGACCCGTCCCGCACCACGCCGTACTCAACATCTTCCACCTGCTCCGCCGAGTCGAGCCGACCGCCGCCGTCGTCGGCACCAAGGAGGTAGCCAGCATCGGCGGGCTGGTCTTCACCCTCTCGCTCGCGCCCTCGATCTGGCACGACCGATTCCAGGGCCTGTACCTCACCGCCATCAGCCCCACCGCGGGTGAACTGGCCACGACCCTGCTGTCCTTCGAGGACTACAAGGTCACCACCGGTACCGGCGCCGCACGGCGCCCCCTGCGCCTGCTGGACGAGCACACCGCGGGCGACCTCACCAGCGGCGTCTCCACAGACGCCCTGGAGGAGGCCGTCGCCGCCTTCACCGCAGCCTTCACTGGAACCGCCCCAGCCGCGAACTGACCTACCCCAGCCGGGCGGCGGATGGCACCGCCGCCCGGCCCTCCCGCTCGACACCCAGCACCAGACGGAAGGACCCCATGACCCCGTACACCATCAACGACGCCAAGCTGAACGACGCGCTCGACGACGCCCACGAGCGCATCCAGCGCGCCGAGGACCGACTGGCCCGCGTCGCGTGCGCACACGTCGCCGCCGCCGTCCGCGACATCCTCACCGACCACGAGTCGGCCGCGCCGTTCGATGCCACGCACCTCCGCCTTACCGGGCATCTCGGCACCGACGCGCTGAGCACCGACGGCACGTACTGGACCGCCACCGGCGAGAAACGGCGCATCCCCGTCGGCGAACTGTTCGACGGTCTGCTCGGCTGGGTCAACCAGCTCAGCCGTGCCAACCGCCACATCTGGCGACCCCTGTGCGAAATCGAGGGCGCCGCCGTAGGCGCCATCGGGGCACCGGTCAGCTACCGGCTCGACCTGGCCCAGGCCGCGCAGCTCCCCGACGAGGTCCACACTTCCGCCCGGGTGTGCGAGATCCGCGACCGCCTGGCCGCCGCGACCTACCGGCCGTGGAGCGTCGAAGAGTTCACCTGGAACCGCAACGGTGCCGCCGTCGGCAAGGACGACCCGGACGCCGTGCACACCGACTTCGTGGTCAGCGACTCCTCCGGGGCCAAGGTTGCCGAGGTCTCGGTCAGTTATGACGGACCCGAGGACACCGACACGCCCGCCGAGGACATCGCCGAGACACGCGCCAACGCCGAGCTCATCACCCAGGCACCGGAGGACCTGCTCTACCTCCTCGCCCACCTCGACCACCTTGCCGGCGCCGCGGACGCCGAGGAGCTCCACCCGCGCGGACACTGCGGACACTGCGGAACCGCGCTCTACACCTCCATCGCGTCCGAGACACCGACCGCCCTGGATGGGAGCACCCAGTGCAAGGGCACTCCGGGCCCGCACGGCATCCACTTCCCGCGCCGTCACGTCCTGCGGACCTGACCCCCCCGGGGGCGGCGGTTGGCGCCGCCGCCCCCCGGCCCGCTCGAACCCCGACCGCACGAGGAGGAACCGTGCCCGGCATCCGCTACGCGCCCGACAGCGTCCTGATCCCCACCACTCCCGGGGCCCTCCTGGAGTGGGCCGCCGCGCACATCGCGCGCGTGGGGATCTACCAGAGCCGACACAGCCTGTTCTCCGGCCCCGGCCGACTGATCAACCGGCGGTGCTCCGTCGGCGGCGCCGTCGACGTCGCCGCCGGCCGCGACCGCATGACCCCCAACCGCACGTACGACATCGACGCCATCGGCACCGTCCTGGAAGAGGCGTACCGAGTCCTGGCCGACCATCTGCACGGCGCCCCCGTCCAGGTCCCCGACGGTGCCGATCCCAAGCAGTGGCGCCGGAGGGTCGTCCACCTGTGGAGCCTGGCCCCCGGCCGCACCGCCCAGGAGGCGGCCGCCGCGCTCCACGAAGCGGCCGAGCTCGCCGACGCCGCGCACCGCCTCTTCTGAAGGCCCCTGCCCGGGGCGGCGGATGGCACCGCCGCCCCGGCCCTGCTCGAAACCCGAACCCACCAGGAGAAGAACCCGACCATGCACGCCAGCACCCTGACCGCCGCGAAGCCGGCGGAGAAGACCCGCACCGTGCGATGCCCCTGCTGCGGGCTACCCAAGCCCACCGTCTCCGGTGCCATCGTCGACCACCGCCCCACCCGCACCGCGGCCGACAACTGCCCCGGCAGCGGCGCCCGCGCCTGGGGACTGACCCACGAAGCCCTCCAGTCGAAGACCGAGGCCGACGCGCACCGTCCGCCGGCCCTGCCGGAGCCCGCCCCGGCCCCGGCGGAGGCTGAAGCCCCTGATCCGGAGGACGTCACCACCCGCATCGCCGCCATCCACGCGTCGTGCGACGAGCAGCTCAGCCTCTTCGACCGCACCGCCGCCGCCCGCCCCGCAGACCGGCCCGAGCGTCGAGCCCGGCGGCAGCGCCGCACCCCCGCGGAGGCCCTGGGCACGGACGCGAAGTGGGTGATCGTGCACTACCGGCCGGGTTCCAACCTGTTCGCGCTCCCCGACGACTTGCTTCCCCGGTCCACTCCCGAGCAGCTGGCCGCCGCGGAGAAGGAGGGCGCCATCCACTTCGACCTCACCCAGCCCCGCACCGACGCTCGCGAGCTCCTCGGGCCGCCCGCCGTCGGCCGCCCCGTGGTGGTCATCCCGTGCAGCGCCGGTAAGAGGCCCCTTCCCGACGGGGTCGAGGAGCTCCCCGCCGCCCAGCTCTACACCGGCCCGTATTTCACGAAGTGCCTCGCGGCCGCCCAGGCCATCCCTGGCGGAAGGGTCGTCATCGTCAGCGCCGAGTACGGGCTGATCACCCCGGACACCCCGATCCGCCCGTACGAGAAGCGACTGGACCCGCGCACTGTCGACCACGCCAAACACCGCGCCCAGGCGCGCGCCATGGGCCGCCCCCTGCGCTACGCCCCCGAGGTGATCGCGCTTGCCGGCAAGGACTACGCCGACGCCGCGGCGGCCGTCTGGCCCCACCTCCGCCGCCCCCTCGCCGGGGCCGGCATCGGCACCCAGCTCCAGCGACTCACACGCATCGCCGCGTCCCACGATCCGCGGGCCACCGCCCTGGCCTACGCCGCCCAGGCCGCCGGGCGGTAACCCGCGGCCGCGCCGACACCTGGCAGGTCGCTCCCCGCCGCGCGACCGCCCGACGTCCTGCGCGCCCACCGGCGACGGCCGCACCCGACGTTCCTCCCCCGGCGCGCAGCGATCCCTCCCCGCGCGTCGGCCCCTCTCGAAGCGAGGCAACCAACTGACCTCAATGACAAGGACCGACCGATGACCGACACCGTGCCGGGGGAGCCGACCCCGCAGACCTGCCTCCGGGTGGCGCGCGAGGCCGCCGCCCTCGCCGCCGCCGCTGACGACCAGGCGCTGAACGCCGCCTGCCGCAGCAGCTCCGGCAACGCCGCCCGCCTGGAGAAGGTCATGCACGCGGTCCACACAGAGGCCGTGGAGGCCGAGCGATACGCCACCCTGGCTGAGCAATGGGCGGCCGACCCGGAGATGCCGGACAGCGCGCTGCACCACTGCGCCCGCAGAGCCGTCGACCACGCCGTGCTCGCCCAGGAGACGGCCGGGGCCGAGGTGACGGCCGCCGCACTGCGCACCGAGCTGGAGCGCAGGCTCACGCCCGAGGAGCGGGCCGAGCGGGAGAGCGAGCGGCGACGCGCCGAGGCCGAGCAGGAAGCCGCCGAGCGGGCCGCCACCGGCATGGACAGCGACAACCGCCACCTGGCCGTGATGAACGGCTACCTCGCCGAGAACGCCGTGCCCCTGCTCGGGTGGACCGCCGGGCACATGCGGGTGCTGGAGGCCGCGGCGGCCGGCCGGCTGTACTGGCACGACGGACAGGCCCGGCAGGCCGCCGCGCACGGCATGTGGAGCGGAGGCCGCAGGATCAGCCGGCAGCGGACGCAGGACCTGCGCGGCGCCGGGTTCCTCCTCGCCGTCGACGCGGCCGGGGGCGCCACCGTGCTCGCGCCCACCCCGATGGGCCAGGTGGCACTGGAGCTCGCGCGGCTGTACCCGGCGGGCCTGTACGACAGCGACAAGGCCGCGTACGAAGCCCGGTACGCCCGCGTCTCGAAGCGATACCGGCGCATGGACGACAAGAAGGCCGCCGCCCGCCGCCTACCCGCCCTGGAATACGGCGCGGTGAGCCGGTACCGGCGACCGGCGACGCTCGTCGAGCAGGAGGCCCGCGCCGCACGCGAGGCCACCGAGCAGTGGGAGGACGAGGGCGGCTACTGCCCCGGCGTCGAGGCGCCCCGGCCGACGGCCAGTGCGCGCACAGCACCCGCCCGCGCGGCGGAAGCCACCGCGAGCCTCCCCACACAGGCACCGCCGGGTCGAATCCTGAGTTCGCCGCTCGTCCGGGGCGCCGGCCGCGAGCCGCAGGACACCGCCGGAGCGACATCGCCCGTGCGAAACGAAGTCACCTCAGCGCAGGTACGTCCCAAAGGCCGTCGGCGGAACGGAGCAACGGCAGGCGTCGCCCCGCGGCGCACTCGCGGAGCGAGCGCCGGCTGGGGACAAGAGACCTTGTTCTGACCTGCAACGGAACCCATGGGCCCGGGGGGTACCCCCTCCGGGCCCTGAGCTTCTCCTCGGCACGCGACTTCCCATGCATGGCCCAAGTGCAGTATTTTTTTCGATGTTGGCTAGGGTGGCACCTGGCCGGCACCACCTGCTGCAACTCGAAACCCTTATCTACTGGAGCACCACACTCATGATCCCCAACGGCGTTACCCCTGCCGACGACCAGATCGCGGCCGACATCTTCAACGTCAGCGTCGGTTACTGGCAGGACACCAAGCACTGGGAGAAGATCCGCGGCCTGAAGCTCCTCAACCGCGAGGGCAGCCGCCGGCGCCTCTACTCCAAGGAGCAGCTGCTGGCCGCGCGCGCGGAGGAGGAGCGGGCCAAGGCCGTCAACGAGCAGCCGCGGTATGACCTCCCCGAGGTGCCGGCCGGTGAGCACCCCGACGACCTGCTCGACCTGGAGGAGTCCCTCTACGCCCTCCCCGAGGACAAGCGCGTCACGCTGTCCACGTGGAAGGGCTACCGGTACGGCAGCAAGACGCGCCTTCCTGACCCCGACTTCAACCTCGGCGGCAAGGAGGCGGACGGTGAAGTCGTCGGCGGTGAGGACTTCTGGCGCCGGCAGACCATCCTCGACTGGGCGGCCAACCGCCGCGGCCGAGGCAACCCCAAGGGGCGCCCGGCTGGCCGCAAGGAATCGCAGTCCCGCCCGCCGAACCCGCAGGCCGAGGAGCGCAAGGAGCGGGCCCGCCAGCTGCTCGCCGAGCACCCCACCACCCTCACCGCGAAGATGCTCGGCGAGGACCTCGGAGTGCACCCGGTCCACGCCGAGCGCATCCTGCGCGCGGCCCGCCTGGAGAAGGTCATCAGGCTGCTGAAGGACACCCCCGGCCTTACCGCCGAGGACGTCCAGCGGGAGACCGGCCTGCACGTCACCTCGCACGCCCGCAAGCTGCTCGACGAGGCCCGCAGAGCCGGCGCCGACGCGCAGTGAACCCCGCCCGTCCCGCCCTGGCAGGATGAAGATCGCCAGAGCAGGACGAGCGGGGGAGCGGCAGCATGGGCAGGGACGCCGAGCGAGCACTGGACTACGTCGCCGAACGCAGCATCCTCGTGCCGCACGGGTGCCGGCTGTGGATGCGGAGCCTCACCACGGACGGCTACGCCAAGGCCGTCGTCACTGAGGCCGGACGCGAACGCACCGTACGGGTGCACCGGTGGCTGATGGAGCAGGTGCACGGCCCACTTCCCGCACGTGCGATCACCGCGCATAGCTGCAACGAATCGCTGTGCGTGCACATCGACCACCTGTCGAGCGCGACGCAGCGCACGAACATGAGGCAGATGGCGGACCAGGGCCGTGCGGCCGGCCGGGCCCACCTCGGCTATGCCGACACCCGCGGCTCCCTGGGGCGCGCACAGGCTCTCCAGGCCGCACTCCGTGACGGGCTCGACCTGGAGGCGCTGGCCGCCGCGATGCTGGAGGGCGAGGCACGTCCCCTCGTCCGTAAGGCACTGGCCGAGGGGTACGACGCGGAGGCGTATCTCGCCGCCGTTCGTGCGTCCGACCCGAGTGCCGCGATGGTTCCGCTCTTCCCCGCGGACCACAGCGTCGTCGCCCCGGACGTCGAGGACGACGGGCAGATGTCGCTGTTCTGACCGATCGGCACGTCCAACGCGTGGGGCCCCCGGGGGGGGGGCGGGCCCCCCCCCCGCCCGGCGGGCGCGCCGCGCGCGGCGCCCCCCCCCCCCCCCCCCCCCCCGCGCGCGCGGGGGGCGGGGGGGTAGAAGGGG
>NZ_JBIBSF010000018.1:14955-74519 GCF_043077165.1 Streptomyces kanasensis
GTGGGGGGCCGGGGAGGTGGGGCTGGCGGGTCTTTGGTGGTTTTACTCACCGGACGCCACTCAAACGGCGGGGGCCCCGGCCCCCCCCCCGCCCCCCCCCCCCCCCCCCGGGGCCCCACGCGTTGATGCACCTCAGCCCGCCGACCCTGGCGGAAGGGTCGGGTTCAGGAGATTCTCAGGCGAACCTTCCTGAGCCGGCACCGTGGGCGATCCGCCGGGGGGCGGGAAGTCGTACGACTCCGCTGCGGGGGCCGTCTGTGTCGCGGGGGGCGCGACGTCTGTCTCGTCGGCGGACGGAGGCGAAGCGGCCGCATCGTCGGCGGATGGAGCAGGCGAAGCGGCCACGGTCGCATCGTCGGCTGTGGCTGTGACTGTGGCAGGGGAAGAGGCCGACGGGGTCGCGTCGTCGGCTGGACCCTCGGCGAGCGCCGCCACCATCTGCTCGAACGACTTCTTCGCCGCCCGAACCTGACCGACCGACATGCCCAGCCGCTCGGAAGCCTCCTGCGCGGGAACTTCGGTGTCGAGCATCTCCACCACGAGCGCGTCGAGCTTCTGCCGCTTCTCGACCAGCTGGCTGTTCCGCTCCTCACGGAGCTTGGCGACGCGACGCTCCGTCTCCGCGTCGAAGTCGTCGATCTCTTCCTGAATCAGGATCGCTGCCTCGGCGATGCGAAGACGCTCGTTCTCCAGCTCCCGGAACCGCGCCGCCTTCTCCCGCGCGGCCTCCCTTGCCAGCACTGCCTTCGACCTGCGTTGCGGCTTCTGCGCCATGTGCTGCTGCACCTCCGTGTCATGTGACTGCTCCGCTCATTCTGCCTGCTGCGGCCCGCTCTCCCGTGGCCGCCCGCCCGGGTGCCCTCGGCGTGGCGGGGACCAGAGCCGTTGCGGGGAGATGCGGCCGAAGGTGCACCCGCACCACAGGTGACAAGCCAGGCGGATGCCGGCGCGCGAGCTGAGGCCAGTTCTCGTGAC
This sequence comes from Streptomyces kanasensis, assembly GCF_043077165.1. Taxonomy (NCBI): domain Bacteria; kingdom Bacillati; phylum Actinomycetota; class Actinomycetes; order Kitasatosporales; family Streptomycetaceae; genus Streptomyces; species Streptomyces kanasensis. The sequence goes on from NZ_JBIBSF010000018.1 coordinate 15,931, forward strand.
ACCGCACGTGCCCGTGCGCCGTTCCTGGCGGAAGGGTGCATGCCGCGCCGCAGGCGCAAGGGCCGTTGTCGCGCCGACCGCGCGTGCCCGCCCGATGCAGCGGGCCATGCGTCGGCATCGCCCGTGTCGCGCCGCAGGGGTGATGCGGGCGAGTGCCGGGGCCGGGCCCCCCCGCCCCCCCCCCGGGGGGGGGCGCGGGGGGGGGGGGGGGGGGGGGGGGGGCCCCCCCCCCCCCCGCCCGGGGGGGGGGGCGGCGCCGGGGTGCGGCGGGCGGGTGCACCCGCGACGCTGGAAGTACCGCATGTGAAGGAGGGCGGGCCGATGCGGGGCAACTGCACCGCGGCCGCACCGACATCGTCGGTGCGGCCGCATCCACCTGCACGGAGCGAGCGCATGGGCCCGCCCGTCTGTAGTGCACGTACGACGCACCGCCGTGCTGGCGACGAGCAACGAGGCGCTGCGGCAGCGATACGCCACGTCGTCTCGGCTCAGCACCTGACGCGTCCACAGGTGACGCTGCCGGTACGCCTTTCCACAGCCATGTCCGGAGGACCTGACTATGGAAAGCCGCCAGACGAAGTCTGTGACCGTCCTGCTCTTTCAGCACGTCGCCGTCCAGCCTCACCGTGATCGTCGCAAGCTCCTCCACGTCTCGTCTGGACGCGCAACGTGCTTCAAGATCATTACGGTCACACCTCTTGCATTATGAATGTCCCAGGTAAGATCCACCGCATGATGACCGTCCACAAGCTCAGCGCTGGGGACGGGTATGCCTACTACATCAGCGAGACCGTGAGCGCCGACCAGCAGCGCGAACGGGGTCAAGAGCTGGGCGATTACTACACCGCCAGCGGCAATCCGCCCGGCCTCTGGATGGGCTCCGGCATCGAGGCCCTGGGCGTCTCAGGCAACGTCACCGAGGCACAGATGAAGGCCCTTTACGGTGAGGGCCTCCACCCGGATGCGGACCGCATCATCGCCGATCGCATCGCCGCCGGAGACACGCGGAAGCAGGCGATGCGGGCCGCGAAACTGGGCCGCAAGTACATGACGTTCGTCGAGAAGGACACTCCGTTCGGGCGCAAGCTCACCGAGGAACTGGAGACCTTCAAGCGGCTGCACCACCGCGAGCCGAACGCCAAGGAACGGGCGGAGCTCCGGGGCAAGGCCGGGGCCGTGCACTTCCGTGCGGAGCACGGCCGCAGCCCTGCATCGAAGGAAGAACTGGGCCGGTTCATCAAGGAGCAGGAGGGCGGCAAGCAGCGCAATGCAGTCGCCGGATACGACCTGGTTTTCAGTGCACCGAAGTCCGTCAGCGTCCTCTGGGGGCTCGGGGACGACAGCGTGCGCAAGCTGGTTGAGCAGGCCCACGTGCAGGCCCTCACTGAGACCCTGGAGTGGCTGGAGCAGAAGGCCGCGATGACCCGCACGGGCACCAACGGCATCGCCCAGGAGGACATCGCCGGCGGCCTCATCGCGACCCGGTTCCGCCACTACAGCAACCGTCTCGGACAGGCCATGCTCCACGACCACGTCGTGGTCAGCAACAAGGTCCAGGGGCGTGACGGCAAGTGGCGTGCCCTGGACGGGCAACTGCTCTTCATGCAGGGCGTCGCCGCCAGCGAGCTCTACAACCAGCGCGTCGTCGAGGGCGTGTGCGAGCGTCTCGGCCTGCGCGCCGAAGCCCGCGAGGTGACCCCCGGAAAGCGTCCGGTCATGGAGATCGCCGGCGTCGGCCTGGACCTCATCGAGGCCCACTCAGGCCGGGCCATCTCCATCAAGGAGCGCACCGCCGAACTGGTCGAGGAGTACCGCGAACGGCACGGCTACGAGCCGTCGGCCAAGGCCCTGCTCGCCATCACGCAGCAGGCGACGCTGGACACGAGGCCGGACAAGGAGGCGGCCAAGCCGCTGTCCGACCTCCGTGACGAATGGCGCCAGCAGGCCATCGAGGCGTTCGGCGCCAAGCGGATCGACGGGCTGCTCGAAACAGCCCGAGCGGCGGCCGCCCAGGCCCGGCCCAGTGCCGAAGCCGTGCCCCATCTCGACATCGACAAGGCCGCGCGGGAGGTCCTGGAAACCGTCTCCGACCACCGCAGTGTGTGGGGCCGCAGGCAGGTCCTGGCCGAGGCCCGACGGTGGGTCCTTCAGGCCACGACAGGCGCGGCACCGGGCGGTGATCTGGCCGACCGGATCACCGAGCGGGTCCTGGGAACCCAGAGCATCGACATCACCCCGCCGGACCTGAACCCGGCCTTCGCGCCCCTCACCCGGGACGACGGCAGCAGCATCTACCGGCGCCGTGAGAGCGAGCTCTACACGAGCGCCGCGGTCCTCGCAGCCGAGGACCGGATCGTCGCCGCCGCCCGCACGCGAGTCATCCCCGCAGTCTCCAGCGAGGTGTACGCGGCAGTCGAGGCGGCCTACCAGGAGGCCAACCCGAACCGCCGCCTGGACGCCGGACAGCGCGCGCTCGCGCGGACCTTCGCAACGTCCGAGCGCCTCGTCGCGGCGGGCATCGGTCCCGCCGGCGCGGGCAAGACCACCGCCATGAAGGTGGCCGCCGACGCGGTCCGCGCCAGCGGCGGCCGCGTCATCGGCATGGGCCCCTCGGCCCGCGCCGCCGCAGAGCTCTCCGCCGGTCTTGAGGCACCCGCATTCGTGATGCACGACTGGCTCGGAGCACGCGAACGCGCCCAGGCGGGCAAGCGGATCGGGCCCGAATACGCCCTGGGGGCCGGGGACGTCATCATCGTCGACGAGGCGGGCATGGCGGGCAGCAAGCGGCTGGCCGCCGTCATCGCTGAAGCCGAGCGCGCGGGCGCTGTCGTGCGCCTGATCGGAGACCCCTTCCAGCTCTCCGCCGTCGAGAGCGGCGGCGCCCTGCGCCTCCTGGCAAACACCACCGACGTGGTCGAGCTGGAGAGCGTGCACCGCTTCCGCACCCCCGGCGAGGCCGCCGCATCCCTGACCCTGCGCAGCGGCGAACCCGACGCCGCATGGACCTGGTACCTGGACAACAACCGCGTCGTGGCCGGCACCCGGGAGCAGATGGTCCACCAGATTTTCGCTGACTGGCAGAGCGACATCGAGGCCGGGCGCACGGCCCTGATGATGGCCGACGACAACGCGAGCGTCGCCGAGCTGAACGCGCTCGCCCAGGCGTACCGGATGGGTGCCGGACAGCTCGACACGAGCCGCACCGTGGCCGTGCGCGAAGGCGTCGAAGCCCACCGCGGCGACCTGATCGTCACCAGGAAGAACGCCCGCACCAACCTGCTCAGGAGCGGCAAGGACTTCGTCAAGAACGGCGACCAGTGGCAGATCACCCAGGTCCTGGACAACGGTGACATCGAGGTCCGCCACACCGACCACGGCGGGCGCACCGTGCTGCCGACCGAGTACGTCGCCAAGCACGTCGAGCTGGGCTACGCGAGCACCGGCCACCGCGGCCAGGGCGCCACCGTCGACACCGGCAGCGGACTCCTCACCCGCCGTACCGCCCGTGAGTCGGCGTACGTCCAGACCACCCGGGGGCGCCAGGAGAACAGGCTCTACGTCGTGCTCGATGAGGGCATGACGATGCGCGACGTCCTGGACACCATCGCCCGGAACTCGCAGGCATCCGTCTCCGCGACCGAGGCCATCCGGGCCGAGCAGGACCGCGCTTGGGGCATCGGCCAACTGGCCGCCGAGTACAACGACGTGCACGCCCGCGCGCTGTCCCTGCGCTACCAGGGCATGGCCCGCAACGTCCTCGGGTTCGAGGCCGAGTCGATCATCGCTGAAGATGCCTGGCCGGCGGTCGAGCGCGCGCTGCGCGACGCCGAGCGTGCTGGATTCGCGCCCGAACGCATCCTCTCCACCGCCTTCTACGAGCGGGATTTCGCGGACGCCGAGGACAACGCCGCCGTACTGAGCTGGCGCATCGACAACCACGTGGCGGAGGCCCGCGACACCCTGCGCCGCCTGGAGGAGCAGGGCGTCACCCGCCCGTTGAAGGACCTCACCGACGCACAACTGGACAGCCTCGCGGAGCGCGCCGGCGAACGCCGCACCCAGGCCCTGGACGAGCTGCGCCGCGCGGACGCCCGGGTGGACAGTCAGCCCCGCCCGGTTGTCGTCGACGGTCTGCCCGTTCCGGCCTGGCCCGGCCGGGAGCACGGCGATCTCACCCGCGCCCAGCTCTCCCAGGCCATCGCCCAGGCACGACGTGACGGCCGGATGGCGGGCCGGGAAGGCGACCGGGAGGAAGCCCGCGCGGCCGCGCTTCGGCTCGGCGCGCTGAAGGAAGAGCAGCGCCTTCGCTCCTCGATGGACTGGCGGGACCGCGCCCGTGAGGAATGGCAGCGTGAGCCCGGTATCGGCCATGCCCACACCGCCGGCATGGACGGCGAAGCCGTCGCCGCCGAGATGCGCGCCAACCTTCACGACCAGGACGAGGCACGCCAGAAGCTGGACCGCGCCGCAGTCGTCGACCAGCGCGTGCAGGCCGAACTGCGCCTGCGCCGACTGCTGCCCGACGGCCCCGCGCCGACGCCGGACAACACCGGTCCGCTGCCGGAGTGGCTGACCCCGCGCGAGGTCGAGCGTGACCAGCACGCCCCCATGTCCTGGCTGGAGCACCTGAACGCTCGCCGCCAGGTCATCGACGCCCGCCTGACGCAGACCGGCCAGGCCCTAGCCGCCGATCCGCCCGCCTGGGCCAAGGATCTGGGGCCGGTCCCGTCACCCGGCACCGAACTGCGTGAACTGTGGGAGAGGACCGCCGCTCTCGCGGACGCGTGGAGGACGCAGCGTCAGTTGCGCGATTCCGAGAACGGCATCGGCGGCCAGCCCGTCGGCGGCCGAGACGCGGATGCCTGGCAGGTTCTGCACGACCAGGTGGCCGAGGTCGGACGCCGGGCCCGTGCCACCGAGGCCGCCGCCCGCCGAGGCGACGCGCTCGCCGACACCTGGACCACCCCGGACGCCGCGACCTCCCGGGACACGAGCACTGCGCCCGCGCCCGTCGCGGTCGCAGAGGAGAGCATCGAGCCGACGGAGACGGTCATGGAGGAAGGGGAGGACCTGGCCCTCGCGCCCGAGCCGCAGCAGGCAGTTGAGCCGGAGGCCGCGCCCACCGTCGAGGAGGAGCCGGCGGAGGTGGTCCGTGAGGACGAGCAGCTCGCCGAGCCCTTCGTCCAGGCGGTCCGCGAGGACGTCGACGAGGCGGCGGTCGCGCCCGCCGACGAGAACGAGGTGGTCGATGCGGCTGCCGACGTCGAGCTGCCTGCCGACGTCGAGCGGACCGAGGAGGTGGAGCCCGCCCGGCCCGAGGACACGCGCGCCGAGCCGCCCGCGCCGGAGTTCACCGTTCCCGAGGAAGATCCGCAGCAGTCCGTCCCCGCGTCCGACGCGGGGGAGATCCGCACCGGTGACGACCAGGTGGCCGCCGAGGACCCGCAGCGCAGGGACGAGGAGGACCGGCAGGAAACCGCGCCGGCCGTCGCCACGTGGGAGACGCGGCCATACGGCGCTCTGCCCGACTCCGCGCTCTCCGACGCCCTGGCCCAGACCGTGGAAGCGGCGGCCGCCGCCCAGGAACAGGCCGCCGCCCAGGAGGCACGTGCCGCCGAGCTCCTCGCGGCCATCGCCCCCGGCGGCCCGGTGGAGCAGAACGTCAACGCGCGCGCCGAACGCGTCCAGGCCATCCAGGACCTGCGGGCATCGGCGGGCCAGCTGGAGCAGCTCAGCGACCAGGCAGAGCGGCAGCGCGACGAGATGCGTCGCATCGAGGCGCGGCTGGAGGAGAAGAACCGGCTGGGCAGGCCCGCGGTGCGCGGTGAGGAGCGGCAGCAGATGGAGACGAGCCTGGGTCGTCTGCGTACGGCGGTCGAGGACACCACCACGGCGATCGAGAGCACCCGGCGCCAGGAGGAGGAGAGCCGCCGGGCGGCAGGCAACCCGGCGGAGCATGACCGGGTCCTGGCCGACTGGGAGAAGGCGGGCGGATCGCGGGAGGCCGTGCTGGAGCGCACCGTGGCCGCGCGCCAGCGCCGCGCGGAGAACGCGCTCGCGGAGGCCGGCGCGGCCCGGAACCGTGTGGGCCAGCTCGACGGTGCCGCCGCGCAGCTCCGGCAGGAGATGAACCTGCGCGATGCCCAGCCGTACGCGCAGCGCATCGCGGAGGACGCCCAGCGTCTCCAGGTGCAGCAGCAGGCCCTGGCGGCCGAGCAGCAGCGTCAGCAACAGCAGCAGGGACCGCAGATGCCCGGACCGGACCAGGGGCCCAGCCGGGGCACCCCGAAGGCGTAGCCGGACGTAGAGCGGCGCCCCACTGAACTTCGGTGGGGCGCCGCTCTATGTGTGGGGGTCGGTCAGCCTTGCGCCTTGGCCGCCTCCGCGGCCCGCGCGGCCGCCACCATCCGGGACACCTCCGCCTGCGCCGGGTGGTGGGCCGGGGCTGTGAGGAACTCGGGCTCGCCGTCCATCCACTGCTCCAGGAGCTCGCCGTCGGGCTTGGGCCGCGGCGGCGGGTCCTGATGGGTGCCGTTGGCCTGGCAGCCGGGGCTCCCCAGGTGCGGCGTGAGCGAGTGGAGCGAGGTGAGCCACTCGATCTCGGCCCGGGTGGACATCTTGGCCGGGTCGCCCGCGTACGTACGGACCCACGCCAGGAACAGGGCGGTCAGGTGCTCGACGATGTCCTCGTGCCGGTGCCAGCACTTCGGCATCTTCGAATGCAGCTTGGGGTGGGCCGTCAGCAGCCAGTCGACCCAGCCGGTCAGCTCCAGCAGCCGCGCCTCACGCTCTTCCGGTTCCATGGCCCGCCACACCCAGCGGGTGATCGGCTCCGGCTTGCTCTCCTCGCCGTTCACGGCACTCGGCCCCGCGGCCGGCGGCGCCACGGCGGTGGGGTCAGACATCGGACGCCTCCAGGGCAGTCGGGGCGGACTTCGTCAGCGACGGGCCCGGGGCGGGCCGTGCCAGCCACTTCATCAGGTCCTCGTCCCGCCAGGTGAGCCGCATGTTCACCTTCACCGGCGGCAAGTTGCTGTACTGCGCGATGGCCGTGAACTTCGGCATCTGCATCAGCTCGTGGATCGGCGCCAGGTCCGTCTCGACCTGGGTGGTCGACGAGGAGCTCTGTCCGCGGCCCGTCGACTTCGTGGTGCGCTCCACGTACGTACGGCCGTAGATGCCGGAGAAGTGGCGCAGGGTCTCGGGGTCGCCGCAGCCCGGCAGCAGCATCCGCAGCCCCGAAGCGCTGAGCACGGTGTTGGCGGCGTCGTGCCCGAACCGGGTCCGCAGCTGCGACAGGTCGTGCCAGACGGTCAGCACGGTGATGCCCATGCCCCGGCCCGTGGTGAGCACTCCCGGCAGTCCGGGGTAGCGCAGCATGTTGCCGGCCTCGTCGACCATGACACCCAGGCCGGGGGCGAGGGGGACGCCGGTGCGAAGGTAGCGCTGCTCGGCGCCGTGGATGATCGACGCGATGATGGCGGTCAGCAGCGGCGCGTACCGCTCGGCATCCGAAGGCGCGGCGACCAGGCAGACGGTCGCGTTCTCGTCGAGCAGCTGCTCCACCGTGAAGTCGGTGCCGGACGCGGTGGCCCGCACCTCCTCGTCCCTGTAGACGCTCGCGATCACGTTCAGCGTGAACTGGATGCTGCCGATGCCGTCGTCATGGAGCGTGACCCAGGGCCGGGAGTAGTCCAGGGCGACCTCGGGGTACTGCGGTTCGAGGACCGCCTTGACGTGCTCGACCGCGTCCTTGCCCAGGGCCAGCCACTCCCGGAACGCGTTGATGCCGCCGCCGGTGATGTTGGCGGCGAGCAGCAGGCCCTTGAGGATGCCGCGGGCCTGGTCGATCCAGGGGGCGGCGCGCTTGTCGTGGCCGGAGGTGGAGGCGTTGGCGAGCCACTCCGCCATTCGGTCGGCCGACTTCGGGTCCTTGGCGTAGTCGACGGGAGACCACCGGGCGGTCCTGCGGCCAGGGATTCCCGCCGGGGCGATGACGTACACCGGCCCCAGGTGCCGACGGCTCTCGTAGATCACATCGAGGTCCGCGGCCTTGACGGTGGTCACGACCAGCGGGCCCCTCCATTCGGCGGCGTTGCCGAGGACCAGGCCGGTCGTCTTCGTGGAGCCCGGGACGCCGAACACGGTCGCGCTGATGTTGGGCTCCGCGGCGAGGATCTTCTTCGTGAGCTGTCCCCGCCCGGCCGTGATCCGGTTCGGCCGGTTGACCGGGTCGGGATCGACGGCGAGTTCCTTCTCCGTCTTCACCCCGCCCCACTGGGCGCCGCCGAGGTCCTTTTTGCCGCCGAAGGCGCGAAGCAGCACGGCCGCCGCGACGATCAGGAGGACGACGAAGAGGACGACCACGAGCCAGAACGCCCAGGTGGGAGGAGCTGGTTCGTAGACCGCTCCAGGACCCTGGCTGACGGTCAGGAGGATGGTTTCGGGCAGGCTCTTGCTGGACGTCGCCCACCCGTTGCCGGTCACCAGCCCTGCCACGGGCGCAGCCGCCAGCACGATCGCGCTGGCGCCGAGGACGAAGCCGATGCCGAGGGCGGCTAGGAGGGTGTTGTCGTCCATGCTCTTGTCGTTGGCCACTCAGACCACCATTCGTTCGTCTGTCTCGAACAGCTCCTGCTCGATGTGGCTGAGCATCAGCTGGACGGCGTGGCTCCCGCCGCCGCGGCCCACCTTCCACAAGGCGCGGCCGCGCTGGCCGGCTCCCCAGCTTCCGATCAGCTCGCACTCGGCGTCTGTCAGGCCGATCGCCTCGCGCGTGATCTGGAGCGGCTTGGTGTCCTGGGCCAGCTGGATGCGGGTCTCGCAGGACGCGATTAGGTCCTTGGCGATGGCCACGGCCTCCGAGCCGGCCGCACCCACGGACTCGAAGTCGCTTAGGCGGTGCGTGGCCAGTAGCTGGATCGTGCCGGTCGCGCGGCTGAGCCGGAGATCGGCGTCGATCTTGCGGACCATCGCGGCGCCGCCGGATCGCATCTGCCGCCACAGCTCATCGCGCACGACGATCCAGGGACGCTCGCCGGGGCGGTCGATCGCCGACTGCGCCCAGGAGGAGACACAGGTCAGGACCATCGCCACGGTCTCGTCGCCGTACTGCTCCAGGGCGGAGATGTCGACGCTCTGGATCGGGGCGTCCCAGTCCAGGCCGATCGAGGTCTGCTCGTCGAACAGGCCGCCCAGGTGGCCGGTGATCATCCCGCCGAGCGCGGAGCGCAGGGACGCCATGTGTTCCCGGGCGAGCTGAATGTCGTCGTCCCGTACGCGCAGCTCCCGCGCCATGGCCTGGCTCGGGTCCCGCAGCTTGGCGTAGACCAGCGGGAGGGTCGGCACGCTCAGGTTGCTCTGCCCGTGCAGCTCACCGGTGACCTCCCGGACCGCGACGTCCAGGCACTCCTCCTCCTGCGGCTGGAGGTTGCGCCGCAGCTGGAGCTCCAGCAGGGCCTTCAGCAGGGTCAGCCGCCTGCGGTGGATCTCCTGGAGGCGCGCTTGGAGCACGGCCTGGTCCCTTATGTTCTCCAGGTCGTAGCCCAGGGGACCCGCGTCCAGGGGGTTGAGCCGGCCCGGCAGGCCGGGGCCGAGCCGGACCGGCTCGACCCCGAGGTGCTCGCACAGCCTCTTGTACTCGCCCTTGACATCCCCGGCGATCAGCGTGCGGTGGCCCAGGGCCATCAGCCGGAAGCACAACGCCTTGATGTGCGCCGACTTACCCGAGCCCGGAATGCCGGTGATCATGACGTTGGGGTTGGTGGCGAGGCCCTCCTTGACCCAGGCGGCCGGGTGCGCCGAGAACGCCTGCATGGTGAGGGTGTTCCACCCCATGTAGACGCCGATCGGCGGGAGGCTCGCCGCGTGCAGGAAGGGATAGATCCCGCTAGCCCGCTCGGTGTCGGCCCGGAAGACCTCGGCTTTCGCCAGCGAGGCGGCCCGGCCCGCGAAGGGCTGTGCCCAGCCCTTCCGCGGGGCGATCCGCATGGCCGCCTCGGGACTCTCCAGCAGGCGGGACCGGCGCAGCTCCCGTGCGGAGAGCTGCTTGGGGATCGGCGCACGCTCCATCTCGTCGAGGAAGTCCGCGAGGCGAGATGCCTTCAGCTTCGTGTCGTCGCCGGCGTCACCACGGCGGAAGAAGAAGCTCATCAGATGGCCATCCTGCGGTCGGGCAGGCCCTGGCCGAGCGGCAGGGCGGCGACGGTGAACGCGTCGTCCTGGGCGCCCCACACGCGCCTGATCTCCAGGCCCGCGGACGAGGCGTCCGCTTGGAGCTCGGCGCAGGCCGTCTCCAGCTGCTCCAGGTCGGTCACCGTGACGGCGATCAGCGCCGTCAGGCGGACGACACCGTGGCCGCTGGCACGGGCCACGTCCTGAGCCCGTGCGGTCATCGCCTCGCGGCGCTCGTCCTCACTCTCCGCCCGGCCGGTCTTGGCCCGCAGCTTCCTCGCTGCGTCTCGCTTGGTCTTCTCCCGCGCCAGTTCCTGCCGAGCCTTCGCCGGGCCGATCGGCTCGTACACCAGGGTCAGCGAGCGCCGTGCGTTGCTGCGGGGGCGGAGCAGCGGCTGGAGGAAGGTGGCGTACACCTCCGACTGGGGGAAGTCGCGGACCTGGTAGCTGACGGTCCATGCGCCATCGTGCTTGTAGAGGCCCCAGACGGTTTCCGTGGCCGCCGGCCCCGCGAGTTCCGGGGTGACGCCCTTCGCGGCGCCTTCCCAGTTCGGGTCGTCCGCCGCGGTGGCGCGCGCGGACAGCGCCAGTTGCGCCTCCGGGTCGAAGGCCGTGCGGATCACCTGCGCGACACCGCGGGGCGGGAGCCACTCGACGACCTGGAGACCGGCGCTCGACAGGGAGCCCGACATGGCGTTGATCTCGCGGACGAGAACGGCAGCGGCGCCGATCTGGCCGCCGCCGGCGCCCTTGATGGCGAGCCGTGCGCGCGGAGCGGACAGGGTGATGGACAGATAGGTCTCGCGGATGGTGGCGGCCGGGCCTGCGCCTTCCATCAGCTCGTCGAGTGCCTTCACGGCGACGGCGGGGGCGTCCGGAGAGGTGTGGCGCTCGGTCCACGAGCGCAGGGCGGCCCCGTCGTCGGGCAGGCTGCGCTGGTGGACGGAGATGCGGGTGATTGCCCCGTCCTCCTTGCACTGGGAGCGCAGGAACGCAGCCCAGCCCTTCACGCGGACGTTCTGCCTCTCCGTGTCGATCAGGGCGAGACCGGGGAAGGTGACCCGGCTCACTGCCGTGTAGGTGTTGTCGACCGGGTTGTGCATGATCCCGATCTGGCCGCCGAGCCCGTCGGGGGCTTCCAGCAGGTGAAGCCGGGCAAGACGTCCGGGCAGGTCCATCGGCTGACTGCCGTCTTTGGCCCGGGGAGCAAAGACCCCGGAGAAGAAGAGGTTGCGGTTCGTTGCCACTGCGATCTGGTGCCTTACTGCGAGGACGATCCATTCATCTGCCGACAGGCCGAGTACGCGGCCGTACGCGAGCAACAGCAGCAGGGCGGCCATGGGCAGGGCGAAGAAGGCCGAGCCCCACGAGCGGGTGTAGATGGGGATGAGAGCGATGACCGCAGAGGAGGCCACCAGGGCGAACCCCAGGCCGCTCAGGTTCCCCATGAAGCCGCTGCGTTCCGACTGCCAGCCGCCGTAGAGAGCCGGTTCGGTGTTGGACACAGGGCGTCAGCTCCCTTCGGTTGAGGTGGGCGGAGGCCCGGCCGGGACCTCGCGGCTGCCAGCGTCCGGCGGCCGGGGCGGTGGCGGCGCCGGAGTCTCCTGGTGGGGCGGTTGCGCGGCTGGTTCCGCCGGAGTCGAGGCCGCCGCCGGCGGCGGGCTTTCACTGCCCCGAGGGGATACGACCACGTGTCGGCCGCCCTGGGCGGGTGTGCCGAGGCCCGCGTTGGCCGCCGCGTTCTGGAATGACGACTCGGCCATGTCCTTGCCCATGGCCGCGACCTGGAGCCCGACGCCGACGACCCCGCCGGCCTTGCCCATGAAGCTGCCGCTCTTGGTGCCCTTCATGGCCTTGGACCAGAAGCCTCCGCCGCCTCCGCCGTCTGCGGCGGCGGACGTGGAGTTCTCGCCTTCCAGGGCCTTGGTGTAGTTGGCGCCGCCGCCGGAGGTGCCGGCGCCGCTGAGCGAGGGCTGGTTCCCGCCGAACATGGAGCTGACGGAGCTGCCGACGCTGCTGATCATCCCGGAGGCCGTGCTGTTGCCGTCGCCGTTGCTGGTGATCGTGATGAATTTGGCCAGCACGGGCCAGCTGGTGCCCGCGACGATGAAAATGATCAGGCCGACGATCACGTTGCCGACGCCTTCGGCGGACGACATCGAAGAGAATCCGATGCTGAAGACGAGGACGATCGTCGGCTTCATCAAGATCAGCGCGATGAGCGCGTTCCGCGTCTTCGGCCACCAGTCCTTCGTGGAGTCCGACATGGAACCGGCCAGGGCGATCGGGGTCATCACGAGCAGGATCATGATCCCGGCCTGGCGGACCAGCATCTCAATCCACAGCGCGCCGATGGCGAGGATGCACAGGATCGAGATGATGATCACGAAGCCCACCGCAGTCGGGGCGATGCCGCTGCCGGCGATCAGCGCACCGCCCGCCGCCGTGGCGCCTCCGCCGACGAGGCCCGCAAAGAGCGCGCCGAGCTGCTTCTCCATCGCCTTGGACGCGTCGCCGTTGGGGCTCCCGCTGTCGAAGGTGTAGTTGATCAGCGCCGTCGAGAGGGTGTCCGACCAGTCGAGAGCCACCTTCGTGGCGAAGAGGTACACGCCGAGGATGACCCCGTACTTCGCCAGGCCGACGACGGCAGTGACCAGCGGTCCGCCCGACTGGGAGACCGCCAGCTTCGAGAACTGCACGAGCAGCATGAAGGTCGCGATGATCAGTGACAACCCGGTGGTGATTCCCAGGACCGGGCCGATGCCCGTCTTCGACAGGTCGATGGTGCTGATCTCGTTGAAGGCTACGGCGAACTGCTTCAGCACCCACACCACGGAGTGCCCGAGCATCGCGGCCGCTTCTTCGAGGGCATTGGCCGCCATCTCGGAAATCTTGCCGGCCACCCAGTCCAGCGGTGTTTTCGCGGGCAGCGGGTACTTTGCCGCAGCTTCCGCGTTGCACAGCTGGAAGGACTTTTTGTCCGTCTTCACGCATTTGACGAGATATTCGTGGTATTTCTCGTAAGTCGGTGCGCTTTTGTCGGCCGTCTTCTCCCAGCGGGCGAGCTCCCTGAGCTCGAACTCGTTGGCCTCCTCCGGGTCAGTCGACCCTTCGCCGATGCAGACCGACCTGCCCTCGGGGAAGTCCTCGCAGTCCACGGGCGCCCGGCAGTTCAGGCGGTCCTTCTGGTTGGGCGCGTCCAAATCGCAGTACTCGCCGGTCTGCTTGTTGATGCCGATCCGCTGGCCGTGGCTCAACTCCGGCGGATACGGGTCCGGAGGCTTGGCGCCGGCCAGGGCTATCGACATCCCCGACGTCAGCACCAGCAGAACGGTGGCCAGCAGGGTGATCAGACGTGCGAGGTGCCTAACCATCGGCCACCGCCCTCCAGCCCTCCGCCCATGCGTACTTGCTGGCCGGGTCGTAGGCGTGGGGGTACTTCACCTTGGCCGTGTACTGGGTTTCGGTGGTGACCTTCCAGTCGTTGCCCTCCCACTTCAGGACCAGGTTGGTGACCTGGTCCTTCAGTGGGTTCTCGTCGGCTCCTTTGTCGCGGATGGTGGCATACCGGTCGAAGACCATCCAGACATTGACGATGTCTCCGCTGGTGTCGAGGGAGCGCGTGAGAGCCGCCTTCACGTGGGTGCTGAAGGTGATCCCGTCCGGGGTGCCGCCGGAGGGCGGCAGGCCGACGCCCTCGCGTACCTTGCGGACCTCGGTGACACCCTGGTCGATGGTCCCGGGGGAGTCCTTGGAAGCGATGGCAGTCCACTGCTTCCGTGCGATCACGTCGTCCAGGAGGTCGAGGTCCTCCCAGTAAGAGATCGCGGCCGACGTCGCGCCGAGTGAGGAGTGCTCGAACCCTGTACCGATCCCCTCGGCGTTCGACATCGGCTTGAGCCGCGGGATGCTGGGCGCGTTGGCCGGGGTGAACTCCTTGTGGGACGGCGCCGCCGAGCCGCCGCTCGAAGCGACGCTGGGCGCAGCCTTCGGGTCCTGCTTGAGGTCCTCGTCGCCAGCGTTGAGCGTCATGACTCCGAGGACCCCGCCGGCGGCGAGGGCGGCCACGACCGCGGCCCCCATCAGGGCCAGCCGCAACCGTGCCCTGCGGGCCTTGCTGTCGAAGTCCGCCATCACTGCGCCTGCGTCATCGTGTAGAAGCCCCATACCAGGCCGGACGTCACGCCGATGCCGATGCCGGCGATGAGCGACCACACGATGGCGGACTTGCCGCGCGAGGCGAGCTGCGCGCGCTCGCTGTTGTGCCCGATCGCCACGCAGGCCCAGCCGGTGAGGCCGCCCAGCACCGCGAGGGAGAGGCCGACGCCCGCTGTCCAGCCGAGGATCTTGCCGGTCGGGGTCTGGAGCGTCCCGGGCAGGGACGGGGTGAAACCCGGGATGACGGGCGCAGGCGGGTCAGCGGCCAGCGTGACGAAGTCGTGGGCGGTCTGGAGCATCTGGCTCATGACGTGAGGACCCCTTCAGGAGCAGGTTGGGCAGGTCGAACAGGGACTGCTTGAGTGGACAGGCTGGCTGGGGCTGCGGCTGGAGGCAGCGGATCGCCCCATGTGCGGTGCGCCGATGCGAGGACCGCCTTCACCAGGGCGGCGCCGGCTTCCGCCGTACGGCGGCCGAGGCGGTTCGCCTGGGCCAGCCCGTGGTTACGGATGTGCGGATCGAACGGCACGGTGACCACGGCCGACACCTGGGACTGGAGCATGGTGGCGGCTGCCTTCACCGCTGCGGGCAAACGCCCCTCACCCGGTGCGGTCAGCGCCACGACCATGCGCCGGAGCGGCAGCCCCTCGGCGGAGGCGGCTTTGACGGCGGTCTGTAGAGCGGCCACTCCGGGACCGGTCGTTGGGGCGCAGAGCACGGGGATCGCGAAGGGCAGCGAGCACCAGGCGGCCGTCAGGCCGGGCAGGCGCTCGGTGCGCGCGGTGACGATGTCGTGGGCTATCGGGTGGGAGGTGTCGGCCACAGTCGTCTGCCAGCCGCCCCCGGCCGCCAGCTGATACCAGGCAGCCGGCTCGGCGGGCAAGGGCAGAGGGCCGTGGTTCCACTCCCGGTGGTCGGTGAGTACGGCCCACTCACCGCCCGGTCCGATACACCGCGAGGCGGCCGCGTGGACCTGCGCACGGGTGAACGGCTGGTCCGGCGGAACGGACGCCAGCCCCGAGCCAGGACTGCTGGGCCAGGACGGCCACGGCGACGCGAGGCGTGGTGCGGTGTCGAGCACGACGCTGGTGCCCAGAAAGGTCGATGAACAGGCCAGGAGGCCCGCAACAGTTGTGCGGCCGCTGCCGCCGCCCGCGCCCAACACCGGTAGGAACAAACGGCTTCGGGCAGGCAACGTCACGACCGTCGGTGATTTCCTAGCCAACGCTCCCCCGCATTGCAACTGTAACCATCACGGCAATCACTGGATGTGAACACGTGTCCGGAAGTGTATGTCGGGCAGTCGCCACACTAGTGGTGCCCTTGGGGTGCACTGGGTGTCAATTCCTTTATGCGCCAGGCCACTTGTGGTCGTTTGTGAGTCTTGGCTCGTCTTTGAGCCCATATGTGGCAGCTCGTGCGGGTGATCACTCGGCCACCCGTCTTACTTGCTTTGGGGGTGGAAATGTGGTGTGGCAGGGTGACGTTGGTGCCGCCGCAGGGGGACTGGTGAACGGGCAACGTGCCGACGGACCCGCTCCGCCCTCTTGGCGACGGCGCCGACCGGCGCACGGCGTACGCAAGGGGGAGTGGCTTGGAGGCCAAACGGGGGATCGCGCTGCTGGCCGCGGCATTCGTCGTCAGTCCGCTGGCGTTGGGGCTCGGCATCGTCCTTCTCGTCGCAGCATCTGACGATGACGACGGCGGTAGTGGTGGCGGCTTCGAGCTGAGCGCTGGAATGCTGCGCGTGGGTCCGGGATACGTGCCAGCCGAGTACGCAGCGCTCATCGAGAAGGCCGCTGCGGCCTGCGACCAAGGCTTGTCTGCGGGCATTCTGGCCGCCCAGATCAAGGCAGAGTCGAATTTCAATCCCAAGGCCCAGTCGAAGGATCCCAGGACAGGAAAGCCGATCGCTGACGGAATTGCGCAGTTCATTCCGAGCACATGGGCGTCTTCGGGAATCGACGGAAACGGTGACGGTAGGAAGGACGTGTGGGACCCCGAGGATGCCATTCCGTCCCAGGGTAAAATGATGTGCGAACTGCTGAAGACCGCCAAGAAGCATCCGCAATACAACGGGTCACCGATAGAGCTGGCTTTGGCGGGTTACAATGCAGGATGGGGGCGGGTGCAGCAGTACAAGGGCGTTCCGCCGGCCTCTTTCGCCGATGGGCAGACATATAACTACGTCAAGTTCATCCTGGAAACCCAGGCAAAGCTGACCGCTCCGGACGCATCGGGAGACCCTGAGATGTCGGGGGAGTGGACGCGTCCCGTCAACGCTGCGCTGGGAACGCCATACCACCAGTCAGGCGGTATGTGGTCCAGTGGATATCACACGGGTATCGACTTCTCCGCAGGTGTCGGAACGCCGATAAGGGCAGCCGGGCCTGGGAACGTCGTTTCGGCCTCAAGGGTCAACGCCTATGGGCGGCAGGTGATCATCCGTCATGCCGATGGGATGTACACCCAATACGCTCACATGTCGGAGCTGAAGGTATCGGCCGGAGACACCGTCAAAGGTGGCCAGGTCATCGGTCTCTCCGGCGCCGACGGCAACGTATCCGGGCCGCACCTGCACTTCGAGGTACGTACCGGCCCCGAATACGGAACGGACATCAGCCCGGTGCCCTACCTACGCAAGAAGGGCGTCAACATTTAGCCCGCCGGGCACCGAGAGCGCAGCGAACAGGCACCTACCCCGAGGGACCACCGTGCACGACGAAGACCAGCAATTTCGGCCGTGGGGCACCGTGACGCCCGACTTCTGGGAGAGCAGACAGGCTCCGGCTTCCGGTCCCATCACGGACCGTCCAGTCCCGTCGTCGGAGCCCGCCGTCCCGCCCCAGCAGGCCCCGCCGGCCGAGGACACTGGGCGCCCTCCCGCTGTCCTCACCAAGACCGAGACCGTGGAGGAGGTTCAGCGCGAGGCCGCACCGGTAGCCGCAGATGCCGCTCCCGCCCGGCAGGCGGCCGCCGTATTGTCGAGTTCGCCGGAGGACGGGCCGCCCGCGGCTTACCAGTACCGGATAAACGCCGTCGTCGCCTCCTTCGGCCGGCCCGACGACCGCGAGGGCCTGGCGGCCGCGGCCATCGAGGCCGAGAAGCTCGACCAGGAGTTCACCGCGCAGTACGGCCAGCAGCACCCCCACACCGTCCGCCTCCGCGAGATCCGCGGCTGGCTCGCCCTCCTCGCGGGCCAGCCGGCCGTGGCCGCTCGCTGGTACCTGCACACCACCGGACTCCAGATCGCACTGCACGGCGCGGCCCACGCGGAGACCGAAGGCTCCGTGCGGCGAGCCGTCCACACCTGGCAGCAGGTCAAGGACCCCGCCGAGGTCGTGCAGATCGGGGGCGATCTGGTCAAGGTTGTGACCGCCGCGCTCGGAGAAGGCAGCGACGCCGCGCGCTACATCCAGGCCCGCGTCGCCCGATACCAGCAGCCCCCGCAGTAGATCAGCGCCGCCCACCGTGAGCCCCCGGCCCCGCCGGGGGCTCACGTGCGTCCTGGCCGAAACAGCCAGTCCGTCCTCGCCATTGGCCTGAGCCGCTTGACGCTTGTCGGGGTGCCCCGACAAACTCACCTCTTGTCGGGAAACCCAGACAGGGATTGCGGAGGGTATCTGTGACCACGTACAGCACCAGCTACACGGGCACGCAGTGGAAGATCGCGCAGGTCGAGCTGGACCCGGAAACCCGGACCCCTGCGACGACCGTGATGGAGCCGAACGAGTTCGCCGGCCCCACCGCCTTCTGGCCCGACGGCACCACGTCCTACGTCCTGCACTTCAAGGGCGGCCACACCAGCTGGACCGTCGCCGACGAGGCCGACACCGCGCTGCGGGCCCTGGAGGCCCTCCGGGGAGGAGAGGAAATCACCCCAGAGGCGCTCCGGGCGTACCTCCGCGACGTGCGGCGGCTGGAGACGCGCATGACCGCGCTGAAGGAGGAGTTGCTGCTGTTCGCCCGCGAGTCCGGTCCGAACGGTCGGGCCCGGCTGCCCTTCCGGGACATTGGCGAAGAGCTGCGGCAGCACCACAGCACCGTGGCCGAGCGCCACCAGCGCATCCTCGACGGCGACACCGCCCAGTGGCGCGGCTGGCTGACCCAGCACACGGAGCGCGCGTCCATGTACGCCAACGGCGGCGAGCTCCCCAGCCACCCTCAGCCGCAGCGCGAGCACGAGACCGGCGTCTACGACAGCCAGGAGGAGCCGGGGAAGGTGCACGCCCGCTGCCGCTGCGGATGGTCCGGCCCCGCCGGCACCAACACGGTGGCCGCCGCGCGGCAGGGCAAGGCCCATGAGGATGGTCCGAACGCGTGAACCCCGAGGCGGCCGACTGCTTGGAGGCGTGGCGGCCGCCCCGGGGGCCCTCAGTCCCGAAACGACGAAACGAGGAACATCCATGATGACCGACCGGCCCGCATCCGTGCAGGCCCTGGCCTTAACCGGTGCACTCCTGGCGACCTGGGACGCGCTGCATCCTCTGTTCGACCAGTGGTTCCAGAGCAGCAGGGACGCGGCGAACAAGGGCGCCTGCGGGCGCCACCTGGTCTACCGGGACGGCACACCCGTCGGCGAGGAAGTTGAGGGTGAGGACCGCACGGGCCAGCCCACCATGACCGCCACCCGCCTGGGCTGGATCAGCGCGGCCCGGCACGTCGCCAGCTACTCCGCGGGCCAGCTGACGGGAACGGTCCTCCTCACCCGCGTGCTCGGCTACCGCGTGCCCGCCTCGGCGCTGCTCGCCGGCGCGGGGATCAACGCCCTCACCCACCTGGTGATCGACAAACGCCAGCCGCTGCTCTGGCTGGCCGCCAGGGCGGGGAAGAGCGGATACGTCGAGCACTGCACCGTCGTGCGCCGCCTCGATGAGGACGGCGTCGCCCAGGTCGAGGAATCGGGCCCCGGGAGTGCGGCTTTCGAACTCGATCAGGCTCTCCACCGCGCCATCGGCGCCTTCGCCGCCGTCACCACGACGTGGCTGGCCATCCGCTCGATCAAGAAGGGACGTACACGATGACCGAGGACCTGTGGAGCCTTCTGCGCTGGACGTACAAGGTGCAGCGGATGGGGGACGACCTTCGAGTAAGCGATGCCGCCGGCACCACCACGCCCGAGCAGGAGCGGGAATACCGGCTGCACCGCGCCGTGCTCGCTCAGCGGCACCTCGCGGCCGCTGCGGCCACCGAAAGCGACCCCGAGGAGGCCCGCCAGGACGCCGACCTGACCGCGAGTCTGCTGTGGAAGCACGACACCCTGCACGGCAGCCACCGCGGCCCACTCCCCGCGACGCATCCGGGCTGGAAGGCGTCGAACCTTAGCGACTACGTCCGCCAGGAGGCCGACGCGGCGGGCCTGAACCCCTGCTGACCTGCCGCCGCGCACCGAACGCCCCCGCCAGTTCGTGGGGGCGTTCTGCGCGACTGTCTACGCCTTGGGGGACACCAACCCCCGGCCCGGATAGGGGTCCGGAACCTCGTGGAGGGCCGCACCTTGCCGTCCGGCTATCGGGATGCTCACCCCGTGCATCCACCGGTAGAGCTCCTCCCCGTGGTGCGTCCCGTACACGTACCGGACCTTGCTGCTGTCCGGAGCCGGGCTGTTCACACCGCGCACGACTGAGGGGCCCGACGGATCCGTCGGGCCCCTCAGTCGTGCCGAACCGCACCTTTACGCCAGCGCGGCCTCCTTCGCTGTCTCGCTCACATCAGCCGATCGCTGCTGCCCGACGGTGGGCTCTTCGTCCTTCTGGCGCTCCCGGGGAACATCCGCGTCAGGCGCCTGGGCTTCCGCGGCGTGATGCTGCGGTGCGGGCTCCGGAAACGCGGCGGCCGCCTCGCGGCGAGCTCGTGCGGTTTCCGCCTCCATCGCCACACGCCGCAATTCCGGCAGGAGCTGCTTGACGGCCGTACGCACCGCCCCCGGCTTCATGAGGCCCTCCTGCTTTCCGTCGCTGTCGATTCCCAGCCCTGCGGCCTGGCCCAGGGCCATGTTCGCCCGGTAGGCCGCCCCGTTGGCCACCTGGGCATTGGTGTCCAGCACTCTCAGGTCGCCGGCGAGGATCTGTGCCACCAGGGCGTCCCGGAGCTGATCCTTCTTCGGCTTGCTGCTCGAAGCGTCCAACGGCTGAACCGGCTCCGACTGGACGGGAGGCAGGGCGACGGCCGGGGAAGGAGCGGGAGCCGGCGCCGGTGCCGCCGGGGGGCCTATCGGCCCGGCAGCCGCCTCACTGCGTTCCGCGACGGGCGGGGCGACCGGTACGTGCCGGGCCGGAGCGGGACGGGGCTCTCGCGGTGCTTGAGGAGCGGGTACCGAGCGGGGCACCTCCTGCGGAGCCAGCCGGGGCTCTGCTCGTGGCGTCGGCTCTTCCTCGTCCGGCCTCGTGTCCGCTGCTGCGGCCGGCGCAGGCAGCGGCGTGCGCGAGCCGGGGGCGCGGACGTACTGCAAGGTGTCGTGCAGATCCGCACGCCACTGCTTCCACATCTCCCGGGGATAGCCGATGAAGGGAACCCACAGCAGCAGGCTGTAGCCCCGCTCGTGCTTCTTGGTCTTCTTCTTCGGGTACTTCCCCAGGACCAGCTGCTCGACCTTCTTGAGCAAGGACTCCAGGAAGATGGCATACACCAGCGGAGGGATGACCGCGACGAGTTGCCCGCCGAGGGTGGGCGATTCCCCGGGAGCGTGCGGGGTGTGCAGCAGGTTCATCACGGCCGAGGCCACGATGAACCCGACCAGGTAGAAGCGGGTCAGCTGGCTGGAGCGGGCAGTCAACGCCTCGAACAGCCGCAGCAGCGACAGGCCGAGAGCACCGGCGTCCAGCAGGAGAGCGAACCCCGTCGCGGCGGTCAACGATCCTCCGTTGCGGTCGAAGGCGTACGCCTTCTGTGCGCCGAAGCTGAGCCAGGCCGCGATGCCCGCGATGCAGAAGATGATGACGAAGGAGACCGAGAGGCTGATGACCGCGAGGCGCCGACGCCAGGTCTTGCGCCGCTCCTCCGCCAGCTTCTCGCGGTCTTCCGCGGACAGCTTGTCCTGCTCGCGCGTACGCCGGGAACGGAGTACCAGGGCCACGATGCCGAAGACGCAGAGCGCCGCGAAGCCGATGCCGGCGGGCAGCAGGAACTTCTCGTCCATCATCCTCGGGAACCCTTCCCCCGGTTCGTGGCCACCGCGGGCAGGAGGGGCCTGCGGCTGATGTCCGCCG
The DNA here is from genome assembly GCF_043077165.1 of Streptomyces kanasensis. NCBI lineage: Bacteria > Bacillati > Actinomycetota > Actinomycetes > Kitasatosporales > Streptomycetaceae > Streptomyces > Streptomyces kanasensis. The sequence continues at coordinate 37,470 of NZ_JBIBSF010000018.1, forward strand.
CCTGGTGACGCATGGACACTCCAATCATCGGTTCAGGGGCTTCGGGCTCCATAACCCTAGGGCGCGGCACCCACAGCACCCGCAGCATCCTCCTCCAGCTCCGCAGCCTCAGCCGCCTCTTTTCCCAGGGCGTCGGGACGCCTGTGGACCTGTATCGCGTGATACAGGTCCACAGGGCGCGAAGTTGTATCGCGCGATACAGGCTGGAGCGCGGCTACTGCCCGGCCGGGTCCTCTCCGAGCTCGGAGAGGATGGTGCGGGCGACCATCAGAGCGACTTCAGGCTGAGCCCGTGCGACCTCGCGGACCCTGCCCTCGTCGAAGGTGCCGGGACTGGTCTGGAACCGCAGGACAGGCATAGTCGGCGACGGGGCCGGGTCCTCATTGCCGCCTGCCGGAGTCACCGCCAGGTCCAGCTGGTCACGGACCTTCTCAAGGGACGGAGCGCTGGTGTCGCCGGTGGCTTCGGCGGTGGTCCACACGAGGCGGACCTTCTCCTTGCCGTGATTGGTCAGTACAGGCGAGAGGACATCGATCTGGCGTACGCCGAGAGTTCCGACATTCAGCCCCGCCAAAGCCTCCATCAGCGGCTCCTCCTTCACCATGCGGAATGCATGTTGTCGGGAGACCTTCACCAGCCGGAGCCAGGCCGACCACGACCGGCACGGCTTGCCGGTCGACGGGTCGATGATGTGCTGCCAGGAACCGCTGGAGTGCGCGAGGCGAACTGCCGGCCCGGCGTAGTGGAAGTACGCGGCCAGCGCGCGCTTCTCCATCGCGTCACGCAGGGTCTGCGCGGCGTGCAGCCGCTTCTCGCACGCCGTGATGATCTGGCCCGGGGCGCCGTCCTGTGGCAGCTCCGCGACGAGCGCTTGGTGAATGGCCGTAGGAAGGCCCTCGGTCACGGCCGTCGGGATGGCCGACCTAGAGGGTTCGACCTGGGCCTGACTCCCGGCCCCCTGTGCTTGGCCCTCGGTACCGTGGGGCTCATCGCCGGTGCCCTGCGTCGGCACCGGCTGGGAGGCTGCCCCCGGCTGTCCGGCCTGGTCGACCGTGTCGCGTGTCACGACTACGGGGAACCCTGTCACAGGTGGGAAGACCTTGCGCCCGCTGCCCTGCGGGGCGGTGCCGGCGTGCGCCGCGTCCGACCCGGTGGGAACCTGTGCTCCCTTGACTGCCATCAGACCGCCACCTTCTCCAGCTCACGCTTGACGATCAGGCCCGTCCCCAGGGCCTCCTCCCGGGTGATGATCTGCGACTCGACGAGGAGCGGGATGAAGTTGACCAGGTCCTTCCAGCGGGGACGCTCTTCCTTGTCGGCGGCGGTCAACTTCTTGTCCTCGAACGAGTCGGTGGCGGGTCCGGGGATGCGCCCGTAGGTCCGCTTATAGGCGACCAGCATCGGAATTTCCGTGTCGAGAAGCGGGTACGGCCCGCCCTCTTGGTCCTCGTTGAGGAGGCGCTCGCGTGCGTCGATCCGATCGTTGCTGTTCTCGCAACGGCTGAGCACGTAGTACAAGGACAGCGGCTTCCCCGTGTTGTTCAGGGCCGCCCCCATGAATACGGCCTCCCTGGTCTGCGGAGCCTGCTCAGTGTCGCCCTCATCGGGGCACAGCGGGATGAGGAGGATGTGCACCCGGCGCACCGCCGCTAGGAAGCACTCGTAGTTGCCGCCGCCGACGTCAATCACGATGTCATCGACGTCCCCACGAGCCCGGACCTTGTCGATCTCCTTGTCGAGGTCGGCGAACGGGTGCCGGATGACCTCGAAGGGCCACGGGTAGTACCCACGCATTCGGGCCTTCACCGGCCACTTGCTGCTCGTCTGACTGGCACTGTCCGCGTCGAACATCACGACCTTCCGGCCGAGGATGACCGCCAGGAACAGGGCGATCAGCTTGGCCAAGCGGGTCTTGCCCGTGCCGCCCTTCAGGGCTCCAACTGCGATGACGCGGGGCTGTTTCCGCGGCGCGGTTTCAACGGCCGGAGGCCCGCTAGGCTCAGGAATGGCTTTCGTCACGGTCTTCCTCGCAAGGTGGATTCGGTGGGTGGCCTGTCCGGCGCTTGCCGTCTCTGGCAGGGGGCGGGCGCCGGAGCATTGCCCGCAGGGGAGCGTAGCGGCGCGGGCCCTGCGAGACGGGTAGGACCGTGTGAAACGGGCAGATGCGGTGCGTACGGAAACCCGCTCGATGACACGTCCCTCCAACAGCCCAACCGCCGTACCGAGCCGCTCAGCGTTTCCGTTAAGCATGCCGCACGCCCCCACGCCGGCACCCAGATGGAAGCTCGCCATGCTCGCTGATCTCGACATCTCCCGCCTGAGACTCCAGGTCCGGGGCCTTCCCGTGCTCAGCGCATCAGCTGAGCTGGTCCGCGGTCATTTCCACGACCTGGAAGACCTCACGGACTCGATCAGGGAGGGCTTCGGCCCCGGGGGCAGCTGGTGCGAAGTGGGGCAAGACCTGCACACAGTCACGCAAGGAGACGCGGAGATCCGTCTGCGCCAACGAGAGGACGGCTCGGCCTGGCATGCGGACTACTTCCAGGCTGGATGGCTCAGCGGCAGGTTCGACGGCGTGCCCGCGGAACGGCGGCTCGACGTGGCTTCCTACGTGGACCGCACCGACGCCCTGACCGAAGGGCTCCTCCAAGCGTCCGACCTGCGCGCTGCGGCAGCCGAGGGTGGGTTCCCCGCGGTGGACCGCCTGGTCCGCCACCACGTCCGCCTCGCCGACGAGAGGTACGCCGCGCTCGACGACCTCGTAAGCAACCTGGTCACCAACGAGGGGCGGCTCCCAGGATGGGCCCTCAACTTGGTGCACCGTGAGGCAGACGATCTCAACGCGACGCGCGAATGGATGACCAACGCTGTCGTGGAGTACCACCACGGCACCGCCGGCAAGCGCCCGGACACGATCTTCGGCGGCATCCAGTTCGACTTCACGCACTTCCTGTTCAACCTCGTCCCCGGCCGGGCAGCGTAGATCCCGGCCCGAGGCCAGACCTGCCGGTGGGGTCGCTGGTCCCCCTGGAGAAGCCCCTGGAGCATCGTTGAGGTGCGGTCAGCGGTCAGGTGGTGAATGGCGGCTGACAGGTCCGTCGGCGGTCGGAGCCGGCGCCGTGAGGGCGAGTCCTGGCACCGGACCGTCAGGCGTTCAGGCCGAGGACCACGGCGACGGACCCGGGGCCAGGTACTCCTGCAGCGCCCGCTCCCGCCACCGCTTCGCGCCCTCCGTGAAGTGCGTATCGCGCCGGTTCGTGGCCATGTGCGTCCGGGTCAGGTCGATGACCCAGTCGTCGACCTGGTGGCGCTTCTCCAGGGCGTCCAGCGCCTCGCGCATCCGCATCCGCTCGTCGCTGCCCTCTTCGGCGGCAAGACGCCTTTTGTTGAGGGCGTCCATGATGCAGATCTGCCCGACGCGCAGGAAGTCGCGGTACTCCTGCCCGCCCTTCTCCAGCCGGGCCGCGGTCTGCTCGGCGGTGAGCGCACCGCAGCTGCGCGCGGCGAGCGCGGCCGCCAGGGCTACCGCCTCCTGGCGGCGCTTCTCGTCGTAGCGGACGGTCCCCTCGGCGTACGACTCATCGGGGTGCCGGTCCATCAGCGCCCGGCCCTCCTGCGTCCAGTCGTGGGCCCAGGCGTCCGGGTAGCGCGGCCCCCACGTCTCGGCGAACGGGAACGGGCCGCCGGTGCCGACCCGCAGGAGGGCGGCGGCGATGCTCGCCGGGTTGCGGCCGCCGACGAACCAGCCGAGCGTCTCCCAACCGCTCTCCCCCGACCAGACCCGCAGGTCGTAGGTCGGCGGGTGCTTCTCGCCCTGGAACCAGGTCGGCTCCGGAGTCGGGTCGGTGGAGGCCGGGCGGCCCTTGGGCCAGGCGTTGAACAGCAGGCGGGGCACCACGGGGCGGTCCGGGTCGGCGTTGACCAGGTGGACGCGGGCGGGCAGGGTGCCCAGGTCGGTGGTGGAGTGCTCCCAGACCTCTGCGCGCAGGTCACCGCAGTCCCCGCCGGCCGGACGGGACGGGCTGCTCAGCCGGTGGGCGACCAAGGCGTCGGCCAACAGGACGGCCTTGTCGAGGCGGTCACACCAGGCCCGCGTCCTCCAGCTCGGCGCGCCGCCCGAGTGGTCCTCCCCGATGATTCCGTCGGGCACGTAGTAGCTCCGCACCTCGAAGGGCAGATCCGGGCTGGGGCACATCGGGTCGAGGGCGGCCGGGAAGGCGCCGGGCTGCTCCACCGACCAGCCGTTGTGGGCGTACCGCCAGAAAGGCTCCCGGTTCGAGCACCAGACCACCGGCCACAGAGCGGCGACTTCCACCCGGCCGTCGTCCAGGCGGTGCGGCACGGGCACCCGCGTGCCCTTGGGCACCGCCCTGATGCAGTCGGGTACCTCGTGGATGACGATGCCTTCGGCGACGGGGTCGGCGACGCCCCAGCGGACCCCGTCGTCCCGCTGGACCATTGTGGTGCGGGCGCCTTCATCCCACCGCACTGTCACCGGCACGGTGCCGTGCTCGGCGACGACGGCGGACAGCGCCGGCACCACCACGTCGTCCCACTCCGGGAACGGCTCAGAGGCCGGATCCTGGGCGGCTCGCAGGGCGGCGGTGAACTTCTCGCCCTGGCGCGCGGCGGCGCGGGCCTTCTTTGAGGCGCTCGGCTGCTTCTTCGGCGGCATGCGTACTCCAGACGCGGCGGTCTCCCACGCTTCCGCCGGCCAGGTACGTCGGGGCCGAGCAGGATGACACGGTGGTGCTTCTCTTCGCGGGCCCCGGGAGACCTTGACCGGCTGTGCCCGGGCGGCGTGGGCGCCGGGCGGCGGTGGACGGCAGTACGCGGCTAGCCGTGTGGTGCAGCACCACGGTAGCGCCCCAGATCAGGCGACGTGTGAGCATCGGCAGACTCCCCCTTCGGCGGGACGGGCCCACGCGGATTGCCGGTCTGCCGTGGTGCCGTATAGGCCGCTGCGGGGAGAACTGCACGAAGGTGGGCGACCGTGTCGAAAGTTGAGGCCGGTGTGACTGCGGTGGCGAGAGCCCACCGGGCGGGGTCGGCCCGGCCGAACGTCCGCGTCCGCACGCCCTCGTCCGCGGTCCAGAAGGCAGTCCGGGCCGTGACCGTGAGGGCTAGGCCAAGCCGGCGTACGCGATGGCCAACACGGTGAGCACCAGGGTGTCGCGGCCGATGAGGATGACGGCGGTGACGTGCCCGCGAGCGACGGTGCGGACGGTGCCGTCGTCGTGCCCGTAGGGCTCAGAGCAGCCGAGCGGGTCGCCTTGGGCGTCGACGAGGCAGACGGCGAGGTCGCGGCGCGCGCGGTCGGGGAGCTGCTTGTAGGTGTCGAAGACGTCGTCGGGGAAGTTCAGGCGGTAGGTCACGCCGCTCCCCGGCCGTGCTCGTCCCGGGGGTCGGCGTCGCGGAGAAGGTCGGCGGTGCGGTCCTCGCCCGCGAGCCCGTCCGGCAGGCTGCCGCCGCGCGCCGCCCAGGACCGGGCGGACTCGATGCGGCGCTCGGCGGCCTGGAGCTGCTCGGCGGCCGCCGCCCACCGTTCCAAGACCGCAGGGAGTTGGTCGAGGGGGGTGAGGTTGACGTCCTGGAGGAGCTGCTGGCGCAGCGCAGAGTGCGGCAGGGCGTGGTGGAGCCGGTCCACCGTCCAGGTCTCACGTCCAGTCATCTGGCACCTCCCCTGAGTCGCGTCACGGCATACAGTACGCCCGCCCAAGGGGCCGGCAGGAAGACAGCAGGCACCTCTGTGGAGAAACCCCTGGCCACCCGCTGATTCGGATGGCCGGCTCTGCTGCGCGGACTGCTTCGCGTCGCCGGATGGCGACAACTCTCGCATCAGCAGGGGTGCGGAGACCTCGCCGGCCCCGCGAATAACGTGACGAAGTGTCGTTCTGAGCAGCGAGCAACCGGTACCGAGGGACCATGACCACAAGAGGTGGGCCGATGGCCACTGGAGCGAGTGGGTCCGCTGGAGGCGCCGCGGCGACGACTGGCGTGCCGAGTAGAACCAGACGGCGTACGTCGCACCACTGACGGAAAGTTGGGCTCGGACCGAGTGATCGGGCCGAGCCCAGGTGCTTCCAGCTGCAAAATCTCAGCCGTCGGGGTCGAGGTCCACGAGTTCAGCTGCCTCCTCCAAGGTCCTTCTCCCCTGCTCCGTGGCCGCCGGGGGCTGCCCCGACCTCTTGGCGTACGCCCGCGTCTCGCGCACAACACCGCGCACGTACACCAGGAGGTTGGCGCGCTCGGAGGCGGTGCGCCGGTCGTCGATGGCCTCGGCGAGCTGCTCCCACCAGAACCCGTCGTCGTCGGGGTCGGCGGGGATCTCTCCCACCTCGTAGTGGTTCAACAGAGCACGTGCGACGGCGTCCAGATCGGCGTAGCGCGCTTCCCCAGCCGCGATGAACTGGGCTTCCGCGAGACGCGCCTCCATGGCCCGTCGGTCGATGAGGTGGGCGACCTGCGGTTGCCGCCGATCGCCGGGGCGGCCCTTGACGGTGACGTACAGCCGCTTCCGAAGGTTCATCGCGCTTCCAGGATTCGGCTCCCCGAGCCGGTCGAGGTACCGGAGCCTGAGGGCCAGTTCTTTCCACGAGGTCCCGCCGGCGCGGGCGTCGTCGATCGCGGAGAGCTGGAAGGGGTCGGCGGCAAGGCGCAGCCACTCGGCCAGCTGCATCCGTAGCACTGCCGCCCTCCGATACGTCTCGCCCGTGAGCCGATGGGCGTGCTCCTGGGCGAAGGTGAGTACACCGAACAGCTCCTGGTCACCGGGCCAGCGCTCCAGGTACTGCTCGTCCTTGCCGGCCTCGCGGTGCAGTTCGTACAGCTCGGCGGCCAGCACACGCGGTGTCTCCTCGGGGGCCTGCCTCGCGGGGCGTGTCTCGCGAGTTGTCGGCGGCGGGGACTTGCGGGAACGTCGCATCGTCGTCTCGCTCTCCTAGGGAGCGGCGCTGACCTGCGCGTTTCAGTCTGTCGTGCTACATCGCCGAACGGCCGCCCGCCGTAGCGTATCGCCTTCAACGCGCTCTTTTCCTACTAGGAAACGTCATGCGCATGACACGCCAAAGGTTGGCGAGAGCGCCCTATGAGCGGCCTTGCTCGGTGTCAACGAAATGGTGACAATGTGTACCCGGCGAGGTGCGTAAGGCGACACGACCGGCTGGTCGAGCACGAGGAAGCCGGCCGGGGACGGGACGAACGACCCGGAGACCGGTCGTTTAGCGGCGAACGACAAACCGGCAAGCCTGAGGTGCCTGGGGCCTACGATGAGCCGGTGACCGAGACGCTGCCCCCTGCGGGCATTGACCTCTTCGACGTTGCACGGCTCCAGTTCACGGAGGCCGAGGAGCCGCCGTTGTCACCTTCGGATGAATTGGCCAGAGACCGCGTGTGGACCGAGGCCACCCAAGCCAATCCAACGCTGTTCGACGGCCCTGTGGTGGCCTGTGGAGGGCTGGAGTGGACGGGCCCGCGCGTCCTGCGGCTCTCCTGGGTGCGTGTGACCTACCGGCACTACGCCCTTCGGCGTGTCCCCGGCGCCACGGCGCTGCCGTCGCTGTTCGTCAATGTGGTTCAGCCGACCGATGACGGCCGTGTGCTGGCCGCGCGGATGTCGTCCTCCACGGCCGCCCCGGGCCGCTGGCAGCTGCCGGGTGGATCTGTGGAGCCTCCTCAAGACGGGCAGGTCTTGGAGGCGTCGGCGCTGGCCGAGCAGGCCGCTCGGGAGCTGGCGGAGGAGCTGGGTGTCGGCACAGCCACCGAGGACCTGACGCTGTGGGTCGTCACCCGCGGCGAGAACGGCAGTGTCGGCGCGACGTACCTGGCCCCGCCGCTGCCCGAGGCGACGCTGCGCGCGGCGTTCTGCGCTGCGGCGGCGGCAGAGCGCGCGAAGGGCCGCATGCCTGAACTCGACGACATCGCGCTCCTCCGTTCGCCGGAGGAGCTGGCTGGCCTGACCGGTACGCACGCGGACTACCTGGAGCCGATCGTCCGCCGCTACGCCGGGCGCCGCTGAGGCTGGGCGGCCTCGTTCAAGCGCCGGTGAGGAGGTCGCGCCCCCGTTCGTCGAGGTCGGCCACGCACCGCAGGCCGCGGGCCCGGAACCTCGCCAGGTCGCTGCGCATGCGGGAGACGGCCTTGCGGGTGCGGACGGAGTGGACGCCGTCCATGTGGTCCAGCGCCCGATGCCAGGTGGCGCACGCCTGCTCGATGCTGCCGCGCTTGAGGTGCATCTCGGCACCCGCGACCAGGTCCAGGGCGACGATCCGCGCGTAGGTGTCCGCCGGGCGGGCCGCGGCGGCCAGTGCGTAGTGCTCGGCCGCGGCCCGATGGTCGCCGATGGTCTCGTGGACCTTGGCGGTGCGGGAGTACACGGACGCGGCGGGTGGGCCCCAGGCCAGCGCCCAAAAGGGCACCTCGTCGCCCGGGGCGCTGGTCAGGAGGGCGCGGGCGTGTTCGGCCTGGACCAGGGCGGCACGGTGCTTGCCGCTTTTGGCCAGGGTGTGGGCGTGGACGACGCGGAAGAGGGCTTCGGTCTGGGCGTCGACCTGTCCCTTGGCCCGGTTCAGGCCGGTCTCGGCCAGGCTCATGCAGTGCTCGGGGCGGTGGAGCTTGAGGCCCTGCATGGCCATGGTGCGCATCACGAAGCCGTCGTGTCCCGGGAGGCCGGATTCGGCGGCCAGGGCGTAGGACTGGAGGTAGTAGCGCTGGGCGAGGCCCTGCTGCCCGGCGTCGTAGCTCTTCCAGCCGAGCAGGTGCACGCCTCGGCTGGCGGCGGAGAGCATCTGCCGGCGGACTTCGTCGGTGCGGAAGCGGGCCCGGCACAGCGGGGCGACGTCGTCGCGAAGGTAGGTGACCAGGGCGCTGCGGCCGTGGCGGCCGCCGTGGCGCTCGTCCATCTCGGAGAACGCGCGGATCATGTCGCGGACGGCGGCGACTTCCCCCATGCCGACGGTGTAGCCGGTGCGGGCTGCGGCGGTGCGGTCAGCGATGTCGTGAAGGTGATGCAGGGGCAGGGCCGCGGCCGCCGTGGAGTAGGCGGAGGCCGTCAGGAAGCGGCGGCGGTCCAACTCGTACCTCCACATCGGCAGCAGGGCATCCAGGGGATCGGCCCCAAGGGACAGTCCGATGGTGTCATCTACGGCTTCGGCTGGGGAGGGCAAACCGAGGTCGGCGGGCGTCAGGAGGCGGCCCAGGCGGCGGGAGAGCGCGACCGCGAGGTAGCGCGGGGTGTCCCCGCGGGGCACGGAGCCGGAAACCCAGTGCTCGACGTTGGACTTGTTTGTGCGCAACCGGGCGCCGCATTCGGCGGCGACCGCGCGGACTGCCCTGGCTAACGCCTCGTAAGTGAACCCGGATTCTGCGACAAGCGCGCTGAGCTGGACGTTCGGCGTGCGCGTGGTCATGAGCACCTGCCCCGTATACGCGATATACCCCTTGCCCTGCCCGTTACCGTACCGCCGCGACCGCGCCGCCGGTTGACTTCTCATCAGGCACCGAGCCCGGCGGCCGGCGTCAGCGCCGCCCCGGATCTGCCCACCGCCCACGTTCGCAGACCGCATGTGCTGTGCCATGCGCTGAGGAGGGATCGCCATGGAGGAGTGGGATGAGCGCTGGATCGCAGGCAGGGCATCGGCGCTGCTGGCGGCGGAACACGAACGGGTCCCCATCGACGCGCTGAGCGCCCGATGGCCGGGGCTGTCGTTGGAGGCGGCCTACCGCGTTCAGGCCGCGGCGGTCGGACGGCGGATCGCAGCCGGCGCGCGCGTCGTGGGTCACAAGGCCGGTGTGACGTCAAAGGCCATGCAGGAGCAGATGGGCGTCGAGGAGCCGGACTCCGGTGTCCTGCTGGACGACATGGTGCTGCCCACCGGCAGCGCCTTGGACCGATCGGTGTTGATGCGGCCGCGGGTGGAGGCCGAGATCGCGTTCCGGCTCGGCTGCGACCTGGCGGGCCCGACCGTGGGCCTGGAGGAGGCACAGGCGGCGGTGCAGGAGGTGTTCCTCGCCCTGGAGGTGATCGACACCCGCTTCACCAGCTGGCGCATGACGGTCGCAGACAGCATCGCCGACAACGCTTCCTGCGCCCGGGTCGTCACCGGCCCCATGGTGCCTCTGACCGCGGACATGGACCTGGCCGCCGAGCCGCTGGTCGTCAGCGTCGGCGGCGCCGCCGTTGCCACCGGGGAAGGCCGCGCGGTCCTCGGCGACCCGCTGCGTGCCCTGGTCTGGCTCGCCGGGCGGCTGCACCGCTTCGGCGGCGGCCTGCGTGCCGGCCAGGTGGTCCTGGCCGGAGCCGTGCACGCCAGCCTGCCCTTGGAGAACCGCAACACCGTCCGCGCGCATTCGCCGCAGCTCCCACCGGTGGAGCTGCGCGTCGTCTAGCCCTGGGCGCCGGACAGCCCCCACCACCCCTACCCCTCTGAGCGAAGGAGCGGCCGATGGTTGCTGATGGACAGCGTCTGCGTGTCGCCGTACTCGGCGCGGGCCTGATCGGCATCGACCTTGTCGACAAGATCCGCCGGTCGGCGCGGCTGGAACCGGCCCTGGTGGCGGGCCGCGACCGAAACAGCCTGGGTCTACGCCGGGTAGCCGACATGGGCCACCCCACGACGGCCGGCGGGATCGACGCCGTGGTCGAGGCCGGACCCTTCGACGCGGTCTTCGACGCCAGCAACGCCGACAGCCACGCCGAGCACTGGGCGGCACTGCGCCCGACGGGCACCACCCTGATCGACCTGACCCCCACGGGCCTCGGCGCCGTCGCCATCCCGGGCGTCAGCAGCCACCGGTCGGCGGCCCGCCGGCACCTGAACCTGGTCAGCTGCGGCGGGCAGGCGGCCATCCCGATCCTGCACGCCATCTCCAAGAGCTGCACCCCCACCTACATCGAGGTCATCTCCACCGGGGCGAGCGCGAACGCCGGACGGGCCACCCGCCTGAACCTCGACCAGTACATCGCCACCACCTCCGACGCGATCCGGACCTTCACCGGCGTCCGGGAGGCGAAGGTCATGGTCAACCTCAGCCCCGCCCGGCCCGCCCCTCCGTTCCGGGTGGCCATGACCGTTCTGGCAGACGGCATCCGGCCCGCACCGGTGCGCACGAGCATCGCGGCCGCCGCCCAGGCCGTGCGTGCCTACACACCCGGGTTCAAGGTGGCCTCACTCTCCGTGGACACCGGCCGGATTTCGGTCGCGGTGGAGGTCACCGCCGTCGGCGGCCGCCTTCCTCGCCACGCCGGGAGCATCGACATCATCAACGCCGCCGCCGTCCTGCTCGCCGAGCAGACGGCCGCCGCCCCTCGATGAAGGGAACCGATCTCATGGACAGCACCGGGACCGAGCAGCCCCCGATCCTCCTGCACGACCCGACCCTGCGCGACGGCCACCACGCGGTCGGCCACCAGCTCGACGCCGACCAGCTCCGCGCCTACGCCACCGCCGCGAACGCCGCCAACGTGCCGGTGGTGGAGGTCGGCCACGGCAACGGGCTGGGTGCCTCCAGCCTCCAGATCGGCCGCGCCAAGCTGGATGACCCCACGATGCTCACCGTCGTCCGCGAGGCCCTGACCTCCTCCAGGATGGGCGTCTTCATGGCCCCCGGCTGGGGCACCGCCAGCGACCTCGCCGCCGCCGTCCGCCACGGCGCCGACGTCGTACGGATCGCCGCGCACTGCACCGAGGCCGACGTCACCGAACGCCACCTCGGCGCCGTCCGCGAGCTCGGCGCCGAAGCCCAAGGCGTCCTGCTCATGAGCCACATGGCCGGCGCCGGCGAGCTGGCCGAACAGTGCGCCCTCATGGTCAAGTACGGCGCCCAGGCCGTGGGCATCATGGACTCCGCAGGGCACTACCTCCCCGCGGACGTCACCGCACGCGTGCACGCCATCGCCGCCGCCGTCGACGTCCCGGTGATCTTCCACGGCCACAACAACCTGGGTCTGGCCGTGGCCAACTCCCTCGCCGCCGTGGACGCCGGCGCGTCCATCATCGACGCGACCGCCCGCGGGTTCGGCGCCGGGGCCGGCAACACCCAGCTCGAAGTCCTTGTCGCCGTCCTCGACCGCCGCGGCATCGCCACCGGGATCGGCCTGCGCGAGATCCTGGCCGCCTCCGACGTCGCCGCCGACCACCTGATGAAGACCCCGCCGTCCATCGACTCGATCGCCGTGGTCAGCGGGCTGGCCGGAGTGTTCTCCGGCTTCAAGCGGCCCGTCCTGGAGATCGCCCGCACCGAAGGCGTCAACCCCCTCGACCTGTTCCTCGCCCTTGGCGAGCGCCAGGTCGTCGCCGGGCAGGAAGACCTGATCGGTGATGTCGCCCGGCAGCTGAAGGCCGCCGCCCGATGACCCGTGCCACCCCAGTGTCCCCTCGCCCCGCCCCGCCGACGGGCGGGCACTCCTCCGCCTCGCGCACCTGACCCGGCCCCCACCACTAACCGCCTCGCTCCCCGGAAGGAACCCAACATGACCGATGACCTCACCCGCCTCCTGGTCGACGACCTCAGGCTGCCCGCCGACCGGCTCACCGACGACGCCAGCCCCGACCAGGCGGGTCTCGACTCTCTCGCCGTTGTCGAGCTGTCCTTCCTCCTCGCCGACCGCTACGGCATCGACGTCGCCTACAGCGACATCGAGCGCGCCGGCACCCTCGGCGACCTCGACCACCTCATCACCACCAAGCGCAGCGAAAGGTGAACAGCCGCATGGCCAGCACCAGCCGCAGGCCCGGACGGGCCTGGATCATCACTCCCGGCCTTCGCAGAGACCGCTTTGCCGCCGCACGCACTTCCGGCGCCGCGGTCGCCCTCGTCGACATCGAGGACTCCGTCGCCCTCCCCGACAAGCAGGCCGCCCGCACCGCCTCCGAAGACTTCTTCGCCGTCACCGACCCGCCGTGCACCCTCGGCATCCGAATGAACAGCCTCACGACGATCGAGGGCATCAAGGACCTCCTCGCCCTCACCAGCTACGCCGTCCGCCCCGACCTTGTCCTGGTACCCAAGGTGGAATCCCCCCGCGACATCGAGCTGGTCGCCGCCGCGCTCGACGCCGACGGATACACCCCGGACATCTGGGCACTGATCGAAAGCCCCCGGGCCTTCACCGCCCTCACGTCGATCATGCGTGCGCCCCGGCTTGGCGGCGTCGTCTTCGGTTCCGCCGACTATGCCGCCTCCGTCCGCTGCGGCCTGGGGTGGGACGCCCTGCGCTACGCCCGCTCGGCCCTCATCAACGCCGCCACCGCGGCGAACATCCCCGCCATCGACGCCCCCACCTGGGAGCTCGACGACCCCGACGCCCTGCTCCGCGACGCCGAGCGGGCCAAGGAGCTCGGGTTCTCCGGCAAGGGCTGCGTCCACCCCCGCCACGTGCAGGTGATCAACGACGTCTTCACGCCCACTGCGCAGGAGATCACCCAGGCCCGCGCCATCGTCGCAGCCGCCGACGCCAGCGGCGGAACGGTGACCACCGTCGACGGGCAGATGCGCGGCACCCCCTTCTTCAGCGCCGCCCGTGCGCTCGTCGCCGAAGCGGACCGCACCTCGTGAGCGCGCGCCTGCCCCAGGGCTACCGCCAGATCGGCGAGAACCGCGTCCGGGAGAACGTCGGCCTCTCCTACCCCGATCTCGTTCCCGGCCTGATCATCGAGCACCGGCCAGGTCGGACCGTCACTGAACTCGACAGCCTCCTCGGCGCCGCCCTGAGCGGCAACACCGCCCCCATCCACACCGACGCCCACTACAGCAGCCAGACCCGCTGGGGCCGCATCCTGGTCTGCTCCGGCGTCACCCTCAACCTCGTTGGCGGCATGACCGTCCGCAGCATCAGCGGCCTGACCACTGCCAACCTCGCCGTCGACCAGGTGCGCTTCACCGCCCCTGTCCACATCGGCGACACCCTGTACGCCCAGACCGAGATCCTCACCTGCCGGGTCTCCGAAAGCCGCCCCGACACCGGGGTCATCACCTGCCACACCACCGCCCACAACCAGGCGGGCACCAGCGTCCTGGCCTTCCACCGCACCTTCCTCCTCCCCTTGGACGCCGACGCCGCCCGCGACGCCACCCACTACTGAAGGCGGATCATGGACTGGCCACTGACCTTCGCCCCAGCCGATGACGGACTGTGGGAGCAGTACGACCAGCTCGCCACCCGCGCCTACGGGCACCCGATTAGCGACATCAACCACCTGCGCGCGCACGCCGACCTCCAGGTCGCCCTGCGCGGCGGCCGGGTCGTCGCCGGCGGCCTGGGCCTACTCGTCGACCAGTTCTTCGGCGGAGCTCCCGTTCCCAGCGCCTGCCTCGGCGACGGGTGCGTCGCCCCCGAAGAGCGCGGCGGCCACCTGGCCGCCGGCATGACGGCCGCCAGACTGCGCCCCCTCACCGAGCGCGGGGCGGTGATCTCCGCGATCACCACTTCCTCCACCGGCTACGCCCGCCGCCTCGGCTGGGAAGCCCCCGTCGACGTCCTCGCCTGGTCGATCGCCACCGACGACCTCAAGCGCTCCTTCACCAGCGAGGACTTCGAGATCGAGCACGGACTGACGGAGGAGGGCGAGGCACTCCAACGCCACCTCGCCCGCCAGTGGAACGGCCCCATCTGCCGGCCTGCCTGGTGGACGAAGTGGAAGCAGTCCAAGAACACCCTCACCACCTACCGCTTCGCCCGGCCGGGCCACCCCACCGCGGGCCTGCTCAACCTCGCAACCCAGCGGCACGAGCGGCACGGCATGAGCCTGACGGTCCACGACTTCTGGGCCGCCAGCCAGCCCGCAGCCGGGGCGATGCTCGCCTTCCTCGGCCGCCACAGCACCCGGGCCCGCGCCATCACCTTCCGGCGCGGCGCCCTCCCGCCCTACCCGACCCTCCTGCACGGCTTGCGCCACCACCGCGCCGCCGCCGAAGCGTGGCACCCCTGGATGCTCCGCGTCCTCAACGCTCCCGACGCCATCCGGCTCCGCGGCTGGCCCGCTGACCTGACGACGGCCATACCAATCGAGATTGAGGACGGGACCGGCGCCTGGGGCCGCTGGATGCTGCGGATCGAAGGCGGAGCCGCCGAGATCGCACCCACACGCGTCGAGGGGCAGGTCACCTTCACTCGGCGCCAACTCGCCGTCTGGTACGCCGGCGGATACCGGTCCACCACCTCAGCCCGCATGGCCGGAGTCCACGCCGTATCGGAGAAGGCGCTCGCCACCCTCATCGGCAGCACAGCGCAGTTCGAGCCCTGGCTGCCCGACCACTTCTGACGCCTGCCGGTAGGGGCCCACGCCCCCCGGTCGATACCCCCTGGGGTCGGCCGGGGGGCGCACGTACGCTTCAGACCCGTCGAAGGGCTCGCCATCCAACTGCGAGCCGTCCGGCTCGTGCTGGAGCATGCCGGTGCCGTCCGCGGAGATGTCGATGTAGTCCGGACGTTCCCGGCGGCGGGGTCAGCAAGCAGTTGGGGCGCTGGCTCACCCCCCCCCGCAGCCTGAGTGGAGACGCCGAGGAGGACGCGGCCGCCGGGGCGGCTCTGCAGGTTCGTGACGCGCGCGATGTCGGCCTCCGGAAGCGGAACAGTCCCCGCCCGGCGGCGTAGCCGAGGGCGGCCGCGGCGCCCCACAGCGCGCCGGACAGCCACAGGTGGTCGAACAGGAGCCGGGAGTGGGCGGTGACCGTGACGGCCGCCGCAGTGCAGGCGACGGCCGTAATGGATGCGACGAAGGGCAGGCTGCTGTCCGATGCCGGAGCGCCGAAGCGCGGCCTCACGGCCCGGTGCGTCACGGTCTACCTCCTGGTGGCAGGAGCTCCTACAGCATCAAACGGCCGCCGACACTCCAGCGCCTGTCACCGAAAAGTTGACACTGCTACCGGTCGGGCTACGCCACCCGCTTGATCCCCGCCACGAGGTCCCTCATCTCCGCGCTGGCGCCGCTCTCGTCCAGGTGCTGGGTCAGGAGGTCGTGCTTGTCGGCGTCCAGTTCGCCGACCGCCAGGCCGGTGTGCAGGAGGGCGCTGGCGATCAGCGTCCTGATCACCTTCTCCGAACACGTCTGCGTGAGGATGGTCTGGAACAGCGTGGCTGTCGCTTCGTCGCCGGCCGCAGAGGCGTCGATCTGCGCCCGGAACAGCATGGACGCCCGGAGCTGGTCCCGAAGGGCCTCGCGCTCCTCGGGGCCGTCGGCCGCCTCCGCGAGCAGGTGGTCCTCCAGCTTCTTGGCCCGCTCGACATCCCCGGCCTTCAGCGCTTTCAGGATGGCCTTCGCCTGCCGGGTCTCGTAGGTGTCCGGCAGCTGCTGATTCGTCACGCGCGGTCCCCCTCGTTGGTGGTCTCCGTCGAGGCTAGGGCGCTGCACCTGCGCCAGGCGGGGGATCGGCGGGAAGCGGCCTGAATGTCTCGTCTCAACGAACCGAGTCGGCATACCAATCTGTCTCATCGAACTCAGTCGGCGCAGGTCGGCTGGCCAGAGCGAACAACCCACGCCGAGGACGGCCGTCTCAACGAAGTCAGTCCGCCCTGATCAGCGGTTTGGAATCGACTGACTTCGTTGAGAACGGACACCTGAGCTGACACCCGATGGTGCAGAATGACCAGCCGGCAAAGGGATAATTAACCTGTCACCGTGATCCCCGGAGGGAACCGGAGTGTCCACGAGCACTGACGAGGACCGCTATCCGGCGGTCGAAGAGCTGTCCGCGCTAGTCCAGAAGGTGCTGGCCGACCCGGACACCACTGACTCCGTCGCCCATCACGTCCGCTGGGTCTACCGCATCATCCGGAAGGCGCTGGAGCGGGAGGACTACAAGGAGCGGTACGGCACGTCGCTCCGGGAACTGCTCGGACCCGGGGCCACCGCCTTGTGCGAGCTGACCGACAACGGGGAGCTGCGCCTGCGGGGATACAAGAACAACCCCAAGGGTGTGACCACCTCACAGCGGCGCAGGTCGAGCATCCTGCGCCGGCTGGCCCGCGAGGCCGGAGTCCCCAGCGGCGCCATCTCCTACCCCAAGCCGCCCCGGAAGCCGACGATGCCGGCCTGGGCCCGAAGCCAGCTGCACAACGGGCTGAAGACGCAGGTCGAAAAGCAGCCCTCCGACCCCGGCCTCGCCCGGCTGCTCGTCGTTGTCGGCCTGGTCCTGGACGCCGCCCCCCGCACCGGCGAACTTTGCACCTGCGGCATCGCCGACCTGGCTCCCGATCTGTCCTGGGTGAAGATCATCCGCAACCCGCAGGCGGTCAGCTCGGACCTGCACCTCACCGAGGTCTGGCCCGTCTCACCCATCACCCAGGCGGCGCTGGAGAATTGGCTGCCGATCAGGGCCAAGCTGATCACCGGCCTGCAAGGCAGCAAGAACGCCCTGCTCGTCTCGCACGGTCACGGCGCCTACCGGCGCGGCACCCCGCTGGGCAGGAAGGGACTCATCGAGAGCTACGTCGCCCAGGTCGGGGAGCTGAAGGGCGCGGTGACCGGCAGCGGCGGGAAGGGCTGGGAGCTGCCGGAGGGCCTGGAGCAACTACGGCTCGGGGTACAGGAGCAGCGCAGCGCCTACACGGCTGAGCAGGCGGCCGGAGCGAAGACCCCGCACTGGGGTCCGGCCGTGGTGCTCAACCCGCTGCTGCCGGAGGACGTCGAGAAGAAGAAGACGGCCGCCGCGATGGCGAAGGTCGTCCAGGCCGTCGACGCTTTCCACGCCGCTCGCGAATCTGCCGGCGACGAGACCGACCCCGCAGTTCTTCGGGCCCGGCGCACGCTGCGGGACGCGACGCGGATGGCGTGGGCGCGGGCCGACCACAACACCACCCTCAAGCTTCTCCACCAGGCCCAGCTCGCCAACGATGACCTCTCGGCCGCGGGCTACAGCACAGCGCTGCTCAACGCGTTGGAAAGGTCATAAGAGCGGTCGATCATTACCTGCCGGTGCGTGTTGCTCGCCCGCGCTGGGTGTGACTCCCTCCTGGAAATCTTGGAGCGCGAGTTCCGCACCACCAGCGCCCGTCCGTCCACGACAGCCTTGCCCACCCACCTCTAGCGTGCGGCGGGAGTCCGCCAGGACGGCCAGTCGAGGGTGCCGGAGTGTACCCCGAGGCCGCCGCAGTGCAGCCTGCTCTACCGTGGGCGCGCCGGCGTTGACGCGGGCGGAGTGGGATGAGCCTGTACGGTGCCGACCAAGGCTTGGGCGCGTTGGCTGGTCCGCCCCCCCCGCCCGACCTGCTACACCGGGACCCTGACCCTTGAGCGTCGGGCGGGAGGCGGGGCTTGGGTCAGCCCGTCCGCCGAGGAAGACGGGCCGGGGCCTGGGCGGACGAGGCTCGGGCCGAGAACGCCGCGTGGTCGCGGCGCAGGATCCGGTCCATCGGTCGGAGGGGACGGGGCCGGGCGCGGCGGGCTGCCGTGAGGCACAGCCACCGGGCGCAGCGCACGAGCACGAAGGTCACGCCGCTACCTCCACGGCCGGCGCCTGGGGGATCTGCTGCGCCAGGTGATGGACCTCCGACCAGCTCGCCGGCGTCACCTCGTGCAGGCTGAGAATGGTGTGCGCGCCGATGGTCCAGTTGATCCCGGGGGAGTAGTACGGCACGTGGACCAACTGCTTGGTCGCGATCCGTTCCAGGGTGGTCGGGTCGTACACGTCCCCGGTGACGCCCCAGGACTCCGGGCGCTTGACCCAGGCGAGTACACAGGCCCGCCGCAGATGCGGGCATGCCTGGGCCGCTTCGATCGCGCACGGAGGGCACACCGGCGGCGACACCGTCCGCTCACCCTCGCGAACCGGCTCCGCGGCGCCCACGAGGAACAGGTACCGCTGGGCGCCGTCGACTTCGAGGCAGGGCCGGGTGCAGACCTGACACAGCAGGTCGAGCATCGCCCGCCGCTGCCGCAGAGCGTGCACGCGGGCGAGGTGCGGCACGCCCTTCCCCCGGGCGATGGCCATGCGCATTCGCAGCGCACCATGGGTGTCCCGGTCGTAGGAACTCTCCGCCTGGAAGCCGAGGGCCACTCCGCCGCCGGGGCCGGGGCGCCGCAGCAGTGGCGGCACGGGCAGGAGCTGTTCCTTGCTCCAGGCCGTGATGTAGGGGACGGTGACGCCCTGGTACCGCAGGCGCCGGGGGGTCATGGTCATGGCCGAGCTGCTTCTTGGGGGCCGTGGTCGGGCCGACGGACGGTGGTGTGCGGCACCGGACTGGGCGCCGGCGGCACCTGGTCGAGAGCGTTGAGGAGGGCATGGACCAGACGGGCGAGGTTCTGCGCGCGCACGACGATCCCACCCACCGAGCGTGCCGAGAGGGGCGCCCGTAGGCGCCCGCCCGCCTCGCTGAGCGTCGCGCCCGTCCGGGACCACAGCGGCGAGCGAGGAGCCAGCGAAGAGCGCGCGGTCCTCAGCTCCTCTTCAAGGACGAGGCCGTGGGCCTTGAGCTGTTCGACAGCCTGCGCCGCGGTGTCGGCATCCGGGAGGCCGCCGGTCAGTCGCCAGGCGAGCACCGTGTCGGCGAGGTCCCGGATGTCGGTCCTCAAGGCGGTGTTCACAGCTTCCACGCGAGCACCTCCTCCCGGGTCAGGAGCCGGTACTGCCAGGCGAGCTTGGCCAGGTGCGCGGAGTTGCGGGCCCCAAGGGCGGCCATCAGTCCGCGGATGTCCTCGCTGACCAGCGCCGCGGGCCGCCGCACCGCCGCCGCGATCTCCGCCGTCCGCTCGCCTCGCACGACCAGCGGCACCAGCACCCGCTGCTCGCGGGAGATGCACAGCCCTTCGACGTCCAGAAGGTCCGGCGGGGTGATGGACTTGGTGGCGTACGCGGTGGCGATGGCGGCCGCGGTCCGGCGCATGCCACCCAGCTTCTCCTTGGCGTGCTGGAGGTAGCCCTTCGCCGTCATCTCGCGCAGGCCGATGTGCTCGGCGGCCGCGGCCAGCGTGCTGCCGTCGGCCAGGGCCTCAAGGAGTTGCCTCTCCCGAGGAGCGAGGGGAATCTTCAGGGCGGTGGTCGCGGACACCGTGGTCCTTCCTGTCGTGTCGAGTGAGTGGTTCGTTCGTCTGTCCGGGAGTACGGGTCATGGGGCGGCGTCTCCCAACAGGTCGAGGACGGAGAGGACGGCCAGGGCGAGACGGCGCACGTGCCCGAGCGTCTCGTCGGGCTGGGGGTGGCGGGCGCTGACGTCAAGCAGGCGGAGCATCGCCTCAGTGGGGTAGGGGTGGACCAGGCGCGGCACCACGCCGATCAGCAGGACAGTCGTCGCCCGCAACCGCTCGGTGATGAGGAGAATTTGGTCCGACGTGGGGTCGGCGTGCCAGTCCAGGACCGCGTTCAGGTCGGAGTAGACCTGGTCGGTGACCGCCTCGGCGGCCAGCGACCGGCGCAGGCCCGCCAGAGCCCGACGCACGGTCGCAGTGTCGTTGCAGACGTACCCCGCGAGGGCCGGGTGGGTGGTGGCGCTGCCGGTGACCGTGACCATCACGGCCTCCCCGAGGGGAGCGGCAGGACGGCCCAGGTGGTGTGGCCGTCGGGGCTGACGCCCCACGTGGTGGCCAGGGCGGCGACGAGCAGCAGCCCGCGGCCGCACTCGTCCGCCTCGTCGGCCGGCCGCAGCCGCGCGGGGGCCGGGTTGTCGTCGCTCACCTCGATGCGTAGCCCGTCGGCGCCCGCGGCGACCGTGAGCCCGACCTCGCCCCGGCCGTGCCGGATGGCGTTGGTGACGAGTTCGGACACGACGAGCTGGGCGGTGTGCAGCACCGGCAGCAGGCCGCGCGAGCGCAGGTAGGCGGCGGTGATCCGGCGCATCTGCCGCACCCGGCAGTCGTCGGGGAGGAAGCAGACCGCGAAGCCGGGGCTGCCGATCGCGGCCGCCGGCGCGGCGGGGACGAGGTGGCCGGTCACCGGCGCCTCCCCGGCACACGGGCGGGGGCGACCAGCGCGACGAACAAGCCCCGCGCGTGGAACCAGGCGAGCTGCCGCTCGTAGACGGCGGCCGCCGGGCTGATGACGACGGGGGAGAGGACGAGGGCGCCGTCGGCGTACCCGGCGGCCAGGTGCATGCGCAGCCCGCACCAGCCCGGCCGTGCCTCCGGGTCCGGGCCCCGGTCGGTGTCGGTGTAGCGTCCGGCGACCTGCCACTTCTGCTCTTCGGCGTATGCCTGCGCGCGGTCCAGGAGGTGCGGCGGCGTGTACAGGCACACCCGCGGCGTCCGACCGGTGGCCTGCAGCCGCTGGAGCGCCGCGTCGAGGTGTTCGCGGCGTGCGGCCGCGAGCCGGACGTAGGGGTCGGGCACGAACCGCGCCCGGCCGGGGTCCGGCCCGTCGAAGTAGAGATCCTCGTCCGGGTCGTAGGCGGTGCTCTGGCACATGCGGTGGGCCTCGGCTTCGTCTCGTCGTGAGGGGGGTGCGGAAGAAGGGGCCGGCCGCCCCCCTGGCCGATGGAGGGGGCGGCCGGGACCCGCGCCGCGGCGGGCACCCGGGTTACGCCTGCGGCGGGGCCGGCCCACCGAGCGCTCCCCTCGCGCGTCGTGACGGGGACGGCGAGGGGGCGGCACGCACTGGGTGGGCCCGCTGGTACCGGCCGCCGCGGGGGAGGCGGCGGCCGGCGCTTCACTGCCGCTCGACCGAGCGGCTCAAGATGCCCGGGAGGTCTACGTCGTGCGGGGAGGGCGCCGGCTGGTACCTCCACAGCACCCGCCGCAGCAGGCTGGGGTCCGTGAAGTGGCGCACCGGGGGCCGCAGCCAGAACCGGCCGGGCCCCTCCCTACGAGCCTGGGGCGGCACGGCGAACTCCACGGGGCCGCTGAGGCACAGGCCGAAGGGGTGGTCCATCCAGTGGCGGATGGTGCCGGGAGGGACCAGCCAGCACAGCCAGTCCTCCGCGTCGATCACCGGCCCGCACCCACCCGGCTGTATGCGGCTCATCACCTGGACGGCGAAGAGCGCGTCGACAGACGCGGCGGTGACCACCAGATCGAACGCCCCCACGCCCAGCCGCATCGTGCCGCCCTCGCTCGGCAGCCACGTCTCCAGCTCCGCGCCGAAGACCGGGCCCGGGATCCGGAGCGGGTGCGCTCCGGCGGCGCGAACAGCGGAGCGGTGGCCTACGGCCATCCGTTCTCCCCCGGTCTTGGGGGTGGTGCTCTGACGCATGCTGACCTCGGCTTCATCAGGTGGAGACCGAGCCTCCAAGACGCTGTCCCTTCGGCGTGGTCTTCCAGCGAGAGGATCGCGCCGACGGAGGGTGCCGATCCCGGAGAGCCCTGTGGGAGTCGGCACCACGAGGAAACCGCGTCGGCGCCAACCTCAGCCAGGAAATTCGGACAGCAACTGGCTTGTGGATACCGGAAATTCTGCATTCAACAGCGAGACTCGCCACCTGGTGCTCGATACGCTGTGTGCATGACGGCTAACGTCACCCTGAGCGCGCATATGGAGGCGGCTGGCCTCGGGCAGGCACACCTTGCCCAGCGCTTAAACGATCACATCGCACGGCTCTACGGCGAGCCCGGGAAGGTCAGCGACCGCCATGTGCGCAACTGGCTGACCGGAAAAACAGCCTGGCCTCAGCGAAGACAGCGGGCAGCACTCGAAGCAGAATTCGGCCTGAGCGCGGAGCGTCTTGGCTTCACCCCCCCTCCGCCCCGCAGCCGCCTTGCGCAACTGGCGTCGGCTGCTTCCGTCACAACAGAGCCGTTGGAGGATCCCGTGAGGCGCCGCAAGTTCGCCGTCGCCGCGACCTCGCTTGCCGCCGCGAGTCTGCTACCGCCACAGGCTGGGGCTCGACCTCGCGTCGGCATGAGCGACGTCAAGCGGCTGGAGACGGCCTTCCTCGACCTCGTCGCCTCGGACAACGCGCATGGCGGCAGCGTGAGCTTGGAAACCCGTGCTGTCGCGTTCGCCCAGCATGCGCTGGAACGGCAGAAGGTCGGCACTGCCACCAGCCGTGTCCGAAGCCGCCTGTATTACTTGGCCGCCGCCTTCAGCGGGACCGCGCTGTGGGCGGCCGTGGACAGCCGCCAGGCCGAACGGGCCAGGACGCACCTACACAACGCCCTGTACCTCGCTGACCTGTCTGGCAGTTCCCAGATGAAGACGCGCCTGTGGCTTCACGCATCGTTGCTCGCTGCGCAGGAGCCGGGAGGTATGCGTGAGGCGCTGGATGCCGCATACGAAGCCCGCTCGACGTATGCGTGCAGAAGCGACGCCCTGCTCCACTCCTTGGCCTCCGCACGCCTAGCCGGCATCCAAGCCGATGCCCGTGCGGGGGAGCCGCGGCTGGGTCTGGCCGCGCTCAAGAACCTGGAAAACGCACACGAGTCGTTCGATCGGGCGGAGGGGAACGATGCCCGACCGGCCTGGATCTCCTTCTACGACGACGCCGAGCTCGAAGGACTGTCGGCACTCGTCATGACCCGCCTGGGTCGCCATGAGGACGCCGAGGCACACCTGCACAGGACACTCGGCAAACTCCGCCCCGAGTACCGTCGCAATCGCATGTATTACACAGCTACCCTGGCGCTGGTGCAGCTCCGTCAGGGGGAAGTCGAATTGGCGTGCAGTACAGCGGGGCGCGCAGTCTCCGGCGGTCACTCGCTGGCGGGGCGCACGAGCCAGCTGCTCGCCCGATTCGGCAGGGAGCTGACAGCGGCCGCGCCGGGGTCACGCTACGCGGCCGATTGGAAGGTCCACTATCCGCGCGAAGGGGAGCACAGGACGTGACGGTCGAGTTCAGCCAAGCAACCGCCGAGCACCTTGAGGTAGTCAAACAGGAGATCCTGGACATACACGTTGAGGTCCGGCATCGCGACTTCGGCATGACCGGTGACTTTCACTCCGCCGAGCGCTTCGCCGAGCGGCTGGCAACATACGCATCGCGCCCGGGTTGGAGCGCCGTCATCGCCCACGAGGATGGCGTGCCGGTGGGGTTCTGCTTCGGTCACCCACTCGCCGCTGACACGAAGTGGTGGGCCACCATGACGACACCGCTCGCTGCCGATGTCACCCGAGAAGACGGTTCCCGCACGGTCGCACTCAACGAGATCGTCGTACGCCGCCCCTGGCGAGGAAGTGGCACGGCTTGGCAACTTCACGAGACCTGGCTCACGGGTCGCGACGAGGAGCGGGTCACCCTCCTGGTGAACCCGGAATCCGGTAACGGCGCCCTTCAGGCCAACTACGAGGCGTGGGGGTACCGGAAGATCGGCGAGCAGAAGCCCTTCCCCGACTCCCCGGTGTACTCCGTGATGCTGCGTCCCGTGACGCAGAGCGCCTAGCGGACCCGGGTCGCGGTGACGACTGCGTGTCGGGTCGTACCGGCGAGCACCTCCACCACCACCGTCTCGGTGGTGGTGGAGGTGTACTGCTCGCCGGCGTCCGTGTGCGCGCGCGGGCCGGGGCCGGCCGCGACGAGGTGCTCGGCGGCAGCCGCCGCGAGGGGGCCGGTGAGCCGCTGCGTCAGCGCGACGCGGCCGCCGGGAAGCCGCACGGCCAGGTGCCGCGGGTGGGCGGCCGTCCCTGTGTGGCCGACGACCGGCACATCGACCGTCTCCGCGTGCCGCACCCGGCACCCCAGCCGGAGCCGTTCGTTGTACTCCCCGGGGCCCGTCACGGGGCGGGCCGGACAGCGGGAGGACTCCGGATGGGTGAGATCGATCCGTACGACGAGCTGCAGAGGCAGATGGCTGCGGCGCAGGAGCGGTTCGCCTCCGAGGTCGAGGGCGCGACGATGACCGTGGTCAAGGACGACGGCGTCCACCGGCACCTGTACTTCAAGTTCCCGAGAGCGTCCTGGGACTGGTGCGAGGTCGTCACCTGGCCCGGCATGCTGACCCTGCGCGGCGGCCTGGGCTGCTGGTCATTCACCCGCGTCACCGACATGTTCGACCTGTTGCGGCCGAGCCCGGGTACCAAGCGGATCGACCCCGTCTACTGGGCCGGGACACTGGTCCCCGGCTCCGGAAGCGAGGTCAAGGAATACGACGCCGACCGCGCCCGGACCTACGTGCGGCAGGCGGTGGCCGACGCAATCGAGGCACACACGCACATCACGGCCGAGTACGCCGAGGACTGGCTGTTCTCGGACTGGTGCGGCGCCGACTTCGGCACCGAGGCCGCTCTGATGCGCACCCTGGGCCGATTCGAGGCCCGCGTCGACGCGGACCGTCCGACCTCTTCCTTCCTGTCGGGCGCAACTCACGAGGAGTTCGTCTTCCCGGTGCACGACTGGGACCTGTACCGCTACAGCCACTGGTTCCTGCTCTCCTGCGTGGTGCTGCCCTGGGCCGTCGAGCAGTACGACGCCGCCCTGGTGCCGGTCGCCTAACCCAACCGGCAAGCATCACCGTGGCGCCGGGCCTGCCGCCTCGACCCCCAGGGGGCGTGCAGCACCTCCCACTGCGCGTCTCATCCGGGACAGGTGAGCTGGTGCGCGACCAGCCCAGCCACCCCGACGGCCTGGGCTACCCGGCGTCGAGGATGCCCAGCTCGGTGTCCGGCCGGCACACCTCGCACGCTTGGACGCCCTCGGCCAGAGTCCGCCTCGCCGTGTCCGCGGAGACGCGGTGGGCCTTGCGGCTCTTCCCGCAGGCGCCGACGTTGACCTGGACGGGCGTGCGCCCGGCGCCGGGGCTGAGCTGGATCCGGTAGACCGGTGTCGAGGGCGGCGGCGAGGCGGGCCCGGGTGGCGGCTGCTGGGCCTGGAGCCGGGCGATCTGGCGCGTCGGCCTCCACCAAGGCCAGCGCGAGCCAGTGCCGCACGACGAGCAGGCGGTCGAGGTAGGGGAGGGAACGCAAAATCGTTCACACGTTCGATATTGAGAGGAGAGGGTTCCGGATGCGAGGGCAGGGCGCCTGTCCGCGGGGTGAAAGAGGATCCAAGCCGAGGCGTTGCGGTTCTTCCGTCCGCCAGTCGCTTCGGTCGCTGCTCGCTCGCTGCGCTGCCGAGGCTGGGCTCGGACCCCGGTCACCAGGTCCAGTCCTCAGAGTGCGCGTGTCGGCGCCGTACCGCACGAAGGGCCCTGATCCCCTCGGCTTGGGGGGCGTACCGCGACAAACCGGACATGAGGTGGCGCCCGATGCGTCAGGCTCACCCTGACGAGCGGCATAGTCAGGAAAGTCCTGACGTGATGTCGGGTCAGGTGTATCTTGACGTCCATGACCGACACCACCGACATGCCGGAGACCCCGCACGTGTTGTCGCCCCGCGACGAGGCCCGCGTGCGCTTCGCCCTGCGAGCCGAAATGATCAGCCGGGAGGCGCTCGACCTGCTGCCCATCGACCCCGACGCGCCGCGCGGTGAGCGGCTGCGCCAAGTCCTGGATCTGAAGGCGCACCTGGATACGCTCATCGGGCATGCCGTCATCGCCGAACGGGAGGAGGGCACCACCTGGTCGCAGCTGGCCGACGCCGCCGGGGTCACCAAGCAGGCCGCCCACGAGCGATGGGCCGGCACGGTCAGCGCCTGGGCCGCAAGCGGCCGCACCGCGTACGGGAGGGGCGGGAGGTACTCCGCCCTGGACGCCGCTCGCCGCCTCGACCAGGTGTACGCCGACTGCCATCCCGGCCACCCGCAGCGCGTGGTCAGTTCGGGCCTGGACGCCGTGCGATTCCCCGGCGCCGTTGCCGCCGAGGCCGCCCGCCGGGAGCGCGCGAAGGGCCTGCATGCCCGGTTGAAGCCGCTCCAGGACCGCATCCTCAGCCTGAACGAGGAGTGGAACCTGCTCACTGCGGGCGCAGCCCGCCCGAAGGCCCGGGCCGCAGTGCTGATCCGGCAGGCCGAGACCTACCAGGAGATGGCCGACCTGTACGAGGAGCTGACCGGCGCCGAGCCGGAACTCGCCGACGAGCACCGGACCAACGCCGAGAGCTCCTGCGCCGCCGTCCTCTCCAGCCGCGAGTACGCCGAGCTGCTCCTGGCCAAGACCGAGGAGTGCACGTGACGCCGGCCTTCCTCATCGTCACCGGCGTGGTGGCCACCGCGCTCATGGCCCGGTTCTACGTGGCCCTGCTGCGGGTCCACTCCGGACGGGCGAAGAACGTGTTCGAGGGCGTGGCGCCCCAGCGGCTCGTCTACCGCCGCCTGAGCCGCCAGATCCGACGGGAGCACGGCCGATGAGCGACCGCACCGCGACCCCGGCGCCGCAGACACCCCCCGTCCACCCGGGGCAGCTTGAACTGTTCCGCGTGCGGAGGCGCCCGAGCACCACCATCGACTACGCCCGCCCCGACGGCGGGCCGCTCGCCGACGCTGACTTCGATCACCTCGCCCGGATCGCCCGGGCCGCCACCACTCGAAAGGGTGACTGAGCGCATGCCGCTGAACGTGCCCGTCATCATCCACCGGTCGCCGAGGGACCGCGCGTTCACGGTGCACACCGACCGCCAGCGCTGGAGCGCCGGGCAGCTCGCCGCCAGACCGGACGGCCGCGCCGCGCTGGAGGCGGCGGTACGCGAGGGCGTCCGCGAGGCGGCCCCCACCTGCGCCTACACCCAGCTCACCGAGCCGGACATCGGCGTCACCGCGCACGCCGACGGGTCGGTGACGATGACCGGCCGCGTGTTGTGCGACGCGACGGACTGCCACGCCGCCGCCCGGCGCCACCACTTCCAGGCCGCCGAGTCGATGGAGGCCAAGGCCGCCACCGAGTGGGCCGCGCAGAAGGAACTGCCCCCCGGCCCCGGCGAACACGTGGTGGTGCAGAAGCGCGTCCTCACCGACCACGACCGGCGGCAGCGCCGCGCGTCGCTCGGCTACGTCTTGGTCGGGCTGCTCTGCTCGGCCGCCGGCGCGGGCATGAGCCAGTACGACTACCACCGCCGCCCCGACATCGCCCCCGGCGACAGCTTCCTCTCGTTGAGCGGCGAGAACTTCGACGCGATCTGCAACTTCCTGACGCTCCCCGCGCTCCTTGCCGGACTCCTCTTCCTCCTTTTCGGCTTCACCCGCCTCGCCCTCACCAGCGCCCCCCACGCAGATCGGACGGGAAGTGACCGATGAGTAGTTCCGACGCCCTCGCCGCCCACCTGGAGTGGCAGCCGTTCGCCCACCGGCCGGACTGCGCCAAGCCGGTCTGGGAGGTCGACTAGCAGACCGTCTCTGACGCACCGTAACGGCATCGGCCCCGGACCTATCGACCGGCCGAGCATGCCCGCCGCCCGACGGGCGGATCCAGCTCACCTTCGCCGTCTGCGGACCGGCGTTACTTCAGGGTGAAGCAGGTGCTCGGGGACAGACCCTTGTGCTGGATGCAGACCTCCGTCCCGCGCGCGTACGCCCGGCCGGTCCGGCCGCCCTTCCCCCACCCCACCTCCGCGAAGTCGGATCGGGGCACGTGGGTGAGGCGCTTCCAGGCGCTGGTGTGCCAGGAGCCGCCCGGCTCCCGGTACGACCACCGCGCCATGTAGGTCCTCCCCTTCGAGACCGGCTCACGGGAGGCATACACCCACGACAGGGACCGGGTCCTGGACCCGCGGTGATACCAGTAGGTGACCACCGCCCCCTGGGCGCAGCCGCCCCCGCGCAGCGGCGCGCAGGCGTTCAGCCGCTGGTCGATGATCTTCGCTTTCGCCGCCGGGGCCGCAGCGGCCGGCGCGGTGCCCGCCCCAGCCGCAGGAGCCAGACACACCAGGACCGCTACCGCAGAGGTGGCCACCGCCGTGATTCGTCGTCGCATACCCGGGCCAACTCCCCCGCCGGCTCGGCGGTACGGGCCAGGCGGCGGATTCCCCCGGTCGAGGTGACCGGAGCAGCCAAGACGGGCCAGAGGACACACCTTCCCCAGGCAATGGCGCGTCTCGGCCAAGAGCGTGCCGTATCCGTCCCGAGAGGGGCCTGAGCTGTGGGTGCTCCTCTGCGGGTGGGGGCCGAGGACCCGGTCGGGGCCGATCACCACCACGAGGGCGGGGCGGCAGGTCGCCTGATCCGATTCAGTCCGTGGCCGTTGCCAGCGCGCCAGCGAGGTCGGCCGCGAGGCCGTAGCCGGGGCTGTCGTCCAGGAGTTCTCGGCGCCGGTTGTAGAGCTGGGTGGTGCGGGAGTCCTTGTGATCGGCCCACTGCTGCACCTTGTCGGGGCGGGCGTCCGGCTTCGCCAGGGCGTGAGTGACCGCGTCGCCCTTCACGCCATGAGGGCCGCGCAGCGGGAGCCCGGCGCGCTTGGCCAGGGACTGGAGGAGCCGCCACACGGCCGGTTCGTCGAGCTGGGCGCCGGACGCGGTGCAGAACAGCCAGCCGGTGGTGCGGCCGTCGAGGTATTCCATCAGCGCGTCCCAGGTGGCCGGCGGGATCGGTTTCTTCTTCCGGCCGCCGCCCTTGACCTTCTCCAGCAGCAACACGCGGTGCCCCTTGTCGTACCCGAGGTCTTCCACGCGGGCGTTGAGCAGGGAGTCGATGCGCAGGCAGCAGGTGTAGAGCGTCAGCAGCAGGGCGTACGCGCGCTTGCGGTAGGCCGCGACACGGTGCTCGTCGCGGGCGACGGCCACAAACCGGGCCCACTCGGCCTCGGTGTACCCGGGGGTGGGGGAGTAGGTCGGGTCGACGTAGGGCCGTTGGACCGCGTCGAAGGGGTTCTTCACCCCGTCGTCGCTGACCTTGTCCAGGTAGACGAAGAAGGAGGAGGCCGCCGACAGCACGTTCTTGCGCGAGGCGTCCGAGTACGGCTTGCCGGTGCGGGCCATCTCGCCCCGCCGGCCGCCCTTGACCCGCATCCAGGTCGGGGTGGTCTCCAGGTACATCCGGAAGGTGTCGGCGAGGACGAACTTCACGGCCATCGGGTGCTCGCCGTGGTCCCGGGCGAACTCCTCGAAGGCGCGGAAGCCGCGGGCGTAGGACTTCTGCGTGTTGACCGAGCGCTGATGCGCGATCCAGGCCGCCGCGAGCGTCGGCAGAAGGTCGTCCTCGCCATAGATGGCGACGAGGTAGTCGTACAGCTTCCGCGCGTGCTCCGGCCACAGAGCGCGAGGGTCGTGACGGAACGTCGAGAGCGTCGACCGGGGCGAGCAGGCAACCTTCGAACTCGGCATGTCGGGTGATTCACCTGATTCCAGCACATCCTGATCGGGCGTCAGCATACGCACAGGATAACTGTAATTATCCTGTGCGTTCACGGGACGGCTCGGCACGTCAGCCCTCGCATGACGGCACGGGAGCGTCAGGTCGATCGTGACGTTTCTTGGTCGTCAGCTTTCATCGGACAGACAGATTTGGTCAGCTTTGCTCTGACGCTCACAAAGCGTCAGAGAGTGGCTGACAAAGAGGGTTCGTCAGTCCTACGGTGACGCCATGACCGAGACGAGCCCGACGGGCGACGTGACGCCCGAGCCGCCCCCGCATCCGTTCACCGAGACGGCGCTCGCGCGCCTGATGCTCTCCTACGCCCTCCGCGAGACCGCCGAGTGCGCCCTCGGCGGCATGGCCACCGGCGACGACGCCTCCAGCACTGTCCGCCCCGGCGACTACATCCGCGAGGCGGCCCGCCTGATGCGCCTCGCCGAGGACGTCCAGCGCTGGGCCGCCATCTACGAGCGCGAGCGCGGTACCAGCTGGGAGGAGATCGGCGAGGCCCTGGGCATCACCCGCCAGTCCGCGCACACCCGCTTCGCCGAGCACGTCAAGAAGTGGCGGGCGCCGCTCGACCAGCCGGACAAGCTCCTGCCCGACGGCACCCCCGACGACGAGCGCATCCCCTACGGCGCCCGCTACGCCCCCGGCCACCCCCGCCCCTACTACGGCACCGCCGAGGACACCGCCCGCGTCCTGGACAACTGGCTGCGCCACCACGGCGGGCCCACCGACCACTGGACGGACCAGGAGCACCCGGTCAGCGGCGGCCTGCCCCGGCACTCCACCACCTCCATGCTGCTGCTCGCCGACGGCGCCAGCCACCGCCTGCTCCAAGACCAGCTGGTGCCCGACCCGCAGGCGCAGGCAGACCTGTGCGACCACCGAGTGGCCCTGTACGAGCGGCTCATCCTCGAAGGCGGCCCCGTCCCCCCGGAGGTCCACCAGTGGATCGCGAAGGACAGGGCCCGGGCCGCGGCCCTGCGCGCCACCCCCGGCCGCGGAGTCACCTGGGACGAGATGGCGGGCGCCGAGCACGCCCCCACGCAGAACGGGGACGACCGGTGAACGAGCAGCAGCCCAGCCGCGAGGAGGTACTCGCCCAGTCCGAGACCGCCGTCGCCCGGTTCAAGCAGGGGCTTCCGGCAGCGCGCGAGGTGACCACCACCGGCGAGCTGGCCGCCATCCTCGCCGCCCTCCCCGCGGACACCCCGCTCTTCCTCGCCGACCAGGTTCTCGCCCGCCCGGACCTCAAGCACGGCACCGATGTCGTGCAGACGATCGTCGCCCACCTCACCCCGTCCGCCGAGCCGGTCGACCCCGACGACCTGGACGGCCCGCACCGGATGATGCCCGCCCTCGGCCTCACCACGGTGTATGTCGTCCAAGGTCAGGACGCCGGCGAGGAGTTCGAGCAGCACGCGATGCAGCCCGTCGAGACGGTGCTCCGCGCCGAGGAACGGCTGTCGGCCGGTGACCTGGACGGTGGTATCCGGGACGCCGCCGACGCCGTTGACCAGATCGCCGCACTGCTCGACGAGGGCGCCCAATTCATCCCGGATGACCACGACGCGCACACCACCGTGGAGGTCGAGACCTCACGACTGCGGCACGCCGCCGAGAGGCTGCGCAAGAGCGCCGCGGAAGCCCAGCAGGCCAGCGAGTGACCTACGTGAAGGAGAGCCCAATGTCGTACGAACCGACGGAGCCCGCCTCGCCAGTCGACGTCCACCTCGGCCAGGGCGTGCTGTTCCCGCTGCCCAAGCCCCCCATCGTCATCGACTACGCCCGCGCCGACGGCGGCCCGCTGACCGACGAGGACTTCGCCCGACTCCAGGAGCTCGCCCGCACCGCCTCCACCCTTCCCACCCCGTCCGGAAAGGTCACCATCCGATGCCGCTGAACGACACCGCACTGACGCTGCTGCCTGCCGAGGAGCACTTCCTCGGTGACCTCTTCGACCTGGATGAGCCGCTGTTCATGTGGCTCGAAGGGACCACCAGCGACGCCCGCGCCGGGGCGGACGACGTCTACCGGCTGCCCGCCGACCTGGACGGCGTAGCCGTCCGAGCTGCCTGGATCAGCATCTACGGCGCCCTGCCCAAGGGCCTGGTCGACGAGCGGCACGCCTTGCGCACCGGAAAGGAGGTCAGCGGGGGCAACCGGGTCTTCGGCCCCGATGGGTACGAGCACACCCCGTTGTACGCCGCGCCCATCGACCGCGCTGACGTCGAAGTCCTGGCTTCGCTGCTCGACCACTTCCGGCGGGCCCTGGCAATGGAGCCGGGGTACACCGACCTGCGCAGCCTGCTCGCCGACGCCGGAGAATGGTACGGCGAGGAGAGCGGGGAGCGGGTCCCGGAGACCGCCGAGCAGGTTGTCAACCG
This sequence comes from Streptomyces kanasensis, assembly GCF_043077165.1. Classification (NCBI taxonomy): domain Bacteria; kingdom Bacillati; phylum Actinomycetota; class Actinomycetes; order Kitasatosporales; family Streptomycetaceae; genus Streptomyces; species Streptomyces kanasensis. The sequence goes on from NZ_JBIBSF010000018.1 coordinate 69,877, forward strand.
ACTCTCCCGCGCCCTCACGGTTCTCCAGCTGGACGACGGGGACACCCGTGCCCTGCTTCCTGCCGTCACCATGCCCGGACCCGACGGGCGGATCCAGCTCACTGTCGAGCAGGAGCAGGCCGCGCGGGGCTACTTCGAGCGCGTCATCACCGTTGTCACCGAGGGCAAGGGCCGCCTGGAGCGTGAGCTCGCTCGCTTCGTCGAGTTCGGCGACTGCGGCTGACCTCCTTCCCCGCCCTGCTCCGGAGGTCTGGACCTCGGCCCGCACCCGAAGTCCAGACCCCGGTGCCGTCCGGCGCGAACGGCAGGCACCACTCACGACCTGCCCGCGCCGGGCGGTGCCGGGGGGAGCGGGGGTCTGGGGGCCGGCGAAGGCCCCCAGCGGCCACCGGCTTCGCCCCGTGCCAATCCGTTCTTCCGTGAGGAGATCCCCTTGTTCCCCGACGTCTTCGTCGCCACCCAGGCGACCGCGAACGCGTGGCGACACCTGACCGCCGTCGCCCGCACCTTCCAGCGCAACCCCGCGCTGGAGGCGGACCGGTACGCCCGCGCCATCCAGCAGACCGTGACCGGCGGCGACGCCGAGAAGGGCGGCCGGGGCTTCGAGGTCGCCCTGTTCGGCGCCTCCCAGCTCATCCAGTTCGAGGAACAGCACGGCCGCCACATGCTGGGGTCGGCGGTCAGGGCCACCCTCGCCGAGCGGGTCGGGCACGACCGGCCCGCGTGGGCGGCCGTGGAGGACCTGATCCGCCACGACTGGAGTGCCTTCGCGCGGAAGGTTGCGACCTTCGAGCGCGCCGGCGGCATGTCCCTGACGCCGCTGCTCGGTGCGCTCAGTGGCGCCGCCGCGGTGATCGACCCTGACGGCACGCTGCCCACGTTCACGCTGGACGGCACCGAGGCGCCCCCGTGGTCCGTCAACCCCCGCCAGGTGCCGGAGTGGCGCCGCCAAATTGTGGCCCGGCTGGAGGCGCCCGAGACGTCGGAGGGCACGGCCCGGGAGCTGACCGAGGAGCAACTGACCGCCATCTTCCCGCCCGAGGCGTTTCCGGACCTGGACCACGTAGCCCGGGCCCGGCTGCTGTGCGAGCAGGAGCGGGACCGGCTGCGGAGTGCGCGCATGTACTACGCGGACGCCGACACCACGGCCGTCGCCACCCGCAAGGCCGCCCGCCCCAGGAAGTCTCCGCTCGACCCCCAGCGCGTCCCCTCCCCCTCCGGCTTCCTCGTGCTCGACCAGCCGGTCGACTACGCCCCGGGGATGGCGCCGCTGGTCGCCGCGTCCTGGAGCGTCTGGTACGTACCCGGCCACAGCGAGGACGGCCCGACGACGTGGTCGTTGACCCTCTACACGCACACGGCCGCCACGCCGCCGCTCGCGCCGATCGGCTTCGAGCGGCTGACCGCGGGGGACGTGCTCGCCACCAAGCACGAGGCCACACAGGAGGGCGCGGCCGACTTCGCCTCCCGCGCGATCGTCGCCTGCTGGGACCTGATCACTCAGGAACGGGTGGGCCGGGCCGTGGTCGACGTCACCGAGGAGAGGCGCAAGCCGGTCAAGGTGCGCGCGGACCGGCGCCGGGGGATCGCCGACGACGGCACGGTGCGGCTGGTGACCATCCGCGGCCGGCAGGAGTCGGTACCGCGTCCACGCCGGGAGGCGGACGGAACGGGCCCCACCCGCCAGTACGACCGTGGCCGGTGGATGGTCCACGAGCACACCCGCGACCACTGCATGAACCCGGCCCTGCACAGCAGCGGCGGCTGCACCCACCAGGACATCACCGTCCTGGACTACCCGAAGGGCCCGACCGACAAGCCGTTCCTGGACACGGTGTACGTGGTCAAGGCCGACTGACCGCCCGCCCAGCCCCGGACACCGATTCGCAGACCACGGAGGTACACCGATGACGGACACCGCGACGACGGCAGAGGCGACCGTCCCTGAGCAGGCCGCACCGCCCGAAGAGAAGACGTGGCCGGAGGCCCTGGGCGCCAACCGGCTGGCTGACATGCTCGCCGAGATCACCGGCGAGCCGGTCCGCGCCCTGGACGTCGAAGTGCTCGTCGAGCGGGAAGTCCTGACCGAAGTCGATCGCTTCAAAGGCTGGCCGCTGTACTCCACGGAGGCGGCGCGCGAGGTCGACGTCGAGCTGCTGCGCACAATCATCGCCGAGCGGCAGGCGTGGTTCGAGGCGAGCCTGCCCCGGGACGCGGCCGCCGAGCGGATCGGCTGGCACTGGAGCGACATCGCCCGCATGGGCCGCGAGGGCCGCGTCACCACCGGGCGCGCGGACCGCTACCTGATCGCCGACCTGGACAAGCTCGCCGCCGAGGCCGACGGCGAGCAGTACATCACCGCGCAGGCCGCCGCTGACGTCCTGGAGATCCGGCCCGCGGACTGGAAGTACGTCGAGGCGGCGGGATGGATCGCGCCGGCGGAGACGTACGAGCGCGAGGTTGGCCGCTACCGGACCGTCACCGTGGTGCTGTACCGGCTCGGCGACGTTCGCGACCTGCGGGACATGCCCGGTGTGGACTGGGAGGCCGCCCGTGGCGTCGCCAAGGGCAAGCCGTCCCCGCTGCGCGAGTACGCCAGGCTCGCGCCCACCCGCGCCGCTGCGGTGAAGGGCTTCTGCCAGGAGCTCGCCGACCGGCACGGCACGACGGTGTGGGCGTGGCACTCCCCGTACTCGGGTGGGTGGGAGCTGGACTGGGCCCGCACCGAGGACGGCCCGACGAAGGAGACGGTCCGCGCGGAGCTCGCCGCCGACCCGGTCGTCGGTTCCTACGTCGACGAGATCACCCTGTGCCCGACGTGGGGCCGGATCACCCGCCGGGCCCGTCAGCTCCTGGAGCCGGGCGCCGCGGTCGTCCTGGACACCGAGACCACCGATCTCTACGGGCAGACGATCGAGCTCGGCGTCGTGGACGCGGCCACCGGCAAGGTGCTTCAGGACACCCTGGTGAAGCCCACGGAACCGATCACCAGCGGGGCCCGCCACGTGCACGGCATCTCCGACGAGGACGTGGTGAACGCCCGGCCCTTCGAGAAGGCCCTCCCTCGCCTGCGGAAGGTCACCAAGGACCGCATCATCTGCGCCTACTCGGTGCAGTTCGACCGCGCCGTCATCCTCGGCGACATCCGGCGGGCCGGGAAGAAGCCCGGGCACCTGGAGCCCCGCGAGTCCTGGTACTGCCTCATGGAGGCGTACGCCGCGTGGCTCGGCTCGAACCGCTGGCTGCGGCTCGGCGGCGGCCACCGCGCAGTCGGTGACGCCCTCGCGGCCCGGGACATTCTGATCGAGATGTCGAAGGGTCGGGGCAACGAGTTCACACCCCGGCCGGCGGTTCCGGGCGACCCCGTGGCCGGAGCTCCCGCCGGGACCGCGCTCGCGGCCGCCGACGCCTGAACACCGCTGCACCGACCCTGGGGAAGATGGAACGCCTCCAGCGGCAGGTCCTCGGCGGCGCCACCGACGACGTGCTCGACACGCTCGTTGAACAGGCCGAGGACCAGGCGAATGACATCGTGGCGGCGCTGCTGGCGCAGGCCCGGAGCGAAGAGGAGGACGTGTGATCCCGGCGCCGCACCGCACGAAGGGCCCCGGTGTACTCGGAGCCGAAGGCCCCGGCCACAGCGGACCGTTCGGCCGCTGGCCCGACGACAGCGAGGACGAGGACCAGGACGAGCCCGACGAGGAAGGTCCGGCCGGATACCGGCGGTAGGGCGTACGGGCACCGGGACAAGATCCATCCATGCGCAGGCGGCCGTACGCCGTCGGCAACACCACCTCCAGGGGGAAGTACGACCATGGGCAAGACGACCAAAAAGGCCAGGCAGGCGCCGCCGCTGTCCGCCGACCGCGTCCGCACCGGCTGGCAGGGCCCGGTCGGCACCCGCATCCGCCTGGCCCGCGGCCAGGACGTCAAGGCGGCGAACGCACTGATGGCCACCACCGGCAACGGCGTCAGGATCATCCCGGTCCTGGCGGCCGCCATCAAGGACGGCTCGGCGTCCTCCGCCATGCTCGCCGGGCTCGGCGGCGGCTCGAAGGCGTACCACGACGCCGCCGCCCGCACCTTCACCGACCGGCCCATAAATGAGGCCCTGACGACCGTTTCCTTGACGCTGGTCGCCGCCGACGAACAGGACCGCACCGTCGGCGTGCTCTCGGCCACCGCCCCCGGCACCCTCATCGACATGGCCATGAACAACGGCTACCCGGCCGACAAGGCCATGGCCCTGAGCCTGTTCGTCGCCAAGATCCACGGCCTGGCCGTCGCCGAACACGCCCGCGGCCAGGGCATCGCCGCCACCCTGCTCAAGCGGACCTGGCAGATTCACCAGCAGCTCGGCTACTTCCTGCTGTATGGCTCGTACGAGGCCGACCGTGACCTGGCCGCCTTCTACACCCGGCACGGCTACACCGCCCACGCACCCGGCGAGACCTTCCCCCTGGATCGCATCGCCCTCCCGTTCCGGCTGGGCGCAGGCGACGACCAGTGCGTCTTCACCCGCTGGCGGCCCCGCCGCTGACCGACCACCACAAAGCCCCGTGGGACGTTATCCCAGCTCCGGAGCGGTGTTGTGCTCTCGTGACAGCTCGACACGCCGCCTACTTTGCGGCTGGTGTCCGAGC
>NZ_JBIBSF010000019.1:0-24488 GCF_043077165.1 Streptomyces kanasensis
ACCCCGCACACGGCGGCGGCGCGGGTTTTGTTGGGGTTGGGCCTTGGCGCCCCCGGGGGGGCCCCCCGGGGGGGCCCACGCGGGGGGGGGGGCCGGGGGGGGGGGGCCCCGGGGGGGCGGGGCCCCCCCCGCCGGTGGACGACGGTCAGGCGTGCCGGTGCGTGGACCGGGCGCCGGTGAGCACGCGGTAGACGGCGAGCAGGATCACCGAACCCACCACCGCGGCCACCCAGGTGGACAGGTCGAAGAACCCGTCGATGGAATCCACGCCGAAGAGGACCTTGCCCAGCCAGCCGCCCAGGAGCCCGCCGGCGATACCGATGAGCATGGTGATGAGGAGGCCGCCGGGGTCGCGTCCCGGCATCAGGGCCTTGGCGATCAGACCGGCGGCCAGGCCGATCAGTATCCACGCGATGATTCCCATGGGATGTCCTCCGTCGTCTCGGGCCGTTGCCTCTCAGGGGACCGCTTGCGCCGTCGCGACGGATCCAAACCCGCACCGCCCGTGGCGCCTTACCGCACCCACGGCTGGCATGTGCGCGTTTGCCCACTTTCACCAACTCGGGCCGTCTCGCCCGTTTCAATGCGGTGGAGGCGGTCAGGCGCACACAGTGCGCGGTGTGCGATCCGGAACCGCGCCACCGACGAACGGAGGAGGAGACTCCCGTGGAGAACTGGCGACAGGCGGCCGCGTGCCGTCACGAGGACCCTGACCTGTTCTTCCCCGTGGGGACCAGCGGGCCGGCCGTCATGCAGGCCGAGGAGGCCAAGAAGATCTGCGGCCGTTGCCCCGTACGGGAACAGTGCCTGCAGTGGGCCGTGGAGACGGGCCAGGACTTCGGTGTGTGGGGAGGCGCCGACGAGGCCGAACGGCGCACCCTGCGGCGGCGCGCGGCCCGGGCCGGCCGGCGGAACAGCGGCTGACCGGCCGCGCCGACACGAGCCCCGGTACCGGCCCGACGACACCGTGCCCGACGCGAGGACGCGGCGGCCGCGGGACGCGGGCGGGACCCCGGGCACGTGAACGCGGCCGCCCCCGGCCGGGAACGGCCAGGGGCGGGGGAGCGGGGGCAGGGCAGCCGGGTCAGGTCCGGTTGGCCGTGCCGTCCTCCACCGGTTCGAGCATCTCCTCGCGCGGCGGGGACACCACGGCACCGGCGGCGCCACCCCGGAAGCGCGCGGTCAGACGCATGGCCACGGGCTCGGTGTAACGGGCCGTGAGCGGTCCCACGATGACGAGGATCAGGACGTAGGCGGTGGCCATGGGGCCGAGCGAGGGCTCGATCCCGGCGGTCACGGCCAGCCCGGCGATGACGATGGAGAACTCGCCCCGCGCCACCAGCGTGCCACCGGCCCGCCACCGGCCCTTGGCGGATATCCCGGCCCGCTTCGCCGCCCAGTACCCCGTCGCGGTCTTCGTGCCGGCCGTCACCACGGCCAGCGCCAGGGCGGGCAGCAGCACGGGCGGGATGCTCGCGGGGTCCGTGTGCAGGCCGAAGAAGACGAAGAACACCGCGGCGAACAGGTCCCGCAGCGGGCTCAGCAGGTGGTGGGCGCCCTCGGCGGCCTCCCCGGACAGCGCGATGCCCACCAGGAAGGCGCCGACCGCCGCCGACACCTGGAGCTGTTGGGCGATCCCCGCCACCAGCAGCGTCAGACCGAGGACGACCAGCAGCAGCTTCTCCGGGTCGTCGCTGGAGACGAAGCGGGAGATGACCCGGCCGAAGCGCAGCGCCAGGAAGAGCACCACGCCCGCCACGCCCAGCGCGATGGCCAGCGTCAGACTGCCCGCCGCCAGCCCCACACCGGCCAGCAGGGCCGTGACGATCGGCAGGTACACGGCCATCGCCAGGTCCTCCAGGACCAGGATGCTCAGCACGACCGGCGTCTCCCGGTTGCCGAGCCGCCCCAGGTCGCCGAGGACCTTGGCGATGACCCCGGAGGAGGAGACCCAGGTGACGCCCGCCAGCACGACGGCGGCGACCGGCCCCCAGCCCAGCAGCAGCGCCATCGCCGCCCCGGGCAGGGCGTTGAGCGCGGCGTCGACGAGACCGGCCGGGTACTGCGTCTTGAGGTTGCTCACCAGGTCGCTGGCCGTGTACTCCAGACCGAGCATCAGCAGCAGCAGGATGACGCCGATCTCGGCGCCGATCGCCACGAACTCCTCGCTCGCGCCGAGCGGCAGCAGCCCGCCCGTGCCGAACGCCAGCCCGGCGAGCAGGTAGAGGGGGATCGGGGAGAAACGGAACCGTCCCGCGAGCCGGCCGAGCACGCCGAGGCCGAGGATGATCGCACCGAACTCGATCAGGAAGAGGGCGGAGGAGTGCATGCGCTCACTCCCGCCCGAGTATCGTCGCGGCGGCCTCGACGCCCTCACGGGTGCCGATGACGATGAGCGTGTCACCTCCGGCGAGACGGAAGTCGGGCGCCGGCGAGGGGATCGCGTCGGCGCGGCGCAGGACGGCCACCACGGACGCGCCCGTCTCCGTCCGCATCCGCGTGTCCCCGAGGACCCGCCCGCTCCAGTGGGACGACGAGGGCAGTTCGACGCGCTCCGCGACCAGGCCGAGGTCGGTGGTGGAGAGCAGGTTCGGGCTGTGGTGCGCCGGCATGAGCGCGTCGATCAGCGCCTCGGCCTCGCCCGCCGTCAGCCTCAGCGACATCGCGCACTCGTCGGGGTCGTCGGCGCGGTAGGTGTTGAGCACCCGCCCGCCGTCCCGCTGCGCCACCACCGACAGGTGGCGGTGCTCGCGGGTCGTCAGGTCGTAGCGGACCCCGATCCCTGGCAGGGGCGTGCGGCTCATACGCGGAGCGGGCACGGCGGAACTCCTTCGTGGACGACGCGAACGACGAGCCACCCGGCAGGAGGCGTCGTCTTGACCGACACTTTACGTGTTCGGCGCAACGACCTCGCGTTCGAGACGCCGTCGGGTGGCCGGGCCGCCACGGGCCGGGCCGCCGGGGAGCCGGCCGCCGACCTGCGGCCGGGCACCGACGGGGCGCCGACCCGGGGCGGCCGCCCGGCGCCGGGGACGGCGAAGGGCACGTCCCCCGCTCAGGGACGGTCGGCGCCGGCGGACCGGGAGCGCAGCATGCGCCGTACCACGTCGGCCTGTTCGGTGAGCGTCTTCCGCACGACGGGCGCCGCCCCGACCGCACGCGCCAGCGCCTCGTCGAGGTAGCCCCCGTCGATGGTGTACCGGGGCAGCAGACGGCCCGTGTACGCCATGGCCGGGGTCATGCCGCCCCGGTCGAGGTCGGGGATCAGCTCCAGGTAGCGGTCGGCGTAGGGCGCGAGGACGGTGTCCTGCCCGGGCCTCCAGAACGCCGCCGCGACCCGGCCCACCCAGGCCACGGGCACGGCTCGCTCCGTCACGAGGACCCGCCACGCGTCGGCCTTGGCCCCGGCGTCCGGGGCGGCGGCACGGACGCACAGCTCCCGCACCCACGCCTCCGGGTCGGGGTCGGCGGCCAGGAGCTTGGCCGCGTCCGCCGCGGCGGCGCCACCGAGTTCTGCGGTACGGGCGAGCACCCGCCACCGCAGGTCACGGTCGTCGTCGGCCTCCGCCTCGGCCCCCAGGCGCTCCAACGCGTCGCCGGACGCCGTCCGCGCCAGGGCGCGCAGCGCGACGCGGCGTCGGGCGGGGTGCGGCGCGCCGTCGGCGATCCGGCGGCAGGTCGTGGCGAGCACGGAGGTCAACCCGGCGCGGTGCTCCTCCGGCGCCCACAGCTCGGTGATGTCCCCGGCGAGCGTCAGGTACGGCTCGACGACCGCGTCGCACGTCTCGGTCGCGACGACGGCGCCGACGGCGCGGGCGGCCTCCGCCGCGGTGGCCTCACCGGTGACGAGCATGTCCCACACGGTGGCGACGGCCACGCCCCGCGGCAGCGCGCCGGGCAGCCGCGCGGCCTGGGTGAGGAGGGTGTCGCGGGACGCGGCGTCGGGCCGGGCGGTGGCGAAGGTCAGGTCGTCGTCGTTGACCAGGTACAGGTCCGCGCCGGGGGGCAGGGCGAGCGGCGTGCGGGGCCCCTGCACCTCCACCGTCGCCTGCGCGGTGCGCTCCAGTCCGCCGTCGGACGTGCGGTGGTAGGCGCCCACGGTCAGCACCTGCGGGCGGGGCGCGCCACCGCCCGGCCCCGTGGCGTGGAGCACCGGCCCGTCGGGGCCCTGGTCGAGGGTGAGCCGGTCGGTGCCCGCGGTGTCCAGCCAGCCGGCGCGCCACGCGTCGAGGTCGCGCCCGGACGCCTCGGCCAGTACGTCGGTGAGGTCCCGCAGGGTGGTCGTCCCCCACGCGTGCCGGGCGAAGTACCGGCTCATGCCGGCGGTGAACGCCTCCTCGCCGACGTACTCCATCAGCTGCCGCAGGACGGAGGCGCCCTTCGGATAGGTGATGGCGTCGAAGATCGACGCCGCTTCGGCGACGTCGCGGACCGGCTGGCGGATCGGGTGCGAGGCGGGGCCCTGGTCGGCGAGGTACGCGCGCAGCTTCCCGACGGCGAGGTGGCCTACCCAGGCGTCGGTGTGGGCCGTCGCCGCGGTCGCGGCCCAGTGGCAGGCGAACTCCGCGAACGCCTCGTTCAGCCACAGGTCGTCCCACCAGCGCATGGTGACGATGTTGCCGAACCACATGTGCGCCATCTCGTGCAGCAGCACCTTGGCGAGCAGCTCCCGCTCGGCCGGCGTGGGCTCCGCGGGGCTCAGGAAGTCGTCGGACCAGGTGACGCACCCGTAGTTCTCCATGGCGCCGCCGTACTCCGGCACGAACACCTGGTCGTACCGGCGCTGCGGGAACGGCATCGCGAAGGCGTCCGCGTAGAAGCCGAGGCCCTGGCCGGTGAGGGTGAGGATCTCGTCCGCCTCCCGCTCCAGGACCGGGGCGAGGGACTTGCGGGCGTACAGACCCAGGTCGTACCCGGCGGTCTCGCGGCGCACCTCGTGGAACGGGCCGGCGTTCACCACCGTGTTGTACGGCGACAGCGGCGGCGTGTCGGGGAACTCCCACCGCCGGGCGCCACCGTCCACCGGTTCCGTGCGGGCCGCCCCGGCGTTGCTGGTGACCGTCCACGCGGCGGGCGCGGTGACGGTGAAGGCGTGCGGGGCCTTCAGGTCCGGCTGGTCGAAGCAGGCCCACACGTACCGCGCCTCGTCCGGCTCGAACGACGTCCACACGTAGACCTCGCCGTCCGACCGGTCCACCGCCCGGTGCACCCCGGGGCCCCGCGCGGTGTCCGACTGCACGCTCTCGACGCGCAGGACGTTGCGCGCGGCCAGGGCCGGCAGGGCGATGCGGCCCCCGGCCGGCGGCGGCAGCGGCACGCCGTCGAGGGTGGCCGAGACGACGGTCGCGGCACAGTCGACGAACGTCCCGGCGCCCGGTTCGGCGCAGGTGAACGTCACGGTCGACACGCACCGCACGTCCGGGCCGGTGAGCAGGCCGGTGAAGTCGACGGACACGTCGTAGCGTTCGACGCGGACGAGCGCCGCCCGCTCCTCGGCCTCGGCGCGGGTCAGGCTGCGGATGGTCATCGCCCCTCCATGCGGTCACCGGCACACCGACGTGCCGGAACGTCGAAGTGCCCACCCTAGAGGGTGCCTTGCCGATCGGGTCGGGCCCGCGGCACCCGCCCCGCGCGCTCGCCGCGGTGCTCGTCGGTCGGCGGCGCTCCGCCCGCGGGCCCCTGCCTTCCGCAGGGCCCGGGAGGGGGCGGGCGTCCCGACGTGCCGCCCCCGGAGGCGTGCGGGCGCCCGACGTGCCGGGGCGGACGGTGCGGGCGTAGGCTCGGCGGATGGCGAAGTACTTCGACGTGCACCCCGACGATCCCCAGCGGCGCATCATCGGCACCGTGGCCGACAGCATCCGCTCCGGCGCGCTCGTCGCCTACCCCACCGACTCCTGTTACGCGCTGGGCTGCCGGCTCGGCAACCGGGAGGCCCTGGACCGCATCCGCACCATCCGCTCCCTGGACGACCGCCACCACTTCACCCTGGTGTGCGAGAACTTCGGTCAGCTCGGCCAGTTCGTGCACATCGACAACGACGTGTTCCGGGCGCTGAAGGCGGCCACCCCCGGCCGGTACACCTTCATCCTGCCGGCGACGAAGGAGGTGCCGCGCCAGCTCCAGCACCCGAAGAAGAAGACCGTCGGCGTGCGCATCCCCGACCACCGGGTGACCCAGGCGCTCCTCGCGGAGCTGGGCGAGCCGCTGGTGTCCAGCACGCTGCTCCTCCCGGGCGAGGAGGACCCGATGACCCAGGGCTGGGAGATCAAGGACCGTCTCGACCACGTCGTCGACGCGGTGGTCGATTCCGGTGACTGCGGCACGGCCCCCACCACCGTCGTCGACTTCTCGGGCGGCGCGCCCGAGATCGTCCGCCGCGGGGCGGGCGACCCGGCGCGCTTCGAGTAGCCCCGGCGCCGCGTCAACCCCCGTGGGAGGCGCCGGGCCGCAGGTCGGGGTGCTCCTCGGCCAGCCGGTCCGGCGCGGCCTGCCGCCACGAGTCCACGATGACGTCACGCAGCTCGTCCAGGTCCTCCAGCGCGGCCAGCCGCACCCTGACCCACGCGGAGGACGCCTCGTGCGGCGGCACCCAGAACTTGTGCGGCTCGGCGGCGATCAGCTCGCCGCGCTCGTGGCGGGGGCAGCGGACGGCGACGGACGTCCCGTCGTCGGGGACCGTCAGGAACATCTTCCCGGCCACCCGGAAGGTCGGCATGCTCCACGCCTCCTTCTCCACGGTCTCGGGGAGGGACAGGGCGACACGGCGGACCACCTCGGCATCGATCATGGCGTCACCGTAACGGCGGGCACCGACACCGCCGCCGGCCGTGCCGCAGGACCGCCGGAGCCCCGCGCCGCGGGCCGCGCCGGGGGGGGGAGGGGGGCGGCTCCGCGGGTCGTCAGGACGCGGCCGGCGCGCCGTCCGGGCGGATGGTGAAGATCTGGTCCAGGCCGACGATGCGCAGGATCCGCCTCGTGTGGTCCGGCACGGCCGTCAGCGCCACGTCCGCCCCGGCCGCCGTGGCGTGGTGACGGGCCACGAGCAGGGCCGTGATGCCGCTGGAGTCGCAGAACTCCATCCCGCCCAGCTCCAGGACGAGGCACTGGCCGGGCTCCAGACGGAGGCCGGTGACGTGCGTGCGCAGCTCCTCGGAGGTGGCGTAGTCCAGGTCGCCGGCGATCCGCAGGAGCGGGCCGGTCGCAGTCGTTCGCGTGGTGATGGTCAGCCGGCTCATCTCAGGTGTCCGTCGCAGGGTCGGGGGAGGGGTGGTCACCGGCCGGGACGCCGAGGGCGAGCAGGGCGGTGTCGTCGTCCAGGCCCTCGCCGAATCCCTCGAGGAGTCCGGTGAGCGCCTGGACCAGCACGTGGGGGGAAGCCCCGGCGTGCCGGGTGACGAAGTCGCGCAGCGCCTCGTCACCGTAGCGGGCCCGCTCGGGCCCCGTACGCGCCTCGGTGAGCCCGTCCGTGTACAGCAGCAGTGTGTCACCGGGCTCCAGGACCGTGGAGGCGCCGGTGAAACGCGGCTCCGGCAGGATACCGACGAGCAGGCCGCCGGGCGTGCTGACCAGCTCGCTGCGGCCGTCGGCGCGCACGACGACGGCCGGCGGGTGCCCCCCGGAGGCCAGGCGCACGGTGACCCGGTCGCCGTCGCCGCTTTCGCCGGGCCGGTGTTCGAGGGTGCCGAAGACGGCCGTGCAGTAGCGGGGGTCGCCGTCCCCGCCCGCGTACCGCTCGTGCAGGACGGTGTTGAGGGTGGCCAGGACGGCGACCGGGTCGCTGTCGTGGAGCGCGGCGGCGCGCAGCGTGTAGCGGGTCAGCGAGGTGACGGCCGCCGCCTCGGGGCCCTTGCCGCACACGTCGCCCAGGAAGAACCCCCAGCGTTCGCGGTCGAGGGGGAACAGGTCGTAGAAGTCGCCGCCGAGCCGGTCGGGCGAGGCCGTGTGGTAGTACGCGGCCGCCGCGAGGCCCGGGACGTCCGGCAGGTTCGTCGGCAGCAGGCTCCGCTGGAGGGCCGCCAGGGCCTCCTGGAGCCTGGCCCGGTCCGCCTCCGCCCGCCGGGCGGCCTCCTCCGCGGCCCTGCGGCCGCGCAGCAGCTCCTCCTCGTACGCCCGGCGGTCGCGCGCGTCGAAGACGGTGGTCCGGATGAGCAGCGGCTCGCCCTCGCTGCCGTACTTCACCGCCGACGACGCCAGGACCGGCAGCCGCCCGCCGTCGGCCCGCCGCATCTCCAGGGCTATGCCGCCCACCTCGCCCCGCATGTGGAGGAGCGGCGCGTAGTGCGTCTCGTGGTACAGCCTGCCGCCCACCGACAGCAGGTCGGTGAAGCGCATCCGGCCCACCACGGCCGCGCGGTCGAGGCCGAGCCAGGTGAGCAAGGTGGTGTTGATCCTGGCGACGGTGCCGTCCATGAGGGTCGACAGGTACCCGCACGGCGCCGTCTCGTACAGCTCCTCCGCGCTGACGTCCATCAGCGCGGCGAAGACGGCCCCGTCGGTCGTCGCCCGGTCCCGCCGGTCCGCCCCGTCCGTCCGGTGTGCCTGGTCCCGCTGGTCCGTCCGGTCCCGCTGGTACGGCCCCGGGAGGTCGCCGGTCCGGGGGTTCACCGCAGGTCCGCGAGGAACCCGGTGAGGGCGGCGTTGGTGGCGTTCGGCGCGGACAGGTGCGGGCAGTGGCCGGTGGCGTCGAGCGTGACGAGCCGGGACCCGGGGATCGCGGCGTGCACGTAGGCGCCGACCCCGCGCGGTGCGATGGCGTCCTCGGAGCACTCCAGGACGAGCGTGGGCACGGTGACCGTCGCGAGGTCCTCGCGCGAGTCGGAGAGGAAGGTCGTCCGGGCGAAGACCCGTGCCATGTCCGGGTCGGTGGCGCAGAAGCTGTGCGTGAGCTCCTCGCCGAGCTCGGGCCGCTCGGGGTTGCCCATGATCACCGGTGCCATCGCCGCCGACCAGCCGAGGTAGTTCGACTCCAGCGATCCCAGCAGCTCGTCGATGTCCCGCGCGTCGAAGCCGCCGCGGTACCCCTCGTCGTCGAGGTAGCGCGGGGAGGGCGCGACCATGACGAGCGCGCCGATCCGCTCGGGTGCCGTCCGCGCCGCCAGGACCCCGACCATGGCACTGACCGAGTGGCCGACGAAGGTCGCCCCCCGCAGGTCCAACGCCTCGCACACCTCCACGACGTCCGTGGCGTAGCCGTCCAGCGACGCGTACCGCTCCTCCCGGAAGGCGGAGGGGTCCGAGCGGCCCGCCCCGACGTAGTCGAACAGCACCACCTTGTACGTGTCGGCCAGCGCGGGGACGGTCAGGCGCCACATGTTCTGGTCGCAGCCGAAGCCGTGGGCCAGGACCACGACCGGCCCGTCCGGGTTGCCCGTGACGGTGACGTTGTTCCTGCGCAGGATGTCCATGGCGTCCATACTCGCATCCCCGACACGACCCGCCGCGCCCGGTCGGTGCTGCATACAGTCATACCCCTCGCCCCACCCGTGTCCGGCGGTGGGCGTCCTCTTCCGCGGAACCCCTCCGCCCGCCGTGAGCGCGTCGTACAGTGGCCCGGCCGGTACGGTGCGGGTCCGTGCCGGGCGCCGGGGGGTGCGGAGACCTGTGGGGGGATGTCCGTGTGGGGTTGTCTGCCGGTGCTGGCCGTGGGGTTCCTCGGCACGCTGCTCGTGTGTCCGGTCACCGTCCCGGACCTGATGGCGGCGCAGACCCCGCCGCAGCAGCCCTCGCCGGGCGAGTCGGCCCTCCTCGCGGCCGTGTCGGTGCTGACGGCCCTCGCCGCGGTGTGGTCGGCGGGGCGGCGCAGGCCCGGCCGGGGGCCGGCCCTCTTCCTGCTGACCGTCCTCCTGCTGCTCATGTGCGCGGCCGTCACGCTGTGGGTGCGCGGCCGGGTCGGCACGGACGGCTGGACGCTCGGCGCGACCCTGGAGAGCCTGGCCGCCGGGGTCACCGCCCTGCTCCTGCGCGCGGCCCTGCGCCGCGGGGAGCGTGGCCGGCCGCTGGCCGGTGAGGTCTGGCTGGCCATGGTCCCCTTCCGCGAGGACGACCGGCGGGCGCGGCACTACTGCGTCGTCGTGGCACGCCGCCGCGGGTACGCGGAGGTCCTGCAGATCACCTCGCAGAACAAGGAGGGGCGCCGGGACCACGTGTGGATGCCCAACGCCGGCTGGGACCCCACCTCCGGCAAGGAGCACTGGGTGGAGACGGGAGTGCCGCGCCGGGTTCCGTACGAGGACTTCCTCAAGGCCCGACCGCAGGGCCCGTGTCCCGGCACGACGTGGCGGGTGCTCCGGGTCCGGCGCCGTGGACTGCCGGCCCGACGGCGGACACCCGCCGTGGGCCGGCGCTGACCTCCGCCCCGGGCGGCGTGACCCCCACCGCGGACCCGCGGCGCCGGCGCCCCGCCGGCCCGACGGTGGACGCCGGCGCCGGCCCCGGGGCGCGCCGCCCCGGGGGCGTTGGCGTCAGAAGGTGGTGGGCCGCCAGCCGGCCAGCCAGTCCGCGACCTCCTGGTCGGCGGCCTGGGCGGGCGTGAGCTCCGGGCGGTCGGTCGTACCGGCGCCCGCCGCGCCCGGACCGGTGTTCCCGTACTCGGCGAACCGGTCGCCCTTCCACGAGAAGCCGCCCATGTCCGTCCAGGGCTTGGTCTTGATCGCGGCGCTGAGCCTGCTGTCGCGGACGGTGGTCTGCGGATCGAGCGACGCGTCGCCGCCCGCGTGCCAGGGGCGGCCCAGGAAGAAGCTCCCCGGGGTCACGTCGCCCTCGATCACCGACCGGTTGATCAGCAGGCCCCTGCGGCCGGCGGCCGTGCTGGGGGCGGTCACGTACCCGGCGGACGTGCCGTTCCAGCGCTTCTTCAGCGTCAGCACCGACTGGTCGATCACCGCGGTGGCCCGGCCGAAGACGAAGTCGACGTTGCCGGAGACGTAGGAGTTCCTGACGTACACGCGGCCGAGCCGTTCCTTGGCCGCGGTGTCCAGCAGCAGGGTGTCCTGGTCACCGTCGACGATGAGGCCGTCGAGGACGATCTTGTCGGCGGCGGTGCGCAGGGCGACGGCCTGGTGGCCGTCGACGTGCTGGTTGCGGGCCTCGTCGAAGTCGTTGCGGACGGTGAGGTTGCGCAGCTGGACGTCGTCGGCCTCCACGGCCACGGTGGCGCTGCCGCCGGTGCCGTACGTGCCCGAGCCGTCCGGCCGGGGCGTGCCCGAGGCGTTGCCGTACACGATGACGGTGTCCCGGCGGCTGGAGCCGGAGCCCCGGAGGGTGACGTGCCGCTTGTTCGCCGGGATCCTGACCGTCTCCCGGTAGGTGCCGGGCGCGATCGAGATCACCACGCGCGCGGTGTTGCCGGCGGGGACGGCGTCGACGGCCTTCTGGACGCTGGTGTACCGGCCGGAGCCGTCCTTCGCGACGGTCAGCGTGGTGGCGGCACCGGCGGCGGCGCTCCCGGCGGCGGTGGCCGCGGTACCACCGGCGGGCGTCGTACCGATCGAGCCGCGCGGGCCCGCCCCGGCCTTGACGACCGCCGGGACGTCGGCGCCCCGGTCGAGGGCGTAGGGGTAGTACGCCTTCGGGTCGAACGCCGTGCCGCCGCTCTCGTTGCGCCCGCTCGTCCGGGAGAAGACGTTGCCGCGCTGCACCAGGGCGGCGGTGGCGTCGCGGGTCACGGGGTTGCGGACACCCTCGAAGTACGAGTTCTCCAGCACCATCCGGGTCCGGCCGCGGGCGTAGTTGCCGTAGGACGACGTGACGGCGGTGCCCGGCTCGTCCTGGAGGTAGTTGTTGTACAGGTGGGCGTGGGCCGCGTTGTCCGTGGAGGGGTTGCGCTGCTCCGTCTCGCGGATCCAGTTGTGGTGGACCGTGATGTCGGTCTTCACGTTGGTGGTCCAGCCGATGCCGAAGGCCTTGTTGGCCTGGCTGAGCCGGTTCCAGGAGACGGTCACGTACGTGCTGTCCTTGCGGACGTCGATCAGGCCGTCGGCGGTGCGCCGCAGGTCGTTGTGGTCGATCCACACGTGGTGGGCGCCGTCCATCTGGATCGCGTCGAAGTCGTGCTCCTTGTCGTTCCACACGCCCTGGTACGAGTCGCGGACCGTCAGGTTGCGGATGATGACGTTGTGCACACCCTGGCCGAGGAAGAAGCCGCCGCCGACGATGTGCCCGGAGGTCCCCGCACCGACGATGGTCTTGTCGGAGGCGACCCTGATCTCCTTGCCCACCGGCTGCACCGTGATGGCCGCGGCGACCACGATGACGTACGGCTCGGGGGCGGTCGCGTACTTCTCCAGGTCGGCGAGCGTGCGGACGGTGACGGTCCGTCCGCCCCGGCCGCCGTAGGTGCCGTTCTGGCCGAGCGCGTTGACGGAGGCGAACCCGTCGGCCGCCTCGGTCGCCCACGCCGGCGCGGCGGCGGCCGCGTGCGGCCGGGCGTCCTCGCCGAAGACGCCGAACGCACCGCCGTAGGCCATCGATCCCGCCGCGACCACGGCCAGGGGGAGTCCGATGGCGAGGCCCTTCGCGCGTCTCCGGTGGCGTCCTGTGCCTGGGGTGGTGGTGTTCATGGAGCGGCTCCACTGCCGGGGGCGTGCGCGGTGGCAGGCCCGGTTGCTGGTCACCCCCCAGTCGCCGCGGCGGCCCGGAAGGTTGCCGCCCTCTCAGCGCGTGACGAGGGTCACCTCGGTGGCCTTGACGCTGGTGAACACCTCCGTGCCCTCGGCCAGTCCCAGGTCGCAGGCGGCCGCGGGGGTGATCTCGGCGACCAGGTCGGGGACGAGCGGCGAGACGACGAGCACCCGCAGGCGGCTGCCGACCGCGGTGATCTCGCGCACGGTGCCGGGCCAGCTGTTGCGGGGGCTGCCGGTGGGATGCTCCCGGTGCAGGGAGACGGCCTCGGGGGCGATGACCGCGAGGGCGTCGGCGCCCGCCGCCACCGGCTCGGCGGCGACGACGGTGGCGCCGCCCGGCAGGGCGAGCCCCCCGGCGGTGGCCGTGCCGGGCCAGGCGTTGCGCCCGAGCATGCGGGCCACCCACGGTGAGCGGGGGTGCCGGGTCACCTCGGCGGGGGCGGCGTCCTGGAGGGTGCGGCCGTCCTCCAGGACGAGGACGCGGTCGGCCAGCGACACCGCCTCGACCGGATCGTGGGTCACCAGGAGGCAGACGCCGCCGAAGCCGTCGAGGTGGCGGCGGAGCGTGTGGCGCACGTGGGCGCGGGTGGTCTGGTCGAGCGCGGCGAGCGGTTCGTCGAGGAGCAGCAGGCGCGGCCGGGCGGCGAGCGCGCGGGCGAGCGCCACGCGCTGCGCCTGTCCGCCGGACAGCCGGCCGGGCCGGCGGTGGGCGAGGTGCCCGACCCCGAGGCGGTCGAGCCACTCCCGGGCGTCGGCTCGCGCCCGGGCGCGCGGGACGCCCTGCGCGCGCAGCCCGTAGGCGGTGTTCGCGAGGGCGGACAGGTGCGGGAAGAGCGCGCCGTCCTGCGGTACCCAGGCGACGCCCCGCCGGTGCGCGGGGAGGGCGGTGACGTCCGTGCCGCCGAGGACGAGCCGGGCGTGCGAGCGTCCGGTGAGGGCGAGCAGGGCCCGCAGCAGGGTCGTCTTGCCGGCGCCGTTGGGTCCGACCAAGGCGATGGTCGTGCCCGGCGGGGCGTCGAGGACCAGGTCGTTGAAGCCCGTCACCTCCGCGTGCAGCGACCACGACCCGGGCGCGGTGGGGGACGCGGCGGGCACGCCGGACGCCGCCTCGGCCCGCGGCGGGGGAGGGGTGTCGTCGCCGTCGGGGAGGTCGCGCGGGCCAGCCGCCGCGCGGTCGGCGGGGGCCGCGCCCCACCGGCCGCGCAGCGCGACGAGCACGGCCATCGCGAGCGCGAGCAGCAGCAGCGACACGGAGGTCGCCGCCTCCGGCTGCTCCTGGAGCAGCAGGTACACCTGGAGCGGCAGCGTCTGGGTCGCGCCGGGCAGGTTGCCGGCGAAGGTGATGGTGGCGCCGAACTCGCCCAGCGCCCGCGCCCAGGTCAGCGCGGCCCCCGCGACGAGCCCGGGGGCGACCATCGGCAGCGTCACGGTGCGGAAGACCCGCAGCGGCCCGGCGCCGAGGGACGCCGCGGTGTCCTCGTACCGCCGGTCCAGCCCGCCCAGGGCCCCCTCCAGGCTGATGACCAGGAACGGCATGGCCACGAACGTCGCCGCGAGGACCGCGCCGGAGGTGTGGAAGGGCAGCGTGACGCCCAGCCGGTCCTCCAGCCACGGCCCGAGCAGCCCGCGGCGTCCGAAGGCGAGCAGCAGCGCGACGCCCCCGACGGTCGGCGGCAGCACCATCGGCAGCAGCACCAACGACCGCACCAGCGCCTTCCCGCGGAACGGCACCCGTGCGAGCAGCCAGGCCAGCGGCACGCCGAGCACCAGCGACAGGCCCAGCGACCACAGCGAGACGACGAACGACAGCCGCAGTGCCTCGACCGCCGCCGGGTCGGTCAGGTGCGCCCCGAGGTCACCCCACGCCGTGCGGGCGAGGATGCCGACCAGGGGGAGCAGGAGGAAGGCGATCGCCGCGAGCGCGGGCAGGACCAGTGCGGCGGGCGTACGTGTCCGGAGGCGTCTCATGGCATGTCCTGTCGGTGGTGCGGGGCGCGGGGGGAGGGGGGGCGCCGGGGCGTTCCCCCCCGCCGGGCGGGGCCGGGCGGTGGCCGCGGCCGGGGCCGCCCGGCCGGGGGGTGTCGGGCGGTGGCCGCCGGGCCGGGCCATCGGGAGCGCCCCCGCCGGCCCGCTCGGCGAGGCGGCCTTCGACGGTCAGGGCTGCTGGAAGCCGGCGTCCCGGAGGATGCGCTGCGCCTCCGGCCCGGACAGCCACGCCACGAACGCGGCGGCGGCCCCCGCGTCGTCGGAGCCCTTCAGGGTCGCCGCCGGGTAGGAGGCGACGGCGTTCCGGTCGTCGGGGACGGCGACCGCGTCGACCTTGTCGCGGGCGCTCTCGGTGTCGGTCCGGTAGACCAGCCCGGCGTCGGCCTCGCCGAGCTCGACCTTGCTCAGGACGGCCCGGACGTTCGGCTCCTGGGAGACCGGGGTCACGGTGACGCCCCGTGCGTCGAGGACCTTCGCGCTGTACTTCCCGGCGGGCACCTCCGGCGCGGCGAGGACCACCTTCAGCTTCGGGTCGCCGAGGTCCTCCAGCGCGTCGACGCCCCGGGGGTTGCCCTCGGCGACGGCGATGACGAGGCGGTTCCTCGCGATGACGGCGGGGGTACCGGTCTCGCCCCGCACGCTCTCCATGCTCTTGGTGTCGGCGGTGACCAGCACGTCGGCGGGGGCGCCCTGCCGGACCTGCGCGACGAGCTCCTGGGAGCCGGCGAAGGAGAAGGTGACCTCCGTCCCCGGGTGGGAGCGCTCGTACGCGGCGCCGGCCGTGGCGAAGACGTCGGTGAGGGACGCGGCGGCCAGGACGGTGAGCCGCACGTCCCCCGCGCCCTTCGTGCCGTTCGCGGACGGACCCGCGCCGCCGGCCCCGTCCGTGCCGCAGGAGGCGAGCGGCACGAGCAGGACGGTGGCGAGGAGGGCCGCGACGCGGCGCCGCGGGAGGGGCCGTCTGGTGGTGCGGGACATGGCGATGGACTCCGGTGTGTGGCGAGCGCACGGGCGGGCCGCCGGTGCGGGGGGCGGAGGGCCGTACGGGACGGGCGGCTTCGCCGTGCGGGCGCGCGGTCAGGTGCGGTCGATGTGCACGCTGGTCGACTTCACACGGGCGGTGGCCCGCATGCCGACTTCCAGCCCCAGCTCCTCGACGGCCTCCCGGGTGAGCAGGGAGACGAGCCGGTGCGGCCCGGCCTGGATCTCGACCTGGGCCGCGACGTCACCGAGCTTGACCGCGGTGACGATGCCGGGGAAGGCGTTGCGGGCGGAGGTGTACGGGGTGTCCTCGTCCTCCGCTCCGCCCTGGGCGACCTCGATCGAGAAGGCCGCCAGGTCGCGTCCCTCGATGAGGCGGCGGCCCGCCTCGTCGCGGTGGGTCGCGACCCGGCCGGCGTCCGCCCAGCGCCGCACGGTGTCGGGGCTCACCCCGAGGAGCCGCGCGGCCTGGCCGATTGTGTAGGACTGCATATGCGCCACGCTAGGCCCCCGGGTGCCGCACCTGCAAGGATTGTCGGCTTCCTCCATGGCATCTGCGGCCGGGATGGAGGAAACGCCGAAGGGCTCCGGGGGGAGTGGGGGGCGTGGTGGCGTGCGAGGGTACAGCGGAGGCGGCGGCCGGTTCAGGGCCGCCGGGCCACGAAGACGAACTCTCGGCCGGGCCGGTCGGGGGCGTCGCGCACGTCGAGCGGCACGTACCCCTCGGCGAGCAGGTCCGCCTCGACCTCAGAGCGCCCGCGGAACCGCAGCGTCGAGTCCGAGGTGAGGACCTGCCCGTCGGCGGCGAAGCGGTAGGTCCAGCGGAAGGTCACCAGGGGCAGGCTCACGTCGGTCACCTCGACCCAGCTCTCGACGGCGCCGGTGCCCGGCACGTCCGTCACGCGGTACGAAGCCTCCCGGTTCCACTCCTCCCAGGCGCGCGCCGCCGGGTCGCGCGTCTCGAACACGAGCCGGCCGCCGGGCCGCAGCGCCGCGCGGGCACCCCGCAGGGTCCGCCGCCACGCCTCCGGACCGACGACCTCCTGGGCGGCGTTCGCCGTCATCGTCGCGAGGTCGGCCCCCACGGGCGGAAGGTCCGACGCGTCGCCGAGGATCCACTGCACCGCCGCGGCCCCCGGCTTGCGGCGGGCCACGTCGAGTGAGGCGGCGGCCGGGTCGACCCCGACCACCTCCACGCCGGCGCCCGCCAGGAGCAGGGCGAACACCCCCGTGCCGCACCCGATGTCCACCACACGGCGGGCACCGAACTCCTCCACCATGCGGACGTAGGCGTCCAGGTCGCTCCGGTCGGGGTCGAGCGGGTCGTGGAGCGCGGCGAGCCGCGGGTCCGTGAAGCCTTCGTCAGCCATGCGGCGCAGGCTACGGAGCCCCGGCTCGACCGGCGAGGAGCACACCGAGGGCGTCCGCTCGTCCGCCTCGACGCGCCGGTGGCCTTCGCGCACGGGTCGACGACGGCGGGGGGACGGGCGGGGAGGGCGGGCTCCCTCCGCCCGGGCCGCGCGGTCTCCCTGGTCCGGCAGCACGCGAGGCGCTCCCTCCGGCGGCACCTGCCCTCCGGCTGAGCGGCGCGCCGTGCCGCTCCCGCGGCCGGTCCCCAGTCCCGGGCCCGGTCCCCCGGGCGGTCGTCGGGCTGCGGCCGGGCGCCCGGGGGCGGGTCGCCGGGTCAGTGCTTCCGGGCGGTCACCAGGGCGAAACCCAGGTGTTCCCCTCCGTCCGCCGTGAGCATGTCGATCACCGGCTGGTACGCGGCCCGCCCCTCCGACCGGTGCGCGGCGCAGGCCCGCGCCCACAGCAACCAGTCCTCCCAGCCGTCCTGCTGCATGCGGGCGGAGGTGACCGTCACGAGTTCGGTGATCTCCCACTGGAAGCGCCACCACGCAGGGGTGTGCCAGGCGAGGGCCTCCCAGCCGACGAGCGCCTTCACGTGTGCCGGGATCGCCCCGAGCTCGCGGACCTCGTGGCGCATCGCCGGGGTGGCGACGCCGAGCTGACCGCCCGGGCGCAGGAACCGCGCGAGGTAGGGAAGGTAGCCGTCCGCCGTGCCGAAGTACTCGAACGCGTCGATGCTCACGATCGCGTCGAAGGCCCCCTCCTCGAACGGCAGGACGTGGGCCTCGGCCTGTACCGCGCGGACGCGGTCGGTGACGCCGGCCGCGGCGAAGACGGCCGTCGCCTCCTCGGCGCCGATCCACCAGTCCGCCGCCACCACCTCCACGCCGAACTCGCGGGCGAGGAAGACCGAGGTGGCGCCCTTGCCCGAGCCGAGGTCGAGGACCCGCATGCCCGGCCGCAGGTCGAGGTCCCGGGCGAGGTCCTCCAGCAACCACAGCGGATGCGGCCCCATGTCGAGGTCGAGCAGCCAGGCGGGGTCGTACCGGGAGGAGCGCGGATAGCGGTCCGGGCGTACGAGACGGTCGATCGCGTTCATGATCGGACACCCAAGCGCACCACCCGGGGGAGGGCAACCGGCTTTCCCCGCACCCGCGGTGGCGGCGGCACCCGCTCGTACGGCGCCGCCCACCGGCACGGCCCCACCCCGCGCATGTCCTTGTCAGTGACCGGCGTTAGGTTGCCGATCATGGGTTACGACACGAGCTTCCACCCCGTCGACCTCCGGCTGATCGAGGAGCGGCTGCTGCCCTACCTCGCGGGCCTGGGAGACGACGACGCCATCGACGACCTGGTGGCGCGGGCCGTCGAGACGCGCAAGGTCCGCTTCCGCGCGAAGGCGTGGGCCCTGGGCCTCCTCGCCCACGCCCGGGACC
Organism: Streptomyces kanasensis; assembly: GCF_043077165.1. Taxonomy (NCBI): domain Bacteria; kingdom Bacillati; phylum Actinomycetota; class Actinomycetes; order Kitasatosporales; family Streptomycetaceae; genus Streptomyces; species Streptomyces kanasensis. The sequence goes on from NZ_JBIBSF010000019.1 coordinate 18,374, forward strand.
GCGACGACCTGCCCTTCGACTCCCACGTCCACGTATGGGGCCGCCCGTTCCTCATCGTCGGCGACGGGCCGGAACGGATCGCGGAGGACATACGCCGGTACCTGGCGGCACCGGTCGAGGGGGTGGACGCGCTCGCCTCGGAGATGGTGGGCCGGCTCGACCCCGCGCTGCGCGACCGCGTCCGACCCGACGAGGGCGGGCGGCTCCCCGCCGACGGCGTGCTCGCCGATTCGCTGGCCGGCCCGCTGCGCGTCCTGCGCGGCGCCGCGCAGGCCCTGCGCGCGGGCGAGCGCACCGTGCGCCGCCCGGGGGACGGGCGGGAGCTCGACGCGGCGGCCCTCGTGACGCGCGAAGTCCCGTTCAACGTCCTGGACTTCGCCGCGGCGCTGCTGCCCGGCTGGATGTCGCGCGGTCACACCTGGCCCACCCGGCTGTGCGCCGGCGCGGGCGTCCCGGCCGAGGGCTTCGAGGCGCCCACGGCCCTCACCGGACTGCTGCGGGAGCGCTTCCCCACCCTGGAGTGGCCGTCGGCGCCCGCGAGCATCACCGGGAACTACACGGTGGGCGCGCTCGTGCCCGCGTCCGCCGTGCCGGGGGCGCGGTCCCGGCTGCTGGCCCACCGCGACCGGCTGGACTGCGAGGAGCGCGAAATCCGGAAGATCGACGAGGCGATGGGCGTGGCCGAGGTGTTCGGCGTCGCCTTCTGCGAGGCGACCGAGATCTACAGCGGCCTGGAGGGCAACCTGAACTGACGCCGCGTTCGCCGGGTGATCCGAAGCACGCGTACGCCGGTTGACGCAAGGGGCGCACACAGGCGCACGGTTGCATGAGGGGCGCCCGCGTAGTCATATCGCGCGCCCCCATACGCCCCACAGCGATGTTCCCGCGCGGCGCAGCGGGGCAGTCGCATGGGTGGCATGCGCGCGGCAGCGCCGTGTGCCAGCGCCTGGCCCGTCGGTCGGGTGTCCACCGGGAGGGGAACCGCCATGACGAAGGTCCTTGTGCTGCACAGCGTCGGCCTGATGCGGTCCGCGTTGTCGGCATTGCTCAGATCGGAGGAGTCGTTCGACGTGTTCGATTCGGGTTGGCGCACGGCGCGCCGGAGTGCGGAGTCCTTACGGCCGGACGTGTGCGTGGTGGACCTCGACTGTCCGGGTGCCGCAGGCATCCTGGAGGGCGGGCAGGAGGACGGAGGGACGGCGTTCGACGCGCGCACGCGGCTGCTGGTGCTGGCCTCCGCGGCCAGACCGGGGGCGCTGCGGAAGGCGTTCGAGGCACGGGCGCTGGGGTTCGTGGACAAGAACGGGTCCCCACGCCGGCTCGTGCGGGCCATCCGCGAGGTGGCGCGGGGCGAGCGGTTCGTCGACGAATCGCTCGCCTTCGGCTTTCTGGAGGCGTCCAGGATGCCGCTGACGGCCCGCGAGCTGAGCGTGCTCGCCCGGGCGGCCGAGGGGGACACGATCGCCGAGATCGCCAGGGGCCTGCACCTGTCGAACGGCACGGTGCGCAACTACATGGCGTCGGCCACGCGCAAGGTCGGCGCACGCAACCGCATCGACGCGATACGGATATCCCAGGGGGCGGGATGGGTGTGACCGGCGCCGGGAGGTTCCTGCCCCGACGGCCCCGAGCCCGGTGGACGCCCGTCGGGTCGCGACAGGCGGGGGAGGAGACACCGGCCGGGCCGCTTCACACCGGGGAGACACCCACCAGGTCGCGGTAGAGGGGCGAGAGCTCCAGCAGGGCCTCGTGCGGGGCGCACGCCGACCGTGTCCCGTCCAGCACCAGCACGCGATCCGCCCGTACCGCCGACGACAGCCGGTGGGCCACGACGACGAGCGTGCCGGGACGTGCCGCGAGCGTGCGCTCCGCGTGCTCCTCCGCCTCCGGGTCGAGGTGACAGGTCGCCTCGTCCAGGAGGAGGAGGGGGGCGGGGGAGAGGTGGGCCCGGCCGAGCGCCAGGTGCTGCCGCTCACCCTGCGACAGGGCGGACGGGTCGACCGTGGCGTCCAGGCCGCCGAGCCGCCGCACCAGCGGACCGAGGCGCAGCGCCTCCACCGTCGCCCCGACGTCACCGGGCGGCGCGTCGGGCCACAGGTAGCGGAGGTTGTCGCGGACGGTCCCGGTGAAGACGTACGCCTCCTGGGGCAGCAGGGCGCGGCGCGGGTCCGGTCCCGGCGCGCCGGCCGGACGGGCCGGGGCACCGGCGACCAGGACGGTGCCGCGGGACGGGTCGAGCACCCCGGCGAGGACGGCGAGGAGCGTGGACTTGCCCATGCCGCTGGGGCCCACGACCGCCAGGTGCTCTCCGGGCTCCACCAGGAGGTCCAGGCCGTCGAGGACCGGCCGCGCCCGGGGTCCGTAGGCGAAGGTGACTCCACGCAGTTCGACCGCGGCGGCCTGCCCGCCGCGCCCGGCCTGTGCCCCGGGGGGCGCCCCAACCGGAGTCCCGGCGGTAGCCGCGGCGGGGGGCGGGGCACCGGTGCCCGCTTCCCGGCCACCGGGTTCCGCACGGGACTCCGCACCGGGCCCGGCGCCGGCTTCCGCACCCGCACCGACCTCCGCACGGGGCTCCGCGTCGGTCTTCGCACCGGGCCCCGCGCGCGACCCCGCGTCGGCTTCCGTGCCGGTCCTACCGGTCTCTGCGTCCGGCCCCGCGCCGGGTGCCGGCCCGGCGCGTCCGGCTGCGCGGCCAGGTGCCGGTGACGGGGTGTCGCCCGGCAGGGCCGGCTCGGAGGTGCCGAACCGGTCCAGGACCACCACCAGCCGCGTCCCCGCCGCGCCCAGGGCGCTCATCAGCGCGTGCACCGCCGGCAGCAGCGACTGGACGAGGTACGTGAGCGCCCCCAGCAGCGCGCCCGCCGTGACCCCCCGCGACAGCAGCCACGGCGTCGCCACCACCAGGGCGACGACGGGCAGCCTCCCCGCGGCGCCGAGGGCGAGGGTCCGCACGCCCGCCCAGCGGGCCAACCGGCGTGCCAGGCGCTCCTCCGCGGCGACGAGCACGCCCACCTCCTCGGCGACCAGCCGCCGCCCCCCGCACGCCACCACGTCCCGCAGCCCCGCGCCCACGGTGCCGACCCGGGCCGACAGCGCCTCGTCGGTGTCCAGGAAGGCGCGCTGCGCGGCGGCCATCGGCGCGAGCGTCGCGAGGAAGAGCCCCAGTCCCAGCAGCAGCGGCGGCAGGACGACCAGCACCAGCGCGGGCGCCAGCGACGCCATGCCCAGCAGCGCGCCGAGCGCGGTGAAGAGGAACGACCGCCCGGCGAGGACGAGCCCCGCGAAACCGTCCCTGGCCATCTCCGTCTGGTGGACGAGCCGGGACACCGCCGCACCGTCCGCGGACGCGCCACCGGCCCGCACCGGGTCGGCGACCGCGGAGGCCAGCGCCTGCGCCACCGCCCGGCGCACCAGGCCGTCGCGCAGCGGCTCGACGAGCCCGGCGAGCCCGTCGAAGACCCCGCGCATCGCCAGACCGCCGACCAGCGCCGCGCCCGCGGCGACCGACAGCCACCACAGCCCGGTGGCGGGGCGGCCGGCGAGGAACCCGTCGTCCAGGGCGCGGGCCACCCCGTACCCCAGGAGGAAGGTCTGCACGGACTCCAGCAGGGACCAGCAGGTGAGGACGAGGAGCGCACGCCGCCGGCGCAGCAGGAACCGGCGTGCCTGGGGTGCGAGGCGGCGCAGCGCCCCCCGCCCCCTCACCGGGCCGCCCCGCGACCCGCTCGCGCCGCACGGCCGGCCCCCGGCGCCCCCTCGGGCGGCGCGGCGCCGGACACCTCCGCGGCGCCCCCGGACGGAGCGCCCTTCTCCACCCCCGGGGCCCCCGCCTGCCCGGCTCCCGTGCCCTGCCCGGCTCCCGCGACCTCGGCTCCCGCGACCCGCACGGCTCCCGCCACCTCTCCGCTCCCCGCGCCCGCCCCCTCCGTCGGGGGCGGGGACCCGTGTGCCTGCTCGTCCGCGTCCCCGCACCCCCCGGCCGGCCCGTCGCCGCCCGATGGGTCCCGTACGGCGAACACCGCGCGGTACTCCGGGTCCCGCCACAGCGCCGCATGGGCACCCACCGCCCGTACGCGCCCCTCCTCCAGCCACACCACCAGGTCGGCGCGGGCGGCGGAGGACAGCCGGTGCGCGACGACGAGCCGCGTACCGGGACGCACGTCACGGGCCAGCGCCCGCTCGACCTGCCGCTCGGTGAGCGTGTCCAGGCTCGACGTGGCGTCGTCCAGGATCAGCAGCCGGCCCGCGTGGGCGAACGCCCTGGCCAGGCCCAGGCGTTGCAGCTCGCCGCCGGACAGCGGTGCCCGCGTGACGGGCGTGTCGTACCCGGCGGGCAGCCGTTCGACGAAGCCGTCCGCACCGGCCGCCCGCGCGGCCGCGCGCAGCGCCCCGCCCGGCGGCACGTCCACCCCGAACGCCAGTGCGTCGCCGACCGTCGCGCCGAACAGCGCCGGGCGCGCGAACGCGTACCCGACCTCCCTGCGCAGGCACACCTCGTCCAGGGAGTCCAGACGCGCTCCGTCGAGCAGCACCTCGCCCGCGTCGGGCTCGGTGAGCCGGCCCGCCACGGCGGCGAACACGGACTTCCCCGCGCCCGAGCGCCCCACGACGGCCACCCGCGCCCCTCCCGGCAGTACCACGTCCACGTCCCGCAGGACGGCGGTGCCGTCGCGCACCACCGACACGCCGCGCAGCTCCACCGTGCCCGGACCGTCCGCCGGCAGGGCGCCGTCCCCGTACGGCAGGGGCGGCAGCGCCAGCGGGGCGGCCACGCGCCGGGCGGCGGCGCGGCCACGGACCAGCGCGCCCAGCAGTCCGGCCACCGCGCCCACGCCCGCCGCGAGCGCCGCGTACCGCGACACCGCGAGCAACTCGCCCACGCCCATGGCCCCGGACGCCAGTCGCAGGCCGCCCACGGCGAGGACCAGGCACACCAGCAGCGGCAGCAGCACCCCGCTGCGCGCCACCGCCCGGCCGTACACCCGCCACATCCGCCGTCCCTCGCGAGCCACTTCGGGCAGTGGGTCGAGGACGCGCCGCCGCTCGTGCGCGGCCGTCCCGGCGGCGGCGACGGTCCGCGCCCCGGCGAGGGCCTCCACGAGGCGCGCGGCGATCCGCGACTGCGCCGCCTGGTAGTGCCTGACGCTGTCGGAGGAGTCGGTGGCGAAGGCGCGCAGCAGCAGCCACAGCGCCGGGACGCCGGCGAGGAACGCGGCGCCGGTCCGCCAGTCGATGAGGAACAGGGCGACCAGTCCGCCCAGCGGAGGCAGGACCGAAGCGGCGGCCGCCGCGGCGCCGGCGGGTACGGTTCCCGCCTCCGCGGCGTTGGCGGTCAGCCGGGTCGCGAGGTCACCGGGTGGGAGGCGGGCGGCGTCGTGCGGCGCGGCCCGCAGCAGTCCCGCCACGCCGCGGGTGCGCAGCCATCGCGTCGTACGGGCGTTGGTGACGCCGGTCAGCTGGGCGACGGCGGCGTCGAGGAACAGGTCGGCCGTGATGAGCGCCGCGCACAGGGCGGTCCAGCGCGGCGCTCGGGCGTCGCCGGCGAGCAGCAGGTCGAGGGTGCGGCCCAGGACCGCCGGCTCGGCGAGGGTGGCGGCGGCCGAGGCGAGGGAGCAGAGCAGGAGGGCCGTGCTGTGCCCGGCGCCGTGCCGGAGCGCTCCGCGGAGCACCCGCTCGGCGGCGGTGCGGGCGGGATCCGGCGGTGTCTGCGGGGTGCGCGCGGCGGGCATGGTGGGCGGCTCCTTCCTCCTCCGGCCGGCACGGGCCCGGGACGGCGGCCGGAGCGTCCCGCGCACGGGCCGCGCGCGGCGAACACCGTGTGCGCCGAGGGGTAGCGCACGGGCCGTGCGGGTCCTGCGTGTCGTGCGGGTCCTGTGTGTCGTACGAGCCGGTGGCTGACCGGCCCGCGCCTGTCGTACCGGGACGGCCCCGCGCCCGTCGCACCGGGACGGCCCCGTCCGGGCGTACGAGCCGGTGCCTGGCGGGCGGGAGCAGGGCCGCGGGGCCCGGGCGGGGGGGGGGGGGCCGCGCCCCCCACCCCCGCGCCGGGCCCCGCCGGGGGGGGGACTCACCGAGCGGGGGGGGGCCGCGCGGGGGTAGGTGGTGTGGCTGCGGG
>NZ_JBIBSF010000019.1:24497-36717 GCF_043077165.1 Streptomyces kanasensis
CGGGCGCGGGGCGGGGGGGGGGGGGGGGGGGGGGGGGGGGGGGGGGGGGGGGGGGGGGGGCCGGGGGGGGGCCCCCCCCCCCCGGGGCCGCAGCCGCTGCCGGCCGACCGCGCGGTGCGAACACCGCACGGTCCGGCCGGGACCGGCTCAGTTACAGGTCGTGACGCTCAGGCTGCTGTCACCGCAGAGCAGCAGGCTGGCCCGGCTGCCGGTGGCGACGTCGCCCGTGGCCTCTTCCTTCGGGGTCTCCATCGACTGCAGGTCGAGAAGCGTCATGATCGATTCCTTTCCTTCATGGGGACGGTGTGCATTTCCACGGTCCCTGACTGGGACCGGGTCTGGGGCCGCCGCAGCGGCGGGAGGAACGGCAGGTGCGCGCGGCCGTCGGTCGCGGCGCTGCCGAGGGCCAGCAGACAGCCGGCGGTGCCCGTGGCGAGATCCATGGACAGCCGCATCATCTGCTCGCCGGGGAAGGCCAGATGTCCCTGGTACGGCACCGCGTGGCGGGCCAGGGCGTCGATCTGGCGTCGTACGTCCGAGGGGTGGGTGCCGGGACCCGGGGTGGTGGTGCGGCTCAGGTACAGGACCATGCCCGCCGCGCCCCGGAACAGCCCGGGCTGGGCGTAGAACGTGGCCTGTGCGGCCCGGACGATCTCACCGCGCGCCCGCTCGAACCGCTCGTCCGTCCGGTGCGCCGCGAAGTCGTCGAGCACCATGCCGATGCCCACGCTGCCGGCGCCCAGGTACGGCATGGTCCGCCATCCCTCGTCCACCTGGAGCGTCCCGCCGGCGCTGACGACGCAGCGGTCCAGGTCGCGGCCGAGCGCGTCGGCGGCCAGGTCCAACAGGGCCGCGTCGCCGGTGCGTTCGTACAGGCGGATGAAGAGCAGCGCGGGTCCGGACGCCCCGTACAGCAGGCCGGCGCGGGTGATGCCGGGCAGCGCGCGGGCGACGAGCTCCGCGCAGCGCAGGGCGGCGTCCCGGTGGCCGAGGGCGTCCAGGACCAGACCGACGCCCGCGAGACCGCCGTGCAGGTCGGGCGCGACACCCTCCCAGGGGCGGGCCATCGTCAGGTCGGCGAGGTCGGCGGCCGGGGCGGGATGGCCCAGGCGGTCCAGGGTCCAGGCGATGCCGGCCAGGCCGTCGTACAGCCCGAGGGGGCTGCCCGACGGGGGCTCCTTGACCCGCCGCAGGAGCCACTCCTGCGCGTCGGGGTGGGCCGGCGCGCCCGTCTCGGCCAGGGCGTACAGCACGCCCGCGGCGCCGTAGCCGAGCGTCAACCCGCCACCCGCGGTGGCGAACTGGGCGATGTCGCCGGGGAAGAAGCGGTCCTCCCTGTCGGGCGTCGCCGACGCGGTCACGGCCCGTGCCATCGAGTCGCGGCTGCCCGGCCAGTCACCCGGTTCCACCGGCAGGTACGGCCCGTCGCCTGCCGTGTCCGGCCGCCCCTTGAGAATCTCGGCCACCGCCTCGTCGAGGAAGGCGCGCGGCACCGGGAACTGGGCCGCGGCCACGTCCGCGAGGTGCCGCGCCTTCTCCGGGTCCAGCGGGAGGAGGCTGGTGAGCGGCAGGAAGAGCGCGATGCGCAGACAGGCCAGGGCGTACCGGTCGACGTCGAAGCCGCGCCGGTCGGCTGGGGCCACGAAGGCCGGGTTGGCGACGGTCTGCCGGCGGTTGTCGTCGATGTGCGCGGCCGCCTCGAAGTCGAGCAGGACCACCGACGACTCGTCCTCGGAGAGCATGATGTTGAAGAGGTGCAGGTCGTTGAAGACCACGCCGCGGGCGTGGACCGCCTCCACGGCCTCCTCCACCATCCGGTGGACGCGCAGGGCCCACGCGGTGTACTCGGCGAGGGACTCCGGTGTCGGGTCCGCCTCGATCAGCGGGTGGCGGCGGGCGAAGAAGGTGTTGAGCGGCTTGCCCTCGACGTACTCCATCGCGAGGAAGTGGTGTCCCCCCAGTTCGAACCCACCGCGCACCTCGGGCGTGCAGGGGAGCCCGGAGAGCCGTTCCAGGGCCTCGCGCTCCCGCTGCAGCCGGGTCACGGCGTCGGCGCCGTCGGCGGCCAGCCCGGCGTGCGGCCGGGCCTCCTTCAGGACGACCTTCTCGCCGGTCCGGGAGTCGTGGCCGACGTAGACGCCGCCGCCGTTCGAGAAGTGCAGGGCCCGCTCGACGGTGTACGGCACGTCGGCGAGGGTCACGGCGTGACGGCCCGCCAGGTGCGGCCGGAGGAAGTCCGGCACCCGCACCCAGGGCGGCGTCCGGAAGGCCGGCCCCCGCAGGTCGGGGACGAGCTTCCCGTCCGGGTCCTCCACGGCGGGGCGCAGCTCGCCGTCCTCGTCGTAGCAGTGCCGCTGGGTGAAGCTGCCGTACCTGAGGTACACCGGGCCCTCGCCCCAGCGCAGGTCGCTGAGGATGTACGGACCGTCCTCCCCGGCGAGGAGCGCGTCCAGGTCGCGGGCGACGCGGTGGCACTGGTCGTCGTCGGCCGGGTAGACGGTGATGAACTTGCCGCTGGCCGCGCGGTCGGCGTACTTGGCGTTGCGGGTGTGGAGCAGGTAGCGGCTCGGGACGAACTTGAAGGCGATCCGGTGGGTGAGGCAGTACTCCGACACCCGGGCCAGAATCGTTTCCGCGTTCTCCAGGCAGGCCGACACGTGGATCTTCCACCCCTGCGCCGGCAGTTCCGCCCCGACCGGGCGCAGCGCCAGCCAGTCACCGCTGCGGTTGCGCCGCCAGCCCTCGGGCACCGGCGTCAGCGCCGCCGCGTAGAGCGCACCCCTGCCCCCCTGGCGTTCCGCGGACAGCCGGTGCGGTGCGTCGTAGAAGTGGCGGTCCGCGTCGCAGAAGGTGGCGTATCCCTTGATCACACCTGCTCCTTCGGTCAGCGACGGCGACAGGAAGAACGTTGCCACCCGGGGCGGGGCCGCCCATAGTCGCAGCTGTCAGCAATGAGCCGTGCGGAACGCACGAGTAACCTCGGGCGCCCCGGCACCCGGACGCCTCACCGGCAACACTGGCCACAGCCGGCCCAGCCGTACCCCGGGCCCCGGTCCCACCGGCCCGCGCCCCTCCGCCCGTACCGTCCGCGCCGGCCTGCCCGTACCGCCCGCGCCCCTCCGCCCGTACCGTCCGCGCCCTCCGCCCGTAGCGCCCCTCTCCAGCCTCCCGCCCCCCTCCCGGAGCGTCGGGCCGCACGGGTGAGGGTCCGTTTCCACGGATTGATCATGGGGTACGTGGATGCGGCCCCTTACGCCGTGGAGGTAAGCGATGAGAGAAGACGGGCAGGCGCTGGACGGGACCGTCACGACGCAGATCCCCGCCCGGTTGGACCGGTTGCCGTGGTCGCGGTGGCACTGGATGATCATCATCGGGCTCGGCACCGTGTGGATCCTCGACGGGCTCGAGGTCACCATCGTCGGCAACATGGCGGGCCGGCTCTCCGAGGAGGGCAGCGGCCTCGCCATCAGCAGCGCCCAGGTCACCGGCGTCGCCGCCGCCCTGTACGTGGCGGGCGCCTGCTCCGGCGCCCTGCTCTTCGGCTGGCTGACCGACCGCTACGGCCGCAAGAAGCTCTTCCTCATCACCCTCGCGGTCTACCTCGGCGCCACCGCGATGACGGCGTTCTCGTACTCGTCCTGGTGGTTCTTCCTCTTCCGCTTCCTCACCGGCATGGGCATCGGCGGTGAGTACGCGGCCATCAACTCCGCGATCGACGAACTCATCCCCAGCAAGTACCGCGGCCGCGTCGACCTCGTCATCAACGGCAGCTTCTGGCTCGGTGCCATGGGCGGCTCGCTGCTGTCCGTCGTGCTCCTCGACACCGACATCCTTCCCAAGGACATCGGCTGGCGCGTCTCCTTCGGCCTCGGCGTCGTCCTCGGCCTCGCCGTCCTGCTCGTCCGGCGGCACGTCCCGGAGAGCCCGCGCTGGATGTTCATCCACGGCCGCGAGGAGGGCGCCGAGGCGATCGTCGCGGACGCCGAGCGGCGGGTGGAACGGGACACCGGCAAGGCGCTCGCCCCGCCCGCCGGCTCCATCACCATCAAGCAGCGGCAGAGCATCGGCTTCGTCGAGATCGCCCGGACCCTGGTACGCACCTACCCCCGGCGCGCCGTCCTCGGCTTCGCCCTCTTCGTCGGGCAGGCGTTCCTCTACAACGCCATCACCTTCGGTTTCGGCGCGATCCTCGCGACGTTCTACGACGTCCCGAGCGGTTCGACCGGCTACTTCTTCGCGGTGATCGCGCTCGGCAACTTCCTCGGCCCCCTGACGCTGGGCCGGCTCTTCGACACCTGGGGCCGCCGTCCGATGATCGCCGGCACGTACCTGCTGTCGGGTGCCCTGCTCTTCGTCACCGCGTGGCTCTTCGGCCAGGAGGTGCTGACCGCGACGACGCTCACCGCCTGCTGGTGCGTGGTCCTCTTCTTCGCCTCGGCGGGCGCCAGCTCGGCGTACCTGACCGTCAGCGAGATCTTCCCGATGGAGACCCGCGCCATGGCCATCGCGTTCTTCTACGCGGTCGGCACGGCGGCCGGCGGCATCTCCGGCCCGCTCATCTTCGCCGAGCTCACCGAGAGCGGGGTGGTCGGCGACACGGTGCTGGCCTTCTGCCTCGGCGCGGCCGTGATGGTCGTGGGCGGTCTCGTCGCCCTCTTCTTCGCCGTCGCCGCGGAGCGCAAGTCCCTGGAGGAGATCGCGACACCGCTGTCGGTCCATGCCGCCGGCGGCACCCCCGACGCCCCCACCGAGCCCGTCTCCCTGCGCCCCTGACCTCCCCGTCCACCACCCGCCCGCACGCCCCCGCCCGCACGCACGCCGCCGTCCGACAGCCCCGGCCGACCACCCCCTGACGACCCGCCCCGCCTGCCGGCGGCACCCCGCGCACGTCCGCCGCCCCGGTGGACGTGCGCGCCGCCGTCGCGACGCGCTTCGTGGCGCGCACCCGTCAGCGGGGCGTCAGACCGTCTCCCCGGGGCGGTGTCCCCCTTCGATACGCCGTGCACGGCACCGGCGGCCGGGGCCCGCGTCACCCGGGTCGGGATCCCGGCCGCCACCACCGCCACCCACCGGCGGATCGTGCCCCCGTACGGGACCGCGCGCGACCGACCGCACGGGTCCCGGTCCCGCGCACGACGACGAGCGGGCGGCGCCGGGGGCGAGGCGGTCGTCCGGACGACGTCCCGGGAACGCCCTCGCGCGCGGGTGTGGGCCACGGCCCCCGACGGAGGCACGACGCCGGCCGGCGGCCCCCGCGGCCGGTACCGGTCGGGCGCGGGGGAGGGGCGTCGGGGGCGGGAAATCGTTTGCGGGGGACGTGGCCGCGGTCCGAGAGTGGCCTGATGCATTCGGAAGCCCCCTGCGCCGTCCGTCCCGCCACCACCGCGGACGCGTCACTCATATGCGCGCTGCTCAACGAGATCGACACCATCGAGACGGGCAGGCCCGACACCGACCTGCACTCCGTCGAGGCGGACCTCGCCCACCCCGAGGTCGACCTCGCCCGGGACTCCTGGCTCGCCTTCGACGGCGACCGGCTCGTCGCCTACGCCCTCGTGTGGGACGAGTCCCAGGGAGAGCGCGTCGACGCCGACCACTACGTGCTGCCCGGCCACGGGGCCGCCGGGGAGCGGCTGCTCGCGCTCGCCGAGGACCGTGCCGCGGACCGGGCCCGCGCCAACGGCGCGTCCCGCGCGGTGCTCCACCTGCACCTCAACGCCGAGCCCACCACCGACCTCGACATGATCGCCCGACGGGGCTGGCGCCGGGTGCGGCGCTACCACGTGATGACCCGCCCGCTCTCCGTCCCCGACCAGGCGGCGCCCGAGCCGCCCGCCGGCGTGGTGCTGCGCGACTGCCGGGACGACGCGGACCGGCGGCGCGCCCACGCCCTGCTCCAGGAGACGTTCTCGGAGCACTTCGACCACCAGCCCCGCAGCTACGAGCAGTGGCTCGACGACATCGGGGGCGGCGACCGCATCGACTGGTCGCTCGTGTGGATCGCCTCGGTCGGGGCCGAGGACGCCGCCGTGCTGTTCTCGCGCGACGACCGCGCGAACATGGCCTGGATCCGCAACATCGGTGTGCGCCGGTCGTTCCGGGGCCGGGGGATCGCCGGGCACCTGCTGCGCCACGCGTTCTCCGTGTACGCGGCGCGGGGGCGCGACACGATCGGCCTCGGCGTGGACACGCAGAACGAGACGGGCGCCCTGCGCGTCTACGAGGCGCACGGCATGCACACGCTCTACGCGGTGGACACGTGGGAGGTCGTGCTCCCGGTCGGGGTGGCCGTCGCCTGAGGCGGGGCCCGGCGCGCGCCGGGCGGATCCCCGCGCGCGTACCGGGCGGACCTCGGCCGGACCGGTCCCGGCGGTCCGTCAACGGCCTTGCAGGGCGCGGACGTTGTCACCGAAGGTCCAGTTCCGTGACCCGTCCCAGTTGAGCGACCAGGTCATGAGCCCCTTCAGTCGGCCGCCGTACGCCTTCCACGCCTGGGCGACGGTGGCCGGCGGCATGTAGCCGCCACCGGCTCCCCGCTGCGCGGGCAGCCCGGGAACCTGCCGGTCGTACGGGACGCGGATGGTGGTGCCCTGCACGACGAGCCCCTGGTCCAGGCAGTCCGTCTGGGCGGTGAAGCCGGCGACCGTGCCGGCCTCGTAGGAGTCGCCGGAGCACCCGTACATGCTGCCGTTGTAGTACTGCATGTTCAGCCACCACAGGCGGCCGTTGTCCGCGTACTTCTTCACGAGGGGCAGGTAGGCGCCCCAGATGGAGCCGTAGACCACGCTTCCGCCGGTGACGTAGGCCGTCTCCGGGGCCATGGTGAGTCCGAAGCCCGGGGGCATGCGTTCCAGGATGCCGTCGATGATGCGCATGAGGTTGGCCTGAGAGGGCGAGGGTCGGGTGATGTCGCCGCTGCCGACGAGGCCGGTCTCGATGTCGATGTCGATGCCGTCGAAGTTGTGGGCCTTCAGGATGGGCACGACCGTGGCGACGAACCGGTCCGCGACGGCGCTGGAGTTCAGGTCGATTCCCGCGGTGGCGCCGCCGATGGAGAGCAGCACGGTGAGCCCGGCTGCCTTGGCCTCGCACATCTCGGCCGGCGTGGGCACCTTCACGGTGGTGTCCATGCCGTTCTCCCACAGCGCCGTGCCGTCCGACCGGATCACGGGGAAGGCGGTGGTGACGACGTTGTAGCCGTGCTGCCTGATGCGCGGGTCGGTGATCGGGGTCCAGCCGAAGGGCGGGTGGACCCCGTTGGCGGCGCCGTCCCAGTTCTCCCAGTACCCCTGGAGGACCTTCCCGGCGGGCCGTGGCTTGAGCGGGCACGTCGCCGAGGCGGCCGCCCCGGCGGCGGCCACCGCGTCGGCGGGCGCCGGTCGGGCGGCCGCGGGGAACGCCGCGGCGAGCAGGTGCGCGAGGACCGCCGCGGCGAGCCCCAGAGCCGGTGACGTCCTTCCGTGTCGCGGCATGTCCGCGCTCCTTCCCGGCGTCCCTCCGCGTCCCCCGGGAGCCGCCCTCGACGGCATCCGGCGGATGCGACAGGCGCTCGACGGCACTCGACGGAAGGCCAGGGTCTTCTGGTCCAGACCTTTCGTCAAGAGGTCTGGACCAGAAGCCCGCACAAGGTGGGCGGGGTCAGAAGGACTGCACGACCCGCGTCAGTTCGGCCACGGCGGCCGCCAGCGGCGCCGCTGGCTGGGCGAACAGCGCCAGCCGCTCCAGGGCCCGCCGCACCACGCCAGGCTCCGGCTCTCCCTCCTCCAGTTCCTCGCGCAACCGGCGCAGTTCGGTACGGGGCGACTCCTGGTCCGGCAGCGCGGCCCGGTGCTCGTCCAGCAAACGCTCGACGAGCAGCAACAGGGCCTCCACCTCGGCCCGCTGGTCCGCCGACGGCGCGTGCACCGAGACGTGGCCGGCCACGGCGCGTGCGCCCGGGCCGATCGCCTGGTTGCCGACGGAGCTCTGCCCTCCGTACTGCTGGACGCCGAAGTTGAGCACACGGGCCTCGCCCGGCTCGTCGGGCGACGGATCGGCTTGACGGGGCACGTTCCCTCCTGTCATCGGGCGGCCGCGGGGCCGGACGGCGGCGGCGGACCACCGGCCCGCGCCGTGGTCGACTGCGCGGTCGCCTGGGCGCCGGTGCCGACGGCCTGGTTGCCGACCACGCTCACCCCGCCCGTCTGCAGCACGCCGTGGTTGAGGATGGTCTGGGTCTGGGTCCGGAAGTCGGTCGTGTCGACCCCGTGGTCGTCGAGGAAGTCCCGGACGGCCGCCAGCGCGTGCCGGTCGAGGGCGTTCAGCGTCCGCAGGGCGTCGACCAGCTGGAAGTGGTGGAAGTACTCGGGCCCCTGCGCGGCCTCGCGGACGCTGATCCGCGCGCCGCGGTCGTACGCGGGGTCGTCGCCCGCGGCCCGCGCCTCGTGGCGCCGGCGCACCCGCCTGCGCCGGTCGGCGAGGGCGTCCGACAGGCACGACCGCGGCGCCGCCCACAGTGCGCCCCCCGATCGCCGCAGGGCCCGCAGCGCCAACGAGCGGCGCCGCCGCGCGGTGGGGACGCCCGCCGGAAGCAGGTCCACCACGTGCAGGTCCCGCCGTACGGGCCCCAGGACGAACCGCTCGCACCGCAGGTGCAGCGTCCTGCCCTCCACCGCCACGTGCAGGAAGTGCGTCGGCACGATCTCTCCGCCCCACAGCGGTACGTGGGAGGTGAGGAAGTGCCGCGCGACACCGTCCGGGCGCCGCGCGATCCACCGCAGCGCCTCGGCGGGCAGCCGCGTGGCGGGCGGCCGCAGCGGGTCGGGCAGCAACCGCCCGTCCCGTGCGACCTCCCTGCCGCTGACGAAGACCCGGTCCTCCACCACCAGCCCCTCGATGCGCCCCTCCGTGCCGGGCCGCCCGCCGAAGCCGTCCCGCGAGAAGCCGTCCCGCGCGATGCCGTCCCGCCCGCCCGCGCCGTCCCGTTCCCCGGCCCCGTCACGTTCCGCGGCGGCCCGTCCGGTGGCCCGTTCCCCGTTCCCGACGCCCCGCAGGGGCGCCCCCGGCTCCTCCGTCGTCCCGCGCAACCGATGGCGCAGCCGCTCCACGACGTCCCAGGCGTCGAAGCCGTCGACGGTCCGGGGACCGCGCTCCCCGCCCGCACCCGGGTCGGCGGGCAGCAGCGGAACCGACAGCGTCCACTCCCCGTCGCGCCTGCCGTACCCGACGAACGGTGAAGGGCCGCTGTAGCAGGTGACGTTGCCCCGCTGGGCGTCGGCCACGGCTTCGATCCGCGCGGCCGCCCACGGCTCCAGGTGCCCCGGTCGCGGCAACCTCTCCGGGTCGAACGTGTCACGCCGCAACGCCCCCCGCAGCCGCGCGTCCACGTCCACCTCCTCACCCACGACGATCCGCACCACCTGGGCGCAGCAGGCCACCACGGCGAGGAGCGCGGGGACCCCCCAGAGGTAGCCCCCGGTCAGCCAGGCCAGCGGCCCCGGGAGGGGGACCGCCGTCAGGGCGGCGCCCAGCAGCACCCCGGCGACGAGCAGCGCGCCCGCCGTACCGGCCAGCCGCCACGTCGTCGCCGACGTGGGCGGCAGCTCCCGGCCCCGCACCGCGCGCCGACGCGTCCGCGACGCCGACCCGAGCGCCCCCAGGGCGAGCCGCGCGAACAGCAGCCACAGGGGCGCGAACACCGCGACGAGAGCGAAGGCGGCGGTCAGCCTGCGGTCCCGCTCGCGGCGCAGCCTGCCCGCGGTCAGGCTGTGCCGCGCCACCGGCACCAGGTCGACGCCCGGCGAGGCGGCGACGGCGCCGAGCCCGTCGCCCAGCACGTCCTCCACGACGCGGTCGGCGAAGGCCGGGTCGGTGTACGCGGCGGCGCACAGGTAGCGGGTCACGTCGCCGGGCGACGTGCCGGTCGCGACGGCCACCGGCCGATCGTCGGAGGAGTCGGACACGGCGGCACTCCGTTCACGGTTGCGGGACGCCGCGGGGCGCACGGCGCCCGGGGCCTTCGGGGCCCCGCCGCCGACGACGGCGATGAGGAGGCCCAGCAGCACGCCGAAGACCAGCCCGTCGACGAGCAGCACGGGGAAGGAACCGCCCTGGCCGAAGGCGAGGAGGAGGCCCGGCTCGGCGGTCTCGACGGCCAGCCAGGCCAGCGTGCTGCTGCCCACGGAGAGGAACACGCCGGTACCGGCCGAGGCCGCCCACCGCACACCGCCCGCGGGCGCCCGGCCCACCAGCCGGGGGACGAGCAGCAGGATCCCGGCGATCAGCCCGATCAGCGTCAGCCCGCCCAGCCAGGCGTAGGCGCGCAGGAAGGGGTCCGACCCCGGCGCCGGCTGCCATCCGGGTACGAACAGCGCCCGGCGCAGCAGCTCCAGCCCGACGTTGTCCGTAGACCATTCGAGGAGTACGTCACGTGACCACGGACCCCCCAGCACCACCAGGAAGACACAGAGGAGGACGAGTCGCCCCCTGCCGGCCGGTTGTCTCATGGGCACCCCCCCGGAACGCCTGAGAGCCGTAACTCTAGGAAGTCCATGGCCACATGTCAGCCGAACGGACGACACCGGTGGGGAAACGCGCCGCGTCCGCGCCCCGGGGCGCCCGCACGGCGACCGGCCCGCGCCCCCGCGCACGGGTCGATGGCGTGCCCCGCCCCGCGCGCGTGCGGAGCGGGAGCCACTGGCACCGGGCGCTCGCGGTGTGTCACTGTGGCAGGAGCCAGCCTGGTCTGGCGGGGGAACCCCGCGCCGTCCCGGGGTCACGGTCGGTGGCCCGGTCACGGTACGGGTGGTTCTCGCTCGGCTGCGCCGCGGCCCGACGCCGCGCGCTCGACGGGTGCCCCCGAGGCGGCCGTCATGGGCTCGATCCCCGAGAGGGGCGAACCATGTCCGATACCTTCACCGTCGCCGTCACCCATCACCCACACGGCACCCTCGTCGCCGTCACGGGTGAGATGGACCTCACGACCTGCCCCCGCGTCGAGGAGGCGTGCACCGTGCTCCCGGTGGGCGGCAAGACGCTGCGCCTCGACCTGTCGGGCGTCTCCTTCATGGACTCCACCGGGCTCAACCTCCTGCTGCGGCTGCGCCGTCGCGTCCAGGGCGACGGGAGCCGCATGGTCCTCACCGGCCTCCAGGACCAGCCGAGGCACCTGCTCGACCTCACGGAGGCGTACTCCCTCTTCGACACCACGGACGCCGGCGAGCCGGCCGGCCGTCGCTGACCCCACCCCGCCGGGGGCTCCACGCTCCTCCCTCCCGCAGACTCCACCCCTTGCCCTCCCCAGGACCTCCTCACGGGCCCGTTCCGCGGCCCTCCTCGCAGGGCGCGACGCACTCCGCCCGAGACCCCCTTCCGCGCACGGCGCCGGGTGACCTCCTGCCCTTGGCGCCGAGACGGCCGGGACAACGGTCCGCCCTGACGGAGAACCCGCGCGGCGACGACGCCCACACCCACGCGGCAGCGGCGCCCGAAACCCTCCTGCCCACCACCGCCTTGGACGAGCCCGCACCGGGCCGGACGCACCCGCCCGCACCGGAGGGCGGACAACCCGCCCGCGCCGACGCGGAGTCGGCCGCCGGATCCACGAGCGGAGCGGACGCCCGGGAACCCGACCACTTCAAGCCGCCTTGCGGGAACCGGTTTTCGCGGCTGAAGACGGGTTAGGCGCACCCCATGAGTGAAACGGACAAGAACAAGAGCAGCGGCAAGGCCACGGCCACCGACACCAGCGCCGCGAACGGGCGGGCCCGCACCGCCACCAGCACGGCCAGAAGGACGGCCCGCGACACGACCCGCGCCGCCACCGACGGCGTGGACGAGGCGGGCAAGGCGACCGGGGGCGTGCTCGCCACCCAGGCCCAGGCCCTGACGTCGACGGTCAACGGCGTGTGGCGCAAGGCCGCCGTGCCGGCGCTCGGCCTCCTGAAGGCCAACGCCGTCACCGCCGGCGGTGTCGCGGCGGCCGCGACGGCCGTGGCCGTCGGCGCCTACGCCGGTGGGCGCAGGTCCGTCCTGCGCGCGCACGGCCCGGTCACCCGCCTGACGGGCGGCCGCATCTGAGTCCCGGCGGCGCGCCCGGCTCCGGCGTGCCGGCACCACCAGCAGCGCTGTGCGCGCCACCCGTGTCGGGGGGGGGGGGGGGGCGGGCCCGGGCCCCCCCCCCCCCGGGGGGGGGGGGGGCCCCCCCCCCCGGGGGGGGGGGGCCCCCCCCCGAAGAACGCGG
>NZ_JBIBSF010000019.1:36727-41781 GCF_043077165.1 Streptomyces kanasensis
CCGGGGGCCCCCCCCGGCCCCCGGGGGCCCCCCCGGGCGCGGGGGCGCCCCCCCCCCCCCCCCCCGGGGGCCCCCCCCCGGGGGGGGGGGCCGGGCCCCCCCCCCCGCCCCCCCCGACACGCGTTCGGTGGGGGCTCCGGCCACCCCGTAGGGTGGGCGGCCATGAGACTGATCAGGGCGGAGGCGGCCCGCCACGACTGGGAGCGCATGACGTGCGGGTGCGGCGCCTCCGCAGCCCACCTGGCGCGGGACCTCCTGGAGTCCGCCCGGGAGACTCCCGCCCCCGGCGACCCCGACGGTCTCCTGGAGGACCACGTATGGTCCCCGGCCACCCTGTGGGAGCCGGCCCCCGCGGTGACGTCTGTCGCCCTCGCCGCCCTCGCGGACACGATTCCGCCGGCGGCCCGCACGTGGTTCCTGGACCTCCTGCAGCTCACGGTGGCGGGCGAGGGCACCGACCCCGCGTCCGCCCGGCGCGGCCTCGACCTGCCGGGGCGGTGCCGGACCATCGCCCGGCAGGGCCTGTGGTCGCTGTACGGGGAGGTGGTGTCGGGCCGCTGCGTGGGGGACGCCGGGACCGCTTTCGAGGTCCTCACCGTGGTGGAGCCCGACCGGGCCCGGCTGCGGCGCGTCCGGGAGGCCGTCCCCGAGCTCCTGCCCGTCTGCTGCCGGACCGGCCTCTGCGACGACGGGCCCCCGGGGCCCGAGCCGGCGGCATCAGGGGAGTGACCGCGGAACGGCCCCCTGGGGGAGCGCCGAACACGACGGCGCCCGCCCCACCGGCTGGCGGGGCGGGCGGTCCGGTCGGGGGTGACCGGCCGGCCTACTGGCGGGTCTCCCGGGGTGGGGCGGAGCGGCGGTGGCTGGTGTCGCACCAGGGGTAGCGCCGACTGCGGTGACAGGTGCACAGGGCGACGCGGAAGCGGTCCGACGAGACCACTGTTCCGTCCTCCAGCTCGACCTCGACCGGCCCCTCCACCAGCATCGGGCCCTTGCGCGGCAGGGTGACACGGCGCGGAGCGTCATCGTTGGCCACGGATCACCACCAGCTCTTCCTTGTCGTCGTCGTGGGAGAGCAGGCCGCGCTCGCGCAGCCAGCCGTGCCGGGAGCGCAGGACGGGCCCGAAGGCGACCCACCGGCGGTCCGCCACCTCGGCCCGCAGCCCCGCCGACCGGAGGTGCTCCAGGGTACGGTCCGGGTCGCTCAGTACCGAGTGGACCAGCAGCAGCGTGCCGTCGGGACGCAACAGCCCGGGAGCCTCGCGGCAGATCCGGTCCAGGATCAGGCGGCCGTCGTGGCCGGCGTCCCAGGCGCGTGCCGCGCCGCGCGGCCGGCGGGCGCCCTCCGGGTCGGGTACGTAGGGCGGATTGGCCATGATCAGGTCGAACGACTCGCCGGCCACGGGGGAGAGCAGGTCGCCGCGGACGGCGCGGACCCGGACCCCGGCGAGCGCGGCGTTGAGACGTGTCGCGAGCACCGCCCTGCGGGAGAGGTCCACGGCCGTCACCCGCCCGCCTCGACGGGCGGCCTCCAGGGCGAGGGCGCCAGACCCCGTACCGATGTCGAGTACACGCGTGCCCTCACGCAGCGGCACGGTGTCGAGCGCCTCCGTCAGGAGGGCCGTGTCATCCTGCGGGGTGTAGACCCCTGGCGGTACCAGCAGATTCATGCGTCTCCGCGTACCCAACATTCTCATACGGCAACAGCATTCTCTTTGGTCCTGTTGAGCGACGACCGTCCCTCGCGCCACACGCGCAGCAGGTGGTCACCGAGCCGCCGCTCCAGGTACTCGGTGACGTCGATGCCGAACACGACGTCGTCCGCCAGGTGTGGTTCCTCGGCCAGCAGCCCGCCGATGACGTCCCTGCGCACGATCTGCTCGTGCACCGCGTCCGCCTCGACGTGCTCGTCGTAGAAGAACTCGGCGGCCCGGCCCGCACCGGTGCGGCGCATGGCCTCCGCCAGCCTGCGCGAGCCCGGCGACGAGGTGATCTCGACGTCGGCGAAGTGCCCCACCAGGGCCCCGCGCAGCGAGCGGTGCAGGCCGAGGAGGGACATGAGGTTGACGAGGGCGAGCATGGGGGCGCAGCCGGCGTCGAGGTAGCGGCCGTAGGCGGGGTCCAGGCCGAGGTCCTCCATCAGGTCGGCGAAGAGCCGCGCGTGGACGCGCTCGGGCCGGCCGCCGCCGTACTCGTCGAACTCGACCGCCGCCATGCCGGCCTTGGCCCGCCCCCACAGGCGGGGCAGCACCCAGGCGTGCGGATCGGCCTCCTTCAGGTGGTACAGCGAGCGGTGGACCGCGTACTCGCGCAACTGCCACAGCTGCCCCTCGTCCCGCAGGTAGTGGGAGACGCCGGTCCCCTCGGCCGGCTCCACCAGGAGCTCCTTGAGGGCCTCCTCCACCGTGTCGTGCACGGGCGTGTCCGCCCGCAGCGCAGCGAGGAAGCGCCGCTCCATGGCCCGGCGGGTCCCCAGGAGCCCCGGCTCCCACTCCAGGTCGGGGTCGACACCGGCGAAGCCGCGGTAGTGCAGCTCGTAGCAGAGATACAGGGCGAGCTGGAGGTCGTCACCGTAGACGTCCGCGGTGGCCACCGCCTCGTCCGAGGGGAGGGGGCCGGCTCCGCGCAGGTACGCGGCGACGGCGCGGGAGACCGGTCCGCGACCGTCCGGCAAGGTGGGCCCGTGGCTGTCGTGTGTCATCCGCACCGGGTACCCGCCGCACGCCCCCTCATCCACCTGCCCCGATCCCCTGCGACGCCTCCGACCTGCCCGGACCCGGCCCGGGACCGTCGTCCGACAGCCCGGGCGCCACCCGGAGCACCCCTGCCGGGGCGGCACCCGGACAGTCGGAGCGCCCCTGGCCGAGGGCTGCCGCCCGGAGCGCTCCCGGCCCGGACGCGGCCGCCCACCCGGAGGGTGGGCGTGGCCGCCCGCCCCGCGGGCCCCTCCCGGTCACGGGACCCTGCCGCCCGCCGGTGGACGGTCCGGCGAGCTGTCCCGGCCGACGCGGCACCGGCTGATACATTCCACCGCGGGCCGGACATGTCGGGCAGTCGGTGGGAGGGCACATGAAGGTCGTCTGCGTCGGCGGAGGCCCCGCCGGGCTCTACTTCTCGATCCTCATGAAGCGGCAGGACCCGCACCACGACGTCACCGTCCTCGAACGCGACCCGGCCGGCTCGACCTACGGGTGGGGCGTCACCTACTGGGGCGGGCTCCTCGACCGGCTGCACGCCCACGACCCCGCGTCCGCCCGCGCCGTCCGTGACGCCTCGGTCCGCTGGAGCGGCGGAGTCGCGCACATCCGCGGCACCACGACCGCCCGCCCGGGTGACGAGGGCTTCGGCATCGGCCGACACCGGCTGCTCGACGTCCTCGCCCACCGCGCGCGGGAGCTCGGCGTGCGCCTGGTCCACTCCCACGAGGTCACCCCCGCCGGCGGACCGCCCGACGCGGACCTCGTCGTCGCCGCCGACGGCGTGCACAGCGCCCTGCGCAGCCGTCACGCCGACCACTTCGGCACGCAGATCGAGACCGGCCGGAACACGTACGCGTGGCTCGGCACCACGAAGACCTTCGCGACCTTCACCTTCGCCTTCGCCGAGACCCCGCACGGCTGGGTGTGGTGCTACGCCTACCCGTACGGTCCGGACGGCAGCACCTGCGTCGTCGAGTGCCCGCCGGAGGCGTGGCGGGGCCTCGGCCTCGACCGGATGTCCGACCCGGAGGGCCTGCGCCTGCTGGAGGGGCTCTTCGCCGGGCCACTGGACGGCCACCGGCTGATCGGCCGCCCCCAGGGCGAAGGCGGCGCCCGGTGGCAGTCCTTCCGCACCCTGACCAACCGGACCTGGCACCGGGACAACCTCGTCCTGCTGGGCGACGCCGCCCACACCACCCACTACTCCGTCGGCGCGGGCACCACCCTCGCCCTGGAGGACGCCATGGCGCTGGCCGGCGCGCTGCGCACCGCGCCGTCCCTGGCAGCCGCCCTCACCCGGTACGAACGGGAACGCACCGCCGCGCTCCTCCCGCTGCGCAGCGCGGCCCGCTACAGCGCCCGCTGGTACGAGAACCTGCCGCGGTACGCGCGGCTCGACCCGGCGCAGATGTTCGCCCTGCTCGGCCAGCGGCACTCCCCGCTCCTGCCGTACGTCCCGCCGCAGCTCTACTACCGGATCGACCGTGCGGCCCACGGGCTGGAGCCGCTGCGCCGCCTCAAGCGGTGGCTGGGGCCGCGGCTCGCGCGCACCCTGGAGGCGACCCGCGCGCGGTAGCGCCCCCGAACACCGAGGGCGCACACCCGGGCACCCTCGCCGAGCCTGCCCCAGCCGGAAGCGATCCCGCCGGGCGCCGCGGGGCCGTCAGCGCGGGGGTTCCGTGCGCCCGTCGACGGGCGGCAGCCCCTCCAGCAGGCCGCCCAGCGCGCCCACGACGAGCCGGCTGACCTCGCCCGGGTCCGCGTCCGCCAGTGGGCGCTTGCCGACCACGACGCGCATCAGGCCGATGCCGAGCAGCCACGACAGGGCGAGGTCCGCCCGCAGCCCGCTGTCGTCGGCGCGGCTGAGGGTGGCGAGCACCCGGGCGTACTCGTCGCCCAGCGTCGTGACCGCCGCCGACACCTCGTCACCCGCACCCACCGAGCGCAGCAGCGTCTCCAGTGACCGCGCGGCCCCCGTCCGGCCGTCGTCCGGAGCGTCGTCGCCGTCCGCGCCCTCGCCGGCCGGGGCGAGCATGCTCGCCAGCACGGTCTCCACCAGGCGCTCCGGCGGGGTGCCCCGCAGTTGCTCCAGCCCGTCCCGCGACACCACCTCGCCGAAGAGGGCCCGCTTCGAGCCGAAGTGACGGAAGAGCAGCGCCTGGTTCAGTCCGGCACGCCCGGCGATGTCCCGTACCGTCGCCCGCTCGTAACCCCGTTCGGCGAACAGCTCGGACGCGGCCGCGAGCAGCCGTGGGGGGGGGGGGGCGCCCCCCCCCCCCCCCCCCCCCCCCCCCCAACCCCCCCCCCCCCCCCCCCCCCCCCCCCCCCCCCCCCCCCCCCCCCCCCCCCCCCGTA
>NZ_JBIBSF010000019.1:41787-45298 GCF_043077165.1 Streptomyces kanasensis
GGGCGCCCCCCCCGGTGTGGGCCCTACCGGGCGCCGGCTGTTACCCCGGGGCGGCTAACGGCCCGCCCGGGGCGGGGGGCCGCGGGGGGGGGGGGGGGCCGCCCGCGGCGCGCACGGCACGGCCATCACTGCCCGCCCCAGCCCCGGCACCCTCCCGCCCCCGGCCCTCCTCGGGCCCGCCAGCCCCCACCGTCCCGTCCGCCCCCACCGTCTCGCCCGGCTCCACCCGCACCGCTCCGTCACCGCGCCGCGCCGTTCCGGCACCCGCCCATCCGGCCACCAGCCGCCCCCGTCCCGTCGTTCGAAGACGCGTTCCAACCCCGTGGGCCGGAGGCGCCGTTGACCGCTCTCGGAGCCAACTCTAGGTTGGTAAGCAGCTGCTTACACCAGGGAGGCTTCCCCGTGACGACCGCTCGCGAGCAGGCACCGCTGACCTACCCCTTCAACGAACCGGAGGGCCTGGGCCTGGCCGACGCCTACACCGACGCCCTGGACCACCCGGGGCTCTTACGCGTCCGCATGGCCTACGGCGAGCCCGCCTGGCTCGCCACCCGCTACGCCGACGCCCGCCTCGTCCTCGGCGACCGGCGCTTCGGCCGGGCGGACGCCGTGTTCCACGACGAGCCGCGGCAGTCCCCCGCGCAGCAGGACTCCGGCATCCTCGGCATGGACCCGCCCGAACACACCCGCCTGCGCACCCTCGTGGCGAAGGCGTTCACCGTGCACCAGGTCGAGAAGCTGCGCCCGCAGGTGCGGGACCTGGCGCACGGCTTCCTCGACGGGATGGAGGCCGCCGGCCCGCCCGTCGACCTCGTCGAGCACTACGCCCTGCCCATCCCCGTCGCCGTCATCTGCCGGATGCTCGGCGTCCCGGAGGAGGACCGGCCGAAGTTCCGCGTGTGGAGCGACGCCGTCCTGTCGACGAGCTCCCTGACCGCCGAGGAGTTCCGGCGCAACCGCGAGGAGCTGCGCGCGTACATGTCCGGGCTGATCCGCGACCACCGCGAGCGCCCCCGGCAGGACCTCATGACCGCGCTCATCGACGCCCGCGACTCGGGCGACCGCCTCACCGAACTCGAACTGGTCGACCTGTGCGTCGGCATCCTCGTCGCCGGGCACGAGACCACGGCGAGCCAGATCCCCAACTTCCTGTACGCCCTCCTCGAACACCCCGACCAGCTCGCGCTGCTCCGCGAGCGCCCCGAACTCCTCGCGGGCGCCGTCGAGGAACTCCTGCGCTTCGTGCCGCTGGGCAGCGGCGCCGCCTTCCCCCGGTACGCGAAGGAGGACGTCGAGGTGGGCGGCACGCTCGTGCGCGCCGGCGAGCCCGTCCTCGTCGCGGTCGGGGCCGCCAACAGGGACGCCCTGAAGTTCACCGCCCCCGGCCGGCTCGACATCACCCGCACCCACGTGCAGCACCTCGGCTTCGGGCACGGCGTCCACCACTGCCTCGGCGCGCCCCTCGCCCGCCTCGAACTGCAGGAGGCCCTGCGGGCGCTCCTCACGCGCTTCCCCGACCTCCACCTCGCCGGTGACATCGTCTGGAAGAACCAGATGCTGGTCCGCGGCCCCCGCGAGATGCCGGTGGGGTGGTGACCCGGTGACCTGGACCACGGAGGTCGACCAGGGCCGGTGCATGGGCTCGGGCATGTGCGCCGCGCTGGCGCCCGACCTCTTCCGCCTGGAAGACGCCCACGCCGCACCGGTCCACGCCCGGATCCCCGCGGACGAGCGCGCCCTGGACGCCGCCGACTCCTGCCCCGCCCTGGCCATCGTCGTCCGCGACGGCCCCCACACCATCGGCCCCCGCCCGTGAACCCCCGCCCGTGGCCCCCCGGCCCGCGAGCCCCGGCGCCGGCGGTTCGACGTCCGCCGGCGCCCGGGCGTGCTCCGTCACCCTCCGGGGCGGCGGGGTGCGGGCAGGGGATCGGGTCGCGGGTGGGGCTGGGGCCTGTCTATTCGGATCGTGCCGGGCGCGCGGCGTCCGGCACCGCGCCTCGCCGCCTCGCCGTCGGTCGCCCGTGCTCCGCGGTGGCTCCCTCCCCTCCGCCCTGCGATCCCCCAGCACCGGACTCCCTGATCCGGCCCGATCCACAAGACAGGACCTAGACGGTGAAGGGGCCGTCGGGGGCGAAGGCGAGGGCGGCGAAACGCTCGCCGATGCGGCGGTGGCTCGCGGGGTCGGGGTGGAGTTCGTCGGGCAGTGGCAGTTCGGCGTAGTCCGCCGCGCCGTACAGGGCCTGGCCGTCGAGGAAGTGCAGGTGCGGGTCGTCGGCCGCGCGGCGCTCCGCGATGCGGGCCAGTTCCTCGCGGATGACGCGCAGGGTGAGCTTGCCGTTCGCGCGCTCGGCGGGGTCGCCGATGGCGCGGAACCGCAGCCGGCCGGTGGAGAGCGCCGCGGTGTCGAAGGCGCTCGGTCCGGGGGTGTCCTCGTGGATGGGGCAGTGGAGCGGGGAGAGGACCAGCAGGGGAGTGGCGGGGTGGCCGTCGCGGAGGGTGTCGAGGAAGCCGTGGACGGCCGGGGCGAAGGCGCGCAGCCGCATGACGTCGGCGTTGACGAGGTTGATGCCGATCTTGACGCTGATCAGGTCGGCGGGGGCGTCCCGCATGGCGCGTGCGGTGAAGGGGTCGAGGAGGGCGCTGCCGCCGAGCCCCAGGTTGACCAGGTCGACGCCGCCGAGCGCGGCGGCGACCGCCGGCCAGGTGGCGGTGGGGCTGCCCGCGTCGGACCCGTGGCTGATGGAGCTGCCGTGGTGCAGCCACACCCTGCGGCCGTGGTCGGGCACGGGCTCGACGGGCGCGTCGGTGCGCAGGGCGATCAGCTCGGTGGTCTCGTTGTGCGGCAGCCACAGCTCGACGTGCTTGTCGCCCCCGCCGAGGCCCGCGAAGCGGACGGTGGCGATCGGGCCCGCCCGGTGCTCGGCGGTACCGGCGACCATGTCGATGGTGAGGGTGTCGCCGCCGCTCGCGCCGGCCTGGCCGGTCAGACGGCCGTCGACGACCAGGTCGTAGAGGCCGTCCGGGCGCGGCGGGGCGCCCGGGTACACCCGCTTGGTGGGGAGCGTGTCCAGCTCGACGGCGGTGGCCCGGGTGCGGAACACCAGGCGGACGCCGGAGGGCTGCGACTCCGCCAGGGCCAGCTGTCCGTCGTCGCACTGGGCGCGGGCCCGTGCGGGCAGCCGGTGCGGCAGGACGCCCCGCTCGGTGCGCTCCAGGTCCAGAGCACCGCGCAGGAGGTCGGCGGTCAGGGGTGTGGTGATCCAGCGGTGGTCGTGGTTCATCGTCCCTCCTTGTGGGTCGAGGGGTACGGTACGGCTCCCGGCCGGTCAGGGAGGGCGTACCGCCGGCGGGACCGGGCCCCGCCGTCCCGCACCCGGGACGAACGGAGGCCCGGCCGCGGGTGTCGACACCCGCGGCGGGCCCCCCCCGCCCGCCCGGCCAGGACGTGATGAACGGGTGGGCGGAGTGGTCCCGCGCGCTTGGGTAAGAGGAGATCAACGTCCCGCAGCGC
>NZ_JBIBSF010000020.1:0-37697 GCF_043077165.1 Streptomyces kanasensis
GGCGCCAAAGCGCCCCTCGCAACCCGGCCGAAGGCCGGGTGCCGGAGCACGACGCCGCGCACCCGCCCGGCCCCCGCGGCGAAGCCGGCGCCCACGCGGAGGACACACCGCTGCCTGCGCACTTCACCGGCCCTCGGCAGCCTGTCGGCGCCCTGCCCTCTCCGAACAGCACGGAGGGGCGGAAGCTGGTCGCTTCCGCCCCTCCGCGTGGCTTAGTGCCAGCCAGCTCGGCCCCAGCGGACGAACCAGTACCGGGTGCGCCCTTTCCGGAGGTTGACGGGAAGCCCCCCCGACGGCGGTGTTCATGGTCCTCTTTCGGGTCGGTGTCGGGCTTCGAGGGGCCGGGGCGGCGCGGCCATGCGCCGCCCCGGGCGGTGCGGTGGTGCTACGAGACGGGGGCGAGTCCGGCCGGCTGCCAGCGGACGGGCCAGCGGTCACCAAAGTCGACGGCGATCCGGCGGGTCCGCTCCGCGATGAAGGTATCGATCTCGGTCACACGGCCGGTCTCGGGCTCGGCGTCCTCGTCGGGGATCTCGCCCTTGCGTCGTACGGTGTCGCCCACCGACCACCACACGGCGCCATCGTCGTCGACGGCGGCGGGCAGGTCCGCCGCGGAGACACCGAGGTCGGCCGCCGTGCAGGTGGCGCAGCCGAGCCGGGTTCCGGCCTGGTACAGCGGTCCGTCCTGCTCGCACCCCATGCACTCACCCGGGGCGATGTAGCGCGGCTCCTGCTCGCGCACCAGGGCCCCGAGCGCTACGTGGGCGGGGTCCATCAGCAGGACGTACGGGGGCCGGTCACCGGGCTCGGTGCCGGACACCACGACACAGCCGTTGTGCAGGGTCGTGACCCGGGTCAGGGTTACGGGCTGGTCGGCGAAGGTGTCGGGGTAGCGCTCCCCCTGGTCGCCGTAGACGTACGGGGCGCGGTGCACGGGGCGGACCTGGCGGTATCCCTCGCGCTCGATCTCGGTCCAGCTGGCGAACCGCCATCCGGTCGGGGCCTGCGTGTGGCGGGCGCGGCGGCCCGTGATGATGCGGTCAACCTGAGCGCGGACGTCGACCATGCGCACCAGTTGTTCAGCGGCCGCGCGCTTGCTGCTGTGGTAGTACACGGCCCCACTGTCCCCGCAGCCCTCAGACCACCAAGGGAGAGAGCCCCGACCGCGCTTCCATACGTGCCCGGCCGGTTCGTCCGCGCCGTCGACGTAGACCGGGGTGCGGCCGTCGCCGTCCGGCTTGCCGTAGCGGTATCGCGTCTTGATGTCGGTCATGTTCCGTGTCCTCCGGTGTGGGTTTCGAGGGGGTCTCGTTGTCCGGGGCGCCACCCCCTTCCAACAAGCTCAATATTACCACTTTAGACCCTAATCGCCTAGCGGAAAGAGCGCCCCCCGCTCCCGCCCCGCCGAGTGGACGACGGGGCGGGGTCGGGCGTATCAGCCGCGACGCTCCCGATGCTTGCGCTCGTACTCGGCACACCGGGCGAGCGTCTCAGGGTCGTCGGACTCGACGAACACGTAGAACGCCTTCCTCGAAACATCCGTGTAGAGGTTGGAGCCGTGATCGGCGTTGTACGCCTCCCCGATCGACTTCAGCTCTGCCTCAAGATCCTTCAGGGCCTGCGTGCGGCGCCACCGGGTGACCTTCTTGCCCTTGTAGTCGGCAACCTCTTCGGCGGTCCACCCCCATTCCTGGGGGATGTTGTCGATGCCAATGTGGATGGAGCCATAGCCGGGGCCGATGCGGACTCGGAACTTGATCTGCGCGGGAGCCTCCCCGATGGGGTCGAACCGGTAGGTCTCCAGCGCCTGAGACACCAGCCCCGTTCCCTCCTGGACGAGGGGGGTCTGGCCGGCCTTGCGCGCCATCTTGATGTCCGCGCGGATGCCTGCGGCCCGCTCCTTCATCGACTGCCCGGCCCGGTACTTCGCGCCCGTGCTGTAGGTGCTGCCGTTCGCGTCGTAGCCGCGCTCGTAGATTTCGGCCCACATCTGCGCGCGCTCTTCGCGCTCGTCCCCGGCGGCTTCCTTCAGCTTCTCCAGGAGGCGGCCGAGCACGTGGCGGGCGGCGTCCTTTTCGCCCTCGTGGCGGCAGGTGCCCGACTCCTGGCAGGTAGGCGCGGTGCACTCCTTGTCGATCACCGCCCGCAGGGCGTCAATGCGGTTGCGAGTCTTCGACGCCTTGGACTTGGCCATAGGGGGCGCTCCATCTCTCGGTTTTGGGTTTCGAGTGGTGTTGCCGGTCGGGGTGCCACCCCTTTCCAACAGTCTCAATATTACCAGTCTTGATCCGGATCGCCTAGCAGAAATAGGCCATGAGCAGGGGTTTTCCAAGGCCGAGGGCGGCCCGCGCGCCCCCGTCCAGCCGGGCCGCCCCTCTTCCTTGCCAGCCGCTTTTCGAAGTCGCTCGCGACAGGCCGCGCCCGGCGGACGGCTCGACGTTGACCGCTCCGGACTGCCGCCCCATGGAACGGCCGGGCGTGCGCCGCTTCACGCGGCCATCGCGCACGGGGCGGGATACAGGTACCGGCCCGGCTTGCCGGGAATGGCGACCGGGGGCCAGCCGGGGGTGGCCCGCAGCTGCCGAGGCGGGCGGTGGGTGCGGGCGGCGTCCAGTTCGGCGAGGGTCCGCATCCGGGCGAGGCGGCCGGCCAGGCGTCGGGCTTCGTCGTTCGCCCCGGCGGTCACCTCCGCGTACCAGGCAGCGGGGTCGTCGTCGGCCAGCTGGTCCAGGCGCTCCTCCTCGGCAACCTGGCGCCGCCACTGCTCGGCGGCCTCGATGACGGCGGCGTACCGGCGGGGGTCGTTGGGCGGGAGTTGGCTCCATGCGAGCGATCCGTACGGGGGGACGGTCCAGTCCCACGCGCCTTCGGCGAGCGTAGTGACCTGCTGCTCGGCCCACAGCTGCGGGGCGTCGGCGGTCATGGTGTTCACGGGCTTCTCCTCCGGCGTCGGGTTTCGAGTGGGAGGCCGGGGCGGCGGTGCCATCCGCCGCCCCGGCCGGGCGGTCACGCGATCTCGTGCTTGTAGACCTCCTCCGCGTCGTCGACCAGGTGGTCCTCGCTCAACCCATACGCATCGGCGAGGCGTCGGAGGTTGCCGACGTAGCAGGCGAGCGCCGCGGCGCGGTCCGTGGTCCCGGCGGGGAAGGGGCGCCCCGAGAGGCGGACGATGTGGAGCTGCTCCAGGTCCTGGGGGCTGAGCGCGTAGGTGCGCCCGAGGTGGAACGCGTCGGCGAGCGCGTCGCGGACGGCGATGGCCACCAGCTCCCGCGCGGTGGTCGCGCCCTCGCGGTCGCGGGCCTCGCGGGAGAGGGCACCCAGGGGACGCAGGGCCGCGCGGGCGGCCTTGACGGACGGGACGGGCCTGCGGGTGGCTTCCGGATGATGGAGCATTGCGGCGATGGCGGTACGGGCACGGCGAGCGTGGGTCAAGGGGTCCTCCAAGGGGTTCCGAGTGGTGGCGCCGGTCAGGGTGCCGCCCCTTCCAGCAAAAAGAACATTACCACTTTTAGACCTGATCCTGGAAGGGTGAAAAGGTATCTGACCAGGTGTTTTCATGGCGCCGGCAGTGTGCAGGGCTCCGGTGCTGGCACCTCCCGAGGGTCGGACGTGTAAGCGGCCCGCACCTCCCTGGGGGAAGGTGCGGGCCGCAGCCGAAACGGTCAGCGGGCCAGTGCCGACGGCCGCAGCTCGGGGGGCGTGATGTCCACGGGCGTGTACTCCGGCCAGCTCACCGACCAGCAGCGTTGTCCGGTGGGGATGGTCTCGGTCATGAAGTTCCTCTCTGGGTGGGGCCTGCCGGTCAGGAGTCGCAGCGAACGCATGGGCTGTCGTCGAGCCTGGGTCATCAGGCTGCCTTTCGGAGGGGCAGGACACGGGCGAGGAGAGCAGGGGTGCGCAGCAGCACGATCCCCGCGAGGCGGCGGCCGCGGCGGCCGCGGCCCTTGACCTGGTACATCGCGGCGTCGGCCTGCTTGAGCGCGGCGGACACGGTGGCTTGGGGGAGGCCGGCGGTGCGGGCGGTGCCGATGGAGGCGCCGACGGTCAGGATCAGGTCGCGGTAGGCGATGGGGGCGGTAAGCAGGGCGTGCAGCCGGTCGACGCGAGCGGACAGGCCGGGACCGTCGGGAAGGGCCACGGCGAACTCGTCGCCCCCGAGCCGTCCGGCTACGGCCCCCTCGGCGGCGGCCCACTCCGCCAGTCGGGCACCGACGGCCGCGAGGACGGCGTCGCCCGCCGCATGGCCGAAGCGGTCGTTGACCGGCTTGAACGCATCGAGGTCCGCGAGGAGGACGGCCGCGGGGCCCGCCGCCAGAACCTCCTGAGCCTGCGCGGTCCAGGCGGACCGGGTGGGCAGGCCGGTGACCGGGCATGTGCGGGCCTGGGCGAGCTGGCCCTGGAGGTCGGCCACCTGGGCCAGCAGCTCCTCGGCGGCGGGCACAACCGCAGCGAGGGCGGTCCGCAGCTCCTGGGGGCTGACGTCCGGGCGGCCGAGGTCGGCGCGGACACGGTCGAGCAGGGCGCCGGTGCGTATGGCGGGCTGCATGGTGGAGGAGGTTCCTTTCAACGGTTCGGGTTTCGAGGGGCCCGGGGCGGCGGTGCCATCCGCCGCCCCGGTGGGCGAAGTCAGCGCAGGGCGGCGCGGATCGCGTCGGCCTGCCGGGTGCTGCGGGCGAACGGGAGGGCGGCGATGCCGACCAGGTCGGCGGCGGGACGGCCCCGGAAGCGGTCGCCCTCGCGGTCGCGGTCGGCCAACAGCTCCTCACGCAGACCCTCGGGGATCACGGCGTACGGGGTCACAAGCTCCAGCACGGTGGCCGGGTCGCTGATGTCGTACGGCGCGGCGCCCGCGAAGACCAGGTGGTCGGCCTCGGCGGCCTCGTCGTCGGGCTCGTCCCAGGCGACGGCGAAGAAGCTGGCGAGCGGGGCGTCCCATCCGACGCGGACGGTGCGGCCGGCGGGAGCTCCGCCGAGCGGGGTCAGGGTGTGGCTGGACAAGGTGTGTCTCCGTTCTGCGGTCTCGCGGTCCGGGCGGTCCGGCTCCGCCCGCGCTGTCCGGACCGGTCGGGGCCGGGCAGCACGGGCGCAGTCAGCTGTGCCGGGTGCGCCGAGCGCTGCGGTCGCATTTGGAGGCGTCGGGGCCGGGGCCGTTGAGGCGGACGTTCAGCAGGTCCTCGCGGTGGCGAACCGGAGTCCACACCCGGCCCCGGCGGCACTCGGTGACCGGGCAGGGGCTCGCCGCCGCGAACCCGCGCTCGCCGTACCGGATCGCGAGCACGGACCCGCGAAAGACGATCTCCCCGTACAGGTGCGTCTGGTCGATCTCGGTGGTCACCTGGACCAGGTGATGGGCGACGTCGCGGCCGAAGCGCAGGCCCGCCGCCTCCCAGGCCCGGAACCAGGGGCTGAAGGTGTAGTTCTCGCCCAGCAGCTCCAGCATCGGGTCGGTCGGCGGAAGCCACTGGTCCGTGTGGGTGTCAAGGGTGCCGCAGCGGTGGCAGGTGCGGCGGCGCGGCTGGCCGGTGCAGCCGCTCGCGAACCGCTCGCCACAGCACGGGCAGTGGTGGTTCCGGCGCAGGGCCTCGCTGCCCGCGGCGGCGGCGCAGCCCTTGCACACGAAGCCGTCGGGCGTGGTGCTGTGCGGCACCGAGGGCGGCGGCGGGGTGCTGGTCTGGTGGGTCGGGCAGGTCGTCATCTCTACAGCTCCGTACGGGGGTCGGGCCCGGGGCGGCCGCCGGTCTGGGCGGTCCGCCCCGGGGCAGGGTCAGGGCGGATTCAGCGGCGGGAGCCGCGCGGCGTACCACCGGTGACGTTGCCGTTGGCCTGCGCCTGGCCGCGCTGGATGCGGGCGGCCGCCGCCGTCTCCGGCGTGTTGTGCGCCTTGTAGGCGGCGCGGGCCTCGGCCTGGAGCTGCTTGACGGTCTCGGACTGGGACACGGATGCCTCCGGTATCGGGTTTCGAGTGGTGGTGCCGGTCGGGGTGCCACCCCCTTCCAACATTGAGAACATTACCAGCTTGATACCGGTTGCACAAGGGGTGGTGTGCGTCTCGCCGTTCGGGAGGTCACGGGGTCGAGCTGAGCGCCTTGGTCAGGGCGGGCCACAGCACGGCGTCCCGGCAGGGTCGCGAGACTCCCCTCCAGCCACTGCGCGGTGAGTTCACCGGGGCATGGCGGGTTCCTCTCCGGCCGGCCGTGCGGCGGCCGCCCGGGGTGGTCAGCACTTCCGGACGGTGCCGTTACCGGCGGTGGCGTCGACGTCGAGGTCGGTCCGGCCGCGCACGCCGTAGAGCTTGACGCTGCCGTTGCCCGCGCGGGCCTCGATGCGGCCGGACGCGCCGCGCGCCACGGTGAGCGCGACCGAGCCGTTGCCGGCGCGGACGCGGCAGGCGGACCCGGCGTAGTCCTCGACCTTGACCGAGCCGTTGTCGCTCTCGGCGTCGAGCCACTCGGTGACGGTGCCGGCCTTGACCGAGCCATTGCTCGCGCGAGCCTTGAGGCGGCCGACCTGCTCGGCCCTGACGCTGCCGTTGGTGGTCCGCGCCTCCATGGCGGCGACAGGGCCGTACGTGTGGAGACTGCCGTTCTCGGACCGGTAGCGGACACCGGACCCGGCGGGCACGGTGATGTGCACCTCAACGCCGTTCGTCATGTTCACCGCGCCGCCGCCGATGATCACCCGGCCGTTGACGACGGACACCGGGCCGTCGAAGCGCACGCCGTTGACGTACGTCGACCCGCCGCCGAACGAGGTGAACGAGGCGTTCCCGAATCCGCCGGCGCCGTGCGGGACGTCCGGCACGACGACGACCAAGCGCTCGGCGTCCTGCGTGATGGTGGCCCCGCGGACCGCCTCGGCGGCGGGGCTGTCGGGGCCGTCCTGCGTGAGGATGCGGACGGCGGCGACCTCGGCGGACCGGTCGGCGGTGACGTACACGACGCCGGTCGGGCAGGTGACGTCTGCGAGGACGGGCCCGGCGTATCCGCCGGTCGAGGTGAACGAGCGCTCGGGGGTGCTGTCGCGGTGGGCGAGCTGCGTCATGTCTGGTGGTCTCTCTCTGTGGTGCCGGGCGGCGGTGTCGCCGCCCGGCGGCGGTGGGGTGGGGTGGTCAGGCGGTCCGTGCGCGGTGGGCGCCGGGCGGCAGCAGGGGCTTGTCGACATCGCGGTGCTCGACGGTGACGGGCCGGTTGGTGAGCTGGGTGATCTCCCCGACGCGGCGGGCAAGTCCGACCGAGCGGTGCCGGCCGCCGACACACCCGAAGGCAACGGTGATGTCGGCGCCGGTGGTCTCGTTGAGGCCGACAGCGAGGTAGGCGGCGGCTTGGGCGAGGGGCTCGGCGCCCGGGGTGTCCATGACGTGCTCGTACACGGCCGGGTCAAGGCCGGTGAGGTTCTTCAGCTCGGGGTCGTGGAAGGGGTTGTGCAGCAGTTCGCGCAGGTCGTAGGTGACTTCGGCGGCCGGGGGCTCGCCGTGGCCGTAGCCGAAGGAGATGACTCGGATCACGGGGTGATGTCCTTCTTCGTGTCGGGTTTCGAGAGGGCCGGGCGGCGGTGCCGTCTGCCGCCTCGGTGGGGCTGGTGTCAGTCCAGGGGGCGGACCATGACCTCCAGGTCGCGCGGGTCGGCGGCGGCGGCCGCCTTGAAGTCGCTCAGCTCCTGGTCGCTGTAGATGGCCTTCTGGTCGCTCGGTCCGCCGGTGACGGCGTTGACCTTCTGGCCGGTGCGGGAGGTGGCGGTGACGACGCCATGGGGCGGGTCTCCTTGGGTGATGGGCATGGAAGCGGGTGAGACTGCCCGGCTCCCCTTGGCCCCGGCGCTGCAGGCGCGCCGGGACCGCGGGCAGCCGTCAGTACCAGGCGGCTTCCATGTCCGCGTTCATCTCGCGGGCGGCGGTCTTCAGGGCCTGCTCCAGCCGCTCCTGCGCGAGGGCGTCCTGGACGTCTCCCGCCTCCTCGGCCGCCTCCTTCTCGTACATGGCGCGGGCGGCGAGGGCGTGCAGGATGCCGATGACCGGGGCGACCCCGCCGAAGCGGTTGAGCTCGTCGACGGCGGAGACCCGGCTTTCGCTGGTGGCCAGCTTCTTCTCGACCTCGCGCAGGTCCTCGGCGGCCTCGCACCAGGTGGGGCCGGGGGCGGCGAATTCGGCGACGTCCTCCAGGAGGAGCGCGACGAACTGCGCCGCGCCGTAGGCGGCCAGAGCGGGGATCAGGTCGTACAGGTCCAGCGCGCTTCCCCGTCGGACGATGGCGAAGAGCGCGAGGCCCAGGAGCGCCCAGCGGCCGACGGCCTCGACCAGGTCGGCCACCCGGCGCACGGCGGCGGAGGTACGGGCCTGGTGGCGGGAGACGCCGCCCATCGGCGCCCGGCAGATCATGCAGGCCAGGCGGAGCGGGTTGTTGAAGGTCTCGCACTGCGTGCACTGGCGGTTCTTCAGGATGGGTCGGATACGCACGGATGCCTCCGGGACGGGTTTCGAGTGGTGGTGCCGGTCGGGGTGCCACCCCTTTCCAACAGTCAGAATAATACTAGCTTCGAGCCGGATTGGCAAGGGGTGGCAACCGCCGGGGAGAACTTCGGGGGTGCGCCCGTGGGGCCTGGCCCGGCCCCACGGACTCACTCGGCGTTGTCGCCGCTGTCCGACCTGCGGTTCTCGCGGGCGAAGCTGCGGGCTCCGGCGTTGTCGGCGGCCGTGATGGCGGCCTGCCCGGTCTTCAGGCCCTCGCGCCCCATGTCGAAGCCCTTGCCTGCGGCGTTGGCGGTCGCACCCACCGCGTTGGCGGCGGCGCCGACCGCGTTGACGGCCGCCGTGGCAGTGCCGGCCACCGCCGTGACGGTGTTGAGCGCGGCGACCAGGCCCCCGCCGCCGCGCCGGGCGACGGGCTGCTTTCCGCCCCGGGCCGCGGCCTTCTTCGCGGCGAACGCGGAGGAGGCGGTGCCGCCCCCGGCGGGCGCGGCCTTGACCGCCGGTCCGCGCCTGCCTTCCAGGGCCTTGCCCCCGGGCAGGTTTACCCGGAAGCGCTTGTTGGGCTCGAAGTTCTCGGCAATGGACTTCACCATGGCCGGGGTCATCACCTCGACGGCGAAGAAGCATTTCGCCTTTCCGCCCCCGTCCTTTCCCCGGTGCTTTTCCCCGCAGGACGCCATGACGGTCGTGCCGGTCACCAGCAGGTTCAGGCGGCGCGGGGCCGGGGCGTTCTCCCGGCCGGGGCAGCGGATGGGGGCTCCGTCGAGGCTGAGGGGGCCTCGGATGGTCAGTGAGGGTGCGGTCATGCGGATGGACTCCTTACTTGCTCTGGGCGGTGGCGGTGGCGGTGGCGGTGGCGGTGACCTTGCCTCCGAGGACCGTGCGGACGGTGGCGGTCGCGGTGGCCTCGGCGGTGGTGCTTCCGCCGCCCCCGCGACGGCGGAGGCCGGAGAAGAGGCCGCGAACGACGAAGGCGGCGACGGTGACCGCCACGGCGAAGGCCATGAGCGCGTAGGCCAGAGCCTCCAGCCAGGGGCCGACCAGCGACAGGCCGTACGCGGCGAGCGCGGCGCTTCCGGCGGCGGACCACATCAGCAGGGCGGCGGTCTTGGCCCAGGCCGGGATCGGCTGGGAGCCGCGCCGGACGGGGGCGGGAGCGGTCTCGTGGCGGACGTAGGCCCACTGCTGCTCGCCGCCGGGGAGGGTGACCAGCTCGACCCTCGGGAGCGGGGCCTCAGCCGGAGCGGAGCGGGCCGGGACGTACGGCGCGACGGATGCGGCACCCTGTGGGGCCTGGGTGATCGTGTAAACGGTCTCCGGGTCGGTGCGGGCGGGGTGGTTCACGATCGGGGAAGCTCCTTGGGGAAGATCGTTTTATGGGGGTTTGGGGGGTGGTCACGACCTGGGACGTGGGGCGTCGCCGCAGGTCAGGGGGGTGGCCACCCCCGGGACACCGGCCCGGCGGTCCTGGGACGCGTCCCAGGACCGGGGCCGGGTGTCCTACGGCCGGGCCAGGCCCTGACCTGCGCGGATGCCCGGCGGCCTAGGGCCTGACCTAGGGGTCAATTCCGGATCTTCCGGGCAGCCTCCACGGCTGCCTCGACGTCCGCCAGGAGGTAGCCGCGGACCCGCCCCTCGCCCGCGCGCCACCGCCTGGGCTCCAGCTCCACGCCGGTGCCCTCCAGCTGCTCGTCGATCAGCGCGCCGAGCGCCTTGCCGAACCGGCCCTCGTACGTGGCGTCGTCCTCGTCCTCTGCCTGGGCCCACTTGCGGGGGTTCCAGGCGGCGAACACCGCCCTCACGTCCGCGAGCGGCAGACGGTCGGCGTCGTCCTTGAACGCGTCGAGCAGGACGTCGAGCACGGTCGCGTTGGCGGCGGCCTGCCCGGGGCGTCCGGGCTTGCCCCGTCCGCCGGGGCCGCCGGCGGCGGAGGACAGCCCGGTCATCTGGACCAGGTACGCCTCGATCGGGTCCTCCCACTGCCCCGGCAGCCGTCCGGCGGCCCGCCGCAGCTCGACGCCGACGGCGATGATCTCCGACGCCTCCCCCGCGTTCTCCTCGTCGATGAGGAAGGAGCGGGCGAGCTCCTCGGCGATGCCGTCCATGTCCAGCCAGCCCAGGCCCCGCTTGTCGCGGGGGATGTCGTGGGCCCGCATCCCCCGGCCGGTGGCGCCCTTGCCCAGGATCGCGTTCGTGCCGTCGGCGTCGGCGGTCCGCTGGGCCCACCGGCCGGTCATGTTGCCGCGCAGGCCCGCGGGGATGACGTCGACCTCCGGGTGCTGGGTGGCCACCACCAACAGGACGCCCAGGCCCGCGCCGACGCTGGAAAGGAACTCCAGCCGGGCAAGCCGCGCGGCCGCGCCCGGCACGTTCTTGCGGGTGTAGGTCGCCAGTTCGTCGATGATGAGGATTTCGATGCTCAGCTGCTTGAGCAGCTTCGCCGTCATCTTCGATTCGCCGAGCGAGGCCAGCAGGTCCTCGCGCCTTTCGATCTCCGCCTCGTAGGCG
Organism: Streptomyces kanasensis; assembly: GCF_043077165.1. Classification (NCBI taxonomy): domain Bacteria; kingdom Bacillati; phylum Actinomycetota; class Actinomycetes; order Kitasatosporales; family Streptomycetaceae; genus Streptomyces; species Streptomyces kanasensis. The sequence continues at coordinate 10,973 of NZ_JBIBSF010000020.1, forward strand.
TCGAGCAGGAGATCGAGCCGGTTGCGCTCGCGGCCGAACATCGTCGCGGCGATCGGAGCGTAGACGAGGTGCTCGCCGGTGGGCTTCCCATCCACGATGCGCACGTTGATCCTGGGGTCCAGGGCCAGCGCGCAGATCAGGTTCCGCAGCGCCATGCCCTTACCGGTCCGGGTCGCCCCGCCGATCAGCAGCATGATGTCGCGGATCGTCAGGCGCCGGGTCTCCCCGCGCTTGTTGTAGGCGATCGGCGCCCCGTCGTTCCACAGGTCCAGCGGGGTGGTCTGGCCCAGCAGCGGGGACCGGCGCACCTTGTCGAACGGGTCGGACGTCGCGATCCAGAAGCTGCACCGGGTCGGGTGGCTGTCCTGCTTGATGTCGAGCCAGTTCTCATCGACCTGGAGCGCGCCGGCGATCTCCTCGCGCTTCTCGATGAGCTTGGAGACGGTCACGTGCGCGGGCAGCTTGAACACGCACTGCGAGGCGTTGATGTCGGCCTTCTGGATGAGGCCGACCAGCTGGATCTCGTCGTCCTCCTTGAACGACGGGACCGCGATCCGCAGCGCCCGGTTGATCTGCGCATCGGTCAGCGGGGCGTCCTCGTCGAGCGCGGCCGGCTCGAAGACCACGTACTCGTCGCCACGGCGGCGCAGCTCGCGTGCGCCGCACGCGTACATGACACCGATGACCGGGATCAGGGCGGGGAAGGCCATGGCCAGACCCCACACCTGGGCGATGCCGATGACGGCGGCGGTGTAGGAGGTGAAGCCGGTGGCGGACAGGATGGTCAGGTTCTCGCGGCGGCGGGCCTTGCCGATCTGCTTCCGCTCCGCGCGGAGTTGGGCGACGTCGCTGTTGTCGGCGTACCCCTGCTTCCTCGCCTGCCGCTTGGCCTCGTCGATCATCGCGCCGTACTCGGTCACCAGCAGGTACCCGGCGGCGGACTTCAGCTCGGCGTACAGGCCGAGGGACGAGAGCTTGGCGATCCGCCACACGTACACCGGGCTGTGCATGGCGTGGTAGCCGGCGGCGTGGACGAGGACCTCGCCGCGGTGGCGCCACACGTCGGGGTTGGTGAGCGAGGCGGGGACCAGCGTCTTCAGGCCCCGGCGGGGCTCGTCGTCCAGCTGCTCGATGACGAAGGGCTCGCCGTCGACCTCGGAGGAGAGCTTGATGGTGCCGGTGCGGGCGTCGGCCAGGCCGGCGGCGCTCGCACGGACCTGGCCACGGGCGGCCTGCTCCAGGTGGTCGCGGGCCTCGGGCGGCAGCCGCTCCGTAAGGTCAAGGACCTGTCCGCTCGGTGCGGAGTGGTCGGTGGTCTGGGTCATGATGGGCGGTGTTCCTCTCTGTGGGGGACGGGGGCCCGGCCGGGTCGCGTCAACTTCTCCGGCCGGGCCCCGCGGCGTGCTCGGGGTGCTGGGGGGCGGGTTACTTCTCGTCGTCCTTCTTCTTGCTGGCCTTCTTCTTCGCCTTGCTCGCGGCCTTCTTGGCGCCGCTGGCGAGCCAGCCCGGCGCCTTGGACAGCAGCAGGACCAGGACGAAGACGACGACGGCCGCGATGCCTGCCTCCTGCCAGGTCCACCCGTGGTTAACGGGCAGGACCCACAGCGTCGTGATCCCGGCGGGGGCCGCGACGATCAGCAGCGGCGGCAGGTTGCGCGGGGTCGTTCCGCTCATGCGGTGTGCTCCAGTTCCTTCTCGCTCCGGTCGGTGTCCTGCTGGGCCGCGCGGGCCTTCTCGATCTCCTCGGCCATCGCCTCGGCGAACCCGGGCTGCGCCTCCAGCAGCGCCAGCAGCGCGGGCCCGTCCTGGCGGCGGACACCGATCTGCTTGGCGAGGGTGTAGGGGGAGAAGAAGCCGTTCCCGGTCCGCCGCCGCGTGTCGGTCGCGGCCGCGTACGCCAGTTCCCGGGCGACCCGGAACGCCTTGTCCAGGTGCTCGCTCAGATCGCGTTCCGTTCCTGCCTTCGAGCCGTTCCCGCCCGCCGACGCCGCCGCGTTCCGGGCGGGCGCCGGGGCGTTTCGCTCACCCTGGTCGGCACCGTTCCGCGCGGGGGCCTGGGGGGCCGACTCCCCAGACGGGAACTGGATTTTGGCGTCCTCGGAACGCTCACCGAAGTACCCGGAACCGGTCGACGGCGGGAGCACGGGAACCCACTCGCCCCCCACCCACGGCAGCCCCCGGTACATCTGCGAACTGAGCCGCGCCTCGGCCTTGAACTTCTCCTTCTCGGCCCGGTCCCGGAACTCCTCGGCACGGGCCCGCATCTCGTCCGCACGGGCCTGGGCCGCCTCGGCGGAACTCTCCGCGATGGCCGCCTCGGTGGTGGCCGCCTCCAGGGAACGCTTCAGTTCACGCACCCGGCGGCGGCCCACCTTGGAACGCGCCCGCTCCATCCGGGCATCGGCCCGGCGCCGGCGCCGCACCCGCGCGGCCGTCGTGCCGGGCTGGCCGCCGTGGTGCGACTCCCACGCCTGGTCCCATGCCTTCTGGACCGTGATCGTCTTGCGGTACGGGGCCCGGATGCGCCAGGCGGTCAGCGACACCAGGGGGTGCGCGATCCACCGGGCGAGCTGCTCGCGAACCTCGGCGGCCGTCCGGCCGCTCTGGGTGTGCTGGAGCAGGCCGACCACCAGCTCGAAGGCGAGCACACCCGCGAGGCTCGCGAGGGCGTTGACCTGACCGGCTTCGGGACTGGGCGAGTGCAGCAGGTTCAGGGTCGCCGCGATCAGCGCGCTGATCGCGGTCATCACCCGGTAGCGGCCCGCCGGCGCCCCGCGCCGGACGGCCAGGATGGTCAGGGACGCGGAGGTCCACGTCAGCCCCTCGACCACGCCCGGGACGACCCAGGACCGGTCACCCAGGTCCTCGCGCATCGCCTCGGCCTGCGCCGGCCACGCGATCCACACGGACGCCACGATCAGCGCGGCGACGGCCGTGACCGCGACGATCACGGGCAGGGCGTGGATCAGGGCCTTGCCGCGCGCCTTCCACTTCTGGACCTTCTCCTTGCGGACGCGGGCCTTCTCCTCGCGGGCGGCCTGACGGCGGCGGCGCTCGACCCTCTGCCGCTTCTCCTCGATGTCCAGGCTCTTGTCCTCGACGTCGAGCTCGGCGAGCTTCTCGTCCTTCTCGGCCGCGACCTCGGCCTGCTTGGCACGGGCTCCGGCCTCCTTGGCCGCGGCCCGCCCGACCTGGCGGCGGTCGGTGCGGGTCATCAGGGGATTGGTGTCGGTCTCGGTGCGGGGTTCGGTGATGGTCATCGGGCGGTGTTCTCCTGAGCACGGGGGGTGGCGGCTCGTACGGGGGGCTTCGGCAGGTTCTGGCTGGCGTAGACCTGGGTGCAGCGGCCCAGCTCGTGCGCCTCGTCGCGGTCGGCCAGGCGGTGGGCGTCCAGGGCCGCGCGGGTCAGCGGGAGGGTGCAGCGGTTCCTCATGTCGTCACCGCCCGAGCGGCCGCGCTGTGGGCGGCGGCGTTGATCCCGCGGCGGGCCATGAGGATCACGCCGAACGCACCGGCGACCAGAAAGACGGCGGCCGCGATGACGACGACGGCGAGCGCGGCCGCGCCGACGACGATGACGAACAGCGGAACGACCAGGAAGAACAGGCCGGTGTGGAGCTCGTCGACGCGGACGAGGAACAGGCGGATGAAGGCGTTGATCGCCTCGATGGTGCGGGCGTCGAACTTCACGCGGCCCACCCCCCGGCGATCTCGTCGTCCAGGCCGAGGCCAGCGGCGGCGTCCTCGGCGTGCTCCAGCTCGTCGACAAGGGCGAGCAGGGCCGGGCGGGCCGTGGTGGTGCGGCTGCGGGCGGTAAGGGCGTCGGTGTCGCCCAGGTCCAGCAGCAGCGTGGCGACGAACTCGATGCGGGCACCGCGGGTCGAGTCGGCCGGGCCCAGGAAGAAGGCTTCCGGCTGGCCGGTGAGAGTGGACAACGCATGCAGCGCGGCCCCGTACGGGGGCCTGGAGACATGGGTGTGCGTGGACACAGGTGTGGCCCTTCTAGGTGCGGTTTTCGAGGTGCGGACCGCCGAAGTGCCACCTCCGGACGGTCCGGGCAGAGGGGGCCTTAGCTCTGCGAACTCGGCCGTCTTCCGCCTACGACTCACACACTAGCCCTTGAACCCTTGAAGTTCAAGGGTCTATGCTGCGAGGACATCGCACAAAGGAGAACAGCCAGTGAAACGGGGAATCGCGGTGCGCGAGCGACGCGCCGGGTCGGCCGAACCGACATGGACCTCTAATCTCTTGAGGTCAAGAAGCCCAAGGGTTCAGGGGAGAGAGATGCCGCAGCCGTCCAACGACGCCGACCCTTCCAGCACACTCAGGCCCAAGTGGGTGCCGCTGCGTAAAGATCAGTACCAGCACCTCGCAGACCTGGCCCGGGACCTTCAGGACGCCCGGACCACCAAGACGGAACGCATCACGGAGAACACCCTGATCCGTGTGGCCATTGACATCATCACGACTCACCCGGAGCTGCTCGCCGGCAACACCGAGGACGAACTACGTTCGCACGCGCTGATGTCCCTCAGAACCCCGGCTTCGACCGACGAACAGTCAACACAGGGTGGCGGCCAATGACTTCGCGTGTCCGGCTACATACCCGTTACGGTGCGTGTGGTCGGATACATGATCGGGGCAGGGGCAACCCTCCCCGAACTCAACAGGCCCCTTACGGGCCTGTCGGTCCGCTGCCGGAAGGTCGAAACCCGGCAGTGCGGCCTCACCTTGACCACGGGGAGGTGCGCTTTCGATGAGCGTACGGCTTCAGGCGATACCGCCGCAGCAACCTTCGAGCAGCGTCACGCCGAACGTCTGGAGACAACCGGCCAGCGCGGACTGCCCACGCCCCCTTGCTCCGCCCCGCTGAAAGTCTGGTGGCCGCCCCGCGGAAGCGGAACGGCCACCAAGTCGACTCGCCCAGAGTCAATGCCCCCGAGGGGGCCGTAACCCACACCCATCAGGTGGGGCCTCTCTGGCGTGTGCCCACACGCCAGCAGCGCCAGGATAGACGCGGCCGTGCTCCCGCAGCACACCCATCACGCCGCTTGCCCACTATCTGGCCCACGAGGCTCCCCGAATTGCCTCAAAGGGAAGCACTCGTGCCACGACAGCACCACTCGACCATCCGTTCGCACAAGCCCGGCCCCGGAGCGGCCGCATGACCGACGAGCCGGTTTTCGACGACGAGATCGAGGTCTTCAGCTCCGACGCACCACCGCTGTTCACGATGGTCCCAGAATGGATCACGTACTCCGACCTCAAACCCGCGCAACGCGACTTCTGGACCGTCCTGGCGTCATGCGTGAACCACGGCCGACCGGACAACCGCGTCTGGCCCGCCGGCCCCGAGCTGGCCGATGCCATGAAGATCAAGAACCCGGACCAGCTGAAGCCCTACCGCGAGGCTCTCCAGTCCATCGGCGCCGTGGTGATCACCGAGAAGCGCTACCAGAACGGGATGCGCCGCCGGTACGTCTACGACGTCCGATTCCACCCGCCCAAGGACTACACCGGCCCCCGCACCCGACAGGAGTGGCTGGCTCGCCGCAGTGAGCGCCTGGCGGCGCAGGCCGCGGCCGAGGCCGCCGACACCGCCGCCTTCGAGGCCACCAACCAGGGCGAAACCGCAGGTCAGCCCGGCACCCCTAAAAATAGGGGGGCCGGTACCCCCAAAAGTAGAGGGGCGGGAGCCTCTGAAAATGGGGGCGCCGGTACCCCTGAAAATGGGGGTGCAAAACCAGACCAACAGAAACCAGACCAACAGAAACCACAGACGGCGCTTGCAGCGCGTAGCGCTGGTGACGGCCGTAGGCCCTCTACCGGTAGTAGCGCGCGCGAGACGTCGAGCGGCTCCGCCGCGGCGGGCGGCGCAGGAGCGCCGAACCGGACGTCGGCTCGATCTGGCGAAGTGCTGGTGACGGCCGAGGTGCAGCGCGTGCTCGAAGGCTTTCCGGACGCGCTCCGGGAGGCCCTGGTCCGCAAGGTCCGCACCGACCGGCCGAAGACCGTGATCCAGGCCATCGAGAAGCAGCTGGCCGGGGGCGGCATGGCCCAGGCAAAGCTGCTCGGGGACCGGGTCGCCCGCCGCTGGGTGACGCACGGCTACACCAAGCACTGCGCCGAGGGGACCCTGACCAGCCCGGTCGGCGCGGTCGTCGCCATGCTTCAGCCGGGCCCGTGCCCCGAACCGCGCTGCGAGGACGGCGAGCTCGACGACGGCAACCCCTGCCGCAGCTGCATCGAGCGGGAGAAGGACCGCCGCGCTGACAAGGAGCGGGAGCGGAAGGCTCGGGCCCAGGAGAGGGAAGCCGAGTTCCGCCGCCGGGCCTGCCCGCACTGCAAGGAGGACTGGGGCACCGCCGGCCAGACGTGCGGAGACTGCGCTGGAGCCATCGCCTCCTCGAAGCGGGACGTCGCCGCCTTCGTCGATCAGGCCGTCTCGGCGTACCGCGCACGGACCGGCGGCGACGACCAGGCCGCCGCCGCGTTCCGGACCCACGTGATGGAGGGGATCGAGCAGGCCCGCCGGGCGGCGGCCAGGGAGGGCGCCGACGTCCTGGGGCAGGCCCTCGCTGTGCGGCTCGCCGCTGACGACTACGCCCGTGAGCAGAACCGGCTTGCCCAGCAGGCCGCGGTCGAGGAGAACGTGGCTCTTGCTGCGGCAGCCGATCGCCCCGACCACGGCCTGGGCGTCGCCATCCCGGCTCAGGAACCGTGGGCCGGCGACCACTGCCCCGGCCACGAGAACACCGGCTGCCCGTGGGACAAGCCCGCGGTCGGCACCGACGGCCTGTGCGCCCGGTGCCGGATCGAGGCGGTGAAGAAGCAGCCCGCCCACATCGGGTGAAGCACCACATGGATCGGCCCCCGGGGGGAGTCCCCGCCGGGGGCCGATCCATGTCCGCAGGCATCAAGGCGCCTACGGCGCGTTTGCCCAGATCAGCCCGTCCGATATCCGCACCGCCGTACGGGCCTGAGGCGGGCAGGCGGCTTCGCCGCGGTCAACGGCGCAAGCGCCTCAAGAAGTCCCCCGCCGAATCAGAGCAGCAACACCGACCACGATCCGGAAGCCGAAGATCAGACCGCCGCCACCCCCTCCCGCCGCCAGCCGCTTTTCACCACCGTCACCCGCAGCCGCTGGGCCGTCAGGTACCACTACGGCCTCAGCGTCGTCCGTGGTACACCCGACCTTCGGCCGGGTACTGGTGGCTCCTTGCCCCCAGACCCCTCGCCAGCGCCCAGGGCGCGCTGGACCGCCCATCGCCGGGGGGCGCCTCCCCCCGGACCCCCCACCAGCGCCTTTCGGCTGCGCTGGACCAGCCACTGCCGCCTGCCCTCAAGTGCTCGGCCACTCCGCTTCGCTCCGCGGCCTGCGCGCTTGACCGCTCGGGCCCTGGGGCCCTCCCTGGGCAGTTGCCCCTGAAGTTGGTGGCTGGCCAGCGTCGTGGTGTCGCCATCGACTGAGGCCAGACGCCGACCTCGGGCCGGTCGGGGTTCCGGTCACGGGCTGAGGTGGACATCGCCGCCGGAGAAACTTCACGTCATCGAGTAGGTGCAGCAGGACCGGGGCACGGCATCCGTGGGCGGTTTACGTGGCGGCCCGCCATCCGTCGAACCCTGGTGCCCTGCTGCTGAGAAGTGGCTGGCAGGAAGGGGGGTTGGTCGGGGCCGCGCTGCTTTTCGGTGCGCGGCGAAGCCGCCTACCTGCCCAGGCCCTCGTCAACGGGGATGCTGTCCGACGGGCCGGCGCGGGTGAACGCGCCGAAGGCGCCTCCGTGCTGCACGTCGTCCGCGGACCTCTACTACGTAGTTAGAGGCGAAGATCGTTTCCGCAGGTCAGAGCGTTTTGATCTGTACGTTTCCCGACAGACGAATGCAAGTATCTGCACTACCCTTCCCGATATCGGGAAACGGTCGGGTCGACCCCGACACGCCGGGCTCGCCGGGGGGCGTTTCCCGATTCCGGGAAGGGTGTGTAAGGTGGCGCCCACTTGGTTCCCGTACATGGGAAAACCCGAGGTGGGAGGCTATGGCAAGGCGCACCGGAGTGGTTCGCGAGACTGGCGAGATGATGCACGTCGACATGCTGCCGGGCTTCGAGGACGAGCAACCCAAGAAGGCCCCGGTCCGGTACAGCTGGCGTGGCCGTCACATGAACGTCTCCAAGGAGATGGGGGCGGCAGTCTGGCGGAAGGACTCCGGATACGACCGCAACGACCGGGACGTTCTGGGGTACTACATCTTCAACTCGGGCGAAAAGGCTGCACGGTTGGAGAAGACCTTCGATGAGATCGGCCAGGATCTCGGGATGAACCCCCGGCAGGTCTCGAAGTCGATCAAGAAGCTCCACGCGGGCGGCTTCCTGCTGGAGGCCGGAACCATGGCCAGGGTGCAGCTCTACCGGCTGAACGGGCGCTTCGGCTACGACGGATCGGCCGAGGACCAGGTGAAGGCGGTGGCGGACATGAGGCATCCTGTAATTCCGGCACCTACGCCGGAGTCCGCTTCCAAGTCGCGGCCTTCAAAGGAGGGCAAGTGATGAGCTCGCCGGCTGAGCAGTTCGACGTCGAACATTGGCTGGACCGCGAGCAGCTCCACGAGCTGCTGTGCAAGTCGGGCGCCCTGCCTCCCGCCGCGACCAAGATCCTGATGTATGTCGCCAGCGGGGTTCCCCTCGGTCATCGTGTCGAGGAGTCGGCTTCCGCGATCGGCGGGAGGCTCCAGATGAGCACCTCGGCGACCTCCCGGGCGGTTAACGCGCTCCTCGCGGAGGGGTGGGTGGAACCCGCGGGGCGAATCGTCGGGGTCCAGACCTACCGGGTCGGGCCGGCCGTGTACGAAGCCCTCGAAATCGACAGGAACGGCGCTCCGCTGGAGGAGGACCGGCCGCTCGCAACCGTCCGGCATCTCCCGGTGCCCACGCCGATCGACTGACGTACCTGCGCGCAAGGGCCCGCGCCCCGAATCGGGGGCGCGGGCCCTTGCGCGCGCGGACGCGTACGACGGGACCCTCCCCGCTTGACGTTTGAACTGGTATTTTTCTACGTGCCGGAAGGGGTTGGCACTCCGCCCGGCAGCCACTCGAAACCCACCGCCCGCAGGAGATGAGCAGATGAACGTGAACGCCCAGAGGCGAACCGAGCGGATCGTCGCAGACTCCCTGACGCGCAACGATCGAGTCGTGATCGACGATGACAAGCTGCCCTACCTCGTGGACGTGGTAGCGGACCTGCTGGCCGGAGGAGTCCGCGTCACGTACTCCTCCGGCGACACGGTCGAGTACGCGGCTGGCGAGCAGGTCGCGGTCGTCGACTGAGCCGGGTGACGGCGCACCCGCGGCGGCGGCCGCCGTGCTCTGGTCCTGGTCGTTGCGCTCGCCTCGAACTCGTTCCGGGGCCCGTTGGCTGCAACCAACGCCCCCCGGCTGACCGCGCCCTACCCTGTAGAAACCCGACCGAAGGGAACCCCGTGGAACACCCGTCCTCCCCGGCAACGGCAGAGCCGAAGCCGCTGCTCGTCGTCCGTGACGAGATGTGGGAGCTGCTCCAGCGCGACCCCGGCCTCGTCCAGGCCGCCCAGGCCGTGAAGGCCGACGCGTCACGGCGGGGCCTGACCGGGGCCGAGCTCCTGACGGAACTCGCCCGCCAGGGCCGGCGGCCCGTACACGCTCCGGTCCGCACCCGGCTCAGCGACTTCGATCCGCCGGAGGGATCTTCGGCGAGCGTCCCTGAGCCCGAGCCGGTCTACTGGTTCTGCAACAGCTGCGGCGAGGAGGTCGAGGACGAGACGGCCGAGTGCTGTGTGGACGGGGAGATCGAGCCCTCGTACGACGAGCCGGCCACCTGACTCGCCCCGCCGCCCGCACCGGTGGCCCCAGTTCTCCGAAGGCCCGCCCCCACCGTTTCCGGGAGGCGGGCCTTCGCCGTGCCCGCGCACGGAAGCCCTCGGAGCCCCGTATAGCCGGACTGGGGATAATTGACCTCTGCGCCCGATCCTCCTCCCTCGGGTCCGTGGGCCCTACTGGGCCCACTCCCCCTCGGGACACCCGGGCTGACGTGCCGCGACGAGCCCCCGCGACGTAGTAGCGGCGTCTCCGGCCTGGGGGGAGTGGAGGGCACCGGTGGGCACCGGGCTCAGCCCATGGGCACGGCGCCGCACCTGCGAGCGGAGCGGGCCACCGCTCAGCCGTAAAGGCGCTAGAGGTTAATTATCCCCCTGGCTTGAGAGTGCGCGCCCAAGGGCGCGCGAAAGAGGGGCGGAGGGCCGGGGCGGGGCCGTGGCCCGGGTGGAGCCCTTCCCTGCGGCCCGTCCTGGGCTGAGCGGGCCCCGCCCCACCCCTCCGCGCTGCTTCTCATCCGTGCCCCCCTGACCCGCCGTTGCAGTCTGCGGACCGTGGGGGGATGAACAGATGAAAGGACGCGCTTCGCGCGGCGACAGAAGAAGCAAGGCGCCGTATCGGTACAGGTGGTGACGCTTCCTCGGCCCTCAAACCCCCCAGGAACGGCCCTGGTTCGCCCTCTCTCGCGCGCGCAGCGCTTCCGGGCCCGATTCCGCGCCGGACGGCCTGCCGGGCGCTCTGAGGGGCTTGTGTGGCCTCGGGGTGGGTGAAGTGGTCGGCTGGCGTCCAGACCAACGCGCACTTCACGGTTCCGGTGATGTCAACTCTTCGGTGACATCACCGGGGCCGTGCGTCTGTCCGATCCCCGTGATGGTCGCGAGCGGTTCAGCTGTCCTGCCAGGCTGTGCGTGATGTCGAACGACAAGGGAGGCATGGGCCGTGATTGAGTTCGTTGGCCAGGTCGGGGACGGCCTGCCGGTATTGGATGTCCGGGCTCACGCCTGGCTGCCTGGTCCCCGTACCCCGGGCATCATCTACACCCATCAGCTCACGATCGCGCTCCTGGACGACAACGGCGCCCTGACGGACGCCAACGCCCTGATCACCCGCGCTCGCCAACTCGGCTGGGTGGAAACCTCGGACTATGCAGGATGGGCCGCTCCGTGCCCAGGCTGGGAGGCCCGGCTGGCCGGAGACCACTTGCTCGTACGGCAGCCCGACGGGGCCGCCTGGTACGACGGGACCTTGCCGACCACCGACGCCTGGCGTGCGGCGGCACGCGCGGCCGGACAGCTCTACCACTTCACCGCGGCGACGGGGGACGTGGACTCGATCGGGGACCAGATCGCGTCTGGTCGAGCCCTGGCCGTGGTCTCCACGCTGGACTGACCGGCCGCCCTCGCCCCACCCCGCTCGCCGGGCGCCGCTGGGGCTTCTTCGGGGCGATTGCTGGTTGTCGGGTACCGGCGCGGCCGACACCGTCTAGCGTGTTGCCGTCCGTCCGCAGCCAGCAACGAGGAAGCACCGGTGATCGTGGAAGAGTCGCCCGGCAGGCTGGCCGACTGGGTGCGTGCCGACGTCCGAGAGGCCCGTACGGCGCTCAGCCGTGCCCGGCTGCTGCACGGAGAGACGAGCCCCGCGTACCGGAGTGCTGCCGCCCGCTGGAGCCACCGGCAGGCGGTCCTGGACGAACTGGCCACCCGGCGCGGGGTCGGACGCGAGGACCTCGACCTGGCCGCAACACCGGCCCTGCAACTCCTGGCGGCCGTACGCAAGGTGCGGCTCGACGTCGCGGCCGCCGACCGCGGTTCGGAGTTCCTGGACGCCACCGCGTTCCTGGAGACCCCGCCGGCCGCCGAAGGCTCGCCCGGCTGAGGAGCGCGCGTCGGGGCTGCGCCGAACGGCAGGTCCAGCCCGTACGGCCTGTCAGTGCCCGCTGGCAGGATGGCGGACATGACGATCAAGGACGTGGCACGCCACGACGTTGCCGAAGAGCAGATAGACGACACCCTTCAGCGCGGAGTCCGCCGGGCCATCGACCACTGGTCCGCCATGCGTCACGACGGCCGTCCTCTGCGCCAGGGGCTGCGGGAGATGGGCGGGGACCTCCTCGACCTCGCAGGCGCCCGCACCCTGGAAGACCCCGCGCTGGACACGGCCAGGTCGCGTGAAGTCCTGCTCACCGCGGCGGAGTGCGCCCTTGGAGAGCTGAGCCTGGGCTGCTTCCCCGATGGCGACTTCGACGTCCCCCTGCCCCTCGTGGACGAGACGCTCACCAGCGCGGAGATGCACTACGAAGAGACCTGGGAGCCGGCGTCTCCGGCCACCACCGCCCAGACCTGGGTCAGGGCCTTCGCCCTGTGTGTGATCAGCGGCCTCGTGTGGGAGCGCAGCCGGGTCATCGGGCCGCTGCTGCGCGAGGACTACGCGCCCGCGATCCGCGACGGAGTGCCCTACTCGAAGCGGGAGTCGGTCTCCACGCCGGCCGACCTCGCCGAGATGGACGCGCTGTGCGAGTACCTGACCATCGTGCAGGGGCGTTACCCCGGCGCCCTTCCCGGCCCCGTCCCGCTGGCCAAGCCCGACATCGAAGCGAGGGCCCGCGCCGCCGAACGGCTCGACGCGGCCGGCGCCCTGGACGAGGACCAGCGGCTGCTGCGCGTCCTGCTCGACGACGATCAGCCCGCCTTCGAGCAGGCCCTGGCCGAGAGGCTTTCGGAGCACCGCGCGGGCGTGGGCGCCGGCCCGGCGCCGCGAACCCTGCTGCCGGTCGGGACCGCCGCAGTGGCCGCGCTCGCCTGCCTCGCGCACGGATGGCAGTTGGGCATCAGGTCGGCTTACCTGCCCGACTCCCTGCTGCGCCCCCCGCAGCACTGACGAAGCCGTCGCCCCGGGGGCCAGCTTGCCCCCGAACGAGAGTGTCAACTTTTTGGTGACAATCGCCTGTCGTGTGGAAGGGTGGCGCCCATGGCGATCGACCACGCGAAACAGCGGCGAATGCAGGAGGCGGCCGAGGAGCTGCTGCGCGAGCGCTACGGCCAGAACCGCAACTACCTCGACCCGCTCAAGCTCATGCAGGAGGTCCGGGCCCAGGCGCTCGGCTTCTACACGGACGGCGGCGAAGAGGCGCCGGAGGTCCCGGCGGAGGACGTCTTGGCCGCCCTGACCCAGATGGCAGAAGCGCGGGCCAGTCTGGACGCCCTGGAGCACGATCTGATCCGCGCCGCCCGCAGCCGTTCGGCATCGTGGCAGAAGATCGCGGACTCGCTCGGCCTGGCGAACCGGCAGGCCGCCGAGGCCAGGGCGACCCGCCTGGATCGGGCGGCCGAGTCCCACCGCGGCGACCGCGATGTCCGCGCCCAGCGGCGCGACCGCGCACGGCGCCGGGTGGTGGAGGCGTGGTGCCGCGATCACGAGACCCGTATCAAGACCGTCGGCGGCCGCCTGGTCGACGTCGCCGGCGCGTGGCCGGAGCTGGCCAGAGAGGCGGCCTACTCCCTCGACAAGCTGGCCCAGGCCACCGACGTCGTGCAGACGGTCGAGTACCTGGAGATGGTGTGCGCGCGGATCGCGCCGTACGGTCGCCAGGCCCTGAAGCCGTCCGGCCCGTGGGCCGACGAGGCAGCCCTGGTGCTGGACGCCGCGCGCGACCTGCTCGCGGAGCTGTCGGCAGTCCGCCTCGCAGCGGATGACGCCCGGCTGTCAACGAAAGGGTGACAGCGGTGTGTAGCCGCGACCGAGGCCGCGGCGCGGCCGCCGCCGTCTGGTTCGTCCGGGGGGCATGACGGCGGTGGGGCTGCGGGCAGGCCGGGTCCGGTGAGTTCGCCGGGCCGCAGTCCGAGGTCCCGCCGGAGCAAGGCCAGGTCCTGCCGCAGGGAGGCGAAGGCAAGCCCGGCGGTGGTTTGTGCCGCGGCCAGGGCCAGCAGGGTGATCTCGACCGCCTCGATGGCGTCCTCGGCTGCCGCTCCGGTCCCACGGCCCTGCTCCGCCGCCGGCATCGTGCAGCGCACAGGCGGCCTCGGCCAGTGCTTCGGCCTGCTTCGCGAGAGCCGGTGCGGCGTGGTCCTCATAGCCGGTGAAACGACCCGGCGGACCCTGGTGCAACGTGCCGGGGCGTGTCCGCCGACTGGGCGATTCGTTGTACCGGTGTGACGACTACCGACGCCGACCCCGCGTACCTGGCCGACTTCCGCGCCGCCCACACTGCGGTGCTGGGGCTGCTGCGGGGCTACTTCCGTGCGGACCAAGCCCCCGTGCTGCGGGCCCACAACGACCTGATGGCCGACCGCGACACCACAGAGCGGGCGGTCTCGGTGGCCGGCATGTTGCTGCGCCAGGGCGGCGCGGAGCTGCGGGAGAAGGACCCGGGTGCCCGTCTGCCGGAGTTGTTCGGACCGGTGAGGGTCGCCCCAGCGGACATCGAGCGGGACATCGCCGAGGCGCTGCGGGCCATGGACTCCGGTTCGCTCTCCGAGCTCTTCGGCGACGCCCCCCTGGAGGGCCCGAAGCTCGTGGCACTCGTCCACGCTGCCGCGATCCGATGCCTGCGGCAGCGGGCCGCGCACCTGAGCCGGTCGAACGTACGCCGCTGGCTGGAGGGGTGGGAGGCCACCATCGCGACCGCCGAGCAGATCTCGACGTCCCAGGCCGAGGTCCTGATGACGATGGATGCGCTGGGGTTCTTCGGGAACACGCCCGCGGCCGCCGCCGATCCCCTCCAGGAGGCGGCGCAGGTAGCGGTGCAGCTGGTGCGGGGCTACGGCCTGACAGAGCCGGCCGAGGTGGCGCGGGCCCAGCGCCGGATGGCGGCGAGTCCGGCAGTGGCCACCGAGACCCTCATGCTGGTGCGCCGAGCCATGCAGACCATCGTGAGGCTCGCCACGGCGGCCGGGGTGAGGCTGTCGCTGCAGCAGCAGGAGGAGCGACTGCACGCCTTCGCTGTGCTGGCGCCCGAGGAGACACGGGCGGCACTAGTCGCCTACCTGGAGGCGACCAGTGCCGGGCACCAGACCGGAGGCGTGGACATCGACACTGCGCACGGCCGGCAGGTCTCGGCCCACTACGCGGCCGTGTTCCTCTCGATGTACGGGGTGGCCGCACTCGGCCGGGACGGCTTCGCGGGGTGGGTGGACGACATGATGACGGGCGGCTGACGCAAAGTCGCTGCCCGCCGGCACCGGCGCCCTAGGCTGGGCAGAGCCGCCCAGGGAAGGCTTCCCCCGTGCCTTCCCTGGGCGGCTTGCCTCGTCGACCTGGCTCTGCTCGTAGTCGAGCTGCGCAGCGATCTCGTCCGTAGCTCGGTGCTGTTGGGCCGTCTGGAGCATGAGCCACATCGCGACGTCGCGCTCGACATGCCCCATCCCGGAATCCAGCAGGCCGCGCCACAGATCGGTGCTCACCAGGACGTGCTTGGAGCTGGGCCAGGCGCCTTGAGGGGGCACGGTGCGGCATACGCGGTCCTTCAGGTCGCTCAGGAACGCCAGGTTGGGGGTGTATTCGGTGACCGCCTCCACGTCCTGGTCGTCAGCGAGGTCGGCGCACACCGACTCCAGGGCCGCCCGCAGGCTGGTCAGGGCGGTTCCCAGGTGCTGAGGACATCGGGCCCTGGCCAGGGCGGGATGCTTCCGCGTCGGTGTGTACGCCTTGCCCAAGGTGTGGGCGACTGCCTGGAGGTGGCCCGCGGCCTCGTACAGCGTCTCGCCGGGATGCCCCAGGCTGTTCAGGGGGCTGTAGTCGGCGCCGTCGGCGTCCTTGGAGAACTGCCGGTCGATGCCCAGCACCTTCAGTCCGTGGACGGTGGCCAGCGTGTTCACGATGTGGCTCAGGGTGTAGCTGGCCTGAGCGACGCCCTCGGCCATGCGGTTCACGGTGCCGCGGCGCTCCTTCGCGGTGGTTTTCTCGGCCTCGGCGACCAGAGCTTTGTGCTCGGCTCCGAGCTGCTCGAAGACGGTCACGAGCTGGGTCACTGCGTGGGGCAGGCGGTCGCGGTCAACTGCGGGGTGCTCGGTCATCGGGCGTCCTCTCATTCGGCGGCGCGGCAGGAGGTCGCGGCGTCGCATGCGATGACGCGCTAGTAGGTCGCACCTTCGCGTACAACGGCGGCCGCTCCCCCTGGACACGGTCAGCCGGAGACGGACTTGGTCAGCGGCACCGGAGCGGCGCCCATGCGGAGAAACGCACCCGCGCGGCCGAGCTTGCCGGTCGCATCGATCAGGTCCGAGTGCCGTACGGTGCCGGGCCGCGGGGCTGACAGTGCCGGCCGTTCCGGCGCGGCGGTTCTTGGCTGGGGCGCTTCCGGGCGGGGCTGTCCCCTGACAGGTGATCTTGACTGATTGCCAAGATTTTGACGGCTGGGCGGTACTGCTGGCTGGCGACGGCGCCCGGTCCGAATCAGGTGGTCGGAGGCATCAGAATCGGTTGGCGGCCCAGACGGGACCTGAGCATGGAGCGAAGGTCATGGACGATGCACGCCTCTAGGTCGGCAATCAGTGGGACGCCACCGAAAACCGCCGGGTCCTCCATGAAGCCAACCACTGGGTCCACGATGTCGTCCTCCCCGTCTTTGCACCACCTGACGGTCCAACCTGGCGGGGCCGGGAAGCTGTGCTCGTAGCCTGCGCTTTCGCGGACGCACTGGAAACCGGGCTGCTTGCTGGCCTGCACGAGACGCCCGGCTTGGCGATCCAAGATCAAGGCGTTGCGATCGTCATCCCAGTCTGCGCTGCTCCTGTCCCTTATGTACGAATGCTGCAACCCAGCGCGGGCCAACCATGCGCTTCTCCTCCAGTCAGGCGGGTGGTGCCGGTCATCGTAGGGCTTGAGCGGCCCGCTGGGAGGCGGTCAAACTCACCTGTCAATAGGTCAAGATCCTCTATCAGAGGGCAGGGGCCCCTGCAGTCGTGTTCGGAACCGCGCCCCCCTAGACTCGAACGTGTGCACGATTTCGCGTTTCCTCCCGACCTCGACCGCCTGCTGGTCCTGCGGCACTGGCTCGCGCTTGCCCTGGCGGAGGCCGACACACGGATCGCACAGCTCCAGGCCGAGCAGGCCGCCCACCGGCGCGCCGCGCCGCCGCCGACGCCGGACTACCGGATCCAGCGCAGCCTCGGCGCCGTGCGCGCGCCGGTCAAGGTCCACCTGGGTGGCTGCGGGATGGGCCGCAAGGCGCCCGGCGTCTCCGAGGACACAGCACGGCGGGCCCTGGCCGAGGGCGTCCCGGCGTGCGAGGTGTGCAGGCCCGACACCGAGCTAGGGGTCCTCGACGCGGGCTAGCCACGCCGCGTGGACCCGGGCGCCCGGGCGCCCGGGGTTTAGCCGGCCTTTCGGCGCCGCGCCGGGGCCGTCTTCTTGGCCGCGGTGGTCTTCTTCGCCGGGGCCTTCTTCTTCGGGGGCGGCATCTCGTGGACGGTCGCGTGCTCCCCGCCGGCTGCATCGTCGCCGCGGGCGGCGCGGGCCTGCTCCACGCTCGCGTTGAGGGCGGCCATGAGGTCGACGACCTGCCCGGCCGGCTCCGGCTCGCCGCCGACCGGCACGGGCCGCCGGTGCTCGGCTTTCGCGGTGATGACCTCCGCGAGCGCGTCGTGGTACCGGTCGGCGAGCTGCAGGTCGTCCAGGCGGGCGACGGTCATGGCGTCCATGAGGGCGAGCGCGCCGTCGACCTCCGCGTCGCCGACGTCGGCCGGCGCCGGGGCCAGCTCGGCGGGGTCGCGGATCTCGTCCGGCCAGCGCATCGAGTGCAGGGCGATGGCCTCGTCCAGGACCTGCAGCAGCCCGAGGCGCTCGCGGCCGTGCCAGGCGAACTTCGCGATGGCCACCCGATCGGAGCGCTTCAGGGCCTCGCGCAGCAGCTTGTACGGCTTGCCGGCGACCTGGCCGTCGGCCTGGAGGTAGTAGCTGGTGGAGATCTGCACGGGGTCGATGCGGCCGCGGGGGACGAACGCGACGATCTCGATGGCCTTCGCCGTCGGCAGGGGCATCTCCCCGAGCTCCTCGTCGGTGACCTGGACGACCGTGTCCTTGGCGATCTCGTAGCCCTTGCCGATCTCGGCCTGGTCCAGCACGCGACCGTCGATCTCGCAGACCTTCTGGTAGCGGATGCGGCCGCCGTCCTCGGTGTGGACCTGCCGGAAGGCGATCGAGTGGTCCTCGGTCGCGGTCACCACCTTGATGGGGATGGTGACCAGGCCGAAGGAGATCGCGCCGGACCAGACGGGACGGGGCACCGCACACCTCCAGGCTTCCCCCCTGGTGGTGCTCTCCAGCCTAGGTCGGGTGCGGGGTGGTCGGCATCCTCCGCCGTGCGGCCGGGCCCGCCGGATCCTGCCCGGGTGCACCGGACGGGTCCGGGGCGACACTCGGAAACTTACCCCACGGGGTTGTACTTACCCCGTGGGGTAAGTAATGTGGTGGGTGTCGGAGGGGGCTACCTCCGACACCCCGCCCGGAAGGCCGACCAGGGCCGCCCGGACTACCCCGGAGGGTACCCGCCATGACCGCACCGACGATCATCCCCTGCACCAGCCCCACCGAGCTCTACCGCCGCTTCCAGGGCCACAGCGAGCCCCAGCCCGCCTACCTGGAGCTGGACCTGCGCGCCGGCACGCTCCACGCCTCCTACAACGCCGAGGTCGGCAACGCCCGCCCCTCCTCCGTCGTCCACGGCTTCGACCGCCGCTACCCCATCCCGGTCCTGCACGGCGAGGCCGCCAACCGGGTCATGGAGGCCATCGCCCCGCACGCCGCGCGGATCTGCGCCGACTGGGAGCAGAAGTGGGACGGCAACAACCTCGTCGCCCGGCTCGGCGCCGACGCCCAGGACGCCGAGGCGCAGCTGATGAAGGCGCTGGGCCTGGCCGAGGAGTCGCCCGCCGGGCAGGGCCAGCTGGAGGCGTTCGCCGCCGACGACGTGCTCGTGGTGTGGGACGTCGACGGCGCGGTCAACGGCAGTGAGGCGGACGACTACGACATCACCGCCGACACCACCGACGAGCGCCTGGACGAGATCGCCCGCGAAATCACCGCCGAGCTGGCCCAGGCCGAGCGCCAGACGTTCCCCGCCCCGGACGGCACGAGCGTGACCACCGACCCGGTCGTCTTCGTCGACGGCCTGGACGCGCACCTGCGCGAGCTGCGTGACGGCCTGAGCGCCTGACCCGCACCCCCTCCCCACTCTTTTCCCGGGGCCGCGCCGCCGCCCGCCGGCCGGGCGCGGCCCCGGGGCCCCCTCTTTCCCCTGCGAGGAGACCATTTCGATGTCCGACAACGTCACGGACCTGTTCCACCGGCGGCTGGCGGCCGCCGACGCCCGCATAGAGCGGGGCAACCGGGAGCGCACCGCCGGCGCGGACGACCGGGCCCGCGCCATCGCCGAGGAGGCCGCCCGGCGCGGCCGCGGCGGGCCCCGCCAGCTCTCGATCGAGCTCGACGTGTCCGAGAAGACGATCTCCCAGGCCATCGCCCGCGCCCGCCGCGCCGGTGACGACAACCGGCACACACTGCCCGCCGACACCCTCCAGCGGCTCCTGGCCGCCGAGCTGAACGACCTGCCGCCGCTGGCCGGGCCCCAGTGGCGGGCGCTGCGCCACCTGGTGCGCAGCACCTTCATCGACGAGGTGTGGATCGAGGCGCCCGGCGAGCTGCTCGCGCAGGAGGTGCAGGACGCCGACCTGGCGGAGTCCTTCCGCCCGGCCGAGCTCGCCGAGGTGTGCCGCTCCTGGTCCCGCGCGCAGGCCCTGGCCGTCATCGACGCCTGCCAGCGCGACGACCTGACCGCCCTGCCCGTCGTCGGGGAGGGCTGATGGCCGACCGGAGCGGCCCGCTCACCGCCCGGGGCCGCCCCGGGCAGGCACCGCACCGCGAGGACGACCAGGGCACTGGCGAAGGGCGGCGCGACGCCACCGAGGGTGCCCCCCTCGGTGCCGCTGAACAGTCGCCGCCCGGCCAGGACGCCGCTGCCCGTCCCCAGGCGCCGGTCTGCGCGGCGGCGGGCCGGGGCTGCGGCACCCTGACCGGCTGGCGCAACAGGGGCCGCTGCCCTGCCTGCACCGAGGCGCACAACGCCGAGTCGCGGGCCTGGCGCGCCCGCAAGAACGCGCTGCCCGTCGACGTCGTGGACCGCGTCGTCGAGCAACTCTCCGCCGGTGTGCCGCTGCTGGAGGCGGCCCGCCGGGCCGGGACCACCAGCAAGCGCGTCCGGCAGATGGCGGCCATCACGCCGCGCCTGGCCGCGCTGCTGGCCGAAGGCGAGGACAGGCGCCTGATGGGGCAGGTCATCGATCACCTGCTGGCCCTCGCCCGCGGCCAAGACGGCGACCCGCACGCCGGCGCCTGGCGGCTGGCTGTCCCCCAGCTGGCCGATGCCGAGTTGGTCATGCGGAAAGGTCCGGGCGCGCTCATCCGCCGGGAGGAGCAGCAGCGGGTGCTCGACGCGCTCGCCGGCGGCGCCCCCACCCTGGCCGCCGCAGCCGACACGGTGGGTGTGCCCGCCTCTCACGTCAACGCCTGGACCGTCCAGGACGCCCGGTTCGCGACCGCGGTGGCCGGCGTGCAGAAGGCCGCGCGCGACCGGCTTGTCGCCCAGGCCCTCGCGGAGCTCGCAGCGGACCGCGACCCCGAACCGGTGCTGAAGGCGGCCGGACGGAACATGGGGTGGCTTCGCTACCAGGCAAAGATCGACGCGACGGTGAGCCGCGCGTTCTCCGACGCCCGGCAGCAGCGCAGCTACGTGCGGGCAGCCGCCCGCACGCAGGCGGCCACCGTCAGGCCGCCCACGGCCCGGCGGCGCCCCCAACCGAACCCCGCGGACGACTCGACCAAGGCTCACGTCGTCCAGCAGGACCGCAAGAAGCTCGCCGCGCTGCTGCCCCTGCTGGAGGAAGGCGCGACGATCAACAGGGCCTTGGAGACCATCGGCGCCACCGCCTACTGGCTGGGCAAGGCCCGCGACCGGGTTCCCGAGGCCGACCGGATGGTGAAGGCGGCATACGAGGCCGGGGCCGGGAAGCGCCCGGTGAAGCAGACGGTCAGCGACCGCGTCTCCCGCGACGCTCGCGCCCAGCAGCTGGTGGTTGCGGCGCTCGCCTCCGGGGCCACCCTGAAACAGGCCGCCGCTCAGGCCGGCGCCGCGCCCTCATGGGTGGTGAGGCAGTACCACCGCGACGACCGCTTCCGCCACGCGCTCCTGGCGGCAGTCCAGCTGAACCCCGACTACGACCTGCACGCGGACATGGAGGATGTGATGGCCCGGCAGAAGGGTTACGTCCCCTCACCCCGCCCGCCGTCCTGACGGCGTACGGCCGGACATCGTCCGGCCGCGGGAGGCACTCGCGTCCCGCCCCGGCAAGGGTGTCCGCGGCGGACGCCCACCCAAGAACTCGCCGGCGCCTGCCAACCACAGTCCTACGGCGCTGAAGGTGCCGCGGGTCCGGCCCGCGGCCGGTGTCAACTCGCCGGGGCCCGCACGAGTCCCCGCTCTCATGTGTCTCCGCGTGCCCCGTCCACTTCGGCTCGGTACGAGGTGTCTCTGGGGCAGGGCCGGAACTGCGGGCATCTCGGTCCTGCCGTGAGCGCGGGGCACACCGGGCGTCTGCGAGATCCAAAAGTTCGCTCACGGGCCCATCCGGAGTAACGGTGCGTGCCCCGGCCAGCAGTGTCTCGAACAGCGTGTCGCCGGCCCATCCGTAGGCGTGCGGTTGACGTTCTTCAGCAGAGGTAGTCGAGGACCCATCCGTGGAGTGCGAGACGCACGATGTCTCCGTCCGCGCCCATGGTGGTTCTCCCGGCCCATCCGTAGGCGTGCGGGACGCACGGCGTCGGAGCCAACCCCATCTAGAGCCAATCCGGCCCATCCGTAGGCGTGTGGGACGCACCAGCTGTTGCATCATCCAGGTGTCCGATCCCGGGGCCCATCCGTAGGCGTGTGGGACGCACCCTTCGTGTCCTGGCTGGGGCGAACCTGTCCGGGGCCCACCTGGCTGGCGCCCACCGACACGGGGCTCAGCCCATGGGCACGGCGCCGCACCTGAGAGCGGAGCAGGCCACTGGGTCGATGAAAACGGGCAGGCCCATCCGTAGGCGTGTGG
The DNA here is from genome assembly GCF_043077165.1 of Streptomyces kanasensis. NCBI lineage: Bacteria > Bacillati > Actinomycetota > Actinomycetes > Kitasatosporales > Streptomycetaceae > Streptomyces > Streptomyces kanasensis. The sequence goes on from NZ_JBIBSF010000020.1 coordinate 32,897, forward strand.
GACGCATTCCCGCGAGCACTGGCGACCAGTCGATCAGCAGGACCCATCCGCAGGCGTGCGGGACGCACCCTTCGTGGAACGCTCTGTTGAGTTGAGGGTGGTGGATGGCCAGCCGATTACTCGGCTGAGGTGGCCTCCCTGGAGGGGGAGGTCTTCCACCCGCCTAGGGCGGGGGTCTCTTCAGCGACAGGGGTCCGCCGCCGTCGCCGGCGGTCGGGTGGTCCCCGTCTCGGAGGGCGTTTTGCGTGTCCCGCTCGCCGCAGGCCACGGACGTGGTGACTGCCCTGCGCGCCGCTTTGTAGATGTTGCGCACGGCGTTGTCACGGCGGCCCACGTCGAGGCCGCAGTGAGGGCAGGTGAAGCGCTGGCGGCTGGGCGACGAGCTTGGGTTTCGCTCGCCGCACCGGCTGCACTTCGTCGCTGTGGCTTCGCCCCGGTCGAGGATGACCAGGGTGGAGCCGTACCAGCGGGTCTTGTAGGTGAGCTGGCGTCGCAGCTCACCGAGCCCGGCGTCCAGGAGGTGCCGGGAGAACATGGACTTGACCTTGACGTGGGTGCCGGGCTCCTCGACGGTGCCCTTGGCCGACGCGGTCAGTGCCGTCAGGTCGAGGTCTTCGATCGCCAGCTGCGCGGCGCCGGTGGCCAGCCGCTTCGACACACCGTGCAGGTGGCCGGCCCGGCGAGCGGCGACCAGGGCGTGAATGCGCCCGACCCGGCGGGCGGCCTTCCGGCGCCGCTTGGAGCCCTTCTGGGTACGCGCCAGGGCCTGCTGCGCGCGGGTCAGGCGGCTCAGCTCGACGTGGAGCGGCTTCGGTGCCTGGATGGCCCGGCTGTCGGGGTCGGCGGGGTCCAGCGGCGCGGAGAGGTAGGCGAGGGGGGCTGAGCCGAGGTCGATGGCGAGGAGGCCCGCGGCGCGTTGCCGGGCGGTGGGCCGGTCGGGGATCTCCTGCTGCACCTGGGTGAGGACGGAGGCGTGCCAGCGGTGTCCGGACCGGGTGATGGTGACGGAGGTGATCTCCGCGAGGCCCTTGCGGAGCAGGCGGACGAGGCGCTTGGCGGACTCGTGGAGGCGGAAGGTGCCCAGGCCGATGATGCGCAGGTGCCGGTAGTCGTCGAGATGGACGACGGAGCGCGCGGCGTTGGCGAGGTAGAACGAGTCGCGGGCCTTGCCCTTTTTCCTGAAGCGGGGCACGCCCATGCGGCTGCCGGCTCGCTTGCCGGCGGCGCTGGCCATCCAGTTCCTCCAGGCGGTATCGGCCCGGTCGAAACCGCAGGTGATCGAGCCGACAGCCACTTCGGTCCACCAGGGGCAGCCGCCCTCTTCCCGGGGAAGGTCGCGGGTGGTGCGCCAGATGCTGGCGATGTCGAACGAGCCGGGCCGGTAGGCGCCGCGGGCGGCGAGGTGCTGCTTGCTCTCCAGGATGGCGGGGCGCACCGCTTCGAGCTCACGCTTGCGTTCGGCGGTGTATGCGGCGGGGTCGGCTTGCTGAAGGCGGGCGAGGTGCAGGCGGCGGGCGTAGAGCTGCCGCTGGAGGTCGGTGCCGTCCTCGCCGGGGTCGTCGCCCGGGTCGAGGGCGGGCTTGCCCTTGTGGACCACGCGCTTGCGGTGGTCGTCCCACACCTGGAGCTCGGCGACGAGGACCTTGTTCTCCGCGCTGACAACCTGCCTGGCCCGGGCGTAGAGCTTCTTCCGCTCGGGCTTGGGGAGGCGGGCGGTGATCTCGTCGCGGGTCATTCCGGCGAGGTGTTCGGCGGCGGCCTGCTTGCGCTGGTCGTAGGCGGCGTGCTGGGCGAGCAGCATCCGGTGGGCGTGGTTGAAAGCCCAGCGTGCGGCGCCGGCGTTGCGTTCGAGGACGGCGGTGTGGTGGGGGGAGGTGTCCAGGGTGAACCGGTAGGCGCGCGTGATGGTCTCGACTGGCACAACACACCCCCTATGCGCAGAGTTCCGGGTCCGCTACGAGCGGTAAGCGTAGCGGGTGTGATCGGTGCGCGGGGCGGGAGTTGCGCATGCGCCGGCCCTCCCGTGGGGAGGGCCGGGAGGGATGGCGCGGCCCCGCCCGCGCGGTCACTGCAGGGCGGGGCCGAAGGCGCCGCCGTGGGGGTGAACGGAGGCGGTGCCACACCCGCATCATGCACCCGGATCCGGCCAAGCGGGTAGATGTATGGCGGGAATTGTTCCGCGGCCGTCGGGCAGCTCCCGGCGAGATGGCGGGCCTGCTCCGGCCATGGGGAACATCGGTACAGCGGTTCGGTGAGATTGATCTTGAAGGCTCCGTTTATCTAGGGTCCGCAGGCACTTCACGCAGTTCAGGCGGCACGACCCGCTGTCAGGCAAGTAAGGCAGGTAGCCAGGAAGTGGTTCGGCCGAACCACTTCCTGGACGGCTGTTCGTCGACCAGCGCCCCTACGCGTCTTCGCCGTACTCGGCGACGTAGGCCGCGTAGTTCTCCGCGAGGACGGCCCGGCCGGCCTCCGCGGTGAGGCGTTCGACCGAGGCGACGGCCGGGACCTGCCGGTCCTCGACTGTGGTGGTGATCAGCTCGACCTGGCGGGCCAGCTCGGCGACGACGCTGGGCGCCGACTCGACCAGCAGTTTCTCGTTCCGCCACGAAATCCGCGGTGCCCGGCCGATGCCGGTGATGCGAACCTTCGTCGCGAGGAACGCTGCGTGGCTGTGCTGGAGAGCCGGGTTCTGGGTCAGCAGCAGGTAGACCCGCTCGGTGTCACCGCCGTAGCCGACCAGCCCGGTGCACGGCGTGATCGGCCCGTTCGTGTCCCGGGCCGCCACCTCGTAGACCCGGCACTCGGTGCAGCGGAACAGGTCGGTGCTGCTCTCGTACTCGAACTCGTGGCCGCCGTAGGCGTCGTCCGGCCCGGGGGCGCCGGGGGGCGGGCCGTCGGCGGTGCGCAGGGCTCGGGTGTACTTGCCGCCCTGGCGCGCGGCCTCGCGGGCGCGCTGCGCGGCGGTGGACTGCTTCTTCGGCACGGTCGACTCCAGCCTGGCGGTATCCCCACGCTCCCCGCCGGCGAATCGGGCCGGGACGGTCTGCTGACCCGCGGGCCCCGGAGGACCTTGGCCGACTGTGCGCCGGGCGGCGTGGGCGCCCGGCACGGCGGCGAACGGCGGTACGCGTCTGGCCGTGAACTTCCACGGTAGGGCGCACCGCTGCCAGCAGAACGAGCGGCACACGGCCTGGGCGAGTGCGACCTTGTTTCGGCCGAAACAAGGTCGCACGACTTCGGTTCGGTCGAACCAAGGTTGAGGGTGGCACGTACATCACGAACATGCCGTACGTGCCTGAACGACCCGGAGATACCTGTCAGGCACGGGCCAACGGAAGCTGTATGCCTCACATGCCTTCTCCGAACTAAGGGCCCTCAAGCCAATACCCACGACGGTGCCACAAACTCCGATGAGCGCACCCATCAACTGAGACATCTCTCTCCTCCGACACACTGCTGTCGAGGTTGCGCGATCCGGGTGTTTGTCTGCCCCTTTCCGGTCTCGTCCTCCGATCTGGGCCTTTACCACGTGGTGACGTGTGCGCAGGGGTCCGGCTGGGACGAGGAGGCGTAGGCGCAGCAATGGACACCGGCGACGACGTGGGAGCGACCCATCCTCCAGAGACCAGGAGGCACGGGCGGAAGTGGAAGGTGGTTGTTCAGTCGCTGGAGGCGCTGGCAGCGCTGATCGCCGTGATCGGCGGCGCGGTCTGGGTGGCCCACGAGTTGACCCAAGACTCCCCAGTGGAGAAAGAGCAGAAGCTGGTCGAGCAGCTGCGACCGGGGCAGACCTTGGACCGCGCGATAGAGATCATGGACGACAAGCCTCACTACACGCAGAGGTTGGCATCCGGCAACAGGATCTACCAATACAATCGGAAATGGGAGCGCATCCAGCTCTTGGTGGACCCCGATAGGATCAGCGTATTGGCCGTGGGGATCTTTGCAGACAGAACAGACTTTCGCCCTGCTTTTCCGCTCGGAGAGTCTAAACAACTGACCATTAACCGCACTCCGTACAGTGAGGTATGGGAAAAGCCCTTTCGCGTGTTCGGCTACTGCGGGGCCCACTCCGGCAGCTACTTTGAGACCCATTCCTTGGGGCAGAGAGGAGTGGGAACCGCCATTGCTGTGGGCATCCATTACTCCTCCCGGGGCGACACCAGCATGACCTCGCCGTGCTTGGGAATGAACAAAGCCCCGGACGACTGTGTCCCCAATGACGTAAAGGACCACGCTAGCGGCTCGCGGCCCCACAATAACCCTCAGTGCCTGACATCTGCTCCTGCAGGCGACTTTCGGAAAAGCACTCCTATCGCCGCCCTCGTTGTCACCAAGCAGGGCAGCCTGACGGAAGACATGTTCCAGTCCCCATACGTTGTGGCTGGCGGGAACGACTGACCGGACGGCCATGGCAGCTCCGAGGGCGGCTGGGGCCGGTGCAAGCGTGCCCGGTTGCACAAATACCGAAGTTAGTTCAGTCAACACGCCTGACGCCCATTTCGCACCCGAGATAATGGAGAACCCCGGTGAGATGTGTTCGCCGGGGTCCTCCGCCTTGGCCCGGGAATCCCAGCTCGGACACCAGCCGCAAAGTAGGCGGCGTGTCGAGCTGTCACGAGAGCACAACACCGCTCCGGAGCTGGGATAACGTCCCACGGGGCTTTGTGCTCCCAGCCATGGCTGGGAGCACAAAGCCGCCCTTGTGGTGGTCGGTCAGCGGCGGGGCCGCCAGCGGGTGAAGACGCACTGGTCGTCGCCTGCGCCCAGCCGGAACGGGAGGGCGATGCGATCCAGG
>NZ_JBIBSF010000021.1:0-11111 GCF_043077165.1 Streptomyces kanasensis
ATGGAACTTCCGGGAAAAACCCTGGTCAGACCCCCTTTTCGGCTATGCGATCCGGCCCAATACTGGTAATATAGAGCTTGTTGGAAGGGGGTGGCGCCCCGGACAACGAGAACCACTCGAAACTCACACCGGAGGAACCCATGAGCGAGCAGATCACCCCCGAGCTTCAGATCGAGGCGGAGGCGATCGGCCGCACGGTCTACCAGGCGATGCGCGCCGAGATGATCGAAGCGTCCCAGCAGCGGGAGGCCATCGACACCCCCCTCCTGGTGGAAGGGCTGGAGGCGGAGGCGACCTACCAGACCGCCCGCGAGGCGCTGACGAATGCCCGCGCCGAGCGTCAGCGCGTGCTCTACGCCATGTGGCGCGCGAACAAGGACCCCCGCGCCGTCGCCGCCCTCATGCCCGCCACCGTCAGGGCCGCCACCGTGCGCGCGGCCGTGGTCAAGCTCGCGCCCAGCCAGGACTTCGAGGCCCTGCCGCTGTGGCGTACCGACGACGAGGAGGCCGACGCCACTAACTGACTCCGTCCGGCCGGGCGGCGGATGGCACCGCCGCCCGGCCCCTCGAAACCCACCACGACGCACCGCAGGAGAGCACGCCATGAAGTTCCAGATCCACACCGCCATTGGGCATGATGCGACCCTTGTTACGGCCCCGTTCGACACCCACGAGGCCGCCCGCGAGTTCACCGCCGCGCTGGCCCGTCTCCTCCAGGTCGAGCCCGCCCGCGTCATTCATGACGAATACCGGGCCGCCGAGTACGTGTGGACCAACGTCACCGTGTCCCTCCCCGCCATCGGTGAGGCCGTGTTCAGCGTGGACAGCCGCAAGACGGCCCGCGAAGCGGTCCGCCTGTACTTGGACAACAAGCCGCTCCCGTTTGTCTGGACGGACAGCGGGAGCGCCGGGCAGACGTTCGCCGGGGTCGTGGCCGACGCCGTCCGCGAACGCGACGCCCGCGCGGCCCGCCAGGGCTGAACAGACCCAGGGCGGCGGACCGCCGCCGCCCCGGACCCCCGAAAGGGGTGGCACCCCAGACAACGAGAACCACTCGAAACTTGAAGCAGTCGCGGTCTAGGCCCGGGTGGCGGGGCGGCTCATGCCGCCGCGCCACCCGGCGCGTCCGAAGTTCCCATCACCTGACAGGAGACAAGACATCACCGCCGTAACCGCCCACTTCCTTGGCGTCATCCGGTACGACACCGCCACGCACGACGAAGACGGGCTCCCCTTGCCAACCGAGCAGGACATCCACTCGAAGGTCATCGCCGAGGTCATCGCAGAGGAGCTGCTCCACTCCCTGGGATACGAGAAGCCCACCGAGGCCGACTACATCCAGAAGGTGCGCGAGGTGTCCGTGTGTTCGGCTGAGCAGCTTCAGGAAGCGCTGATCCGAGCAGTGCAGATCAACACCGCCCACCAGGCCCCGGGGCACGGCATGGAGTGCACGTGCGACCTGGACGCGCTCGAACTGGTCGAGCAGCTCGCCGCCTACGCCGCCCGCTGGGCATAACCGCACCGGCCCCGCGTCCCGGCTCCCTGGCCGGGGCGCGGCCGCGTGCGCGGTGGGCGGCGGCCGGCCGGGGGTGGTCGAGCCGGGCGCGGGGCGCGGTGGGGGTGTGGCGTGGTGGGCGCCGGCTTCGCCGCGGGGGCCGGGCCGGTGCGCGGTGCCGTGCTCCGGCACCCGGCCTTCGGCCGGGTTGCGAGGGGCGCTTTGGCGCCGCCCCCTCGCGCTCCCCTGGCGCCGGTGGCGGGGCCGGGGGTGCGGCCGCGGGCCGGTGGGTGGACATCACGCCTTCGGCGCGATCCGGCCGTGCGCCGCAGTCGTCGGGCCCTGGGGGCCCTCCTTATTGCGGCCCGCGCTGCGCGCGGGCTGCGGTCGCTGGCGCTCCCTTGCGCGGGGCCCCGGGGGGCTCCTCCGGACGCCCGCCCCCCGGGGACCGGGGGACGGGCTGATGCCGGTGGTGGGCCGGCGCGATTCCTCCGCGCCGCCGTCGACTGCCGGCACCGCGGTGGTGGCCGCGGAGGGCTGAGGTCGAGGAGGGCCAGGAGGAGCTGGACGCCGGAGTTCGAGTGCGGGCCGGCCCGGGGCCGGGGCCGGGAAAGACGGCTGGCAAGGAGGGGGGTCGGCGGAGGCCCGGACGCCTCCTGAAAGATCATGGAACTTCCGAGAAAAACCCTGGTCAGACCCCCTTTTCGGCTATGCGATCCGGGTCAATACTGGTAATATAGAGCTTGTTGGAAGGGGGTGGCACCCCGGACAACGAGAACCACTCGAAACCCAAAGGAGCGTGCGATGGCTATCAGCCTCTTCATCCCCGAGCTGGACGGCGACACCTTCTCCGGCCTGGAGGAGCTCGATGAGCACCTCTGGGTCCTTGAAGAGGTTAAGGCCGAAGGTGCCTGGCTCCGGGCAGCCGAGACCAATGGCCGCTACGCCTGGGAGGAGGAGCAGGACCGTCAGCGAGCCGCGCTCTTTGGTTACCCCTACTAGCCCCATCGGGCGGGGTGGCCATCCAGCTGCCCCGCCCGCCCCCTCCGTATGGGTCACTGACACTGAAGGGCTGGCCGCTATGCATCTGCTGACCATCGACCCCCACCGCACTGTCACCTACCGCCCCGTGGAGTACCGGATGCCGCTCGGGCTGGCCCCCTATCGGCCGGGCACCGTCGGTGCGGCGGAGCTGGCCGCCACTCTCGTCGCGCGGCTGGGGCTGCTCCGGCACCGAATCGAGAACCCCCGCTACATCGAGGAGGAGCCCCGGTGCGACCGGGGGCCGATGTGGGATTCGCTGGGCTCCCGGGCGATGCGGGTGGAGTGCCACGTCGGCGGCCGCGCCGTGACGTGGCGGTACGACCGCTTCGCGCGCAGCCGTGACACCGCCTGGACGGTCGAGGTCGACGGGCAGGCTCGGCCTGTCGAGCTGCCCCCGTACCTCCGGGCGCACGAGCGCCTCGCCGCCCTGGCCTGGATCGCGCACCGCGCGATCCAGGGGTAGTGAACCAAGAAAAGCCCTGTTCAGAAGCCCTTTAGGGCTTCCAATTCCGGCTCAATGCTGGTAATGTTGAGCTTGTTGGGAGGGGGTGGCGCCCCTCCCAACACCACCACTCGAAACCCACCGAGGAGCACCCAATGCGCGCACTCATCGAGACCTTCAAGACCATCCGCGCCCGTCACCGTGCGGCCCGCCGGGCGGGCCTGCGGTCGTACACCGTGGTCCTGGACTGGAGCGCCAAGGCGTACGCGCACTACGCGCCCGAGATCGTGACCGTCCGCGCATCCTCCCCGCTGGCCGCCGAGATGGACGCCCTGCTTCAGGCCGCGATGGCCCACACCATGCACGTGGACGAGTTCCAGGGCCGCGAGGGCCGCGCCCTGCTCCAGGAGGCGATCAACCTGTTGAAGGTCGTCGCCACCTTCCCCGGCGCGCACAGCGCCGTCCACTCCGACCACTTCTGATCTGCCCCGACCGGGGCGGCGGTTGGCGCCGCCGCCCCGGCCCCCTCGAAACCCGTACACACAACGAGAGGCACCCAGTGAGCACCATGACCGGCAACGTCACGACCCGCGCCCACGCCATCGAGACCGGCGCGCTGATCGAGGCCGACCCCGGCATTGCCGCCGAGGTCGAGTTTCCCGCCCCGGTGGCCATGACCGAGGCCGTTTACGCGGACTGCGTCGCCGTCCCCGAGACGTACCGGTGGGACACCGGCATCCGGCTGGACGAGGCCGAGCGGGAATGGGACCTGCTGATCACCGCGTCCCGGGCGATCAAGGCCGCCGCAGGGTCCGGCCGTCCGCCCCGGCTCGCGTTCTCCCTCTACCGCGTTCCGGTCGACGGCCACAGCCGCGACCCGCAGCGCGTGACCCTGGTGGCCGAGGCGTCGCCCGGCGACAACGGCGAGCGCGTTATCACGATCATGCGCCCGAGCGAGCACCTGCCGCAGTGAGGCGACCCGGGGCGGCCCACTGGGCCGCCCCGGACGCCCCCGGCCGGAAGGGGATGGCACCCCGACCGGCCCCCTCGAAACCTGAACCGAGCACGGAATGGAGCGCCCCACATGGGCTACGACTACAGCGTTGAGGGAACCGTCCGGGTCACCCCGCCGATCCCCTTTCCCGCCCTGCTGGAACTGACGCAAGGGCCGGACCTGCCGATCTTCTGCCTGGCTCCCGGTGTCGACGACCCGGACGCCGCTGGTCCCTGGTCCGACATGGTGGGCGTGTGGGCCCTGGTCCCGGAGGACGTGCCGCTCGACCAGGCGCAGCCGATCACCGTCAGCGCGCTTGCGGTGCGGCACATCTCCAAGAGCACGGGGATTCACCAGCCGCTCGCCAGGTTCGTCCGGCTCTGCCTGGCAGCCGGTCACGAAGTCGTCAGCGAGCTGGAGTTTCACGGCGAAGAAGGCGAGCGCGGCGAGATCCAGGTGACGCCGAGCGGAGACATCCAATGGGTCGAGATCTCAGCCCCCGGCCGGAAGCCCGCCTGCTGGTGAAGGTCCCCGCCCGGTCCGGTCGATGCGTTCGGCCGGACCGGGCGGGGCACCGGCCGGACGCGACGGCGGCCCGTCACCCCGTCCGCCCCGCGACGCCGGCCGAGGGGCGAGCTGTCGAGAACGACGGCCGCGCCGTTCCTGCGTCAGCATCGGCGCGCGTTCGCGGCGGCCCCCGCGCCGCCGTGGCGCAGCCCTCGCCAGGGACGCCGGCCCCGGCCCGGGGCTACCAAAAGCGGCTGGCAAGGAGACGGGCGAACCGGCCCGGAGGGGACGTGCGAGTCCCCCTCGCTTGAAAAGGCTGGTCAGGCACCCCCCTTTGCTATGCAATCCGGCTCAATACTGGTAATATTGAGCTTATTGGAAGGGGGTGGCGCCCCGACCGGCATCACCACTCGAAACCCGTACGAACGAAAGGCACGAACGTGACCGCGACGCAGACCGAGCAGACGGAACAGACCCCCGAGAACGGGACGGCCGAACCGGCAGTCTTCGGCCGTCTGGTGGCGATCGACCCGCTCGACTTCGACCCCGACGGCGGTACGGAGAAGCTGGTCATCGTCGACCCGTACAACCACCGCAAGAAGCGCGCGCAGGGCGACACCACCGAGCCCGACCCGGCCCTGATCGCCAGCGTCCAGGAGGTCGGCGTCCAGCAGGCGATCATCCTGCGCCCGCAGGAGGGCGAGCGCGACGGCCAGCTCGGCATCGTGATCGGCCAGCGTCGCACCCTGGCCGCGTACCGCGTCGCCAGCGCGGCCGCGCAGGAAGGGCGCGAGTACCGGAAGATTCCGGCGATCATCCGCGACGATCTGCGCGGCGTCGATGACGAGGCGTTGACCGTCTCGATGGTGGAGAACCTGCACCGCCGCCAGGCGAGCGCACAGGACGACGTGGACGCCGCCGAGCAGCTCGCCCTTCTGGTCAAGGCCAAGAAGGTGCCCAAGGCCCGGAAGCGCAGCCTGGCCGCCGCCATCGGCCGGACCGAGGAGGAGCTGGACGCGGCCCACAAGGTCGCGCAGATGGACGCGGAGACCCTCGAAGACCTCCGGGACGAGGAGATCGAATTCGACTGGGTCGAGTTGGGCGACTACGACGAGGTCAAGGACGTGTCCCACGCTCAGGTCACGCTCAAGCGGGCCAAGGCCAAGGACGAGCAGGAGGGCAACACCAAGCGCGGCGCGTGGAAGACCGCCATGCAGGAGCTGCGCGCCAAGAAGGCCCGTACCGAGCGGATCGAGATCTTGAAGGCCGAACTGGCCGAGAAGAAGGTCACGACGGTCCACTGGGTGTGGAACTGGTCCTACAGCACCGCCCGGCCGCTGGAGGAACTGGTCAGCAAGATCGGTATGCCGATGAGCGAGCAGGGACACGGCGAGACCTGCGAGGGTCACGCGGCCACCATCGACCCCGACGCGGCCGAGGTGGTGTGGCTGTGCGTCGGCTGGAAGAAGCACGGCCACCGGATCGCCGGGGCCGCCGGCGACGACGGCGACGGCGAGCCTGGCGAGGGGGAGGCCGCCAAGGCCGAGGCCGCGCGCGAGGAGCGCCGCCGCGTGAAGGTGAACAACCTCGCGTGGCGGACGGCCCGAGCGGGCCGGGAGGCCCACATCGCGGACATGTGCAAGGACAAGGGCGAGGCCCCGGCCGACGTCAAGGACCTGATCATGCGGACGCTGCTCGTGAGTGATGGGCACTACGTGCACTACGTCGGGAGCCAGGAGCACGGGGCGATGTTGGCCAAGATCCTGGGGGACGAGCGGCTTACCCGCCAGCCGAAGGGCGTGATCGCCTCCCTGATCAAGAAGACCGCGAGCAGGCGCTACTGGTGGGTCCTGTTCGCGCACGTCGCGGGCTACTACGAGGCCGAGCACATGAAGGACGACGCATGGCGCGGGGAGCCCCACTACCACCACGGCCCCTCGGTGCGCGGCCGGATCAGGCCCGCGACCGCCGAGTGGATCACCTTCCTGAAGCGCCACGGGTACGGCGTGACGGAGGTCGAAGCGGAGACGGTGGCCACCGCCGAGCAAGAGGCCGAGGCCGAGGCCGAGCGCAGGGCCGAGCAGGAGCGGCAGCGCCAGGAGCGTGAGGCGGCCAGGGCCGCGCGGCAGGCCGAGAACCCCGCCCCCGACGAGGACGAGGAGGACGGCGACGACGGCGAAGAGGACTACCAGTACGACGACATGGACGAGGAGTACGAGGAACCGGCCGAGGCGGTAGAGAACACGGACCCCGAGGCCGAGGGTGAGATGGACGCGGGCGCGGACGAGGCGGAAGGGCAGGAGGACGTGCCCGCCGAGGACGGCCAGGAGTAACAGCAGTACCGGCAGGCCCGTTCCGGGCCTGCCCGGCCGGGGCGGCGGATGGCACCGCCGCCCCGGCCCTCGAAACCCCACCACGCACGAGGAGAGCGCACTATGACAGACGTTCGTATCGCCCCCCACACCGACGCGGCCGCAGACCGGCTGATCCGCACGCTCGAAGCGCACGGGCTGACCGCCCGCAGCGACATCGATGTCCACACCGGCACCGACATGGTCACCGTCGACATCGCGGGCGGGCCCGAAATCTGGATCGCGGACCGCACCGGTCACACCGACAGCCCCGTTGACGCGCACCCCGGGTGGGTCGCGTTCTACCGGCCTCACGCCGGCCTCAGCGACGAGGGAGAGACGGAGGTCTACCGGTCCGAGGGAACGGGCGGTTTCTCCCAGGACACCGCCGCTCTGGTGGTCGCGGTCGTCCAGTGCGCCGCCGCTCGCGGCCTGGCCGCCGTATGACGGCTCCGGGCTGCGCGCCCTCCGGGCGCAGCCCCCGTACGGGCCGGCCTGGAGCGGCACCGAGTTCTCGCCGTCCCCAGGGGGCCCGAACGCAGACCGGCGACCGCCCTGCCATAAGGCAGGACCCCCCGCACGAATGCGGCAGGCTGGCGCGGTCGCCGGTCCTCTCGAAACCCGCACCGCGCGCGGTGGCGACATCCCCAGAAGGGGGCGCTACTTCCACGCGGAACGAGGGACCACAAGAGTAGCGGGTCCGGGCCGGAGGACGAAAAGAGACCGGGAAGGCGCCCCGTAACCCTTCCGGCCTCGGGTAAAAGCTGGTATTGTTTTGATTGTTGGAAGGGGATGGCGCCCCGACCGGCAACACCACTCGAAACCTGAACCGGAAGAGGAACCCATGGCCACCACCCTGGAACTCCCCGAGGCCGCACTCGCCGCCCTGCGTGACTACCTCCTGGCCATCGCCGCCGACGAGGACAAGGCCCCGATGGAGGAGCTGGACGGACTCAGCGACGGCATCCTCGCGGCCTACTGGCACGGCTACGTCGAGGCCAGCAAGGCCGGAAGCGCCGGGCAGGCGCTGCACATCGCAGCGTTCGGAGCGTCGCTCTTCGCGCCGAAGGTCGCGTCCCGTGCCGAGATCGGCGCGGTACGGGACGCACTCGCCCAGTTGCTTAAGTAGTCCACCCCCCGCCGGGGCGGCGGTTGGCACCGCCGCCCCGGCGTCGCTCGAACCCCACCAGACAAGGAGAGCCCCACTGTGATTCCCACCTTCGAAGGCATCGAGGCCGGCTCGGCGAAGAGCCGCACCATCGAAGAGCCCGAGATTGACAAGCGGAGCGCCGAATCCCCTTACTTCGGCCGGTTCACCTGCGACGTCTGCGGCGATGACTTCGCCCTCCACCGCTCGCTCACCGTCGAAGAGCGCCAGTTCACCAACATCGAGACGAGGCAGAGCTGGCCGGGCCTGGTCGTGATCGCCTGCGACCGCAGCTGACGGACACCGCACCATCGGCCGGGGTGACGGTTGGCCCCGCTGCTCCGGCCCCTTGAAGCCCCATCCCCCGCTGCGAGGAGCGTCGCATCACACGCAGTACGACGAGTTCAACGCCCGATCCATCCCCGCCTTCCCCCGCCAGCAGACCGGCGTCCGGCTCATCAGCCTGACCACCGGAGAGGAGATCAAGCCCGGCACCACTATCCCGGACCCCTATGGGCACGGGGAGATCACCTACATCGGCCCCACCGTCCACCACGACGAGGAAGACCCCACGCCGCGCCCCGGCCGGGTCGCGGTCGTCCGCTACGCCGTCCCGGCCACCGATTGGGTGTATCTCCCCGCCGAACTCGGCGCGCGCTACGAGGACGCTGACACCGCGTCGAGCCCCGACAGTGCCGACGACGGGACCGTTCCGCCGCAGTCCCGCCGAAGCGAGTAGCCCATCCGCCTCAAACTCCCCGGGGCGGCGGTTGGCACCGCCGCCCCGGGCCCTCGAAACCCGGACCAAGGAGACGTACGACCATGACCTTCCCCGCCGACCTGCCCAAGCTGGGCGGCAACGCCGCCGCCGCCCGCCTCCGCCGTGACCTCCTGGTCGCCGGACACGACGGCCGGATGTTCGCCGAGACCATCGGACGCCCCCTGCTCCGCGCCCAGGAGGCCGCGCAGGCGTATCGGACGGCCGCCCGTAACGCCGAACTCGACCGCCGGGGCGCTCCCAACTACGGCTGGCTTCGCGCTCAGTCGGGCCTCTGCCACAGGCGCGCCCGGATCGCGGCTGACGAGGCCGCCCTGGCCTACGAGCAGAAGCAGCCGGTCCAGGCGACCCAGTGGGCGGCGTTGGCCGACCGCTACGCCAAGGCGGCCCGGCACCTCACCCGCTCGGTGCTCCGCCCCAGCGCCGTGATTACGAACCTCCGCGCCGCCGCCGACACCCTCGACGTCCCCGCCCTCCCCGCCCCGGCGCAGGCCGGGCCGCCCGAGGGGACCGCCCCGCTGTCGGGTATCGCCCAGTTCAGCGTCGAGAGCGGCCGCCAAGCGCTCATCCACGCCCGGCACGCGGACGGACCGGTACTCAAGCACGTCAACACGGTGGAGGTGGAGCTGCTGCTGTTCTCCTGCTACGCCCAGGGCCAGGACGAGACCGGATACCACATCGCCATGCAGGCGATCCGCGCACTCAACCGCGCCCGGGCGACCGCGCCCGAGGGCCGAGCCGAAGACATGGACCGGCAGTCCCTGGCCACGGCGTACGAGCTGGTCGAACAGGCCCTGGACGCGGCCGAGGCCGCCACCACCACCACCGCGCCCGCGCCGTAGAACCCCAGCCCGGCCGGGACGGCCGCACCGCCGCCGTCCCGGCCCCGGACCCCACCCAGGAGAGCCCTGCCCGATGCCCGAGCCCCACCCCGAGGCGCACGAAGGAACGCCCGCTACGCCCTACGACAGCCTGCTGACGCGCCCCTTCTACCTGCCGGGCGCGCACCTGCCCGACTCAGCCGGCCCCGTCTGGACCTGCCGGACATGCACCACGCCGTGGCCGTGCGCCACCGCCCAGCCGTACCTCCGGGCCGGGCAGTGCAGCACACGCAGCGCGACGACCCAGTGGAAGCCGTGCGGCGCGCCGATCCAGCGAGAACGGAACGGCCCCCGACACTGGCATGTCGGTCCTGACTGCTACACCCACAAAGACGTCTTGAACGCGCTGGCCGAGGAACTCCACCAGCAGCACATGGCGAACCCCCACTACCCGCCCAGTCACTACTACCCGGAGAAACCCCGCCGCCGCCGACGCCAGCGCCCTCCGTACCACCACACCCCCATGGGACCGGGTGACATCCAGCCCGGCGCCTGGCTATGGGTCATCCCCGGCGGACTCCATCCCGGATGGGGCGACATCCACCGTCTCGCCATGCTCACCGCACTCGGCACGCCGTACTGCGAGGTTTGGATGGACGACACCACCGTCCACCGCGTCCGCCCCGAGAAGCTGATCCTCTCCGACGCCGGACGCCAAGCCGCCCGCGCCGCAGGGCTCAGCACCATCCGGCAGACGAGCGGGCCCCGGCCCCGCCCCCTGCTCCCCGAATGGCGATGGGTCGACTGGACCCTGGCCGAGCACATCGCCCACCAGCAGCAAGCCGCACCCACCCCTGAGCACACCGAACAGCCCTTCCAGGACGAGCTGTTCACCGTCACCTGACGAACCACCCGGCCCGGAACGCCACCGTTCCGGGCCGCAGGCATGTCCGGGCCCGGAGCGGCGGCCGCGTCGACCGGCCGACGAGAGCGGAGGAACCCGCGGAGCCCGTCGGCGCAGCCGCCGCGGCCGCCGGCCTGCCGAAGACCGCGCGGCGAGTGCGCCCGCCGCGGAGCGGCACCCGGCCCCGGCCGGGTGCGAGGGGCGCTCTCGCGCCGCCCCCTCGCACACCCCCGGCGCCCGCGGCCGGCCCCGGTGGCACGGCAGCGGGACCAGGACACTGACGGCCGCTCGTACCTCACGGCCAGGCCAGGACACACCAGGGGGCGCTTTCCTCGTGGTCGCCGCCGCGACGGGGCAACTCCAAGACGGGGCTGGGGCGGCGGCGACCTCGAGGACGCTCCGGCCGCCGGGGCCCCTGGAACTGTTCGTTGTACGGCACCCGGCCGTTGGCCGGGTTGCGAGGGGCGCTTTGGCGCCGCCCCCTCGCGCTCCCCTGGCGCCGGTGGCGGGGCCGGGGGTGCGGCTGCGGGTTGGTGGGTGGGCATCGCACCTTTGGTGCGATCCGGCCGTGCGCCGCAGTCGTCGGGCCCTGGGGGCCCTCCTTATTGCGGCCCGCGCTGCGCGCGGG
>NZ_JBIBSF010000022.1:1818-3152 GCF_043077165.1 Streptomyces kanasensis
GGGGTGATGGGTGGCTGGTCGTTGCTTGAGAACTGCACAGTGGACGCGAGCATCTGTGGCCAAGTTTTTAAGGGCGCACGGTGGATGCCTTGGCACCAGGAACCGATGAAGGACGTGGGAGGCCACGATAGTCCCCGGGGAGCCGTCAACCAGGCTTTGATCCGGGGGTTTCCGAATGGGGAAACCCGGCAGTCGTCATGGGCTGTCACCCGCTGCTGAACACATAGGCAGTGTGGAGGGAACGAGGGGAAGTGAAACATCTCAGTACCCTCAGGAAGAGAAAACAACCGTGATTCCGGGAGTAGTGGCGAGCGAAACCGGATGAGGCCAAACCGTATGCGTGTGATACCCGGCAGGGGTTGCGCATGCGGGGTTGTGGGATCTCTCTTTCACAGTCTGCCGGCTGTGAGACGAGTCAGAAACCGTATGGATAGGCGAAGGACATGCGAAAGGTCCGGCGTAGAGGGTAAGACCCCCGTAGCTGAAATTCATGCGGCTCGTTTGAGAGACACCCAAGTAGCACGGGGCCCGAGAAATCCCGTGTGAATCTGGCGGGACCACCCGTTAAGCCTAAATATTCCCTGGTGACCGATAGCGGATAGTACCGTGAGGGAATGGTGAAAAGTACCGCGGGAGCGGAGTGAAATAGTACCTGAAACCGTGTGCCTACAAGCCGTGGGAGCGTCGCGCAAGGACTTGTCCTTGCGTCGTGACTGCGTGCCTTTTGAAGAATGAGCCTGCGAGTTTGCGGTGTGTTGCGAGGTTAACCCGTGTGGGGAAGCCGTAGCGAAAGCGAGTCCGAACAGGGCGATTCAGTAGCGCGCTCAAGACCCGAAGCGGAGTGATCTAGCCATGGGCAGGTTGAAGCGGAGGTAAGACTTCGTGGAGGACCGAACCCACCAGGGTTGAAAACCTGGGGGATGACCTGTGGTTAGGGGTGAAAGGCCAATCAAACTCCGTGATAGCTGGTTCTCCCCGAAATGCATTTAGGTGCAGCGTCGTGTGTTTCTTGCCGGAGGTAGAGCACTGGATAGGCGATGGGCCCTACCGGGTTACTGACCTTAGCCAAACTCCGAATGCCGGTAAGTGAGAGCGCGGCAGTGAGACTGTGGGGGATAAGCTCCATGGTCGAGAGGGAAACAGCCCAGAGCATCGACTAAGGCCCCTAAGCGTACGCTAAGTGGGAAAGGATGTGGAGTCGCAGAGACAACCAGGAGGTTGGCTTAGAAGCAGCCACCCTTGAAAGAGTGCGTAATAGCTCACTGGTCAAGTGATTCCGCGCCGACAATGTAGCGGGGCTCAAGCGTACCGCCGAAGTCGTGTCATTCATACAT
>NZ_JBIBSF010000022.1:3241-5094 GCF_043077165.1 Streptomyces kanasensis
CGTTTGGATGGGTAGGGGAGCGTCGTGTGCCGGGTGAAGCAGCCGCGGAAGCGAGTTGTGGACGGTTCACGAGTGAGAATGCAGGCATGAGTAGCGATACACACGTGAGAAACGTGTGCGCCGATTGACTAAGGGTTCCTGGGTCAAGCTGATCTGCCCAGGGTAAGTCGGGACCTAAGGCGAGGCCGACAGGCGTAGTCGATGGACAACCGGTTGATATTCCGGTACCCGCTTTGAAACGCCCAATATCGAACCAGGCGATGCTAAGTCCGTGAAGCCGCCCTGGAGCCTTCGGGCAAAGGGGAGTGGTGGAGCCGACGGACCAGACCTGTAGTAGGTAAGCGATGGGGTGACGCAGGAAGGTAGTCCAGCCCGGGCGGTGGTTGTCCCGGGGTAAGGGTGTAGGCCGTGTGATAGGCAAATCCGTCACACATCAAGGCTGAGACCTGATGCCGAGCCGATTGTGGTGAAGTGGATGATCCTATGCTGTCGAGAAAAGCCTCTAGCGAGTTTCATGGCGGCCCGTACCCTAAACCGACTCAGGTGGTCAGGTAGAGAATACCGAGGCGTTCGGGTGAACTATGGTTAAGGAACTCGGCAAAATGCCCCCGTAACTTCGGGAGAAGGGGGGCCATCACTGGTGAGAGCACTTGCTGCTCGAGCTGGGGGTGGCCGCAGAGACCAGCGAGAAGCGACTGTTTACTAAAAACACAGGTCCGTGCGAAGCCGTAAGGCGATGTATACGGACTGACGCCTGCCCGGTGCTGGAACGTTAAGGGGACCGGTTAGCTCCATTTCGGTGGGGCGAAGCTGAGAACTTAAGCGCCAGTAAACGGCGGTGGTAACTATAACCATCCTAAGGTAGCGAAATTCCTTGTCGGGTAAGTTCCGACCTGCACGAATGGCGTAACGACTTCTCGACTGTCTCAACCATAGGCCCGGTGAAATTGCACTACGAGTAAAGATGCTCGTTTCGCGCAGCAGGACGGAAAGACCCCGGGACCTTTACTACAGTTTGATATTGGTGTTCGGTTCGGCTTGTGTAGGATAGGTGGGAGACTGTGAAGCTTGGACGCCAGTTCAGGTGGAGTCGCCGTTGAAATACCACTCTGGTCGTGCTGGATGTCTAACCTGGGTCCGTGATCCGGATCAGGGACAGTGTCTGATGGGTAGTTTAACTGGGGCGGTTGCCTCCTAAAGGGTAACGGAGGCGCCCAAAGGTTCCCTCAGCCTGGTTGGCAATCAGGTGTTGAGTGTAAGTGCACAAGGGAGCTTGACTGTGAGACCGACGGGTCGAGCAGGGACGAAAGTCGGGACTAGTGATCCGGCGGTGGCTTGTGGAAGCGCCGTCGCTCAACGGATAAAAGGTACCCCGGGGATAACAGGCTGATCTTCCCCAAGAGTCCATATCGACGGGATGGTTTGGCACCTCGATGTCGGCTCGTCGCATCCTGGGGCTGGAGTCGGTCCCAAGGGTTGGGCTGTTCGCCCATTAAAGCGGTACGCGAGCTGGGTTTAGAACGTCGTGAGACAGTTCGGTCCCTATCCGCTGTGCGCGTAGGAATATTGAGAAGGGCTGTCCCTAGTACGAGAGGACCGGGACGGACGAACCTCTGGTGTGCCAGTTGTCCTGCCAAGGGCATGGCTGGTTGGCTACGTTCGGGAGGGATAACCGCTGAAAGCATCTAAGCGGGAAGCCTGCTTCGAGATGAGTATTCCCACCTCCTTGAGAGGGTAAGGCTCCCAGTAGACGACTGGGTTGATAGGCCGGATATGGAAGCCCAGTAATGGGTGGAGTTGACCGGTACTAATAGGCCGAGGGCTTGTCCTCAGTTGCTCGCGTCCACTGTGTT
>NZ_JBIBSF010000023.1:0-5006 GCF_043077165.1 Streptomyces kanasensis
CGAAGCCGCCCGCCACCACGATCTTCGCGCTGGTGGTTGAGCGGGTCGCACCGCCGCTAGAGCTTGCGAAGTCCACTGAGCACCCTTTCGAGCAGTGTCACGTCTGGCTGGCCGCCGGCGGCCTCGTCACCGCCGGGCTGGTGGATGGCGACGAGTCCGGCCTCGGCCAGGTCGGCGACGAGGATCCGGGCTACGCCGAGGGGGATGGAGAGCAGCGCCGAGATCTCGGCCACCGACTTGATCTCGATGCAGAGCCGGCAGATCCGCTGGTGCTCGGGCAACTGCCCGTGCAGCCGGGAGGGATCGGCCGTGGTCGACACCAGCGCCTCGATGGCGAGCTGGTACCGCGGCCGCGTCCGGCCGCCGGTCATGGCGTACGGACGGACCAGGGGGTTGTGGGCGGCGGGGGCCGGCCCCCCCTCGGGACGCCGGCGGTGCTGCGCGGGCTGACCGTGCGGCACCTGCGGCTGCTGGTAGGGCTGCTGCTGGTAGCCCTGGCCGCTGGGGGCGGAGGGGAAGTTGTAGCGGTTCCGGGCGCCGTCGCCCGGTACGTGGTGAGCACCGTCGTATGGCTGGTGTCCGCCTGGGGGTGTTGCCACGTTTCCTCCTCCGACTACCGGTCGCCGGTCCATGTCCCTGTGGAACCGCGCCACCGCACCTTAAGGCGCGGTGGCGTGAAACGCACGGTCCGTCTGTTAATTGAGAAGACTGCCCTGGAGCTCCGCGCGCAGGTCCGGGGTCAGGACGCTGCCCGCGCGGTCCACGAGGAGCGCCATCTCGTAGCCGACGAGACCGATGTCGGCGTCGGGGTGGGCGAGTACGGCCAGCGAGGAGCCGTCCGAGATGGACATGATGAAGAGGAAGCCGCGCTCCATCTCCACCACCGTCTGGTTGACCAGGCCGCCTTCGAAGATGCGGGACGCGCCCGCGGTCAGCGAGGTCAGCCCGGACGCGACGGCCGCCAGCTGGTCGGCGCGGTCGCGGGGGAAACCCTCGGACATCGCCAGCAGGAGTCCGTCGGCGGAGACCACCACCGTGTGGGACACCCCGGGGGTGTTGTCCACGAAGTTGGTGATCAACCAGTTCAGATTCTGCGCCGCCTGGCTCATCGGGCTCACACTAACGCTCCTGGTTGTAGGTACTACCCGGGCCACTGTGTTGATCGTAAGTGGCCGATCCGTTCATGTCCGTCCCCGCGGTGCGTCCCTGCTGGACACCGCGCCGCAGGTTGCTCAACCTGCCGCGGACGTCCTCGGGGGCGCGGGAGACCTGTGGGCCGCCCTGCGGGGTCTGTTCCGCCGTCCCCTCGACGAGGTTCGCCTTGGGGACCCGCCGGGGGAGACCGGAAGCCGTGACCCCGCCCGCCTTCGGGTCCTTGAGCTTCCCGGCCCGCTGCCAGCGCTCGTCGTTCGACGAACGCCAGCTGCCGGAGCCCTCCGGGTCGCCCTGCGGGGCCTGCCCGGCCGGCTGCGCCTGATGGGCGGGCCGGTCCGCGGTGGCCTGCTGGGGGTCCCGGTCCTGGCTCGGCCGCTCGGCGGGCGGCGGGCTGCCGCGGCGCGGGAGACCCGCGTCGGTCAGCTGGTGCTCGGCGCTCGGCGCGGAACCCGGACGGTCGAAGCCTACGCGGTCCGGCTCGTTCGCGGGAGCGCCCTGGGCGGATTCCGATTCGACAGCGTAGCCGCCGTCGTAGCCGCCCTGGTACGTGTTCTGGCCGGGCCAGTCGCCCTGGTGGGGCTGGGCGTCGTACGTACCGCCGTGCTGCGCGCCGTCGCCGCCGGCAGATGAGAAGCCGCCTTCCGGATACGGACCGGGACCGGGGTACTCGCCGGTGGCATAGTCGCCGCCGTCCGCGTACCCGCCGTCGGACCGGTGGGCGTCGTTCCGGTAGCCGGTCTCCGCCGGGTAACCCGTCTCGGCCTGGTAGCCGCCGTCGTTCCGGTAGCCGTCCTCGGCGCGGTAGCCGTCGTAGCCGGGCGTCTGCTCGTAGCCGCCGTCCTGCCGGTAGGCGTCCTGCCCGTGGGCCTGCTGCGGCTCCTGCGGCTCCTGCGGCTCGTACGGGGCCTCGTAACCGCCCTCGTAGTGCTCCTGCTCCTGCCCGTACGCCTGCGGGCCCCGGTCGGGCGCCTCGTCGCGGAAGAGCGGGCGGTCCTGCCCGTCCTGCGGCTGCCCGCCCTGGAGCTGCGCGCCGAGCGCCGCGCGGCGCCCCTCGCGGAGAAGGGAGCGGCCCACCGGGTCCAGCGCGGGACCCTCCTGCTCCTCGTACCGCGAGTCGTCGAAGCCGAGCTCGGCGGCCGTGCGCATCGGGGCGGCCTGGGGGGCCTGGAAGGCGTTCTGCTCCGGGATGATCTGGGAGACCGTGAAGTCCTCGGCCGACATCTCGCCACCACCACCGTGGGTGATCGCGTCGGGCAGCATGACGAGCGACGTCGTACCGGCCTGCTCGCCCGACGGGCGGAGCTGGACGCGGATGCCGTGCCGGTCGGCGAGCCGGCCGACCACGAACAGGCCCATGCGCTGGGAGACCGCGACGTCCACCGTCGGCGGCTTGGCCAGCTTGTGGTTGATGTCGGCGAAGTCCTCGGCGGTGAGGCCGATGCCCTTGTCGTGGATCTCGACCATCACGCGGCCGTCGGGCAGTCGCGTCGCGGTGACCCGCACCTTCGTCTGCGGCGACGAGAACGTGGTGGCGTTCTCGAGCAGCTCGGCGAGGAGGTGCACGAGGTCGGTGACGGCCTGGCCGTGGATCTCGGCCTCCGGCACACCGGACAGCTCGATGCGCTCGTACTGCTCCACCTCGGAGGCGGCGGCGCGCATCACGTCGACCAGCGGGACCGGCTGGTCCCAGCGGCGGCCGGGCTCCTCGCCGGCGAGGATCAGCAGGTTCTCGCCGTTGCGGCGCATGCGCGTGGCGAGGTGGTCGAGCCGGAAGAGGTTCTGCAGCTGGTCCGGGTCGGCCTCGTTGTTCTCCAGGTCCGTGATGAGGGTCAGCTGGCCCTCGATCAGCGACTGGTTGCGGCGCGAGAGGTTGGTGAAGATCGCGTTGACGTTGCCCCGCAGCAGGGCCTGCTCGGCGGCGAGCCGGACGGCCTCGCGGTGGACCTGGTCGAAGGCGCGGGCGACCTCGCCGATCTCGTCCTGCGTGTCGATCGGGATGGGCTCGACGCGCGTGTCGACCTTGCCGGGGTCGGTCCGCGACAGCTGGTCGACCAGCGTCGGCAGGCGCTGCTCGGCGACGCCGAGGGCGGCGTGGCGCAGCCGGCGCATCGCGCGGCTCATCTGCCGCGCCATGAAGCCGGCCAGGATGAAGGCGGTGAGCAGGGCGATGACGACGATGCCACCGATGACGAAGGCGTCCGTGCGGGCCTCGTCGGCGATGCGGGTGGCCTCGTTGAGCGCCTTGGTCAGCAGCTCGGCCTCGACCTCGGAGTAGCCCTCGAACTTGCCGGTGGCGGTGGCCATCCAGGTCTCGGGCGTGACGCCGTTCTGCTTCCGCTTCACCAGCTTCTTGATGTCGCCGGCGTCCTCGGCCCGGGCGATCTCGTCGGCCATGCCCTCGAAGACCGACTTCTCGCCGGTGGACGTCTCGGCGACCGGCGGCTGGATGCCGGCCGACTGGAACTCCTTGGCACCGTCCTGGGCCTTGCGGGTCATGACCTCGCGCAGCCGGTCCTCGTCCTCCTGGGTACCGCCGGATATGTACTCCAGCAGCGCGATCTGCTCCAGGTACTTGTACGAGGTGAAGGCTTCCGACTGCTGGCGGAACACCTCGTCGTCCGTGCTCGGCCGCACCAGCAGGTGCATGCCGATGGAGCGCTGGAGCGACTCGGCGGCCTTGGCGAGCTGGATGGCGTAGACGGTCCGGCCGAAGCTGGTGACGTTGCCGGTGCCGAGGCCGAGCTCGTTGGAGAACTCCATCAGGGAGTGCTGGACCCCGACGTAGCCCTCTTCGGTCTTCACCGGGTCGAAGGCCCGGGTGTAGGCGCCCTCGCGCAGCTGCTTCAGGGCCGGCTCCTCCGCCCGGAAGAGCTGCAGGCGGCGTTCCAGGCCCTGCCCCGAGGGCATGTCCCGGACGGCCTCGTCGAATTTCCGCTTGGCGGCGTCCGTGGCGGCGTACGCGTCCGTGACGACGCTCGTCTGGCGGTCGGACGGGCTCTTCGCCGTGAGGAGCGGCTCGGCGGTCAGGTCGCGCTCGTCGAGGAGCGCCTGCCCGTACGCCGAGGCGGCCTGCACGATGCGCGCGGTCTTCTCGGCGTCCCGGGCCTCCTGCCAGGTGTCGACGGCCGTCTTCACCTGGAAGCCGCCCATCACCAGGCCCACGAGCACCGGGACGAGCAGGATGGCGTTCAGGCGCGTGGCCACGTGCCAGTTGCGCGGGGAGAACCGGCTGGCGCTGCTGCCGGCGGCCGGACCGGCCGGGGGGTTTGCGGGTGCGTCCGCGGGCGGCGCCGCTGTGCGCGGCGGCGGGGTGAAGTTGCCCCGCGCCTGCTGCTCCGCGGCGCTCTTCGTGCTTCGCCTCACTCGACCAACAACCTCTCGGCGTCGGCACCTACGCTGTGCCGTTCTTCTGCTCAGAGCCGTACTACTCAGGAGTTCGTGCATTGCAGCACGTAAAGCTGCCGCGTTCCAAACAGCCCGTTCGAGGGACAACCGGCGGTCCGGGGCCGAGATAAAACGGGCATAAAGAACGAGCCCCTGCAAAAGGCGGGGCTCATGTGAGCGCAGCGACACCGCGCGGATGCGTCCAGTGTCCGAAGCGTCGCGATTCTCTGTCGAAACGTTATGAACCGGCGGGCGGGCCGTGTCCAAGGACACAGCCCGCCCGCTGGATGGATACGACAACTGGCGTATACCTACGTCTACTTGACGATCAGCCTACGTCCCGACGGGGCCGCGGCGCCACCCGCCCTACTTCAGTCGTGCCATGAGGGCGTGTTCGACGAGGGTGATGAGGGCGCTCTTGGCGTCGGCGCGGTGGCGTGCGTCGGTGGTGATGATGGGGGTGTCGG
>NZ_JBIBSF010000024.1:0-4680 GCF_043077165.1 Streptomyces kanasensis
CCCGCGGAGCGGGTCCCACAGCGCTGCGCGCTGTGCAAGCGAACCCCCGCGCTGCGCGCGGGGGTTGCGCTCCCGCTCCGCGGGAGCGCTGGTGGGGCGCTGCGCGGCCCACTCAACCCGCCCGCCCGCGGGCGGGTTGACGCTCCGTTCGCTGCGCTCTCGGAGCTTGTGGGACTTCGTCCCACGGCCGGTCTTCCGCTTCGCTGCAGACCGGCTGTGGCGGGTCCGCTGCGCTCCCCTTGCCTTGACGGTCCTTCCGGCTGCGCCTCCAGGGCCTTAGGGCCCGCTGGCGCGGGCCTGGCTGGCTACGGAATCCGGTGGTCGGGCTTGTCGGTCAGGCATCGGAGTGGTCAGAGGTCACTGTCGATACCGGTGACGGCCGGCGGGCCGAGCGGGGCGTCGGCTTCCGCGATCCCTGCCTCCTTCAGCGCGGCTGAGACGAGCCTTGTGGCGTCTAGCTCGGCCTCGTACCGGTCTGGGGCGTCGACCTCGAGGCGGACGGAGAAGGTGCCGTCCTCGAGCAGTGTGAGGAGGTGCAGACCTTCACTCTCACTGACGTCCGTGTGCTTCGAGGACAGCTTTCGCTCGAGAGCCGAGCGCGCGGAGTCGGTGATGCCCGAGATGAAGGTGCCGGGAACAGTGATGACAAAGGTGGTCATGGCGACTCCTCGCATGGGACGGACTTGAATGTCGTCCTGCTTCCCTCATTGCCTGTAATGAACGCCTCGGGCCATGCCTGACGTGCCTGGGCGGTGAGCGGGTGACGCCTTCACTTCTACTGACGTTTGGCCGCCCGGCTGCCAAGGGCGCATGCGGTCACCCGTACGCGTCCCAGAATCAGGTCGCGCATGTCAGGCTCAGGCGTTTGCGTGGCGTGGGGCGATGGCTCGTCGGGCGGCGTGATGTGCCGGCTTGCGTCCTGGGGCAGCCTGGAGGCGCTGCAACCACAGGGACGCGGCGCCGAGCAGGCCGGTGAAGACCGCCAGGAGGAGCAGGGAGATCCACATCTGCCGACTCCCGGGATGGACCCGTCCCGTCCAGGCCGCGGCGGCCGCCCACAGCAGGGCGCCTGCCAGGTAGAAGGTACGGACGCGGCGCAGCTGGCGTACCGCCCGTGGGGGCATCGGGTGTTCGGTCTTGGGTGCCATGCCGGCCCGTGTACCCCGATCCGCGCTGCTCACCGGGCGGTGGCGAGTGGAAGAGGGGGCGGGTGGTCAGGTCAGGTGCGGGTGCATGCGGAGTCGGCCATTCGGGGGCGGTCTGACTGGCGGTCAGGTTGCCGAACAGCTTATCGGTAGGGCGGGGTCAACGGCTTTCGACCGCGTCAGGGCGGGGTTTGGTCTGCGGTTGCGGTGTGCTTCATTTTTGTAGTGCAGATAGACTCTGGATACATAGCACACCACCAGGGGCCGTTCCGGAGACGTTGGCGGGATCTTCCACATGGCTGTTCGGGTGCTCTGGCGAGGATGGCAAGCAGTCGATCACGTCGGCCCAGCGGTAGCCCGTGTGGGTCTTCGACATGCGGGTTTCTGGTTTTACGCCGTTCGGATCGGCCGGTCGGCACTCTCAGGAGATGGCAGATCGGTATGTCGAGCACAGGCCGGGCTGATCAGCGTGAAGCCGCCCAGCGAGAAGCGATTGACGCGGTCCTTCGGGCCCTCGAATTGCCTGCAAGATCGCTGGTGCCGGAGCGAGGGCTCCGAACGCAGGTGATCATGGCGACCGGATCCGGGAAGACCCGGGTGGCGGCCCGCAGCGCGCAGGAGCTCCACGCGGGCCGTGTGCTGGTGCTCGTTCCCTCGCTGGACCTGCTCGCCCAGACCGAGGCCGCCTGGCGCGAGGCAGGCCGCCGGGGGCCGATGATCGGGGTGTCCTCGCTGCGGGGTGAGGAGGTGTCCTTCCCCAACACCACGGACGTGGACGAGCTGGTGGAGTGGACGCGGGGCCTGGAGAAGGTGACCGTGTACGCCACGTACGCCAGCCTCGGGCTGGGCACACTGGAGCGGGCGCACATCGCCGGCCTTCCGGGGTGGGACCTGATCGTGATCGACGAGGCGCACCGGACGTCGGGCCGGCTGGGCAAGCCGTGGGCGGTCGTCCACGACAACACCCGCATCCCCGCTTTGCGGAGGTTGTACATGACGGCCACGCCCCGGCTGTGGCATCTGGACGAGGACTTCGAGGGCGTGCCGGGCGGGCTGGTCGCGTCGATGGAGGACGATCCGGACGGGCCGTTCGGCAGTCGCTGTTACACGCTGACGCTGTCGGAAGCCATCGACCGCGGGATCTGTGCCCCTTACCAGGTGGTATGCGTGGACGTCACCGACACCCAGCTCCAGGCCGAGCTGCTCCTCGGCGCGGATGCCCGGTCCGATCAGGTGCGTGGGGCGCGGCTCGCCGCCTTGCAGACCGCTCTGGTGAAGGCGTCCGCGGAGGAAGGTTTCCGTCGCACGCTGGTCTTCCACCACGTGGTGAAGGAGGCCGAAGCCTTTGCCGCGGGTCTCCCGAGTGTCGCCGAGCGGCTGCACGGGGCGGATCTGGAGTTGTACCCGAAGACGATTTGGGCCGACTGGTTGTGCGGGGAGCACAAGCCGGGCCACCGGCGGCGGGTCCTCGCGGAGTTCGCGACCGGGATCGCCGCGGACGGCAGCGTTGTGGAGAAGGGCTTCCTGGGGTCGGTTCGGGTGCTGGGCGAAGGCGTCGACACCCGCAATTGCGACTCCGTCTACTTCGCCGACGTGCGCGGTTCGATGCCGGATCTGGTCCAGGCGGTGGGCCGGGCGCTGCGGATGCAGCCGGGCGAGGGCAAGGTGGCCAGCCTGGTGGTGCCGGTGCTGCTCGGGCCCGGGGAGACGGCGGACAACATGCTCACCTCGCGGGCGTTCGGCGGGCTGGCCAAGCTGCTGGAGGCGCTGCGGGCGCACGACGCCAGGATCGTGGAGAGCCTCGCGGAGCAGCAGGCCCCGAGCCGCTACAAGCCCGTATCCAAGGACGACAGCGGGAAGAGCACGGGCGGGAGCAGTGAGGGCTCCGGAGGCGTCAGTGCCCCCGCCAAGGCTCTGCTGAAGTTCTCCACGCCCCGCGACCCGGCCGCGCTCGCCGCGTTCATCAACCTGCGCGTCCTCAACCCCGAGTACGAGCACTGGCGGCGCGGGGTGGAGGCCGCCGTCATCTACGCCCGCGAGCACGGCGATCTCCGCGTGCCGTTCACGTTCCGGGTGCCCGCCGTCGACGGCCAGGAGGCGGAAGGTGCGGGGTGGCCGGCTGCGCTCGCCGGGTTCCCCCTTGGGCAGTGGACCGCCGACGCGCGCCGCTTCTACGCCCGCGGGGACATGGACGAGGACCGCGTCGCCCAACTGGAGAAGCTCGGCATGATCTGGAGCCATTTCGATGTCGCGTGGGAGGAGGGTCTGTCCGCCGCGCGCGGGTGGGCCACCGAACACGGCCACCTCCTGGCCCCGCTGGACGCCACCTTCCAGGGGTACCGGGTGGGCATCTTTTTGAAGAACGCGCGGGCCGCCGCCCGGAAGGCTGCCGAGATCGAGCAGCGGCGTGCCGAGGGCTTGCCGGTGGAGTCGTCGGCCGGGGCACTGACGGAGGCGCGGCGCGAGCAGCTGGAGGACATCGACGCGTCCTGGTGCCCGAGCTGGCCGGTGACCTGGCAGCGCTGCTTCCACCTGGTGCGGATGCACCTGGACGCCGGTGAGGCGCTGCCCGCCGAACCAGGGAAGGTCGTACGCCAGGGCGAGGATCTCGGGCGGTGGGTGCAGTCGGTCCGGCTCGGGTGGGACCGGCTCACGACTGTGCAGCAGTGGATGTGCGAGCAGGTCCTCGGAATCACACCCGCGACCGAGGAGGAAAAGCCGCCACCGCGTCGTACGCAGGGCGGCAAGTGGGCGATGAATTATGAGGCCGCCCGGCAGTTCTACGAGCGCGAGGGACACCTCCAGGTCCCCCGGAAGTGGGTTGAGCGGATCGTCGGCGAGGACCAGGAGGAACGGGAGCACAAGCTGGGGGCCTGGATCGGGAATCAGCGCAGCCGGGCCGCGACCCTGACGCCGGAGCGGATGGAACAGCTCTCCGCCATCGGAATGCGCTGGACATAGATAGGGGCATGCCGACGGCCGGCATGGTAGAGCGCGTGGTCCCGTAACCGAGCTACCTTCATGGAGGGTTATGCGTGCGGAAGGCCGAGAGGGATCAAAGCTTACGGAAGGCTGAGTGTTGGTGCTGGGTGCTGGCGTATGGCGGGTGGCGCCGGTACACGGCGAGATGACGCAGTCGTTTCTGGGCAGGTTGACAGCCAGGTACGGCATGGAGATCAAGGAGCTGCTGCCGGCGGTAGCTGATGCCGGTGGCCTGTCGAATGTCATGGGCCGAGGACGGCCGGACAGCGAGGTCTATCTCGATCAGGAGGCTCGCGATGGCGTAGCAGTGCTGTGCCGTGTGGCGCCCCACCATCTGCATAAAGCTCTGCCAGCCTGGGCTCAGGAGGAGCCGCGTCGGCGGTTTGCCACGGGTCCGGCGGCGCAGTTCCATCACACGCCGGAGATGGTCCTGCCGTGGGGGCCGGCGTGCCCCGAATGCACAGTTAGGGTCTGTTGTGAAAGTGCTGGTCGCAGCCACTCGTTGATGGCTGCGACCAGCACGGTCGCTTCGTAGCGGACGGCGAGTTTGTCG
>NZ_JBIBSF010000025.1:0-3404 GCF_043077165.1 Streptomyces kanasensis
TCGTCGTCCGCCGGCGCCGTGGTGGCCGGGGTGAGGGGCTGAGGTCGAGGAGGGCCTGGAGGAGCTGCGCGACGTCGAAGGGTGCGGGCCGGCCCCGGGCCGGGGGAGGGAAAGACGGCTGGCTGGGAGGGGGGTCGGCGGAGGCCCGGACGCCTGCTAAAAGATCATGGAACTTCCGGGAAAAACCCTGGTCAGACCCCCTTCTCGGCTTGGTGATCCGGTCCAACACTGGTAATATAGAGCTTGTTGGAAGGGGGTGGCACCCCGGACAACGAGAACCACTCGAAACTCACACCGGAGGCAGACGACATGACCGCGACGCTCACCACCGCCCAGATCGCGAAGCAGCTCCGCGAGAAGGCCGCGACGACGCCCGGTTACTGGACCGAGGGATGCGCCAACTGGGACTGCGCCAACAAGGTGTGTGAATACGTCGTGGCCGACGAGTATTACGCCTCGTACGAGGACGCGCGCGCCGATGGCGTGGAATGGGGAATGCGCATCTGCCGCTCGTGCAAGCGCAACGTCTGGACTGACGCCCTTGTGCTCCTGAAGCGGGAGCGCGTTTCGCTGGTCCGTCGCCCGCGCTGCGAATTCAGCACCACGAAGGGATGCCACCTTTCCGGCAAGTATTTCGTACAGGTCTCCGGCGAGCGCAAGTGGTACTGCGCCCACGACATCGCCCTTTACGTCCGTGCCGAATTCGACATCTACCGAATCGACAAGCAGGGGCGAATCATCCACGCGACCAAGAAGCTGAACGAGATTTTCAACGGCTGACAAGTCCCCTACCCCCCCGGGGCGGCGGATGGCACCGCCGCCCCGGCCCCCCTCGAAACCCGAGCCATACGGAGGTCACCATGGCCGTCATCGATGCCGCGTTCTACCCGCTGATCGTCACCAACCGTCCCGCCGATGCCCTGTACCGCCAGCCCCCGACCGGTACCGACATGGGCGGGGTCCGTCTGTGTCCGATCGCCGACGTTCGCCCCGGCGACTGGGTGCTCGGCGAGTTCGAGCGCCCCCTGAACCCGAACCGTCTCGACACCCTCATGCAAAGCGTCGCGTGCTTCCCCGCCCTGCCCGCCGCGCTGAACGGATACATCGCCCTGGACGGGCAGTCGGACGTGTGGCACGACGAGGAAACGGTGCTGATCATCCCCCGCGAGTACATTCCCGGCGACACCTACGCCGATCGCTCGGGCGGATACCGCCCCGGCGACCGGGTGGAGCGCACGTTCATCTACGACCCGATGCACGACGACGACCGCGACAAGGTAGGGAAGGCACGCCCCGTCATCCAGCGCGGCACCGTCACCTCCGTCGAGGGCGACGCGTTCACCGTGGCGTGGTCGGGATGCTGGGCCAACGGACGCTCCGAAGAGGTCGCCATGCGTCTGGTCGACCCGGTGGCCGTCGCCCGCGAGCGCGCCGTGTTCGGCTTCGCCGTCGGCGACACCGTCACTACCGAGGGCAGCTACGCGACCGGTGTCGTGCTGGAACTGTGGTTCCACCACTGGGCCGGGGTGCCGATGGCCCGCGTCTACTGGCCCGGCAGCATGTGGAGCAACTACTGCTCGTACGACTTCGCGCCCACCAGCCGATACAGCCACAAGGTCCCGGAGAGCACCTACGGCGTCACATGCCGCGCGACCTACCCCGCGCCCACCGGCTGACATTCTCTGCCGCACCCGGGGGCAACGCCCCGGGTGCGGAACCAGCCCGTGCAGCGCCAGGGCGGCGGCCGGCCGGGGGTGGCCGGGCCCGGCGCGGGGCGCGGTCGGGGCGCGGCGATGTGGGCGCCGGCCCCGCCGTGGGGAGCCGGGCGGGTGCGCGGGGCCGTGCTCCGGCACCCGGCCTCTGGCCGGGTTGCGAGGGGCGCTCTGGCGCCGCCCCCTCGCCCTCCCCCGGCGGGGTTGGTGGTGCGGTCGGAGCCCGGGTTCCAGCGCCGTCGTGGTGACCGCGGGCGGCTGAGGTCGAGGAGGAGCTGCGCGACGTCGAAGGGTGTGGGCCTGCCTGGGGCCGGGGGAGGGATAAGCGGCTGGCAAGGAGGGGGGTCGGCGGGGCCCGGACGCCCGCTAAAAGATCATGGAACTTCCAAGGAAAAACCCTGGTCAGAGCCCCTTTCCGGCTTGGTCATCCGGTCCAGTACTGGTAATATAGAGCTTGTTAGAAGGGGGTGGCACCCCGGACAACGAAAACCACTCGAAACCCATACCGAAGGCAGGCAATGACCCAGGAAACGAACCCTCAGCTTGCGAAGATTCGCACCTTGCTCGCGAAGGCCGAAGACCGGGCGGCTAGCCGTGAAGAGGCTGAGGCGTACTTCGCGAAGGCTGCTGAGCTGATGGCCAAATACGGGATCGAGCAGGCCATGCTGGCCGACGCGAACCCCGGCACCGATCGACCGGCAGACCGTGTGATCCACGTCGAAGGAAACTATGTCGTCGACCGAATCAACCTCCTGCACTCCATTCTTCGGCCCCTCAATCTTCAGGGCATCCGGCTCCGGGGGCCGAATGGAAGGCCGGCGGCCGAGGTTCATGTATTCGGCTACGAGGCCGACATCCAGCGCGCGGAAATGCTGTTCACCAGCCTGCTCCTCCAGGCGTTCAACGGAATGCGGAACGGCCGCCCGATGTGGGGGGAGTCCGTCACTGCATACCGAAAGACGTGGCTGATGGGCTTCTCCAAGGCCGTTGAGAACCGGCTCGAAGCAGCGGAGGCGAGGGCTCGCGATGAGGCCACCGACGGGGCGCGCGGCCGATCCGCAGAGCTAGTGCTCGCTGACCGGGCGAGCGTGGTTCTGGCCAGCTATCGCAAGGCGTACCCGAAGGCCCAGAAGGTGACGCGGTCGCTGGCCGGGTCCGGTTTCGGCGCTGGCGAACGCGCCGGGAACGCCGCAGACCTCGGGGGGACGCGCGTCGGTTCTGGCGGGCGGCGCAGGCTCACCTCCTAAGCCGTTCCGCTCGGGGGGTGGCAGCAGTCGCCCCCCGCCCGTCGTCCTGGTCCGCTCCGGCCGCTCGCGCGGTGGGCGGCGGCTGGCTGGGGGTGGCCGGGCGGGGGCGCGGTGCGCCGTCGGGGCGCGGCCGCGTGGGCGCCGGCCTCGCCGTGAAGGTGCGGCCGGTGCGCAACACCGTCGTACGGCACCCGTCCCTCGGCCGGATACTGGGGGCTCCTCGCCAGCGCCCAGGGCGCGCTGGACCGCCCAGGTGGAAAGGCGACAGGCCCCGGGGGCATCGCGGGGTTGTCCCGCGGCGTGCGGGCCGGTGATGAAGGTGCGGGTGGTTGCCCGCGGCGTGGCCGCCTGTGGGTGGGCATCGCACCTTTGGTGCGATCCGGCCGTGCGCCGCAGTCGTCGGGCCCTGGGGGCCCTCCTTATTGCGGCCCGCGCTGCGCGCGGG
>NZ_JBIBSF010000026.1:0-2138 GCF_043077165.1 Streptomyces kanasensis
GAAAAACCCTGGTCAGACCCCCTTTTCGGCTATGCGATCCGGGTCAATACTGGTAATATAGAGCTTGTTGGAAGGGGGTGGCACCCCGGACAACGGAACCGATCGAAACCCACACCGGAGGCAGACGACATGACCGTCAAGACCCGCACCCCGCGCCCCGCCGCCAAGAAGGCCGCCAAGGCCCCGCAGCCGGTCGTCACCGTCGTTGACACCCGTCACCCGAAGTCCGGCCTGTCGACCTGCTACCGCGTCATGGTGGACACCGTGGAGCGCGCCGAGGAGATCAGCGAGGCGGGGGTTTCGGTCGGGCTGATCGCCCGCCTCACGATCCAGGCGGGGCGGCAGCGCTCCGTGACGATCATGGCCAGCCGCCTCGTTGGCGAGGGTGGATGGTACATCGACGCCATGACCGAGCACGGCGGCCGCGTCCACTACGCCCGGGGATTCGGGAACCGGCGCGGGATGCCCCGCCGACTCCTCGCCGACCTCGGCGACGTGCTCACCATCTGCGCGTACGACGTGCGCGGACTGGTCGAGGACGCCGAGCCCGGCCGTCCGCTGAAGCTGCGCAAGGTCAAGGCCAAGCGCAAGGCGAAGGCCGCCGTCGAGGTGTAGCCCGAGGGGCCGGGGCGCAGCGGGCGCCCCGGCCGTGAAGGGGGGCCGGAGCAGAAAAAAGCCTGGTCAGGCCCCCCTTCCACTTCCCGATCAGGTCCAATGCTGGTAATATTGAACTTGCTGGAAGGGGGTGGCACCCCGACCGGCACCGCTCGAAACCCGCACCACTTCAACGAGAGGCACCACCGAGATGGCTACCAAGACCACGCGCCGCCGCTCCACCAAGACCGCCGAGGAGCGCGCGGCGGAGGTAGACGCCCTCCACGAGCAGCTGAACACCGCGATTGCGTCCCTGATCTCTGCCGACGGGTGGAAGGCGATGCTTCGCGCGACCATCGCGAACCTCGGCCGCTACTCCGCCAACAACATGCTTTTGATCCTGGCCCAGTGCCCGCACGCCACCCAGGTGCGCGGCTTCCGGGAGTGGAAGGAGCACGGCCGCTCCGTCCGCAAGGGGGAAAAGGGACTGCGGATCTTCGCCCCCATGACGGTGAAGAAGAAGGACGAGAACGGCGCGCCGGTCCTGGACGAGAACGGCCAGGAGAAGAAGCGGACCATCTTTAAGACCGTCGCCGTGTTCGACATCAGCCAGACTGACCCCGTCGGGGAGGAGGTCACCCCCGAAGAGTCCACGGAGCCCGCCTATACGCTCGGCGGGAAGGTGGGAGGCGACGCCCTGGCCGAACTCTGGGACGCCCTTACGACTCACATAGAGGGCCACGGGTACACGGTGCGGCTGGAGTCCACCGGCCGCGCGGACGGGTACACCGACCCTAAGACCCGCGTAGTCGGCATCCAGGCCAGCGACCCCGAGGCGCACCGCGTGATCACGCTCGCCCACGAAGGCGCGCACATCGAGTGCGGCCACGTCGCGAACATGGACGAGTACCGCCGCCACCGGGGCCGCATGGAGTGCGAAGCCGAATCCGTCGCGTACATCGTCGCCGGGGCGGCCGGTCTGGACGCCGCCCTTACCTCCGTCCCGTACATCGCGAACTGGGCAGGCCGGACCGCCGAAGAAGTCCGCGAGACGCTCGCAGCCGCAAGCACAACGGTCGTCCGCGCCGCTAAGGCGATCCTGGACACCACCGCCACGCCGGACAAGGCAGCGGAGGCGGACGAGGCGGAGCGCGCGGCGGAGGAAGCCGCCCACGCCGCCTACCAGGAGATGCGCGCCGAGATGATCGAGACCGCCCAGCAGCGCGAGCAGGCCCAACCGCTCGACACCGCCGCAGCCCCCGCCCAGGGGTGACGCAAAGCCGAGGGGGGAGGGGAAGCCCTCCCCCCGGCCGGCGGGAGCGCGCCGACCGGCCGCCGTGGCGCGGCGGCCGACGACGGACGCGCCCGCACCTCACGCCGGGCGACGGCCGCGCCGCCGGTCCAGCGGCCCGGTGCGCCCGTCGTGGGTACACCACCGGAGCACGCGGTCGCGTGCGCGGTGGGCGGCGGCTGGCCGGGGGTGGCCGGGCCCGGCGCGGGGCGCGGTGGGGGTGTGGCGTGGTGGGCGCCGGCTTCGCCGCGGG
>NZ_JBIBSF010000027.1:0-1572 GCF_043077165.1 Streptomyces kanasensis
GTGGGTGGGCATCGCACCTTTGGTGCGATCCGGCCGTGCGCCGCAGTCGTCGGGCCCTGGGGGCCCTCCTTATTGCGGCCCGCGCTGCGCGCGGGCTGCGGTCGCTGCGCTCCCTTGCGCGGGGCCCCGGGGGGCTCCTCCGGACGCCCGCCCCCCGGGGACCGGGGGGCGGACTGATGCCGGTGGTGGGGGCCGGCGCGGTTCCTGCGCGCCGCCGTCGTCCGCCGGCACCGCGGTGGTGGCCGCGGAGGGCTGAGGTCGAGGAGGGCCAGGCCGAGCTGGAGCCGGTGGGAAAGGTGCGGGCCGGCCCGGGGCCGGGGGAGGGAAAGACGGCTGGCAAGGAGGGGGGTCGGACGGGCTCGGACGCTCTCTAAAAGATCATGGAACTTCCGAGAAAAACCCTGGTCAGACCCCCTTCTCGGCTATGTGATCCGGTTCAATGCTGGTAATATAGAGCTTGTTGGGAGGGGGTGGCACCCCGACCGGCATCACCACTCGAAACCCGAACGGAACGGCGGACCCCATGGCGAAGTTGACCACCGAGCAGGCAACCAGGCACCGCAAGGCGCAGGACCTGATCAAGCTGGACCGCGAGCTCACCCCCCGCGAGCGGGAATTCGTGCTCGACAACCTGATGGAGGAGGGGACCGCCCGGCTCGACGGCGCGTTCTTCACCCCCGGCGGTCTCGCCGTAGACATGGTGATCGAGGCATTCGGCAAAGACCGGGTAATCGATCTGTGTGCCGGAATCGGCCGCCTGGCTTGGACGGCGAGCCATTACCTCGGCTCCCACGGGGCAGCGCGCGAGATCGTGTGCATCGAGAAGAACCCGGAGTACGTCCGCGTAGGCCGCAAGGTCCTCCCCGAGGCAACGTGGATCTGCGCCGACGTCTTCGACGTGCCGACCATGGACCTGGGGGGCCCGTTCGACGTGGCCCTTGCGAACCCGCCGTACGGGGCGGTGGCGCGCGGCGGGCGCACGGCTCCCCGCTACACCGGCAGCCGGTTCGAGTACCACGTCATCGACATCGCCGCCGAAGTGGCCCGGCACGGGGTGTTTCTGATCCCCCAGGAGTCGGCCCCCTTCCGCCACAGCGGATGTTGGACGCGGGAGGAGACCCGGGGAGCCCAGTACGAGCGATTCGAGCGTCAGACCGGCATCACCCTGGAGCAGGGGTGCAGCGGCGACACCTCCCAGTACATCGACGAGTGGCGCGACGCGGCCCCGTGCACGGAAATCGTCGTTGCCGACCTCACCGAGCGGAAGGCCCCCGCCGCGACGGCCGCCAAGGCCGCCCCCGCGAAGGACTGGCGTGCCATGTCCGCCACGGAGTTCACCACCAGGCCGAAGGCCGCCCAGGTCGCCATGTTCGACATGGGCGATGACAAGTCCACCGGCACCATCGGCCTGTTCGACATGTGACGGGGCCGCCCGTACGGCGGAGCCCCCGCCGTACGGGCCGCCGGAGCGCGCGGCCGCGTGCGCGGTGGGCGGCGGCTGGCCGGGGGTGGCCGGGCCCGGCGCGGGGCGCGGTGGGGGTGTGGCGTGGTGGGCGCCGGCTTCGCCGCGGG